>CAWEVI010000029.1:0-411527 GCA_963812475.1 uncultured Alphaproteobacteria bacterium
GGTAGTCTTGCGGCGTGACGGCGAGCAGGCGCAGGAAGCTGCGGCGCATTGTTTCCTCCGAGCCGAAGCCGCAACGCTGCGCGATCCGTTTGACCGGCATGCGTGACTCCGAAAGCAGACGCCGCGCCGCTTCCACCCTCAGCCGCTCAATGGCGCGGGCCGGCGTTTGCCCGGTCGCCTCGGCATAGTGCCGGCTGAAACTGCGCTCGCTCATGCCCGGCCTGATCGGCCAGGACCGAAAGCGAAAGATCGTCGCCGAGATGGCCGTTGATCCAGTCATGGAGCGCGCCGAACTTGTCGTCCGCTGCTTGCAAGGCCAGGGCAGCGCTGAACTGCGCCTGTCCGCCGGGACGCTTGAGGAAGACGACCAGGTAGCGGGCCACGGCGAGCGCCACGGAACGGCCGAGGTCCTCTTCCACGAGCGCCAGCGCCAGATCGATCCCGGCCGTCACCCCGGCCGAGGTCCAGACCGGACCGTCGCACACGAAAATCGGATCGGGCTCGACACGCACGGCGGGAAAGCGCTGGGCAAGCCTGGCGCAGTACTTCCAATGGGTCACCGCGCGGCGCCCGTCCAGCACGCCTGCGGCGGCGAGCAGGAATGCGCCGGTGCAGACAGAGGCGACGCGACGCGCCTGCGTCGCCCGCTGCCGCACCCAATCGACCAGTACCGGGTTCGTCGGCCGCCGCCTCGACCCCCTGGCCGCCGGCGACGAGCAAGGTATCCAGCGCCTCGCCGAGTTGGCGTGAGCGGACCTGCTGCAAGCGCCACGCCGGCCGAGGCCGTGACGCCTTCGCCGCCTTGCGCCACGAGCCTGAGCAGGTAGGGCGGCGCGCCTCCGGCGCCGGCGACGAGATCGTTGGCGGAGGCGAACACCTGAACCGGCCCCGTGACATCGAGCAACTGCACCGCCGGGAAGGTGAGCACGTCGATGGCGCGGATCGCGTTTGGCGAGGAGCGAGGGGACTTTGGCATTTCCGCCAAACCATGCCCGGCTAGGTTCGCCTTGTCTATCGCTGACCTCGGACCTGGAGATGACCATGATCCCGCATGACACCCACCTGCACATCGGCTCCCTCTTGTTCGAGGGCGTCGATCAGATCGACCTGACAGGACCGTTCGAGGTGCTGTCGCGCATCCCGAACTCGACCTATCGCATCTACGGCAAGACCGCAGCGCCCGTTCGCGATCTGAAAGGATTGTGGCTTACGCCTGACGCGACCCTGGCCGATGCGCCGCCGCTGGATGTCCTGCACGTGCCGGGCGGCTTCGGCCAGGAAGCCTTGATGGAGGACGCCGAAGTGCTGGGCTGGATCCGGCAGCAGGCGGCAGGCGCGTGCAGCATTTTCTCGGTGTGCACGGGCGCGCTGCTCTGCGGCGCGGCCGGCCTGCTCAAGGGACGCCGGGCGACGACGCATTGGGCGTCGTTTCACCTGCTGCCGTTCTTCGGCGCGATCCCGGTCAACGAACGGGTGGTCGTCGATGGCGCCTGGGTCTTCGCCGCCGGCGTCACGGCCGGCATCGACGGCGCCTTGCGCCTCGCGGCCGAGTTGCGCGGCGACGAGGCCGCGCAGGCCATCCAGCTTCACATGGTCTATGCGCCGGAGCCGCCCTTCGACAGCGGCACGCCCGAGACGGCGCCAGCCGCGATACTGGAACAGGCGCGGCGATCGGTGCGGGCCATCACGGCGCAGCGCGAGCAAACGGCGCGGCGTGTCGCCGCCAAACTCGGCATCGCCGTTCCGGCCGCGGGCGGAGAATGACCTCGCCAGCGCAAGGCCGTTTGGCGAGAACCGAGGGTTTATTGGCGTGCCCGCCAACGGTCGCGCTCCTAAATGGATTGCAGCGGGATCAGTCAAGGCATCCGCCGCGATGATCCCACGGCAACATCAATAGAGGCTGACTCACATGACAAACTTTCCAGTTCACACAATGGAATCCGCACCCGAACGCTCGAAGCCGGCGCTGCGGCAATTGCAGTCGGCATTCGGCATGATCCCGAACATCGCCGGCGCGATGGCGACGTCTCCGGTTCTGATCAACAGCCTCGTCGGTCTGTTCGGGAATGTGCATGGCGGCAGCTTCACGGAAGCGCAGGTCCAGACCGTTCTGCTCACCGACGCGGTCACCAACGCGTGCACCTGGGCCGTCGCGTTCCATACGGCTCTGGCGCTCAAGGAGGGGATCGATCCGGCGGATGTGCAGGCCATTCGTGAGGGTCGTCTGCCCAGGGACAGCAAACTCGCCGCGCTGTCGGCTCTGGCGAAGACGATGATCGAAAAGCGCGGACGTCTCGACGATGAGGACGTCGATCAATTCATCGCGGCCGGCTTCGGCAAGGATCATGCCCTCGAGGTCATCGCCATCGTCGCCGCGTCCACGATCACGAACTACACCGGCAGCATCACGAAAACTCCTCTGGAAGCGCCGTTTCAGGCTCACGCCTGGGCCGGTTGAGCGCTTCGGGAGCCGGCGGAGCCATGCGAAGACGCCAAAGTGCGCCTCGCCCTTATCAAACTGGCGGAGGCAGCCCGAGGGCGCGACACGTCGCGGCGCGTCCGCGACAATTCTCGCAATGTTGTTTAGGCAACGGCTCAGCTACACGCGATCCAGGTCACAACGCCGTCCCGCAGCGGTAAGCGACCTAGACCATCAGATTCCTCGAAACTTCACGCTGGCGGCTCTGGCCCCTCGCGTCCGAAATGTTGGGGTTCCATCAGCGGCGTCTCCAGCTTGCCAAAAAGACCGTCAGCGATGGTGAAGTCCGTCGCCGTCAGTAGTGTGGCCCTCGCGCCGGTTGCGATACGGCGCAACATTCGCGGATTGAACGACGCCGCTTGGAGCGATCGCAGCTCGGCTTCCGACCGGATTACGGCAAGCGTTGCCGGCGGCCTGCCGCGCGTCAGTCGCGCGATAAGGACAGTCCCGCGAGAAGCGGCGCGTACGCGGCGAGCCTGCGGGATACGAACTCAGTGAAGAGCCGCACGCGCTTCGTCTTGCGCGTCTCTCCCTGTGTGAGAAGCCAGAGCGTTCCGTACATGTGCAGGTCGGTGCCCGGCACCCTCACCAGCAGGCGGTCGGCATCGCCAATGAAGCACGGCAGTGTCGTCATCCCGATCCCTTGCCGTACAGCAACGATCTGCGCCTCGGCATCCGTGGTCCTGAACGGAACCCCTGTCGTGCGAACCTCACCCTCGCTGGCCCAATCCGGAATTCCATGAATGCTTATGACAATCCACCGGATGGGATCAGGCGCGTCCGCACGCCACGCGGCTAGTCGATCGCGAGATATATAGACCCCGCCGAACAGCTCCGGTCCTTTCACGCCGTGAAGGTTGAGCGGCAGGGTTTTGCGGTCGTAAACGACGCGGATCGCGACATCGGCCTCTCGGTTGGTCAGATTTGCCAGATCGCCGGACGACAGGATTTCCATCTCGATGTCCGGATGCAGACGCGCGAAATCGGCGAAGTCCGGCATGAGCAGGTGGGTCGCGAGGGGCGGCGCCAGCGTCACCCGCAGAAGCCCGCGCACGCTCTGGTCGCGACCGAACACGCGCGTCTCCAGCTGGTGCGACGACGCTTCCATCTGGTTCGCGAGCTCGAGGACCTCCTCGCCCGCAGCCGTCAGGCGGTAGCCCGAAGGCAGCTTTTCGAACATGTGCGCTCCGAGGCGTTCCTCGAGCTGAGCGATGCGTCGCAGCACGGTCGAGTGATTCACCCCGAGGCGCCCGGCGGCGGCCCGCACCGAGCCTCCGCGCGCGACGGCAAGAAAGTAGCGAACGTCATCCCAGTCGATCATGGTGCAATCTTGCGCCGCGAGCCGCGCCTTCCAAAGCCCATATCCAGCACATCGACCAGAGGTACGGCGATCGTCGCGCTGACATAGCCGTCCAGCCGGATCGATTTCGCACCACCGATGTGCACGCTTCCGCACTCAACGCCCGACCCCGGCAGACTAACCTCCAGGCTCTCGGGGGGTTCTTCCCGAACGATCAAAGGCAGAGCCCGAAAGGAAAAGTCATGGGAAAGCTAGACGGCAAGGTTGCAGTCATCACAGGTGGCGCTACCGGCATCGGCCGCGCCGCAGCGAAGCGCTTCATCGAGGAGGGCGCCGTCGTCTTCATCTTTGGCCGCAGGCAGGAAGCGCTCGACACTGCTGTAGCCGCCCTCGGGCCCAATGCCCGCGCGGTGAAGGGCTCGGTCTCGGATGAGGCCGACCTCGACCGACTCTACGCGGCGGTGAAGGCCGAGCGCGGAACCCTCGACATCGTCTTCGCCAATGCCGGGGCGGGAAGCCAGCTTCGGCTCGGCGAGATCACCGCCGAGCACATTGACGAAACCTTCGACACCAATGTGAAGGGTACGATCTTCACGGTCCAGAAGGCGCTGCCGCTGATGGGCCAGGGCGGTTCGATCATCCTGACCGGATCGAGCGCCGGCACCACGGGCGCCCCGGGTATGAGCGCCTACAGCGCGAGCAAGGCGGCAGTGCGCAACCTCGCGCGGACCTGGGCGGAGGACCTGAAGGGCACCGGCATCCGGGTAAACGTGCTGTCGCCCGGGGCGACTGCGACAGAACTCGCGAAGGAAGCGCTGGGCGAGGAGGGCCAGAAGCTCTTCGCCTCGATGACTCCGCTTCAGCGCATGGCCGATCCGGCGGAGATCGGCGCGGTGGCCGCCTTTCTGGCGTCGTCGGACAGCAGCTTCATGACCGCCAGCGAGGTCGCCGTCGACGGCGGCCTTGCGCAACTCTGATCCCGGCGCGGTCCCGTGCCTGGTCCACACACAACGAAAGATAAACAAATTATGAAAAAACTAGAAGGCAAGGTCGCAGTCATCACGGGCGGAAGCAGCGGGATTGGGTTGGCCACAGCCAAGCGCTTCGTGGAAGAAGGTGCGCACGTCGTGATCACCGGGCGACGAGAGAAAGAGCTGAAGGAGGCGGCAGCCTTCATCAAGGAAAATGTTACGACCGTCGTGGGCGACGTGTCGCGCTTGGAAGATCTGGACCGGCTCTATTCCGTCGTGAAAGAGCAACATGGTCACATCGACATTCTCTTTGCGAACGCGGGCGCGGGGACAATCGCACCGCTCGCGGTAGCTACTGAGGCCCATTTTGACCAGACCTTCGATGTGAACGTGAAGGGGCTGTTCTTTACGGTGCAGAAGGCCCTTCCCCTCTTCAAAGACGGCGGTTCGATTATCCTGACCTCTTCAGTCTCGAACGTGTTGGGGCTGCCGGGGTTTAGCGCCTACGCCGCGAGTAAGGCGGCTGTGCGCAACTTCTCGCGCGCTTGGACGCTGGAGCTGAAAGACCGCAAAATCCGCGTGAATACGATGAGCCCCGGACCAACCGAGACGCACGCCTTAGAGACAACGACGGGCCTTACCCCTGAGCAAGCCGAGCAAGCGGCCGCCCAGTTTGCTTCACAGATCCCAATGGGTCGCAGGGGCAAGCCAGAGGAAATCGCGGCTGCCGTCACGTTCCTCGCCTCCGATGAAAGTTCTTTCATCACCGGCGTGGATCTCGCTGTCGATGGAGGCATGGCGCAGGTCTAACCCCGGCGTTAACACAAGATCGGAGAACATTATGAGCTATTCAATTGTAGGATTCGGCAATATCGGCCAGGCTCTTGCTAAGGCGTTTGCCCGCAAGGGCATCGAAGTTTCCGTTGCAACCACGCGCAACCCGGAAAGCTTTGCAGCCGCCGCGGCCGCGATCGGGCCCACGATCATTCCCAAAAAACTGGCGGACGCGGTCAAGGCGGACATCATCTTTTTGGCTGTACGTTTCGAGTCGCATCCGGACGTCGCGAAGGCGCTCCCCACCTGGCAGGGCAAGACGATCATCGATGTGATCAACGCCTACGGCGTGCCCCCTGAGGAATTGGGAGGACAGCCTTCTTCCAAGTTCATCGCCCAGGCCTTCGGTGGTGCAAGGCTGGTCAAGGGCTTCAACCACTTGATCGCTGCCACGCTTGACCAAGATCCGGGCGTGCATGGTGGCAGGAGAGTCGTGTTCCTGACGAGCGACGATGACGCTGCCGCAGCGGAGATTGGTACGCTCGCGGAAAATCTCGGTTTCTCGCCGATCAAACTTGGCGGGCTGTCGGAAGGTGGGCTGCTGGTCCAGGCGCGCGGTAATAGCTGGGGTCATCTGATCTTTAAGGACCTGGTCAAGTTCGACTGATGAACACGACGTGCCCACCGGCAGGGCCACTGTGCACGGATCGGATCGAGCGCGATCCGATCCGTGCGAAATGGAGTAATTCCCATGAGCATTGAGAAGAACATCCAGACCGTGAAGGACTTCTTCGCCACGATCGGCCGCGGCGACAGGGAGGCTCTCCTGGCGCTGGTCGCCGAAGACATCGAGTGGATCATTCCGGGCACGGACTGGCCGCTGGCCGGAACGCACCGCGGACACGCGGGGCTGGTGAATTTGCTTGAGACGGCATCCAAGTCGATAGAAACGTCCACGGAACCGCGGGAGTTCGTAGCGCAAGGAGACCGGGTCCTGGTCGTCGGCTTCGCGAGGGGAAAGATCAAAGCCACGAACAAGACGTTCGAGGACGACTGGATCTTCGCCATCACAGTCCGGGACGGCAGACTGACCAACATCCGGGAATACGTCGATACCCAAGCACTGGCGCGGGCCGCGCAGATCGACGCGTCCGGGCCGGCGTAGCGCTGGCCAACTGCGGCCATCGGTTCGGTGTCGAAGGTGAATGAGCCGTGGATCGCCGCCTCGCACGCCGCGCGCTCGTCGAATGCTCAACCGTAAAGGAGATCCCGATGTACGACCAATCCAAGGTATCCGAATTGATCCGGTTCGCACGCGTCGATGCGGGCTCCACCGTCATCGACGTTTACCCGGGCGACGGCGACTGGACCCGTCTCTTCTCCGACATCGTGGGACCCGAAGGACGGGTCTACAGCTTCGTGCCGGCCGAAGTCGCCCACTTCAAGAACGATCCGGTCGGCCGCATGCGGACGCTTGCGAATGAGCCGGGCCGAGAGAACGTCGAAGCCGTCTCGGCGGACCTCGTGGCGATGCCGGAGGCCACGCAACCAGCGGATGTCCTGTGGCTGCACCTGTTCTACCACGATCTCCATACCGCACTGATCCAGGCCAGGGGTGGGACGGCGGCTCACTTCAATCGAGCTGTCTACGCGCGCCTGAAGCCCGGTGGGTCCTACGTCATCGTAGACCACGCCGCCGCTGTCGGGGCGGGCACGAGCGACGCCCAGTCGCTGCATCGGATTGAGCCTGCATCCGTTCGCGCGGAGGTGGAGGCGGCCGGCTTCGTACTGGATGCAGAGAGCACCATGCTCGCGAACAAGGACGATTCGCACTCGATCAAAGTGTTCGATCCCTCGATCAAGGGCGAGACCGATCGCTTTGCCTATCGGTTCGTGAAGCTCTGACAGTGAGTCATCCACGCTACAATGAGATCAGCTCTCGCAAGCGTGCAAGCGTTGCCGCTTCGTCTTTCTGTAGAGCGACGACGCCGCCGAGAACTGGTCGCGCGCGCTAACTTCTTCGAGCAGCGCGCGACCGAATATTTGAAGGCCACAAAGTTGCGAAGGTCGGGGTGGGCCTGACGGCGCGTGGGCGCCGTTCCAAGAGCGGGAACGCCCGACAGAGCGGCAAATCTGCGGGTCGCCTACAATCTATCGACTGCTATCGATAGCCTAGGATTTGCCCGAGTGTCCTTTGCCATCGGATACTACCCCACGGTATCCTCCCTCACTCCCACTCGATGGTGCCGGGCGGCTTGCTGGTGATGTCGTAGGTTACGCGGTTGATGCCGCGCACCTCGTTCACGATGCGGCCCGAGACGCGGGCAAGAAAACCCGCATCGAACGGATAGATATCGGCGGTCATGCCGTCGGTCGAGGTGACGGCACGCAGCGCACAGGCGTAATCATAGGTGCGGCCGTCACCCATCACGCCGACGGTGCGCACGGGCAGCAACACCGCGAATGCCTGCCAGATCGCGTCGTAAAGTCCGGCCGCTCGGATCTCGTCCAGGAAGATGGCATCCGCCTTGCGCAGGAGCTCCAACTTGTCCTGCGTGATCGCACCTGGCATGCGGATGGCAAGCCCCGGACCAGGGAAGGGATGCCGCCCCACGATGGTCTCCGGAATGCCCAGTTCGCGCCCGAGCACGCGCACCTCGTCCTTGAACAATTCCCGCAGCGGCTCGATCAGCTTGAGGCGCATGCGATCCGGCAGACCGCCGACATTGTGATGCGACTTGATGGTGACCGATGGGCCGCCGGTGAAGCTGACACTCTCGATCACGTCCGGGTACAGCGTGCCCTGCGCCAGATAGTCGGCACCGCCCAGCTTGTGCGCCTCCTGATCGAACACATCGATGAACAGCCGCCCGATCGTCTTGCGCTTTTGTTCGGGATCCGTCACGCCATCGAGCGCCGCCAGGAATGCATCGGATGCGTCGCGATGCACCAAACGGATGTTGAACCGATCGCGGAAAGTGGCGACGACTTCCTCGGCCTCGCTCTGTCGCAACATCCCATGGTCAACGAAGATACAGGTGAGCTGGTCGCCGATCGCCTCATGGATCAGCACCGCGGCAACGGACGAATCGACCCCGCCGGACAGGCCGCAGATGACCCGCCCTTTGCCGACTTCGGCACGGATGCGGGCGATCTCGGTGGCACGAAACCCCGCCATCGTCCACGTGCCCGACAGGCCGAGCACGCCATGCGTGAAGTTGCGCAGCAGGGCAGGGCCGTGCGGCGTGTGCGCCACCTCCGGATGGAACAACAGGCCGTAGAACCGCCGCGCATCATCAGCGATTGCGGCGAACGGCGCGCCCTCGCTGACGCCGACGGCACGGAAACCAGGCGGAATGCGGGTGACGCGGTCGCCATGGCTCATCCAGACCTGCTCGCGTCCGCCCTTGTGCCAGACACCCTGGAACAGCACGCAGTCACCCGTCAGATCCACGAAGGCGCGGCCGAATTCGCGATGCTCGGACCGCGAAACCTCGCCACCCAACTGATCGCACATGGTCTGCATGCCGTAGCAGATGCCGAGTACCGGAACGCCCGCCTCGAACACCGCCTGTGGGGCGCGCGGCGAAGCGCCCTCGGTGAGACTGGCCGGACCACCGGACAGGATGATCCCACGCGGTTGCCATGCGGCGATGCGGTCTGGATCGACGTTGAACGGCCAGATCTCGCAATAGACCCCGGACTCCCGCAGCCGCCGGGCTATCAGCTGGGTGACCTGGCTGCCGAAGTCGAGGATCAGCACGCGTTCAGCAGCGAGGGCCGGCGTGGCGGCGGGATCTGGCATGCAATCGGGCATCTGGCTTCCGACCGTGCTTTATCCGCGGGCTTGGATCATGGCGGGACAGGTGGCGCAAGGGCGTTGGCAAAGCAAGCCCCGGCAATCGCACATCGCGATGCTGGCGATCTCATCGTTGTCATTCTCGCGCAGGCGGGGGAAGCCAGACCCGTCCGAGCGCAGGCCGAGGGGCCGAGGATAGCGGTGCAGTTCAGCCTGGGTGCCCGCTTTCGCGGGCATGACGACAGCTACGCAAACGTTCCGCGGTCGCGCCACAGGGCGAGGCGCACTCTGGGTATGGTCAGGTCTTTGCGGCCGACTCCCACGGCGGGCCTTTCAGCTCCACCATGTTGCCTTCCGGATCGGGAACGTAGATCGACGGCCCCTGTCCAGCAGCGCCATAACGCAACTCGACCGGACCAGGCTCGGCGCCGTGCCGCTTCAGATGAGCGATAATCGCCTCGGCGTCGAACGGCTCGATCTGCAGGCAGAAATGGTCGAGGTTCCGGGCATCCTTCCCCGGCGCGGCCCCGCCTTTCTGTCCGGCCGGGCCATCCACCGGCACCAGGTCGATCAACGCGCTGCCCGCCCGGAGTTGGTACAGGCCGATCTTCTCCTGCACCTTCTCCAGCGAGCACCCCAGCACGTCCATGTAGAAGTGCATCATCGCCTGCAGGTTCACGACCCGCAGGACCAGATGGTCGAGTTGCTTGATCTGCAGCATGGCGACCTCCGCTCAGGTGTCGATTATGTCCTCCATGTCGCGGAAAGCGTCCACCCCGACGATCGACGTATGCGAGGTCGCATCATCCGCTCCGTTGCAGCATATCCCGGAGCCGGCGTCGGCCCAACGGACGGACTTCGGCATCGGGTGCCATCGCCCTGATCTCGGCCTGCATCTCGGCGCGCTTCTCGTGGATCGTGGCGATCACCGGGCCCATCGGCACACCGAGATCGACCAGCACCGCCTCGGACAGCTGCAGACTGGCCTCGATCGTCTCCGGAATCGCATCGGTCGCGCCGATCCCATACAGGTGTGCCGCGTGGCGCGCGTCGCGGGCACGCACGATGATCAGCAGATCGTCGCGCTGGCCGCGTGCGGCCGCAACCAGGCGATCGCTCGCGGCATGATCGCTCATCGTCACGACCAGGGCGCGGGCGGTGTCGATGTGCAGACGCTGCAGGAGTTCAACCTGGGTGATGTCCCCCCAGAACACCGAACGCCGCGCCTTGCGCACGGCGGCAACGCGGTCGAGGTCGCTATCGACCGCGACGTAGGGCACGCCATGCACCTCGAGCAGCGCGGCCACCGTTTCGCCGACGCGGCCGAAACCGGCCAGGATGACGCGGGGTGTCGGATCGTCGGGCAATGCGGCCACCAGCGCCGGCTGGGCCATCGGTGGCGCCGGTGTCCGGCGAGCGATCAGCCTGCCCAGCGCCGACAGCAGCGGAATGCACGCCATCGTCACGGCGACCAGGATCAGCGGCAAGCGCGCGGCGTCTGCCCCGATCAGATGCTCCGCACGCGCCAGGCCGAGGATGACGAAGCCGAACTCGCCGCCTGGGCCGAGCAGCAGCCCTGCCTGCAGGCCGGTCAGCCAGCGCAGACGGAAGGCGCGCGCCAGGACGGCAACGATCGCGAGCTTGATCGCCATCAGGAGCAGGCCGAAACCGGCCAATCGCGGGGCGTCCGCGACGACGCGGCCCACATCGACGCTCATGCCGACCGAGATCAGGAAGACACCGATCAGCAGACCCTTGAACGGGTCGATGGTCACCTCGATCTGGCGGCGGAACTCGGTCTCGGCGAGCAGCAGGCCGGCGATCAGCGAGCCCAGTTCCATTGGCAGGCCAACCGCGGCGGTCGCCAGTCCGGTGGCGAGGATCACCAGCAGGCAGGCGGCGACGAACAGTTCGGCGCTGCCGGTGCGGGCCACGCTGCGGAACAGCGGACGCAGCACCAGCCTCCCGGCGGCGATCAGGCCGATCACGACAACGACCGCCTGGCCGATCGTCCATGCGTAATTGCCGTCCCCGCCGGACGGATTAGCGCCCAGCACGCTGATGACGAACAGCACCGGGACCGCGGCAATGTCCTGAAACAGCAGGATTCCCAGCGACGTTCGGCCGACGGGGCCGGCCATCCGCCTCTCGTCGGAGAGCACCTGCACGACGACGGCGGTGGACGACATCGCCAGGGCTGCCCCGGCCACAACGGCGAGGCCAGGCGGCGCACCGAGCACCCATGCGGCGGCTGCCAGCGCCAGCGTGCTCAGAACGAACTGCAGAAGCCCCAGCCCGAACACCAGGCGGCGCATCACGCGCAAGCGTTCCAGCGACAGTTCCAATCCGATCATGAACATCAGCATGCTGATGCCAAGCTGGGCGATGGGCTCGATGGTCTCGGGCCGGCTGAGGGTGATGGCATCCAGCAGCGGCAGCCGGTCCGCCAGGATGCCGAGCCCGAACGGCCCGACCGCCGCGCCGACCAGCATGAACCCCAGGATCGGGCTGAGCCGCAGCCGATGGAACAGCGGTATCACGACCGCCGTCGCGGCGAGGATGATGAGGGCGGGCTTGAACAGCCCCGGGTCAACTTGCGGCGTCATGCCGCCAGACTACATGCACGGTGGCAAAATCGTGCGTCGAGTCTGCCCCGGCTCGCCGCGATCAAGGAGGACGAGCATGATCGCCATTCGCGACATCACCCTGTTCCATTCGCCACACACGCGCTCCTCCGGTACGTTGGTGCTGCTGGAGGAGATCGGCGCCCCGTACGCGTTGCGCGTGCTCGACATGAAGGCTGGCGAGCAGCGGCGATCCGATTATCTCGCGATCAACCCGATGGGAAAGGTGCCAGCCATCCTGCATGACGATGCGCTGGTCACCGAGCAGGTAGCCATTTACCTCTATCTCGCCGACCTGTTCCCGGAATCCGGACTGGCGCCCGCCATCGGCGATTCGTTGCGGGGGCCGTATCTGCGCTGGATGGTGTTCTACGCCGCGTGCTTCGAGCCGGCGGTGGTGGATCGCGCCATGAACCGCGAGCCCGGCGGCCAGGCAATGTCGCCGTATGGCGATTACGACACCATGCTGGCGACTCTCACGGCGCAATTGAAGCGCGGACCGTGGCTGCTCGGCGAGCGCTTCTCGGCTGCCGATGTGCTGTGGGGTACGGCGCTGACCTGGACGACCGGGTTCAAGCTGGTGCCGGAACTTCCGGAGATCACCGGCTATCTCGCCCAATTCAATGTCAGGCCAGCGGTGGCGAGAGCGCAGGCCAGGGACGCCGAGCTGATTGCCGCCCAATCGGGTGATGCGACGCCGCTTGCGGCCTCGTGAGAAGCTTGCTCTTGGGCGGCCGGCCGGGCTAATGCCGCACGCGGAACAGGAGTGACGAGAATGGGCTACAGGGTCGCCGTCGTCGGGGCCACCGGAGCGGTCGGACGCGAGATGCTGAAGACGCTGGCCGAGCGGAAATTTCCTGCCGACGAGGTGGCGGCGCTCGCGTCGGGCCGGTCCACCGGGCAGGAGGTGTCGTTCGGCGAGAAGAAGGTGCTCACGGTCCGCAATCTGGAGACCTTCGATTTCCGCGGCTGGAATATCGGGCTGTTTTCACCCGGCGCCGCGGTCTCCGCCGTGCATGCGCCACGTGCCGCCGCCGCCGGGTGCGTGGTGATCGACAACACCAGCCATTTCCGCATGGAGCCCGACGTTCCGCTGGTCGTGCCCGAAGTGAACCCGCAGGCGCTGGCAAAGTTCGGACGCCGCAACATCATTGCCAACCCCAACTGCTCCACCATCCAGTTGGTGGTGGCGCTGAAGCCGCTGCATGACCAATTTCGGATCAAGCGGGTGGTCGTGGCGACCTACCAGTCGGTGTCCGGCGCAGGCAAGGAAGGCATGGACGAGCTGTTCAACCACACCAAGTCGTCCTTCGTATACGAGTCCTCCGCACCACAGCAGTTCACCAAGGAGATCGCCTTCAACTGCATCCCGCACATCGACAAGTTCCTCGACGACGGCTCGACCAAGGAGGAATGGAAGATGGCAGTCGAGACCAGGAAGATTCTCGACCCCGATATTGCCGTGCATGCGACGTGCGTGCGCGTGCCGGTGTTCATCGGCCATGGCGAGGCGGTGAACGTCGAGTTCGAACTGCCGGTCACCGCGGGCGAGGCGCGCGCCGCGTTGCGGGATGCTCCGGGCGTTGAGGTGGTGGATGTGCGCGAGGACGGCGGCTACGTCACGCCGCTGGAATGCGCCGGCGAGGACGCCGTGTATGTCAGCCGCATCCGCAAGGACCCCACGGTGCCGCACGGGCTGTCGTTCTGGTGCGTGTCCGACAACCTGCGCAAGGGTGCGGCGCTGAATGCGGTGCAGATCGCTGAGACCCTGGTCGCGCAGCGGATGCTGGCGAAGCAGGCGGCCTGATCAGGCTGGGGCATTGACTGTCTGTCGGTAGGCCGCAAAGGCGGCGGCTCGCAAGCACGGACTGCGACACGGCGGAACTTGCGGGCGCGGTTGGTTGTGCGGAGCAATGCGCCGATAGGGCGTCATGTCGTGCGCCTGCCGTGAAGCCAGTCGGAAAACCGGATGCGGCAAATCCGCACGAGCGGCCGATGCGCCGCGTGGAGTACCCGCCTCGTGTCTTACCCATCCGTCAGCGTCGGCCACAACGCATCGGCGCCGCGCGCGCAGATGAATGCGCCGACGCGGGTTGCCCATTCTGTGTCGCCGCCGAATTCGTCGCGCCAGGACCACAGGCGCCGCGTGCTGAGCTGCAACGAATACTCCTTGGTGAAGCCGATCGCACCGTGCACCTGGTGCGCGATCTCCGACGCGAGCGTCGCGGCATCGCCGACACGCGTCTTGGCGATTGCGATCAGGAACTCCTCCATCGTGGGATCGCCGCAGGCAAGTGCTTCGATGCCGGCATCGGCAGCGGCTCCGGCCGCGGCAACCTGTCCGGCCATCACGGCAAGCTGCTGCTGCACGGCCTGGAACTTCGCAATCGGCCGGCCGAACTGCTTGCGTTCACCGGCATACGTCACCGCGGTATCCAGCGCGCGCTCCAACGCGCCCGCCATCATCACGGCACGTGCCAGAGCCCCGCGGCGATACACCGCGGCGCGATCGATCCCATGTGTTGGCCGCGCCGCGGCGTCGCCCGCCACGCGCAGGCCGGTGAAGTTCAGCGTGTCGCGTGGCTCACCGGCCATGTTCCGCCCGGGCGTCAGGTCGGCGCCGGAAGTACCATCAATCGACACCGCCATCTCGCCGTCCGGCCCGTCCGCGAGCAACACGATGCGCCCGGCCTGCGCCGCCCAGGGCAGGCGGCTGGCACGACCCGAAAGCTGCCAGCCATTGCCGTCGCGCTTGAGGGTCAGCCTGTCCCCTGTGCGCACCGGACCCACCGTCATCGGCAATTCGCTCACCTCCAGCCCGGCGGCGGACGCCACCCACGCGGCCAGCATCGTCTCGGCGAGAGGGATCGGCGCAGCAAAGCGGCCGGCCACGCGCAGCACGGCAAACAGATCGGACCACTCGGCGTCCGCTCCACCCGCTGACTCTGGTAACGCCGCGAGCGGCACCCCGGTCTCGCTCACCGCGCGCCACAGTGCATCGGGAAACGTGCCCGCCTCGGCGCGGTCCGCGACCTCCTTGGTACAGTGGTCCTCGAACAGGCGTCCGACACTCTCCAGCAGCATCCGTGTTTCGTCGCGCATGATCATCTCCCTCAGCGCAGACCGAGACCGCGCGCGATGATGCCGCGCAGGATTTCGCGCGTGCCGCCCTGGATGGAAAGCCGAGGCGCGTTCATCGTGCCGCGCGCCAGCATGGATACATAGGTATCCACAGCCTCCAGCTCCGGCTCGGCCGGGAACAACTGGCGCGCCACCACCGGCAGGTCCTGCTCGTAGCGCGTGCCCAGGTCCTTCGTGACCGCCGCCTCGGTCAGCGGCTGCAATCCGTCCTGCAACATGCCGGCGATCGACAGCGACATGCGTCGCAGCGTCGCAAGCTGTGAAACCAGCCGTCCGAGTGCGGCGGCAGTGGCACGATCGGGATCCGGCCCCGCCATGCGCACCATCTCCACCAGCAGCTTGAACAGTACCAGAAACCGATCCGGCCCGCTGCGCTCGAATGCGAGTTCGCTCGACACCTGACGCCAGCCGTTGCCCACTTCGCCGAACAACCGGTCGTCGGGGACGAAAAGGTCGGTGAGGAAGATCTGGTTGAAGTGATGCTCGCCGAGCAGGTTGATCACGGGCTGTATCTCAATTCCGGGCGAGTTCTTCAGATCCACGAGAAACTGCGTCGCACCGGCGTGCCGATCGACCTCTTGCTGTCCTGCCTCTGCCATCTTGCAGAACAGGATCATGTAGTCGGCGCAATGGGCGTTCGAAGTCCACAGCTTGCTGCCGTTGATGCGAAACCCGCCATCCACCTTCACCGCGCGCGTGCGCGTGCCGGCGAGATCGGAGCCGGAATCCGGTTCGCTCATGCCGATGCAGAACGACAGATCGCCACGTGCGATGCGCGGCAGGAAGTACTGCTTCTGCTCGTCCGTGCCGTAGCGCAGGATGTTGGGCCCGCTCTGCCGGTCCGCAGTCCAATGGAATCCGACCGGGGCAGCGGCGGCAAGCATCTCCTCGATGACCACATAACGCTCGAACGCGGTGCGCTCGTGGCCGCCGTACTGCTTCGGCCACGTCATGCCGACCCAACCGCGTTCGGCCATCTTGCGACTGAACGCTTGGTCATGGTCGCGCCGATTGCCGAGCGAGGCGCGGTTCTCGTCCAGGAATGCGCGCACGTCCTTGCGCAGCGCCTTCGCCACCGGCGGCAGTTCGACCGGATCGAAACGGAATGCCTGGAATGTCATCGGGGCGACCCTCTCAGCGTGCTGCCGAGACGATACCCCAGGCGTTGCAGGTGCGGCACCCCACCGCGCGGGGGCGCCGTATCCAGCCAGAATCTAAGACCCGCCGTTCGCGTCCTGGTCCTGCAACTGCTTGGCAGCCTCGTTGGACTGTTCCGGCACGCCAGCGAGACGCAACCCTTGCGCAAAGTGATCGCGGTCGCTGCTGCGCTCAAGCGGGGACGAGGCGATGAAGCGCGCGACGGTGAAGTCCGGCTCGATCGCCAGCAGCCGCCGACGCACCACCACTGCTTCCTGCGTGCGCCCGAGATGGCCCAGCGCGGCAAGGTACGGCTTGTAGGTCGCGGAGAAGGACGGGTTCATTTCCGTCACCGCGCGGGCCACGGCGACGGCCAATTCGTAGTCGCGCTTCAGCAGATGGATCAGGATGAAGAAAGCATCGAAGAAGAATGCATGCGGATCGAGCGGAGACAGCTTCTTGTAGCGGTTGTTCCGCCGCTCCGCCTCTTCGGGATCGCCGGCGTAGGCGTAGGCAATGGCGGAGAGCGCCCACGCCATCGCCAGATTGGGGTTGAGCGACAACGCCCGCTCATGCAGCGCGATCGCTTCGTGCAGCCGCCGGTGCAGGAAGGCGCGCACATGGCCGGCGATGGTCAGTCCGCGCGCATCGTAGGGATCCAGAGCCACCGCGCGCTCAGCGTGCTGGCCGGCCTCCTCCATTGCCGCGGCCGGATTATCCGTCCAACCCTGCCCGACCAGGAACATCAGCCAATAGGCGTACCAGGCGTGTGCGCCGGCGTATTCCGGCTCGAGTTCGATCGCGCGCGACAGGTACTCCCCCGCCTGCATGAAGGCTTCGCGCTCCAGTCTGCCGATCAGCGGAATCGAACGCAGCATCAGGTCATACGCGGTGGCGTCCATGGGCGGCCGGCTGGCGCTGCGCTTGGCCTCGATCAGCAGGATCTCCGGATCGATCTGTGCAACGACCTCCGAGGCGATCTCGTCCTGCAGCGACAGCAGATCATTCGACTGGCGATCGAACCGGCGGGCCCAGACGACCTGGTTCCCCGCGCGAAGGTCGAGCAGGCGCACGGTGATCCGGATCCGGTTGCGCACCCGCTGGATCGAACCATCCAGCAGGAAGTCGATGCCGAAGGTGCGGCGGATTGCCGTCTCGTCGCGATTCTCCGCGGCAAATCGCGCCAGGGAATTGGATGCGACGACGAACATCCACCGGAAACGCGCCAGCGCCGTGGTGATCTCTTCCGTCAGACCGGGGGCGAGGTGCGCGTCCTCCTCGGTCGTGCCGACAAGCTGCAACGGCATCACGCCAACATGGGCACCGCCACGGGTCGGCCAATTACCCTGCGGCTTTGGCTCCAGGATCGGCTGTGGCTCGTAGGAATCCTCTTCGATCGGCGGAGCCGGCAACGGCGTTTGCGCCGGCGCAGGGCGCGGCGATGCCGTCGGGCGCTGGGGGCGCATCGGAATGCGGCTGCCCGAGGGGCCGCGGATTTCCGCCAGCAAATTCTGGGTCTCGGCAGAGGGTGAGGCGTCCAGCAGATCGGCGAGCACGGAGCGGCAGCGGTCATACGCCTGGATGGCCATGCCACGCTCGCCGCGCGCGGCGTGAGCCCGCATCAGTGCGCGCCAGGCGCCCTCGTGGGCCCGGTCGATCTGCAACAGGCGCTGCGCAGCCGGAATCGCCGCCTCCGGATCAACCTGCTCGTGCAGCAGCGCCTCGGCGACGGTCCGGGCCCGATCGCGCAGCCGTTCGCGCTCGGTGGTAAGCCACGCGTCGAAGGTTGGATCGATGCCGTCCAGCCCCTCCAGCAGGTCGCCGTCCAGCAGGGAGAGCGCGGCAGGCTGGTCAGTGGTGGCCCGCATGACCTCCTCCACGTCCACCCAGACCTTGCCGGGCCGCAAGGACAGGTGGTCACGGGTCACCAGCAGGATCTCGGACCCGCCGGGGGCGAGCGCCTCGAGCAACCGGTGAATCTCCTGGCGAAGCGACGCTCGGGCCTGTTCCTCGGGCCGGCGGCTCCACAACAACTCGGCCAGCCGCCCGCGCAGGGCGGGACGCGGCGACGACAGGGCGATCACAGCGAGCAGTGCCCGGGTCTTGCGCCCAGCCGGCAAGACGCTCTCGCTGGTGAGCGTCCACGCTTCCATCTGGCCGATCAGCCGCATCCTGACCACAACCTGCCCGGCAGGGCCTGGCGGCGTGACTTGGGCTGAGGTTCGATGTGAAGCGACTGCGATCATTGCGTCATTTGCGAGGGGTCCGGTTGTATAGCCAACTGCTTCAGCACGTGAAAGGTTATTTTATCTATCTCAGATCGCCGCTTCAGCGAATATTTGCCGAACATCACCCTGCCATGCCTGATCATAGCGCGCCAGCCACTGCTCTGCCTGGGTCGGCGCACCGGCGGCTATGGCCTCCAGGGGGGCGAGATAGCCCAATTCGTCTTCGCCGGCGGCATTGCGACGCGCCCGGGCGCGCAGGCCGTCGCCCGCGATGGCGACCGCGTCCCGCGCGAGATCGAGCAGGGTGCCGCCCCGCCACGGCGCCGCGAGCCCCGCGCGCGGCACCGCGTCCCGGAGCGTCACGGCATCCTCCCAGCCGGCCCCGCGCAACAGGGCCTCGGCCGCGGACAGCGCGGCTTCGTCGTACAGCAATCCGACCCAGAATGCCGACTGAGCCACCATCATGTCCGCCCGCCCGGCATCGGCCCCCCGCATCTCCAGGAATCGCTTGATCCGGACATCGGTGAACACGGTCGTGATATGGTCCGCAAAATCGCCGACGGTGGCCACGGCCCCCGCAACATTGTGCAATCTGCCTGCCATGTAATCCCGAAACGAGGCGCCGGCCACGTCGATGTAATTGCTGTTGCGATAGACGAAATACATCGGCACTTCATCGATCAGCCACTGAGCGTAGCGCTCGAAGCCGAAGCCGGGCTCGAACATCACCGCCGGGATGCCGGAGCGCTGATTGTCGGTATCCGTCCAGACCTTTGCACGGTAGGAGAGGTAGCCGTTCGGCCGGCCTTCGGTGAACGGCGAATTGGCGAACAGCGCGGTTGCCAGAGGTTGCAGCAGCAGCGACACGCGCAGCTTCCTCACCATGTCCTGTTCCGACGCATAGTCCAGGTTCACCTGTACGGTGCAGGTGCGCGTCATCATGTCGAGGCCGAACCTGCCGACCTTGGGCATGTAGCGCCGCATGATCTCGTAGCGGCCCTTGGGCATCAGCGGCATCTGTTCGCGCGTCGCGATCGGGTGGAAGCCGAGCGGCGCCCAGCCGATCTGAAGGTCGCGCGAAACGCTGCGCACCTGGTCGAAATGTGTCTCGAGCTCCGCCATTGTCTCGTGCAGCGTCTCGAGCGGCGCGCCGGACAGCTCGAGCTGACCCGCGGGCTCAAGCGAGACCGCCGCGTCGCCCTGTTTCAGCCCGATGGTATTGCCGCGATCGGCGATCGGCGTCCCGCCGAATTGGGTGAGACCGGCGAGGAGATCGCGAATCGAGCCGGGCTGGCCGTCGGCCGGTTGGTACGGCGGCGCGGCCAGGTCGGTGAGCCGAAAGCCGAACTTCTCATGTTCGGTGCCGATGCGGAACCGTTCGGGCGGCTTGCAGCCAGCAGCGATATGGTCGGCCAGTTGTCTGAGCGACGTGATCTGGGTTGCGTCGGCGTCTCCGGGATTGGACATGTCGCTCCCAGGCGTGGCGGGTTCGGGTGCATGGTACTAGCCGCAATCCGCCGCCTGCAACAATGCGAGCCCGGCGATGCAGGCGGTCTCGGCCCGCAGGATGCGCGGGCCGAGCGATACGACGGTTACAAAGGGATGCGCCCGCATCACGTCAAGCTCCGCCGGCGTGAAGCCGCCCTCGGGACCGACCAGCAGTGCGGCAGGCCCATGGACCGGACGGATGGCGGGTGCGGCCGCGCGCTCGACGGCCAGGAAAAGCTGCCGGCCGGGCTCCCACGCCGCCAGCAACTTCGCGAGAGGACATGGCGTGTGCACCCTGGGCACGGTGAGCCGCTCGCACTGCTCCGACGCCTCGACCGCTATTGCTGCAAGCCGGGCCGCGTTCACCCGATGCGCATTGGTCCGCTCGGTCACCACCGGCAGCAGCGCCGCGACCCCGAGTTCGGTGGCCTTCTGCACCACCAGGTCGGTGGCGTCGCGCTTCAGCAGAGCGAATGCCAGCCACAGATCGGGCTCAGAACCCGGCATGCGCAGACTGCGCTCGACCAGCAGGGTTGCCCGATGACGCCCGATAACCTCGATGCGCGCGCCGAATTCGCCGTCACGCCCGTTGAACAGCCGCACCGTGTCCCCGCTGGCGCGGCGCATGACGGTGCCGAGATAGTGTGCCTGCGCCGGGCTCGCCTCGATCGCCTGTCCCGCGGCAAGCGGCTGGTCCACAAACAGGCGGATTGACCCGAACATCATGACGCGCAGAGTAGCAGCCATGCAGGCGCACACCGACATCGTCGCCACCGGCTGGGTTGCTCTGCTGCCTCGGTCCTGGCTGCCCTGGCTGCTGCTGGCCCGGGTCGATCGCCCGATCGGCATCTGGCTGCTGTTCCTGCCTGGCCTCTGGGGCATCCTCCTTGCCGGGGCGGCACCACGGGAATCGGTGCGCCTGATCGTGCTGTTTGTCGCTGGAAGCGTGGTGATGCGAGCCGCCGGTTGCGTGGTGAATGACCTGTGGGACCGCGACATCGATCGCAAGGTGGCGCGTACCGCGGGCCGCCCGCTCGCGTCGGGCGTGCTGAGCCCGGTTCAGGGGCTGGTCTTCGCGGGAGCACTGCTGCTTGTGGGCCTGCTGGTCCTGCTGCAGCTCGATAGTCTGGCGCAGCTACTTGGCGTCGCCTCGCTGCTGCTGGTGGCGCTGTATCCATTGGCCAAGCGGGTTACATGGTGGCCGCAACTCATGATGGGTTTCACCTTCGGCTTCGGCGCGCCGCTCGGCTATGCCGCCGGCGCCGGGCGGCTCGACGCGGCGTGCGCGGCGCTCTACGGCGCTGCGATCCTGTGGGACCTCGGCTTCGATACGATCTATGCACACCAGGATCGTGAGGACGATGCGCTGGTCGGAGTGAAATCGACCGCACGGCTGTTCGGCGAGCGTACCGCGCCGTTTGTCGCAATCTGCTATGGCGGAACCGTGCTGCTGCTGGTCATTGCGGGTTGGCTCACCGGCCTTGGCGACTGGTACTATCCGGCCCTCGCGCTTCCTGCGCTGTTGTTCGCCCGCCAGATCGCAAGGCTCGATATCCACGACCCGGGACTATGCCTGCGCCTGTTCAAGTCGAACCGCGAAGCCGGATTGGCGGTTGCGGCCGCGATCCTGATTGGCTGGGCGTGATCGGCGAGGACGCGTTTGTTCTGGCCCACACCGTGCTGGACGCAGCACCTCTGGTTCCCGAGATCCGCCTGCATCTCGCCAGCGAGATCACGCCGATCTGGCAGGCGACCGAGGCGTGGCTGGCGGAGCACAATGTCGCCCCGCCATTTTGGGCGTTCGCCTGGCCGGGCGGTCAGGCGCTGGCTCGCCACGTGCTGGACCACCCTGCCGATGTGGCCGGCCGCCGCGTGGTCGATTTCGCTGCCGGCTGCGGGATCGCGGCCATGGCGTGCGCGATGGCGGGGGCTCGCTCGATCGAGGCGGCCGAGATCGACCCGCTGGCCGTGGCGGCAATCCGGCTGAACGCCGCCGCGAACCGTGTGTCGGTGGACATAGCGCAGTGCGATATCGTTGGGGCGGCGTGCCGCTGGGATCTCATCCTGTGCGGCAACGTCTGCTACGAGGCCCCGATGACGGAACACATCCTGCCGTGGCTGCGCGAAATGGCGTGCCAGGCCGAGGTGTGGGTGGCCGATCCGGGCCGCGCCTATCTGCCGCAGCGGGATCTCGCGCCATTCATCAGCTACCGCGTGCCGACAAGCCTGGAACTGGAGGATCGCACCGAGCGGGAGGTGACGCTCTACCGCTTGCGCGGCTGACCCGGAGGCGCATTCGGCTGCTTCGTCCTGGGCTTGCCGCCGCCGAGGGCCGACAGGTCGATACCATTCACGCTCACCGCCGTCCCGTCGCTCACGATGTCCCATGCCAACCGATTGCCATCCGGCTTTGCCAGGCCGCGCAGCATCATCAGGACCGGCAACGCCTGTTGCAGGTCGGGGTCCTTCCGCGCCTGCGCCGTCAGTTCATCGAGCCCGGTCGCGGTGAGCCTTGCTTCGCCCTGCCAGGAGTTTGGCGAGAGTGCGACGACCTTGCCGACACCCTCGACCTGTGCCGGGCCGACATCGAAGGACAGGGTCTCAACGGCGAGATTGACCCCACCGTGCGCGAAGATTGCCGCGATGTCGGGGCCCAGCGTGTCGTCGCCCGCCCCGTCCTCGGTGGCGTCGAGCGCCAGTTTCGACAGGTCTTCGGTCCGTATACCGGAGATGCTCGGCCGCACCTCCAGGTGGTGCGGCAGGTAGGCGGTCATCGCCGGCGGCAGGCTTGGCGTATCGAGCCCGTCGAGGCCAATTTCGAGCCAGGCATTCAGGTTTCCGTCCGGCGCCTCGCCGCCGAAGCCCAGCACCAGGCGCCGTAACGCCAGGCCGCCCATTCCGGCGATCTCGATCTGCAACCCATCCACCGTCTCTTCCAGCTTGAGGCCGGTCAGCACGTCGGGCAGCGCCTCGATCAGGGCGCGCAGCTGGACCCGTGCCGGCGCCGGGAGGTCGCCCTTGCCGTGCTTCTCCACTACGTCCGGAGGCAGCGCGCGGAAAAAGCCGTTCATGGCGGATACCAGCCGGGCGGCCCTTTCCCGGCGCACTCCGTCGATCCGGCCCACCGCATGAACGCTCTGCGCCCCGATCGCAAGTGCTGCGCGGCCCTCGGTCTGTGCAGCCGTCTCCCAGCGCTCGATCGTCGTATCCATGGCGGCATCCAGACGACCGTCCTGGGCTGGATTCAGGCTGGCGTCCGCCGCATAGCGGCCGATGCGCTGTTCCTGGTGCTGCTTCGCACTGTCGGTGGTAACCGCCAGGTCGCCGAGATCCATGTGCAGCGTCGATGGGCTGGCCAGCGCCGGATCGATCTCCGCGTGCGCTTCCTGCCGGCCGACCGAGAGCGCGGCCTTCATCGGCGCGGTCGTGGCGGCGTCGGCGGCGTCCGGCATCATCACGGTGAAGCTGGCAGCGTCGGGGAATTTGATCCCGTCGATCGCCCAGCGCCCGCCCTCGAGAGGGCGGACCGAGGCGGTGACAGCCGCGCCGCTCGCCGGACTGTCCAGGCCCGTTATCGGCCACGTCATGCGGTAATGGTCGCCCTCGCCGGTGATCTGCAGGGGTAGGGCCGGCGCTGCGGCCCCGGGGCCGAGGAATCCGGCGAACCAATCCCTCAGTTGCTGCTGCAGCGTCTGCGCCTGCGCGGGGCCGATGTCGTCCGCATGTGCGCCGCACGGCAGGAGGAGCGGCAGGCAGAGCGCAATATGACGGGGCAGGCGCACGGCCTCGATCTCCTAGGCGTGGAATTCGTCCCCGGTCCACCCGACCATTCGCACTGGCCAAGGCATTCCGCCTCTATAGCCATTCCTGCTTTGCTGCGGCGATCAGGTCGATGACCGTCGGGCACTGGAGCAGCAGCGTAAGGCTTCGGTCAGCCACTATCTTTCCTGCTCTGGTATCCGAAGGATAGTGCAGTCCCAGGACCTCCCGGTTGCGCGACACCCGCTCGGCAAGTCGATCCAGCAGGCTGGCCGGCGCCACGGGAACGATTGGCGGCTGAAAAGCAGGCGCTGGCTTTGGCGTCGCGTTGATTGGCAGAGCTGTCGTCACTGCCGCCGGCATTATCTGCGCCATCAGCCCGGACAGCAGATGCGTCTGCGTGGAATGACCGCTCGGATAGGAGGCATGGCCCGGAACGGCGATAGGCGGCATCAGCACCGGTGACAACTGCGATGCCCGGGGACGACCGTAGCCGGTCTTGTGCGTCACCGGATCGGGCCACTTGTACTTGTAGTGCATTGCCTGAAATTCACCGATGTGAATGGCGATGTGCATGAGATAGGTGGTGGCCGGGTGTGATCGGACGCTGCTCATCAGCAATCCCTGCCAGTAGGCCTGGATCCCCTGGATTTCCGCCAGCGCTTCCGCCATCACGCCGGGTCGGTAGTCAATGAGTTTATACAGTTGATATAGCTCGTGCTCGATCTGAGCGGCGGTAAAGGTCTGCCAGTCAGGGATGTCGATCTCGTCCCATTGGTAGGTCGGTGGAGCGTTGGCGGCGTCGGTTGCTGTTGCCTTGACGAATTCGGCCAGTACGGCGACGGAGAGGAAATAGCCCGTCCAGGCCGAACGGGGAAACTGTTTGGTGTTCGCATACGTCCACGGAACCGGTGGCTGGCCCGGATTGGTCCACACCAGGTCGGCTGGCGGCCATTTGTTGCCGCGGAAGAAGTCCTCGCCAACATTCTGCCAGGGGACCGGCGACACACCGATGGGGCGGATGACGGGAGAGGCAAGCGAGATGCTGCCGCCGCCGCCATCGAAGCTGCCGCTGTCGCCAGAATCGCCAGAATCCCCTGAATCGCCGCTGTCCGCAGTTCCGATGGCTCGGGTCATTTGTTCTCCCCCGTTGCTGATCATCCCAGGAACACAGGTTCAACCCGGCAGACCGGAATCCCTGAGATATTGCATGAAGCGCCCCTTTATTTTTTCGTCACGAAACGGTTGTAGAGTTCTTTCGTAGTAGCCGAGACTGAAGTTCGGATTTTGGCGCAACAGACACTCGCTGACACGCTTCGCCCCGGCATGGTCGCCCAACGCGCTCAGCCCCGCGATGAGGATCCGTAGATTTGCAATGAATTTCGGATTTTCACTTGCCGACAGTCTGGCCCACCGCACAGCTTCCTCGTAGTGCCCGAGCGAGAAGTGTGACCACGCCATCGCATTATAATGATAGAACAGCAGCTGGTCTACGGGAGAGAGCCTGAGTGCCTGCTCGGCATGTCGCACGGCCTCTTCGCCACGACCGACATAGCTCAGCGTCAATGCGGAAAACACCCAGGCGAGCGCGCTGTTGGGGCAGGCCGCCAGCGCTCGGTCAAACGACATGAGTGCGGCGTCGTAGTCGTGAAAGAGGTACGATCTCAGGTGACCGAACGTGGCTAACGCAACAGCATTGTGCCGGTCGAGTTCAATCGCTCGGGTCGCCAGCTCTATCGCGCGCGACGCATCCTCCTGAGGCTGCTGTGACCAGCCCTGACCAATGTTCAGACTGTGCCATCGTGCCGCCCATGCGACCGGCATCGCAAAGGTCCGATCCTCGGACATCGCCTTTTCCAGATATTCGCGCGCCTTGGCGAACGTAGTTGCGTTCAGCGTATTGATGACGTCCAGGGCGCGCAGCGTATAGTCATAGGCGGTAAAATTCTCCGGCTGCTTGCGCATCGCTCGGCGCAGTTCCTCGGCCCGCACGTTCGGCGCAATGCCGGACACGATGCGCTGGACAATGCGATCCTGCACATCGAACAGGTCGTCGTCCGGCAGCTCGCTGGCATCTCCCCACAGGCTGTCGCCGCTTTCGCAATCGCAGAGCTGCACGGAAACGCGTAGTCTCCGGGGCGAACGTCGGACGCTGCCGGTCATGACGTAGCGCACCCCCAGAGCCTGGCCGATCTTCCGCGGATCAGCCGGCCGCTGTTTGAACGTCACGGTCGATGTCCGTGCAATCACACGGAGCTCGTGCAGCCCGGCCAGGGACACGGTGATATCCTCGACAATTCCATCGGCGAAATAGTCGTCAGCCGGATCTCCCCCGAGGTTTTGCAGCGGCATCACTGCGATCGACGGCAGGTGCGTAGGAGGCGGGCGGGCGAGTGTCGGCGCAATGCGGACCTCGGGGGCAAATGCGTAGGCGTGCACCGGTTGGTCGATGCTCTTCAGGTAGATCATCCCGAGGTCGCGAGGCTGTACCCCCACCACATCGCCTAGTTCTTCGTGCACTGCATGTGTCAGAACGATCCCACCGGGCTCGGCGTGCTCTTGAAGGCGTGATGTCAGGTTCACGCTGGCGCCGTAAATGTCGCCTTCGATCACCACAATGCTGCCCCGGTGCAAGGCGATCCGCAGCAGGATCGCGCTGGACGGGTCAGGTTCCGCCAGCGCCGACTGCTGGGCGGCACGCTGTACCTCGCGAGCCCACTGGATGCCATCGATGGCGCTCGGAAACTCGACAAGTACACCATCGCCGGTCGACTTCACAGTGCGTGCATGAAAGCGCTCAGCCTGGGGGCGAATGACCTCGCGAAGCAGTTTCATCCAGCGCGCGAGTGTGCCCGCCTCATCCTCGGCCATCAGGATCGAGGAGCCTACAATATCGACGAACGCAATTGTGGCTATCCGAAGCGATCCGGCAGCCGCCTCGCCCTCGACGGACAACTGATTCGGCATTTTGGCTTTTGTTCCCCGATCTATTGTCGGGTACACTGCCGTCGGTTTCAAGCTTGGAGACGATTCCGCGGTGCCGTTTCAGCCCGGCGCCGGAGAGCACTGCCCCAGCCGCAATCGTCGCGCGAAGGAGATTCCCCGTGCCCAACGACAAAGTCATGCAGTATCTCAGACTGTCGGCGGTCCAGGATCCGGCGCTCAAGGAGGCGTACAAGACCAACAAAGTCGAGAATGTCCAGCAATACCTTGCCCAGACGAAACCTCCGCTGTCCGAATTCGCGAAGTTTTACGAGATCACCTCCCTGCCGTCGCTGACCTGGCAACTTGTCGCACCGGACATAGAGACAGAACCGCTGGAGGTCGATCAACTCGTGATCCCGATCCGGATCGATAAAGATGCGCTCGACGCGTTCAGGCGCGCCGTAGTCGACGCCGAAGGGGAGTCCGCCATTGGCGCCGACCTGGCAGCAGCCACGGGCGAATACTTCTGTCCCAGCTCCGTCGAGCAATCGCTGTTCGGCACCCGCTCAAGTGCACGGGACCTTATCCACGCGGACGTCCTGAGCGACAACAATCTGGTCGGCGGCGCGGTCGGCATGACCGCGGTCAACGTACTCCTCGTGGATCACGGGCTCGACAAACGCTTCGTTCGCAACTTTCGCGGTGGTTGGACGCACATCAATCCGTACAATCCCGCCGATGTGCATTTCCCCGGCATGACCGTTGGCGAGGAGGCAGAGCACGGACGAATGATGGTCCGCAACATCCAGGACACCGCACCGAACGCGAATATCTGGGACCTGCCACTGATACCGCCCCGCATCTGGGATGTTGAGGTCTTCATCAACGATGCGCAGGCCATGCTCGATTATGTGCTGTACGACATAAAGCACCATCTAAGCCCCCGGTGGTCCGGCCCATGGGTGCTGGTCAATCCATGGGCGATATTCGACCGCCGCGCGGAACACCACCCGGGAGACTACACGAACCGGCTGTCGCATCCGTTCAATGTCACGATCACCCAGGCGGTGAGCGAGGGCCGCGACGTCATCTTCTGTGCCGGTAATTGCGGTCAGTTCTGTCCGGACGGACGCTGCGGCCCATGGGACATTGGCCCTGGCCAGGATGTGCTCGGCGCCAATTCGCATCCCCGCGTGATCTCGGTGGGCGCTGTGCGCACCGACGCCATGTGGCTCGGCTACTCGTCGCAGGGACCCGGCCAACCGAACATGGCGCAACTCAAGCCCGATTTCTGTGCACCGAGCAATTTCTCCGAAACCGGTGATGCCTATACCGGCAACACCGGTACGTCGGCTGCCTGCGGTGTCACCGCAGGTGTTGTTGCCGCGCTTCGCAGCCGGCCAGGCTGGGACCCGGGAACAGTCTCAACTAACGAACTGCGCCGGACCCTCGACCGCACGACACGAAGGACCGAAGGGAAACACTGGAACGAACGGCTGGGTCACGGCATCCTCGATGTGAGGAGCGCGTTTGAAGACCTGACGATCCAGTTTCCCTGAACGGCTGAAACTGCGCGCGGGTTACCCTCCCAACCGCCTCAGCGGTTCATCATTACCGGCAGATTGGCGTGCTCCAGCACATGCCGCGTCACCCCGCCCAAAATCAGCTGACGCAGCCGCGAATGCGAGTAGGCGCCCATCGCGAGAAGGTCGCAGCCGAACTCCCGCGCCGCCGCCAGCAGCCCGGCACCGACCGAATTGCGCACCGACTGGAACATCACGATGTCGGCGTGCACGCCGTGCAATGCCAGATAGGCGGCGAGATCGGGGGCCGCCGGGCCGCGCCGCTGGTAGCCCTCGGCCGACAAGATCCGCACCGCGTCGGCGCGTTGCAGCCATGGCAGCGCCGCATAAACCGCCGACGAGGACTCCGCCGTGCCGTTCCAGCCCAGGCACACCCGCGAGCCCACCGTGGCCGATGCCACCTGCGGGGCAATCAGCACCGGGCGTCCCGAGTCGAACAGAACCGCGTGCAGCGCGTCCGATGACGATACGTCCTCGCCTGCGTCCGGATGCGGCACCACGGTGAGATCGGCGAGGCGGGCCTGCTGGGCGACCAGATCCTCCTCGCGTCCAGTGACCGAGGCGAAGCTTGCGGTGGCGCATTCGGCGCCCGGCCGCGCCTCGGACAGAATGACGTCATGCTGCATCACGAACCGGTCGAACATGGATCGCACCGCGTGGGCCCGTTCACTGCTTTCCTTCTCGGTGGCCGACATCATTTCCTCGATCATCGCCCCAGACAGGCCCTCGCCGGCCAGCGGCGCGACATCGCGGCTGTCCACGCGCACGTGCAGCGCGGTGACGTGTGCATTCCACAAGCGGGCGATCATCAGGCAGGTGGACAACGCCGCCTCGCCGGCAGCAGTCCCGGTCAGAGGCAGCAGCAGCTTCCGGATAGCCATGGCTTGGCTCCTTGCTTGCAGGTCTGATTTGCAATTCTAGCACGACCGGGACCTGCGCACACCGGTTTTGACTGATTGGCGGTTGGCCGGTCCTGTGCCGCCGGCAAGCTGAAGCGCGAGTGACAGGCGCGCCGGTGACGGCCGAATCAGGACGGCGGGACCAGCCGTTGCCGGCCCCGTGCGTGACGCCTCGATGGTCCGAAATGCGCGGTCAGGGCGGCCCGGTGGCGGGCGCGAATGCGGCGCCCAGGTGGGGTGGCGATTCCGCGGGATGCTCGGTGGCGCGCGGGTCGATCAGCCACGCGCTGACCCGCTTGAATATGTCCTTGGTCAGTGAGGCAAGGTTGCCGCCGTTGGCGATGATGGCCAGGGGGAGTTCCCGCCACAGCGGGTGGTCCGTCGTGATGCCGAGGTCGCGACAGATATCGGCGAGGACGGCGCCGATCGGGCGGCGGCGCACCTGGTCCGCGATTTCTGCCGACGTGGGCAGACGGACGATGCGCGGCTCGGCCGCGACGGCGCTGGGGTGCATTTGCGGGGCGGCGCGCGGTTGGGGGTGGGACGCGGCGCTCATGGCGGCCGGCGCGGCGTGCCGAGGCGGCGGGCGCCGTTCCAGCCTGGCTTCGAGCGCGGCGGCGCGGAGCAGGCCGCGGGTGATGCGCGCGAGGATATCCGCGATGTCGATGGTGCCGAAGTTTAGCGTGATGTCGGTGAGGTTGGTGGCGGCGGTGCGCTGTTGCAGCGTGGTGGCGAGTTGCCTGCCGTAGTCGATCAGCGCTCGGACGAGGCTTAGGAGGCAGCCGGTGCTGGTGGGCGCGTCCGTGCCGGTGGCGGGCCGATCCTGCTGAGGATCGGGGCGGTCTGCTGGAACGGTGGCGGTGGGCGGAACGGCCAGGAACGAAACAAGAACACAGCAGCGGTTCATCATTACCGGCAGATTGGCGTGCTCCAGCACATGCCGCGTCACCCCGCCCAAAATCAGCTGACGCAGCCGCGAATGCGAGTAGGCGCCCATCGCGAGAAGGTCGCAGCCGAACTCCCGCGCCGCCGCCAGCAGCCCGGCACCGACCGAATTGCGCACCGACTGGAACATCACGATGTCGGCGTGCACGCCGTGCAATGCCAGATAGGCGGCGAGATCGGGGGCCGCCGGGCCGCGCCGCTGGTAGCCCTCGGCCGACAAGATCCGCACCGCGTCGGCGCGTTGCAGCCATGGCAGCGCCGCATAAACCGCCGACGAGGACTCCGCCGTGCCGTTCCAGCCCAGGCACACCCGCGAGCCCACCGTGGCCGATGCCACCTGCGGGGCAATCAGCACCGGGCGTCCCGAGTCGAACAGAACCGCGTGCAGCGCGTCCGATGACGATACGTCCTCGCCTGCGTCCGGATGCGGCACCACGGTGAGATCGGCGAGGCGGGCCTGCTGGGCGACCAGATCCTCCTCGCGTCCAGTGACCGAGGCGAAGCTTGCGGTGGCGCATTCGGCGCCCGGCCGCGCCTCGGACAGAATGACGTCATGCTGCATCACGAACCGGTCGAACATGGATCGCACCGCGTGGGCCCGTTCACTGCTTTCCTTCTCGGTGGCCGACATCATTTCCTCGATCATCGCCCCAGACAGGCCCTCGCCGGCCAGCGGCGCGACATCGCGGCTGTCCACGCGCACGTGCAGCGCGGTGACGTGTGCGTTCCACAAGCGGGCGATCATCAGGCAGGTGGACAACGCCGCCTCGCCGGCAGCAGTCCCGGTCAGAGGCAGCAGCAGCTTCCGGATAGCCATGGCTTGGCTCCTTGCTTGCAGGTCTGATTTGCGATTCTAGCACGACCGGGACCTGCGCACACCGGTTTTGACTGATTGGCGGTTGGCCGGTCCTGTGCCGCCGGCAAGCTGAAGCGCGAGTGACAGGCGCGCCGGTGACGGCCGAATCAGGACGGCGGGACCAGCCGTTGCCGGCCCCGTGCGTGACGCCTCGATGGTCCGAAATGCGCGGTCAGGGCGGCCCGGTGGCGGGCGCGAATGCGGCGCCCAGGTGGGGTGGCGATTCCGCGGGATGCTCGGTGGCGCGCGGGTCGATCAGCCACGCGCTGACCCGCTTGAATATGTCCTTGGTCAGTGAGGCAAGGTTGCCGCCGTTGGCGATGATGGCCAGGGGGAGTTCCCGCCACAGCGGGTGGTCCGTCGTGATGCCGAGGTCGCGACAGATATCGGCGAGGACGGCGCCGATCGGGCGGCGGCGCACCTGGTCCGCGATTTCTGCCGACGTGGGCAGACGGACGATGCGCGGCTCGGCCGCGACGGCGCTGGGGTGCATTTGCGGGGCGGCGCGCGGTTGGGGGTGGGACGCGGCGCTCATGGCGGCCGGCGCGGCGTGCCGAGGCGGCGGGCGCCGTTCCAGCCTGGCTTCGAGCGCGGCGGCGCGGAGCAGGCCGCGGGTGATGCGCGCGAGGATGTCCGCGATGTCGATGGTGCCGAAGTTTAGCGTGATGTCGGTGAGGTTGGTGGCGGCGGTGCGCTGTTGCAGCGTGGTGGCGAGTTGCCTGCCGTAGTCGATCAGCGCTCGGACGAGGCTGAGGAGGCAGCCGGTGCTGGTGGGCGCGTCCGTGCCGGTGGCGGGCCGATCCTGCTGAGGATCGGGGCGGTCGGCTGGAACGGTGGCGGTGGGCGGAACGGCCATGAACGGAACAAGAACACAGATGGAGTGCGATGTCAAGGTAAATATTCATGGTGAAGGAAAATATTCATGGAGGCGGCGAGAGGGTGTGCGGGGCAACGCGCCAGGCACTGATTGGGCCGGCGGTGGGGCGGACGGTGCCCACCGGGCAAATACGACGTATCGTGAATGCGCGCTTCGCAATGCAATGAAATGAAAGGTGGCGAACATGGGAAGGCTCGACGGCAAGGTTGCAGCGGTGACGGGCGGGGCATCGGGGATCGGCGAGGCGACGGTCAGGCGTTTCGCGGCCGAAGGCGCGAGCGTGGCATTCTGCGATCGGGACGGCGAGCGCGGCCAGCGCGTGGCGGCCGAACTCGAGGCCGCCGGCGCCAAGGTCGCTTTCACCCAGGCTGACGTTGGTACCGAGGCCGCATGCCTCGGCTTCGTCAATGGTGCCGCGGAGACGTTCGGGCGCCTCGACATCCTCATCAACAATGCCGGCATCCGCAAATACGAGAAGGTGGACGAGGCGAGTGCTGCGAGCTGGAACGAGATCCTCAGCGTCAACCTGATGAGCTACGTCTTTTGTGCCAAGGCGGCGGTTCCGCTGATGCGCCGCAACGGGGGCGGCGCCATCGTCAACACCGCCTCGGTGCGGTCCGTCGTCGCGGGCGGCGGCAATCTGCAGTACGACACGACCAAGGCCGCAATCGCGGGCTTGACGCGGGCGCTCGCCGCCGACCACTCGGCGGAGGGCATTCGGGTGAACGCCGTCGGCCCAGGCCCGATCTTCACGCCGTTCCATGCGCGCCGCATCGCAGCCGCCGGCGAGACCGTCGAGCAGTACAACGCCCGCGCCGCGCAAGGCACCATGCTGAAGCGTCCGGGCAGGGCCGAGGAGGTCGCCGCCGCGATCCTGTTCTTGGCCTCCGACGATGCCTCCTACGTCACCGGCGCCCTGCTGTTCGTGGACGGCGGCATGACGGCGCTGTGAGGGAGATTCAGCCGGCGCTTACTACCAACTCCACCGTCATGGCCGGCGAAGCGTGCCACCGGGCTTGACCCGGTGGGCCGGCCATCCACGCCTTTGCTGCACAGCGGGCGTCAACGAATTGGCAAGGTTGTGCCGGCAGTAAACAAGGAAAATGGAACCGCAAAACACGCAAAACACGCAAATGGATACCGGCGAGGACAGGATAAACCTCCTGTCCAAACGAATCATTGGCGGCGCCCTGACGGTGCTCCACGCGCTGGGAACTGGGTTTCTTGAGAAAGTGTATGAAAACGCATTGGTGCACGAGCTGCGCAAGTCTGGGCTCGCCGTCTCGCAACAACACCCCATGGTCGTTCGATGCGATGGGATCGTGGTCGGGGAATATGCTGTTGACCTACTCGTCGAACACAGCGTCCTCGTCGAATTGAAGGTAGCCAAGGCGATCGACGAGATTCGTCGCGCGCAGTGTCTGAATTATCTGAAAGCCACAGGCTTTCATCTCAGCCTGCTGCTCAACTTCGGCAAGCCTCGCCTTGAGATCAAACGCATCGTCCTGGCCCTGTAAGGCACCGCCGCCCTTTGCGTGTTCTGCGTGATTTGCGGCTCCATTTTTCTTCCGGTTGGATCGGCCGCGCTGCGCGGAACCAAGGCAGACGTGCATCCAGCTAAATTCATCAGGCTCTTGCAGAGGTCCTGGTGCGGACGGTCGGCTGACGCCAGTTTGTGCCGAACATTGAGCGTCCGCTTGCCGCGGTTGTCGCACCAGAACCGGACAGTCGCAAAGGCACCCTTCTGGATCGTTGCCGCCGACAAAGACAATAGGCTGCACACGACCCAAGCAAACCACAGACGGGCGGGCAGGCATTCCAAAAACAGCCTCGTCAGAAGAATCTGTGGGCGACGTTCAGGCTCCGGCAGTTTGCCAAGTGCATGGTACAGCGCGGTTTCCGTGACGTGGAAGGTGCGGAAGCCGTAGGATTTTCGCATGGTCAGTTTGGCCTTGTTGTTGAGACCCTCGACCACGCCGCTGGAGTACTGCTTCCTGGCGCGGAAATAGTTCAGGATCAGCGTACGGTGCGAGCGTAGCGTCCTGGCAATCTTCTTCATCGGCTCGATGCGCGAGCGCATGACCTGGCAGCACCACTCATCCAGGAACTTGCCAGCCCAGCTCGGTGACTCGTACTCCCAGAACTGCTGGAAGTCCTCCTTCAGCAGATAGGCCCGCGCGGTCCGCAGGTTGTAGCGCAGCAGGTCGCGCAGGCGGAACCGCTGTTGCCCGGTCAGGTTGGCCCTGCGCTTCAGCACGCACCAGCGGGTTTTCTTCAGGATCGGTTCGTAGCCGTCGCGCGCCAGCCTGCGCGCCTCGCCGGCACGCACCTGGTCCAGCGCGGTGTTCATCTTGGCGACAATGTGGAAGCGATCGAGAATGTGGATGGCCTGGCTGCACCGCTCGCGGATCACCGTCAGATAAGGCTGCCACATGTCCGAGCAGACAAACTCGATCCGTCCGGCCAATTCCTCGCCGATCAGGGCAAAGAACTGCTCGAAGCTCGCCACCGTCCGCTCGCGGCCGATCCACAGCAGGCGCGTGCAGTGCTGTTCGATCTGGTAGACCAGCGTCAGGTATTTGTGACCCTTGGCATATTGGATCTCATCGACACCGATCGCCGCGATCGAGCCCAGTTGCCGGTGCTCGATCCCCCATTGCACGACATACTCGACCGACTGGCAGACCTTGTCCCAGGTCGTGCGAAACGACACCGCGGTCTCCTGCCACGACAGCTTCCGCGCCCAGTGCGCCAGGAACAGCATGTAGGCCTTGGTCAGCTGGTGCTTGCCGATGCCCCACGGCACCGCTTCGACGCGCACCCCGCAGGCCCGGCAATCCACCCGCCGCATGCAGTAGAGCAACACCACCATGCAGCCCCACAGCGGCACGAATTCAAACCGGCGCAGGCTCAGGTGATCATAGGCCGCTGCCGGCTTATGACAGCCCGAGCACACCGGTCGCGAACCGCGGCGCGGCCGCACGGAGATCTCGATGGTCTGGCTTGGTGCGCAGTGCCGCGCGCGCTCGTACACGAAACCGGGAAAGTGCTGGTAGTGATTTAGCAGGGAGATCAGCCGCATGGCAGCAGGGCCCAAAGGAGTTGCCGGGAGGCCTACCAGCCTGCCAGCGCAACAGGTCGTCGCCGATCCCTTGCAGAGCTACTGCCCGGATCTCGATCAGTGGCCAGGCAGTTGGGCGTATGAGAAACGCGACATTCCATACGGGCTGCGGATAGTGGAATGCTTCAAGCCGTTCCTGCGCGAAATGCTGGCCCGAACTCTGTCGCGCAAGACCTTGCGCCAGCACCGCGACAACATCTGGGTCCTCGGCGGTGAGGTCATCCGCCGGGTGCAGATGGACAATGATCTCCGCAGGCGGCCGGTCGAGCAGGTCGTCCTCGACCTCATTGGTGATGATGGCGGGCCGCTGCTCTCCCATGGCCAGTCCGAAGCCGAGCAACGCTCCTTCGACGCAACCTGTCGTAAGCTCTTTCGCTTCTTGACAGCCCCCGCGATCAGTCGCCGCAGCTCTACCACGACGACGAACCGATCGCGTCATTGACGGCACCAATGCGGAACTCGCGGCCATGCGTATCGCGGTCAAGCCCCGCAGCCGCGAAGCGGTGCGCCGTAGGCGCAGGGCTTGACGGCGATTGCCATGGCCGAGGCAAAATTCGCTGTGCCGTCCAGTGAGGCGCCACTAACCAAAACCCGCTACGTCGTTGCAGCCCACCACCGCCGCTCATGTGACCCTATGATACCTTGAGCCACCCACAGTTTCAGCCGGGGAACCCAAAAACAAGACATTCAGTCCAAGGCTGCGTTGACGGCCGCGCGCCCAATGTCGCAGGGCAGGCCGACCGAAGCTGCTGGCACCGCGCGCAGCTGGATTTCGAGCTACGGCATCGGAAATGCAGCCCGTTTGACCGGCACCCTTGCCGTTGTATATGCCATTAGATCGTTAGGGGGGCGGCCATGCGCATGACGCCTGAGCAGTTTGAGTTAGCATGCCTCCAGTGCACGCTGCGCACTCTTCGGCTGAGACCACGTGATATTCTTCTCACCGACGAAAGGCTTCCGACGAATCAAAACGATCCGCTGCTGGATGTGGCGCGTCCTACATGGATCGGGCGAGACTATCGGGTCGGCGGCGTGCTGCTGCTTGCCAAGAACCCGGCTGGCGGATCGCCAGTTCACCGGCTGGCGTCACATCCGAAAGATACAATCTTCGCTGACGCGCTCCGACGACTGCACGAAAGGCAGGATATCGCATCCTATCGTTCTTGGAGGGATGTCCAGTTGCAAGTGATGAGTGATGAGCACGATGGCTGGCGTATCTGGCGCCACTCTGCGTTGGCCGTTATCAAGAATCTCGGCGTCAGCGAGCACGCAGTCGCCTTCGGAAATCTGGTGCCATTCCGCGTCGAGGGCAACAAGCCGAATGCATCCGAAAAGGAGCGAGGCTGGAAGAAGGATATCAGCCACGTCGTGACGTTGCTCGAACCGATGCTTATTGTGGACATGGCAGGTGGCATGCCCGCGTCCTGGAGGGTCTTTTGTGCAAGTGTAGAGATACTTCGCTTCAGGCGAGCCAATGGCGACAGAGGCATAACGGCGGCGGGCCAATCCGATTTGACGGACATTCGCCATTGGGCGACCGGGCAGCGAAACAGCGGGCTTCAACCAATGCAAGCTTCTCCGTCCGCATCTCCCAACGAATTGGGGACCTCACGAGCGACCGCCGGGGGAGCGTCAGTGTATCCCAAAGAGAAATATCGTGGGAATGAACCAGCCAGCGCTACCCGGCCAAATGAGGCGTCCCGGTTCGGCCCGTTTAAGGTTGGTAATCTCAGCGCCATCCTAAATAGGATGAACAAACGGGACGATCCGCGATGGGTTTTTTATGACGCTATGACCAAGTTAAGCCGATACGAAGATTACTATTCTAAATTTGGCGATATGAAGGTCTATCCCGAGACATATCGATCCAGCGCTAGGACCGCACATACTGAGATGGTCTGGGCTAGAAAACAGGGCTGGATTGTCGATGCTTGATCCGAACCGAACATCCGATCTCAACGCATCGCCTCCCGGTAGCGGACTGGCAGAAAACCACCCACTTCTGCCGTTCGATGGGCGCAGAGCGCAAACCTGCCATAGTAGTGGGGGGACGTCTCGCCCGCATGCAACCTATCCAGGAGCTAGAGCGGCCAGTCGGCTGCAATCAGGTCAGTATGATTTTATGCCCCACCATCAACCGGTCCGCCCCAGTATTTCGCATCCGCCGGACAAATCGTGCTGCCGTCGTACCGCACCCCCACCCCGCGATCGAGCGCCAGGCGCAATGGTCCGTCGAGATCGACGATCTCGGCCTGCTGCGCGACGAACAGCGCCGGCGCGATCCCAAGCGACGTGCCGACCCCGCCACCGACCATGATCCGCAAGCCCCGCCGCTTCGCTTCCGCCGCCAGCGCGAGCGCCTCGGTCAGCCCACCCGCTTTGTCGAGCTTGATATTGATCGCCTGGTATTTCCCGTCGAGCCGGTCGAGATCGGCAACCGACCGGCAGGATTCGTCAGCGCAGAGCGGGATCGGACGCTGCAACCGCGCCAGCGCGTCATCAGCATCGGCCGGCAGCGGCTGCTCTATCAGTGCAACCCTCAAATCGATGAGCATCGGCATGTATTCGCCAAGCTGGCGACTCATTCCAACTCTCGTTGGCATCGACGATGAGGCGCGCCGCCGGCGCCGCTTGCCGCACCGCGCGCACCCGTTCGACATCGCCGTCGCCCCCCAGTTCCAATTTGAGCAGCGGCCGCGTGCGATTGGCGGCCGCCAACTCAGCCATCTTGTCCGGTGTATCGAAGGCGACGGTGAACGCCGTCATGAGCGGCGGCACTGGGTCGAGCCGGGGGCCGAGCCCGGCCAGCTCCGCGACGCTGCAATAAGCGCGCTTCGCATCGATGTCCCAGAATGCGCAGTCGAGCGCGTTGCGCGCCGCGCCCGGCGGCAGCGCGCCTTGCAGTGTGTCGCGGTCGAGCCCGGAGAACACCGCGCCTTTCATCGCATCAAGTGCTGCGACGACGCTGTCGATGCTCTCGCCGTACCGCCGCAGCGGCACGGCTTCGCCGCGGCCGCGCGACTCGACGTCGGAGATTTCGGCGACAACGATGTCGACCGTGGTCTCGACGCCGTGCGCGGTCGTCAACGGGCGCGCGAGCGGCCAGGCACGGCGGGTGACCGTCAGTCGTTGAGGATGTGGCGCCATGTCCGTCCCGACCCTTTCGGCAGATTTCTACTCAAGTGACCTCATACCGAGCCGCTGCCGCACGGCCGCGCGGGCCTGCTCCAGCGCGAGGGCCGCGTCGCCGGCGTCCACCGCGACCCACTCGCCGGCCCGCGGATTGGACCGGCTGGCGGCGTGCAGCACATCCACCGTCGCGTCGGATGCATCGTGCTGCCGGCCGGAAATCCGCGCCTCGAGCACCGGTAGCGGCGCTTCCAGCCATAGGCCGAGGAACGGGACGCCGGCCGCCTGGGCAGCGCCGTCCGGCATCGTCCGGTGGCGCGGATCGATGAACGTGGCATCGGCGATCACCGCATGGCCACCGACAGCCGCCTCGCCGGCCATCTGGGCCAGCGTTGCGAACACTGCTGAACTCGCGGCGTCGCTGTAGGCCGCTTGCGGCAGACGGTCCTCCGGTGCGGCACCGTGCAGGCGTTTGCGGATTTCGTCGCTGCGCAGCACGAGTGCACCCGGCGCCGCGCCCAGTTCCGGCGCCAGGGCGCGTGCCAGCGTGGACTTGCCGCTGCCCGGCAGACCACCGATCGCCACCACCATCGGCGGCGGTGGGTGCAGGTAGTGCCGCGCCTTGCGCAGATAGCGCTCCGCCTCGACGGCATGGCTCCGGCTCGCTTCGACATGTGCCCGCACCATGGCGCGCATCGACAGAAACGCCGGCAGACCGCGCGTCAATGCGGCGTCGCCGGTGCGCGCGACGTAGCGGTTCAGCACACGGTTCGCGGCAGGCCGGTCCACATGCTGGTCGAGATCCATCAGCAGGAAGGCAAGGTCGTAGCCGAGGTCGATCGTCGCCATCCTCTCGTCGAACTCCAGCGCATCGAACGGCACCGGCTTGCCCCGCCACAGGCAGAGATTACCGAGATGCAGATCGCCGTGTGCGCGCCGGACAAAACCGTCCTTGGCGCGCCGGCGCTGCCAGCCGTCGATGGCGGCAAGCGCCGCGCTTTCGTCGGCGAACCACGCCTGCACGGGTTCCTCGGCCAACCCCGCATTGCGCGCCGAGCGGACGTTGCCTTCCGCGATCCAGCGCATGGTATCCGCCACCGCGACATTGGCGACGGGGGGCAGCGCGCGGTGAAATTCAGCCACCGCATCGCCGAGCCCATCGAGCAGTGCGGGGGTGAACCGGCCGGCCCGCGCGCAGGCATCGAGAAAATCCCCGGCCGGCACGCGCGCCATGCGCAGCACCCAGTCCACCACCGGCCGGTCACTGCCGCCCAGCGACAGCGCGCCGTCCGGACCACGCGTCACCGCCACGACATCACGATAGAGCCCGGGCGCCGCCGGTCCGTTCAACTCCAATTCACGCAGGGCAAAGCGATGGCGATCATCGACGCGGGAAAAATCGAGGAACGGCAGCCGCACCGCCTTCTTCAGCTTCCACACCGTGTCGGCGCCGACGAACACCAGGGAGATGTGGGTCTCCACCGGGTCCGCCCCGGCCAGGCGGCGCAGCAGCGCGACGGTCTCCGCCTGTTCTGGCGGGACGGACATGGCCGGCTCAGGGAAACAGCTTGCCGACCGCCCAGCCGCCGTTCGCCGCCCGGGTGTAAACGGTCCGGTCGTGCAGCCGATACGGCATGTTCTGCCAGAATTCGAAACGTTCCGGAATCACGCGGAAGCCGGACCAGTGCGGCGGGCGCGGGATGTCCTCGCCGGGGTATTTCGCCTCGTATTCGGCCAGCCGCCGTTCCAGCACCGACCGGTCGGGCAGGACGCGGGATTGGTCGGACGCCCAGGCGCCCAGCCGCGAAATCCTGGCACGCGTCGCATAATACGCATCGGCCTCCGCGTCGGCCACGTGCTCCACAAGGCCCTCGATGCGCACCTGCCGGCCCAGCGATTTCCAGTGAAACAGCAGCGCCGCCCGGGTATTCGCGGCCAGTTCCTCGGCCTTGCGGCTCTGCTTGTTGGTATAGAACACGAAGCCTCGGGCATCCGACCCCTTGAGCAGCACGATCCGCGCCGACGGCAGCCCGTCCGGGGTCGTTGTGGCCAGCGTCATGGCATTCGCGTCTTCCGGCTCCCGGGTCCAGGCTTCGGCCATCCAGTCGTCGAATATCGCGAATGGATCGGCGGCGAGTTGCTGGCTGTCGGGCATGAGTCGATCTTCCCTTCGATCGGGCGCACTCTGCCGCCACGCGGCCGGCGCGCCAAGCCGTGATGGACGTTCGTGGTTGCTCTTGCCCGGGCACGCGAGGGTGTGTCACCACCGCCCGCAGAGGACGCCGCCTTGCAACGCAGGACTTCGAAGGATCGATTATGCCGGACAGCGCCCCCATGACCACCCCTGCCAAAGGCTCGTTGATGCAAGGCAAGCGTGGCCTGATCATGGGTGTGGCCAACGATCGCTCGCTCGCGTGGGGGATCGCCGCGGCTTGTGCCGCTCAAGGCGCGGAACTTGCCTTTACCTTCCAGGGCGAGGCGCTGGAGCGTCGCGTGCGGCCGCTGGCGGCATCGGTGAACTCGGAGCGGATGTTCGCCTGCGATGTGGCCGACGAGGCGAGTATCGATGCCGCCTTTGCCGCGCTGAAGGCGGAGTGGGATGGGTTCGATTTTCTGGTGCACGCGATCGGCTACGCCGACAAGTCCTATCTGCGCGGGCGCTATCTGGACACGCCGCGCGGGGCGTTCCTGCAGGCGATGGACATCTCGTGCTACTCGTTCACCGCCGTGGCGCAGCGTGCCGTACCGATGCTGCGCGCCGGCGGCAGTCTGTTGACGCTGACCTATGTCGGCGCCGAGCGCTGGACTCCGCACTACAACGTGATGGGCGTTGCCAAGGCGGCGCTGGAGGCCTCGGTGCGGTATCTGGCCGCCGATCTCGGCGGGCAGGGCATCCGGGTGAACGCGATCAGCGCCGGGCCGATCAGGACGCTGGCGTCGTCCGGCATCGGCGACTTCCGCTACATCCTGCGCTGGAACCAGTTGAACGCGCCGATGCAACGCAATGTAACGATCGAGGATGTCGGCGGCGCGGGCGTCTATCTGCTGTCGGATCTGTCTGCGGGCGTGACCGGCGAGGTGCACCACGTGGATTGCGGCTACCATATCGTCGGCATGAAGAACCCCGCCGCGCCGGATATCGCGATCGTCGAGGGGTAGCTACGGATGGGCGACCTGTACGACGACGACATTCTGGTCTGGAGCGAGCGCCAAAGCGATCTGCTGCGCCGGATTGCCGCGGGCGAACCGGTCAACGAACGGCCTGACTGGGTGAACATCATCGAGGAAGTCGAGAGCGTAGGCCGCGAGCAACTGCACGCGCTCGAATGGCTTTTGTTGCAGGCTCTCGTGCACATCCTCAAGGCCGACGGTTGGCCGCCGGCGCGCGACGTTGAGAATTGGCGAGGCGATTCGCGTGGCTTCCGAGCCCAGGCGCGGCGACGGTTTGCGCCCTCCATGCGGCAGAACATCGACCTCGCCGGTGTCTACGCCGACGCCCTGAGGATCCTGCCGACAAGCATGGACGGCCAGCCGCCGCAACCGGTATCGCCCGCCTGCCCGATGACGCTGGACGAACTGCTGGCCCCCTGAAACACACGGATGCTCGCCTGTCGCCGACGCGTGGAGGTGGCAAAGCAATCAAGCGGACACAGAGTTTCACTGAGTTCGCACAGAGTTTCGCGGAGCAGAGTAAACGGCGCTTCGCGCAGGACGCTTGCGCACGCCGCATGTCCTGGACACCAGGCCCGAGCGCGCGAAGTGCCAGTTGCCTTCTCTGTGAAACTCCCGTGTGCACTTTGTGAAACTCTGTGTCCGCTTGATTGCTTTCCATCCCTGGAGCCGGGCACCATGCGTGGAACGGCAACGCCCACGTGCCTGATGATTGGATGATGGTTTAATGGCATGATGCGGCTGTACCTGAGGAACGCCGTCGTGTCCCACAACAGCTTCGGCCACCTGTTTCGCGTCACCACCTGGGGCGAGAGCCATGGGCAGGCGATCGGCTGCGTGGTCGATGGGTGCCCGCCGCGTATTCCGCTCTCGGAGGCTGACATCCAGCCGTGGCTCGATCGCCGGCGGCCAGGCCAGTCGCGCTTTACAACCCAGCGGCAGGAGCCGGACGAGGTCCGCATCCTGTCCGGCGTGTTCGACGGTTTGACGACCGGCACGCCGATCGCGATGCAGATCGACAACATCGACCAGCGCTCGCGGGATTATTCGGCGATCGCCGCCCAGTTTCGCCCCGGCCACGCCGACCTCACGTACGACCTGAAATATGGCATCCGCGACTATCGCGGGGGCGGCCGTTCGTCCGCGCGCGAGACTGCGATGCGTGTTGCCGCCGGCGGTGTAGCGCGCAAGGTGCTGGGCGAACGTGTGCGCATCCGCGGCGCGCTGGTCCAGATCGGCCCACATCGTATCGATCGCGGCCGATGGGACTGGGATGCGGTCGATGCCAACCCGTTCTTCTGTCCCGACCCGGTCACATCTGTGCTCTGGGAGACCTATCTGTCCGAGGTGCGAAAGGCGGGCTCCTCCGCCGGGGCGATCATCGAGGTCACTGCCGAGGGGGTTCCGCCAGGCCTTGGCGCGCCGATCTACGGCAAGCTCGATGCCGAGATTGCCGCGGCGCTGATGTCGATCAACGCGGTGAAGGGCGTCGAGATCGGCGAGGGGTTCGCCGCTGCGGGGCTGTCCGGCGAGGCGAACGCCGATGAGATGCGGATGTGCGATGGGGTCGTGGAGTTCGCCTCGAATCACGCCGGCGGCATCCTGGGTGGCATTTCCACCGGCCAGCCCATCGTCGCCCGCTTCGCGGTCAAACCGACCAGTTCAATTCTGACCCCTCGGCGGAGCGTGGACCGCGCCGGCCAGGAGATTGAGATCAGCACCAAAGGTCGCCACGATCCCTGCGTCGGCATCCGCGCCGTGCCGGTGGGCGAGGCCATGATGGCTTGCGTGCTCGCCGATCACCTCTTGCGCCACCGCGCGCAGAACCCTGACGCCCCTGATACGGCCCGCCTGCCGCACAACTGAGGTGGCGCGTTGCCTCCCCGTGGAATGAACCGCGCGCAGAGCGCGTCTACGTTCCGGGGACCAGATTCGTCATGCAACCAAGGCCGCCACCTTTCGATCCGCGTGGGCTTGATGCGTTCGTCGCATTGGCCGGGGCGAGGACGTGGTCGGCGCGCATCAGCGAAATCCATCATCTGGCCGCCTCAGGCCCGCGAGCCGGCCTGGCGACCCGCCAGCGCCACGCCGTCGAACTGGCGATCGAGCGTTTGCGCGGCCCCTTGGAACGCCCGGCCTCGACCCCCGAACTCCATGCAGCACGGCTTGCGGGCGAAGCGGCGGCGCTTGCCACGAAGCTTACGCCGCATGGCCGAACGCGTCTGCGGGAGCGGCTGCGCGCAGGCCTCGGTGGCAACGGAACCCTGATGTCGCTGTTCCACCTGCTCCGGACCGCCGTGCTCCAGCGCGAGCGCGGTTTCCAGGTTGGCTTTGCCGGCTTCGAGCAGGATGCCAGCTACGATCTTCTGTTGGTCAGCGGAATGGTGGAGGCGGAAATTGTCTGCGACATCGTCTCGGCCGAGGAGGGTCGTCTGGTGCACCGGGGCGCCTGGGTCCGTCTCGCCGATCGGATGGACGCCGATCTACGGGCTTGGCTGGCGCGGCATCCGGGCAACTATCTATTGAAGATGACGCTGCCGCTGGGCTTGCAGGGCGGCCTGCATGAACCTGCGGTCGATGACGGCGAACTGGCATACCTGCACGTCCGCATCCGTCGTCTGCTCGAGACCAAGGGTCGCCGCGAACACGACGAAGGACTGGTGCTCCGCCTCGACCCGCTGGTGCTGCACGGCGGACAATCGGGGCAGCCAGCCCTGTGGTCCTTGCTGCGGCAGCAATTCGGGCCGGAAGCGCATCTTTCCGTCACCACCGCGTGCGATGGCGTCTTCGTGATGGCAGCCCGCGCCGGGCGCGAAAACGAGATTGCTACCGCCGTCCGCCGCCGGCTGGCGGTCATCGCGCCGGCACGTCTGACCGGCACGCGTCCCGGGATACTCGCGATGTTCGTCGAGGATACCGATCGTGGCGAATGGCGTGGTTTGCGCGAGCGGCTGGAACTGGAGGGCGAGGCTCGGCAATTCCTGGCACACAAGGAGGCGCGCCCCGTCATCGCAGTGACGTGTGCGTCGCGGTTCGAGTTGTTCGGTATGTCCGCCCCCTATGCCGCGGAAGACGGCGAGCTCCGATTCCGTAATCCGGCGCATCCCGCCGCCCGAGCCGCGGCACTCGCGCCAGCGGTGTTGTCGTCGGTGTGATCGGGCGCTGGCCCTTAACTGTGCAGTAATGATCCCGGTGTAATCGATCTGCCCCAGGACTGCCACGTTCCTGCGGATTTCTGCGCAGCCGATGCGACCTGGGGGATACTGGAATGACGGACGCCGAGTACGCCCGCAAGCTCGACGAAATCGACCGGTTGCTCAACGATCCCGACGTGCCGATGGAACCAGCGAAAGTATGGTCCCTGATGGCTGAGATCGCCCAGCGCGACATGGCCGCGGTCAGTGTTGGTCCGAACCCGTCGTGAAACCAGTACGCTTTTCCGCGGCGATCAGGAACTCGCGGTTGCCTTCCGGGCCGGTGATCGGGCTGTCCGCGATGCCGAGCACGCGCCAATTCGGCAGTGCGTCCCACCACGCGCGCACCCGGTCGCACACTGCTGTGTGAACGGCGGGATCGCTCACGACGCCTTTCCTTCCAACTGCTGCCGGACCTGCCTCGAACTGAGGTTTGATCAGCGCCACCGCCCAGGCGCCGTCCGCGCAGAGCGCCAGCGGCGCCGGCAGCAGGATGCCGAGGCCGATGAAGCTTGCGTCACAGACCAAAGCCGCGATCGGATCTGGGACCATGTCGTGCGTCACGTAACGAGCATTGGTCCTCTCGTGCACGACGACGCGCGGGTCGGTGCGCAGCTTCCAGGCGAGCTGACCATGACCCACGTCGACCGCATGCACCTTGGCCGCGCCATGTGCGAGCAGAACGTCGGTGAACCCGCCGGTCGAAGCACCCACATCGAGGCAGATCCGTCCCTGCGGTGACAGGCCGAATTGCTTCAGCGCGTGATCGAGCTTCAACCCGCCGCGTGAGACCCAGGGATGGTCCTGGCCACGAATCGCCAGCGCGGCATCGGGTGCGAGTGCGTCGCCGGCCTTGGTGATCCGGCGCTCGCCGCTGAACACCTTGCCCGCGAGTATCAGGGCCTGGGCGCGCGCGCGGCTGGCGACGAGACCGCGGTCCACCAGCAATTGATCAACTCGGATCCGCAAGGATAATCAACGTCGATCTGGTCTTGCCATCTCCGCGGCTAATCCTTGCTACTCCATTGCCCGCGTCGTCAGCGTCCCGTCGGCATGTTCGACGATGGCTGCGACGCGTGCCTCGGCTTCCGCAAGCTTTGCCTCGCAATGTCGGCGCAGAGCAGCGCCGCGCTCATAGGCCGTGATCGCATCCTCGAGCTTCTGCTGCCCGCTCTCCAGCCCACGCACGATCTGCTCGAGCTCCGCCAGCGCGTCCTCGAATGACAGGGCGCTGACATCCGCGCCCTTGGGGGTCTGCCTGTCCGACATCTGCCTCTCCTAGGCCAGCATCAGACCGCGCACATGGGTCGCGGCCGAGGCTGCCAGCGCCGCCAGGTCGTAGCCGCCCTCAAGCACCGAGACGAGCCTTCCACTGCAATGCGTCGCGGCGACCCGCATCAACTCCCGCGTGATCCACGCATAGTCCGTCGTTTCCAGGCGCAATTGCGCCAGCGGGTCGGACTTGTGAGCATCGAACCCGGCCGAGACAATCAAAAGACCGGGGGCAAAACGATCGAGTTGCGGCAGGATCGTGTCCGACCAGGCAGCGCGAAATGCCGCGCCGTCCGCGCCCGGCTGCAGCGGCGCGTTGACGATGTTGTTGGCCGAGCCACGCTCCGAGGCCTCGCCGGTTCCGGGATAGCAAGGATGCTGGTGCGAGGAGGCGTAGAACAGATCCCCATCGGCCGCGAACATCGCCTGCGTGCCATTGCCGTGGTGCACATCGAAGTCCACCACCGCGACACGCTGTGCGCCCCAGCGCGCACGCGCGTGCAGCGCGGCCACCGCGGCGTTGTTGAACAGGCAGAAGCCCATCGGCCGAGCGGGTTCGGCGTGGTGGCCCGGCGGACGCACCGCGGCGAACGCGGTGCTTGCCCAGCCTTCCATGACGGCATCCACCGCGGCGACCGCCGCGCCGGCGGCACGCAGGGCGGCCTCGGCGCTGCCGGCACTCATGGCCGTATCGGCGTCAAGCTGCACCAAGTCCCCTTCTTCGGGACGGATGCCAATGATGGCTTCGACGTAGTTGGCGGGATGCACCCGGGTGAGCTGCTCCACGGTGGCATGCGGCGCCAACTCGCGCAGCAGGTCGGCGAATTCCTCCGCTTCCAGCGCGGCGAGCACCGCGCGCAGTCGATCGGGGCATTCCGGATGATAGGGACCGCCATCGTGCCGAAGGCAGGCGGGGTGGGTGATCAGCGCGGTGGGCATATCATTCGTCCTTCTGCTCCGTATCGTCCGGCCGCCGGCGGATCACGAAGCTGAAAACGCCGCCTTCCTCGCTCCAGGCCAGCAGCGCATGCCCGGTCTCGCGACAGAACGCCTGGAAGTCCGCCACCGCGGCCCGGTCGGTTGCCAGTATGCGCAGCCGCTCGCCGGGGGCCATGGTCCGCAGCGCGCGGTTCGCCCGCAGCACAGGAAGCGGGCAGTTCATACCCTTCATATCAAGGAGTGTCTCGCTCATCGGTGCATCCTGCGGCGTTGGCAGAGCCTCGGGCAAGCCCGCCGGGCAACCGGCTGAGGGCCGGGTGAGCCTGGATGCAGCGCGCAGACGGGGCAGGGCGTCCAACGCCCAAAGCCCATCACGTTTCGGGTAGCGGAGAGGCGTCGCCCGACAGTCAGCCGAAACAGAATTACGACCCAGCGGATGGCGCAGGAGCGCAATCGTCTCCTGGAGCATCATTTTCGTGCCGACCCGGAGCCGTGCATTCCGATGCCGTTGAAACGTCGCAATATCGCCAGGAAACGCGACGGCCAAAGGCACAAGCATCAGCAGCCAAGCGTCCAACGGGTCTTTCGCGAACATGCCTTATGGCGTGATCAAACTTGTGCCTTATTTGCATGGCAGAAAAATTACTCGATCAGTCGACCGCGTGCTGCAAAGTGTCACGCGCCGCTTCAACTGACATGCATTCCTGGACGAAATGATCGAGGGTTTATGTGAGGCTGGACGTCGAGGAGGAACGAATGCGCTATCTGATTTTGTCTTTATTGCTGCTTTTACCAGGATGCTACTACGGGCCATATGGCTATGGCTACGGGTATGGTTACGGTGGCTATCCATACCGCCCCTATCCGCCTGCGTATCAGCCGAACTACTACACCTCTGCTCCACAGGCTCAGCAGCCGTACTATCTGAACCAACCCGGCTACGGCAATCCTGGCAATCCTGCAGCGACTGACCCGCAGAACTGCGGCACTCCCGACCAGCCGCGACCCTGCTATCGCTAGCATCGTTGCAAGAATACAAGAATACAGGAGGAAACAATGAGTCGTATCATGATTGTAACGGCATTTGTGGTGCTGGCGCCGCTCGCATACGCACAATCGACCACCGGAACCATGGGCGGCATGTCTGCTCCAGGGACAATGGGTGGCATGAGCAATCCTGGTCGTTCGACGGCGCCGTCGGGTACCATGACCGGCCAGACCGATCCCGGCAATTGCGGAACGCCGGATGAACCCAAAAAGTGCCCGCCGATGCCGCGCAGGGCACTGCAAACCTATCCTGCCAACCGTCAGTAGCCGGGACGACCCCCGAACATGAATAATGAGTAATCGATGCTCGCTGTTTCTCCTGTCGGATATTCCTGGTTCGGTATAAGTCGGTCCGGTTTATCGGCGTCGCGGGATTATTTGGAAAGCGCACTGGAACAAGCGAATCAGCTGACCCGCGGACCGCGATCTTTGTCGGCATCCCCACGAAAGCCGGGATTCGGGCCGCAACTGGGTGCTTTTTTCGCCTCAGATCCCCGCAGGGGCGCATTCCAGAGCGCCGGTCCCTGCTCGACCAGAAGAGCCAGGCCATCGGCACGCCTGGAGCGGGTGAAGGGAATCGAACCCTCGTATGCAGCTTGGGAAGCTGCCGTTCTACCATTGAACTACACCCGCGCCGTGAGGCGCCGCCGACCGGGCGTGTCGTCAATCGAACGACCAACGAAGGCCTGATTTCGCCAGATCGACGAAGGGCACCGGGGGCGCAATTCTCTACCGCAGGCGGGGTTGGCAGCGCAATCGTCCCCAATGGTGCGTGGTGTCCAGGTCCCCCGAGCAGCGCGTTTCGGCGGAAATCTGTAATTGTACGTTAAACTTAGGTCCCCAGCAGGGACTGTAGATTGACGTAAAAATAACCAGGGCGATTTTGATAAGTCTCAGAAAGCCAAAATATCGAAACTATTATCGCATTATTCCCGGCCGTTTTTTCACGGATGACGGGATATTTCCGGTGAGCTGTTAACTGTCCTGCACAGTGTCTTTCAAGCGCCCTGGCAATTCAGCCCTGGCAATCGGGAGATCACGCGATGCCGACTGTCACTGTGGCAGGTGCCAACTCTCAGACTGTGACCCTCAGTTTCGATACCAATTCGAACGCCGTCCTGGCAGGGCAACTCGCCGCGGCGATCACGGCGGGCGTCCAGGGCGGGAGCATCCTGCCCGCGGTGGACACCGATGGGCCGCCGCCGACCTTGCCGCCTGGCACGATTGGTGAGTTCATCCAGACAAAAGATGGCACGACCGTGCTGCCGCCCGGCTACAAGGCGTTCGTCAACACCGCCCCGGAAGCGATCGTGTTCGGCTCGGGGGGAACGGGCGAATCGGTACTGTCCAGCATCGGCGATCTCAGCTTCTTCGCGAAGGGGGGTTCCGGCACGGTGGTCGCCGGTGGCGGCAACAATTTCATCTCCATCCCCTCGACCGACAAGGGTCCGTGGTCGATCAACACCGGCAATGGCGACGACACTGTCCAGGCGACTGGCGGCGGCAACGACACGATCAATGCGGGCGGTGGCCACAACGCGATCGCGCTTGGGGCGGGCCGGGACATCGTGCAGTCCACCGGCGACGACACCGTGAATGCCGGCAGCGGCCACGAGACGATCGGCGCCACGGGCGCGCATAGCGACCTGGTATTCGGAAATTCGAGCCAGCTGTTCTTCGTCGATACCGGCGGCGCGGCGACGGTGTTCGGTGGCAGCGGCAGCGACACGTTCTTCGGCGGTACGGGTCCGAATCTGGTGCATGGCGGCACCGGCGGTGACAACCTGCTGTTTGCCGGCACCGGTCCTGCCACATTGTTCGGCGGCGGCAATGGCGACCAGTTGTTCGCAGCGGGCAGTGCTGCGCAGGCACTGCACGCGGGCGCCGGCAGCGAAACTCTGTTCGGCGGCTTTTCCTCGGGCTCGGACACCTTCTTCGGTGGATCTGGCGCCGCCACGATAACCGGCGGGACAGGCCACAATTTGTTCGTGTTCACGGACGGTCAGGCAGGCGGGAAGGATCTGATCCAGAACTTTGTCAGCGGCGTCGATTCGATCAGCCTGTCGGGCTACGGACCGAATGCAGTCGCCGACGCCTTGGCGACGCAAAAGCACGTTGGCGGCTCCACCACGATTACACTCTCCGACTCCACGAAGGTCACCTTCAGCGGTGTCCCAAGCCTGCACGCCAGCGACTTTACCTAACGCCTGAACGATCCCCACTGTGCACCCGAGTGGCAGCTGCCGCCCGGGTTGACGGACCAATCGCTGCCGCCCTAGGTTGGCTCCGCCGGGTCCAGTCCGGCCCTCGTGATTTGTCCGGCCGGATTGCGGCGAGGTGAAACAAGCGCGCTAAAGAGGCCAGCGAACAGCCCTCTTCACCGGGCTCAAGCTGCTCCATCGGTCGGGCCAACTGTCAGAAGGGCCCAGACAATGACCAGCGATCCCGCGAAATTCCGCCCGTCAACCCGCCTTGTGCACGGCGGCGTGCAGCGCAGTCAGTTCGGCGAGACTGCCGAGGCGCTGTATCTCACGTCGGGCTACGTGTACGACAGCGCGGAGCAGGCCGAAGGCACCTTCGCCGGCACGGTGGAGCACTATCAGTATTCGCGCTTCGCCAATCCGACATTGTCGATGCTGGAGGAGCGGCTCTGCCTGATAGAGGGCGCCGAAGCCTGTCGCACCACGGGGACCGGCATGGCCGCGGTGAACGCAGCGCTGCTTGCGCATCTGAAGTCCGGCGACCGTGTCGTGGCCTCGCGCGCACTGTTCGGCTCCTGCCATTGGATCGTTTCGACCTTGCTGCCGAAGTTCGGCATCGCCACCGAATTCGTCGACGGCGGCGATCTTGCGCAGTGGCGCACGGCCCTGTCGCGGCCGACCCAGCTTGTGCTGCTCGAGACGCCGTCCAACCCGATGCTGGAGATGGTCGATCTGCGCGCCGTCGCCGATCTGGCGCACGCTGCCGGCGCCATCGTGGTGGTGGACAACGTGTTCGCCACGCCGCTGTTGCAGCAGCCGCTCAAGCTTGGCGCCGACGTGGTCGTGTACTCCTGCACCAAACACATCGACGGCCAGGGCCGCGTGCTCGGCGGGGCGGTGCTGGCCGGCAGGAAATGGATCAACGAGACCCTCCAGCCGTTCATCCGCAACACCGGCCCGGCGCTGTCGCCGTTCAACGCCTGGGTTTTGCTCAAGGGTCTGGAGACGCTTGCGCTGCGCGTCGATGCAGGCTGCCGCAGCGCCGTCTCGATCGCCGAGTTCCTCGCGGCGCGGCCGGAGGTCACGCGGGTCTGGTACCCGACACGCGCCGATCACCCGCAGCAGGCCCTGGCGCTGGCACAGATGACCGCGGGCGGAACGGTGGTCACGTTCGAGGTGGCCGGCGGCAAGGACGCCGCCTTCCTCGTCATGAATGCGTTCCACCTGATCGCGGTGTCAAACAACCTGGGCGATTCCAAGTCGCTCGTGACCCATCCCGCGACTACCACGCATATGCGGATCGGGCCGGAAGAACGGGCGCGGCTTGGCATCACCGATGGTGTGATACGCCTGTCGGTCGGGCTGGAGGATGCCGATGACCTGAAGGACGACCTGATGCAGGCGCTTGCCGCGATCGGCCAGGCCACCGCGCAGGCCGCCGCGTGATCCGGCAATCTGTGATCGCCGTTGCACGCCGCCACACTGGACAATCCTGATCCGCTCGCATTGAATCTGTGTCCCGCAGCAAATGAGCCGGTCGTGCCATGGCCGAAAATTACTCCAAGACCACCCGCAGCGTTCGGGTCTCCGTTCGATCCTTCTACCTGGAGGATCAATCGGAGCCGGATGACAGCCACTTTGTCTGGGCCTACCGCGTGAAGATTGAGAACCAGGGACGCGAGCCAGTGCAACTGATGCGTCGCACCTGGCAGATCACCGATGCCCGCGGTCGTACCCAGCATGTGCATGGCGCCGGCGTGGTCGGCGAGCAGCCGCTGCTCGAGCCTGGGGAGAGTTTCGAATACACCTCCGGCACCCCGCTCGACACGCCATCGGGCTTCATGGTGGGCGCCTACCACATGGTGGTGCCGTCCTCGGGCGAGAATTTCGACGTAGCCATTCCGGCGTTCAGTCTGGACAGCCCGCACCAGAGCGGTAGGGTGCACTGACTGCTCGTCTCGGGCTTGCGAGCCCGGAGGACGGTTCCATATCCGACCAGCGGCGTCAGGTAATCGCCGCGTCCCGTCGTCCGTATCCGGGAGGATTTCGCGCGGTGAATATCGTAGCGCCCGCTGCTCGTTTCGCCGCGGAGACCGCGGCCACGACCGATCGCCCGACGCGGCAGGAGGCAGAGGAAGCGGTCCGTATCTTGTTGCGCTGGGCCGGCGACGACCCGAGCCGCGAGGGGCTGATCGACACGCCCGCCCGCGTCGCCCGTTCCTACGAGGAGTTTTTCGCCGGTTACGCCGTCGATCCGGTGGCGCTGCTCGAGCGCACGTTCGAGGAGACCGACGGCTACGACGAGATCGTGCTGCTGCGCGACATCCGCCTGGAAAGCCACTGCGAACACCACATGGTGCCGATCATCGGTCGGGCGCACGTTGCCTACCTGCCGCACCGGCGGGTCGTTGGCATCAGCAAGCTTGCGCGCGTGGTCGATGCCTATGCCAGCCGGCTGCAGATCCAGGAGAAGCTCACCGCGCAGATCGCCAACACGATCCAGCAGGTGCTCGAGCCACGTGGCGTGGCCGTGGTGATCGAGGCGGCGCACCAATGCATGACCACCCGCGGCGTCCACAAGCTCGGCGTGACCATGGTGACCAGCCGCATGCTTGGCGCGTTCCGTGACGATCCGACCACACGGCGGGAAGTGCTGGCGATGATCGGCAGCGGGTCGGCGATTGCCGGGCAATAGGAGGACACACCATGCCGCATGCGACGACCGATGACGGTGTGCGCCTGTATTACGAGGAGACGGGGTCCGGAACGCCGGTGATCTTCGTGCACGAATACGCCGGCGACTACCGCAGCTGGGAGCCGCAGATGCGGCATTTCGGCCAGCGCTATCGCGCCATCACCTACAACGCACGCGGCTACCCGCCGTCCGACGTGCCCGAGGAGGTGGCGAAGTATTCGCAGGCCCGCGCCGCGGACGACATTGGATCCGTACTCGATCACCTGAAGATCGACAAGGCGCACGTTGTCGGACTGTCGATGGGCGGTTTCGCCACGCTGCACTTCGGATTCCGTCACGCGGCGCGCGCGCTGTCGCTGTGCGTGGCCGGCTGCGGCTATGGCGCCGAAAAGGGCCAGACCGAACGGTTTCGTGCCGAGGCCGAGACGATCGCCGCCTTCATCGCCGAGCAGGGGATGGAGGTGTTCGCGTCGAAGTACGCCTATGGACCGACGCGCGTGCAGTTCGAGAACAAGGACCCACGCGGATTCGACGAGTTCAAGCGAATGCTGGCGGAGCATTCGGCACTGGGCGCACGCAACACGCAACTTGGCGTGCAGCGTGAGCGGCCCTCCTTGTACGATCTGGTGGAGCAGATGAAGGCGCTGACATTGCCGACCCTGATCCTGACCGGCGACGAGGACTGGCCCTGTCTGCAGCCGGGGTTGCTGATGAAGCAGACCATCGCGAGTGCCGCGCTGTCGGTGATGCCGAATTGCGGCCATGCGATCAACATCGAGGACCCCGACGAGTTCAATCGTATCGTCGGCGCGTTCATCGCGACGGTGGATGCCGGGCGGTGGCCGATGCGCGACCGGCGTGCCGTGTCGGCGTCGATCACCGGGATGCGGTAGGGCAGGTTCGGCGCCGCGACAAAAGTCCACACGATCCGCTGCATCTGTGCAGCCTCGGTCGAAGGCCGATCGGCGGGCCGGGACCCGACTTTGCGCGTGCGGCGGGCAGCGGCTAGTGTTCTGCCATTGGTCCAGGACAATCAGGCGAGGTAGCTGTGAACGATACGATCGTAACGGACTCGGTCAAGCGGTTCAAATGGGTTGGCAGCAGGCCGATCCGTCCCGACGGCGTGCCCAAGGTGACAGGGCGCGCGATGTACGGCGCCGACTATCGCCTCCCGGGCATGCTGTTCGGCCGCATTTTGCGTTCGCCGCACGCGCATGCGCGGATCCGTTCGATCGACACGTCGAAGGCCGAGGCGTTGCCCGGCGTGAAGGCGGTCATTACGGCGAAGGACTTCCCGGATCAGAAGTTCGACTACATCGGCCCCGAACGTGTCGCGGTGAATTTCTGGCACGTCACGCGCAACATCCTGGCGCGTGAGAAGGCGCTGTATGAGGGCCATGCGATCGCAGCGGTTGCGGCCACCAGCGCGAGCATCGCGGAGGAAGCGCTGTCGCTGATCAAGATCGACTACGAGGTGCTGCCGCACGTCATCGACGTGGACGAGGCGATGGCGCCCGATGCGCCGCTGCTGTTCGAGGACATGATCACGCGCGGCGTTGAGCCTGCGCCGACGAAGCCCTCGAACATCTCGAAGCGGCTCGAGTTCACGACCGGCGATCTCGAGGCCGGCTTCGCTCAGGCGGACGTGGTGATCGAGAAGGAGTTCAAGACGGCGGCAGTGCATCAGGCCTATATCGAGCCGCACGCCTGCCTCGCCCGCTGGGACGCCGATGGCCAGACCGAGATCTGGTGCTCCAGTCAGGGCCATTTCCAGATGCGCGCGCTGACCGCGCAGATCCTCGGCATGAAGATCGGCGACATCCGCGTCTATGCGGCCGAGATCGGCGGTGGCTTTGGCGGCAAGACGGTGACCTATCTGGAGCCGGTGGCGACAATACTGTCGAAGAAGTCGGGTCAGCCGGTGCGGTTGATGATGAGCCGCGATGAGGTGTTCAAGGCCACCGGCCCTACCTCCGGCTCCTCGATGAAGGTGAAGATGGGTGTTACGAAAGAGGGGAAACTTGTCGCAGCCGAGGGCACCTTCAGGTTCCAGGCCGGCGCGTTCCCCGGCTCGCCGGTGATGAACGGTTGCCTGTGCTCGTTCGCGCCGTATGACATCCCGAACCAGCACACGATCGGCTACGACGTGGTGTGCAACCGGCCGAAGTCCGCGGCGTATCGCGCGCCGGGATCGCCGATCTCCGCCTTCGCGGTGGAAAGCGTGGTTGACATGCTGGCGACGAAGATCGGCATGGACCCGTTGGAGCTACGGCTGAAGAATGCGGCCCGCATCGGTACGCCGACGATCTATGGGCCGAAGCACGCGCACAATGGCTTCCCCGAGACGATCGAGGCGCTGCTGAAGCATCCCGCGTACAAGGCGCCGCTCGGCAAGAACCAGGGGCGCGGCGTCGCGTCCGGCTACTGGTTCAACGGCGGCGGCGATTCGAGCGCCACGATGCAGATCAATGCCGATGGCACGGTGCTGGTGGCAACCGGCAGCCCGGACATCGGTGGCTCGCGCGCCTCGATGGCGATCATGGCGGCCGAGACGCTGGGCGTGGACTACAGCACGGTGCGCGCCATCGTCGCCGACACCGGGTCAGTGGGCTACACGCACGTCACGGGCGGATCGCGCGTGACGTTTGCCACCGGCACCGCGGTGGTGAATGCCACCAAGAATGTCATTGTGGACCTGTGCAAGCGCGCCGCGATGATCTGGGACGTGGACCCCGAGGGCGTCGTTTGGGAAGACGGCTTCGCCAAACCGGCCAGCAGCAACGTCGGCGACTTCGAGCCGCTGTCGCTGAAGGCGTTGGCGGCAAAATCCTCGGCGACCGGCGGACCGATCAGCGCATCGGCGTCAGTGAATGCCGGCGGCCAGGCGCCCGGGTTCTCCACCCAGTTCTGCGATGTCGAGGTCGATCCGGAGACCGGCAAGGTGACGGTGCTGCGCTTCGTCGCGGCACAGGATGTGGGGAGGGCGATTCACCCGAGCTACGTCGAAGGGCAGATCCAGGGCGGCGTCGTGCAGGGCATCGGTTGGGCGCTGAACGAGGAGTACATCTACAACGCCAAGGGGCAGTTGGATAACGCCGGGTTCCTGGACTACCGCTGTCCGGTGGCATCTGACCTGCCGATGATCGAGGCGGTCCTGGTGGAGGTGCCGAACCCGGCACACCCGTATGGCGCGAAGGGTGTCGGCGAGGTCAACATCTGTCCGCCGATGGCCGCGATCGCCAACGCGATCGAGCACGCGATCGGCCGCCGTCTGACCGAACTGCCGATGTCGCCGCCGCGGATTCTTGCCGCGATCGATGCGGGGCCAGAGGTCTGACGCCATGAGTGCAGCGCCGGCGAGGGTCGTCTTCACCACGGGCTTCTCCCGGCGCTACACCGGCGGCGTGACAGAGTTCACCGTTGAGGCGAAGAACCTTCGCGGGATCATCCGGGAGATGGACCGGTTGTTCCCGGGCTTGGGCGAGCACCTGGAGGAGGAGACCACCGTCGCGATCGACGGCGCGATCCATGAAACCGGCTATTTCCAGTTGGTCCCGCCGGGGGCGGAGGTGTTCTTCATTCCGAAGATCGAGGGGGGATAGGGTACTTGCACGGTTCGCAACGGGATGACTGCTTCGGCTAAGCCGCGGTGACCCGGCTTATTGTCATCCCGCCGCGCTCCCCGTCATCCCCGCTGTTCTCTCCCGTGTTGCTGCCTGGGTCCCGCCCTCGCGGGATGACGAAGGAGAGCGGGGTGACAGCGAGCCAAGCCTGGCGATCGCCGATGCGGCCATTTGAACAAATTCCGCGTCGCTCTCGACGCCGATGCTCGGATAGCCCACCGCATTGGCCGCCGCCAGCGTCGATCCCGAGCCGGCAAAGGGATCGAGCACGGTTCCCTCTCCCATTGGAAGCGATGCCTTGACAACGCGTCGCAGGAATTCCTGCGGCTTCAGCGAAGGATGCGGCGCGATGGCCCGCTCCTGTTTCGAGGTCGGGCTTGAGCGGATGACATCACCGAACGGCTTGTCGGTGGATGGACGGAGAAAGCCGCCCGTCCTCCACTTCCGCAGGTTGTCCTGAACGCGGCCTTCGATTGGCTTTCTCAGCACCACCCACGGCTCCCACATCGAACGTGGCATGACACTCACGTTCGCGAATTCCGCGTGCGCGTTTTTTGGTCGGTCGCCGCCTCGCATTGTGGTTGTCAATCTGACGATGGTTCCCCTTGGTTCCAGACCACTCTCGGACATTGCGACAGCCACAATATGAAACAGCAGGGGGTTGCTGGCGACAACGATGTTCGCACCGGGTACCGTTACGCGAACCAGAAGGGCGCCCAATCGCTTGAAGAAGGCGAACAGCGCCAATCGATCGTCCGCGTCCAATACCGTGAAGCGTGGCAGGGGTGCCCGCCGATGACCGTCGAACGAAGGCGGAATTCGCCACACACCACCTTTCCCGTTCCGTAGCCTTGCCTGCTCCCGCGCCGTGTACTCCAGAAGTCCGTATGGTGGATCCGTGACCACTGCATGAATCGACGAGGGCTCCCGGCTTGCCAGCCACGCGAAGCAGTCGGAATGATAGAGAGTTGCTGCGCCCTCGCGCAGAAGCGGCGGGCGGATCCGCGGGAGGGTTTTCAAGGTTTCAACGGCCTTCAGACGGTATCGACCGCGGCCCGTGCGTTCGAACAGGTCCGGCACATTCAAATTGAGGTAGGACCTGATCGAGGACGCAGCGACCTTGCCGGTGGTTGCCGCCACCGCCGCGCTGATGTCGCCGAGCGCGGCGTCGCTGTTCAGGTTCGACAAATAGCGGATGATCGAATCGCGTATGGCGCCTGGCGGAAGCGACACGGTTTGCCACCACTGTGTGTATTGCTTGCGCTATCATAAAGACGTCCAAACGTCAAAAACGGGATCGCCCGGGGCGGCGCTCCCGGCGCGGGCCGCGACAGGTGGATTGCGGCCTGAGCGGCTTGCCGTCGCGCGGTGATGGGCTGAGTATCGCGGATGCAATGCCAAGGGGATCGATGGTGAGTGCCTTCAGAAGTACCGAGCGCTATATCGCCTCGCGCGACCTGGAAGTCGCGGTCAATGCCGCGGTGACCCTGCAACGACCGCTGCTGGTGAAGGGCGAGCCGGGAACCGGCAAGACTGTGCTGGCGCATGAGGTGGCGGCGGCGCTTGGTCTCGAATTGATCGAGTGGCACATCAAGTCGACCACCAAGGCGCAGCAGGGCCTTTACGAATACGACGCGGTGTCGCGCCTACGCGACGGGCAGTTGGGCGATCCGCGGGTGCACGACATCGCCAACTACATCGTGCGCGGGAAGCTGTGGGACGCGTTCGAAACGGACGAGCGCGTGGTCGTGCTGATCGACGAGATCGACAAGGCGGACATCGAGTTTCCCAACGACCTGCTGCTGGAACTCGACCGCATGCGCTTCTTCGTTTACGAGACGCGCAAGACGGTGATCGCGAAGCATCGGCCGATCGTCATCATAACGTCCAACAACGAGAAGGAGCTGCCGGACGCATTCCTGCGCCGTTGCTTCTTTCACTATATCCGCTTCCCGGATCGCGAAACGATGGAGCGGATCGTGCAGACGCACTATCCGGACATAAGGCATGATCTCGCGCGCGACGCACTGAACGTGTTCTTCCAGATCCGTGACGTCCCCGGCCTGAAGAAGAAACCGACGACGGCCGAGTTGCTCGACTGGCTGAAGCTGCTGATGGTCGAGGACCTGCCGGCTGATGCGCTGCGCACCAACGAGAAGCACCTGGTGATCCCGCCGTTGCACGGTGCGCTGCTCAAGAACGAGCAGGACGTGCATCTGTTCGAACGCCTTGCCTTCCTGGCACGGCGCGGCAACGCCTGAGGCTGCGATGTTCGCGCATCTCATCATGGGGCTGCGGCAGGCAGGGCTGCCGACCTCGATCACCGAATATCTCACGCTGCTGGGGGCGATGAAGGCGGGCGTGGCGGAATGGAGCGTCGATGACTTCTACTACCTGAGCCGTGCGACGCTGGTGAAGGATGAACGCCATCTCGACCGCTTCGATCGCGTGTTTGCACAATGCTTCAAAGGACTCGAACCGACCGAGGGCGTTCAGCCGCGTGAGCTTCCCGAGGCGTGGCTGCGCAAGTTGGCGGAGAAGCTGTTGACGCCTGAGGAGATGGCGAAGATCGAAGCTCTCGGCGGCTTCGAGGCAATCATGCAGCGGTTGGCCGAATTGCTGGCGGAGCAGACGGAAAGGCACCAGGGCGGTTCGAAGTGGATCGGCACTGCCGGCACGTCGCCGTTCGGCGCGTTCGGCTACAATCCGGAAGGCGTGCGTATCGGACAGAATGAATCGCGTCACCGACGCGCCGTGAAGGTGTGGGAGAAGCGCGAGTTCCGCGATCTGGATGACACGGTGGAGCTTGGCACGCGCAACCTGAAGCTTGCGCTGCGCCGGTTGCGTCGTTTCGCGCGCCAGGGCGCCGAAACCGAGCTTGATCTGCCGAGCACGATACGCTCCACGGCGAACAACGCCGGGATGCTGGATTTGAAGATGGTGCCGGAGCGACACAATACGGTCAAGGTGCTGCTGTTCCTGGATGTCGGCGGCTCGATGGACGATTTCGTGAAGCTGTCGGAGGAGTTGTTCTCGGCGGCTCGGTCGGAGTTCAAGCATCTGGAGCATTTCTACTTCCACAACTTCCCCTATGAGCGGGTGTGGAAGCACAACCGCCGCCGCCACGACGAACGCATCTCGACATTGGAGCTGCTGCGCACCTACGGGCCGGACTACAAGCTGATCTTCGTCGGCGACGCCGCGATGAGCCCGTACGAGATCACCATGCCCGGCGGCAGCGTGGAGCACATGAATGACGAGCCGGGCAAGGTATGGCTGGAGCGGTTGACATCGCATTACCGTCGCGCGGCGTGGCTCAATCCGACGCCGCGCAACAGCTGGCAACATGTGCGCTCGATCGGCATGACCAGCGAGCTGATGCAGCGCAGGATGTATCCGCTGACGGTGAACGGCATCGACGAGATGACGAGGGAGCTGAGCCACTAGGCGAAGCCTTGCAGGGATCAGCCGCCGACGGGCACGCCTTTCGTGGTCGAATATTCGAAATGCAGCGCCTCGCCGGGATGCACGATGCCAAAGATCGCGTGCGCCGCGATCGCGGCTTCGCTGAAGCCCTGCAGGATCAGCTTCAACTTGCCCGGATAGGCAACGACGTCGCCGATTGCGAACACGCCTGGTGTGGAGGTCTGGCAGGTGGCCGGATCGATCTTCACGTGGTGCAGGTCGCGATCGAGCCCCCAGGCTGCGATCGGTCCCAGGTCCATCGACAGGCCGAAGAACGGCAACAGCACATCGGCTGGCAGGCGGCGCGTCTCGCCCTGCAAGGTTGCCACCTCGACTTCCGTCAGCAAGGCGTCAGTCCCGTGCAACGCGTGGAGCTGATAGGGGATGACCAGTTCGATCTCCCCGTTGCGTGCGGCCGCATCAAGCTGCGCCGCGCTCTCGGGGGCGGCACGGAACTTTGCCCGGCGGTGCACAACCGCAACGCGGGCAAGGTCCTTCAGCGCCAGCGCCCAGTCCACCGCCGAATCACCGCCGCCGGCGATCACCACACGCTTGTCGCGGAAATCCTCGCGCCGGCGAACGTAGTATTGCACCGTTCCGGACGCTTCGTAGCGCGCCAGTCCGTCGAGCGGAGGACGATTGGGGCCGAACGCCCCTGCGCCGGCGGCCACTACAACGGCCTTGCAGCGCACCGTGTCGCGCTGGTCGGTGTTCAGAATGAACGCGCCAGCCTCGCCTTCGAGCCCCAGCACGCGCCGGCCGAGCAGGCGTGGCGCGTGGAACGGCGCGATCTGGCGTTCGAGCTGCGCCACAAGCTCGCCCGCGTCGATCGCGGGATGGGCGGGAATGTCGTAGATTGGCTTCTCCGGATAGAGCGCGGCGCATTGGCCACCCACTTCGGTCAGCGCGTCGATCAGCACGCTGGAGAGCTTCAGCATCCCAAGCTCGAACACCGCGAACAGGCCGACCGGGCCTGCGCCGACGATTGCAACATCCGTGTCGATTTCGCTTCCCATCCGCGGCACCTCTTAGCCGAGTGCGCAGTTGTCCGCGACTCCACCGCTGCGGCAGATTGGCTCCATGTCCGTTGCCGTCGCGACCCGCCTGATCCAGCTGCCGAGCCTTGCGGCCACCGAAGCCCTCGCGGCCGCCGCCGCCGCACTGGCGCGCGCCGGCGATGCGATCCTGCTGGAGGGCGAGCTCGGCGCCGGCAAGACCGCCTTCGCCCGTGCGTTTCTGCGCGCCGCAACCGGCGATCCCGCGCTGGAGGTGCCCAGCCCGACCTTCACACTCGTGCAGAGCTACGCCTCGTCGATCGGCGTGGTGCACCATTTCGATCTGTGGCGTCTGGACGGCCCAGGTGGGCTGGTGGAGCTGGGCTGGGAGGAGGCGTGCGACGGCATCGTGTTGCTGGAATGGCCGGATCGGCTGGGGCCGTTGCGTCCGTCCGATCCGCTGACCGTGTCGCTGCAATCGACCGGACCCAATAGCCGCCGGGCGATGCTGGCCGGATGGCCTGACCGGATTGGTCGCATCGCATGAGCCGCGACAGGTTGATCGCCGCGTTTCTGACCCGCCATGGCTACGGCGCGGCGCGGGCTGAACCGCTCGCGCAGGACGCCAGTTTTCGGCGCTATCTGCGTCTCATTGGTGGTCCTCGTCCCGCTGTCCTGATGGACGCGCCCCCGCCGGAGGACATCCGGCCGTTCGTGCACATTGCCGGGCACCTGGCCGCGATAGGTGTGTCGGTGCCGGAACAATTCGCGGCGGATGCGGCCGAGGGGCTGCTGCTGGAAGAGGATCTGGGGGACGATCTGTGTGTCGTTGCCTCCCCTCCCCTTGCGGCAGGGGGCTGGGGGGAGGGGGAGGACTGGTTGGTGTTCGATGCGGCGGTTGATGTGCTGGTCGCAATGCAGCGTGCACCGGCACCGACCGGCCTTCCGGTGTGGGACGCCACCATGATGGCGGATACCGCGTTGGCGACGCTGTTCGACTGGTGGTGGCCGGCCATGTTTGGCACGCCTGCGCCGGATGCGGCGCGGCGGGACTTCGCCGCTGCACTCGAGACAATGCTGGCGCCGATTGCCGCCGGACCAACCTGCTTCGTACATCGCGACTTCTTTGCCGGCAACCTGATATGGCTGCCGGAGCGCACCGGCATCCGTCGCATCGGCGTGCTTGACTTCCAAGGAGCCGCCATCGGCCACCCGGCGTATGATCTCGCGTCGCTGCTGCAAGATGCCCGCCGCGACATACCGGAGCCGGTCGCCGAACATGCAATCGCGCGCTACCTCGCGGCGCAACCGGAGCTGAACCCGGCAGAGTTCCGCGCCGCCTATGCTGCCTGCGCCGCGCAAAGGCACTTGCGCGTTGCAGGTCAATGGGTGCGCCTCGCCAGACGCGACCGGCGCCCCGCCTATCTCGCATTCGGACCTCACACGTGGCGCCTGCTGGAGCGGGCCGTGCGCGATCCGGTTGCCGCGCCCCTCGCCGTCGCGCTGGATCGCTGGATCCCGCCAACGCGGCGCGGCAATCCACCGAGCATCGCGGCATGATCCTGCGACCACGGACCGGGATGCTGCTGGCGGCGGGGCTCGGCACCCGCATGCGACCGCTGACCGACCGGATCGCCAAACCCCTCCTGCCCCTCGGCGGGAAGTCCCTGATCGACCACGCGCTGGATCGGCTCGCTGCATCCGGGGTGGAAACCGTGGTGGTGAACGCCCACTGGAAGGCTGATCTGCTGGAGGCCCATCTTGCGGCACGATCGGACCTGGCACCCCGCACCCTGTTTCGGCGGGAGGCGGCGCTGCTCGAGACCGGTGGCGGGGTCAAGGCAGCGCTGGATACCCTTGGTCCTGCACCATTCTTCGTCGTCAACGGCGACGCGTTCTGGCTGGATGGCCCGATTATGGCGCTTGACCGTCTGGTCGCCGCCTTCGATCCAGCGGCAGTCGATGGGGTGCTGCTGGTGCATCGCACATTTCAGGTGCATGCGGACGTCGGGATGGGCGACTTTGTGGTAGATAAGTGGGGCGGGCTGCGCCGGCGCGGCGAGCGTGAGGTCGCACCATACATCTATGCCGGCCTGCAGCTTATCACACCAGCGCTGCTGGCCGGTACGCCCGAGGGAGCGTTCAGCATGAATCGAGCCTGGGATACCGCGATGGCGACCGGCCGGCTGCGTGCCGTGGTCCATGACGGACTGTGGTTCCATCTCTCCACACCGGCCGACCTCGCCGAAGCGGAAAGCATCCTGCGGGTGCGATCGACCGGGGCGACCCGCTGAATCTGTTCACCATACCTCCCGGCGTTGCCTTCCTGGATGCGCTGGCGACGGAGTGGTTGACCAGTGCGGGCGATCCGATGCAGGTCGCGCGTGGTCTGATCCTGCTGCCGACGCGTCGTGCCGCCCGCGCGCTGGCCGAGGCTTTTCTGCGCGCGTCCAGTGGCCGGCCACTGCTGCTGCCGCGCATCACCGCACTCGGCGCACTGGACGAGGCGCCCCTGACGTTGGCCGGCGCTCTCGACCTGCCGCCGGCCGTGGACCCCGCGCAGCGGCTGGCGGCGCTTGCCCGGCTGATCCTGGCGATGGGCGGTGCCGATGGCGCACCGCGCACGGCCGATCGCGCCTGGATGCTTGCCGGTGAACTGGCCGCTCTCATGGACGAGGCGGAACGGGCGGAGATAGATCTTGCCACACGCCTGCCGGAGGCCGCCGATCCGGCGTTCGCGGCGCATTGGGCGCGGACCCTGCAGTTTCTCCACATCGTCACCCGCGCCTGGCCTGATTGGCTGGCCGAGCAGGGACTGATGAACCCGGCGGCGCGGCAGGTGGCGCTGCTGAACGCTCAGTCCGCCGCTTGGGAACAGCAGCCGCCGGCGGATCGTGTCCTCGTCGCTGGCACCACAGGCGGCATTCCGGCGGTGGCGCGGCTGCTGCGGGTGGTGGCTCGCCTGCCCACCGGCGCGGTGGTGCTGCCAGGTGTGGATACGGATATGACCGACGAGTTCTGGGCCGATCTGGATGCTTCCCATCCACAGGCTGGCCTGGCGCATCTGCTGCACGGATTGGGTGCGACGCGTGGCGATGTCCGGAAATGGCCGGTCGCTTCACCCGATGCAGTTCGCGCCTCACGCGGTGCGACGTTTGCACGTGCGCTGTTGCCGGCCAAGGCGCTGGTCGAATGGCAATATGCAGCGCCGGCTGGGATCGATGGCCTGTCGTTTCTCTCCACTGCCGACCAGCAGGAGGAAGCTGCCGCGATCGCGATGGTGCTGCGCGGGGCGTTGGACACGCCGGGTGCGCATGCCGCTCTGGTGACTCCGGATCGCGATCTTGCGGGGCGCGTCGCCACCGAGTTGCTGCGCTACGAGGTGGTGGCCGACGACAGCGCCGGCGAGACACTGTCTGAGACACCGCCGGCGGTGTTTCTCCGGCTGCTGGTCCGGGCGGTCGCCGACGAACTCGCGCCCGTGCCTCTGCTGGCGTTGCTGAAGCATCCCCTGGCGGCGGCGGGCGGTTCTCCCGCGTCCTGCCGTGCCGCCGCACGAAATCTTGGAACTTGCATGTCTGCGCGGCCCGCGGCCGAGGCCTGGCCTCGTCGGGCTGCGGCGCGCGCTTGATCGGGGGGGCGCCGAACCTGAGGCGGTCGCGTTGCTGTCGCAGATCGAACGGTGCCTGGAACCGGTGATGCGGATCGCCGCCTCGATCGAGCTGTCACCCGCGGAGGGATTGGCCGGCTTGATCGAAGCGGCCGAACGACTCGCCGCGACGGACGAATTGCCCGGTCCGGCTCGCGTGTGGGCCGGCGAGGAAGGCGAAGCGCTGGCGACACGGCTGGCAGAGGTGCAGGCGGCACTGCCGCTGCTGCCGAACCAGCGCCGCGACGTGCTGCCTGGGTTGCTGGATGCGGTGCTAGAAGGCGCCGTCGTGCGCAGCCGCCGAGCGTTGCGCGGGCGGGATGGCACGGAGCATCCGCGGGTATTCATCTGGGGTCTTCTCGAGGCGCGTCTGCAGACAGCGGATATCATGGTTCTGGGTGGTCTCGCCGAAGGGGTGTGGCCGCCGCTGAGCGATCCCGGACCCTGGCTGTCCCGGCCGATGCGGGCGACGGTCGGCCTTCCGTCGCCCGAGGAGATTGTCGGCCAGACGGCGCATGACTTCACCGCCTGCGCCTGCGCCGCTCCGACCGTGGTGCTGTCCTGCCCTCGTCGATTGGACGGCGCCCCGGTCGTGCCGGCGCGTTGGCTCACCCGACTGGAGACGTTGCTGAGCGGCCAAAGGGTATCGCTGCCTCTGCATCCGGCTGGCTCCTGGGTTCGCGCACTGGACCAGCCCATGGACGCGCCTCGGCCCGTTCGGCCGCCACGGCCGTGCCCACCGGTCGCGCTGCGGCCACGGAAGCTGTCGGTGACCGAGATCGAGACCTGGCTGCGCGATCCGTATGCGATCCATGCCAGGCACGTACTGCGTCTGAGGGCGCTCAAGCCACTGGAGGAGGCGACCGACGCCGCGGATTACGGCAGCCTGGTGCATGCCGGGATGCATCTTTTCCTGGAGCAGCATGGTATTCGCTGGCCGGCCGATGCCGAGAATCAGTTGCGGCGTGCCATGATGCGGGCACTGCAGGAGGCCGACCTGCGCGAGGCGCTGGCAACCTGGTGGGCACCGCGGCTCACGCGGATCGCAGACTGGGTCGCGGGCATCGAAGCGGCGCGCAGGAGCGAATGTCCCCCGGCGGCGATCGCTGCCGAGGTCGGTGGCACGTATGCGCTGACGCGACCGGGCGGGGAGTTCCGGTTGGCCGGCCGGGCTGACCGGATTGAGCAGCGGCGCGATGGTGGTCTCGCCATCCTCGACTACAAGACCGGCACGCCACCGAGCCAGAAGGACGTGGACGCCGGTTTGGCCCCGCAGTTGCTGCTCGAAGCGGCGATGGCCGAGGCCGGAGCATTCGGCGCGGCGCTGACCGGGGCGGCGGCAGAGCTGACCTATTGGCATTTGACCGGGGGTTTCCAGGCGGGCGAGTTGCGGACGCTGTTCAAGGCCGACGCGGGTGCGATTGCCGTCGCGACCCGCGAGGCGCGCGGTGCGCTGTGCGCGTTGATCGACGCCTACGACGCGCCCGATCGCTGCTATCTGTCGCAGCCACAGCCCGGCTTTGCGCCGCGGTTCTCGGATTATGCGCAGCTTGCCAGGGTGGCCGAATGGGCGGCTGCCGGGGATGAGCCATGAGTGGCGCCCCCCTCCCCCCAACCCCCTCCCGCAAGGGGAGGGGGAGCAGGCTGCATGATCCTCCCCCTCCCCTTGCGGGAGGGGGTTGGGGGGAGGGGGCCTCTCCACGTGACCGCGCCAACGCCGAACAACTGTCGGCTTCCGATCCCGCGGTGTCCGCTTTCGTCGGTGCCTCTGCGGGATCGGGCAAGACCAAGTTGCTGACCGACCGCCTGCTGCGTCTGATGCTGACCGGTGCAAAGCCCGAGCGCATCCAGTGCCTCACCTTCACCAAGGCCGCCGCTGCCGAGATGTCGGTGCGTCTGCAGAAGACGCTGGGCAAATGGGTCACGCTGGACGACGCGGCGCTGACCAGCGAACTGCGCGCGCTCGCCGTCGAACCAGGGCGCAAGACCCTCCGGGACGCCCGCGCGCTGTTCGCGAACGTTCTGGACCTGCCGGGCGGCATGCGCATCGGCACCATCCACGCCTTCTGCCAGTCGCTGCTGCGCCGCTTCCCGCTGGAGGCGGCGCTGTCGCCACATTTCCGCCTCGTCGATGATCGCGACGCCGAAGATGCGCTGACCGAGGCACGCGAGACCATGCTGGCGAATGCCAACGCGCCGCGTTCAAGGGCAGCACTCGAAACGCTGGCGGGCCTCGCATCGGCGGATCAGTTCGGCCAGCACGTCGCGACGCTGCAGGCCGATTTGCCACGGCTGCGCGGCGCCCTCGATCTGGGCGAGGCCCTGGAGGCTGCGCAGCGTCGTGCGCTCGGCGTGACTGCGGCGAGCGAGGCAGAGATCATCGGGCTTGCAATCAACTGGCAATCGGAACGCGATCTGCGCGAAGCAGCGCTGATCGTGCAACGCGTCGGCTCGAAGCAGTGTGCCGACCGGGCGGGGCGAATCCTTGCCTGGCTCGGATTGGAGGCGGCCGATCGCAACGAGCACTGGCAGCAATGGTGCGGGGAGTTCCTGACCAGGGAGGGCAGGCCGCGCGCCGAGAGCGGGTTCGTCAGCAAGGCGGTGAAGGACGCAAATCCCGATCTCATCAACTGCTTTGTTGCGGAATGCGATCGCATCGTCGCGGTGATCGACAGCTGCCTTGCAATGCGCGTAGCCGCGGTCTCGGCCGCGCTTCTGACCCTCGCCGCGCCGGTTCTGTCAGCTTATGCGGCGCACAAGCAGGCGTCGAGCCTGCTCGACTACGACGACCTGATCGGGCGGACCTCGCAGCTCCTGGTCGATCCTGGCGCTGCCTGGGTCCTGTACAAGCTGGACGGCGGCCTCGATCACCTGCTGCTCGACGAGGTGCAGGACACCGCGCCGGCACAGTGGCGCATCGCGCACGCGCTGAGCGCCGAATTCTTCGCCGGCGAGGCGGCGCGCGAAACCGATCGCACAGTGTTCGCCGTCGGCGACCGCAAGCAGTCGATCTACTCGTTCCAGGGCGCCGACATCGAGGAATTCGACCGCTCGCACAAGCTGCTCGCAGCAGGGGTCAATGCAGCAGGCAGGCCTTGGCGCGAGGCACAGCTCGACGTGTCGTTCCGCTCGACGCGGCCGGTGCTGGAACTGGTGGATCATGTGTTCGCCAATCCGACCGCGTCCGCCGGGGTCGTGGAGCCGGGGAAGACGCTCACCCATTACGCCGACCGCGCAAACCACGCGGGCATGGTGGAGCTTTGGCCGCTCGCACCGGTCCCCGACGCCATCGAACCCACGCCTTGGGCGGTGCCGGAGCAGAACCAGGGCATGACCTCGGCGCCACAACTTCTGGCCGAGACGCTGGCACGCTGGATCGCCCACACCGTCGGCGGTGGTGTGATGATCGAAAGCAAGGGTCGTATGTTGGCGCCCGGCGACGTGATGGTTCTGGTCCGGAGACGGAACGACTTCGGGCGCGCCCTGGTGCGTGCGCTGAAATCGCACGGGGTGCCGGTCGCCGGACTGGATCGGCTGATGCTGACCGAGCAGCCGGCGGTGCAGGACCTGATCGCGCTCGGCGACGCGCTGCTGCTGCCGCAGGACGACCTGACCTTTGCGTGCCTGCTGACCAGTCCGCTCGGCGGTCTGTCGGACAACAGCCTGATGGAGCTTGCAATCGGCCGGCGCGGCCATCTGTGGGAAGCGCTGCGGGAGCGGGCGAACGAGCGTACGGACTGGCAGGCGGCCTGGGCGTTCTTTGCCGCCACATTCGCGCGCGTCGATTACGTCTCGCCGCACGCCCTGTTTGCCGAGGCGCTCGGTCCGCTCGGCGGGAGGGCAAGGCTGTATGCGCGGTTGGGTCCCGAGGCTGCCGAACCGGTGGACGAACTGCTGAACGCGGCTTTAGCGTACGGCCGCATGCATCCGCCGTCGCTGCAGGGTTTCCTGCACTGGTTGCGTCGATCGGGCGCGGAGGTGAAGCGCGAGGCGGAGGGTGCCGGCAAACTGGTCCGGGTGATGACCGTGCATGGTGCAAAAGGCCTGCAGGCGCCGCTGGTGATTTTGCCGGATACCACGTCGCTGCCGCCGGACGGCGGTTCCATTCTATGGGCGACGGATCCGGCCTCCGACCGCGAGGTGCCGATATGGTCGCCGCGGCGGGAATTGCGCTGTGTCGCCGCCCGGCGTCTGCGCGATCGGGCGGTGACGCGGCGGATGGAGGAGCACAATCGCCTTCTGTACGTCGCTCTGACCCGTGCCGAGGACCGGCTGGTGATCTGCGGCTGGCAAACCAGGCGAACACTGGATGATGCGTGCTGGTACCGGTTGGTGGAACGCGGCTTCGACAGATTGCCGGCGGATCGTGAGGCGTTCGGCATCTGGGACGGCGAGTTGCTGCGTCACGCCACGTCGCAAATTGCGGAGCCCGACCGGGGCACCATGGAAGACATTGGAGCATCGGTCGCCAACCTGCCGACCTGGGCTGGCAAGGCGCCCGATTGGTGCGCCGAGCCGCCGCCGCCCGAACCCGATCGGCCGGAGCGACTCGTTCCGAGCCGGCCCGAAGGCGCCGAACTGGGGCCTGTGCCAGCGGTTGCTTCGCCACTGGCAACGCGTGAGCCGGCGAGCAATCGTTTCCGACGCGGCAAGCTGATCCACGCCCTGTTGCAGCATCTGCCCGATCTGCCCGTCCAACGCCGTGCCACCGCGGCGCGCGCGTGGCTCGACCGGCCGGGGCACGGGCTCGCCGCCGGCGACGCTGATTTGCTGGTTGCCGAGACCCTGGCGATTCTGGACCATCCGGAGCTTGCCGCGGTGTTCGGTCCGGGCAGCCGCGCGGAGGTGCCGCTGACCGGCGTGATCGCGGGGTCGGTCGTCGGGGGGCTAGTGGATCGGCTGGCCGTGCTGGCGGATCGGGTACTGATGGCGGACTTCAAGACCAATCGCCGGCCGCCCGGGCGCATCGGGGACACACCAGTGCTGTATCTGCGCCAGATGGCCGCCTATCGCGCCGTGCTGCGTGAAATCTTCCCCGGCCGAGACATTACCTGCGCGCTGGTCTGGACCCAGGCGGCGGAGGTCGTCATCCTGCCCGACGCATTGCTGGAGACCCACGCTCCAGGATCAGGCCCCCCCCAGGCTTCCAGCCATGCACGCGACGCTGCTTGATCCACCGATACAGGTCCCCACCTGACTTGCAACCGTAACGTCGAGGCTGCCATGAGCACGAACACCAAACCCGTCACCGACCAGAGCTTCGATACCGACGTGCTGAAGGCCGAGGGAGCGGTACTGGTGGATTTCTGGGCCGAGTGGTGCGGCCCCTGCAAGATGATCGGCCCAGCGCTCGAGGAACTCGCCGCCGAGTTCGCCGGCAAGCTGACGGTCGCCAAGGTGAATATCGACGACAATCCTGTGACGCCGAACAATTACGCGGTGCGCGGTATCCCGACGCTGATCCTGTTCAAGAACGGTCAGCCAGCCGCGACCCAGGTCGGTGCGTTGCCGAAGAGCCGGCTGAAGGACTGGATCTCGGCGAACATCTGACGGCGCGAGCTTACCCGAGCGCCGCAACCAGCGCCTCCGCGCTGCGGCCGTTGGCGATGGTCGCCGAACGGCCATCCCAGTGGGTGCCGCCGACGCGGGCGAAGGCGTGATCGGCATCGGGATAGACGTAAGCGGCGACCTGCCTGTGGCCGTTCACCGCGTCGACCACCTTGGCGCGGCCCTCTGCCGGGAAGAACTCGTCTTTGTCGGCGATGTGCAGGACGAGCGGCTTTTTCACGCTGCCAAGGCCGCCCACCAGGTTGTCCAGCCCGAACCGTAGTAGGATATGTTCACATCGGCGTCGGACTGCTCGGCCATCATGACGGCGAGCCGGCCGCCGAGGCAGTAGCCCATCGTCCCGACGCGTCCGTTGGCGCCCGGCAGCTTGCGCGCCGCCGCCACCGTGGCCTTGAGGTCGTCGATGCCTCTGGCCTGGTCGAACCGGTTGAACAGCTCGAATGCCCGCTTCCAGTCCGCCTCGGTCTTGTCGGTGATGTCGATGCCTGGCTCGATGCGCCAGAACAGGTCGGGGCAGACCGCGATGAACCGCATGTCGGCCACCCATGCGGCAATGTCGCGCATCGGCTGGTTCACGCCGAAGATCTCCTGGATCAGCACGACGACGCCGGCCGGTCTGGTCTTCGGTTCCACGAGATAGGCCGAGAAACTGCCTGAGCCATCGCTCGCCTGGATGGTGATGCTCGCCATCGCGTTGTCTCCCCCGACCGAGTTGCGGAGGGTAAGAATAGCGCAGCCGGTCACCGGATGACGAGACGCACCGCGGCGCTTGAGGCTTCCGACCCACGGGTCCATGTTTACATGGTCAGGATCGAGGTCCGCAGATGCCGGACATTTCCATCTCGGAGCCGGCGCCTGAAGATGCCGCCAGAGCACGTCACAACATGATGAAAGATGTCTGGATCTGCACGGCCGTTCTGCTTGCCGTCGCCCTCGGGGTGACGTTGCTGCTGACTGGTTCTGTTGCCGCATTGCTGCCTGTAGCGGTCCTGTGCATCGCAGGCGGTGTCATCGTGACGATATGGGTGCTGTTGCGCCTGCGTTCGCACGAACGGGCAATGGGATCCGACCCGCGCGCGTTTCCGCGCGTTTTCGACTGAGCGGGCATGCAGGTCGGGCGCATGATCTTCAGCGTGCTTGTTGCTTATAGCAAGCCTAGGCGTGCTCCGCGTCGTGCCGGATCCGGCGCAAGGAGCCGGCTACGGTGTGCTGTTTGGTGTACTCTCCGCCCTGTTCTGGGGTATGAGCGCGACGACGAATCCCGGTTGGAGCCCTGCGCTGAACATTTTTGCCGCGATCTTTGCCGCGGCGACCGCAGGATTTCTTGCGCCGATCGAGACCGCGTGCGGCGGCACCGTTGGTGTGGTCAGCGGAGAAGTGTGCCTCATGCGCCAGCCAGCCAACGTGCTGGACACGCTGTGCAGCATCGGCCTGATGCGCCAACTCCAGGCTCAGCGCCGTTGAACGCCGCACCGCCGGCGCGTCACACGTAGTATTCCGCCAGCGGTGCGAAGCCGTTGAAGCGCTGGCTGGCGTAGGTCGTCACGTAGGCGCCGGCGGAGAGCAACTCCACGCGGTCGCCGGACGCGAGCGCCAGCGGCAGGCGATAATTTGACCTCTCATACAGTATGTCCGCGCCGTCGCAGGTCGGGCCGGCGATCGCCACCGGTCCCGTCGCACCACCGTCATGCGGCGTGACGATGCGATACTTGATCGCCTCGCCTTCCGTCTCCGCCAGTCCGCCGAAGCGACCGATGTCGAGATATACCCAGCGCACCGGATCGTTCGGATCGCGCCGGCTGACCAGCACCACCTCGGCGCTCACCAGTCCGGCGTCGCCGACGATGAAACGGCCCGGCTCGACCAGCATCTCCGGCAGGGCGTTGCCGAAATGCTCGGTCATCGTCGTCATGATGGCGTCGCCGAACTGATCGATCTCCGGCACCGGGTCCCGGTAGCGTGTGGGAAACCCACCACCCAGGTTCATCATGCGCAGGTTCACGCCGGCCTCGGTCAGGTCGGTGAACAGCATCGCGACCTTGCCGATCGCCACCTCGTAGGCGCGCGTGGTGGTCTGCTGGCTGCCGACGTGGAACGACAGCCCGTACGGATCGAGCCCCATGCCCCCGGCAGCCAGCATCAATTCCTTGGCGCGCTCCACTGTGGTGCCGAATTTGCGCGACAGCGGCCAGTCGGCGCCCTCGTTCTCCACCAGAATGCGGCAATAGACCCGGGCGCCGGGCGCGTTTACCGCCAGCTTCTCCAGCTCCTCGGCCGAATCGAAGGCGAACAGATTTACGCCGCGCTGGAACGCAGCACGGATCGCCGTCGCCTTCTTGATCGTGTTGCCGTAGCTGATCGTCTCGGGGCGTGCGCCGGCGTCCAGGCAGCCTGACACTTCCTCGAAGCTCGCCGCGTCGAAGCTCGAACCGAGCCGGACCAGCCGCTCCAGTACAGGGCGCGCAGGATTAGCCTTCACCGCATAATAAATGCGGGCCAGCGGCAGGGCGCGTTGGAGGGCGCAGAAATTCAACTCTACACGGTCTACGTCGAGCACCAGGCACGGCGTTGCCGGCTGCTGTTCAACGAGGAAACGGGCGACCTTCGGGGTCATCGCGCCGAGCCTCCCTTGGCTGGACGCCCGCCTGAAACAGGCTGCGGGCGTGAGTTGACGAAACGGTCGAACGAACCAGCGACCAGTACGATTGCCAGAACGCTTGACGTCGTTGCGTAACCACAAGAGGGCCAGAGGCACGTGCGTTGCTGCGTGAGGGGCCAATTAGGACCCCTGCAGGGTCGACGCAAGACTGAATCTCGATAAATTGGAAAGAATCTGCGGCCCGTCATGCCGCGTGCTGCATCCTGGGCGGCGGCGTGGCGTTCTTCCTGCTCGCCAGCATCAGGCAGAAGCCGGGGCAGGCTGCCCGACGAGGAGAGACATTGGACACATCGCCCCCCTCGCCGAAGGCCCCGGCACAGGTCGATGCCGCAGCGCGCGCGCGCGTCGGACATTCGTGGCGCCGTGGCCGGACGGTGACCATCGGGACATTGCGCGAGAGCACCACCGACCGCGTGTCACTGGCCGCCGCGGGCTGTGCCTTTTACGCCACACTCGCGTTGTTCCCCGCGATCAGCACGCTCATTTCGGTCTACGGGCTGGCGTTCGATGTGCAGTCGGTCGAGCAACAACTTCAGGTTCTGCGCGATCTGCTGCCGGCACCGGCCTTTGCGTTGATCGACGAGCGGGTGCACCAGCTGGTCAGCCAGGCGACCGACACACTGAGCACCGGCCTCATCGTCAGCCTGGTGATCACGTTCTGGAGCGCCGCGACGGGAACCAAGTCGGTGCTGTCCGCCCTGAATGTGGCCTACGACACGATGGAGCGGCGGGGCATCGTGGGCTTTCAGCTCATTGCGCTGTTGATGACGCTGTGCGCGGTGGCGGCCGCCGCGCTGGGAATTGCGGTGCTGGTGTTCCTGCCGACCGTGATCTCGTTCGTCGGACTGTCCCAATACAGTGCTACGCTGATCAACCTGCTCAGTATTCTTCTGCTTGTCGTGCTGGTTGGCGGGACGATTGCGCTGCTCTATCGGTTCGGACCCTCGCGCCGGCCGCCGCCGAATCAGCACATATTTCCGGGCGCCTTCCTGGCCACGGCGCTTTGGCTGATCGCCTCCGTGGGACTTTCGTTCTACGTTTCCCACATCGCGAGCTTTGGCGTCACCTATGGGTCGCTTGGCGCCGTCGTCGCGATCATGCTGTGGTTCTACATCTCGGCCTACGCCGTTCTGCTCGGCGCGGAGCTGAACGCACAGCTCGAGCAGACCGGCCAGATCGCCGTCGGCTGAGCACGCCGCAAGCGGCATATCGGCTGGCAAACGGGACCGCCGCCTGTTACCTGGATGCCACAGTACAGGCAGCGAGGAACCGCCAGGAATGGCCCACTGGGACGACGGCTACGTGACCGACGTGGCCTACACCAGCAACTTTTACCGCGAGATCACTCCGTCGTGGCTAGGGATGACCAGCCTGCTGCTCGGCCATCGCCCGCCGGACCTCGCCCGCTCGTTCCGATACGCCGATCTCGGGTGCGGCAATGGCTTCACCGCGCTCGCCATCGCTGCCAGCTGTCCTCACGCGGAAGTCTGGGGTTTCGACTTCAATCCGGCGCATATCGAGTTCGCCAGTTCACTGGCAAACCGCGCCGGCGTGACCAACGTGCATTTTGTCGAGACGTCATTCGCCGGCCTGGCTGCATTGCCGGACAGCGCGCTCCCTGAATACGATTTCATGGTCTCGCATGGTGTGTTGAGCTGGATCTCGCCGGCCAACCGCCACCATTTGATGTCGGTGATCTCCAGACGGCTGAAGCCGGGCGGCCTGGTCTATCTCGGCTACAACGTCACCACCGGGTGGACCGCGATGGTGCCGGTGCAGGCACTGATGCGCATGGTGGCTGCTGCCAGCCCCGAACGAACCGATCTCGCTGTTCCCGGCGTGCTGGATTTCATCGACCGGTTGAAACAGGCCGGCGCACTGTTCTTTCAGGCCAATCCGTCCCTCGAGTCCCGATTGCAGGACATCCGGAAGCAGGACGCACGCTACATCGCGCACGAATATCTCAACCAGGACTGGCATCCGCTGATGTTTGCCGACATCGCCGGCGAGATGGCGGAGGCGAAGTGCCGCTACATCGGCAGCGCCACACTGGCCGAGAACATCGACACGGTGGCGGTGCCGGCCAATGTGGCGCCGATCATGGCGGAGACGCGGGATCTCCATCTTCGCGAAACCCTGCGCGACCTTGGTTGCGCACAGGGGTTTCGGCGGGACGTCTATCGCAAGGGTATCGCGCCCATGCCGGGGGCCGAGCAGCAAGGGCTGACCGAATCACTGGTACTGGCAGGGCTGGGGATAGCGGTCCCGGAAGGTGGACCGACCTTCGCCACGCCCATCGGCAACGTGGCCGGACGGCCGGAGATTTACCAGCCGTTGCTTGCGATGCTCGAGGACGGCCCTCTCAGCATCAAGATTGCGCGCGAAGCACCCGCCTTCGCCGGCCGTCCGTTGGTGGAACTGATGCAGGCGTTCGCCTTGCTGGTGTCCGGCGGCTATGCCCATCCGATGCTGCCCGAGGGCGGCACGGCCGCGGGGCAGGCGACAGTTCGGCGCCTGAACCTTACGATCGCGCGGGCAAACGGCGATGCCGCCGAACTCCCCCGGCTGGCCGCTCCCGCCATCGGGTCGGCGGTAGGTGTTGACATGCTGGAGACGATGGTCGTCGGCGAACTGTTGGCCGGGCGGCCGGCCGATGTCGATCCGCTGGCCGCCGAGGTCCTTGCGGTACTCGTCCGCAGCGGCCGCAACGTGCAACGGGACGGCAAGCCGGTGACCGACCAGCTCGAAGCGCGGCAGATTGTCGCGGACGCCATCCGAACCATGATCGAGAGGCGGTTCCCGGTGTTGCGAAGGCTGGGGGTGCTGGAGGGATGAAGCCGGTCGATGGTCACGCCGGGTAGCCTCCCTTTTGAAGGCTCTGTGGCTGACGGTCAAAGCTTCGCTGCGAACCGGCGTGCGTCCGCAGTGCGCTCCACCGCGCCGGAGGGCTACCGGATCAGCCCGGTCAACGGACTGGAGGGATCGGCCCCCAGCCGCCGAGGCATCCGGCCCGCGAGATAGGCAAGCCGTCCCGCCTCGATCGCCAGTTTCATTGCACCGGCCATCCTGATCGGATCCTTGGCATGTGCGATCGCCGAATTCAGCAGCACCGCGTCGCAGCCAAGCTCCATCGCGACCGCCGCGTCCGACGCCGTGCCGACACCGGCATCCACCAGAAACGGCACCTTGGTCTGCTCGCGGATCATCCAGATCATCGCGGCATTCTGGATCCCCAGCCCAGAGCCGATCGGTGCGCCGAGTGGCATGATCGCCACGCAGCCCATGTCTTCGAGCCGCTTGCACGCCACCGGATCGTCGGCGGTGTAGACCATCACCTCGAACCCGTCCTTGATCAGCGCCTCGGCCGCGGCAAACGTCCCCGGCATGTCCGGATACAGCGTCGGTGGCGGACCCAGCACTTCCAGCTTCACCAGGTTCCAGCCACCCGCCTCGCGCGCCAGCCGCAGCGTTCGCACCGCCTCGTCGGCGGTGTGGCAGCCCGCGGTGTTCGGCAGGTAGGTGTATTTCTTTGGATCCACATGATCCTGCAGCATCGGCGCCTTGGGGTCCGACAGGTTGACCCGGCGCACCGCCACGGTGACGATTTCCGCGCCGCTCGCCGCGATGGCGGCGCCGGTCTCTTCAAGATCCTTGTAGCGGCCGGTTCCGACGATCAGGCGGGAGCGGAAGCGGCGGCCGGCAACCACCCAGGTGTCGTCGACGGGCAATGTTGCGTCCATGTCAGCCTCCTCCGATGAAATGCACGATTTCCAGCGCGTCGCCGCTCTCGAGCCACGTGTCGGCGTAGCGTGAACGCGGCACGATCTCGGCGTTCCGCTCCACCGCCACCTTGCGCGTCTCGAGCCCAAGCGTGGCAAGCAAGCCGGCGACGGTCATCGGTCCGTCGAACGCGCGATTTTCGCCATTGAGTGTCATGGCCACGGCGGTCTGCATGCCGCAAGTATGGTCATCCGGGGCAGGCGCGGCAAGGAAGGCCAGCTCTGATGCCTACGCGCCTGTTCGGGCTCTTATCCGGGCCGGGTTTCCCAACGCTGTTGCGCCCGCCGGAACGTCACGGGCGACGACGCTGCCCGCTCCGATCACGGCGTCGTCGCCGATTTTCACGCCCGGAAGAATGATCGCGCCACCCCCGATCCAGACACTGCGACCGATATGGACGGGGCGCCCGAACTCGACGCCGGCGCGGCGTTTCGCTGCATCCCGGGGGTGATCGGCCGCGTATATCTGGACGGCCGGGCCAATCTGCGTGCCTGCCCCGATCGTCACCGCGACCACGTCCAGGACGACGCAATTGAAGTTCAGAAATGCGCCCGGGCCGAGCCGGATGTTGTAACCGTAGTCGCAATGGAAAGGTGGCCGGATGACCGCTCCGTCACCGACCTCGCCCAGAATTTCCCGAAGCAGAAGATGCCGCTCCGCGGGGGAGCAGGCCAAGGCGGCGCCGTAGCGCTGCATCCACGCTTCCGCCGCCGCGCGGTCCGCCTGTAGCTCGGCATCGTTGGCATCATAGAGCGCCCCGGCCAGCATCTTATGTTTCTCGCTAAGGCGTGCGCTCATGCGGTCAACCTGGCCATTTCAATGGACCGTCGCCTCCCGATCACCGATTGGACCGGCGCGGCGAGCTATGCTACGCGCGTCGGCATGTCCCAAATGATATCTCCACCGCTGGTTGTAGTTCTGAACGGCCCGAACATGAACATGCTCGGCCTGCGTCAGCCGCATCTTTATGGCAGCGCGACGCTGGACGATGTGGAGCAGCTCTGCGCCGAGACGGCGGAACAACTTGGCCTGGCCATCGACTTTCGCCAGACCAATGGCGAGGGCGAACTGGTGTCGTGGGTGCAGGAGTGCCGCGGACGTGCCCAGGGCATCATCATCAATCCCGCGGGCTACACGACGACGTCGATCGCCCTGATGGACGCTCTGCTCGCCAGTGAACTGCCGGTGATCGAGCTGCATGTGACGAACATCCACCGCCGCGAGGAATTCCGCCAGCACTCGTACGTTTCCAAGGTGGCGGTGGGCGTGATCTGCGGCCTCGGCATTCGCGGCTACGCGCTGGCATTGACCGCGATGGCCGATCTGTTGCTCGAGGCGCGCGCATGATGGCCGGATCAAGTCCGGCCATGACGGATGAAGGCCGGGCTTGCGCCCGGAACCAGGTATGACCCGAATTCCGTTCGATCCAGATGCGATCCGCGCGCTCGCCGCCGTGTTGACCGAGACGGGTCTGACCGAGATCGAGATCGCCGAGAAGGATAGCCGCATCCGCATCGTGCGTGCCGCGCCACAGGCCGCGCCGGTTTTCGCGGCGCCGTCGGGGGCGCATGCCGGGCTGGCACCGCCTGTCGGGCCGTCGGAGGCCGAACCTGCCAGCCATCCCGGCGCCGTGCTCAGTCCGATGGTCGGCGTGGTCTATCTGTTCCCCGAGCCGGGTGCGCCGCCTTTCGTCACTGTCGGTCAGAGCGTAGCCGCCGGACAGACGCTGCTGCTGATCGAGGCGATGAAGACGTTCAACCAGATCAGGGCGCCGAAGGCTGGCACCGTCACGCGCATCCTGGTGCCCAACAGTACGCCGGTCGAGTACGGCGAAGCCCTGCTGATTCTGGAATGATGCGTTGTTCCAGAAGATTCTCATCGCCAACCGTGGCGAGATCGCGCTTCGCATTCAACGCGCCTGCCGCGAACTAGGTATTCCCACAGTCGCGGTGCACTCCACCGCGGACGCGGAGGCGATGCACGTTCGCCTGGCCGATGAGAGCGTCTGCATCGGACCCCCGCCGGCGAAGGACAGCTATCTGAACATCCCCGCGATCCTGTCGGCTGCCGCGATCACAGGCGCCGAGGCGATCCATCCCGGCTACGGCTTTCTCGCCGAGAATGCGGGCTTTGCCGAGATGGTGGAGGCGCACGGACTGACCTTCATCGGTCCATCGCCGGCGCATATTCGCATGATGGGCGACAAGGTGACCGCCAAGGCGGCGATGGCGCGGCTCGGCGTGCCGCTGGTGCCCGGGTCCGATGGCGTGGTCGCGGATGTTGCACAGGCGCGCGCGGTTGCCGAGCGCATCGGCTATCCGGTGCTGATCAAGGCGGCGGCCGGCGGCGGCGGTCGCGGCATGAAGGTGGCCGAGGATGCCGCCTCGCTGGAGAATGCGTTCCGCATTGCACGCACCGAAGCGCGCGCGGCATTTGCCAACGACGCAGTCTATGTGGAGAAGTATCTTGACCATCCGCGCCACATCGAGCTGCAGGTCTTTGCCGATGCGCACGGCAATGTCGTGCATTTCGGCGAGCGCGACTGCAGCCTGCAACGACGCCATCAGAAACTTCTGGAGGAGGCTGGATCACCCGTGTTGAGCGTGGCCGAACGGGATGCGCTCGGCGCCACAGTCACCGACGCCCTGTCGAGCATCGGCTATCGCAACGCCGGCACGCTCGAGTTCCTGTATCAGGACGGCCGCTTCTCCTTCATCGAGATGAACACGCGGCTACAGGTGGAGCATCCCGTGACCGAGATGGTCTGCGGCATCGATTTGGTGCGCGAACAGATCCGTATCGCGGCGGGTGCGCGACTCGGCTACGGGCAACGCGATATTCGCTTTTCCGGTCATGCCATCGAGTGCCGCATCACCGCCGAGGACCCGGTGAGCTTCACGCCGTCCCCAGGGCGGGTGACGGCGTTCCATGCGCCTGGCGGACTGGGCGTGCGCATCGATTCGGCGCTGTATGCCGGTTATGTCGTCCCATCCAACTACGACAGCCTGATTGCCAAGCTGATCGTGCACGCCCCGACGCGGATCGATGCCATAAACCGCATGCGTCGCGCCCTGGACGAGTTTGCCATCGTCGGCATCCAGACGACGATCCCGCTGCATCAGCGCATTGTCGACGCCGCTGAATTTCGGGCGGGCGACTATACGATCCATTGGCTGGAACGCTTCGTCGCACCCTGAGCGTGTTGGCAACGCGGCGTCAGAATGCCATCCAGGCGAACAGAAACAGGGTGTTGTTGCTGCCGGCATTGCGTCCGAAACCGTCGTAGTTGGTATTGCCGCCGTTGAACTGCGTATAGATCACATACTGCACGCCAAGCTTCAGATTGGCCCATGGTGACCACACCGAGTCGGCCTTGCCGAACGGCACCCAATCGGCCTCCAAGGTGAAGGCGTTGCTGTTCGGCTTGCCATTGGCGCTGCCAACCAGTTCGGCGGGCTGAAACAGCACCGGATTGGCTGGTCCCCAGGTGTTCTGCCAGCCCAGGGTGAATCCGTAGGTGTTCTGGTACCAATAAGAGGCAGTCAGCCGAATTTGATTGAGACTTGAATTCGCCCCGATGCTCGTGCCGTTGGCGATGTTGAATGCAGCCGTGGTGCCTTCCAGGTTCTGGCTTTCGTGGGTGAAGATGCTCTCCACTGTCACGATGTGGGTGCCGTCGCCGAGGAATTGGTAACCGGCGTCGATTGCGTAATCCGAGTAATGGTCCCTGCCATTCGCGCCACTGCTGTCGAAGGTGTCGGTCGTCGGATTGACGTTGGATTGCAGGTACAGCGCGCCGATATGCGCGGACTGCTGGTTCCAGTTCCATTCATATGCCGCGCGCAGATAGGGCATCACGCCCTGGGTACTGCCGGGGCCGAGGCCGTTGCCGAGCCTGGCCAACGACCATGTACTGAGCGTCGTGTAGCCGCCGGCTTCAAGATAGAGGCTGTGGTCGTACCAGGCATAAACCGTGTAGCCGATCGAGTTGCCGGCGAAGCCCCCATCCAGAATCGGCGTAGCCGCGGGCGTCGGCGCCAGCCCGGACGAGACAAACGGAAAGCCCCAGGCAAATGTGGAGTTGTACGGGTCCTGCACCGTCGGATTGTTGTTCACGGTGGTGCCGACCCGCAACTCGCTGTCACCTAGATCGAACGTCGTGGTGTAGGGACGCAGATCGGTGTTATCGAGGTTCACGGCATTGGGGATATCGGAATAGGTGAACTGGACGAAGCCGCCGGTATGGTCGCTGACCCTGCCGGCGAGAAAAACGCTGATCTGGTCGAGCGCAAAGTTGTTGTTGTTGGCATAATGCGGCGTGATCTGATCGTCTGGGACGTTGTTGTTGGTATGGGTGAACAACGTCAGGACCATCGCCGACAATGGTATCGATGCAGCCAACCCTTCGCCGCCGGATTGCGTATAGCCGCCGATCTTGAATGCGCGGCCCAACGGCGTGAGTTGCGGTCCGTAGCCGCCGATGTGGCAGGCCGTGCACGGTTGTCCGGTCTGTGAGGCGAAGTTCGGCACTGCGAGAGCAGGGCGACAGAGCAGCAGGAATGCCGCCACCATCAGCATCAGAGTGATCGCCGTCGGTGGCTTGATGGACATTTGAATCGTCCTCCCCGCAGGATCTTCCTTTTGTCAGTTACACTGCCATGGCCAATTTGTCATTGAAATGTTCGATCAAATAGGGGAGGTAAATCTGACGAAAGCACTTTTTTACGGTTTATTAACGGAATCCTGGAAGACGGATTATTCCAAAAATAGATAAATAGGCGCCAAACTCGTTGATCAGCAGAGAAGCGAGGAGAAGGATGGCCACTTGGGCCCGGACTGCCACGGACGACAGCTTTGGTATCCGGCCCTGAGGGTGGGGTGGGAATTTGGCTTGGGAACAGGAAGCAGATCGGCGAGAGCTTTGGAAATGGACCCGCCCACGAGTCTTCAACAGAACGGAATTATCCGCCGTCAGCTCCGGGCAACGTCCAAGGTCGGGTACTACCGTCCCACGAAGTTTGGCTTCCGCTTCTCCCTGAAGGCGGCAACGCCCTCGCGGTGATCCTCCGTCTGGTCCAGCTGCGGCTGCACGAACGCCTCATAGTCCAGGAAATCGTCGTAGCTTGGCCCGCTCGCCATGTGGAACAGCTTCTTCGCCAAGCCGAATGCAAACGTTGGACCACTGGCGAGGTCCATCGCCAGCGCCTCGGCCTTCGCCATCAGCTCATTGTCCGGCACGACGTAGTTCACCAATCCCAATGTCAGCGCCTCCTGCGCCTCAACGAAGCGCGCGGTGAACACCAGTTCCTTCGCGCGCGCCAGGCCGATGCGGCGCGTCAGGAACCAGATCGCCCCGCCGTCCGGCGCCAGGCCGATGCGCCGGAATATCTGCGAGAACCGTGCGGTCTCCGATGCGACGATCAGATCGCAGGCGAGTGCTATGCTCCAGCCGATGCCGACGGTGGGGCCGCGTACGGCGGCGATGACCGGTTTTTCCGTGGCGTGCAGCGTGCGCAGGAAGTTGTGGCTGCCACCCTGCATCTTCTCGCGTTCGGCACGGAGCCCGCCGCGCTGCATCCGGCCGACATCGGCGCCCGTGCAGAAAGCGCGGCCCTCGCCGGTGACGATGATGGCGCGAACCTGCTCGTCGAACCGCAGCTTCTGCGCATACTCGCGCAGCTGCTGGCGCATCTCATAGGTCAGCGCATTCAGCTTCTCCGGCCGGTTGAGCACGACCTTCGCCACCGGCCCTTCGATGATCAGATCGACCGCCATCACCCTCTTCCCTTCCGAACCACGCATCCCATCCAAGCGTGTTGACGCCATGCGGGCAAGGCTGCACCGTCACGTCAACTGACAAGATCCAGGGGGAGCCCGGTATGGCGCGTCCGTTCGAAGGCATCCGCATCATAGACATCACCCACGTGCTGGCTGGACCATTCGCTGCCTATCAGCTCGGGCTGATGGGTGCCGACGTGATCAAGGTCGAGCACCCCGACGAGCCGGATCAGAGCCGCGATTCCGGCAGCGACAACGTGTTGAACCACGCCAACATGGGCACCGGGTTTCTCACCCAGGCGTCCAACAAGCGCGCCATCACGCTCAATCTGAAATTCGCGCAGGGACGCGAGATTCTGAAAAAGCTGGTCGCCACGGCCGATGTTCTGGTGGAGAACTATCGTCCCGGCGCCTTCGAGGCATTGGGTTTGGGTTACGAAGAGCTGCGCAAAATCAACCCGAAGTTGATCTACGCGTCGTTCTCGGCGTTTGGTCAGGGCGGCCCGCGGCGCGAGCAGACGGCCTACGACCACGTGATCCAGTCAACCTCCGGGATCATGGCGATGACCGGCACGCCATCGGCCAATCCGATCAAGATCGGGGCACCGGCGATCGACTATGCGACCGGAACGATGGGAGCCTTCGCACTGTCCGCGGCATTGTTTCAGCGCGAGCGCACCGGGCAGGGCCAGCGCGTCGATATGGCGATGCTGGATGTTGCAATGATCCTGATGGCCTCACACGTGACCGGCTACATGCGCAACGGTGCGCATCCCAAGCCGTCGGGCAACCGGACCGGACACGCCACCAGCATGGCCTACCAGACCAGGGACGGGATCGTGATGCTCGGCGCCTCCAACCTGCGCCAGCAGAAACGGCTATGGACCGTGGTCGAGCACCCCGAGATGATCAAGCGCACCAACGACGAACGCCACTCGGATCATGACCGGGAGGAGAAGCTGCTGGCCGAGATCATGCTGACGCGCAGCGCGGCGGAGTGGGAGGAGTATCTTCAGGTGCGCCACGTTCCGGCGTCACGGGTGCGAACGATGGGCGAGGCGTTGGCCGATCCGCAGATAGCCTCGCGCGGCGTGCTGCATCGGCACGAATCAGCGCCCGGCATCGACGGTTCGTTCACAGTGCCGGTGGCTGCGTTCAAGTTCGCGCATGACGGGCCGCGTGTAGATCGCCCGCCGCCGATGTTCGGCCAGCACACCGACGAGGTGCTGGGCGAACTTGGGTACAGTCGGACGGACATCGAGAGGTTCCGGGCGGAGAAGGTGATCTAACCCCATTCGTGATGGCCGGGCTTACCCGGCCATCCATGGACAAGGAGTGGGGGATGGATGGCCGGGTCAAGCCCGGCCATGACGGAGCAAAGGAGGTGACGATGCAACTCGGTCGACTTGGCGTCTGGTATTCGACGGACAAGCTCGGCGGTCCCCAGCAGATCAAGGACTTCGTCGGCACGGTCGAACGTCTCGGCTACGATACGCTGTGGTATCCGGAATCGCGCGGCTACGAATTGCTGTCAGTCGCCGGTTTCATGCTGGAACACTCAACAAAGCTGAAGTTCGGCAGCTCGATCGCCAGCATCTATGCGCGCGACGCCTTCACGTCGCGACGCGGCATGCTGTCCCTGCACCAACTCTACGGCGAGCGCTTCATCCTCGGCCTCGGCGTCAGCCACGTGCCGATGGTCGAGGGAATCCGCGGTCACAAATACGAAAGGCCCGTGCCGGCGATGCGAGCATATCTCGACGGCATCACCAAGGGCGAAGCGGGCGCCGACAACTGGCCGATTGCCATCGCGGCACTTGGTCCACTCATGCTCAAGCTATCGGCCGAAAGGACGCGTGGCGCGCTTCCCTACAACACGCCGCCGCAGCACACGGCCGAGGCTGCACGTATCCTGGGACCGGGCAAGTGGCTGGTGGCCGAACAGAAGGTTACACTTGAAACCGATCCCGCGAAGGCGCGCGCCCTCGGCCGCAAGGAGTTGTCCCGCTACATGGTGCTGGACAATTATCGCAACAACTGGCTGCGCATCGGCTTCTCCGAAGCGGAGCTGGCAAATGGCGGCTCCGACCGGTTCATCGATGCGATGGTGCTGTGGGGGACGGCCGACAAGGTAAAGCAAGGCTTGCGCGCGCATTTCGACGCGGGCGCGACGCATGTCTGCATCCAGCCGGTGCACGAGGACGACAACACGACCGCGCGCGATCGCATCCTGACGGAGCTTGCCGATACCTGATCGCAGGCTCTCGACATCCACCCGATCCCGCGACGCTGAGGAGCAATCAGCCATGTTGGCAATTCCGAAAAGCGGACCGCTCGCCAGGACCGCGATGGCCTATGTCCTGGCGGGTGGACGCGGCAGCCGGCTCATGGAACTGACCGACCGGCGTGCCAAACCGGCGGTCTACTTCGGCTGCAAGTCGCGGATCATCGACTTCGCCCTGTCAAATGCACTCAATTCCGGCATCCGTCGCATCGGCGTTGCGACGCAGTACAAGGCGCACAGCCTTATTCGCCATCTGCAACGCGGCTGGAACTTCTTCCGGGTCGAACGCAATGAAAGCTTCGACATCCTGCCCGCCAGCCAGCGCGTCTCGGAGACAGAATGGTATGCCGGCACGGCCGATGCGGTTTACCAGAACATCGACATCATCGAGGCCTACGGTCCCGAACACATCATCATCCTCGCCGGCGACCATATCTACAAAATGGACTATGAACCCATGCTGCAGATGCATTACGAGCGCGAGGCCGACGTGACCGTCGGCTGCATCGAGGTGCCGCGCATGGAGGCAACGGCCTTTGGCGTCATGCATGTCGATACCGAGGACCGGATCGTCGCGTTCCTGGAGAAACCAAAAGACCCGCCAGGCATGCCGGACAAGCCCGACACGGCGCTCGCCAGCATGGGCATCTACGTGTTCGCCACCAAGTTCCTGTTCGATGAATTGCGCCGGGATGCCGCCGACCCAAACTCCAGCCGCGATTTCGGCAAGGACCTTATCCCGTATCTGGTGAAGCACGGCAAGGCGGTGGCACATCGGTTTCCACAATCCTGCGTGCGATCCGACTTTGAGGCGGAGGCATATTGGCGCGATGTCGGAACGCTCGATGCTTATTGGAAAGCGAATATCGATCTGACGGACGTGCTGCCCGCACTCGACCTCTATGACAGCGACTGGCCGATCTGGACCTACGGTGAGGTCACGCCGCCGGCCAAGTTCGTGCACAACCAGGACGGACGACGCGGCCAGGCGGTCAGTTCTCTGGTCTCCGGTGGATGCATCGTTTCCGGCGCATCGCTCAGCAATTCATTGCTGTTTACCGGTGTGCGCGCGCATTCCTATTCCAGCGTCGAGAGCAGTGTCGTGATGCCCTATGTCGACATCGCCAGGTCAGTGCATTTACGCAATGTAATCGTCGATCGCGGCGTTCGGATTCCTGCGGGGCTGGTGGTGGGTGAGGATCCGCTGCTGGACGCGCAGCGCTTTCGTCGCACCGAGAACGGCATCTGCCTGATCACGCAGCCGATGATCGATCAATTGCAGAAATGACGCCGGTCGGCGTTCTGTCGGTCGTTTCCGAAATATTTCCGCTGATCAAGACCGGTGGCCTTGCGGATGTCGCGGGCGCGCTGCCAGGCGCGCTTGCCGCTGAAGCTGTGACGGTGCGCTCGCTGGTGCCCGGCTATCCGCGTGTGCTCGCGGCGCTGGACAGTGGCGTCGCGGTGGCCCGCATGGACGCGTTGTTCGGGGGCGAAGCGCGCATCGTGGCGGCGAAGGCGGCGGGACTGGAACTGTTTGTGCTGGACGCGCCGCATCTCTATGCGCGCGCCGGCGATCCCTATCGAGGGCCGGACGGCAGGGACTGGCCGGACAACGCGCTCCGTTTCGCTGCCCTCGCACGCGTGGGTGCGCTGCTGGGACAGGGGCTCGTGCCGGGTCATCTTCCCGATATCGTGCATGCGCATGACTGGCAGACGGGTCTCGCGCCGGCCTACCTGCATTATGCCGGCGGCCCTCGGCCTGCGACGGTGATGACGGTGCACAATCTCGCGTTTCAGGGCCAGTTCCCGTCCGGATTGCTGACACAATTGGACCTGCCACCGTACGCCTATGCGACCGACGGAGTCGAATATTACAGCAGCATCGGTTATCTGAAGTCTGGGCTGCAGTTCGCCGACCACATCACAACAGTCTCGCCGACCTATGCGCTGGAAATTCGGTACTCCCTCCGGTGGCATGGGCATGGACGGCTTGCTCCGGGCGCGCGCCAGTGCGCTGTCCGGCATTCTGAATGGCATCGACGAGGCGGTGTGGGACCCGGCGCATGACCTCCATCTTCCGGCACGGTTCGACATTGGCCGACTGACCGGTCGCGCAACCAACAAATCCGCATTGCAGGCACGGTTTGAGCTTGAGGCTGATCCCTCGCGGATGGTGTTTGGCGCGATCACCCGGCTGACTGCGCAGAAAGGCACTGATCTGCTGCTTGACGCTTTGCCGGCGCTGATCGATGCCGGTGGCCAACTGGTCCTGCTCGGGTCGGGCGACAGCGCGCTCGAGTCACGGCTGACCGCGGCTGCCACGACGCAGCCAGGCAGCGTCGGCGTGCACCTGGGCTACGACGAGCCGCTCGCGCATCTCATCCAGGGCGGCTGCGATGCATTGCTGGTGCCGTCACGCTTTGAACCGTGCGGTCTCACTCAGCTCTGCGCAATGCGCTACGGTGCCTTGCCCATCGTCGCCCATGTAGGTGGCCTTTGCGACACGGTGGTCGATGCCAACGAGATGGCGCTCGCGGCCGGCGTTGCCACGGGCTTCCATTTTGCGCCGGTCGCGGCGGATATGCTGGTCGCGGCAATCGAACGGGCGCTTGCCGTTTGGCGCGCACCCCAGCTGTGGCGCCAACTCCAGCGCAACGCGATGCAGACGGACGTCGGCTGGCGCCAGCCGGCCAAACGCTATGCATCGCTCTATCGCGAATTGATCTCCAGACAGCGCAGGTGAGACGGAGCATGGACATCAGAACCGCGACAGCGGCACAACGCGATCTCGCCGGGACATTGTTCGATCAGTTGCGGCGCGACGGACTTGACGAACCCGGAGTAACACGCGATCCGTACGGGCCCGGTGAACAGCGCGCGCATGTCACGGTGACCGCGGCGGCGCAGAAGCTTGGACTGCGCATTGAACACGATGCGGCGGCCAATCTCTACATGACCTTGCCGGGGCGCGAGCCCACGGCGAAGCCCATCGTGATCGGTTCGCATCTCGATTCGGTGCCGCATGGCGGGAATTTCGACGGCGCGGCGGGCGTGGTTGCCGGGCTCGTCGCGGTCGCCGCGCTGCAATCCCTCGGCATCACCCTGGCCTGCGATCTGACCGTGATGGGCATCCGCGCCGAGGAAAGCATTTGGTTTCAGGTATCATACATCGGCAGCCGAGGTGCACTCGGCACGCTGCCCGATGGTGCGCTTGATGTGCGGCGGATCGACACCGGGCGCACGCTCGCGGAACACATCGCAGACTGCGGCGGCGATCCTGACGCGCTGCGTGCCGGACGCCGCTTCCTGGATCCCGCACGACTAGGCGCCTACCTGGAACTGCACATAGAGCAGGCGCCCAGTTTGGTTGCGGCCGGTTGCCCAGTCGCGATCTGTACCGGAATTCCTGGCAACTTCCGCTATCCGGATGCGTGGATCGAAGGCAGCAACGACCATGTTGGCCTGCCGCGCCGGTTCCGCCGCGACGCGGCGATGGCGGGAGCCGAGTTTGCCATGGCACTCGATCATGTTTGGGAAGAGCATGATGCGAACGGTGTGCCGATGGCGTGCACGATCGGTCGGTTTCACACCGATAGCGCATCGCACGGGATGACCATTGTCCCTGGCACATTCAATTTCAGCCTCGATGTCAGGGCGTACGATGAGGCCGTGTTGGCCAATCTCGACCGGCAGGTGGATGCGATCATCGCCGGCATCGAGCAAAGGCGCGGCGTGGTCTTTCATCGCGGGACAAAGGCGCGCGCGGCGGTGGGACAGGTCGCTCCCGTGATCAAGGCCGGGCTGGAGGCGGGAGCCGTTGAATTGGGTATTCCGGTGCTGCGGCTCGGCAGCCCGGCGTCGCACGATGCAGCAGCGTTTGGCGCGGCCGGCGTGCCGATGGGGATGATTTTCATACGCAACGAGAACGGCAGCCACAATCCTCGTGAGGCGATGGCGATAGATGACTTTCTGGCAGGCGCGTCATTGCTGACGTGGTTTCTTGCCCACCACGCCGATACCAGCGCGGCTCCAACGTCATGGCTGGCGGGACACCCACGTCCTTGATGATCACGCCTCTCGATAGCCCAGCAGCATCAGACCCACCAGGATGAAGCACACCGGCCACAGCCAGGCAGCAACTCGGCTGGCCACAGGGTTCGCCCTCGGATCGAGCCGAAGTTCCAACCACCGGGCGCAGCCGGCGACGATGCCAGTGAGCGCAAGCGGCGTGTGCGTCAGCTCGATGAGCAGCTGATCCTTCACATTGGCGATCGCGTGGCTGTGCGTAAGCAGCAATATGCCGCCTCCGGTGCAGAGCAGCGGGAACACCAGTGCGGCTTTCGGATTTGTTTCGCGACCTGTGCGCACCCGCCATTCAAAAATCGCAAAGGCTGCGATCAGCACGACGAAGATGCGATGCTGCAGCACTTCCACGTCACGGAAGCTTGCAAAGAAGCCGATGTCGCCGAGCGGCCAGACTTCGGGATCGGAACGCAGGAACAGGAAGCCGGCGAGCCCGAGGAACAGCAGCGGCCAGTGGCGCGCCCAGCGCAGGCCGGCCTGATTGAGCAGTGACAGCAGACCGATCGCGAGCACGAACAGTCCGGACCAATGATGATTGTATTCCGACCAGGCGATGTCGGCGGCGTTGCGAGGCGGCAGATCGCCGGACCCCGGCACGAAGGCGATCTGCGGCTTGGCGTTTCGGTGTGCGGCATCCGCGTCGAGTTTCGCCTGCAGCGCCGGCAACGCCAGCGTGTCGTGGTCGGGCGAGGCGAAGCGCGGCCATTGCGGCGTGTTGCGTTCGATGATCTCGGGCCACGTGACCCTGTCCTGCGTGAGGTCGACTGCGGGCGGCACGGACGTCAGTGACGCGGCAGCGAAAAAGATCGCGACGCCGATCCCGATCTCGATTTCGGCGAAGCGCTTCAGACGTGTGATCGGCGCGGAGGGTGCCGAACGCAGGCGCTCGACCAGCAAAAAGTTCCCGGCGCCAAGTCCGAGCAGCATGAGGAACATGGCGATCTTCGCACCGACCATCACGCCATAGGCGGTGCCATAGAAACCCTGCCAGTCGCCGACATAGAGCAACCACATGGTAATGCCGCTCACCAGGATGCAGGCGACGCCGAGCATCGACATACGCGAGAAGCGCGCGCCGACCAGCCGCAAGGTCTGGCCGTTGTGGAGCCGGCCAAGCGCCAGCAGGAAGGACGGAATGCCGCCGATCCAGATCGCCGCACCGAACTGATGCAGGCCCTCGACCAGCAGCAGTGGCGTGCGGTTGTCGAGCCGCGCCGCGGCATGCGTTGTCAGGGTGGCGGCGGCCAACTCGATCACGGTGAGCACCAGCAGCGGTGCGACCGGCGCGCGCTGGCCGAGGACGAACAGTGTCAGCGCAATCAGCGCCGCGGCCGCAGCTTTCACCATGCCCGCGACGGCGAAATGCGCTCCCATCACCTCGCCGAGCGACAGATCGACGGTGCCGACCAATACGGCGCTTTGTAGCCCCACGGTCGCCAATTCGCAGACCAGCAGTGCAACGGCGCTCCACGCGGCGAGTCGTGCGCAGCCGCGCCCGATGTTCTCGCCCGCGGAACCAAGCTGACTTGCCAGCGGATGCACGAGAAGTGCAAGGAACAGCACGCCCCCCAGCGCCATCGACTGAGCGACGATGGTCAAACCATGGACGACAATCGAGAGATAGCCGAACAGATCGATCAGCAGCGTCACGCGCTATTGACCTGTCACGGTGAAGGGCACGTCTCCGCGTGTGATATGGCCGTCGATTGCCAGCACCTGCCAGCGAACGCTGTAAGAACCGGGCGCCATGAGGTCGGTGCTGGTCGCGATCACGTTGGGCGCGCCGGTCTGGCTGATCCTCAGCACCGTCTGGGTGTTGTCGGGGCGCGTGAGGGTGAGGCGGGATCGGGCCCGGTCCACCCGGCTGTTGTAGGTGAACGACAGGGTGACCTTGCCGGCCGGCACGGTGCCACCCGCCGATGGCTGGCTTTGTTCGAGAATGGCGTGGGCCATGGCGGCTGACGGAGCCAACAAACCAGCGAGCAGCGCCATGACTATGATTCGGCGCGAAAGCCAAGGCAGGACATCGGTTGGCAAAGGCGGCCCCTCCTGTTGCGGCGCGCAGCTATCGGCTATCAGTCGGCGGAACGCAATTGCCTCCCGCCGCCTCAGTCTGACAACCGGACGCTTCTCATGAGCCGCCAACCGCCGCGCCGCCGTGCCGACTATCGCTACTTCCACGCGATCACCACGCGCTGGATGGACAACGACGTGTTCCGCCATGTGAACAATGTGAACTACTTTTCATTCTTCGACACCGCGGTGACCTATTTCGAAATGACCAGCGGGGTGGTGGATCTGCTGGACGGTCCGGTGCATTGCGTGGTGGCCGAGGTGATGTGCCGCTACCATAGTTCCGCGGCGTTCCCGGACCGCATTTCGGTTGGCATCAGAGTGGCGCGGATCGGCGACAGTTCGGTGCGCTATGAGATCGGCGTGTTCCGCAATGACGATGATGCAGCGGCGGCTGAGGGTTATTTCGTGCATGTCTTCGTCGATCGGGCGACGCAGCGTCCGGCTCCGATACCGGAGGCATCGCGCGTGCTGTTGGAGACGATTGCAATCTGAACAGAGGAGGGGTCACAAGATGGATTTTGGAATCAAGGGCAAAAAGGCGATCGTCTGCGCGGCGAGCAAAGGGCTTGGCCGCGCATGCGCCATGTCGCTGGCGCGCGAGGGTGTGGACGTGGTCATCACCGCACGCACCGCCGCTGATCTGGAGAAGACCGCAGATGAGATTCGCAAGGAGACCGGCGTCAAGGTGACAGCGGTTCCCGGCGACATCACAACTGAAGCCGGTCGCGCCGCGGCGCTTGCCGCATGTCCGCAGCCCGATATCCTGGTGAACAATGCAGGCGGGCCGCCACGCGGCGACTTCCGGGATTGGGGCCGCGACGAATGGATCAAGGCGGTGGATGGCAATATGCTGACGCCGATCTTCCTGATCAAGGCTGTCATCGACGGCATGATCGAGCGCAGGTTCGGCCGTATCGTCAACATCACCTCGGCGTCGGTGAAGTCGCCGATTCCCGAGCTGGGCATGAGCAACGGCGCGCGCGCCGGGCTCACCGGTTTCGTCGCCGGCCTGGCGCGTCAGGTGGCGCGGCACAATGTGGTGATCAACAACATCCTGCCAGGCCCGTTCCTGACCGACCGGCTGCGCAGCGGCTTTCAGGAGGCGGCGCGCGCCAGCAACCGGCCGGTGGACGAACTGGTGCAGGAGCGGGCGAAGAACTCGCCGACCGGCCGCGTCGGCGACCCGGCCGAGTTCGGCGACGCCTGTGCCTTCCTGTGCTCCGCCAGGATCGGCTTCATAGTCGGACACAACCTGCTGCTCGACGGAGGTGCGTTCAATTCGTCGATCGCGTGAGGGTGTGCGGCGCACGGTGTCATCGATCCTTAACAAAAGTGACATCTGGGCGTCGCGAACCCCGCTTAGGGTTCCGTCTATCGCCGACCAGTGAATGTCGGTCGCCGCAGCACGGCACCACGCTTAGCGGGAGAATCCATGAAGTTCACATCAGGATTGGTCGCGATTGCGATCGGCTGCGTGGTGGCATACCCCGCGACCGCGCAGCAGATCACCGGAGCGGGCGCGACGTTTCCGGCGCCCGTCTATACCAAATGGGGCGAGGCCGCCAAGGCGGCCACAAGCATCGAGCTCAACTACCAGGCGATCGGCTCGGGCGGTGGGCAGAACCAGATCCTGAACCGCACAGTCGATTTCGGCGCCTCCGACGCGCCGATGGACCCCGCCAAGCTGACCGAGGGCAGGCTGCTGCAATTCCCCACCGTGATGGGCGCAGTGGTTCCCATCATCAACGTGCCTGACGTAAAGGCCGACGAGATGAAGCTGACCGGCGAAGTTCTGGCCGACATCTTCGCGGGCAACATCACGAAATGGAACGATCCCAAAATCGCCGAACTGAACCCGGCCGTGAAGCTGCCGAGCCTCGCCATTGCGCCGGTGCACCGCGCCGACGGCTCGGGGACGACCTTCGTTTTCACCTCCTACCTTTCGGCGGTCAGCCCGGACTGGAAAAGCAAGGTTGGGGCCAATACCAGCGTCAACTGGCCGGCCGGCGCTGGGGCCAAGGGCAATGACGGTGTCGCAGCCACCACGCGCAACACGCGCGGCGGCATCGGCTACGTCGAGAACGCCTATGCAACACAAAACAAGCTGATCACCACGCAGCTTCGCAACAAGGCCGGGAAGTTCGTCGAGCCGACGATGGCCAGCTTCTCGGCGGCCGCGGCCAATGGCGACTGGGCGAACGCAAAGAACTTCGCGGTCAACCTGATCGATCAGCCGGGCGACACGAGCTGGCCGATCGTCTCAACGACCTTCATCGAGCTGCCGAAGGATCCCAAGGACCCGGCACGCAGTGTCAAGGTGATGAAATTCTTCGACTGGGCCTACAAGAATGGAGACGGCATCGCAACCAGTCTGGAATACATTCCACTGCCCGATGCCGTGAAGGCCTCGGTGCGCAACGCCTGGCACTCGGAGATCAAGGGACCTGACGGCAAGCCCGTCATGTGAACTTAAACGGCCGATCGGGATCAGGTATTTGCAGCAAGTCCTCGTCGCTCCGTCCAATGCGTCGGCCACCCGACGCCCGGTGCATGTCGGTGACGCCGTCTTTGCCGGCCTCGCCCGCTTCTTCGGCGCCTTCGTCCTGGTGCTGCTCGGCGCCATCATCGTCGTGCTGTTCCTGGGCGGGCTCGCCGCGTTCAGCCGGTTCGGCCCGTTGTTCCTGGTTTCCGCCGCCTGGGATCCAGTCAAGGAGGTGTTTGGCGCCGCGGTTCCGATCTATGGCACGTTGGTCACCTCGGTTCTTGCATTGATCGTCGCGGTGCCGATCTCCTTTGGCATCGCGTTCTACCTGACCGAACTGGCGCCGGTGTGGCTGCGCCGGCCGATCGGCACCGCGATCGAGCTGCTGGCCGCGGTGCCCTCGATCATCTACGGCATGTGGGGCTTCTTCGTGATCGCGCCGCTGATGGCGGGATACATCCAGCCGGCGGTGATCGATGCATTCGACGGTATCCCGGTGCTGGAAGACCTGTTCGCCGGGCCGCCGTTCGGCACCGGCATCCTGACCGCCGCGCTGGTCCTGGCGGTCATGATCATCCCGTTCATTGCTGCCACCATGCGTGACGTGTTCGATGCGGTGCCGTCGGTCTACAAGGAATCGGCCTACGGCGTCGGCTGCACCACCTTTGAGGTGATGCGTTCCATCGTCATTCCCTATACGCGGGTCTCCGTGGTCGGCGGCATCATGCTGGGGCTCGGCCGCGCATTGGGCGAGACGATGGCGGTGACCTTCGTCATCGGCAACACCAACCGGATTTCCACCTCGCTGTTCGGACCCGGCAACACCATCGCCTCGATCGTGGCGCTCGAATTCCCGGAAAGCCAAGCCGGCAGCCTGAAGCTTTCGTCGCTGCTCGCCCTCGGCTTCATCCTGTTCGTGATCTCCTTCATCGTGCTGGCGATCTCGCGCGTGTTGTTGCGTCCGAGGCTTAAGGTATGAGCACCGCCGTCGGCGCCCGTGGCGCGAGCCCCGGCCCGGCCAGAAACGCGGCCGTGGCGCGCGCGCTCAGCAGGCGGCGTCGGCGGATCAACCTGGCCGTCGAGGTGCTCTGCGTCATTGCCATGGTGAGCGGGCTGCTGCTGCTTGCCTCGATCCTGTTCACCCTGTTGTGGCGCGGCTTTGGTGGGCTTGGACTCGGCGTCTTCACCCGGATGACGCTGCCGCCCGGCTCGAACGGCGGGCTGCTCAATGCGATCATCGGCAGCATCATCCAGACCATGCTCGGCGCGCTGATCGGCACGCCGATCGGGCTGATGGTCGGCACCTATCTCGCCGAGTACTCGGCGGGTTCGGCGATCGGCAACGCCGTGCAATTCGTCTCCGACATTCTGCTTTCGGCGCCATCGATCCTGATCGGCCTGTTCGTCTATCAGCTTGTGGTGGCGCCGTTCGGCGGCTTCTCCGGCATCGCCGGCTGCCTGGCATTGGCGGTGATCGTGATCCCCATCGTCGTGCGCACGACCGAGGACATGCTCCGGCTGATCCCGGTTTCGCTGCGCGAGGCGGCGTTCGCGCTGGGGACGCCGAAATGGAAGGTCATCGTGCTGATCTGCTATCGCGGCGCGAAGGATGGCATCGTCACTGGGATTCTGCTCGCCGTCGCGCGCGTGGCCGGCGAGACGGCGCCGCTGCTGTTCACCAGCCTCGGCAATCTGAACTGGTCGCTTAGCCTGACCGCGCCGATGGCCAGTCTTCCCGTTACCATATACCAGTATGCCGGATCGGCATTCGACGACTGGGTGCAGCTTGCCTGGGTCGGGGCCCTGCTGATCACGTTCGGCGTTCTGGCGATCAACATCGCCGCGCGCTTTCTGCTGCGCGGGGGAAGGTGAGCACATGAGCACCACGATGGGCGAACAGCACAGCGGCCAGTCGGCGGGCTTCGGCGGCGTCGAGGCGCGTTCCGCCGCGGTCATCAACGAGCCGCGCATCGCGATCCGCAATCTCGATTTCTACTATGGCGCCAACCGGGCGTTGAAGGGGGTCGGTTTGGATCTTCCGGACCGCCAGGTGACCGGCATGATCGGCCCGTCGGGCTGCGGCAAGTCCACGCTGCTCCGCGTGCTGAACCGCATGTACGACCTGTATCCCGGCCAGCGCGCCACCGGCGAAGTGCTTTTGGACGGCGAGAACATCCTTGACGCGTCGGTCGATTTGAATGCGCTGCGTGCTCGGGTGGGCATGGTGTTCCAGAAGCCAACGCCGTTTCCCATGACAATTTACGACAACATCGCCTTCGGCGTGAAGCTGCACGAGAAGCTGTCCAAATCGGCGATGGACGAACGGGTGGAATGGTCTTTGACGCGAGCGGCGCTGTGGGACGAGGCGAAGGACCGGCTGAGTACGTCGGCCATGGGCCTGTCTGGCGGCCAGCAGCAGCGGCTTTGCATTGCGCGCACCATCGCGGTCCGCCCCGACGTGATCCTGCTCGATGAACCGACCAGCGCGCTGGATCCGATCAGCACCCTGAAGATCGAGGAGCTGATCGACGAACTGAAGCACGACTTCACCATCGTCATCGTCACGCACAACATGCAGCAGGCGGCACGCTGCGCCGACCAGGTCGCGTTCTTCTATCTTGGCGAGATGATCGAGGTAGCTCCGGCGGCGCAGATGTTCACCGCGCCCAAGGAGCGCCGAACCCAGGAATACATCACCGGCCGGTTCGGCTGATCAGGGAAAATCATCATGTCCGAAACACCGCAGCATGTCGTCAAGAGCTACGACCAGGAGCTGAAACGGTTGCGCAGCATGATAACGCAGATGGGCGGCATCGTGGAGACCCAGGTGGCGCTCGCGGCCGAGGCGATCATGCACCGCGACGCCGCCGCCGCAACGCGCGCGGTGGAGGAGGATCCAAAGGTCGATGCGCTGGAACGCGAGGTCGAGACGTTTGTCATCCGACTGCTGGCGCTGCGCCAGCCGGTTGCCGGCGATCTCCGTCAGATAGTCGCGGCACTGAAAATCACCGGGGATATCGAGCGGATCGGTGACTACGCGGCCAACCTCGCCAAGCGATCGATTGTGCTGGCCGAGTTCTCGCTGCCCTATTCGCTCGCCGGTCTCGCGCATATGGCCCAACTGGTGCAGCAGCAGCTGAAGTCGGTGATCGATGCATTCGGCGACAACGATGCCGACAAGGCCATGGAAGTCTGGCGGTCCGATCAGGTGGTCGATGACATATACAACGCGATCTTCCGCGAGCTGATCACCTACATGATGGAAGATCCGCGCAACATCACGCCCTGCACACACCTGCTGTTCATCGCGAAGAACCTCGAACGGATCGGCGATCATGCAACGAACGTGGCCGAAACGGTCTATTATGCGGTAAGGGGCGAAAGCCTGCCCGGCTCGCGGCCCAAGGGCGACACGTCCGCCTACACCGTGGTGCGTCCGCGGGAATGATGCAGTCCAGATGCGAACACGCGAGGAACAGGATGCCCGATAGTATTTCGATCCTGTCCAAACCGCTGGTCCTGGTGGTGGAAGACGAGGCGGCGCTTGCAACGATGTTGCGCTACAACCTCGAGAAGCAAGGGTATCGTGTCGAGGAAGCTGCTGATGGCCAGGAAGCCCTGCTGCGCATCGCGGAGACGCAGCCCGATCTGGTGCTGCTGGACTGGATGCTCCCTGCGATGTCAGGGCTGGAAGTGTGCCGCCAGATCAGGCGCCGATCCGCGACGCGCGATCTGCCGGTGATCATGGTCACTGCGCGCACCGAGGACCAAGACGCGGTGCGCGGGCTCAACACCGGCGCCGATGACTACATAGCCAAGCCCTTCTCCATGGAGGCGCTGCTCGCGCGCATGCGGGCGCTGCTGCGGCGTTCCAACGCGTTGCCGACGAAGGGGCAGCTTACCTTCCACGACATCACGATGGATCTTGCGGCGCATCGCGTGCAGCGCAACGGCCGCCCGGTGCACCTCGGTCCGACCGAGTTCAGGCTGTTGGAGTTCTTCATGCAGCATCCGCGCCGTGTCTTTTCGCGTGAGGAACTGCTGGACGGGGTTTGGGGGCCTGACATCCATGTCGAGCCGCGCACGGTCGATGTTCACATCCGCCGCCTTCGCAAGGCGATCAACGGCACTGGCGAGCTCGACGTGGTGCGTACCGTGCGGGCTGCCGGATATGCCCTAGACACCGAGCCGGTCTGAACCTGCAATTTCGCTGATCGCCCGCCGGCGTAAGCACCCTTCCGCCCCTCGGGGGCGGCGAGGCTCGGGGTGAGGTGAGTTCGCCAGCAACACGCCAATCGCGAGTCATGCCTCGAGACGGCAAGCACACATCGCCGAGTCACCGGAGCGTCGGCGAATCAAATTAAAATGAATTGAATGTAATCCAAATGCAGGCATCCCGTCATGTGGACGTCAGCATGAGGATGCGAAGTAGCCCCGCACCGAAATAACATAGGGGCGAACTCATGGACACCATTACCTGCCGGCGTCGATTGCTGGCCTGCGTCTCCGCCATTGCGATCTGCGTCAATGCCTTCGCGCCTGTCGCGCTTGCAGCTCAGCCACCGGGGGCAAGCGACGGCAACACGGCGACGCCGATCAAGCACCTGATCGTCATATACGGCGAGAACCGTTCGTTCGATCACCTGTTCGGAACGTATATGCCGCAGCACGGCGAGAAGGTGATGAATCTGTTGTCGCAGGGGATCGTGGATCAGTTCGGCGCGCCGGGACCGAACTTCGACAAGGCGGCGCAGTTCCAGGCCACCGATACCACGAAGTATAGCGGCGCGCCGACGAAGACGAACGCCTATTCCACCCTGCCGCCGCCCAACACCGGCTTTACACCCACCTTCGCGAGCGACACCACGCCTCCGCCGTTCGCGACGGTGGCGCTAGCGGGAACAGTCGATTACGGCCTGCTGCCGCGCGATTTCCGCCTGCTGACGACCGGCGCCTCCGGACTGCCGCAGGGCGCGATCGATACGCGGATCGAGAACGTCGACATGCTGCCGAACGGGCCGTTCCAGCTCACGCCCGGCGTGCGCTACGACGCCTACGCCAACAGTCCGGTGCATCGCTTCTATCAGGCCCGACAGCAATCGGACTGCGACGTGAGCCACGCCACGCCCGTCAACCCGAGCGGCTGTCTCAACGACCTGTTTCCCTGGGTCGAGGTGACGGTCGGCTCGGGCAGCAACGGCCAGCCGCAGCCAGCCGGCTTCAACGACGAGACGACCGGCGAAGGCGCCACCGCGATGGCGTTCTACAACGTGCTGCAGGGCGACATGCCGTTCTTCAAGCAGCTGGCGGATCGATTCACGATCAGCGACAACTATCATCAGCCCGGCATGGGCGGCACCGGTCTCGACAGCATCCTGGCCGGATTTGGCGACGATATCTGGCATACCGACGGCAAGGGGAATCCGACCGCGCCCCCCACCAATCAAATCGAAAACCCGGACCCGCAGGCTGGCACCAACAACTTCTACACGCAGGATGGGTTCTCCGGCGGGTCCTACAGTGCCTGTGCCGACACCACACAGCCCGGCGTCGGATCGGTGGTCAGCTATCTCCAGGCGCTGAAGCCGAAGATCGCACCGAACTGTGAGCCCGCTCACTTTTATCTGCTGAACAACTACAATCCCGGATTCTTCGGCGACGGCACTGTGGATACCACCGATACGTTCACCATCCCGCCGGTGCCGACGCACAGCATCGGCGACATGCTGCTCGCCGCGAACGTGTCGTTCCACTGGTACGGCGAAGGCTTCGACCAGTACAAGGCCAATCCCAACGATCCCACCAACGTGTACTGCAACATCTGCAATCCGTTCCAGTACCAAACGTCCATCATGACCAACGCCGCGGCGCGCGGCGAGGTGCTGAAGGACACGCGAGACTTCTACAGCGACATCGCGACCGGCAACCTGCCGGCAGTCTCCTTCGTCAAGCCGGGCGCGCTCAACGACGGACACCCGACTTCGTCCAAGTTCAGCCTGTTCGAGGCGTTCGTCCGCAAAGTCTTTTTCGAATTGCGGGCGCATCCCGACATGATGCGCTCGACGGCGGTGATGATCACGGTGGATGAGGCCGGCGGTTACTACGATAGCGGCTACATCCAGCCGCTCGATTTCTTCGGCGACGGTCCGCGGATCCCGCTGCTCGTCGTTTCGCCGTTCTCGCGCGGCGGCCACATCGTGCACAGCTACAGCGACCACGTCTCGATCCTGAAGTTCATCGAGGCCAACTGGAAGCTCGGCAAGATCAGCGGACGCAGCCGCGACAACCTGCCCAACCCGATGACAAGCGCCGACAATCCCTATGTGCCGGTGAACAGTCCGGCGATCAGCGATCTGATGGACGCGTTCAAATTCGATCAGTTGCCGAACGGTGACGACGGACAGGGTGGCAACGACTGATCACCGGCAACGCCCGCAGAAATGGAGGCGCCCCCCTCGGCGGGCGCCCCCATCGTGCTGAACCTGATCGGTCCAGTTCGCCACTTCTGGTCAACGCGTATCTGCTGAGGTCACGGCCGGGTCACCACGGGTACGACTGTTGCCGCGTCGTGACTTGCGTCGCTTACCGGTTGCGGCCCGACAAGGGGCGGTGAGCTACCGCCCTTGAGAATAGCGCGGATGCGTTCGAGTGCCTCCTCAAGGTCCTCGGTGACCAGCATCCCCGGCTGGCGCTCCGCCAGGATGCGTCGTGCATCGGCGGCGCCGCGTCCCACCAGGCGCGCCACCACGGGAGCGCGAAGGTTCGGGGTCTGCTCGATCGCGGTTGCCAACAACACGCCAAATTCGGCCAGATCGGTGATGCCGGCGAAAATGTTGACCAACACCGCCCGCAGCGAAGGCCGTGACGTGATCCACTCCAGCACGCGCATCAGCCGCGCAGGGCTGCCGCGCATCTGGCTGGTCCGGATGTCGCAGAAGTTCAGCGGCCTGCTGCCGAGTGCGGTCAGTTCGTCGATCAGCATCATCGACAGGCCGGCACCGGTGGTGACCAGACCGATCTCGCCCGCCGGATCGAGTTCGACATAGTCGAAACCCTCCGCCAGCTTGCGGTTGGCATCGGCGTAGATCGTTGGCCGAGCCGCGATCAATGCGGCAATGCGTGGCTGGCGTTCCACCGCCCCGAGATCGACCACCAGCTTTGCATCCCCGGCCACACATCCCGAGGCCGAGACGAACAGTGGATTGATCTCGGCCAGCGCCAGTTCGTGCTGGATGAGCAGGTTCGCCAGCAGCTCTCCCGTTGCTGCGATATGGCCGCGCAATGGCTCGGGTTCGTTCGCAATGAGTTCGCCCAGCGCCTCCACCACGGCGCCTGGGTGCGGCGGGCAGAGCCGGCCGTGCGACGTGCCGGACCGCTCGATATCGATCCCACCCTGTGCGGAGTAGATCACGCGGAGCCCGTAGCTTGCCGCGTCCACCATGACGGCGAGGTAGCGTTCCGCCCCCGTTGTGACCTGTTCGACCAGGCAGGCCTCGACCTGATGACCCTTCACGCGGCTGCCCAGCAATGACACAGCCGCTGCCGCAACGTCGCGGGCCGACGCGCAGCGCACGACGCCGCCCGCCTTGCCGCGGCCACCCACCGGCACTTGAGCCTTTACCATCCACGGACCGATGCCAGGCAGAGAGGTTATGGCGTCCGCGTCCGCGACCAGCGTTCCATGAGGAATGGCCACGCCATGCTCCGTAAGCAGAGCCTTGCCATCCGCTTCGATCAGCAGCACGTCAGTAGGTCCCGAGGCCAAGAATGCCCTGAGCGACATCGACGTCGGAAACAATCTTCCGACCCATGAGATCGCGCAGCGTCTCCGACGTGCCGCCGCCGATCGAGCCGTAGCGGGCGCCGCGATAGAGCCGCGAAACCGGATATTCGTCAGTGAAACCGAAGCCCCCGTGGAGCTGCACCGCCTCCGACGTGACGCGCAGCGACATCTCGTTGCAGAACACCTTGGCCGCAGCCGCCATGAACGGATCGGGGAACGGATTGGCGGTCAGGCAGGCGCGGTACAGCAGGCCACGGCCGGCCTCGATGTCCTTGAACATGTCGGCGAGTTTCCAGCGGATGCCCTGATGGTCGGCAATCGGCTTGCCGAATACCGTGCGTTCCCTCACGTAGTTCACTGCCTCGTCGAACGCGCCTTCCGCCAAACCCAGTGAGATCGATGGATTGAGGCAGCGCTGAGTGTTGAACGCGGTGAGCAGTTGGCGGAAGCCATCCTCGCGGATCACCAGATTCTCGAGCGGCAGCTCGCAGTCGTTGAACTGGATCTCGTGCAGGTTCTCCCCGCCCATCGTGTGATAGGTGCCGGTGACCTCGAAGCCCTTGGTGCCGGCCTCCAACAGGATGCATCCGATACCCTCGCGGCCCGGTTTGCCATCGATGCGCGCGAACACCACGAACATGCCCGCCTCGGGCGCGCGGCTGATCAGCGTCTTGGTGCCCTTCAGGATGACGCGGTCACCGACGATACGGGCATTGGTGCGGTAGTTGGCGACATCGGTGCCGGCATGCGGCTCGGTCATGCAGATCGCCAGCATGCAGTCGCCGCTCACCACCCGCGGAAGTATGCGATTGCGGATCGAAGCCGGTGCGTAGCGGGCGATCACGCGTGTCTGCACGCCCGCCTCGCCCAGTACCGCCATCGCGGTTACGTAACAGACCTTGGCGATCTCCTCCAGGATCAGGGCGGTGTCCAGGATCGGCAGGCCGAGGCCGCCGTACTCCTCGGGGACCGACATGCCCAGGACGCCGAGGGCTGCGAGCTGCTTCATGTTTTCCCAGGGAAAGCTGCCGTCCATCCAACGACCGGCCGACCCCTTGAACTCGGATTGGGCGAGATCGCGCACCGAGGCGACCATCTCCCGCTGCTGTGGGCTGATGTGAAAATCCATGCCATCCCGTCCCCTTCCGCCTGCGTGCGAGCTTAGCCCCGGCACAACCGTTGGGTCGATTGCCCGCGCACGCCGTCCCAGGCTCCTTGCCTGATCTCCGATCCTGATCACACGACTGCTGTCGGTTTCTCCCACGAGTGCTAGGATCATCCGGTTCAAGAGCAGTCTGCAGGGAGGAACCGATGGCACGGGTCGCATTGGTAACGGGCGGAACACGAGGAATTGGTGCGTCCATCAGCACTGCGCTGAAGCAGGATGGCCGGATTGTTGTCGCCAACTATGCCGGCAACGAAAAAGCGGCAGCCGCATTCCACGAGGAGACCGGGATCCGGGTGGCCAAGTTCAACGTCTGCAGCTTCGAGGCCTGCCAGAATGCGCTGGAGCAGATCGTCGCGGATGTGGGGCCGGTCGAAATCCTGGTGAACAATGCCGGCATCACGCGCGACGGTACGCTGGCACGCATGACTCGCGACATGTGGGATGCGGTGATCGATACCAACCTCGGATCCTGCTATAACTTGTGCAAGCTGACCTTCGACGGGATGCGTGCCGCCAAGTTCGGCCGCATCCTCAATATCGGCAGCGTCAACGGACAGGCCGGCCAGTATGGCCAGGTCAACTACGCCGCGGCCAAATCGGGCATCCACGGCTTCACCAAGGCGTTGGCGCAGGAAGGCGCCCGCTTCGGCATCACCGTGAATGCGATCGCGCCAGGCTACATCGATACCGACATGGTGCGTGCGGTGCCGGCGGAGGTGCTTGAGAAGATCGTCGCCCGCATTCCGGTTGGCCGGCTGGGCCATGCGCCCGAGATCGCCCGCGGCGTGGCGTTCCTCACATCCGACGATGCCGGGTATATTACCGGCTCGACGCTCTCCATCAACGGCGGGCAGCACATGTACTGAACAGCCTGACGCTTCCCACCTGCCAGGTTCAGGGGCATCATCGCGCACATCAGGAGGACCCCACGATGAATGCTCCACGCAACACGCGGTATCGCACCATCGAGACTCGCAGGATTACCGGCTCGCTGGGCGCCGAGGTGGACGGCGTCGATCTGTCGGAGGACCTGTCGGACGATGTGCTGGCGGAGGTGCGTGCGGCCCTGCTCGACAATTGCGTGATCTTCTTCCGCAACCAGAAGCTCACGCCCGAGCAGCAGCTTCGCTTCGCGCGCCGCTGGGGCGAGATCCATCTGCACCCGTTCATGGAGGGGATGGCGGACTATCCGGAGATCCTCGAGATCATCAAGACGCCGCAGGACAAGAAGAATTTTGGCGGTTCCTGGCACACCGACCAGATGTTCTCGCCGCAGCCGGCGATGGGCACGATCTTGTACGCGCTGGAAGTGCCATCGGCCGGCGGCGATACGATGTTCACCAACCAGTACCTTTCGTACGAAAGCCTATCGGATGGCATGAAGCGGGTGGTGGACCAGCTGAAGACGGTCTGCGTCGGCGACAACTTCAAGCAGCACGGCGGCCAGTCGCGCGCGCAACGCTATGCGGGGCAGATGACGCACATGAAGGTAAAGGATCCCGGCAATGTGCAGACGACATCGGTGCACCCGCTGGTGCGCACGCATCCCGAGACGGGACGCAAGGTGTTGTACATCGGCGGCCATGTGCAGCGTTTTGATGGCATGACCGACGAGGAGAGCGAGCCGCTGATCGACTACCTGAAGAAGCACGCAACGCGGCCGGAGTTCACCTGCCGGTTCCGGTGGGAGAGCGGTTCGCTGGCATTCTGGGACAATCGCTGCACGCAGCACTTCGCGATCAATGACTATCCGGCAGAGACAAGGATCATGCGCCGCATCACGGTGCGTGGCGACACGCCGTTCTGATCCCGTCATGCTGACGAAGGTCAGCATCCACGTCTTTGCCGATCGCAGGAAGGAAAGACGTGGATGCCGACCTTAGTCGGCATGACGGGGCGGCCGGCGGCTCAGGCAAAACGCCGTTCCGCCAGCGCGTATTCCACTTCGGCCGTATAGAACGCCTGGTCCTTACCCAGCAGTGAACTGAACAGGGTGAAGTGATCGACCGGCACCGGGTCGGCGCGGAACAGATTGTGCGCCTGTACGAACCCCGCGAGCTTTGCCTCCGCCGTCCCATCCAGGCGCGCCAGGGTCAGATGCGGTTGGAACCGCCGCCGCTCGGGGTCCAGGCCGCAGCGCTGCAACGCTGTCTCGATCTTGCTCTGCAGGCGGTCAAGTTCCTGGTTGCGTTCCACGCCCACCCACAGCGCATTGCTGCGCCCGCCGCGGGCGAAGGTGCCGACCCCGGCCAGGCTGAGCGAGAAGCCGCGCACCGTCAGCGCGGCGAGCGCGTGGTCGATCTCTTCGGCCAGATAGCGCGGCGCCTCGCCGATGAAGCGCAGCGTGATATGGTAATTCTCCTCCGGTACCCAGCGCGCACCGGGAATGCCGGCGTGCGACAACATCGCCACGCGCCGGCGCAGTTCCCAGGGTAGTTCGATACCGACGAACAGCCTCATGCCGGAGGGACCTCCGCGAGCAGTCTTTCCACCAAGGGCAGCAGTCGGGCGACGATCAGTTTCACGCCGTCAGGGTTGGGATGCAGACGATCGGGCTGGTTCAGTGCCGGGATCGTTGCCACGTCCTGGAGGAAGAACGGGTCATACAAGACCCCTTGCCGCTCTCCCAGCCGATCGAACACTACGCGGAAAGCCTGTGCATAGTCCCGTCCCAGATTGGGTAATGCGTACATACCGGTCAGCAGCACGGGGATGTGCCTTGCGGCGAGCCGGTCCAGGATAGCCGTCAGGTTCGCCTCCGTTTCGGCCGGGTCCACCCCACGTAGCCCGTCATTTGCCCCCAATTCGACAATGGCCGCATCCGCGCCGTCGCCGAGCGACCAGTCGAGACGTGCCAGTCCGCCGGCCGTGGTGTCGCCCGATACGGCGCCATCAATGATCCGAACGTCATGACCCCCAGCATGCAAGGCCGCTGCCAGTTGCGCCTCAAAGCCATCGGCGTGCGGCAGACCGAAGCCGGCTGACAGCGAATCGCCCAGCACCAGCAGCCGCACCGGCTCGGCCTGCACGCGGGGAATGGCTGCCAGCGCAACCAGGCCCAGCACGATCATGGCTTTCCGCCACCGGTCGCGGACGCCATATGCTGCCGCCATGGATGCCATCCCGCCGTCTCCGGTTCGCGCCACCACCACGGCAATACCGCTTGTTCAGGTCAGGAACCTGCATCTGACGGTGCCTTCCGCGGCGGGGCCGGTCAACATCCTGCGGGGCATCGACCTCGATGTTGAAGCCGGCGAGGCGGTCGGGATCGTTGGTCCCTCCGGTTCCGGCAAGACCAGCCTGCTGATGGTGTTGGCCGGCCTGGAACGTGTCGGTCCGGGAACGATCATGTTGGCCGGCCAGCCGGTCACCACGATGGACGAGGACGCGCTCGCCCGCCTGCGTCGGGATACGGTAGGGATCGTGTTCCAGGCTTTCCACCTGATTCCGACGATGACGGCGCTGGAAAACGTGGCGGTTCCGCTGGAGCTCGCAGGCGCACGGGATGCCATGAGCCGCGCAACCGAGGCGCTCGGCGCCGTCGGGTTGGCACATCGCCTGACCCATCTGCCCGGTCAGCTTTCCGGCGGCGAGCAGCAGCGGGTGGCGCTGGCCCGCGCCTTCGCGCCGCGGCCACGGTTGCTGCTGGCCGACGAACCGACCGGCAATCTGGACCAGGCGACCGGCGATGCGGTGATGGACCTGCTGTTCCGCCTGCGCGCGGACACCGGCACGACCCTGATGCTGATCACACACGACGAGCATCTCGCGGCCCGCTGCACGCGCCGCATCCATCTGGCCGATGGCCGGGTCACTGCGATCGACCTTTCGCCCGTTCACGTCGAGCCGGTGGCGTGATGTTGGCATTTCGCCTGGCATGGCGCGAACTCCGGGGCGCTGTGCGCGGTCCCGCGGGTCAGGCCAGGGGGCAGGCCTGGATCGTGCTGCTCTGCCTTGCCCTGGGAGTGTCCGTCATCGCCGCCGTGGGCACGCTGCGGACCGCGACCGATCGTGGGCTTGCGGCCGATGGGCGTCGCATCCTGGGCGGCGATCTGGAGGTTGAAAGCGGCTCGCAGCCGCTGTCGGACACGTTGCGCGACTGGCTGCGCACACGGGGCGCCACGATCTCCGACGTGGTTCAGATGCGCTCCATGCTGGTTGCCGCATCCGGCCAGCGCCAACTGGTCCAACTGAAGGTTGTCGATGGCGCTTGGCCGCTGGTCGGTGAAGCGGGGATCACCGCTTCCCCAACTCTTCCCCGCTCCGCAGGGGAGAAAAATCTGCACTCCCAGCCCCGTCAAGCGGGCGAGGGTAGGGGAGGGGGTGCGGTGGCCATGGCGCTGGCGGACCATGGCCTGCTTGCCGAGCGCGTCGTGCTGGATCGGCTCAGCCTGCATCCCGGCGACATTGTCCGCCTGGGCAATGCCAGCTTCACCGTCCGCGGCGAACTGGTCGCCGAGCCCGACCGGGTCGCCGCCCCGTTGATACTCGGCCCCCGTGTGCTGATCTCCGCCGCCGCGCTGGATTCGACCGGGCTGATCGCCCCCGGCTCCATGGTGCAGTATGCAATCAGGGCCACGCTGCCGGATCCGCAAGCGACGCTGGACGCACTTCGCGAGGCGTTCCCGGGACAGGGCTGGCGCATCAGGGAACCGCGTGACGCCGCTCCCGGCGTGACCCGCTTCATCGACCAGACCAGCCTGTTCATGACCTTGGTGGGGCTGACATCGTTGCTGGTCGGCGGCATCGGCGTCGCCAACGGCGTGCGTGCCTGGCTCGACGCACGCGCGACCACGCTGGCGACGCTGCGCTGTCTCGGCAGCTCGGCACGGCTGGTGTTCGCCGTTTGCACCATCCAGGGTACTGGCGCTCGCGATCGTTGGCGTGCTGATTGGTCTGGTGCTCGGCGCCGTGCTGCCGGTCGTTCTGGTCGCCTGGCTCAGGGATGTTTTGCCGGTGCCGCCGGTGCTGGGGGTCTACCCTGGCCCGCTGGCGCTCGCGGCCGGCTACGGGCTGCTGACCGCGCTCGCCTTCTCGCTCTGGCCGCTCGGCCGTGCGGCGCGCATCCCAGGCAGCGCATTGTTCCGCGATGCGCTGATCCCGGAGCGGGCCCGGCCGCCCCGGCCGCTGATGGCAGCCAATGCCGCGGTTGCGGCGGCACTTGTCGCCCTAACCGTGGCCACCGCCGCCGACCGTCGCTTCGCGCTTTGGTTCTGCGCGGCCGCACTGGCCACGCTCGCGCTGTTCCGTTTCGCCGGTGCGGCGGTCGTGCTGGCGTCCCGTGCCGGCCGGCGTATCCGCTCGCCCACCGTTCGTCTCGGTCTGGCCAACCTGCACCGGTCCGGCGCTGCCACCCCTCTGATGCTGGTGTCGGTCGGGCTGGGCCTCTCCACCCTCGTCGCGGTGGCGCTGATCCAGGGCAATGTGCGGCGGGAAATCCTCGACCAATTGCCGGTCGATGCGCCGAGCTTCTTTTTCGTGGACATCCAGGACAATCAGCTGGCCCGCTTCGAAACGCTGGTGCGCGGGCAGCCGGGCGTAGAGGATATGCACCAGGTTCCAAGCATGCGTGCCCGTATCGTCGCGCTGAACGGCGTGCCGATCGAACAGGTGCACACAACGCCTGATACCAGCTGGGCGCTGCGCGGCGACCGCGGCCTGACCTATGCTGCAACGCCGCCGCCGGGCACGCGGATCGTCGCGGGCAAGTGGTGGCCGCCCGACTACGCCGGGCCGCCGCTCGTGTCGTTCGACGCGGGGCTCGCCAGTGGCTGGGGCATCGGCATCGGTGACGTCATCCGGGTCAACGTGCTCGGCCGCGACGTGGACCTGAAGATCGCGAACCTGCGCGACATTGCCTGGCAGACGCTGTCGCTGAACTTCGTCATGGTCGCGAGTCCCGGCCTGCTTCAGGGCGCGCCCCACACCCACATCGCGACGGTGCGTGTGGCCACATCGGAGCAGGGCGGACTGCTGCGCATCGTGACCGACGCACTGCCCAACGTTACCGGCATCCGCGTGGCGGACGTGCTTGCCGCCGTGGCAGCCCTGCTGGACCAGGTCGCCGCCGCGCTCGCCGCCACCGGCTCGCTGACCCTGATTGCAGGTGTGCTCGTTCTGGTCGGCGCGGTTGCCGCTGGGCAGCGCCGGCGTACCCGCGAGGCGATCATCCTCAAGACCCTCGGGGCGACACGCAGCCAGATCCGCGCCGCCTGGCTGGTGGAGTTCGGCGTGCTGGGCCTGGCCGCTGGTCTGATCGCGGCCCTGGTGGGGACCCTGGCAAGCTTTGGCGTGGTCCGCTACATCATGCATATCGACTGGGTGATCCTGCCGGGCATGCTTGCGGCCACCGTGATCGGGTCTCTCGCCATGGTGCTGTTCTTCGGCTATGCTAGCGTTGCGACCGCGCTGAGGGCCAAGGCGGCTCCCATGCTGCGGAACGAGTGAAGGCGGGTAGCCACAACGGGCGTTACCAAGCTTTCATTGCCAGCCTGGCTTGCCACCGGCCCGGACGATCTCCAAATTGAGAGGTCGCGGGCATTCCGCCCGAGAGGTAAAAGGGGAAACCATGGCCTTCAGTCCCGACTACCGGACCTACCCACAAGCATCGGCCGCCACGACCGCTGCGGTCCTGGACGCCGGCCTTCGCGCTTATATGCTGCGGGTCTACAACTGGATGACTTCCGGTTTGCTGTTGACCGGCGTCGTCGCCTACACCATCGCAAATACCAGCCTGATCGACGTGTTCTATCCCTTGGTCATGACACCCGCGGGACCGCGACACACACCGTCGGCACTTGCGATGATCTCTATTTTCGCGCCGCTCGCTTTCGTGCTTGTACTGAGTTTGGGCGTGAACCGACTGTCGCGTTCGACCGCGCAGGCACTGTATTGGGCATTCTGCGCCGCAATGGGCGCCAGCCTGACCAACATTTTCCTGATCTACACGAGCGAGTCGATCGTCCGGGTGTTCTTCATCACCGCGGCGACCTTCGCGGCGACAAGCATCTATGGCTACACGACCAAGGCGGACCTGACGCGGATGGGCAGCTTTATGATGATGGGGCTGTTCGGCATCATCATCGCCAGCCTGGTGAACATGTTCATGGCCAGTTCGGCCTTGCAGTTCGCCATCAGCATCATCGGCGTGGTGGTCTTCACCGGTCTGACCGCATACGACACGCAGCGCATCAAGGCGACCTACGTTCAGTATGCCTATGCCGAAGGGACGGAGGGGGCTGCCAAGCGGAGCGTGTATGACGCGCTGAGCCTCTACCTCAACTTCATCAACCTGTTCATGCTGCTGCTGCAGTTGCTGGGCAACAGGAACAACAGCTAGGCAGCGGCGCGCCTGTGCTACCAGGGGCCTCGGGGCAACCCGAGGCCCTTTTTGCATGAGAGGAGAGCAGATGGCAGCGGCGACGATTGATGTTCCCGCGGGCGGGTACCGCTATATTCCATTCGCGTTCCAGTATTCCGGTGGCGTCGAGGCCCTCGACGGCTACCGGATCGAACGGGTGGAATTTGCCCGGCCGCTGCCGCTCGCGGCCGGTTTCGCCTGGATCGAGGACTATCTGGGAAAGCTGGGTGTATCGCTGGTTGGCTTCTGTGCCTGCGAGCTTCGGTCGCCCGCGCAGTTCACCGATACCGGCTTCATCGCCTTCAATCGCCATTATACCGGCACGCTGAAGCGTTGGGGCGTGATGAAGAACGACGAGGACAATCCGGTCGCGCGGAGCAACGTCATCCCGCCGCTGCACAAGCCGGCCGAGCCGAGCTTCTTCGCGTTCTGCTATGCCCGTCCCGCCGCGGGCGCGTCAGGATCGTTCGTCATCGCCGGCAGTGGCGAGGCGGGAGATGGCCCCGCGCCGTACTCCGAGCGCACGATCCGCTACGGCGAAACCAGTCCGGCGGCGATGTGCGAGAAGGCGCAATTCGTGCTCGGACGGATGGAGGAGCGCATGGCCGCGCTCGGCAAGTCGTGGGCCGACACCACGGCCACACAGGTCTATGCGGTGCACGATATTCATTCGTTTCTCGCCGATGAGATCGTGCAACGCGGCGCGGCGCACCACGGACTGATCTGGCACTACGCACGTCCGCCGGTCGAAGGCCTGGAGTACGAGATGGACTGCCGTTCGGTGCCGGTGGAGCATCGGGTGCAGCCGTAGCGGGCCTGGGTCCCCGCGAAACATGTCACTGTGGAGGCAGGGGGCGCGGACCCGGCTCCTGCTGTTCATTCCGCTACGTGCGCCGTTGCCGCCGGTTCCTTCGTCTGCCCCTTTTTCCGCTCGTCGAGCCGCTGCAGCACGGCGAAAAACGATGGCACGAACAACACGGCAAGGCAGGTCGATGCAATCATGCCGCTGAACACGCTGATCCCGAGCGAGCGGCGGGCATTTGCTCCCGCACCTGTCGCCAGGACCAGCGGTAGAACGCCGAGTATAAACGCAAACAACGTCATCAGGATCGGCCGGAACCGGACACGCGACGCCTCGACCGCCGCTTCCAATATCGACTTGCCGTCAATGATCCGACGCTCGCGCGCGACTTCGACGATCAGGATGCCGTTCTTCGCCGAGAGGGCGATCAACAACATCAGTCCGATCTGCGTGTAGAGATTGTTGGCGACCCCGAGGCTGGTCAGAGCGATGACCGGTCCCAGCAGCGCCAGCGGCACCGCCGAAAGCACTGCCAACGGCAGAATCCAGCTGCCGTATTGACCGGCGAGGCAAAGATACACCAGCAACACCGACAGGCCGAAGACGTAGACGAGCTGATTGCCGGTAATCTTCTCCTGGTAGGACATCGCCGACCATTCAAAGGTGACATCGCTCGGCAGCACCCTGCGCGCGATCTCCTCCATGGCGGCCATCGACTGGCCGGAACTGAAGCCGCGCGCGGGGCCGCCAACGATCGTGGCCGATGGAAAGAGATTGTAGAGCGTGGTCAGCGCCGGCGCGACCACCGGACCCAGGTGCGCGATCGATCCGATCGGCACCATGTTCCCGTCCTGGCTGCGGACGTACATATTGAGCAGGTCATCCGGTTGCAGGCGAAACTGCAATTCAGCCTGCACATAGACCTGAAGCGACAGACCAAACTTGTTGAACTGATTGACGTAGGTGGACCCCAGATAGTCGGTAAGCGCCGCGAATACGTCGCCGACCGATACGCGCAAGGTTTCCGCTCTCGCGCGATCCACCGTCACCGCCACATGCGGCGCGCCGGGACTGTAGGTCGTCAGCACATTCTGCAGCCGCGGGTCGCTGCCCGCCTCCTTGACGATCTGCTGGGCGAGATCACCCAGCTTCTGATAATCGAAGTTGCCGCCGAGCATTTCCAACTGCATCTGGAAGCCGCCGGCATTGCCGATGCCCTGGATCGCCGGCGGCGGCAGCACGAACGGCCGCCCGTCCGGCAGCGACGCAAGGGCCGCTTGCAGATTGCGGAAGATCGACAGCAGGTCCTGGTCCTTGGCCTTCAATCGTTCCGAGAACGGCTTGAGCATGACCCAGCTCGCGCCGGCGTTGGCGAGGTCGGCGCTGTTGTCGAGGATCGACATCCCCGAGATGGCGATGACCTGCTGCACGCCTGGCACCTGGAGCGCGCGCCGGTTCACCTCCTCGAGCGCTGCCGCCGTGCGGCCCAGCGAGGCGCCGTCCGGCAACTGCATGGCGACCATCACATAGCCCTGGTCGTCGATCGGGATGAACGCGGTCGGCAGCCGCGCGAGGCCCCAGAATCCAAAACCGGCGACCACCAGGGCGATCGCCACCATCAGACCGCTGCGCCGCACCATACGCCCGATCAGGGCTGTATACGCGTTCTCCATCCGGTCATAGACGCGGTTGAAGCCGCGATAGAAGAAGTTGCGCTGCTCCGGCGGCACCGGCGTGCGAAGCCACAACGCGCACTGCGTCGGCTTCAGCGTGGCAGCGTTCACCGCGCTGATCAGCGCGGTCGCCGCAATCACCAGCGCGAATTGCGCGAACATGTTGCCGGTCAGGCCCGGCACGAACGCGGCCGGTATGAACACGGCCATCAGCACAAGGGTGATGCCGATGATCGGGCCGAACAGTTCGTCCATCGCCTTGATGGCGGCGTCGTGACCCGACATGCCCTGCTCGATGTACTTGGACACTCCTTCCACGATGACGATTGCGTCGTCCACCACGATGCCGATCGCCAGCACGATGCCGAACAGGGTGGACAGATTAACGGTGAACCCGAGTGCCGCCATGCCGGCGAACGCGCCGATGATGGTGACGGGAACCGTTGTCGCGGGCACCAGGGTGGCGCGGAAGTTCTGCAGGAACACCAGGATAACGATCAGCACCAGGATGCCCGCCTGGTACAGCGTCTTATAAACCTCCGTGATGGAATCCTGGACGAAGACCGTGGTGTCGTACGGGACGGCGTAGTGCAGGCCCTGTGGGAAGCGGCGGGACAGCTCCGCCATCTTCGCCGAGACCTCCTTGCCCACCTGAAGCGAATTGGCCTCGGGGGTCTGGTAGATGCCGATGCCCGCGGCCGGCTTGCCGTCCAGCCTGAAGTCCTGCGAGTAGGTCTGCGAGCCCAGCTCGATGCGTCCGATGTCGCGCACACGGATCAGACGGCCGCCCTGCGCGGTCTGGTCCTTGACGATGATGTCGCCGAACTGGCCCGGGTCGTTCAACCGCGACTGGATGTCCACGGTGTACTGGAACTGCTGGTCCTTCGGCGCCGGCGGCATTCCCACCTGTCCGGCAGCGACGTTCTGGCTCTGCTCGCGGATGGCGTCGATTACATCCTTCGGCACCAGCCCAAATGAAAACAGCTTCTGCGGATCCATCCAGATGCGCATGGAATACGTGCCGGCACCGAATACCTTGACACTGCCGACGCCGGGCAGGCGCGCCAGCTCGTTGATCAGGTTGATGGTCGCGTAGTTGCTCATATACAGGCTGTCGTACTTCCCGTCCGGCGAATTCAGGGTCACGATCTGGAGCAGCGCGGTGCTCTTCTTCTGCACGCTCACGCCCTGCGCCTGCACCGGCTCCGGCAGCGAGGCCATCGCGATTTGCACGCGGTTCTGCACCAGCACCTGGTCGATATCCGGATCAGTACCGATCTGAAATGTCACCGTCAGGTTGTAGGTGCCATCGGCGGCACTGGTGCTCTCCATGTACAGCATGCGATCGACGCCGTTGACCTGAAGCTCGATCGGCAGAGCAATCGTATCGATGACGGTCTGCGCGCTGGCGCCGGGATAGCTCGCGCTTACTGATACGGTCGGCGGCACCACGTTCGGGTATTCGGACACAGGAAGACGGTACAGGGAGACGACGCCGAGCAGCACCAGGACGATCGCCAGCACATTGGCGAGGACCGGGCGCTCGATGAAGAATTTCGACATCATCGGCGCATCTCCTACCCGCCGATGGTCGTCAGTTGCGGCGTCACCTTCGTGCCGGGAGTGGCGCGCCATAGCTCGCCGGTCACCACGCGGTCGCCCGGCGCGATACCGGACGCGATGACGCGCATATCGCCGATCAGTTCGCCAAGCTGCACATAACGCTGCTGGACGACGTTGTCCGCGTTCAGGACCAGCAGGTAGCGACCGCCCTGATCCTCCTGGAGGTCGCGGTCCGGCACCAGCAGCGCGCTCTGCACGACCTTGCCCATCGGAAGACGGATCTTGACGAACACCCCGGGCAAAAGGGTGCGATCAGGGTTGGGAAGGATGCCGCGCACAAGGAGCGTCCCGGTCGCCTGATCGATCGCCGGTGCGATATACTCTATCGTGCCGCGATGCGGGAACCCAGTCTCATCTGACAGGGCGGCCTCGATCGGAATCCTGTTCACTTCGGCCAACGTGAGCCGCCGCTGGTCCAGGTTGGCCCGGATCTGCAAGGCCTGCTGCGTGCTGATATTGGCGACCACATAAATCGGGTCCAGCTGAACGATATCGACCAAGGCGGCTTCCTGGCCGTTTCCGCCGACGACATTGCCCGGATCGATGAGGTGCTTGCCCATCTGACCGTCGAACGGCGCCCTGATTTCGGTGTAATTCATGTTCAGCTGCGCGATCGCCACCTGTGCCTGGGCCGCCAGGATATTTGCCTCCGCGCTGCTTCGCTCGAAATTCCAGTGATCAACGTCGACCTGCGTCGCGGCATCCCGTTTGAGCAGTGCCGTGTAGCGGACGACCTCGGTCTTCGCATAGAGCAGCGCGGCCTGCTGGAGCTGCAGCTGCGCCTGGGCCTGTTGCAGCTGGGCCTTGTACTGGTCCTGTTGAATCGTGACCAGCAGATCGCCCTTCCGGACCAGTTGCCCGTCGGCGAAATGCAATTGGTCCAGGAAGCCCACGACGCGGGCGATGAGCTTGACCTGGTTGACGGCGGCGGCATTGCCGGTGATCTCAAGATAGTCGCTGACTGTCTGGACCTTTGGCTGCACGACCGGGATTGTTGGCGGCGCCTGTCCGGGGAACTGCGCCTGCGCCGCGGCCGGCGGCGGTGGGGGCGCCGTCTGCGGTGGCGCAGGCGTGGGTGGCGCAGGAGCTTGTGGCGCAGGAGCGGGCGTTGCACGAGCAGCTGTCGCGGGAGCGGGCGCCGGAGCCGCGCTGGCTCCGGGCTTTGCGTTTTTCCCGGTGATGTCGTCCCACCAGCGGTCCAAAAACCCGGCCGCCCGGATCTGCCCGATCGACATTCCGATCATCACGGTGAACACGACCGCAAAGACGACGGCCCGATACCCTGCCTTCCGCCAAGCCGTCGCCAACGGACGCATATTGGGAGAAAATTTCACGACAACCTCACCACTGCGGTGGCCTCACGTCTGGTCCCCTGTCGGCCGGCGAGGGAAGACCCGGGGTCGGCGGCTGCGGTTGGTCGGCGGGCGGCAGCAGTTTTCCCCAATTTGTCCGGCTGCGCATTTCTTCGCGCGTTGTGGCATTCACGAATTCGTTGTCCCCGCGTATCTGCCATCCGCCGCCGAGAGCGCGGTAGACCGATGCGAGCCCTTCGGACAGGCTGCCAGACGCGGAAGCCAGGCTGCTCTGCGCCTGGTAGAGATTTTGCTCCGCGGTCAACACGGTGGTGAAATCCCGCGTTCCCAGCAGGTATTGATCAATTGCGATGCGCAGGGCATTGTTCGCCGCCGCGACGCTGCGACGCAAAAACTCGACCTGTCGGCGTCCCTGCAAAAATGTGGCGAGGCCATTCTCGACTTCCTGCTGCGCCTTCAGAACAGTATTTTCATATTCAATCAGCAACGCCTGGAGGCGTGCATCCTGAACCCGCACGTTGTTGGTGATCTGGCCATAGTTGAGAATCGGCCAACTGAAGGAGGGACCAAAGGCAAACTGGATGCCTCGTGCGCTGAACACTTCGTTCACACGGTTGGCGCCCGAACTGCCGGCCACCGTACCAAACGCACCGGTCAGGCTGAATGCGGGAAAAAGATCAGCCTTGGCGATGCCGATTTGGGCGCTCTGGGCAGCGGCCTTGAGTTCGGCGCTGCGAATGTCCGGCCGGCGCCGGATCAGATCCGCGGGAATGCCGACGGCCACGTCGGTCGGGGGAACCGGTATGCTCGTGGGTCCCGCGAGCAGGCTGCCGAGCGATTCCGGCGTCATGCCGAGCAACACGCGGAGCGCGTCCTCCCCCTGCTGCAATTGCGCCGTCAACTGAGGGATCGTGGATTCCGTCTGTGCCAAAACGTTCTCGGCCTGATACACGTCGAGGCCGGTCGCGGTGCCTCCATGGAATCGGTCGCGCGCGATGGCAAGTGCTTTCCGTTGTTTGACAACATTGTCCTGCGCAATGTCGATCTGCTGCTGGAGCGTACGGATACCGATATACGTCGTCGCGACATCGCCCAGCAGGGTCACCAGCACGTCGTCATACGTCGCGATGGACGAAAGATAGGATGCATCCGCCAACTCCACGCCCCGTCGAAACTTGCCCCAGAAATCCAGCTCCCACGCGATCTGCGTGCCGAGCGAGGCCCGCCAATAGTTCTCCAGCTGGTGCAACGGGTTCGAGGTCGGATCGACCTGGCTGGCCTGATTGTAGCCGACATTCGCTCCGATCTGCTGCGTCTGCGGGTAGAAATCGCCGATGGCGACGCCTAGCGTGGCACGCGCTTCGAGCACGCGGGCACCGGCGGCCATCAGGGTCAGATTCTGCCTATAGGCGATATCGATCAATCGATCGAGCACGGGATCATGGAATACAGTCCACCAATCCTCGTACTCCTGATGGTCGGACTGAACAGACGGGTTGCTCGATTCGAGCCATTGTTCGGCGACCGGAGCGGCGGGTTTGGTAAAGTCCGGGCCAACCATGCAACCGGCCAACGAAATTGACACTGCAACAACCAATGCCCGGGCACGCATGACTGGCGCACGACCGCCGGCGTCGGCGGCAGCGCGTGGACCCGAAGGGATCGGCAATGGTCCTCCAGCCAGACCGCCGCAGGCGCCGATCACAACGGTAACTCGATCGGATCGACTGGACACACAGCAGTTGCGCATTGCTTCAGGGGTCGTCGCATTTGAGCTCCTCGGCACGGCGCACGCTCGTTGGACCTTGGCGCCCGGCAAGCAATGACAGAACCTTGCAGTTCCTCCGCGCATTGATCCAGGTCAGTCCGGCTCCAAGTTTGGTTTTCATGCGGCAAGGGCCCAGGCAGGACCGGCGAATCGATGAGTCTACTGCCACTCACATTGTCACTTGTTCCGCAATCATGCAAAGCGGTTTATCCCATGAATTGCCGAATTCGAATGGACATGTGTGCACAGGATGATCAAGAATGATCTTGGTCGAGATTTCGCGGCACGCCGTGCCGCGTGCTCTTCCTGCGAAACGGGAGCCAACGATGCCGCAGCGTTACCTCGGTGGTGGGGCGATTGTTGCCATCTGCGCCGCGTTTGCGACGATTGGGGTCGGGCAGGCGTACGCGATGGATAGCTGCGCCGGAAAGTACTCGGCGGCGTTGTTGCATCCGCTGGCGGAGCCAGCGGTGGTCGCCCTTGATCTGCACGACAGTTCGGATGTCAACGTTGCACTCGGCAGCGCCTTCACCAACGGGATGCGCGAAGCAGGGCAGGCGGTATCAGGCACACCGACGGTCAAGCTCACCCTGAGCTATCAGGTCATCGGACAGGGTGGCGGCGACGCGGGTGGCGGCGGGTTGAATCAGGGGGGCGGAGGACAAACCGGCTGGTCAAACTGGTCGGGTGGCGGAGCGGCGGCACTCCAGGGCGGCCAGACCCTGGCGCTGCCGGATTTTCCCCGCTACGACGCCTTCTCGGCACAACAGCCGGTGCAGTCGGCGCTGTTGGTGTTGCGGGTGGAGGCACGCAACACGCGTGACAACACCCTCGACTGGATCGCGTCGGTTCAATGCACAATGCAAGGCACCGACAACCAGACCTTGGCATACCAACTCGGATATCTGATCGGTGGCGTGATCGGCAAGCGACGGGACGATACGCCGCTATGACAATGGACGGCCGCTTACGGGCAGGTTCAGTCGAGTAACGGAAGCTGCCCGCCGCATCGCTGCGTGAGTGTCAGCCCCAGTGCCTTCAGGCCGGCTTCAGCGCGCGGGGACGCATCGCCCGTCATCCATATCTCGGGGCCGCGGGGCTTCAATCCGGACAAACTCCGCGTCACACCGCTGCTGCGCTCGGTCCATAGCAGTCGATCGATCGGCAGCAATAGCGCCATCGAACCGCTGACCGTGGTGACAACGGGCAGATTGAGGACAATCGCGATCTGGCGCACCGGGGCGATCTTGGCGCTGTAGCCCACGATCAGTTCCGCCATCTGCTGGAACAGCAATGCAGCGTCTTCGGTATCGGCGCCGCTGGCGAAGGCGATGAACTGGGCGCGTCCCGGAATACCGCCCAGTGCCGTCATGCTGGTAATGATGATCGTCTGATGGCGTGGCGAGAGGATCCGGTTCTGCAGCAGGCCGTTTGCGATCGCATCGGGCACCTGCATTTGTCGCAGCTGGTCGCGGTTGTGCCTGGACAGCTCGCTCGGGGGCGTCGATTCGACCAGGTTGCGGGCCTGCTCCAGAATCCGCACGTTGCTGGCGACCTGCAGGGCGAGTGCCCCGGTCGCAAGCGACGGTGCGCCGAGGGTCAGATTGCCGGCAGCCGATGCCCAGGCCAGACGGTTCAGATCCTTCTGCAGCGTCTCGTTGCTGGAGTAAACGTCCACGCCGAGCTTCGCCGCGAGCTCCCGCTTGTAACCTGAAACAGCGAGTATCTGCTTGGCAGGATCGTCCTCGTATTGGCTGCGGCCAGAGCGCCGTATCTGCTCCGAGGCGCGGTCGAAGATGCTGCTGATGCCTTCAGGGATGGCGGACAACGTGCCAACGGGGTCATCGATCAGGTTCTTGGCGCTTCTGAACGCGGATTTGCCGGCTTCCGCCGCCGCCTTCTTGAACGCATCGGTTTCCTGCATCGCCTTGAGTTGCGCTATGGCCGCAATCTCGCGGATCAGCCGCCGCAGCCTGACATCGCTGGGCGCGACAAAGGGGCCGTAGTCGGAGGTGACCGTATAGCGGTTGAGATAGGCGAATGTAGTGACGGTTGGGCCAAGCTCGTAGTGGGGTCCGTGCAGCAGATCACCGGTGACAACGGACTCGGTCGGCCGGATTTCCGGCTGCTCGTCCCAATCCGGCTGTGCGAATGCGCGCGAGGCGTGCAGGGCCCATATTGCGGGTCCGGCGGCAGCGAGAAGTGCACGCCGCGTTGCTGGCGCGCCGGGACCCATTGGATTCAAGGCACGTGGAGGACTTTGTTTTAGAGTTCTGACGATAGGGACAGGCGCGTCGCTTTCGGCTGGCGGCGTTCGAACCATTTTTTGTACAAAACGGGCATGTATGCTCACCAGCATGTGGAGAAGTATAGCGGGCAACGCGAGCCGAGTGATGTGACGGCGCCGCATCCGGGCGTCACTGCAACGGCCGATCAAAATGCGGCACGGTCGCGTGTGCTGATCGGTCCCTCAACAATTGGTCGATCCATGCGGCGATCGCATTGAGTACTTCGCCTCTGATCTCCGCAACGGGTGGCGCGGCGCGTCCTACGACGTGAAATGAGTGATCCGCGCCGGCAAATAGTTTCAGTGTTGCCTGTGGTCCCAGATTTTCGACCAGCGGTGCAAGCAGCGACAGGTCCGCCAGCGCGTCGCGGGTTCCCTGCAAGAACAGCATCGGGACCTGCACATCGAAAAGGTGTTGCGCGCGATCGTTTGATGGCTTCTTGGCCGGGTGAAGGGGAAAGCCAAGAAAAACCAGACCGCGGACATCGACAAGCGGAGCAATCGCCTGCGCCTGCGATGTCATGCGCCCGCCAAAGGACTTGCCGCCCGCGACAAGCAGAAGCTCCGGAACGAGCCGCACGGCCTCGGCAATCGCCGCGCGCACGGTTGCATGGGCGAGCCTCGGAGCATCCGGTCGCTTCGAGCCTTGCTCCATGTATGGAAACTGATAGCGCAGCGTGGCGATACCCCGTTCGCCAAGCCCGGCTGCGACCGCTGCCATGAATGGATGGGCCATGCCGGCCCCCGCGCCATGCGCGAGCACGTAGCAGGCCCGCGCCCGCCGAGGTACTTCCAAAAGGCCGGAGACGACGTGCGTGTCGTCGATGCGGATCGTGATGTGGCCTGCATCCGCGGGACGCATGTCGAGCGCTACTCGACCTTTACCAGCTTCTGAAGACTGCGCAGATTGGCAGGCCGTGGCTGTCCAGGAAACAGCGATGGCCACGATGCGACCGACACCTCACCCACATAGATGTCGCCGCGTGAGTCCACCGCGATCCCGTGCGGCGACATGAACTGCCCCGGCTCCTGGCCATGCGGGTTTTCCTCGGAGCCAAGGCGTGCCAGCAGCTTGCCGGTGTTGGAAAGGATGCTGACGCGCGGTCCCAGATTGGGGAACCCGCGATTGGACGCCAGATAGGGACCGACCTCGCCGATGAAGCACAGCGGACACGTGCCCGTCGTCATGTGCAGCGCACTCGGCCGGTGCACGACGTTGCTCCATGCGGTCTCGAATTTGCCGTTGCCGTCGAACACCTGCACGCGGTGGTTCTCGCGGTCCGCGACGTAGACCCAGCCGTCGGCATCGCAATGGACGTTGTGCGGCAGATTGAACTCGCCCTCGCCGATGCCGCACTTGCCCCACGAGGAGATGTATTTTCCGTCGGGCGTGTATCTGTGGACCTGGGCGTTGCCGTAGCCGTCGGTGACGTAGATCTCGCCTTTCGGCGACAGCGCGGTATGGGTGCAGCGGCAGAACGGCTGCCCGCTCATGAATGGCGCCGGCTTGCCGGGCGTGCCGATGGTCATCAGCACCTTGCCGTCGAGTGTGCATTTCCGCACGCAATGGGCGCCGTCGTCGGTGCAGAAGATCGTGTCGTCGGGCGCCATGTGCACGCCGTGGGCGCGCGGGAACATGCCTTCGCCCCACGACCGCAGGAAATTGCCGTCGCGGTCGAACACGATCATCGGATGTTCGCCGCGATTGAACGCATAGACATTGTCGTTGCGGTCAACCCCGACCGCGGCGACCTCATGGAACGACCACCCGTCCGGGAGCTTCCCCCAGCCTTCCTCGACCCGATACCTGAATTCGCCGGCCCCCAGAATGACGGACATGTCGCTTCCCCATATTGCCTGGACGCATCCAGGCACCAAATGGGGAGACCGATCAACCCGTACGGCCGGTTAGGCGGCCATGTGTCGGTCGGATTTGTCTCGGCCACACCAGGTGGGCTCTAACCTGCCGATCATTCTGTCGTATCGTCCATGGACCCGTTGACCCTGTTTCATCCCACGATCGCGGCCTGGTTTGCCAGTCGCTTCGCGTCGCCGACGCCGGCGCAGGCACAGGCCTGGCCGGCGATCCAGGCCGGCCGGCATACCCTGATCGCCGCGCCCACCGGGTCCGGCAAGACATTGGCGGCGTTCCTCGCGGCCATCGATGCGCTGCTGCGTCAGGGCCTGGAAGGACGCCTCGCCGATGCGACGCAGGTGGTCTACGTGTCGCCCCTGAAGGCGCTGTCCAACGACATCCAGCGCAACCTGGAGGCGCCGCTGGCCGACATCCGCGAAGCCCTGCGTGCATGCGGTCTGCCCGACGTCGAAATCCGCACCTGGGTGCGCACGGGCGACACGCCGCCGGGCGAGCGGGAGCGTATGCGCCGCCGCCCGCCGCATATCGTCGTCACCACGCCGGAGTCGCTTTACATCCTGCTCGGCTCCGCATCGGGACGGGCGATGCTGGCGACCACGCGTACGGTGATCGTCGATGAGATCCACGCCATGGCCCCGAACAAGCGCGGCGCGCATCTGGCGCTGTCGCTCGAACGCCTGGCAGCGCTGTGCGGCGACCGCCTGCTGCGGATCGGTCTGTCGGCGACGCAGAACCCCATTGAGGCGATCGCGCATCTGCTGGTCGGACCGGACGCCGAGGCCACCATCATCGATACCGGTCATCAGCGGCCGCGCGACCTGGCGATCGAAGTGCCTGCATCGCCGCTGGAAGCGATCATGTCGGCGGAGGTCTGGCAACAGGTCTATGACCAATTGGTTGAGTTGGTTGGAGCGCATCGCACCACGCTGGTGTTCGTGAACACGCGGCGCATGGCGGAGCGCGTGGCGCGCCAGTTGTCCGAACGCCTGGGCGAAGCCGCGGTCACCGCGCATCACGGCAGCATGGCCAAGGAACATCGGCTGGCCGCCGAGCAGCGGCTCAAACACGGCCAACTGAAAGCGCTGGTGGCGACGGCCTCGCTGGAACTCGGCATCGATATCGGCGATGTGGACCTGGTCTGCCAGCTTGGCTCACCGCGCTCGATCGCGAGTTTTCTCCAGCGCGTCGGACGATCGGGCCACGCGGTCGGCGGCTTGCCGAAGGGACGCCTGTTTCCGCTCTCGCGTGACGATCTGGTCGAATGCGTTGCGCTGCTTGACAGCGTGCGCCGCGGTGAACTCGACCGGCTGACGATCCCGGAACAGCCGATGGATGTGCTGGCACAGCAGATCGTCGCGGAGGTAGCTGCACAGGATTGGCCCGAGGCGGAACTCTACGACCTGATGCGGCGCGCGTGGCCGTTTCGCACGCTGACGCGCAGCGATTTCACCGCTGTCGTGCACATGCTGGCCGAGGGCTTTTCCACCCGCCGCGGCCGACGTGGCGCGCTGATCCACCACGACGCCGTCAACCATGTGCTGCGCGGCCGGCGCGGCGCTCGGCTGACCGCGCTGACGTCCGGTGGCACCATCCCCGACACCGCCGACTATCAGGTCGTACTGGAACCCGAGAACCAGGCGATCGGCAGCGTCAACGAGGACTTTGCCGTTGAAAGCCTGGCTGGCGACGTGTTCCAGCTTGGCAACAGCGCCTACCGCATCATGCGCGTCGAACGCGGCATCGTCCGCGTGGAGGACGCGCGCGGGCAGTCTCCTACCATCCCGTTCTGGCTGGGGGAGGCGCCCGGTCGCAGCGACGCATTGTCTGCCTCCGTGTCACGCCTGCGGGAGGCGATCGCCGCACGTCTGCGCACGGATCCAGCCGGGGCGACGACGCAACGCTGGCTAACAGGCGAGATCGGCATCGCCGCACCCGCCGCGGAACAACTGATCGAGTATCTGGCCGGCGCGCGTGCTGCGTTGGGCTGCGTACCGACCCAGGACACGCTGGTGCTGGAGCGCTTCTTCGACGAAGCGGGGGGCATGCAGCTTGTCATCCATTCGCCGTTTGGCAGCCGGATCAATCGCGCGTGGGGGCTGGCGCTGCGCAAACGGTTCTGTCGCAAATTCAACTTCGAGCTGCAGGCGGCGGCGACCGAGGACAACATCGTGTTGTCGCTGACCACGGCTCACAGTTTCGATCTGGCCGAGGTGGCGCGCTATCTGCATTCCGCCAGCGTGCGGTCGCTGCTGACCGAGGCATTGCTCGACGCGCCGATGTTCATCACCCGGTGGCGATGGGTGGCGGGCGTGGCGCTCGCGCTGCCACGCTTTCGCGGCGGCCGAAAGGTGCCGCCGCAACTCGCGCGCATGGATGCGGAGGATCTGGTCGCGGCGGTGTTTCCCGACCAACTGGCCTGCGCGGAGAACCTGATTGGCGAGCGCGAAATCCCCGACCATCCGCTGACCAATCAGACCATCGCCGACTGTCTGCACGAGGCGATGGACATTGCGGGACTCGAACGGCTGCTGGCGCGGCTGGAATCGGGTGAAATCCGCGTGGTCGCCTGCGACCTGACTCAGCCTTCGCCACTGGCGCTGGAGGTGCTGTCGGCGCGGCCTTATGCGTTCCTTGACGACGCGCCGCTCGAGGAGCGTCGCACGCAGGCGGTCATGGGTCGGCGCTGGCTGACCCCCGAGACCGCGTCGGACCTCGGCCGGCTCGACCCGGAAGCAATCGCCCGGGTGCGGACGGAAGCCTGGCCCGACGCCGCCAACGCCGAGGAGCTGCACGACGCGCTGTTGTGGCTTGGCTGTCTGAGCGCGGACGAGGTGCAGGCCGTGCCGGAGTGGAGTGGCTGGCTGTCCACGCTGGCGCAGGCGAGCCGCGTGACGCGGTTGGCGACTTCGCAGGCGACGTTCTGGGTCGCCGCCGAACGCCTGAAGCAATTCGAGGCGTTGTGGCCAGGGGTGCGGCAGCTCCCCAAGATCGCACAGCGGCCGGAGCAGCGCGTCCGCGACTGGTCGCCCGAGCAGGCCTTGACGGAGATCGTGCGTGGCCGTCTGGAGGGTCTGGGTCCGGTGACGCAGGGCACGTTGGCGGCTCCACTTGGACTGGAACCGGACGATATCGGCGCCGCACTCATGGCGTTGGAGGTCGAGGGATTCGCCATGCGCGGGCGCTTCACCCCGGGCGCCAACGCCGATGAATGGTGCGACCGGCGACTGCTCGCGCGGATTCACCACTACACGGTCCGGCGGCTGCGCGCCGAAATCGAACCTGTCGCAGCGCGCGACTTCCTGCGGTTCCTGTTTGCCTGGCAGCATGTGACCGATGACACGCGTCTCGAGGGTCCGGATACTGTGACCACGTCCGTCGCGTTGCTCGAAGGTTTCGAAGCACCCGCCGGTGCGTGGGAGACCGAGCTCTTGCCGGTACGCATCGCGGCATACGAGCCGGCCTGGCTGGACGACCAATGCCTGGCGGGGCGCATCGCCTGGGCGCGACCGAGCCCATCTCCCGGCCGCGGCAACGGGCGGGAGCGCGTTGCGACGCCGGTACGTACCACGCCCATTGCGCTTCTGGCCCGTCGTTACGCTTCGTTCTGGATGTCGCTCTCCGGACAGCCGGACGAGGCGCAGCCGACCACGCGGGCGCAGACGGTCGTCGACGCTCTCCGTTCGAACGGCGCTTCGTTTTTCGAGGAGCTGGTCGAGGTGACCGGGCTATTGCGCCCACAGTTGGAAGCAGCGCTGGGCGAACTCGTCGCCCTTGGACTGGTGAACTCCGACAGCTTCGGCGGCTTGCGCGCCTTGCTCGTGCCGTCGGATCGACGCAAGCCGTTTACCGGGGCGACGCGGCGCAGGCGCGTTCTCACATTCGGCATGGAGGACGCGGGTCGCTGGGCTCTGGTGCGGCGCACTTCGCCCGAGCCGCAGGCCAAGGCCGGGGCCGTCGAACACGTTGCGAGCACGCTGCTGCGCCGCTACGGGGTCGTGTTCTGGCGTCTGCTCGCGCGCGAGGCCGAGTGGCTCCCGCCGTGGCGCGATCTGCTGCGGGTTTATCGGCGGCTGGAAGCACGAGGAGAAATCCGTGGCGGCCGTTTCGTCGCCGGATTCGCCGGCGAGCAATACGCATTGCCTGAAGCGATCGGGATGCTGCGCGAAGTGCGGCGTCAGCCTTCGTCTGGCGAATGGATCTCGCTGTCCGGCGCGGACCCGCTGAACCTTGCCGGTATTTTGACGCCCGGTCCGAGAATGGCGGCGTTGACCGGCAACCGATTGCTGTTTCGCGATGGCCTGCCGGTCGCATCGTATGCCGGTGGCGAGGTGCGGTTTATCGCAACGCTCGACGCCGCCACCCAGTGGGAGGCGCGCAAACGATTGTTGCGTTCGCCCGCGCCGGCGCTGCTCGCCGACCTGGCTTGATCCGTCGGTAAAATGGCGATGACTGCACGGCTCAGGAGACTGCCTGCGCAGATTCACTGGAAATGTCGAGTTGATCATGTGCCAGCGCCGCAGCCTGCGGCGTCAGGACCGCGAAAGTCCGCTGCAGGTGTAGTGGCGCCGCCGCCAGCAGATGTCCAGCACCGGCAACAAGCGCCAGGACAAGCGCCGCAGCAGCCATGAAGTAGAACACGCCGTCGATGCCGAAGCGCGCCATGAGAATCGCGCCAATGAGCGGTCCCAGCACCGAACCGAAGCCGCTCACCAGGATGAGGCGGCCGCTTACCGCGACGACCCGGTCGGCCGGCATGCGATCGTGTGCATGGGCTACGCAGACCGGGTAAAGGGTCGACATGAAACCGCCGAGCAAGGCGGCGGCGGGCAACACCACCGGCGGGGAATGCGGCAGCAGAATCAGAAGGACCGCGACGGCGGCGAAGCCAACGCCAAGCGCGGCCAGCACGATCCGCCGGTCGAAGCGGTCCGACAGCCGGCCGACCGGAATTTGGAATGCCAGGCCGCCGAGAACGGCCACCAGCATGAACAGAGCGATGGTGGAGCGTTCGATGCCCTCGCCCTGCATCCACGCAGGAACAAGCGCATAGAATGCGCCCGCGACAAGCCCGCTCAGCACACATCCGACGACGGCAACGGGCGCCGCGCGGGATAGCTGGCCGTAGGGCAGTTTCGCAGCAGCACTGATTCGGGGAGGTTCGGCGCGGGCCGTGCTCACCACGACCAGCGCCAGCGCGAACAGGGCGACGATGGCGTTGAACGGCGCCGCCAATTCGACATCGGCCCAGCTGATCAGGAGTTGCCCAGCGGCAAGGGCCAGGAAGGTGCCCACCATGTAGATGGCAAAGACCCGTCCGCGCTCCGATGGCGCGGCCTTTGCGTTGAGCCAGCTTTCGGTCGTGACAAACACCCCGGCGCAGCCGAACCCGATAACCGCACGCAGGACCAGCCAGGGCAGCGGCCCGACCAGGAGCGGCATCACCGCGGTTGCCGCGGCGACCAGGCCGGCGAAGGCGGCGTAGGCGCGGATATGCCCGACGCGTTCGATGATCCGCCCACAACGCGTCGCGCCCAGCGTGAAGCCGACGAAATAACTGCTGAGCACCAGGCCCGCCATGGCTGCGTCAAAGTTCTCGATTGCCACGCGCAGCGAGAAAAAGGTGCCAAAGAAGCCGTTGGCGAGCTGGATGGCGCTCGTCGCAATGATGAGGGTCCCGATCTGTGCGCGCATGGACTCGCCCGATCGCATCGGCTGTTCTTCCTCCCGCGGCCGATCCGGAGACTCGCGCCGCAAATTTCCGGACCGTTGCCGACTGCATCCTCGAGAAGGTCGGGCAACACCAGCGGACAGAACATCACGGCAATCCGTTGTCAGCAAGGTCCCCTGAACGCGCGCACCGAATTGGGTCTCCCGGATGTTCCAGCATGTCCCAAGCTGCTGGTGGTCGATGCACGCGCGTCATACGCGGTATTTGAACTTCAAGGCGTGCGCCGAACGATGACCTCGATCGGCGTCGGTCCAAAACCGGCGGCCGGATTTGAACGTTGTGGGCAATTGGAGAGCACCGCGATCACCGGCGTTTCCGCGATCAGTTCCACAAAGTCGCCCGGCTTCGACAATCCCGGCTCGATTGCCATGCCTCCGTCCTGGCGCACCGGAACATTCATGAAAAAGTTCACATTGGCCACGACGTCGGACGGGCTTAGCGACCAGCAGGCAAGTTCCGAAATGAAGTTCGCGTGGCAACCGGGCGTATCCGTGACGCCGTAGCGCGCGAAATTGCTCCAGGCACTACAGCAACCGCCGATCGTATCATGCCGCCCGCAGGTATCCTCCACGATGCGCATCAACACCTGAGCGCGGTCGGAATATAGCTTCGTTTCTTTGCCAAGATAGATATTGCCGTTGATCTTCATGGTGTTGGCGGCATTGTAGCGGTCAACCGGCAGTCCCGCCGCGTAACACAAGAAGTCGACCGCCTGCTGGCCGTGCGTATCGACGATGCGCAGACACTCGCCGGTGTCCAGCCGCGTGGAGAAACGGCCACCTGCCGGGATGGTTTGCCGCGATATCTCGCCGGGCAGTATGCAGACGGTCATCGATTCACGCCGCAAGCAGGGTGGCCGGCGGGATCAGCGGGCTGTCCGCAGCCACCGGCCTGCCGGCGCGCAAGGCGAACGCCGGTGCGAGCATCTGGTCCGCAATGACCTTTTCGCCGCTGTTGTCGGACAGCGTGAAGCGCCCCCGCAGCAGGTCGAGCACCGAAATGTCGGCCTCGCGTCCCGCAACCATCGCGCCGAGCGAGTCCTGCATATTCAGCATGCGCGCGGGGTTGCTGGTCACCGTCGCAACGATGTCGGGCAGCGTCAAGCCGAGCGTCATAAGCTCGGTCATGGCATGCGTCAGGTTGAATGGCGCGACGCCGGAGAATGGATTTTCCCGCCGTGCCGCATCGTCGCCGACACCAGGTGGCCGCACATTGTAACCGTGCATGTCGGCGCCCAGCGTATGCGGACGGATGCCGGCGGTTATGGTGCGACGGGCCATCTCGAAACTGAAATGCGAGCCGTGCCCGACATCCACGGTAACGCCGCGCTCCAGCGCTGCCCACACGACCGGATGCACTTCGCCCGTTTCGGCCGACACGAAGCCGCCGGGATGGCGGGTGAAAGGATGCGCCAGAACGTCTCCCGGTTCCATCAGCGGCATCAGCGCGCGCACAACCTCGTCGGGGTCGATCGTCACCCCATCCTTCACCGGCCAAAGTTGGCCGAGGTGTATATACAGCGGAAGGCCAAGTTCACTGGCGATGCGTTTGCCGAGCTTCACCACCTCCAACCCCCAACGCGAAGCGCCACCGATTTCCGCATGGGCCTTCACACCACGCACGATATCGGCGTTGGCGCGCCCGGCGCGGATCGTCGCCTTCACGTCCACCTGCTCCGGACCATACAGCGCCGGGTAGAGATGACCTTCCATGCCGCCGACCAGATACATGGAGATGAAGCACAGCACGCGACTTTCGGCCGGTTCGACGATGAAGTGACGAAATCCCGGAATGGTCATGCAACTCGGGCCGCCCTGATCCACCAGGGTGGTGACGCCTGAGCGGACGCCGACCATATCGGCATTCAAACCAAAGCGGCCGGTCACGTGCTGATAGACATGGGCGTGCGTGTCGATCATGCCGGCGGTGACGATCTTGCCTGCAACGTCCAACACCTGACGCGCGGCTTCGGCGGGGATCGCCGGTTCGATCGCGGCGATGACGTCGCCGCGGATGCCGATATCGGCCACGTCGTCGCGCCCAGAAGCCGGGTCGATCACCCGTCCGCCGCGTAGCAGCAGGTCGAATTGCGCATCCATCGATTTCTCCGTCACAATTTGCCGGGGCAGCCGCATCGTCAGTATGCTGACGGTCGCGCGCGACGTGCAAGCGGAAAGGAACCCGGATGCAGCGGGCACTGGGCGAAGGTATCGGATCCTCTGTGCCTCGGCTCGAAGACGATCGTTACCTGCGCGGCAAGGGCGAGTTCATCGCTGACATCCGACTGCCGGGCATGCGCGATCTGGCATTCGTGCGCAGTCCCGTCGCGCATGCGCGCATCCGTGCCGTGCATAAGCCTCCTGGCGCCGAAGCGATGGTATTTGTCGCCGGCGATCTCGCGGTGCAGCCGATCGTTGCTGTATCCGGTCTGCCGGGTTTCAAGCCGTCGGTTCAGCCGGTGCTGGCAGACGGAAAGGTACGCCATGTCGGGGAAGCTATCGCCGTCTGCGTGGCAGACAGCCGGGCCGCCGCCGAGGACCTTGCCGCGTTGGTCGACGTGGAGTTCGACGAGTTGCCTGCCTTGGTCGATATGCGCGTGGCGCTTACCAGCGAAACGAGACTGCACGAGCACTGGGCGAACAACGTCTTTCTGGAGACCTTCGTCGAGGTTGCGTCGGAGCGATTTGAACGGCCGGCGCCGATTGTGGTGCGGCGGCGGTTGCGGACGGCGCGGCAATGCATGTCGCCGCTCGAAGGCCGCGGTGTGGTGGCAACGTGGGACCGACGGCTGGAGCAACTGCTCGTGTATAGCTCGACGCAGATACCGCACATCGTGCGCACCGGGCTTGCCGGTTGCCTTGGGCTCGACCATGGGCGCATCCGCGTCGTTGCACCCGATGTCGGCGGCGGCTTCGGCTACAAGGGCGTCCTGCTTCCGGAAGAAGTCTGCGCGGCCTGGCTTGCACGAAAGCTGGGTCATCCGGTGCGTTGGATCGAGGACCGACGCGAGCAACTCACCGGTAATGCAAATTGTCGTGAGCATGACTACGATATTACCGTGCATGCCGAGACCGATGGCACCCTGATCGGTATCGATGCAGAGGCGGTTGTGGATGCAGGGGCGTATTCCGCCTATCCGTTTTCTGCCTGTCTGGAAGCAGCGCAGGTGGCCTCGATTCTGCCTGGACCCTATGTGATGCCGGCCTATCGGTGCCGCACATTCTCTGCTGCAACCAACAAACCGCCGATCCTGCCCTATCGCGGCGTGGCACGTTCTGGTGTGTGCTTCGCGTTGGAGGTGACGCTGGATGCGGTGGCGCGCCAGGCGGGGCTGGAACCGCACGAAGTTCGGCTACGGAACCTGGTTCCCACCGATGCGATGCCGTTCGACAACATCACCGCCAAGCATTTCGACAGCGGCGATTATCCGGACTGCCTGCGCCGTGTCGTGAAGGCAATCGACATCCCCAATGTGCGGCGGCGTCAGGCCGAGATGACCGGGTCACTGCGTATTGGTGTCGGCTGCACGATCTTTTGCGAGCAGGGAGCGCATGGCACGTCGGTCTATGCCGGTTGGGGCATACCGATGGTGCCGGGCTTCGAGCAGGCGGTGGCGCGCATGACACCGGATGGCGGGCTTGAGCTGCGTGTCGGTATCCAGAGCCACGGGCAGGGGCTGGAGACCACTTTGGCGCAGGTGGCGCACGAGGTGCTGGGAGTCCCTATCGGCAAAATACGCGTCGTGCATGGCGATACTGCCTTGACGCCGTATTCCACCGGTACGTGGGGCTCGCGCTGCATGGTGATGGCGGGCGGAGCGGTGGGCACTGCGTGTCGTGAACTTGCGGGGCGCATCGCCGGTATTGGCGCGCATCTGCTGCAGGCTCCAGTTGAAGCGGTGCATGTGCACGGCGGCATGGTCACCGGGCCGGCTGGCAGCGTCCCGATAGAAGAGGTGGCACGCACCTGGTATCTGCGTCCGCAGGACCTGCCGAACAACGCTGCATCTGGCGGTCTGGAAGTGACCGCCGGGTACAAGACGGAGCGCGATAGCGGCACATTCAGTTATGCGGCGCATGCCGCGGTGGTTTCGGTCGATACCGAACTTGGCGACATCCGCATCCTGGATTACGCGATCTGCGAGGATGGAGGGACGCTGGTCAATCCGATGATTGTGGATGGCCAGGTGATCGGCGGCACCGCACAGGGCATTGGTACCGCGCTGTACGAAGAGATGCCGTACGATCACGCCGGTCAGCCGCTTGGCTCGACGTTGGCGGACTATCTGCTGCCGGGCGCGACCGAAGTGCCGGAGCCGCGCATCGAGCACATGCAGACGCAGTCGCCGCTGTCGATGTTCGGCCAGAAGGGCATCGGCGAGGGTGGTGCCATCGGTCCGCCAGCCGCGCTCGCCAACGCGGTGAACGACGCACTGGCGCCGCTGGGCGTGGAGCTGACAGAATTGCCCATCACACCGCGCCGCGTTGTTGCCGCGCTGCTGGCGCGTGCCGAGAAATGAAAGCCTCACCGTTCGAGTATGCACGCCCGGCGAGCCTGACCGAGGCGATTTCACTGCTGACCGTGCAGGCTGGTACGGCGCGCGTCCTGGCCGGCGGCCAGTCGCTGGGTCCGATGCTGAATCTGCGACTGGCGCAGCCGCGTCTGCTGGTACATGTGGATCGTTTGCCGGAACTCGCGGGCGTTGCCGCTGATGCCGATACGGTGACGCTTGGTGCGTGCGTCACGCATGCGGCAATCGCAGATGGAAGAGTACCTGATATCGGCGGCAACGTGCTCGCGCGCGTGGCCGACGATATCGCCTATCGCGCCGTGCGCAACCGCGGGACGATCGGCGGCAGCCTGTGCCACGCCGATCCGGCAGCGGATTGGGTGACGGTGCTGACCGCACTGGGTGCGATTGCCGTGCTGCAGGGTCCTGGTGGCGCGCGCAGTGTGCCCGTGGCTGAGTTTGTGCAGGGGGCGTTCCGCACCGCACTGATGCCGGGCGAGATCCTGCGCGCGGTGCGGATCCCGCGTCTGCCTGACGATGCGCGCTGGGGTTACGTGAAGGCGTGCCGCAAGCCGGGTGACTTCGCTCATGCGATGGCGGCGGTTCTGCTGATTGCGCGGACGCGTCGCGTGGTGATTGGCGCGTTGGGCAGCATGCCATTGCTGCTGGAGCGCGAGGCGGCGTCGATCGGCGGCGTCACGCGCGCATTGGAAACTCTGGACGGATTGGACCATGTGCAACGGCACATGCAGGTTGCCACCGCGCGCCGCGCGCTGGCCGAAGCGGGCGCATGAGCCGCGTCACACTCACCGTGAATGGTATCTCGGTGACCGCGGAGGCGGAGCCGCGCACGCATCTGGCGGACTTTCTGCGTGAGGCCAGGCTGCTGACGGGCACGCATCTCGGCTGCGAGCATGGCGTGTGCGGTGCGTGCACGTTGCTGATCGATGGCGCACCTTCGCGGTCGTGCATTGCCTATGCGGTTGCCTGTGACGGTGCGGATGTACGCACGATCGAGGGATTGGAGGACGATCCGGCAATCGCCCGGCTCCGCGCCGCGTTCACCGCGGAACATGCGTTGCAGTGCGGCTACTGTACACCCGGCATGCTGGTGACCGCACGCGACATTGTGCATCGCTTGCCCGATGCGGACGATGCACGCGTTCGTCTGGAGTTGGCGGGAAATCTCTGCCGGTGCACCGGCTATGCCGGGATTGTGCGCGCCATTCTACGGGTCCTGGCCGAGGGCGTGCCATTCGGTGTGGCAGCAGCGTTGCCTCTGCCTGCTTTGCCGATCGCTCCGAGACCATCTCCTCCATCCACGACGACATTGCCAAAGGGTATGGAAGTCGCCCGGGCCTTACGCATTGCTTTGCCGCTGCCGACGGTGTGGGCCGCAATCCACGATCCGGTGCTGGTTGCCGCCTGCGTGCCGGGCGCTCGGCTGGTTTCGGTGGTGGGCGAATGCTTGAGCGGTGAGGTGCGGGCGACACTTGGACCGATCGAGACGCTGTTCACCGGCGAGGGCACCATGGTGTTTGACGAAGCCGATCGTCGCGCGGAGATCTCTGGCGGAGGCCGGGACACAAGGACGGGCAGCCGGCTCAGCGCGCGCGCTGTGTTGAAACTACGCGATCTGGACAGCAATGCGACGCAGGCCACTTTGTCGATCGAGTACACTCTGCGCGGGCCGCTGGCGCAATTTGCGCGCGGCGCGGTGGTGCGCGAATTCGCGGCACAGATCGCCGAGATTACCGCACGTAATCTGGCGACACGGCTTCGTGGTGAGACGCCGGAGGCTCCGCGCCGCCTATCCATCGGCGGCCTGACGCTCCGTGCGATATGGCGCCAACTCCGTGCGGTGTTAGGTCTCCGTTGAGCGGCAAACGCCAAATTCCGAACGAAAGAGCTCAGAACATGGCAGCGGTGATTGCGCCCGACACCTATCGTGTGCTCGCGCGCCGCCCCGGCTTTCTGATCCGCCGTCTGCATCAGATCCATCTCGCGTTGTTTGCCGAGGCATGCGGCGTGTTCGGCGTGACCCCGGTGCAATACAGCATCCTGACCGTCGCTGTGGCACAGCCGGGGCTCGATCAGGCGGCATTGGCAAACGAAGTGGGCGTTGACCGCACCACCATGGCAGATGTGTTGGCACGGCTGGAGCGGCGCGGCCTGGTTCGCCGAGGCCGTGTCGCGCGTGATGCCAGGCTGAAACTTGTGCATGCGACAGTCGCGGCGCGTCGGCTGCTGGCTCGTATGGACCGGCATGCACGGACCGCACATGAGCGCACCATCGCACCCTTGCCGCCCGCGGAACGAGCGGCCTTTGTTGACGCGTTGGTCAGGCTTGTGGAAGCCGGCAACGGTCTGGGGAGGGCACCGCTACGTCTGGCCTGAGCGGCAACGGGATAGGGGGATGCTGACATGCACATAGCGATCACCGGTGTATCCGGGCGTCTCGGCGGCTATGTGCGGCGAGCGCTCGAAGGCCACGAACTGCGCGAACTCGACATTGCGGCACCTGCCGCGCAGTCGTCGGACTTCCGCGCGGTCGATCTGCGCGACCTTACTGCTTTGGATGCAGCGCTGCAGGGGATCGAGGTCGTGGTGCATCTTGGCGGCATCGATCGCTCGGTGGCGATCGATGATGCCGCCACCATGCAGGTGAACGTGAACGGGACCTGGAACCTGTTCGAGGCCAGCCGACGCGCCGGCGTGCGCAGAGTGATCCATTGCTCCAGCAATTCGGTCACCGGTCTTGACCAGACCAACCCGACCATGCCGCCTTGCTATCTGCCGATCGACGAAGCACATCCGTTGCGCCCGACCGATGCGTACGCGCTCAGCAAGCTGTGCGGTGAGCAGGTTGCCGTGAGCTTTGCAAGGCGTGGGCTCGAGGTGATTGTGCTGCGACCCTGCTTCATCGCGTTCCCGGAGCAGGTGCAATTCATGGCCGGAGGCGAGAGCCCGGCGGGGCGCGACGAGCCGAAGTCATATCTGTGCGCCTATGTCGGGCCGGAGGACTGCGCTCGCGGTTTTGCCGCGGCCGTGGGACTGGCCGGCTATGCTGGGTGCGAGACTTTCTTCCTGGCGGCTGCGGATGCTTTTGCGATGCAGCCAACGGTGGCGCGGCTCGAGGCACGGTACGGTGCGCGCATCCCGTTGCGCGACCCGGCATTGTATCAACGCTTCCCGCGTGCTTCGCCTGTCAGCAGTGAGCGCGCGATGACGCGCCTGCGCTGGAATCCGACGACACGGTGGTTGGGCGCGCGGATGGCATAGTCTGTCTAAAATCCGCCGGCCGTAGAGCACCGCTCAAGCGGCCGCGTATATCCCCACATGCAGGTCGGTCGGGTACCAGCCAGCCACCGGGTTGAATTCCTGCGGACAGGCCGACAGGACGGCGATGCAATCGATCCAGGCCTTGAACACAACACAGTCTCCCGGCTTCGATGGATTGTCGCCGGTCTCTACCGTGCCGTCGGGTAGCACCGCGACCCGCATGAACAGATTGACCGGCTGTGGAATGAACGGGACGGCGCCGAGATGCGGTGCCATGACCTGGCGGAAATTGCCGGCGCAACTCGCATGCTCGCCCTGCACACCGTACAACCGGTAGCGGTGCTCGTCGCACGGTGCGGTCAGCAGATCGTGCACGCCGCACGTATCCTGAACGAGCTGCAGGATGGGGCGCCGATGATTGCTGTGGAATGACTCTCCGGGTCGCGGGCACAGCCGATTGACCCAAACGCGGGTGTGCATCGCCGACAGATGCTCGTCCGGATTTGCGGCATTGAACGCCCAGAAGTCGCCTGCCTGCTTGCCAAGCGGATCGACGATCTTGAGGTATTCGCCGGCGTTGAGGCGATCCGACCAGCCGGTCCGTGCAGCCACAACCGCCGAACGCACAAGACGAAGCCGCAACGCCAGTTTGCCGTTCAGATCAAGTGAGATTTCGTCGTCCATCGCGCCGCAGGGCCTCAGTCGTGCTTATCCGGGCATCCTGACAACATGCCCAACCCATATGCAAGGCACGGTCAAAATGTGGGCAGCCTGCATGCGTTGTCAGTACTCTGTCAGCACCTCGCGCAGGGTCGATCCGCTATAGGCGGTCCGCATGAGGCCCTGACGCTGCAAAGCGGGCACAAGTCCCTCGGTGACTTCGGTGATGAAGCGGCGGCTGGTGCGCTGGCAAGGGGTACTGATGAGGAACCCGTCGCCGCCAATGGCCTCGGCGACATTGCCCATGCGTTCGGCAACCGTTGCGGGCGAACCGATGAATTCGACATCCGACGGTACTGCGCCGAACCGCTCCATCGCAAGTTGACGCAATGAGAAGTCGATATCGGTGACGGTCGCCGTGCTGGCCAAGGCGCGCTCGATGAAGTGCGGTGAGGAGACCATCCGCTCCCGCTTGGCATAGGCCTCCTGGTCCGTTTCGCCAAGCACAGGGTACACCAGGAACAGCACCTTGATGTCATCGGGATTGCGCCCGAACGACACCGCGTGTTGCCGTATATCGTCGCGATATTGCTTCATTCCGTTGATACCGGTCGCAGTCGCAATGATCGAGTCCGTGTGTCTGGCCGCGAAGGCGCGACCGCGCGGCGATTCGCCGGCCTGCACGAACACCGGCCGTCCCTGCGGTGAGCGTACGGTGTTCGATGGACCACGACACTTGCAGTGCTTGCCCTCGAAATTGATCGGCCGGACGTTCTTGTGGTCGGCATAGACGCCGGTTGCATGGTCCATCACCACGGCATCCGGGTCCCACGAATCGAAAAGCTGGCAGACCAGATCAACGTATTCGTCGGCCATCTCGTAGCGCTGCTCGTGCGATGGCAGCCTGTCCATGCCGAAATTCTGCGCCGCGGCATCCTCGCCGGAGGTGACGATGTTCCAGCCGAAGCGGCCATCGGAGATGTGGTCGAGCGTTGAGCAGAGGCGTGCCAGCATGAAGGGCGGATACGCAAGCGTTGACAGGGTGGCAACAACGTCCAGCCGCGTGGTAGCCGCGCTGATCAGGGCGGCAAGTGGCGACGGGTCGTATATAGTCGAAACAGGCCCGCTCCAGAGACTGCGCCATATCGACGTAGAACCTGCCGTTCCAGTCCGAACCGCCGGTGGCGAGCGGATGGTCCCATTCGCCAGGCGTGAAGTTCATGAACCAACCCAGATGCAATCGCTTGCTCGCCATCGAGCAACCCCCCGCCTTGGATGCTGGAAGCGGGAGCAAATAGCGGGCCAGCTGTGCGGATGGCACGCCGGTTGCTTCGTGTGGGTGGTTGGACACAAAACCGGGGGCTGCTTCATGGAACGACGCACACTGCTGGCCGGCGCCGGTTCGGCGGTCCTGCTGGGCCTTGCGACCGCCCAAAAGGCCCACGCCGACACGCTCGACGAAGTGAAGAAGCGCGGCACTCTGATCATCGGCACGGAAGCGGCCTATGTGCCGTACGAATTCTTCAAGGACGGCAAGATCATCGGCTACGACCCCGACATCATCGACCACATCGTCGGCAAGCTCGGCGTGAAGGCCGAGATCGTCGACACGGCATGGAACGGCATAATCCCGGCGCTGTATGCCAAGAAGTTCAACGTCATCATCTCCGCGATGACCATCACCAAGGAGCGCGCGGACAAGGTGTTGTTCTCGATGCCCTATGCCGATGCGAGCAACGTCATTCTGCTCCGTGCCAACGAGGATCGGATCAAGAGCGCCACCGATCTGTCCGGCAAGATCATCGGCGTGCAGATCGGCAGCGCCGCGGCGGGAATCATAAAGGTGTTCGAGGCCAAGCTGAAGGCCGACGGCAAGCCGGGATACGCGGACGTGAAGCAGTACGAGCATTATCCCGAGGCCTACCAGGATCTGATCAATCGCCGCGTCGATGCAGTGGTAAACTCGAAGTCCACCATGATGGTGGTAATGCACGACGCGCCGGGCCAATTCAAGATGCTGGAGGGCGTGTCGGATATCACGGCATATTTCGGCATGGCCTTTCGCAAGGAGGACGTGAGCTTCCAGGAATTCGTCAATGTCCAGCTTGCCGAGATGAAGTCGAGCGGGGAGTTGGCCAAGTTGCAGGAGAAATGGTTCGGCGGCACGATGGAAACACCCAACGTGGTGCCTGAAGTACTGCCCTGACGCCGCGCCGACATGGTCGGCTTCGATTGGTCAGTCATCTGGTATGCCGCCCCCTACATGGTCCGGGGCGCTGTGGTCACGCTGGAAATCTCATTCTGGGCATTGGTGGTCGGCACCTTGGTCGGCGTGATCTGTGGCCTGATCAGCGTCTCCGACCTTAGGTTCCCAAAAGCCATCGTTCGGGCCTATGTCTATTTCGTTCGCGGCACGCCGGCCCTGGTGCAGATCTTCCTGGTCTACTTCGCCCTGCCGCGCATCGGCTTCGAGCTGTCGTCATTCTGGAGTGGCGTGGCGGCGCTGGCGTTCAACTCAGGCGGCTTCATCTCGGAGATCGTCCGTGCGGGCCTCCAGTCGATCGACGCGGGTCAGTCCGAGGCGGCGCTGTCGATCGGCATGACCAACCGGCAGTCGATCCTGTTCATCCTGTTGCCGCAGTCACTGCGACGGATCACGCCACCGCTCACCAACGAGGTGATCACGCTGGTCAAGAGTTCCTCGCTGTTGTCGGTGATCTCGATCACAGAACTCACGCGATCGGCACAGGTGATCATTGCCGAACGCTTTACTCCGTTCGAACTCTATGCCGAGTTGGCGGTTTACTATCTGGTGATCATCTCGGTGCTCGCCTGGTTCTCCGAATTCGTCGAGAAACGGCTGGCATGACGGCGCGGCCATTGCTAGCAATTCATGGCCTGTCCAAGATCTTCGGCCAAATTCCGGTGGTCGATCGGGTCGATCTTGCAATCGCCACGGGCGAGATCGTCATGGTGATTGGACCAAGCGGCGCCGGCAAGTCCACACTCCTGCGCTGCGTCAACCGGATCGAGATGCCATCGGAAGGTGACGTCCTGCTCGAGGGCGTCAACATGGCGGGCGAGATGCGGGGCGGCCGGCTGGTGCCCGACCGTCCGACGGCGACAGCGCGCAAGCGTCGGCACATCGGCATGGTGTTCCAACGCTTCAACCTGTTTGCCCACCTCACCGCGCTGGATAACGTGGCGATCGGGCCGCGCCGCGTGCTTGGCATGAAGCTCGCCTCGGCGCGCGCGCTGGCCGCCGAGCAATTGGCGCGCGTGCGATTGACGGAACACGCGGGGAAACGGCCGGCGCAACTGTCAGGCGGACAGCAACAGCGCGTGGCGATCGCGCGCGCCATGGCAATGCGACCGATGCTCATGCTGTTCGATGAACCAACGTCGGCGCTTGATCCCGAACTTGTCGGCGAGGTGCTGGAGGTGATCCGCACCCTGGCAAAGGATGGCATGACCATGCTGGTGGTGACGCATGAGATGCAGTTCGCCCGGGAGGTGGGCACGCGTGTTCTGTTCATGGATGGTGGGCGGATCCTGGAAGACGCGGAGCCCGCGGCGTTCTTCGCGCAGCCGGAACACCCCCGCGCGCGCGAATTCCTGCGCCGCATTCATGCGCCCGGCACCGGCTGATATCGATGGCCCATGTCACCGATCCGTCGTGGCACAAGTACATCTTTTGCGTGTAAATTCCGAACGATGACCGTAATGGGAGCGGATGAATGACTGCCAGGCCCTTTCACCTCGGTTGGTTTCTGCAAGGATCCAGCGTCCAGGCATGGGGTGAACCCTGGACCGGTCATATCGGTCGCAACTGGATGATGCCGGAGTTGTTCATCGAGATGGCGCGATGCCTCGAGCGGGCCTGTTTCGACTACCTGCTGATCGAGGATTCGTCCTATGTCGGCGAGAGCTACGGCGGCTCGACGGAGATTTATCTGGCGAACGGAATTGCCGTGCCGCGCCAGGATCCTTCGGTGGTGGCCTCGCTCATGTCCCAGGTGACATCACGCATCGGCATCGTCCCGACCTTTGGAACATATGCCTACCCTCCCTATCTGCTGGCGCGGTTGATCGCGACTCTGGATCAGGTCACTCGCGGACGGATCGGCTGGAATGCGGTCACCGGCAGTTCCGACTTCGCGGCGATGAACTTTGGCATGCCCGGCATGCCCGAGCACGATCTGCGCTACGACATGGCCGACGAGTACATGGAAGTGTGCCGGCAGTTGTGGGCATCATGGGAGCCAGGCGCCATCATTGCCGATCCCAACAGCGGCGTCCTGGTCGATCACTCCAAGGTGCACGCGGTCAACTTCGAAGGCCGGTACTACAAGACGCGTGGACCGCTGAATTCGGGACCCTGCCCGCAAGGTCAACCGGTGATCGCACAGGCCGGAGGCTCGCCTCGCGGACGACAATTCGCGTCGCGCTATGCCGATACGATCGTTGCGCATACCAAAGGCATCGCCGGCATGAAGTCCTATCGCGACGATGTCCGTGCGCGGATGGTGGCGCATGGTCGGCATCCGGATGCGTGCAAGGTGCTGTTCCTGGTCGCGCCGATCATCGGCGAAACCGATGCGGAGGCGCAGGACAAGAAGCGCGCGCGTGCGGCGCGGGCGGCTGCGCAGATCCCGCAGCGGCTGGCGCATCTCGGCAAGGTGACGAACATCGACTTCGGCAGGTTCGATCTCGACCAGCCGCTTCCCGCGGATGTCACGACCAATGGCCATCAGCAGACACTCGATGAGTTTCGTGCCAAGGCTGCCGGCAGGACGCTGCGCGAGGCAATGTCGGACCATAATGCGACGGAACTGTCGGTCGAACTGGTCGGCACGCCAGATTTGATCGCCGCGCGGATGGGGGAGGTCATGGAGGAAGTCGGCGGCGACGGGTTCCTGTTCTCCATGCCCAATGTCAGCCGCCGCACTTTGGCCGAAGTGGAAGACGGACTGGTGCCTGCTCTGCAGGAACGCGGCCTTATGCGCATCGCATATTCACACGCCCACTTCCGGGACAATCTGCTCGAGTTCTGAATCCTGACCAGGAGGCAGCGATGACCAGACGAGATGACACGCCTGACCGCAACCGTCGCCGTTTCCTCGCGCTGTCCGCAATTGGCGCCACGCGCCGTTCCTCGGCACACGACCGTTGCGTACGCAAACGGCGGACCTGATCGAGCCGAACAGCATACCCGAGAGCTGAAAGGCAGCGGCGAGGTTCGCATCGCGTCCTACGGCGGCACCGCACAGGATGCCGAACGCACGGCGTACTTCGAGCCGTTCGGAAGGTTGAGCGGGATCAACACGCGCGACTTCGCCGGCGCCGACATCAACAAGGTGAAGGCGATGATCGAGACCGGCAACGTCGAGTGGGACGTGGTTCAGCTCAGCCGCTCCACTGTGAAGAACCTGATGAAGAAGGGCGACTACTTCGAGAAGATCGACTACGACCTGGTGGACATGCGAACATCGATCCGACGATCGCCGCGGTCTCCACGCTGGCGATCTTGCTGACTGCGGTGTTGCTTGGTGGGCGCACGTCCTGCGGCGACGCAGTGCACGCGACGCCCGATGGTCCGCTTTGGCGGCAATGACGGTCTTGGCTATTCGACGTCGATCAGACTTACATGCGCTGCGACGACACGCCAGCCTTCCGGCATCCTCGCCCAGGTCTGCATTTGACGGCCGATCTTTCCGGGTGCCGTATCACGTTGGAATAGAGTGCAGGCGGTGGCGAAGTCGTGACCAAAGGTGGTGATCACCGTGCGCGACAGGCGTCGTGCAAGACCAACCGGTGAGCGCGCAGCGCGGAACGCGGCGATTTCGTCGCTGCCATACAGGTTCTCGCCAATGCCGTAGCGAATTGTGTGTGGGTTGCGCCAGAACAGATCCCGCAGGGCGGCGACATCGTTGGTGACGAGCGCGGCTTCGTAGCACGCGAACGCTGCTGTGACCTGGGCGTGGACCTCTGGAATGTTGATTTCCAAGACGCTACTCCGCCGGTTGCGGCGACCGCACGATGCCACGTGCCTCCAAATCATATGCGATGCGCAGCGCCACGTCTTCGCGCCAAGGTGCCGCAATGATCTGCACGGCGATGGGCATGCCGCCAGGCTGCGGCACCGGTACGGCGACGACAGGAAGGCCGATGAAGGAAATCGGTTGCGTGTAGATGCCGATATTCGGACGCAGCGGCACTTCCTGCCCGTTCAGCACGAAGCTCTTCTGACCGATCGGAGGCGCAACGCACGGTGTAGCAGGGGCAAGGATGGCATCCACTTCGTCGAACAGGCGCAGCACCGCGTCGCGATACCAGCGGCGGAATTTCTGCGCGGCGACCACCCAGGCGGCGGGAACCATGGCGCCGGCGATCAGCCGGTCGCGCACGTCGGGATCGAAATCGAGCGGCTGATTGCGCAGGCGGTCCAGATGCAGGGCGGCACCCTCCGATGTGGTGATGACATAGGCTGCGGCACGGGCGCGCGCGGCTTCCGGCAATTCGATCTCCCGCGTTGCGCGGAGGGCGGTGGCGACACTGTCCAAGGCGGCCAGTGCTTCGACGCCTGCGCCGGAACGGAAGTAACCACCGGCACGGGCAATGCGCAGTCCGGTAATGCCTGCGGCGAGGCCTGACCCAACTGGCTCGGTATCGCGAACGGTGCAGGCGGGATCAAGTGAATCCGGCCCAACCATTGCATCATAGGCGAGTGCCAGATCGGTGGCGCCACGAGCGAACGGACCAAGGTGGTCAAGGCTCGAGACGAATGGAAAGCTGCCCGCGCGCGACAACCGACCGTAGGTCGGCTTCAACCCGAATATCCCGCAGAATGACGACGGCACCCGGATAGAACCATTGGTGTCGGAGCCAAGCGCGATCGGCACCATGCCGCCGGCGACCGCACCGCCCGATCCCCCCGATGAGCCGCCGGTCATTCGTGCGGTGTCATGTGGATTTCGCGACGGGCCGTCGTGGCTGTTCTCGCCAGTGAAGTCATAGGCGTATTCGCCCATGTTCAGCGTACCCACCAGCACCGCACCTGCGGCCTCAAGGCGGCTGACCAGCGTCGCATCGTTGGTCGCAGGCGGATGGCCGCGATTGATCTTGGAACCCGCCAGGGTCGGCAGGCCGGCGATGTCGATCAGGTTCTTCACCGCGAACGGCACACCTGCGAGCGGCCCGATGGCCCTGCCGGCGGCGCGTACAGCATCGATGGATGCGGCACGTGAGCGCGCACGCTCGATGGTAATTGCAGTGAAGGCGTTCAGCACTGGATTGCGCTGGGCGATGCGCGCCAGTGTCCGTTCGATCACGGTTGTCGCGCTGACCTCGCCGCCTGCCACCACGGCGGCGATCGTCTTGGCCGATGCCCAGGTGAGATCGCTCATGCGTGGAACACCGATGCCGGTTCGGCATCGTCCGGCAGTTGGAATTCGAGCACATTTTGGGCCATGTCGCGCGTGATGCGCAGATGCAGTCGCACTGCGTGGCGCCACTCGGGTGCCACCGCAATGCCAAGCAACGCCGCATTCGCGTCGAGCCATTCGTCAAGAATGTCGGTGTCGCTCACGATGGCTCCTTGGTCGCGAGCCAGGCGCGCCAGCCGCCATGGCCGGTGATCTCCGATGTTCCCGCAACGCCATCGGCTTCGGCCAGAAAGCCGAGGCATGGTCCATCGGTCAACTCAATCGTGCCGAAGCCGAGCGGTGGTGGCACCGAGACGAGCAGGGTGCCGATCGCGGTGGTGGGCAGCGCCCATACTTCGCCTTCGATGTCCGCTCCATCGGGTGCACGCACCATACCGGGTCGATTGCCGAGTGCGTGCAATCGGTAGACAGGCGCGGTGTGCGCGATGCGCAGGAAGCGCCCGCCCAACGCCATCAGTTGATGGTTGAGCGGCAGGCCGGACATGTGCGCCCCGATGCAGAACAGTGCCGTTTCGTCAGCGGCCAGTGCGTCAGGCAGGGCTGGCGGCGGCAATGATTTGCATGTCGCGCCGACGCGGTCGACTGACGCGCGGTGCACGTGATCCGCCAGCGCAGCCAACCGGCCTTCCGACCAGGCCGGCCCGACCAGCGTCACGCCGATCGGCATGCCGTCGCCGTCAAATCCTGCCGGAACCTCGATAGCGGCCAGATCGCACAGGTTGATGAAGTTGGTGAACATGCCGAGCCGGCTGTTCACGGCGATCGGATCGGCAGCCACGTCGGCCAGGGTCGGGCAGAACGGAACTGTCGGCAACAGCAATGCGTCAAATCGGCGAAATAGCTCGGTTGCCGTCCGACGCGCTTCCGCAACGCGATGAAACGCAGCGAAGGCGTCAATCGTGCGCCGCGCGAAGCCGCCTTCAAGGATGCTGCGTGTTATCGGATGCAGGATGGCGGGGCGTGTCTCGACCACATCGCGCAGCGCGGCGGTCCGTTCAGCGACCCAGGGACCGTCGTAGAGCAGCCGGGCAATTTCCAGGAACAGCGAAATGTCGATTGTCTCCGCACCGAGCAGCGTTCCGACACGCCTGGTGCATTCGGCAATCGCCGCGTCGCATGCCGCCGGATCTGCCATGGCAATTCGTGTCGCCGCCTGAGGCGCGGTTCGGCGCAGACACCCGGCCGGCGCCATACGCGAATATGGATCGTCGTCGTCGCAATCGGCGATCACACGCAGCACCGTCAGCGCCTCATCCACGGTACGGGCGAATATCGAGACGGTGTCGAGCGAACGACACGCAGGCACCACGCCGCGCGCAGACACACTGCCCAGAGTGGGCTTTAACCCGACGATATTGCCGAACGCCGCTGGAACGCGGCCGGACCCTGCGGTATCGGTGCCCAGTGCAAAGTTCACGATGCCGGCAGCAACCGCGCAGGCCGAACCGGACGATGATCCGCCCGGCACGTATGCCGGATTGAAGCAATTGCGGGGCACGCCGTACGGACTGCGTGTGCCGACAAGGCCGGTGGCAAACTGGTCGAGATTGGTCTTGCCGATGAGCAGAGCGCCCTGGTCCAGCAAACGCTGCACGGCGGGCGCGGTGTTCCGCGCGGTGTACGCGTAGCCCGCGCAGGCCGCCGTTGTCGGCAAGCCGGCGATGTCTATGTTGTCCTTGACTGCAAAAGGCACGCCCCAAAACCTGCCGCCGCGCGCTCCCTCCCTCTCGAGCTGACCGGCGTGTGCCAGTATTTCGTCGTCCGATAGGCGAGTGATCCAGATCGCCGGATCGTCGTGTCTGTGGTCGGCCTCGATAGCGGCCAGCGCGGCCTTGGTCGGCGTCACGCGGCCATCGCGCCATCGATGCAAAAACGCGATTTCATTCTGCTGGCGCCTCGTCGCCCAAACTCGCTTCGTCCAACGGTAGCTCGGCGGCGGCGGGATTGTGTCGCAAACCGACGCACATCAGCGCGATCAGCAGATAGCCGAGCGCGACCGGTGCGGAGTTGCCGACAGCCAGCGCCGTGCCGTTGATAAATCCGAAGAAGGCCAACACTGCGGCGGCAGTCGCATACAGCGCGGCGCGATCGAACTTGCGATCGATGATGAATGCGGCGATGGCGCCGAGCATCAATCCCGCCAATGTGCCGCCACCGCCAAACAGCTGCAGGCCATGGTAGATCACGCCGTTGCCGGCCAGCTTGTCCAGGCCGACCTTGTCAGCCGATGTCCCCGCGGCGGCCAGCGCGCCGTCGATCTGGCTCTGCGCCCAGGATGCGATGTTGGGCAGCATGGCCAGAATGACCGCCGGCGCGTGGCGGGCCGGCGTGGTCTCGAACGCCTGCGCGCCAATGACGAGACCGATATACAAAAGTATGGGCAGGATGGCGACCAGCGGCACCACCGCGAGCAGCAATGCCGTCAGGCCCAGGAAGCAGACCAGGGCGATGACGATTCCGGTGGCGAAGGAATAGCCCACGCGCCCGCCGACGGATTTCCAGCCCGGATGACCGATATACACCGCCGGCGGAAATGGCGAGCCGAGCACCGCTCCGGCAAGTGCGCCGACGCCATCGGCCACCAGCACCTTGCGGAGGTCGAAATTGTCGCCCGCCGCGGAGGCGCTTTCGACGTTGTTCATGCCCTCGGTAAAATTGTAGATGCCGAGAGGCACGGCTACCACAAGCAGCGGACCGATATCGGACAGGCCGGCCAGGAAGTCGGCCGACGGCATCGGCACATGCAGCCCGAATTGCTGCAGCGCCACGATAACGGCGTGCGCGTCCATCACCGGGCTCAGTCCGGTGAACGTCCCGAGCCATGCCAGCACGGTGCCTGCCAGTACCGCGGCCAGGCCACCGGGCAGACCCCAGGGCAGCCGCACGCGCGCGCACCAGCTGACCAGAATGATGCCGAGTGAGACGAAGGCGATCCATGGCACCTGCCAGCTCAGCGCGGCGGGGCGCATCGAAATGAAGGCGATCGAGATGCCGGCCAATGCGCCGAGCATCGCCGCCCGCGGCGTGTATTTGCGAATCGTCGGCCCGACGAATGCGCCGAGCAGGATGATCACGCCGATGATGAACGCCCAGGCAAGGCCGGCCTGCCATGCGAGGATCGGATCATTTGTCTTCAAATAGGTCGGCAGCATGACCAGGAAGATCACGATGAACATATGCGGCACGCTCGGCCCGTAGGGCAGTGCCGTGACATCGCTGCGGCCCTCGCGTTTGGCGAGCCGCCAGGCGAGCCAGGCATAGAACAGGTTGCCGATCGGCAGCGCGATGCCAAGCGCAGGCAGCACGCGCCCGAACACAATGCTCTCGGGCAATTTAACCACGCCCAGACAGAGGCCGGTGAGAACGATGACGTTCAGCGCAACGTTGGTGAACAGGCCGAAGAAGCCGTTCCAGTCGCCGGCCACCCACATGGCGGGACCGGCCGTGGCCGCGGTGCGCGTGCTGCTCATCGCCTTCTCCTGTTGGTTCAAGCCAGCGCGGACAGCAGCGCGGCGGATGGTGCCACAAAACCGAAGATGCCGCCCTGCGCCTTGATCATGTCGAGTGCGGCCTGCTGGAATTCGGGAAAGTAGGAGCCGGTGCAGTCCTCCAGCACCAGGCAGTCGAAGCCGCGGTCGTTGGCCTCGCGCACCGTGGTGTTGACGCAGACCTCGGTGGTGACGCCGCAGACGATCAGCCGTGCAGTACCGCGGCTGCGCAACATCGCCTCAAGATCGGTGGCGTAGAATGCGCCCTTGCCCGGCTTGTCCACGACGGGTTCGCCGGGCTCAGGCGCCAGTTCGGGGACGATGTCGTGGCCCGGCTCGCCGCGCACCAGGATGCGACCCATGGGACCGAGATCACCTATGCCGGTCGGGAACCTGCCGCGGACGCGCTTGGCAGGGGCGAGGTCGGACAGGTCGGGGCGATGGCCCTCACGGGTATGGACCACAAGCATTCCGGCCGCACGGCAGGCGCGCAGCACCCGCTCGGTCGGTGCGATGGCTGATCGGAGCAGGCCTACGTCGTTGCCCAATGCGGCACCAAAGCCGCCCGGCTCGAGGAAGTCACGTTGCATGTCGATGATCACCAGCGCTGTGGTGGCAGCATCGAACGCAAAATCGTACGGCTCGGCGACAATCGACTGCATGCTTGCTTCCTGGGCAGAAAGCCTTCAGAGCGGGCATCGATCGTTGTGCATTGCGGCAGATGCCGCATCCGCAACCAGACTTCTCCCCGCTTTGGTGATGCAAGCAGCAAGAACAGGGCCAACCAGTGCGTTGGGTCGGCGCCGCGAAGGCCTACCGCTGCTATCGGTCTGCGGCGCGTTCCGGGGGGCTTCGTTCACCAACGCGCCGCTCGCTCGAGGATGATCGTGCTCTCGATGGGTGCGCGCCAATCGGGGGAGTGCCCGCGCGAACCGCCCACCAACTCGCGGCAGCGCGGTTCGCACAGATGCGACCGGTGAAATCATAGCGCGCATGTGGAGCAATCCACGCGCCCGACGACGCAATCTAGCAGGGTCCGCCAATTGGAGGCGCCGCCACGATCATTAAGTCCGATGGTGGCGGCGCGATTGAGATACCTTTGTTCGACGAATGCTCAGTGGCCGTAGCGCGAGACGAGGCTCACCGATTGCAGCAACTTGCCGCCCGCCGCCTGGACGGCCTTCGCGAACTCATCCGGCGACAGACCCGCCTGGATGGCGTCGGGTGCGATGTCATAGGCCATCAACGTAAAGACGTAGGGATGCGGCTTCACGCCCTTGGGCGGGCAGGGGCCGAAATAGGTAGGCAGGTTCATCGTGCTCTTGCCACCCATGAAGCCGCTCGGCGCCTGAGCCGCCTCGCCTTCCTTGAAGTCCATCTTGGTCACCGGGAGGCCATAGGCGAACCAATGCACAACTCCCAGGGGTGCGCGGCCAGCCGTGTCAAATAGCATGATCGCGAAACTCTTCGTTCCCGTGGGCGGATTCTTCCACGCCAGCGCAGGCGATTCATTCTGCCCGGTGCAGTTGGCGTTTTGTGGATTGTTGCCGCCATATTTCAAGGGCAGCGTGCCGCCATCCTGGAAGTCGGGCGACGTGAGGTCGAGGTAGTCGTCCGCTGCCCGGGTCGGCTGCACGCTCCAGCTCGCCGCGACGGCGCAGGCAAGTGCAATCGTCAAGAGCTGCCTCTTCATGCTGCCTCCCTTACATACATGTCAGTTCAGGCGCGCAGTCTCGGCCGGTCCGTCCTGCTGTCAAGACCGGTCGCTGAACAGCAACGAGTCAGTTTGAGGTTTTCCACACAAAAGATGGTATCGCCAGCCTCCAACAGCGATCGATCGGGCAGGACACCAAAGCACCCGGACTGGCGCTGCACTCGAGGCCCGGCGACGAGATTACATCTTCTTCACATTCGCTATTCCTGCAATTAAACAGCGCTACCCACGTAATTTCATTGAACCCCAATGGACATATGTCGCAGCCGAGGATCAGAACCATGCCAACGAGGCGTTTCCTTTTGACGGCTGGCGCATTCGGCCTGGGTGCGGTGTCGCTCTCGCCATGGTGGTCCGCCAGCACGCACGCCGACGATACGTTCGCGGTGACCCACGCCGATGCGGACTGGCGCCGCCGACTGACGCGAGACCAATACGCGGTGTTGCGACAGAGCGGGACCGAGTCTCCTTTCAGCAGCCCTTTGCTGCACGAGGAGCGCTCAGGCACTTTCGCCTGCGCGGGCTGCGAGCTTGACTTGTTCTCCTCCACCACCAAATTCGACAGTCACACGGGTTGGCCAAGCTTTTGGGCGCCGCTCGACCGAGCCGTGGGCGAAACACGTGATAGCTCATTTGGCATGGCGCGAACCGCCGTCCATTGCAGCCGTTGCGGCGGCCACCTCGGACACGTCTTCGACGACGGTCCCAAGCCGACCGGCCTGCGCTACTGCATGAACGGCGTCGCGCTGATGTTCGTGCCAACGGCAGCCTGAACCGCTGAAAGCACGCGACCATGATCCTCTTTTTGCTGGCCTATTTCGGCGGTGTTTTGACTATCGTCAGTCCTTGCATCCTGCCCGTGCTGCCTTTCGTGTTCGCGCGGGCGGATCGGCCGTTTGTCCGCAGCGGCCTGCCGATGCTTGCGGGCATGGCGGCGACCTTCGCCGCGGTGGCCACCCTGGCGGCCGTCGGTGGCGGATGGGCGGTGCAGGCCAACGACTATGGCCGCATGATTGCGATAGCCGTCCTCGCGGTGTTCGGTGTCACGCTCTTGTTCCCCTCCCTGTCGGACCGCCTGACGCGCCCCCTCGTCGCACTTGGTGCACGCCTGTCCCAATCCGCCGATCAGCGCACCGACACGGACGGTGCGACGATGCTGCCGTCACTGCTGCTCGGCGTCGCCACCGGCCTGCTGTGGGCACCCTGCGCCGGCCCGGTATTGGGCTTGATTCTGACGGGGGCAGCGCTTCAAGGGGCCAGCGTCCGCACGTCGCTGCTGCTCGCGGCCTATGCAGCAGGGGCGGCAACGTCCCTCGCGCTCGCCCTCCTCATCGGCGGCCGGGTCTTCACAGCGATGAAGCGCTCGCTCGGCGTCGGCCAGTGGATACGGCGTGGCCTGGGCGCCGCGGTACTCGTCGCCGTCGTTGCCATCGCGCTGGGTCTGGACACGGGCTTTCTCACCCAGCTATCGCTGGCGAACACGGCGTCACTCGAGCAGGGCCTGCTGGACAAGGTACGAACCGCCGCCGGCACCCAGCCGTCGCCGGTCACGAACACCGCGGGCGATCCTGGAACAACGAATGGCAATCCCGCGATGATGAGTGCCAAACCAGCCGCGCAGCCCGAAGAATTGCCGGTCGAGGATGCCATGCCTTCGTTGGAAGGTGCAGTTGCATGGCTGAACTCGCCACCGCTGACCAAAGAAAGCCTGAAGGGGAAGGTGGTGCTCATCGATTTCTGGACCTACTCCTGCATCAACTGCCTACGCGCCATTCCCTATATCCGAGCCTGGGCCGAAAAGTACAAGGACAAAGGCCTCGTCGTGATCGGCGTGCACGCCCCCGAGTTCGCCTTCGAGCACAACATCGACAATGTGAAGAAGGCAGTTCGGGATCTCAAGATTGACTATCCGGTCGCCATCGACAACGACTATGCGATCTGGCGAGCCTTCAGCAACCAGTACTGGCCGGCGCATTACTTCGTCGATGCCAAGGGCCGCATCCGGCACCACCATTTCGGTGAAGGCGATTACGGCGAGTCCGAGCGGGTGATCCAGCAACTCCTCGCCGAAGCCGGCAAAGGCGCCATTTCGTCAGGTCTGGTCGCTGTGAACGCCACCGGTGCGGAGGCTGCCGCGGATGCTGACGATGTGAAATCGCCGGAGACCTATGTCGGCTATATGCGGGCGGAGAATTTCGTGTCGCCAGGTGGCGTTGCACAAGGAGCACCCCACCTCTATGCGCTGGGAACGCCGAAGCTCAACGAATGGGGATTGTCCGGCAATTGGACGGTGGATTCAGAACATGGTTCCCTGAACCAGAAAGACGGCGCCATCGTCTACCGGTTTCATGCGCGGGATTTGCATCTGGTGCTCGGACCGGGGTCGGAAGGCGGCCCCGTGCGATTCCGTGTTACCATCGATGGCAAGCCGCCGGGTGACAGCCACGGCACGGATCTGGACGCCGATGGAAAGGGCGTCGTGACGGAACAGCGGCTTTATCAGCTCATTCGACAGACTGGTGCGATCACCGATCACACATTCGAAATTCGCTTCCTCGATCCTGGCGTGCAGGCCTTCGCATTTACCTTCGGATGAAATCGGAGACAAAACAGTGTCCCAATTGTTCAAGACCACGACCTCCAGGCGGTTGCTTCCGCGCCTCCCGTCGGCCTTGTTTGTCGTCACGGCGTTGCTGGTGCTCGCAGGCGTCGGGCTGAATATATCCCCATCGGCTGCTGAAACCGCACGTGTTGTTCCGCCGCCCTCGCTCGACGAGCCTCCAGGTCAGGCGGCGACCGAAGTTGCCGTCGTCGCTGGCGGATGTTTCTGGGGCGTACAAGGCGTGTTTCAGCACGTCGAGGGCGTCACCAATGCTGTTTCTGGCTATGCAGGAGGCGATAAAACGACGGCGCAGTACGAGACCGTGAGCACCGGTACGACCGGGCATGCCGAATCCGTGCAGATCACTTTTGATCCTCGCAAGATCAGCTACGGCCGCCTGCTGCAGATTTACTTCTCGGTCGCCCATGACCCGACTGAACTCAATCGCCAGGGTCCTGATACGGGCACGCAGTATCGCTCGGCGATCTTTCCGATGAACGCGGAACAGGCCCGGGTTGCGAAAGCCTATATCGCGCAGCTCGGTCAGGCGCATGTATTCAACGCTGCGATCGTCACGCGGATCGAGACTGACCGCACCTTCTACCCGGCGGAGGCTTACCATCAGGACTTTCTGATGCGGAACCCGACGTACCCCTACATCGCCATCAATGATCTGCCAAAGATCGAGGCGCTGAAACGTCTGCTTCCGGAATTCTATCGCACCAATGCGGTGCTTGTCGCGACGGCGGCGAAGTGACCGTTATCGTTGACATCTTCCCGGGTCGCCAATGAAAGACCGCGACCTGCTACGGGTCGCCAACTTCAAAATCGCCCGCTTGCGGCGGAGCGATGGGTGAAAACAGCGCGCGGTCTGGCTTCAGATCCAGAAGCGGCGTGCCGTCCAGGCAATCGAGACCACGAACCAGGACGGTCGCCGCCTCGATCTTGATCAGCCGGGCAATGGATGTCCCGAGGGGATTGGGTCGAGCTGGAGAGCGAAGCGAGAAGGTGCCGCGCGCGGTTCCATCATTGGCCGGGCTTTGCAGCACAAGATCACGGCGCGAGAGATGAAGCCAGTAGATCACCTCGACGCGCTCATAATGGTCGAGCCCGTCCAATGCGATGACCCATGGTTCGAAAAGCTCGATGCGGCATATCGGGCCGTCCAGTCGTCCCTGCCGCGGCGTTGCCATGCGAGAAGTCCATGGCGTGCGGATACGGCCGATGAACACCAAGCCTGCATCGCTTGGGGACGGGGGCGCAACCGCCACCTCGGCCGATCGGATTTCGTTTTCGCGAACCATATGTCGAGGTTGCCTGCCACACGGCCGAAGGTAACGGCTCCGGCCGTCGCGGCCGATTGGTCAGACGCCGACCATTACGTCGGAGGCCTTGATGACCGCGGTCGCCTTCATGCCCGTCTTCAACCCAAGCTCCTCGGCGGCCTCGTTGGTGATCGACGAGGTGATCGTCACCGACGGTGATACTTCAATCGTCACGTGCGTTGTCGTCGCGCCAGGCTTGACGGTCTTGATCGTACCGGCGATCTGGTTGCGGGCGGAAAGCTTCATCACGTGGTCTCCATCTACGGATCAGAGCTCACTTGTGGGCACAGGCACGGTTGAGTGCAAGTAGATGTTTGCGGGCCGCCGCCGCGGTATCCATCTCGATCGCACGGTAACGCGCGATGACCGCCTTTCCGGCCGGAGTCAGGACGGCGCCCCCACCCCCACTGCCGCCCGCCGCGGTTTCAACGAGGGGCGTGCCCAGGCTGTGGTTGAGTTCCTCCACCAGTTCCCAGGTTCGGCGGTACGACATCCGCAGCACCCGCCCGGCGGCGGAGATCGACCCGGACCGCGCGATTTCCTCCAATACGGCAACCTTGCCCGGGCCGATCCTGGCACCTGACGCCAGGTCCAGCCTGATGCTGAGCCGATCACTCGCGCTGGCCGCTTCCGGCGGCCGTGGCTTCTGTTTTCCCATGGCACGCCAAGCAAACACGCAAGATGCACCATAATCAATCTTGGTCTTGCGCAACAGCCTCGGTGGACACCGAGACGACGTTCACTGCCCGCCTGATGGTGAGCAGTTGCGTCCGTTCCCCATCCGCCAACGCGCTACTTGCGCCATATCTTCGCAGCTATATCGTGGCGATCGAGGGGGAACAGCATGCTCGGTCGCGTGGTTCTGGTTCTGTCGTTGTTTTGGTCCGGTGCCGCGTTCGCGGCCGAGGTCATCGATGGGACTGGCCGCACGGTGCAGCTGCCGGATCATATCGTGCATGTCCTGCCGGCCGGGCCGCCCGCGGCGGTACTGCTGGCAGCCGTTGCGCCCGAGGTGATGCTTGGCTGGCCTTCCCCGGTTTCCGAGGATGCGCGTGGTTTGCTGGCGCCGGCCGCCGGCAAGCTGCCGTCGATCCCGCGCCTGACCGGCCGCGAGGACGTGACCGAGAAGATACTGACGCTGAAGCCGGATCTCATACTGGATTACGGGACCGTATCGCCGCGTTATGCCGAACTGGCACGAACGACGCAGCAGCACACCGGGATCCCCACCATTCTGCTGAGCGGATCCCTGGCCGATATACCGCATACACTCCGATTGCTTGGGGGCATCCTGCATCGCGAGGATCGTGCGGAGGTGTTGGCCGGCTTTGCCGAGGCATTGTTGGCCCTGCCGGCGACGCAAGGTGTCCACCCGCGCGTCCTCTACGCGCGTGGCGCGGACGGCCTGACCGTCGCTGCCCCCGGTACCGACGTGACGGAGGTCTTTACCCGCCTCGGCTGGCGAGCCCTCGCGCCCGACGGCGAGGGGACGTTCCGACCGTCCAGTATCGACGCGATCCGCGCGCTCGATCCGGATATCGTCATATTTTCCGATCCTGCCATGCGCGACGTTGTTGCGCTTTCCGATGCATGGCGATCGGTGCGGGCGGTGCGCGACGGGCACGCGTTCGTCGCGCCGAGCCTGCCGTTCGGCTGGGTTGAAGAGCCGCCTTCAATCAATCGATTGCTTGGTCTCGCCTGGCTCAGCGGGCGCGACCCGACGACGCTCGGGGCCCTGTTCAACGCCGTGGTCTATGGCCATGCGCTGACGGCACCGCAGCTTGACACGGTGCTGGCCGGAGTCCGCTCACCGCAACCCTGAGAGGTCTGTTCATGCGTTTCCTGCTGATTCTTTGCGTTCTGCTCGCGCCGCTCGCGTCGCGCGCGCAGGAACTGACAGTGTTCGCCGCAGCCAGCCTGACCGACGCCATGAAGGACGTTTCCGGGCAATGGACGCAGGCCGGGCATCAGCCGCTGCGCATGTCCTTCGGATCAAGCTCGACCCTGGCGCGGCAGATCGAGCAGGGCGCGCCGGTCAATCTGTTCGCATCGGCGGACGAAAAATGGATGGACTTCCTGGCGGAAAAGAAACTGATCGCCACCGACACGCGCAAAGAACTGCTCGGCAATGACCTCGTTCTGGTGGTCGCGGCCGACAAGCCGCAGCACGTGACGATCGGTCGCGGTTTTAATCTGCTGGGCCTGCTCGGGCCGAATGGTCGGTTGGCGACCGGCGATCCGGCGCATGTGCCTGTCGGCATCTATGCCGAGCAGGCGCTGCGGAAGCTTGGCCTGTGGGACGCCGTCGCGCCACGGTTGGCGCGCACCGACGACGTAAGAGCCGCCCTGCTGCTGGTGGAACGCGGCGAGGCGCCTGCCGGCATTGTGTACTCGACGGATGCAGCGGTATCAAAGGCGGTGATGGTGGCGGGAACCTTCCCGGCCGACAGCCATGATCCGATCTCCTACCCATTCGCGGTGACCAAGGCGGGCGATACAGCAGAGGCGCGGTCGTTGATGACCTTCCTGGCCGGCCCGCAGGCGCGCGCCGTGTTCGTGCAGCGCGGTTTCAAGGTCGAATAGCCTGGGCCTGTCGCCGGACGAGTGGGAAGCGGTCCGGCTGACGCTGTTCGTGGCTGCGTGCGCGGTGGGGTTCGGTCTGCCCCTGGCGGTGCTGACGGCGTGGGTGCTGGCGCGATACCGCTTCCCTGGCCGTCCGTTGTTGAACGCGCTGGTTCATCTGCCGCTCGTGCTGCCGCCCGTTGTCACCGGCTGGCTGCTGCTGATCATCTTCGGCGTGCGCGGCCCGATCGGGGTGTTGTTGTACGACTGGTTCGGCATCCGCCTCGTGTTCACCACTGCGGGCGCGATCCTGGCATGCGCGGTGATGACGTTTCCGGTGATGGTCCGTTCGGTCCGCCTGTCGTTGGAAACCGCTGATCCGGGGCTGGAACAGGCCGCACGCACGCTCGGTGCGGGCCGGCTGGACCGGCTGTTCAACGTCACCTTGCCGCTTGCCTCGCCGGGCATTCTGGTTGGCGGCATCGTCGCCTATGCGACCTGCCTGGGTGAATTCGGAGCGGTGATCACCTTTGCGGCGAACATCCCGGGCCAGACGCAGACCTTGCCGCTGGCGATCTACACCGCCTTGCAGGTCCCGGGTGGCGAGGCAAAAGCGGCGGAACTGTCGCTCGTGTCGCTGACACTCGCGCTGATCGGGCTGCTGCTGTCGGAGTGGATCGGTAAGCGACTGAATGCGGCGCTGGGCCGATGAGCCTTGCGTTCCGTTTGCGCCACCGTTTTCCCGCGACACAGATGGACATGGCTTTTGAAGTTCCGACACCGGGGGTGACGGCGCTGTTCGGACCGTCGGGGTCCGGCAAATCGACAATCATTGCCGCCGCGGCCGGACTGCTTCGTCCCGACATGTGTCGCATCGCGATTGATGGTCTGGTGCTGGCCGACACAGAATCCGGCGTGTGGCTGCCGCCGGAACGACGCCGCGTCGGTCTGGTGTTTCAGGATGCGAAGCTGTTCCCGCATATGTCGGTCGCCACCAATCTGCGCTTTGGCATGCGTCGAGCAGCGCCGGGTGCAGTGCGGTTCGACGAGGTGGTGGATCTTCTGGGCATCGGGACGCTGCTGACGCGCCGGCCGCACACGCTGTCCGGCGGCGAGCGCCAGCGCGTGGCGATCGGCCGCGCTCTGTTGGCTCAGCCGCATCTGCTGCTGATGGATGAACCGCTCGCCAGCCTGGATTCGGCACGCAAGGCTGAAATCCTGCCCTATCTGACACGGCTGAACACGGCGCTGCGCTTGCCGGTCGTCTACGTCACGCATGCGCTGGATGAGGTGGTTCAGCTTGCCGATTCGTTGGTACTGATCGACGCGGGGCATGTGGTCGGCTGCGGCACGCTGTCCGAGATCGCCGCGCGCGCAGATCTGCCGCTGGCGCAGCGCGACGACGCCGGCGCGCTGTTGCTATGCCGCGTCGCCCAACATGATGCCGGCCGGGAATTGACCCGTCTCGAGGGTGGCGGAACGGCATTCTGGGTGCCGCTGCTGGACGCGCCGCTGCACGCCGAACGCCGCGTTCGCATCCCGGCTCGCGAGGTGATCCTGGCCGGCAAGGCGCCCGATGCGATCAGTTTGCACAACATCGTGCCGGGGACGGTGCGCCGGATTGCAGCGGAAGTCGCGCGACGCTCGGTGCTGGTGGAGATTGCGCTGCCGAACGGCGCATTGCTGTCCCGGGTCACGCCCGACGCCATCGTGCGCCTGGGGTTGTCACCGGGCGGCACGGTCCTGGCGCTGATCAAGTCCACCTCGATCGAGGTGCTTGCCAGCTGAGCTGCAGCAAACGTGGGTTGCGCTTTCTCGCTATGTCCTGTTGGGTATCGCGGAAAGACTGCGTTCGCCGATGTCACGCCAGCTTCATGTCACGAAAGCTTCGTCCCGATGAATGCGCCGTTCGATCCTTCGTTGTTGACGACCGAGAAATTCGCCGTCGGCCAGCCGGTGTCGCGCAAGGAAGATCCCGTCCTGCTGCGCGGCGAAGGTCGCTATACCGATGACCTTAACCGCCCCGAGCAGCTTTTTGCCGTTATGGTCCGCAGTCGGATGGCGCACGGCGAGGTGCGCGCGATCGATGCGGATCCGGCTCGTGGCATGCAGGGCGTGCACGCCGTCATCACGGCCAGGGATCTGGACGCCGCGGGAATTCGCAACATGCCGGCCGCGGGGGGCAAACACCGTGATGGCTCGCCGACACCGCGCCCGCCACAGCGTCCGCTGGCAACGGATCGCGTGCGCTATGTCGGCGAACCGATTGCCATGGTGGTGGCGGATACCGCGAAGCTGGCCAAGGATGCCGCCGAATCGATCTTCGTCGATATCGACGCGCTGCCTGCCGTCACGACCGCCAGTGCCGCTGCGGCCCAGAACGCGCCATTGCTGCACGCCGAAGCGCCAGGCAACCTGTGCCTCGATTTTCATTACGGCGACAGCGAGAAGGTCGCGGCCGCGTTCGCCCAGGCTGCCCATGTCACGACGCTGTCGATGCGCAACAACCGCATCGTTGTCTGCCCGATGGAGCCGCGCTCCGCGATCGCCGAATACGACAATGAGGATGATCGGCTGATCCTGCGGCTAGGCTGCCAGGGTGTGTTCGGCCAACGTAATCTGCTGAGCGGCATACTCGGTGTTCCGGTGGAGAAGCTGCGTGTTCTCACCGGCAATGTCGGTGGCTCGTTCGGCATGAAGGCCTCTGCCTATCCGGAGTATATCTGCCTGCTGCATGCCACGCGAACGCTGGGGCGTCCGGTCAAATGGACCGACGAACGATCGGAGAGCTTCCTGTCGGACAGCCACGGTCGCGATCACGAGATGACCGCCGAACTGGCCCTGGACAAGGCAGGAAAATTCCTGGCGCTACGGGTGTCCGGGTACGGCAACCTCGGCGCCTGGCTGAGCAATGCAACGACCATCCCACCGACGATGAACATGGTGAAGAACATCATCGGCGTCTATGCCACGCCGCTGATCGAAGTGTCGTCGAAGTGCATGTTCACGAACACCACGCCGGTCGGCGCCTATCGCGGCGCGGGCAGGCCGGAGGGCAATTACTACATGGAGCGCCTGGTCGAGACCGCGGCGCGCGAGATGGGCATCGACAAGGTGGAACTGCGTCGACGCAATCATATCCAGCCAGAGCAGATGCCATATCGGGCACCGTCCGGCATGCTGTATGACAGCGGCGAGTTCCCGACGGTTCTGGAGAAGGCACTGCGTGCAGCCGACTGGGACGGATATGCCGCACGTCAGTCTGACAGCCGCGCCCGCGGGCTGGTTCGCGGCCGCGGCATCGGTCACTACCTGGAGGTGACGGCCGATGCCGGCAACGAAATGGGCGGCATCCGTTTCGAACCTGACGGTACGGTGACGATCATCACCGGCACATTGGATTACGGGCAAGGGCACGCCTCGCCGTTCGCTCAGGTGCTTTCGGACCGGCTTGGCATCCCATTCGAGAGGATCAGGCTGCTGCAAGGCGATTCCGATCAGCTGGTGGCCGGCGGCGGCACGGGCGGCTCGCGATCGATGATGCAGAGCGGCGGCGCAATCGTGGAGGCGAGCCAACTGGTCATCGAGCGTGGCAAGCAGCTTGCCTCGCATATCCTGGAAGCCGGCGTGGGCGACATCGAATTCGTGCGCGGGCGCTTCACCATTGCGGGGACAGACATCGGGATTGGGATCATGCAACTGGCGGCGCGGTTGCGGCTCGACGAGAACCTGCCGGATGATCTGCCGCGAACGCTTGATGTCAGCCATATTTTCAAAGGCGTGCCGTCGGCCTTCCCCAACGGATGCCACATCGCCGAAGTCGAACTGGACCCGGAAACCGGTACGGTGGAGGTGGTCAGTTACGCGACGGTGAATGACTTCGGTGTGTTGGTGAACCCAATGCTCGTGGCAGGGCAGGCGCACGGCGGGATCGCACAGGGCATCGGCCAGGCATTGACCGAGTTGGTCGTCTATGATGAGGACGGCCAGGTGTTGACCGGCTCTTTCATGGACTACGCACTGCCGCGTGCATCCAATCTTCCCGGCCTGGGCTTTGAAAGTCATCCGGTTCCCGCGCGCACCAACCCGCTCGGCGCCAAGGGGTGCGGCGAGGCGGGTTGTGCCGGATCGCTGCCGGCGGTGATGAACGCGGTGGTCGACGCGCTGTCGGAATTCGGTATCGCGCATATCGACATGCCGGCGACGCCGCACCGCATCTGGCAGGCAATCCAGGCAACACGCGGACTCGCCTGACTCGGCCCGAAACCGCCGGGGTGACGGCAGCCGCGCCCCGCGCTATATTCGAGTAGGAATTGCGCTACAATCAGGGAGGCTTTCCATGAACGTCATGCTCCATCCAGTGCCCGTGCCCGACCACGCGGCGCGGTTCATCGACAAACCCCTCCAGTTGCTGATCGGCGGCAAATGGATGGCCGCTAAGTCGGGCAAGACGTTCGACGTGTTCGATCCCTCGACTGGTCAGCCAATCGCCAAGGCCGCTGAAGGCGATGCGGCCGATATCGACGCCGCGGTGGCGGCGGCGCGCCACGCATTTGAAAGCGGCCCGTGGCCACGCATGTCGCCGTTGGAGCGCAGCAAGCTGATCTGGCGTCTGGGCGACGCGCTGGAGGCGCAGGCTGAAGAATTCGCCGCGCTCGAGGCGCTGGACAACGGCAAGCCGATCCGGGACGCCCGCGCCGTCAACGTCCCCGGCTCCTACGAGATGTTCCGCTACATGTCGGGTTGGGCGACGCGCCTGAACGGCGAGACGGTGCCGATCTCGGCGCCGGGAAACTGGCACGCCTATACGCTGCGGGAGCCGGTCGGCGTTGTCGGCCAGATCATCCCATGGAATTTCCCGTTGATGATGGCGGCGTGGAAGCTCGCGCCGGCGCTCGCGGCGGGTTGCACGATCGTGCTGAAGCCGGCCGAGCAGACCCCGTTGTCGGCAGTGCGGCTCGGGCGACTGTTCGAGGAGGTCGGCTTTCCGCCTGGCGTGGTCAACATCGTCACCGGCTTCGGCGAGACCGCGGGCGCGGCGCTGGCGGCGCACCCTGGTGTCGACAAGGTGGCGTTCACCGGCTCCACGGAAGTCGGCAAGCTCATCGTGCAGGCGGCCGCGGGCAACCTGAAGAAGGTGTCGCTGGAACTGGGCGGAAAATCGCCGGCCATCGTGTTCCCGGATGCCGACATGGATGTGGCGATCAAAGGCACGGCGAACGCGATCTTCTTCAACATGGGTCAATGCTGCACGGCGGGTTCGCGGTTGTTCGCTCATAAGCGCGTGTTCGATCAGTTGATGGAAGGCATTGCCGCGGAGGCGGACAAGATCCGCGTCGGACCGGGGCTCAATCCTGAGTCGCAGATGGGACCGCTGGTGTCGGACGAACAGTTCGCCCGCGTCACTGGCTTTCTGGAATCCGGCCGGAAGGAGGGTGCCCGTGTGGTCACCGGGGGCGAGCGCGTCGGCAATGCCGGCTACTTTGTGGCGCCCACCGTGCTGACCGACACACGGCCGGAGATGTCAGTGGTGCGCAATGAGATCTTCGGCCCGGTGGTTTGCGCGATGCCGTTCGACGACGACGATCTGGAGCGCATCGCGCGCGAGGCCAACAACACGAATTACGGCCTCGCCGCGAGTATCTGGACGCGCGATCTCGGCATCGCCCACAAGCTGGCCCGACGCATCCGCGCCGGTTCCGTCTGGATCAACACGCATAATTTCGGCGACGTGGCGCTGCCGTTCGGCGGCTACAAGGAGTCGGGCTGGGGTCGCGAAATGGGCAAGGAGGTTCTGGAACTCTACACGGAAACCAAGGCGGTCGCCGCGGCGCTGTAACGCAACAGGGAGAGGCGGTTGGGCAATCGGATCAAGATCGACGCAGTGGAACTGATCGGCGTGCAGCCGTCCGACGACGGCACCCGGTTGCACCTGAAACTGCTCGATCAGGCAGGGGAGACGGTGTCAGTGTCTCTGCCGGCCGGTTGTCTGAATGCCGTGATCACCGCGATACCGCACGGTGTCGAGAATGGCGCCGTGCATCCGCTCGATACCTGGAGCATGGGCCCGGCCGAGAACGGCCGGGATCTCCTGCTGACGCTGCGAACGGCGGAGGGATTGACCGTCTCGTTCACCATCAAGCGTTGGCAGGTGGAGGGGATGGCCACGATCGCCACATACGGGTCCGCGCCCCGTACGCCGGGAAAGCTGATCCACTAAATCGGCAAACGCTCCGTGATGCCGAGGTGCAGGGCGGCTTGACGAAATGGGCTGGATCGGTGATCGAGCCGCCGCTGACGCTTCAATCGGTCATGCGCTTTCCGAAGGTTTTCGCATGGCTCTTGGTAAGCACGTCGTCAAGACGTGCGCCTGGAACGAAATCTGCCATACCTTCGGGGAATCGAAGATCAGCGCGTTGGCGCGCGCATTCCGACTTCTCGCCCAAGACCTGGTAAATGGGATAGAGCGCCGACCAGGCGGGAACGGCCTCGTAATCCTCTTCCTCATCGGCGACATGGGTGTTGCGGATCTTGGCGGATGCGGTTTCGATTTCCATCCCCATCAAGGTGGTTGATTTGAATTCCTTAATATTGGGCTGGCGGATCAATTTCGAGCGTCCGGGATAGATGCGGTCGATGAAGTTATCCATCAGCCGCAGTTTCTCCGCCCTGTCGTCGATGGCGTGGGCCGTCCCGAAGGCCATGACCGCACGATAGTTGACCGAGTGGTGGAAGCCGGATCGCGCCATGACCAGGGCGTCCAGATGGGTCACGGTCAAGCAGACCGGGAGGCCCTTGGACTGAGCGCGAATCATGCGGCTGGCGGCGGAGCCGTGCCAATAGAGATGATCGTCCTCGCGCCAGAAGCCGGTCGGCGTGCAATAGGGGCGGCCGTCGATCACATAGGAAATGTGGCAGACCACGGCCGCGTCCAGAATGGCATAGACGCCCTGCCGGTCGTAGCGCCCACGCGCCGGCATGCGGCGGACCCGGTTGACCTTGGTTATCGCGAAATCGGCGGCTTCGGCTTCAGACATGCACTCAACTCCGGGTTGACTGATAAGCAGGTTATTGAGGCGATCATCAGCCATAAAGGCCCAATTTCGGCGGTGGCGGAAAGTCCACTTCGGGGCGAGGGCAGGGGCAGCCGGTGGCAGATCGCGTGCGCGCAGGGTGCATCCTGCCGGCACGATCGCGAGCCAGACGGAGCGACGCGGCCGGTGGACGGCGTCTCGCGCCATTGCCGGGTCGCATCTCCGCTCGGCGCAGATGTCAGGTTCACCGGCGGTTCAGACCTCAGGTGTACACTTGGGGTCGGCGGCGCTTCCCGACGGCAAGTGTGAAGGCCTGTCCTCTCGATGCATGTGTGCGTCGTCGTGCTGGAGATCGCCTATCGGGTTCCACTGACGCCGCGGTAACAACTTTCGGTCGCCTACAGCCTCGTGGCGACAGCAGACGGTCCGCAGCGCGTCAAATATCCGTCGTTGCTGGACTGAAATCCGTTTCGGCTTCATCGGCTGTTAACACAGGGGGCGCAGTATGGCCCCATTCCCGCAAAAGGCGGGGCATGCGTAACACTTTTGAGTAAATAAGGTAAGACACCATGTCCCTCAATTCTGTGAATACCAACATCGGCGCCATGATCGCGCTTGAGTCGCTGAACAAGACCAACGCGAGTCTGGGATCGACGCAAAAGCAGGTGTCCACCGGCTTGCGCGTGGCGGACTCCACGGACGACGGTGCTGCCTATGCAGTGGCGCAGTCGGTGCGTTCCACCGTCGGCGGCCTCACGACCGCAAACCAGCAGCTCGGCAACGTGCAGGGACTGCTGTCGACCACTCAGTCGGGAATGAACGACATTTCCAACACGATGGCCAGCATGCGTGATGTGCTGGTGACGCTGTCAGACAGCAACGTGTCCGGTAACGAGCGGACCCAGTACCAGGCGCAGTACCAATCGCTGCTGGCAAACGTCAAGTCGGACATCCAGGACGCCAGCTATGGCGGCAAGACACTGATCGGCAACATCACAGGCTCGAGCGGCACGTTCTCGCGCGTAGCCACCGTTCGTAATGAATCAGGCGCATCGTATGGCCTTGCCTCCTTCGGTGGTAGTGCGATGTACAATGCTATCGCGTTCGCATTCGCCCCAGGTGTGGCTGGCGCTGGCACCGCGTGGAACACTGCTGGAATCGCATCCCATGGGGCCGGCAACACAGGCGCAGGCTCTGCCAACGCCATTGCCAGCCAAGGCGTCAGCTACAACACCGCTCCTATTCCAAGTACCAGTAATGCTGCCGGGATCGCCGCGTTGATCACCGCCGGTGGGACGTTCATTCAGCAGATGAACTCGGTGGGCACGGCGCTGAACACGGTCGGCTCCGAAGTGAATTACGTGAATAACCAGATCAGCTACAACAACGACAAGGTCGATGCGCTCAACACCGGTCTTGGCGCGTTGGTGGACGCGGATCTGGCCAAGGAATCGGCGCAGTTGCAGGCGCTGCAAATTCGCCAGCAGTTGGGCACACAGGCCCTGTCGCTGGCGAACCAGGCGCCACAGACGCTGCTGAGCCTGTTCAAGTAGCCGCCTGAACCAGCCATCGCTCCGGGCTGGCCAACAGGCCGGCCCGGAAACGGTGCCAGATGAAACGCCGGCAGGATGCCGGTTACCTTATCGATCGCCGCATGCTGTCCCGCTGAGGGCACGGCGGACCAGGAAGAGGCGCATGTCTAATCTAGTTTTGGAGCTGCGCCAGGGCGAAATGATGATCGTCAATGGCGCGCCAATCCGATTTCGCACCAAGTCGCGCATCGAGCTGACTGCTAAGGCACGGTTCCTGTTCGGCAAGCAGATCATGCCGCCTGATCAGGTCGACAGCCCGGCCCGGCGGATCTATTTCGCGTTGCAGTCGGCCTATATCGGTGCCGAGGGTGAACGTGTCCGCGGATTGGAAGCCGCTCGCCAACTGGTTGCGGCCTTCAAGGTCGCGACAACATCGGCGCTCGCCTGTGAAATCCTCGAACGGGCAATCTGCGCCGCGGAAGCCGACGACTGCTACCAGGCCCTGAAGCTCGCGCGGCGCATCATTCGCCATGAAGATACGGTGCTGGGCCGTACGCCAGAAGTCGCCATCGCAACGCGACCGCCTGGCATGTCACCCCGGAGCAATCAACAGAGGGATCAACGAGAGCCATGCCCACACTGACCCAGGCTGCACGCGCCTATGACACCGCGGCAACCCATCGCAGCCTGCGTGAGCAGGAAGCCGATGTTTTCCGCCGTGCCAACGGCGCGCTGAAGGCGGCGAGTCATGGCGGTCCGTTGCCACGAGTCCAGGCAATCGCCGACAATCGTCGGCTCTGGATGACTGTCGCCGATCTGATGCGCGATCCGCTTAATCCTCTCGCGCAGGATCTGCGTGCCTCGATTCTCTCGGTCGGCCTCACGGTCCAGCGGGAGATGGAAAATGCGAGCCCGGATTTCGCTTTCCTGATCGAGATCAACGAAAACATCGCGGCCGGCCTGTCCGGCCACGCCTGAGCTCTTGCATCGCCAAGGGGGCCACCATGGGCACCACGCTGAGCTATCTGACGAGCCTGTATGGCACTAGCGGTGGGACCGGCTCCGATAGCATGCTGGCCACGTTGTACGGCTTCGCGGGCCAGACGGCCTCTTCCGGCCAGAATCCGGTTACGGCACTGACGTCAGCCGAGCAGGGCCAGACGAAGGACATCAAGGCGACGGCGGCAGATCCCGCCGTCAAGCGTGCGGTGGACGCCTTCACCGCGGGAGTGAGCAAAGCCAAGACGGTGCAGCAGTTGCTGGCGAACCCGGCGGTGATGCAGGTGCTGATGACCGCGAACGGACTCGCCGATCAGATTCCCTATACCGCCTTGGCGCAGAAGACGCTGCAATCCAACGTGAACGACCCGAAGTCGCTCGCCAACGTGTTGACCGACACACGCTGGAAGTCTGTCGTACAGACATACGATTTTGCAAACAAGGGTCTCAGTGTCATCCAGAATCCCAAGGTTCTCAGCACGATTGCCAATGGCTATGCCGAGGTCACATGGCGTCAATCGCTGGACGCCACGACGCCCGGTTTGTCGAATGCCCTGACGTTCCGCGGTGAGGCATCGACCATCACGTCGGTGGACCAAATTCTGGGTGACCCGGTGATGCGCACGGTGGTCACCACCGCCCTTGGTATCCCATTGCAGATCGCCTTCCAGCCGCTGGAAGCTCAGGAAAAAGCGATCCGCACGCAGCTGGACATCACGAAGTTCAAGGATCCGAAATACGTCGAGAGCTTTGTCCAGCGTTATCTGCTCGCCGCCAACAGCAGCGCCGCAAGTGGGGGCACGACGCCGGACATCAACACGCTCGCTGTGCAGAGTCAGGGTTTGGTCGTTTGAAGCCTGCTTTCGGGCCAATCCGTCTATCGCGTCGTCGATTTGTCAGGCGGGCAATCTGACACCGCCTCCTTGAACCCAGCTAGCTGAACACGCCGCCCTGAATGCCCTTCGGCTCAAAAGGAGCCCCCGCATGGACCAATTGGAAGCCACCGCCAACACGGACGCATTGACTGCGCGGATTGCGGTCTTGATCCAAGCGGGACGCTGCGCTGCGGCGCGTCCTCTGCTGGCTGCCGTACGCCGCCTTGCGCCGCCGTCCCCAAAGCTCGCGGAACTCGCCGCCCACCTCGACATGCGTGACGGGCATCCCGATCTGGCTCTCAATAAACTGGATGCGGCGGTCATCCAAAACCCGGATCATGCCAGCCTGCGCAAGTGCCGCGCAGCCGTACGCATGCAGATGGACGACCGGGAAGGTGCGGCTGAGGACGCGGCGGAAGCGGTCATTCTGGATCCGGATGATCCCGCCGCCAAGGCGGTGCTCGGCGTCGTGATGCTGGAACTCAAGCGCCCGGCCGACGCCATCGCTTGCCTTGGCGAGGCGGTTTCAATCGACCCGATCAATCCCGGCTATCGGTTGGGTCTGGCTGCGGCCCAGGAAGCGAACGGCGAGGCTGATGCGGCGCTGGCAACGCTGGTGGCGGGGATAGCAGCCACGCCTGGCTTGGTGGAACTGCGCAACGCCGCCATCCTGCTCTCGGTTCGGCGGCAGGATTTCACCTTTGCCTACCAGCTCGGTGAGGACGCCCGCTCCGCTGGCGTGGCCGACGCATGTTCATTTGGCCTGATGGGCCATGCACTATCCAGCCTGGGCCGCCATGCCGAGGCATCGGACTCCTATGCTGAGGCGCTGAAACTAGGTCCCGATGACCCCTATGTGCGCCATCTGGTTGCTTCCTCCGGCAATCTGCCGAGTGCCGCACGTGCCCCCGTCGAGTATCTCCGAGCCGTCTTCGATGGCTATGCCGACCGCTTCGAACTTCATCTGGTCTCGCTCGGCTACCGCATCCCCGGTCTGATCCGCGCGGCGCTCTTGCGGCATCCCGCAATCACCGCGGGAGAGCGCCTCGGCCCCGCGCTGGATCTCGGCTGCGGCACTGGACTCGTGGCGGTCGTGCTGTCCGATCTGCCGATTGGGCCGCTGGTCGGAGTGGACGTGTCCCCACGCATGCTGGCCCACGCATCAGCCAAGCAGCTCTATGCCGAACTGCGGGAGGCGGACCTGATGCAGCTGCTGGCCGAAGACGAGACATGTTGGAAGCTCATCGTGGCAGCGGACGTGTTCGTTTACTTCGGCGCGCTGCCCGAGGTGTTGGCTTCCGTTCATTCCCGGCTTGCGCCGGGCGGCTGGTTCGTCTTCACGGTCGAGGAACTGCTCCCTGACCATGAAGGCACTGTGCCTGGCAACGGAGATTGGGCGCTCGGCCGAATGGGCCGTTACGCACACAGCATGTCCTATATCGCCAAGGCGGCACGGGAAGCAGGTTTCGCGGTCCATACCCTTGAGCGTCAGGCGGTGCGCCAGGAGGCGGATGTGCCCGTCGCAGGTATATTTGCTGTGCTGGAGAGCGTATGAAATGACGACCGAGACAGCGCTGGACCTGCTGCGCAGCGGCAATCCGGTTGGCGCGCTTGCGTTGCTGGGTGATGCGCTGTCGCTTGACGAGATCGATCCCGCGCGGCTCGTGGCGCGAGGCATGGTTCAGCTCGCCAACAACAATCCGGCGGAGGCGCTGACAGCGCTGCGGATGGCGGTTGTCCGGGGCGACACCGCGCCCGTCACATTGCTGAACCTGGCGTTGGCCCAGCAAAAAGCCGGCGACCCGGAGCGCGCCCTGCGGTTGATGGAGGCGCTGGAACGGCGTGTGCCCGAGTGGGACGAGCCGCCATTGCGAATTGCTGAAGCGCTGCGTGCGGCGGGCAGATCGCATGACGCAGAACTGGCGTACGAAAGGGTGCTGGAAATCAATCCACGGCGCGAGTCGGCGTTGCTTGGGCTGGCAGGTCTGTTGCTCAAGCGCGGCGAAGGTGCGAATGCACGCGATCTGCTGCTTCGTTGCTGTGGCGTAGCGCCCGGCCGGGCCGAAGCGTGGGACACCATGGGCCTCGCGCTGATGCTGACGGATGACAAGCCGCTCGCGGAATCGGCGTTTGCGGAGGCGCAGCGCCTGTCGCCTCACACACTGGAATATGCGCTGCACCGGGTGGACGCCGCGAGTGCCGCTGGCTCGCAAGAGCTGCTGCTGACTTGGCTCGATGGCGCTGCTGACGCCGACCCTCTGGACCCGGTGCTGCCGGCCGTGCGTGGTGTCCTGCTGGAGCGGCTTGGCCGCCGGCCCGAAGCGATCGATGCTCTGGTGGCTGCGGCGGCGCTCGCGCCCGATGCGCGGATGCCGGCAGCGCTCCTCGCCGAGGTACTCACACGCTCCAACCGGCTGCACGAGGCCGAGGCAGCGTTGCGCCGTGGCAGTGAGCTCGATCCCGACAATCTGATCCTTCGTGACGCACTCGCCGTGGTGCTGATGCGCATGACCCGTCACGCCGACGCGCGCACCGAAATACTCGCCTCGATCGAGCGTAACGGCGAGCAGGCGAATGCATTGTGCAATCTTGCCAACGCCACCACCTGCCTGGGGCTGCAGGACGAGGGGGTGGGACTCGCCCGCCGCGCCATTGAACTTGCACCCAATATGGCGGGGCCGCGACGCGTCCTGTGCAACACGCTGCCATATCGCGATGGCATCACCGGCACAGAGCTGCTTTCGGCTCTCACCGATTGCTCGGACCGGTTGCCGCGGGAGACCCTGCCTCCGTTCACCAACGCGCGCCAACCCGATCGTCCGCTCGTGCTCGGCCTGCTGTCGGGCTCGTTCAAGACGCATCCGGTCGGTTGGCTGACGGTTGCCGGATTCGAGACGCTGGATCCTACCGCCTTCGCGATTGTCTGCCTGGCGCAGAATGACCTGCAGGACTGGATGGAACGCCGCTTCCGCGCGCTTGCGCGCGAATGGCACGATGTCGATATGATGAACGACAAGGCGCTTGCCCTGAAGGCGCGCGATCTGGGCATCGATGTCCTCATCGACCTCGGCGGTTATGGCGAGTCGGCCCGAATGACCGCCTGTGCCTATCGCCTGGCGCCGGTGCAAATGAAGTGGGTCGGCATGCAGAACCACAGCTCCGGCGTAGTAGAGATGGACTGGATCATCACCGATCGCTGGGAGACGCCGCCCGAGCTGGAGCACGTCTATTCCGAACGGCCGCTGCGTCTGCCGGACGGGTATGTGTGCTACAGCCCGCCACCTTATGCGCCGGACGTCGTGCCGCTGCCGGCACTCGCCAACGGCCACATTACATTCGGCTGCTTCAACAATCTTGCCAAGGTGACGCAGCGTGTCATCGCCACCTGGTGCACCATCCTGCTTCGCGTGCCCGGTTCGCGAATGGTGCTGAAGACCCAGCAGTTTTCGGACGAACCGACCGCGGAACGGGTGCGCAGTGCCTTTGCTGCACATGGCATCGCGCCGGAACGGATCGAGCTCCGCGGCGGATCGGGCCACCGTGCTTTCATGCGGCAATACAACGACATCGATATCGTGCTGGACCCGTTCCCCTATTCAGGCGGCCTGACGACCTGCGAGTCGCTCTGGATGGGGGTGCCGACGATCGCAATGCCCGGCGAGATATTCGCCTCGCGCCATTCCATGAGCCACCTGAGCAATGCCGGACTGGCCGACTGGGTCGCACCCGACCTCGATGCCTATATCGAGCTTGCAGTGTCCAAAGCTGCCGACATCGGAACCCTGGCCGAATTGCGTGCCGGTCTGCGCGCTCGCGTGAAGGCGAGCCCGCTCTGCGACGCACCGCGTTTCGGACGATGTCTGGGCGCGGCATTACGGGCGGCCTGGCGCGATTGGTGCGCCCGAAGCTGACAGTCGGTGTCCAGAGCATTGCCGTATGACCGTTCCGCCTGGCGCCAGTCCCAGCACGCATTCGCGAGCACCGGCCTGGAGGTGCCCGTTGACCCCATACGAAATTGCCAACCGTTCGGGCAGATCATGATGCGGAAGCTCTGTGCGCTGATGATCACGGTGATTGTTCTGATTACGGTACGTCCTGCCCATGCCAATCAGTTGGACGATATTCGCGCGGCCGGCGTCTTGCGCGCGGCCGTTTTCGACAGTAATCCGCCGTTCGGGTCCAAGGCTACCGTTTCACATGAATTGGTCTGCTATGACGTTGACTTCGCTGCTGCGATTGCGAAGCATATCGGGGTGAAGCTCAAACTCTTGGCTACGAACCCATCCAACCGCATTCCGCTGTTGCAGGCCGGAAAGGCGGACTTGATTGTCGCCTATCTCACCATCACGCACAGGCGCGCCGAGGTCATTGAATTTTCGATCCCATATTTCCGCACCGGCGTTCAGCTGATGGTTCTGACTGAAGACTCGAATAGATTTGAAGACTTTATCTATAGTCGCATCGGGGTGGTCAGAAACACAACCCAGGAGGAATACTTATCGCACGACTTCCGGGCGGCAAAGAGGTTAGTCTATGATGACACGCCGCAGGCAATGGAGGCATTGCGCAACGGAAGCGTAGCGGCTGTCGCGCAAGACCACCATACGCTCGCGAGTTTTCTTGCCACCGCGCCGGACCGGGCCAGGTTCAAGATCCTGCCAATCTATCTTACCGAGGAGAGCGTCGGCATCGGTATCCTAAAGAACCGGAAGGAGCTTCTGGACGCCGTGAATGGCGAACTGCTTGAGCTGGAAAAAAGCGGTGAAGCCGTACGCATTTATCATAAATGGTTCGGCAGCCTCGGCGAGGCCGTGCAGGAACGGAACTTCAAGATTGCCGTGCCCTGCGAAGCATTGACCGGATGGGCAACCGGGAACTGCGACAGGCGCCTGCCTTGATCGTTCTTGACGTCGGCATGTCCGGCATCGCTCCAGGTCGATCTGGTGGAAGCGCACGGCTGTGTGAATCCACCAATCGGAGCATCGTTCATCGTTGCTGCTGTGTGGCGGTCTCTTCAAGATCGCGGACAAAGAACCGAATAGCGTGTTGCCAGGCCTCGTCCGTGTCGCCGCGAAAACCGATCTCACGGCCGAAGACGGCCTGACCGGTCGCAACATCAACGATGCGCAGGCGCAGGCTGCCTATCAAGGTACTGACCTTCTCGACTTCGCCGATCAGCACTCGATCCGCATGCACCAGCCGGGCGAGGTCAAATTCGCAGCCGTTACACTTGTCGAGCGATTGCATGGCCTGGGCCTTGGCAATGTCGGGACCGATCGGTGCCGGATCGAGGACGGCGTAGAGCCGCTGTGCCGCCAGCTGATCCGACAGGTATCGCGTCGCCGCCACCAGTCGCTCCTTATGATCCGTCAGACCCGAAGGCACCTCGCCGGAAGTATCCACCATCTCGAGCGGAAGAACGAGCAGCGTCGGCATGTCGGCACTCCGGCCGGGAGCTGTCGAGGCAAGGACGGTCATGACCGTCAGAACCGCAGCGCGCCAGGGCCCCGCTCGTCCGGCATCACGCTTCGCGTTTATCGGATCGGGGAGCACTCGCTCTGACGACAGCCGAACGCCTACCCCAATCTTCCGTGGCAGTGCTTGTATTTCCTGCCGGACCCGCACGGGCATGGCGCGTTGCGTGATGTGTTGCGCCAGGTTGACGGATCGTTCGGATCAATCACATCGGACCGCATCGGCTGCGACGCCAGCGCCATGGAGCCTGTCCCCAGGCTTGCTCCGCCCGCACCCTCCAGCACCATTTCGGGCTCACCCGCAAACGCCGACAGCGGCTGCGGATGCGTCTCCATGAACTGCATCGGCGGCGGCGGACGGATTGGTTCCGGCGCCAGTTCGACGCGCGCCAGCAGCGCCGTCACGCGCTCCTTCAATTCGTCGAGCATCGCGTTGAACAGCGCGAACGCCTCGCTCTTGTATTCGTTCAGCGGGTCGCGCTGGCCATAGGCGCGGAGGCCGATACCCTGGCGCAGGTGATCGAGTGCATACAGGTGCTCTTTCCACACGGCGTCGAGCGTCTGGATCAGCAGCGACTTCTCGATGAAGCGCATCAGCTCGGGGCCCATATTGGCTGCCTTTGCCGCCATCATCGCGTCCGTCGCCTGCTCCACCCGCTCGCGCAGATGGCGCTCGTCGATGCCTTCCTCGCGACCCCACTCCTCGATCGGCAGATCGAGGTTCGCAACGCGCTTGATGTCCTCGGCCAGCTCCTTCAGCTGCCACTGTTCGGCGAATGCCTTCTCCGGCACGCGGCGCATGACGACCAACTCGACGATCTCGGCGCGCATATCGGCGACCGTCTCGGACACGTCGGTCGCCTTCATGAATTCCTTGCGCTGTGCATAGACTTCCTTGCGCTGCGCGTTCATCACGTCGTCATATTTCAATACGTTCTTGCGCGTGTCGAAGTTGCGCGCCTCAACCTTCTTCTGCGCCTTCTCCAGCGCCTTGTTGATCCACGGATGGACGATCGCCTCGCCGTCCTTCAGGCCGAGCCGCTGCAGCATGCCGCCCATCCGTTCGGAGCCGAAGATGCGCATCAGGTCGTCTTCCAGCGACAGGAAGAAGCGCGACCGTCCGGGGTCGCCCTGACGGCCCGACCGTCCACGCAACTGATTGTCGATGCGCCGGCTCTCGTGGCGTTCCGTGCCGATCACGAACAGCCCGCCTGCCTGCTTGACCTTCTCATGCGCCACCGCGATCTCGTCACGGATCTCCGCCTCGCGCGTCGCCCGCAGCCCGGGCTCCTCGATCCCCTCCAGCTCCTTCTTCAGGCGCATCTCGAGATTGCCGCCGAGTTTGATGTCGGTGCCGCGGCCGGCCATGTTGGTCGCGATCGTGATTGCGCCCGGCGCGCCGGCCTGGGCGACGATCTCCGCCTCCTGCTCATGGAAGCGTGCATTCAGCACGGCATGCGGGACTTTCTTCTTGTTCAGGATCGCACTGATCGTCTCGCTCTTCTCGATTGACGTCGTGCCGACCAGTACCGGCTGACCCTCCTTGCGCGCCTGCTCGATCAGCGTCGCCACCGCCTCGTATTTCTCGGCGGCAGAACGATAGACTTCGTCGTCCTCGTCATTGCGGACGCACGTCACGTTCGTCGGAATCTCCAGGACATCGAGCTTGTAAATCTCGCCGAACTCATCGGCCTCGGTCATTGCTGTGCCGGTCATGCCGCCAAGCTTCGGATACAGGCGAAAATAATTCTGGAACGTGATGGAGGCGAGCGTCTGGTTCTCTGCCTGCACATCGACGTGCTCCTTGGCCTCCAACGCCTGGTGCAGTCCGTCGGAGTAGCGGCGGCCTTCCATCATGCGGCCGGTGAACTCGTCGATGATCACCACTTTGCCCTGGCGCACGATGTAGTCCACGTCGCGGGCGAACAGCGTATTGGCGCGCAGGCTCTGCTGCACGTGGTGCACCACCGAGACGTTGAAAATGTCGTAGAGATTGCCCTCGGTGATGATGCCGGCATCGCGCAGCATATCCTCGACCCGCTCGGAGCCTGGCTCGGTCAGCGCCACAGTGCGGAATTTCTCGTCCTTCTCGTAGGTGCTTTCGTCCTTCACCAGCTCCTTCACCACGGCGTCCACCTGCCGATACAGATCGGAGCTGTCTTCGGCCGGGCCCGAAATGATCAGCGGCGTGCGCGCCTCGTCGATCAGGATGCTGTCCACCTCGTCGACGATGCCGAAGAAGAACTCGCGCTGGACCATATCCTCCAGCCGGTACTTCATGTTGTCGCGCAAATAGTCGAAGCCGAACTCGTTGTTCGTGCCGTAGGTGATGTCGGCGGAGTACTGCGCGCGCCGCTGGTCGTCTTCCAGGCCGTGCACGATCACGCCGACGCTCATGCCGAGAAAGCGGTAGATCTGGCCCATCCAGTCGGCGTCACGGCGCGCCAGGTAGTCGTTAACCGTGACGATGTGGACGCCCTTGCCGGCCAATGCATTCAGATAGACGGGCAGGGTGGCGACCAGCGTTTTGCCCTCGCCTGTCTTCATCTCGGCGATCTTGCCGTCGTGCAGCACCATGCCTCCGACCAGCTGGACGTCGAAATGACGCTGACCCAACGTCCGCTTCGAGGCCTCGCGGACCACCGCGAAGGCCTCCGGCAGGATGTCGTCCAGAGTCGCGCCGGCAACCAGCTTTTCCCTGAATTCCGCGGTTTTTGCCCGCAGCGCCTCGTCCGACAGCGCCTCCATGGCGGGCTCGAGGGTGTTGATCTGCGGCACTCGGCGCTGATAGGCCTTGAGCGAACGATCGTTGGCGGTGCCGAATACGGTGCGGGCGATGGCAGCGAACATGGGACCTTCTCGGATGACCGGGCCGGGCGGGCAGAGCCCCGGAATCCGGCGTCAAGCCGGGGATGTTGGGGCAAGGGTTGAGATAGGACCCAGGCCCGCCCGGGTCAACGACGCCGGATGTTACAGCAGTTCGCCGTCCTTGCGGGGCCAGAGTGGTTCGGCCATACATTCGCCGCCCGCGTGGAACAGGAGTTTCGATGCCGTTCTTCATCGGCGACACTCATCGCCTGGCCGCCGCCGCGCTTTGTGCCGGCCTGCTCACCTGCGCCGGAGCCCTGGCACAGGGAACGCCGTCCCCTGCACCAGACGATCCGGTTGTGGCCAAGGTGGACGGCAAGCCGATCCATCTGAGCGATCTGAAGGACGCGGTGCAGTCGCTGCCGGAGAACATGCGGGCTTTGCCGCCGCCGGCCCTCTATCCGATGCTGCTCGATCAAATGATCGACGCGCGCGCCCTGGTGTCCGAGGCGCATAAATCAGGCCTCGACAAGGACCCTGCCGTGCAGCGCCAGGTCACCGCGGCGGAGGATCGGGCGCTGCAGACAGCCGGTACTGAGCAAGGACGTTGGGCCCACTGTCACCGACGCCGCTGTACGCGCCCGCTACGACCAGGATGTCGCCGGCAAGCCCGGCGAAGAGGAAGTCCATGCGAAGCACATCCTCGTCGATAACGAGGCTGACGCGAAAAAGATCATCGCCGATCTCAAGGGTGGCGCGGACTTCGCGGCGCTTGCCAAGCAATACAGCAAGGATCCCAGTGCAGCGCAGCAGGGCGGCGATCTCGGCTTTTTCAAGAAGGACGAGATGGTGCCGGAATTCGCCGACGCCGCCTTCGCTCTACAGCCCGGCCAGGTGTCGGAGACGCCCGTACACAGCCAGTTCGGCTGGCATGTCATCCTGTTGGTCGAACGCCGCCGCGCCGATCCGCCGAACTTCGACAAGGCGCGCGACGAATTGCGTCAGAAGATGATCCAGGAGGGCGTTCAGAAGGCGGTGGCCAAGGCGCGCACGGCGGTCGTGGTGGAAAAGTTCAACATGGACGGCTCTCCGGCGCGCGCAACGGATCAGGCGGAGCCGCCACCCAAGTAGTCCCGCGCGACTTAATCCAGCGTCTGAACCGACCGAGGGAGGAACTCATGACTGCGCCCGTCTCTCCGCTCGCCGTTCCGCTGGTGGAATTGCCACCGGTCGGCGGCGTCCGCCTGGGCGCCGCGGCGGCAGGGCTTCGCTATCAGGGCCGTGACGACCTCGTCATGATTGAACTGGCGCCGGGGACCACGGTTGCCGGCGTCTTCACCTCCAACAAGTGTCCCGGCGCACCGGTGGACTGGTGCCGCGCGGGATTGAACGGCGGCAAGGCTCGGGCCGTCGTGGTGAATGCCGGCAATGCCAACGTGTTCACCGGCAGGCCCGGGCGCGACGCCTGCGCCGCCACGGCGGCGGCCGCGGCGAAGCTGGTCGGTTGCACAGCAAAGCAGGTGTTCATCGCCTCCACCGGGGTGATCGGCGAGTTGCTGCCGTATCAAAAGCTGATCGAAGCGCTGCCCGGGGTGCATGGCAGTCTGCGCGATGATGCCTGGCATGACGCCGCGCGCGGCATCATGACGACCGACACGTTCCCCAAGGTAGCGACGCGTACGGCGAAGATCGGCGAGACCGATGTGCGCATCTCCGGAATCGCCAAGGGTAGCGGCATGATCGCGCCCGATATGGCGACCATGCTTTGTTACGTCGCCACTGACGCCAGGATACCCGCCGGCGCCTTGCAGGCCCTGCTGAAGAAGGGCGTGGACGCCAGCTTCAACTGCACGACGGTCGATTCCGACACTTCGACGTCGGATACTGTCCTGCTGTTCGCCACCGGGCAGACAAAGCATCCCCGCGTTTCGCCTGAAGGTGGGCGGATCCTGGGCGACTTCGCGCGCGCGCTCGACGGCGTCCTGCTCGATCTGGCGCTGCAGGTGGTGCGCGACGGGGAGGGGGCGCAGAAGCTGGTGCGGATCGACATCACCGGGGCGGTGACGGCGCGCTCGGCGAAGCGGATCGGGCTGGCGGTCGCCAATTCGCCGCTGGTGAAGACCGCGATTGCCGGCGAGGACGCGAACTGGGGGCGCATCGTCATGGCGGTCGGCAAGGCCGGCGAACCGGCGGATCGCGACAAGCTGTCCATCGGCGTGGGCGGCGTATGGATGGCCCGCGATGGCGGCGTGGTAGCCGGTTACGACGAGGCGCCGGTGGTGGCACACATGAAGGGCAGCGAGGTAGCCCTCGCAATCGACCTTGGCCTCGGCCGTGGCAAGGCCACGGTCTGGACCTGCGATCTGACGCACGGCTACATCGACATCAACGGGTCGTATCGGAGCTGATCACACCCGAACCCCTCGTGTCCTCGGACTGTCACGGGTAGGCCGTTATCAGGCTCTCCAGCGCATCAGCGACCGACCTGAAGCGGCAGCTGCGGCCAAGCAGCGGTTGCACGACGATTTCGCTGGCCGAGCGCCACAGGATCCATCGCCTGAGCAACCTGTCCTGCGTGTAGAGGGCTACGACTTCCTCGTATTCGTCGTCCTCGACGGAATGGTCCAGTTCGACGACCATGCGGACATCGTGGAATTCCGCCCAGCCTTGGAGGATTATCAGGTCTGAAATATCGAACGAGAGACCTGTCGGAGGGGTGGGTGTGATCCGCAGCATTTCCATCGGTGGAGTTCCAATATTTCCAGGTGCGATTGCGTCATCACGTATTCGTGAGTATCTCTTCACTTTTATGTGATTGCAAGGACTCAAATTGAGATTCGATAATTTTCCTCTTCAGGTCGGTTTCGATCCAAAAGAAATTCTTCGGAAAGGTCGATAAATTACTGAATTTGAATTAAACATTGCTAGATACCCAATACAGGCCACACCGTCTTGTTATTTCGATCAAAAAACATAATTGGACCGATATAGTAACAGACAACCCTCCTCATGGCGGCCACCCTTGTAAATGGGTCACAAGCGCTTGCTCACGGCTCATCCGCTTGTTACTTTCGGACGTTCCTGGGAGGGGGGATCGATGTTACGTTTGGTGGAGACGCGCGCCCCGTCGGGGGGGCGCCCGAGCGAACCCGAAATCAGGCGTGGCGAAACACAGCGGATGCGCACCCCTACCGGGTTTGTCCTGGGAGGTCTGGTGTCAGGCCTTTTCTGGGGTGTGCTTGGCGTCACGGCGTGGTTGGTGATCTGACAGGGTGATCAGCCGAAAGTTGCTCTTGCCCAGGCGGATTTCGCCCCTTGGCGGCCGGAGCTTCGGTGGCAGATGGAGCGCGGGTGCCCTGGGTCGGCCTGGGTTTTGCACCGGCGACCCGTCACGGTCGGCGCGTTAGCGGCAAATTGGCCCCTTAACTTGCGATGGCGGGCGTGCCGTTCGCGTAGAGTGCGAGGATATCGGACACGGCGCGGTTGAGTGGAGTCGGAACGCCGACCCGCTTGCCCATCTCGACGACTGCGCCACTCAGCCATGGCACCTCGAGCCGATTGCCGCGCGCCAGATCACCCTGCATCGACGCGGTCATCTGCGGCGGCAAGGTCTCGATGAACGCCATCCTTTGCTCGGCAAAATCCTCCGCCAAAGGCACACCCGACGCCCGCCCGACGGCAACTGCCTCGCGCATCACGTCGCACAGGAAGGCTCGCGCCTGCGGATTGGCGCGGATCGGGCCGAGGTTCGACCGCATGCTTGTGGTGCAGGCCGACATGGCGACCAGGAAGGCGAATTTCTGCCAGGTCGCCAAGTTGATATCGTCAGCGATCTCGGCGTCGATGCCCGCAGCGGTGCAGGTTGCCAGCAGCGCCTCGACGCGCTTCGACCGGGCATTATCCAGTTCCCCGAAGGTCAGCTTCGCCATCGTGCCCGTGTGCGCGACCACGCCGGGACTGGCAATCACAACTCCGATCTGGCCGACGCCGCCGATCACCGCCTCGCGCCCGAGGATGCGCGCCAGTGCCTGGTCCTTGTTGACGCCGTTCTGGAACGACACGACCGCGGTGCCTGGCCGCACAAGCGGTTTCACAGCCTCCGCCGCTGTCTCGGTGTCCCACAGCTTCACCGCGATCATCACCACCTCCGCCGGTGCCAGTGTCGCCGGATTGTCTGTGGCAACAACGTTGTGCAGGTGGATATCGCCGCGGGCGCTGATCACGCGCAGCCCATCCTGTCTGATCGCCGCGAGATGCGCGCCGCGCGCGACGAAGGCAACGTCGTTGCCCGCAACGGCCAGGCGCGCGCCGAAATAGCCGCCGAGGCCGCCGGCCCCCATGATGACGATGCGCATGCCGGTTCTCAATGTGCTGTTACGGTGAATGTCGTTCCCGTCGCGCCCCGCCCTTCGTCGCGGCCGAGCAGCAGCGTGGCGCCGGCCAGAAGCGCCAGCGCGATGATCGCGAATGTCAGCACCCGGTCGACAAGCGTATCGAGCGGGGAGCGGTCCGCATACCAGAAGCGGCGGTACCAGGATGAATGCGGTTGGAGCGGAGCGATCGCCATTTCCCCCTCGTTGCGGTCCGCCGCCGAGTATGGAATGGCGGTCAGTGTGGTGCAATCAGCAAGGGACAGGCGATGAGCGAGCGGACCTGGGTGGACGTGCGGCAGGATGCGCGCGGCGTCGCCGTCGTGACCATCGAGAACCCGGCAAAGCTGAACACACTGAACACGAGCGTCATGACAGACCTGATCGCGGCGGTGGAACGCCTCGGGAGCGACGCGGGCCTGCGTGCGGTCGTGCTGCGCGGTGCCGGTGAACGCGCCTTCATCGGCGGCGCCGATATCGCCGAGATGGCCGCGCTCGATGCCGCTTCGGCGCGCGGTTTCATTACCCTGGTGCACCGCAGCTGCGATGTGTTCCGTCGGCTGCCCGTTCCAGTGATTGCGCGCATTCAGGGCTATGTGTTCGGCGCCGGCGTCGAGGTTGCGGCTGCGTGCGACGTGCGCGTTGCCGCCACCGGTTCGCGCTTCGGCATGCCAGAGGTGCGGCTTGGCGTGCCTTCGGTGGTCGAGGCGGCGCTGTTGCCGCAGCTGATCGGCTGGGGACGCACCCGGCAACTGCTGCTGACCGGCGATACGATCGACGCGGCGACCGCGCACGCGTGGGGTTTGGTCGAGAAACTCGTTCCGGCGGACCAATTGGATCAGGCAGTGGAGCGGCTGATTGTATCGATCCTGGAATCCGGCCCAGGCGCGATCCGGTTGCAGAAGGCACTCATTACCGCGTGGGAGGACCTGCCGCTGCGTGAGGCGATCCAGCGCGGCATCGACAGCTTCGCCGATGCCTGGAAAACCGACGAACCGCACCGGCTGATGCAGGCATTTCTAGCCGGCAGGAGCGCGCGCCGCCGCCTTTGATCGCCTCGGGACTCCCCCGCGAGGCAGAGGTTTTGCCTCGCCGGTGGCGTGGACCTACCATCCAGCACGCAGCAGGGGGACCGCACATGAGCACAGCGGAGCCGTTAAACGGCGCTGAATGGCTGGCGCGCACGCTGGCGCTGAACGGCACCACGCATGTGTTCTTCATCGACGCGGTTCTGCGGCGGACACTGATCGAACTTGGCGCCCTGGGCGTCACGCGCGTGCTGGCGCATGCGGAGAAGTCGGCGGCCTACATGGCCGATGGGTATGCGCGCATCGCTGGCAGGCCTGGAATCTGTTTCGCTCAGTCCGTGGGCGCTGCGAACCTGGCAGCAGGATTGCAGGATGCTTATCTCGGGCACAGCCCGGTGATCGCGTTGACCGGACGCGAGCCGCCGCTGTACCACCATCGCAACACCTATCAGGAACTTCCGCACGCGCCGCTCTATGCGTCGGTGACCAAGTTCTCGGCCGATGTCGCCGACGCAGCCGACCTGCCCCGTCTGCTGCGCCAGGCTTGGCGCGCGGCCATGACAGGCTCGCCACGCCCGGCCCATCTCGACCTGTACGGGCGATCGGCGAATATCGTCGAGACCGGCATGGTTGGCGAGCAGCCGACCGCCGATCCGGCGCTGCAACTGACGATGCCGCCGTATCGTCCGGCGCCGTCGGATGACGAGATTGAGCGTGCGGCGGCAAAACTGCGCGCGGCGAAGCGGATCGTCATCGTCGCCGGCACGGGCGCCGCGGCGTCGGGCGCCGGGCCGGAGGTGTTGGCGCTTGGCGAGGCGCTCGCCGCACCGATCGGCACGACGCTCGGCGGCCGCGGCGTGATCCCGACCCGGCATCGCCTGTCGATTGGTTGCCCCGGAAACTATGCCGCGCCGCCGGCCAATCAGATCGTCCACGAGGCGGATCTGGTGGTGTTCGTCGGCTGCCACACTGGCGACCAGGTGACGCATACCTGGCGCATTCCGGCTCCTGACACCGAGGTGGTGCAGATCGACATCGACCCGGTGGAACTGGGCCGTAGCTACAGACATACACTGGGGCTGATGGGAGATCCGAAGGCCACGCTTGCAAAGCTGCTGGCCGCGCTCGGCAGTCCGGGGTCAAGTCCCGGCGCGAGGTCGCGGGACAGCACATTTGCCGATCGCGCTGCAGGCATCGTTGCCGCCTGGCGCGAACAGCGTGCATCGAGGCTCGTGAGCAACGCCGTACCAATTCTGCCGGATCGTTTGTGCGCCGAAATCACCCGTGCGCTGCCGGAGGATGGCATTCTGGTCGCCGACACCGGCTACTCTGGCATCTGGACATCGACGCTGATCGAACTGAACGGCGTGGGGCAGACCTATCTGCGTGCGGCCGGTTCGCTCGGCTGGTCTTTCCCCGCTTCGCTTGGAGCGAAATGCGCGGCGGGAAAGCGGAAGGTGATCTGCTGGACCGGCGACGGTGCGATCTACTACCACCTGACCGAACTGGAGACCGCACGACGGCGTGGCATCGCGGTGGTGCTGGTGATCAACAACAACTCGGGCTTCGGCCAGGGGTGGCCGAACATCCAGCGCCAGCAGGGCAACACGCCCGGTGACGTGCGCGACCTCGTGCGCTTCGGGCCGACCAACTTTGCCGATGTGGCGCGCGTCTTCGGCCTGCGCGGCATCCGCGTCGAGGAACCATCGCAGATCGGGCCGGCACTGAAGGACGCGTTGGCGTCGGACGAGACGGTGGTGGTCGATGTCGCCACCGATATCGACGCGCGCGCACCTGAGCCGTGGCTGCCGGCAGCAGGAGGATGATCGAGTCCGGCAACCAAAGAGACGGACACAGACACAGACACAGTCAGAGCCAAAGTCAGAGATTCCCCTCCCCTTGCGGGAGGGGGTTAGGGGGAGGGAGGTCAATGGGCGAGGCGTTGCGAACGGTGTCGCACCCCTCCCCGAGCCCTGTCCCGCACGGGAGGGAGCAATTGAAATGACTGATGTATCCGTCGTCGGCGCCGGGTTGATGGGCCATGCGCTGGCACTCGTGTTCGCGCTTGGCGGGCACAGCGTGCGACTGACCGACAGTAGCGCGGAGAATCTGGACCGCGCGCCGGGAATGATGGCGACCGCGCTCGCGACGCTGGCCGAGGCGGGCGAGGTGGATGCATCGTGGGACCGTCAGCGCCTGTCGAACGCGGTGCGCTGCATTCCATCGTTGGAGCAGACTGTATCCGGCGCGGCCGTGGTGATCGAGGCCATCGTCGAACGTCCGGACGCCAAGCGTGCGCTCTACGCACAGCTTGAAACGCTGATGGCGCCGGATGCGATCCTTGCCAGCAACACCAGCAATCTCGACATATTTCCGCTGGTGCCGCCAGGCCTGCAGAAGCGGACCATCATCGCGCATTGGTACACGCCTCCCTATCTGTGCGATCTTGTCGATCTGTGTCCCGGACCCCAGACCGATCCCACCGCGATCATCGCAGTGCGCGACATGGTGCGCGCAATGGGCAAGGTGCCGGTGGTGTTCAAGCAGATGGTGCAGGGTTACGTCGCCAACCGGTTGCAGGCGGCGATGGGCCTGGAAGTGCAACGCATGCTGGACGAAGGCCTCGTTTCGCCGAAGGACATCGACAATTCGGTAATACACGGCATCGCGCTGCGCATGCCGATCCTCGGGGTGATGGCGAAGGCCGACTTTACCGGCCTCCCTTTGATGCAACAGGGCATGGCCAATCGCAGCTACACTCCACCCGAGGTTCGCGGTCGCAGCGAAACGCTCGACCGGCTGATCGCGGAAGGCCGTACCGGCGTGATGGCCGGCAAGGGGTATTTCGACTGGGGTAACCGCAGCCCTGAACAACTGTTCCGCGAACGCGACCGCAAGCTGCTCGCACTGAAACGCGCGTTACGTGACATCAAACCGATGGAGGGAACATGATCAGCTACAATCTCGCCGGCAGAACGGCCTTGGTGACCGGCGGCGCATCGGGCATCGGATTTGCCACCGCGCGGATGCTTGCGAAGTCTGGCGCAACCGTGGCCATCAATCATCTGCCCGATGACGCGCGCGGCCCTGAGGCGGTCGAGAGCCTGATCGCCGAAGGTGGCAAGGCGATCGGCGCGCCCGGAAGCGTTGGTGAGAAGGGCAGCGCGGAACGGATGGTGCTGAAGGCGATAAGTGATCTTGGGCGCCTCGATCTGTTGGTGAACAATGCCGGCACGCCTGGCACGCGCAGACGCATCACACCCCCGGAACTGGATCTGATCACCGAAGATCTGTGGTCGCAACTGCTGGAAACCAATCTGCTCGGCGTGTTCCGCTGCGCCAAGGCAGCCGCTCCGGCGCTCAGGGCAACACAGGGTGCGATCGTGAACACCGCCTCGATTGCTGGTCTGGGTCGGGCTGGAAGCAGCCTCGCCTACAGTGCAACGAAGGCCGGTGTGGTTAGCCTGACGCAGAACCTTGCCCGTGCGCTGGCGCCGGAGGTGCGGGTGAATGCGATTGCGCCGGGTGCGGTGGATAGTTCCTGGATGGTGGAATGGACCAACGAGGAACGCGCGCAATCGATCGAACGGGCGTTGCTGAAACGGCGCTGTCAGCCGGAGGATCTGGCCGAGGTGATCGTGTTCCTGGGATTTGGTGCGGCGATGGTAACGGGGCAGACCGTCACGGTAGATGGAGGTCTGACGCTATAAGGTCTCAAAACGCACGACCCCCCCTTGTGGGAGGGGGGAGCGCGACGGCAGCTTAGAACGTCAGCACGAAATCCGCACCGAACGTGAAGGCATTGTTGGTGCCCTTCGAGTTATCCGGTGGATTGTTGTTGAAAGGCTTGTTGTCGGTATAGGCGTGGTCCCAGCGGACTTCCGGACGAACCAGCAATCCGGTTACCGGCGCGGGCACCTCTGGTTTCCAGGTCACACCAAGCGTGAGCCCGCCGTAGGTCGTGTTGGATCCCGGCGCGAAGTGTACGAACGGTGTCGCAAGGCCTTGCTGAAATTTGATGAAGTCCGAATTTCCAGGGAACGAAGCAACGAAGAAGTTGTTGTCGTCACGCCAGATCTCGGCCCTGACATTCAGGGCGATCGTATCGCTCAGCGCGTAGGAGGCGTACTGCGCAGCGCCAAAGCCGTTCACCGCCTTGCCGACGGTGCCAAATCCATCGCGGATCCAGTTCGCCTCGGTGACAAAGGTCCAGGCATCGGTCGCCTTCCAGGTGGCCACCAAATCATTGTAATAGCGCCACTGGCCGTTGGCATTGACGCCGATCGGGGACAGCACGCGGGTCGATTGCTCCGGCCCGAAATGCGTCAGTGCCAGGACCGTCAGCTTGCCGTCCAGGAAAGTGAGGTTGAGCCCGGCGATGCCGCCGACTGCTCCGTTATCCTCGCCCAACGGTCCGAACGTGGTGTTCGTGCCGGTGTCGAAGCCGGTATAGATATCCAGCACTTCATTGACGTGTGTCGTCGCCAGCGCACCGGTGTGCTTGAACGGCAGTCCAAACTGGAAGATGTAGGAGTGCGAGTAGAACGGGTTGGTTGAGGGATCGATCGTCTCGTAGCCGAGCGGCGTTGGATACTGTCCGACCTTGAGGTCGACGCCACCTTCGGTGATCCATGGCAGATGCGCCAGCACGTTCGCCTCGACCACGTCGAACTGATAGCGCTGGTCAGGTATGACCCGATTCAGCTCACCCAGAAACTGCGTGTAGCGCGCGTCCGAGCCATACATGAACTGAACCTTGAAGCCCCATTGATAGTCGCTGTTCTTCGGATCAAGCGGCTTGTTCGCTGTCAGCAGCAGCTGATTCAGCTGCACCTGGTTGGCGTGGTCGGTGAAAAGCTGGCCCCAGTTCAGGCCCGTCGCCGGGCGCATCGGGTTGGCGATGATCCCCAATTCGAGCTGCGCCGACAGATGGATGCCGTCGACCCAAAGGCCGGGCGGCGGTGCTTCAGGTGCGGCCGGAGCCGTGGTCGTGGCAGTAGCCGGAGGTGCGGGCGCAGCGGTTCCGGGAGCCACTGGCGCTTCGGTCGTCGGAGGCGCGGGTGTGACCGGCGCCGGTGGAGGCGGTGCGGTCTGTGCGTTCGCCGCTGGCGCGACCGCAGCGATGCACGCCGCCAGTAGCCAGGGAGCCGTGCCGATTGGTTTCTTGTGCTCCATATTAACCTTCCGTCTTCCCCGATGCACGTTTGTAGGCACGAACGTGGGGACGCTGCAATGCAGCGCCCCCGTCACCCGAGTTGATTGTCAAAAGATCTGCTCTCCGTGCAACACCAGGTCGAGGCCTTCGCGTTCCTCTTCCTCGTCGACGCGCAGGCCGACCAGCATCTTGGTGACGTACAGGAGGATAAGCGTGCCTACACCGCTATATACGAGGGTAGCGGCAACACCCTGGCACTGGATCCATAGCTGCGCCAGGCCGCCGGGGCTGCCGTCCGGGCTGGCATCCGTCGCCGACAGTGGCCCGTAGGAAAACACGCCGGTCAGCAAGGCACCCACGATGCCGCCGACGCAGTGCACCCCGAACACGTCGAGGCTGTCGTCGTAGCCCAGCATGTGTTTCAGGCTGGTCGCGGCCCAGAAGCAGATCACGCCGGCAGCCACGCCGATGATGATCGACGACCCGGGCAACACGAAGCCCGATGCCGGGGTAATCGCAACCAGACCTGCGACTGCACCGGAAATGCAGCCCAGCACTGAGGGTTTGCCCTTGGCGATCCACTCGGCGAACATCCAGCCAAGCGCCGCGGCTGCGGTGGCGATCTGGGTGACGGCCATCGCCATTCCGGCACGGCCGTTTGCCGCGACCGCGGAACCGGCGTTGAAGCCGAACCAGCCGACCCAGAGCAGAGACGCGCCGATCACTGAATAGGCGAGGTTGTATGGCGCCATGTTGTCTTGGCCGTAGCCGACACGCTTGCCAAGCACGAGCGCGCCCACCAATCCCGCGATGCCGGCATTGATGTGCACCACCGTGCCGCCTGCGAAGTCAAGCTGTCCATTGATCGCACCCCATCCGCTCGGCGCCCACATCCAGTGTGCTACCGGCGAATAGATCAGCAAGGACCACAGCGTGATGAAGATGCAGAGCGCCGAGAACTTCATGCGGTCCGCATACGCGCCGACAATCAGCGCAGGCGTGATGATCGCAAAGGTCATCTGGAACATCATGTAGACCGTCTCGGGGACCGTCGTGGACATGTCCGCGACGTCCTTGATGCCGGAGGCAAGAACAAACGCCTGAGAATCGTTACCCTTGGTGATGTGGTCGGCGATGCCGTGCAGCATGAAGCGCGACAGGTCGCCGACATAGGAAGCGGCGTTGCCGGTGCCTGGGGTGAAGGCCAGGCTGTAGCCGGCAACCGTCCAGACGATGGTGACGATGCAGGTGATCGCGAAGCACTGCATCAGCATGGCAAGGATGTTCTTCTTGCGTACCATGCCGCCATAGAACAGTGCCAACCCGGGCACGGTCATCAGCAGCACGAGAGCCGTGCTGGCGAGCATCCATGCGGTGTCTCCGGAGTCGATCTTGGGGGGGCCCGCATCTTCGGCCAGCGCCGGCAACGCGGCCACCAGCAAAGGCAACATTGCGGCAAGTCCCCAGGTCAGGCGGGGTCGCTTCATCATACTGTTTCCCTATTTGTTGTTGTTCAGAGTGCGGCGGCGTCGGTCTCGCCCGTGCGGATGCGGACCGCCCGTTCGATGTCGATGACGAAGATCTTTCCGTCGCCGATCTTGCCGGTATGCGCCGCCTTGGTGATCGCCTCGATCACCTGGTCGGTGAGATCGTCGGTCACCACGACCTCGATCTTCACCTTCGGCAGAAAGTTCACGTGGTATTCAGCGCCGCGGTAGATCTCTGTCTGTCCCTTCTGGCGGCCGAACCCCTTCACCTCGGAGACGGTGAGGCCCTGCACGCCCAATGGCGTCAGTGCCTCGCGCACGTCATCGAGCTTGAAGGGCTTGATGATGGCCATGATCAGCTTCATGTCGCTGCCCCGTTCTGCGTTGCACACTACGTCCCGCCACACCTGTGCGGACCGGTCGTAGTGAACACCTATCAAGAATCGTGCCGCGGCGAAGCGAGCTTGCCACCTCATCATCATGGCCGGCCTTGTCCCGGCCATCCACGTCTTTTCCCGAGCCCGCAGGAAAGACATGGATGGCCGGGACAAGGCCGGCCACGACGACGCGGATCGGTTGCATAAGAAACGAGCAAAAATAGTCCAAATGCGAAGCGCCCCGCCGTCCTTGCGAACGGCGGGGCGCCTGTCGAGCCACGTCTGGTGTTGGTTCGATCAGACCGAGTAGTACATCTCGAACTCGACCGGATGCGGCGTATGTTCGAAGCGATATACCTCGGTCCATTTCAGCTCGAGGTAGCTCTCGATCTGGTCGGAGCTGAACACGTCGCCGGCGAGCAGGAATTCGTGGTCGCCTTCCAGTGCGCCGATCGCCTCTCGCAGGCTGCCGCACACCGTCGGGATGCCCTTCAGCTCCTCCGGCGGCAGGTCGTAGAGATCCTTGTCCATCGGATCGCCGGGATGGATCTTGTTGCGGATGCCGTCCAGCCCGGCCATCAGCATTGCCGCGAATGAAAGGTACGGGTTGGCGCCCGGATCTGGAAACCGCACCTCGACCCGCTTCGCCTTGGGGTTCGTTGCGTACGGAATCCGGCACGACGCAGAGCGATTGCGCGCCGAATAGGCCAGCAGCACCGGCGCCTCGAAGCCCGGGATCAGGCGCTTGTAACTGTTGGTCAGCGGGTTGGTCAGCGCGTTCAGCGCCTTGGCATGCTTGATGATCCCGCCGATGTAGTAAAGTGCCGATTCAGACAGATCGGCATAGCTGTTGCCGGCGAACAGCGGCTTGCCCGCCTTCCAGATCGACTGGTGCACGTGCATTCCCGAGCCGTTGTCACCGTAGATCGGCTTCGGCATGAACGTCGCGGTCTTGCCATAGCTGTGGGCGACGTTGTGGATGCAGTATTTGTAGATCTGCAGTGCGTCGGCCATCTTGGTCAGCGGGCCGAACTTCATGCCAAGCTCGTGCTGGCTCTGCCCGACTTCGTGGTGATGCTTCTCCACCACCACACCCATCTCGGCCATGGTGGACAGCATCTCGGCGCGCAGGTCGCTCTCGCTGTCGACCGGTGGAACCGGGAAGTAACCGCCCTTCACCACGGGCCGATGACCCATGTTGCCTTCCGGATAATCCTTGAGGCTGGCCTGCGGACCTTCCTGGCTGTCGAGCTGGTAGATGCCGTAATTGCCGCCGGTGCCGAACTTGGCGGAGTCGAACACGAAGAACTCCGCCTCGGGGCCAAAGAACGCGGTATCGCCGACGCCCGATGCATTGAGATAGGCCTCGGCTTTCTTCGCCGTGGAGCGCGGGTCGCGGTTGTACGGCTGCCCGGTCGACGGTTCGATGATGTCGCAAATGACGATCAGGCTCGGCTTGGCGGAGAACGGATCCATGACCGCCGTGTCGGCATCCAGCATCAGGATCATGTCGCTCTCGTTGATCGCCTTCCAGCCGGCGATCGAGGAGCCGTCGAACATGATGCCGTCGCGGAACACGTCCTCGTCGATGGTGGAGACATGCTGCGCGGTGTGTTGCCATTTGCCGCGCGGATCGGTGAACCGCAGGTCCACGTACTCCACAGAATGCTCGGTGAGCATCTCCATCACCTTGCCCACGCCGTCGCTCGTACCTGCAGGCTTTCTCGCCATGTATGGTTTCCCCGTCCTCGTGTCGAATGGCGCGCCGGAACCCCCCCGCGGGAGGCTGGCGCATGGAGCGGCCCGTCTGTTCGTTCCCACCGTGGGCCGGCGGCGGGATTCGTCGCGATTTCTCGTCGTGCGCTATATGGCGTCCTCGCCGCGCTCGCCGGTGCGGATGCGGATCACCTCCTCCACCGAGGACACGAAGATCTTGCCGTCGCCGATCCGTCCGGTTCGGGCGGCATTGATGATCGCCTCCACCGCGCGTTCGACCACGGCATCATCGCAGACCACCTCGATCTTCACCTTGGGGAGGAAGTCGACCACGTATTCGGCGCCACGGTACAGCTCGGTATGACCCTTCTGCCGGCCGAAGCCCTTCGCCTCGACAACCGTGATGCCTTGCAGGCCCACCTCGTGCAGCGCTTCTTTCACCTCATCCAGTTTGAACGGCTTGATGACGGCCTCGATCTTCTTCATGCGCGTCCACCGCCCGGGTTGACCGGGCCTCCTGTTGTCTGGCTGCCCGTATCGCCGGGAGACGGAACGGCAGCGCGACAGGGTTGCACGCGCCGTGCCAAGCGGCAATGCGAGGAACGGCCCGGCATCCTCGTCGCAGCGCCCAGGTGGTGGGCGATCAAACCCGTAGTTTGCCCGCTTTTTAGGCAGTCAGCGGGTCGGCAGCGAACCTCAGAACCCCACGCGGTCGCCGCCCTTCAGCTTGAGCATCGCGCGCGCCTCCTTCGGCGTGGCGATCTCCAGGCTGAGTTCCTCGAGGATGCGGCGGATCTTGGCGACCTGCTCGGCGTTCGACTGCGCCAGCTCGCCGCGGCCGATATAGAGGCTGTCTTCGAGCCCGACGCGCACGTTGCCGCCCAGAATTCCGGCCATGGTCGTGAAGGCCATCTGGTGACGCCCGGCGGCCAGCACCGACCAGACATAGGCCTCGCCGAACAGCTTGTCGGCGGTCTCCTTCATGAACAGCAGATTGCGCGGGTCGGCGCCGATGCCGCCGAGGATGCCGAAGATCGTCTGGACGAACAGCGGCGGCTCGACGATCCTCTGGTCGAGGCAGTAGGCCAGGTTGTACAGATGTCCGACATCGTAGCACTCGAACTCGAAGCGGGTGCCGTGTGCCTTGCCCAGGCGCTCGACGATGCCGGCGATGTCGCGGAACGTGTTGCGGAAGATGTGGTCGTCGGTGCGGTCGAGATACGGCTTCTCCCAGTCGTATTTCCAGGTCTTCACCCGATCGGCGGCGCGGGCGATGTTGAAATTCATGCTGCCCATGTTGAGGCTGCACATCTCCGGCTTTGCCAGCAGCGGGGCCGCGAGCCGGTCCTCCAGCGTCATGGTCAGGCCGCCGCCGGTGGTGATGTTCACCACCGCCTCGGTGTTCTGCTTGATGACTGGCAGGAAGCGCATGAACACGGCGGGGTCCGGTGTCGGCGCGCCGGTGTCTGGATCACGCGCGTGCAGATGGATGATGGCCGCGCCGGCTTCCGCGGCCTCGATGGAGGAGCGCGCGATCTGCTCCGGCGTGATCGGCAGGTGGTCCGACATGCTGGGCGTGTGGATGGCGCCGGTGACGGCGCAACTGATGATGACCTTGCCTGCCATGGTGTTTTCTCCCGGTTCGCAACCGGGTGCAATCTGCACCGCGCGGGGATCGCGGGCCAGAGCAGGGCGGCGCAGGTGACGGCCCGGCGTTGGTTGGCTATATGCAGGGCAGGCGGTCCCCGTAGCTCAGCAGGATAGAGCACAGGATTCCTAATCCTGGGGTCGTGAGTTCGAATCCCGCCGGGGACGCCAGTGAAATCAAGGAGTTATTGAGAGTTTGACCACCGCGATGCGAAGTCAGGGTAACATACTGGGTAACATCGGGTAAGCTGGAGTGCGGAATTACTTTGCTCGCCTCTACCCGAAGGGTTGCCGTTTGCGGCGCCCTTGGGTCGCCCAAAAGGTTCAAACTCGTGACGCAAAGGAACGGGGATACGCCACCCGTTAGCAGCATCTTGACCACCAATGTGAAAGGAAAGAGCCACACAGGATCATACATCGTCGATCGTCGTGGTCGCTTGGTTACTGTGACCCCGGAGTACGGCAGCAATAGCGCCGTGCTCTACTCGTCATCGTCGCCCGATTTGGTGGCGCAGCATCTATTACAAGGGACGATCGAGGAAGCGGCGCAGCGAGGTTAGTTGGCCGGCCGCGTCCTCCCCTAGACGCACCTAGCGCCAGTATGCTTAACGGCGGCAATCGGATGGCATGATGCTGGCAAGGAGTGCCATTCGACGCGCAACTAAACTTGGTTCTTTATGCGGCTGCCGGCTCGCCTTTGCGCGCATATAGCTCATCCTTTGTCACAGGACGATGGCCCCCATTTGTGCAAATCGAGAAATCCAACCAATCTGATGCCTGACGTTCAATGAAAAGCGAGCGCCAAATCCCATCTTCCACACCATGAACGTTCCTATGGCACTCGTCACCGGACAAGGACGGTGCGTGCTCTACGCTATGCGGTTGAGGGAGTATTGAGGCGTCGAACTTCCAGAACGTTGGTGGCTCACCGGTAAGCTTATCATAGTACCGCCTAACGTGTTCTGAGATACTTGCTCCTGTGGCACGTATGCAATCGGGGTCGATAAGGGAAAGACTTCCCCCAAAATTGCGGAATGCCAAACTATTAAACCGCTTTCTTTTAATATCGAAGTCTCGTGGGTGAAGTAGCCTGATGTACTCCATGCCTTCCCCACAATAGCCGAGATTTCCTTGTTTGCTTCACGATGGACTAGCCGAGGCTTATAGGATATTTGCTTTCCGTTAATGTCGTAGGCTACAGAAATTGTGCCGTCATCTTCAACAATTACTTCCAAATCGTAGCCACCGATAGTCGCAACAAGGGAGATTTCCCCTCCGCCTCCCGCGAAGGCGTCGATATCCCATATCCCAAAATGCTGGATTTGCGCGACCAGCGAAATAGCTAACTTGATTGTTTTTTGCGGTATTGGACCACCGTCGCCGTAACGCCATCCTTTAGCTAAGGTCGCGAATGAATCGATTTTTTGTACCACACCGATTTGCCCAAAGGACCAAGTAGGTGCAGCAGCGCCAAAGACCCACCAGGCGTTGGCCATCCCAACGGCCATGTTGTCAAAAGGCCTGATTGTAGTTGCCCTATTGGTCATGGCTTTTTTTCTGCGGCTTGTCTGAGTCGTTGAATTCCTTCTGCGGTTTCCCTCGGTGTTTTGATCGGCTGATTTAAGGCAGCCTCGATATCGTTGAGAGCTACTGTCAAATCCTCAACAAGTCCCTTAGCCGTTGGAAAGGCTAAATTAATTGCGCAGACAGGCTGGCCGTTATGAAACAAAACCATAATGACATCGGTTGCCGTACCGGCTAGGCCAAGGCCATTGGCATAAAATCGAGGAAGGCCGGCGGCCATAGCGGCCTGCAAGAGTGTCTGGGAGTTCGATGGGAACGATTGGGGATGCCCCAACCGTATCGGCAGTCGCGCTAGTCGGATCAGACATATTAGCTCTCCAGCGCCGCAGCTCCCGTCGGGAGCCTATGACCATTCGTGAACTCCCATGCAAGACGCAATGTAGCGCTTCCCACGCTCCATGCCAGTGCACGGGCTCAATATTCGGCCATCTTCCTCAGCCTCACCCCCGGCCATCCGCCAGTATCGGCGATGAACTCGACACCGGCAGCCTGTAGGGCAGTGCGGATGACGGGGCGGTCCGGCCTTACCGGCTCCGAACCTTTGACCTCCGTTTTTGTCCCCCCGGCCAGGATATGCACCCGGTTGCGAGGATAGACGCTATATGCGGTCTTAGTCATCCAGATACCGGGTCACCCCCGCCTCACGTGCCGCGCGCTTCCGGCGCCTGTCCAGCCACGTCAGCACGCCGTAGTAGATCGATCCAGCCAGCGACTAGCAACGTGACGAGAACTACCGTCGAGAACCGGAGCGGTGTCACGGGCGCCCCCGCTTCCTGGCCGCCATCGCAATATCCATCAGCCGCCTGATCGCCTCGGTCCGGCCCGGCAGGTCCGGCTCGTTGCGGCGCCAGTCGTCGAGCGCGGTGAGCTGCTCGCGGCTCAAGCGTAGGCTGAGTGGCACGCTGTCCACTCTAGGCCGGCCCATCTTCGACTTCTTGGCTACATTATTTCTTGACATACACGGCGTATAGCGCCTATGCCCTCGTCCCGCAAGCGAAAACCGAGCCGGCGGACCCGGTCAGAGCAAAGGAGGCAACACAAAATGAGATCAATCCTGCTCGTCGCCGTGGCTACCGTGGCCGTCACGGGGCCGGCCGCCGCGCAGGTGCAATACGTACAACCTCGGTATCTGCCGCCACCGCAGCCCGTACAGGTTCAGCCGATGCCGATGATACCCACACCACCGGCTCGGCTGATGCCGCCAGCAGCAAGCCAACCGTCACAGTTTCACCGGCAATACTGCTACCTGGGCACTAACGGCGCGCAATATTGCCGAGAGCAATAACAAGCAGCCCTGCCGGGTGTCTCACCACCACGGCAGGGCCTAACCCCGAAAGGCAACCGTCATGCCCTCCAAGGCTGAGAACAGTACCTACCACGTACGCGGCGTCCCACACCGACAACACCACCGAGCAGCCCACGCGGCCGTGGAACTGCTTCCAGGACTGCAATCCGTTCGGCGACGCCCGGTGCGTCTGCTTCCCGCAGCGCGACCAGGAGGCGGCGCAATGACCGCCCCGGTCGCGGCAGCCGATGCCGCCCTCTGCGCCTTGTCGTGCGAACTCTGGACGATCTCGAACCTGTTGCGGGCCGCCGACGCACGCGAGTTGGAAATCGACGATGTCGGCTTGGCGGCGGCGCTCAGCAGGTATTGGTGTATCGTGACGGATATCACCGGCACAGTCGCATCCACCGAGCGCGGTAGGATCGCCAAGCTGCGGGCTGCGCAGGTCGCAATGTCGTATGAGGAAGCCGCACCCAAGCGGATCACGGCGTTGGTCCGGTCGGCGTTGCACGACACGCTCGCCTCCTGGGAGGAAGCGCGCAGTCGCGATCGGAGCAGGCCATGAGCCCCCGCATCCGCCTGGAAAAGCGCGCAAGAAAAGCGCCACAGACGCCACCCGCACCGAACCGGCACGAACGCCGCGCACCTCTGGATGGTGCAGCGGTGATGGCGGCGTTGGCGCGAATCGAGGAGAAGCTCGACGCTGTCTTGGAGCTGGTCAAGGAAGAGAGGAATAATGGAAACCGCACCAATGAACGTCGTCAGTCTCGCGGCGTACCGAGACAAGCGCAGCACGCCGACGCCGGCCAACGATACCAGCTTGCTCGCGGTAATGGAGGACATCATCAGCCACTTGGAAGAGGCTGGCCCTGATTGGGACTGGCCGGACCTTCCGCCCGACGCAGGATCGCGGTAGACTGCATCCCGTTGTAACTGATCCATTCCAACCTTCGCCGCCCCAAGATTTCCCCGGGGCGGTTTTTTTGGCGGATGTAAGAATGCTAGAAGGCGGCCGGCTCAGACACGAAGCTGAAACTGCCGTGCTCCTTCAAGGCCCGGACACGCGCCAGAAGCGGATTGAGGCGGCCGGCGCCGCAATCGGGATGATCCTGCGCGGGATGCCCTCGAAGGACGCTCGCAGGGGGCGTGGCGGATTGGCGCCGACGATGCGGCATCTGAACCACTTGCAACGCTCTTTGCGCACCGTCGGCGAGATAAACCAAAGCGCTAGTTTCCGACCGGAGTGTTCTGTCCTTTCTTCACATATGCCTGGACATCTTCATCGAGAAGCAGACGCTCTCGCGCGAGCTGGTTTGCCACAGCAACGACTCCACTCACGTAATCGGCATGGCTCGGGTAGCGCTCTTCGAGCGAGGGCCTAGGGTCGGCGTCGGTCATACGCTCCGCCTTGGTCCGGGCAAAATCGATCTGCTGACCAAAACTATCGCAACCGTCGTCACCGCCCACCGGCACGGCGCGCAGATTCCAACCTGTATAGGTCGCGAGCGGAACCGCAACCTCTGGAAGGCGAATCCCGCCTATATCGTTGCCGTCTGAATCGGCCCTAGGAACCAAGGCCGGATAAGGTGTGCCAATGAGTCGTGGTGGCAGGATGGTCAGAATTCCTTCGTCAAATTGCGGTCCGTAGTCGAACAGGTCGCCAGTGTGCATCCGGCCGTTAAACTTTACACCAGGGATTTGAGGGAATCCCTGCCCCGCCTGGGGTAACGGCGGAACAAGCGTACCGTCGGCCACGTGCGGAATCCGACTTGCCGGCGGCTCGATACCCACGGATACCCACTGGTCCATGGCGACAAGGAGCGCCCGCAGCACAGCATTAGCCACAAGAGGATTGCGATTCTGCTGACAGATGCCGCGGCCAGTAGCACCCACGCCGGCCTGATGCGGCAAGCTGGCTATAAAGTATGACCGCACATCGGCTGGTTCATCAGGAAGGTCACTGCCGGCATCGTCAACAGCGGCTACGGCCATGTTTTTTGCCCAGTATTCGTTGGCCGAATTGACTTCAAAGATCTTCGGGCAGCTCGCGCTCGCCGAGCAGCGTGCCAGCCTTCCGCCGGTTTTGTGGGTCGCCGAGTCCAGTCTGGTCTGATTGGTAAATGGACCTTGGAACTCCGGAAATCGGCGGTTGATGTGTTGGCGATGAGTCCGGAATGGCTGGGCAAAGCGATAGTTCATGTAAATGCCGTTTGCTCCGCCGATCCAGTTGACGACACCGTCGATGGCCCTCCTCCCACTTTCGTCCTCGTTAAATCCGAGCAAGACAAAGTCGTGCAAGGCTCGACACGATTGTGAGACGCATGCCGAATAGATCGCCCTAACCCCGCCATTTATTGGGTTTGCATTGCCGTCGTCATCCTTCTGCGCAGCGCGCACGAACGACGCTATATCGCGGATTGCGGCGAATCCCAATCCCGAGACGACAGGGTTCTTCGCTTGGTAGACGAATTCGTAAAGCGCACCCTGCTGAAACAGCGTGTGATCGCCGCTGAGCTTTATCGCTGTGCCAGCCTCGTCGGCGTAGTCCCATCTGTCAACAGGGACCGCGACCGGCTGATCCTCATACCGTACTCGCATCGTCAGTGTTGCGCGGGACTTGTCGAGCGTTGCAGCCGGATAAGTCAGAGACCCATTCGTAGTCGCATCATCATCGATGCTGAGTTCTTCGAACGCGGGCCCGGTAATCGGCGATCGGTCCGGATTGACCGCGACCGGGGCTTTCATCATGAAACGATTGCCGCCAGGTGCAGCGGTCGTCTCCCAGCCACTGATCAGAATGCTGAACCCCTGCCTCATCAGGAAACCGTTTCCCGCGTCCGCCGCTCTCGCCGGGTCATTGCCGCCGCTCAATGCATCGTTGAGCTGTGGAAACGCCAAGATTGACCCTCGAGTGGGCAGCTCGTACCAGACCTTATGATTCCCTGTTGAACGATCAATCGGGCGCAAGATCATAATGTCGGTTTCATACTCGACCTTCCCACTTACGTCCCGTGGCGCGAGGCTGATATCGGTGATGATGGAGTTGTGTGGATCGGCGGGGTCGATCTCCCCCACAATTCGGCCCACGAGTTTTTCGTATTGGCCGACTTGGCCGAACGAACGGCCCTCAAATGTCGGCAACTCAATGCGCGCTATTGTTATCTTGGTAATGCGTGCCTGTGCCATTTGAAAGGTCGTTAGCAGGAGTGCACAGATACCTGCTGATATTGCGAACTTCATGGTTCCCTCCCATTTTTATCCCTCGAACACACGGCAACTACTGTCAACCGCCCATATTTCCGCAGCGGCCGCATTCCCGGATCGTGCTTCTGTTCGGGGTTTGGCATTGCTGTTGCCCCAGGATGCGATACGAGGGTTCGGCCGTCCAATCTCACTGCGCGTGCTCCGCTCCGGGGAGCGTTCACAGGGGCGTGTCGGACTGCCCGGTCCCGTCGTCCAGGTTGCGGTCGGGCAGAGGGATGCTGAATCTGGCGCCAGCCGGGTGCGCGCCCGGTTGACAGGGGTAGCGGTTACACAAACGCCTGCTTCCGGTTTGCGGCGTGCACAAACTCGTCCAGCGCAGCCCGTGCGTCATCCAGCGGCTCGCGGCTGTCGTCGGCGGCGTTGGTGTTGGTGTTCGTGTCGGTCATCTGCATCTCCGCTTTAGAAAGGCGGCCGACCGAGCTATCGGACCCGATCGGCCGCCTGACGGGGCTGCATGGCCGTGGGCGGACACACACGGTTTGCGCCCCTACCGCCGCACGCCCAGTTACAAGCGCGCGGCGATCCTGTTCAGTTGGTGGCGTAGTCGTGCCGATCGGCGTCGCCGTTCTTGCGGGGTAGCGCCGTCCGTGGTGTCAGCGCCGCATGCAGGAAAGGTGCTGCCGCCGAAGCGGCCTCAATCGCCGTCACCAAATCTCCCTTCATGACCGAAATGCGCATGGCCCAGAGAAAGACATCGATCGGTCGGCAGTCAGAAACCATCTCGGCGGTAAGTCTCTCGCTCATATATCCACGAGGTATCATGTTTTGTAATTCCTTTTAGTAAATGCCACGGCTTAGCTGCCAAATAACGCCGATTGCACCTGCAACGGACTCTTCCGCAACAAGCGCACACAATGCGAGTCTATCTCCTCCGGACTCTTCGGCTCGCCGGCAGCCCAACGGAAGTTCAGACTTCCAAAAGTAGACCGCGCCAACCTCCGGATTTGAACGCAGGGACACGCGGAACGAACCGCTAGGCGTCCGGGTAACCCGGTATCGGTTGCCTTCACACACGGTCGCGCCAAGAGTCTCGGAACTTAGCCTCACCGCACACCTGCCCGGCGCAGTGCTTCAACCGTCGCGCGCAGTATCAGGTCATCCGGTTCCCGCTCCGGCACGGGAACAGCCGCCCCTTTGTGCGGTGGCCAGGGCGGCTGCCACGGGCGTGCCCGGTGCTTGAACCTCGCACTCTCCGCGTAGCTAACTTTAGCCACCAACTCAACGTCGCGATCGCTGACATGAACACGAGACATCGCGTCAATCTACCAACTGCACCTCGCCTGAACGCATGATTTTCATGCGGTCGCGGGGACTCCTGGATTCGAACTCGGCGCGGGTCATTTGACCTTTGCCGATAAGTGGGGTTGTACCGCCCTTACCGTGCCTCGATGCGTAGGCCAGCATTTCAATCTCTGCTTTCAGGCTGGCTATCTCAGCTAATAGCTCCGTCTCTCTCGACATCACAACCTCCTGTGTAAAATGGTAGTAACCTATGCCGTCCAAGGGTGTTTCGGATTGCTCGGATCAACACGGCGATCGGTCCAAATCTTTCGCTCGACCGCGTGAGATACCAGCACACCGAAGCCACCCGTCCCCAGGCTCAATGCACCGTGGACATCGGTCAGGCCAGAGCCGCACGCTTGACGCATTTGCTCGGAGGCGTCGGCATACTCCGCCGCTGCCGCCGCCAACGAAGCCTTGAGCCTGTCGGCCTCCTGCGCAGCGGCTAGTCGCCGACGAATGCCGTCCTCGTACATCGGCCGGTGAGCAGCCGCGGTGATCCGGGGCGTCATGTCCTGGGCGTGCAAAAATGCCGCCTTCGCCGCGTCGCAGCTCTCCGATTCGACCACCAACCGGGATGCAGCGGCATCGAGGGCGCTCTTGAGTTCGTGCCGATCCGCGCTGGCGTTATCGACTGCCGCTCTGTAGTTCGCCTCGGCGGTGCTGTGCACTGACTGTTCAACCCGCAACGCCTCCGCCGCCTTGGTGGCGCGTTCGCGTAAGGCTACCACCTTCTTTTGGTGTGCAGCGATCGCCTCCCGGTCAACGAGGTCGGTGGGCCGTTCTAGCCCGCATTTCTCACCGAATCGGGTGCATTGGGGCCCGGGTTCTGAGAGAATCGTGTTGCAGCCACGGTTTTTCTCGAATTCCTAGGAGAACCCCAATGCCGACAGAGTGTACCCCCGCCTTGTTCGAATTTCCACCTGTGGAAAGCCGCCATGTGGTGGCGGGCTTCGACGGAGGCGCGATCACCTCGGACGCCGGCGCCTTGTTGCTCAGCCAGACCGATCGGGCGATCCGGCTGACCGAGCGGTTTGCCGCCTGCTTCACCGATACACGTAGCGCGGAGCTGGTGGAGCACCAGGTCGAAACCATGGTGATGCAGCGCGTCGTCGGTATCGCCCTGGGCTATGAGGACCTGAACGACCATGACGACTTGCGGCACGACCCGATACTGACGGTGCTGGCCGCCAAGCTGGAGGCGCAGCGTTCCGACTGCGCGCCGCTGGCCGGCAAATCAACACTGAACCGGCTGGAACTGAGCCGTGCCGAACCGACGCGTTATCACAAGATCAGCCACGACCCTGCGGCGATCGAGACACTGTTCGTCGATGTCTTCCTCGATGCTCATAACAAGGCGCCCAAGCAGATCATCCTCGATCTCGATGCCACCGACGATCCGCTGCACGGCAACCAGGAAGGCAAGTTCTTCCATGGCTATTACGACTGCTACTGCTACCTGCCGCTCTACATCTTCTGCGGCCGACACCTGCTGGCGGCCAAGCTGCGCCGCTCGAACATCGATGGCGCAGCCGGCGCGGTGGAGGAGCTCGCCCGCATCGTGGCGCAGATCCGCCGCCGCTGGCCAAGGACACGCATTCTGCTGCGCGGCAATTCCGGCTTCACCCGCGAACCACTGATGGCATGGTGTGAGGCAAACCGCGTGGACTACGTGTTCGGCTTGGCCCGCAACGATCGGCTGGAGCAGGCGATCATTGCCGAGCTGATCAGCGCGACGATCGAAAGCATCCGCACCGGCAAGACGGCGCGCTGCTTCAAGGACTTCAGCTACGCCACGCTCAGTACCTGGAGCCGGGAACGCCGGGTCATCGGCAAGGCCGAGGTGACCGGTGGCGAAGCCAATCCGCGCTTTATTGTCACCTCGCTCAAGGGCGGCGAGGCAAACGCGCGGCACCTCTACGAAAAGATCTACTGCGCCCGCGGCGACATGGAGAACCGCATCAAAGAATGTCAGCTCGACCTGTTCGCCGACCGCACGTCCACCGCGACCATGCAAGCCAACCAGCTCCGCCTGTGGTTCGCCTCGATAGCTTACGTGTTGCTCTGCGCCTTGCGTCGCATCGGGTTGGCCCACACGCAGTTCGCTGAGGCAACCTGCGGCACCATTCGCCTGAAGCTGCTGAAGATCGGTGCGCTGGTCCGCGTCAGCGTACGGCGGATCAAGGTGGCAATGGCGTCCGCCTGCCCATGGCAGGACGCGTTCGAACTCGCCCACGCCCGGCTGCGCAACGCTATCGCCTGATACGAACCAGACAGTGCACAGATGCCATACTGCCCGCCAACGCCGCCAGGGCCGCGGTGAGGGCGGAACTCTGCCGAAACGAGGCACCGCGAGTTACAAATGCAGAACCGCGCCGATATTCGGTCTGGTACCAGAATGTATGCCGCGGTGCTACTCGTCAGTATGAGAAATGCGGGCTAGAATTTCGCTCATTTCAATCCTCTCCGCGTGCGCGCCTAGACGCACTCCATTCACTATAACCAAACCCGCTCAACGCCCCGTTGCGCGCCGCAGTCGCGGCCATACCTGCGGCTAGAAACTCTTCAATGCTGCCGTGGAATACAGTAGTCGCGGTCGGTCGCTGCTTCGTCAGCAACACCGCACCCAACGCCGCATTGGCAATGTCATCGTGCAATCCAGGCGGATGGTCGATGCTGTCCCGTCCACCGCGCGCCGTCCGACGCTCCAAACTACAAAGCTGCGAGCGCAATCGAGGCAGGTCCAGCAGTTCAATCTTCCAACTGTTCAGCAACGGCAAGCAGTCCCGATAAATGTCGGATTTGACGCGCTCGGATATCTCGTACTTGATACCATGCTCCCGAAAACGCTCGCGTGGCCATTCGCCGGCGTACCGGTCGCCATGCACCTCTTTCACCCCATAGCTGTTCAATAACGCCGAAAAGTCCTCGACAACGCTCTCCGGCGAAAACAGCGGCCGAACCTCACGAACCGCGTCCAAAACCGCTATCTCACCACCGCGCAAATGCGCAATCGCCAACGTCATCGAGTCCGACGAACCACCCGACGGGTCCACAAACGCCATATACTTCGCGCCAGGTGGTAGTTCCATCCGATCCGTGACCGTCACCGCATCAACAATCTCGGGCGATACAAAGTCCGCCAAATCATCACGAAACTGCGCATCATACTCGGCCCGTGCACTTTGCGGATCGTCAACATACGCATCAGCTATGATCGAAGGATCAAGGCTAGGGTTCATCGCTAACGTCGATGCCTGCCACACCAATACCCGCGCATTGTCCTTGCCGTGATGCCGCTGATACGTGTTGTAGAGAACGCCGCCTTTCCTGTACGGACTGCTAGCGTTCAACAACATCGCGCCCGGTATGTTCGCAAGTCCAGGACGCAGCGCTCGAAATATTTCTACATCGGGGTTGGCACTGTCATCACTGCGCCAGAACGCGGTCTCATCGCATAAAACCGCCGCAAAACTGTATCCGCGCGTCACCCTGAACGATGCCGTATGAACCTCAATCGTTACGCGATTCGACAAGGTGACCGTCTCGGCCGTCTCATCCGTCCGCAACGCCCGCAGCATCGGGTTGCTGTCCAACATGCCAATGATGAAACGCATGCAGACGCGCGCCTGTCGCCGATCAGCCGCAATAACCGCAATCGTCGCAACCTCACCCGGCGCAAGGTGCTCGGTGTAGGTCCGAAAACACGCCAAATAGGTGGCGATCAGCGCCAGGATTCGACTTTTTCCGCCGCGCCTGCCGATCACAAGGCATGCTTCATTGAATGCCTGCGTTGGTAGCGTTTCCCTACCCGTGTGAGATCGGTAGAGGTCCATCTGGTCCGCCGATAGCGGCAAACCGAATAGACACGCCAGGAACGCCTTCCAAGGCCCCCAGGACGTGCCCTTAAAGTGCGGGGCGAACAACGCCTTGTCCGACATGGCCTCGATGATGTTCACGCCGGCGCGTCCGTGTCGGCTGAAGCGGTAGTGGCGGCGAGGTAGCTGGCCAGATCCAACACCGGCCGCTCGCGGCGTTCGAGACCCAGCGCTTGCAGATCGAGGCGCATGCTGTTCAGCCACGCGAGCGCGTGTGCATCCGAACCGGGGGCGAGCACGTCGCCGGCGAGCAGGTTCTCGGTCAACAACGACAGGCGAACGGCCTTCAAGGCAGCAGCCTGGACAATCAGACGCTGCGGGGCAGTGGCATCACCAACATGCGCCATCAGGTCCTCGATGACGCGCTTTAGCGTGCGACCGGCCTTCGTCCGCCGATCAAGCGCCGTCAGGCTCTCATCGCGGCTAAACGGCCCCGCCAATTTCCGGCGTCCAGTCATGGCTACAATACCGCCTTACAATGCTTCGATATGTGGGGTGTAGGTGTCAATTCGTCAAGCGTAATCAAGAGTCTAAACCCGATTATGGTTAACTGACAGGCCATGCCCGCGGGACGCCCGCAGAAGGCGCTACAGGCCGGCTAGTCGGTCTCGGCTAGGGGTTTAGCTGGGATGGCGCCTTACGGCCGTCAGCGCACGCCTATGACTCGGCCGACAGCCTATCCAGCACAGCGGCGATTGACGCGTTCAACAGGATAAACGCCGCATGCGGTCCGATCTGGTCGAGTATCATCGCAATGGCGGATGCGGCTGCCTGGAGTTGCTGCTGCCGGCTACCGGGCTTGCCGCTGGCAGCGACCGCAAAAAATGTCGTCACTGGTGGTGTAGGCCCATCGTGCGCTGCTCCAGGTGGCGCGGCCGCCTAGCACACCTGATTCCGCTGCGCAGCGGCAACCTTGTCGGCCGCGCAGACAATGTCCCAAATCGCCATTCCTGGGTCCGCATGGGGTCCGCAGGTTCCATTACAACAACTGTTGTATCCAGAAAACCGCGTATTTCCGCCATATCTGACGCCAAGGCCCGCTTATCATCAATCAGCGACCTTGGCGACCTTGGCCTATTACCTCTCAGCAGGATCGATCCGACCGGGCAGGCCGTTCCTATGATCCAGATTGGCTGGCGGAACCGCGGATGGTCGCGAGGCCAGGGGCAACTCTAAGCGTAAAAGCGAAGGTGCCCGAAACGGCGTCAATGTCTAAGTGTAGCAGAGCCCGAGGTGGGCGTTGCTGCGGTGGATTCACTGATTGTGACGTTGTTCGCCTGGCCGCCAGAGACGGCGTTAATCTCAGCGTTGGTCAGCTCTCGGGGCATGATTTCCTCTCTCCTCTCTCTCTAGCAGAGAGGCCGTCATAGTTACCGGGGCGCCCGGCCTTGGTCAAATCGGCGTCGCCGACGCACGACGCCGGACGCGGCCGAACATGACACCTAATCAACTGATATTCCGGCCTAATCTCGCATTTACAGAGTATATACACGCCTACAAACGAACGTTTGCGACAGTGGCCGAGGTAAATTCGGGGCGGATTGTAGCTACAATCACGCCACTGCGGCCAATTACAGCCCCAGCCACGCCCTGCCGAAAAGTGCCTCGGCCGCGAGGAAGGCAGCGGCTGCCGTCACGACGATCAGCCACACCCTGCCGGTGAGGTTCGGTATGAACTTTCGACTGCGACGAAGGAAGGGGGATCGCATGCGGTGAGTTCCGGGTGGAAGCATCGGGAAGTAAGGAAATAGGAACTTTTGCAGGAGTATCGATGCGGGGGGGATAGGACGGAATTTACAGGGGGCAGCCACCCGCCAGCATCTTCGCGAGTTCGATGGACAGGGTGCTCATAATCACACCTACGCAGAGCCACAGGACCCCCATCACCGACAAATCCAGCCCGCCTACTCCGGTTTCTTCCAGCTTCGTGCGGATGGCCCTGTCTTCGTCACCACGAACTTGCGTTTCCTGACTAAAATCGTACGTCAGCTTCCCCAGATCCATTTGTGTCTTTTGCTTAAATGCATTGAACCGTCCCCTTACTTCGAGAAGATTCTTTTCCAGGGCTGTCAGTCGGACTTCCACGCCAGCGTCAGGGCTGGTTTCAGACCAGACCTCCGCATCCGCAGTCAGGCGGGAATGCTCCATCGCAATTCCGACGCTCCCGGAGATGCAATGGCGTCGTCTGGGTCGGCGGCGCCACCAACCCATAAATCGCTGGCGCATGCTTGGCCGTCCGAACAGCTCCCGCGTCTTCCGAATACCCCAGGCGACTGTGCCTAAGCCGAGAAGCTGTAAAGCCATGCCCGTGATGCGAAAGGCGGGCTCGCTTTTCCACCACCAGACCGGGAGTGCAGCAATCGCCAACGCCCCAAGGGCCAGCCAGACAAGTCGAACGTCGCGGAACGCCCAAGCCCATATCGGTCGGAGCTGTCGCAGACGGTCAGTCATCTTGGGTGCGGCTTGGGTGTAGCTTTCGGTTGTTCTGTCATTCAGTTGTTCCATTCTCGGTTGTAAGGTCTACCCTTCTCGGGGTCGGCCAGTCTTGGTCTGGGAAAATACAGCCCCCTTAGCTCGACTTTCCGCAATTCAGGCTGCGAGGCATAGAGTTTGGAAGACTTGATTTAGCAAGCTGGTGGGAATTTCGATGATGTCTCCGATTTGCCGGGACATAGAGAAATTCGGTGGGCACCACAGCACGCGGCGCACCGCAGCGATGGCGTCACTGAAAGTCGGTTCCTGCTTGCGGTACCAGGCGGCGGCATTTGGACGCAGTGCCGTCGTCGTGTCGCGTACCAGGCCATCGGCCCACACGGTGATCAGTGAGAACAGCCCCAGCAGTGCCGGGGTGGTGCGGAGGATGGCGAGATCGGACCACTGACGTTGGGTCTCAACCCCAAGGTGGGTCCGCACCTCCTGGAAGGTGGTTTCCACCCGCCAGCGCGAGACGAACCAGCCGAGAATCATTGCGGGCGTCGCATCCAGATCAGTGCTGAGGAATGCCGCCGGCTCGTGCTCGCCGGTTGGATCGCGCACCAGCACCCAGCGGATCGGCACCGGTGGTATGCCGGCATGGGACCAGACCGCAGTGCCGGTAGCGGTGAGCAGCTTGCGTTGCTGGGCGTTGTACCATTGCGAGACGACCACGGCCGTCCAAACGGTCTTCCTGCTGGCCAGCACGGCACGCAGTGTTGGCAGACGACGCCCCTTGAGCGGGGGGCGCCCGCGCTGACCCTTGCGGCGCCGCGGCGCCGGCTTGAACAAGGCGGCATCCAGCCGGAGCCGTGTGATCACACAGACGTGGCAGCGCACCGAGGCCAGCAGTTCGAGCGCCGCGAAGCCGCTGTCGGCGACAAAGATCAGCCAACGGTCGGGCAGCCAGCGTTTGGTTTGCAGGATCGCCTGTCGCGCCCAGTCAGTCAGCGTCTTGTGCCGCTTGCGGTGCTTTTCGCTCCACCGCGCCGATGGGGCGAGAACAGTCAGGAACGGCAGCGCCCAATGTCGGCCGGACCAGCTTATCGGCACCACCACCATCAGCGACAGCCAGCGCAGACCACTGGTCTTCACAAAGTGCCCCTTCGAGGACCGCACCGGGTCGCGGTAGATGCCGCGCGCTTTGATGCGCGCGCCCCAACGCCGCTCGATGGTGTCGTCGATCCCGATCACCACCGGACCGTTGGGCAACAGCCGCTCCAGCAGGTGCAGCAGCAGCCGTCGCGCCACGGCGCGTGCGTCCCAGCGGGCTCGGCCCAGCACCTCATGGTAGCGACGGAACTGCGGCGCCTCGCCCAGCCCCATGACACGCAGCGCCTGGGTGACGGTGCGCTTGCCGGGAGCCAGCACTGCGCCGGCCACCAGGACCAGAACACGGTTCCACACCGGCGCGGTGAAGCAAGAGCGGAACACCGACAGCCAAGCGGCCAGGGCCGGTGGGGTCAGATGCGGATCGAACGCCGTAGCGGCGCGCAGACGATTCGGTGTCATCCCAGTCGTAGAATTGAGTCGTGCCGATGCCGCAAGAGTTTGCCGGCGACATCCGCCGGCGCGGCGCTCTATCGTAAACGCATGGCCGAAGATCCGATCATCCAGCGCATCGAGAGTTTCCGCTGTCGTCGCGGGCAACTGTTCGCCGAACGCCGCAACCGTGGCTACACGCTATATCGTGCCAGTTCCGGCGCGCTTGTCGCGCGCCTCAGGCCGACCGGCCAGGACGATCGGGTCGAGGTGCTCTATTGGTCGCTGTGGAAGGAACGTTGGACCAACGCTGGCCCATTCGGGCGCACCGTACTGCCCCTCAACCAAGCCCTCAAGTTCATCGCCTCAGAGGACATCTTCTGGGCTATTCAATAGCGGTGCCCCGGCACCGAAAATGCGGAAAGTCGAGCTTAGGGGTGCTGAATTTCCCAGACTAAAAACCGTGTCTGGCAAAAGACTGATTGTTCCGGACTGCATTTAGTCAGAATTTACCAGACTGGGTCATATGGGCCACACGAGATCACGGTTATGACCGCAAATTCCCTGTCTTTCCAGTGTCTTAAGTGCGGTCGATAGCCGGTTGAGTCCTTTCTTGGAAAGTCTGACCTTTCCGTCACCGCAAGGGTCAGAATAGTCGATTGATTCGGTGAACCAACCGTTGGTAATTAGATACACCCGCGCAATGCTCAGACTAACTGCCCGGACGGGTTTCATGCCTGGGTGAACGACGGTGGGGACAACGCTTTCGTCTGCTGCGAGGTTGATGATGGCGCGGCGGAGGAGTTCGGTTTCGTCTGAAATCGGCCGGCCGCGCTTCGCACCCTTCTCGGCGGTCTGATCGGCGGGCACCCAGCTCCACTCGTCCTCGCGCAGTGTGATGGTGCCGGTGTTGAAGTCCTCCCTGGCATCGGGGCGACGGCGCCGGGCTTTCGTGAACTTGAGCTTAAAGCTTACGTCTGCGTCGCCCTTGTTCTCGATATCTTCGAACAGCGCGACGAGGTCCATCTGCCATTCCTTGGTCTTGGAGCCGTAGATGTGCTCACCGTTGTGCCCGGTATGGTCCAGCCAGATTTGCGCTATCCGCTTGCGTGTAAGGGCCAGGACCAGTGGCATGGTGTCGGTCCAGGTGACCTCTTCCTTCATGTCGCCGACCGTGAGCGCCATCCGGTTGTCCAGGAACACCACGTCAGGATGGATGCGATCGATAAAGTCGAGCAGGAATTTCTGCCCGGCTTCTGTGTTCAACCCCTGCATGGCGGGGAAGTCTTCCCGGCAGAGCACATGCAGATTGGCGAAACTCGGCTTGCCTACACGGCGATGAAGGTCACGGACTCGGTCCTGCATCAGATCGCGGGCCATCTCGCCGTCCACGTAAAGGACAACCAGCGGCTTGGCCGGACCGAGCCAATGTAGGTACCCACGGCCGGTAGCGATCGCGCCGGCCATTGCCATGGCGAAGTGCGTCTTGCCGGCACCTGTAGGTCCGCCGAACAACGCGCGGGTTGATGCACAGATGATTTCGCCGAGTATCGGTGCCGGACGCGGCAGATCGCGGGTGAGCCACCAGTCTCCATCGATGGTCTCGGGCGGTGGTGGCTCGGGCTGCTTATCCCAATCGGGATGCTTGCGCTGGTACTCCTCGCTTGGAGGCGGGACCCAGTCGGTGCGGTCCGACCCGTCGAACGCGTTCATCGGACACCTCGGCGCTGATCGTCGAGTGGCGCCTGTCGGCCGCTTTCCAATCCCCAGAGTGCCGTCCGTTCAACGTTGCGCCAGTCCCTGACCGTGGAACGCGGGAGGGCATCCCGGAGCCAACTGACGGCGTCGCCATCGGTGAAGCCGGCACTGGCTTGGACACCCCCAAGCAACCGCGCGGCCTTCCGAAGCGCCTCGTGCTTTTGCCCTTCTGCCGCACCGCCGACGCGTTGGATCGCGCGTCGGATGATATCTTCGATATTAGCAGGGGCATGGCCACGCCGCGCAGTTGCACGAAGTGGCGGCGTCGCCTGCTTCGGTGCCATCGCCTGCAACAGCCATTCAGGCCATTCGGCTGGAGGGTTATGGTCGAAACACTCTCGCCCGGCCCCATACCAATAGATCGCATATCCGCCGTCCCCCCGCGTATCAACTCCATGCGCGATGATGGACTGCGAATTCCGGACGCCAGCAGCGTGACGGAAATAGACATGAATACCGCCGCTCCCGGTCTGGTAGGCGCGACTGGACGGAATGCGACGCGCGTTTGCGTGCCACCATGCGCGAGCCGCTTCGCGTTTTGCGATGGTTTCTGGCGGTGCATCCTTTGGACATTGGCCGGCGTCAACCCCCCTGTGTCAGAGAAGTTGCCGCCTACATAGGATCAGGCCCATGGGGGCGCTGGACGAAGGTAAATGGCTCGATACAGTCAGAAGTTCAAAGAGCGCGTAGTCGCGCGGTTGTTGCCGCCGGAGAGTTCACCGGTCGAAGCGGTGTCACAAATGGTTGGGATCAGCGTCACGACACTGGAGCGTTGGCGGGCTGAGTGCCTGGCCAAACCCTCGGGTGATGAGGTGCGACACTGGACCGCTGCGGCGCGGCTGGAGGCGGTGATCGCGACGGCGGCGATGAACGAGGTCGCTCGAAGCGCGTGGTGTCGCGAACATGGCGTCTATCCGACCGAACTGGAGAGATGGAAGCAGGACGCGATCGGCGGCCTGGGCGAGCCCCGCGAGACGGAAAGCGTGGCCCTGAAGCAGGAGCGTCGCCGGAACAAGGAACTCGAGCGGGAATTGCACCGCAAGGACAAGGCCCTGGCCGAAACGGCCGCCTTGCTCGTGCTGTCAAAAAAACTCCAGGCGATCTTCCACGAGGGCGAGGACGCATGACCCGCCTGGAAGATCGCCAGACCCTGATTGGCCAAATCGCCGAAGCTCGCGGCAACGGCGCCCGCCAGGCTCCCGCCTGTGCTCTGGCGGGGATTGATCCGCGCACCCTCCAACGCTGGCGGAAGAACGATGGTCTGACGCGCGGTGACCGGCGACCAGACGCGATCCGGCCCGCGCCTTCGCACGCTCTGACGGAAGAAGAACGAGCGCGCATCGTTGAGGTGGCGAACGAGCCGCGCTTCGCCGAGGTCCCGCCCGCCCGGATCGTTCCGATGCTGGCCGACGAAGGCGTCTATATCGCCAGTGAATCGAGCTTCCATCGGGTGCTGCGCGCGCACGGCCAGATGAACCGCCGCGGCCGCGCCAGGCCACCGCGTCGGTCTCGTCCGCCGACCACGCACATCGCCAGCAGACCGGGAGCAGTCTGGTGCTGGGATGTGACGTTCCTGCCCGCGACCGTGCAAGGCCGATGGTTTTATTTGTACCTGATCCTCGATCTCTACAGCCGCAAGATTGTCGGCTTCGAGGTGCATGACACCGACAGCGCCGATCATGCCGCGCATCTGGCCCGACGCACCGCGCTCACCGAGGGCGTCCACGCCATGCCGGTGAGGCCCGTTTTGCACGGCGACAACGGCGCGACTTTGAAGGGCACCACGGTTCTGGCCATGCTGCATTGGCTGGGTATCGAACCGTCTTACTCAAGGCCACGCGTCAGCGACGACAATCCTTATGCCGAAGCTGTGTTCCGCACCGCCAAATACCGGCCGGAATTCCCGGTCAAAGGCTTCGCCGAACTCGATGCGGCACGGGAATGGGCGGCGCGCTTCGTCCATTGGTACAACGACGAACATCGGCACAGCGGTATCCGATACGTGACGCCATCACAGCGCCATGCCGGCCGGGATCGCGGTTTGCTGGCCGGCCGGCATGAACTTTACCAGCGGGCACGCCAGTCCAACCCACGACGCTGGAGCGGCCAGACCCGCGACTGGACGCCGGTCGCGGCGGTCACGCTCAATCCGGAGCGCGATAGTGTCATCCGGACGGCTTCGCCGCGAAACCAGCTTTCCGGTTCGGCCAAAGCGCCTGCTTTCCTGTCCCGGCCTGACAATGCGTCAGCCATGGCGCGCAACGCAGGGGAAGAGAGGAGCACAGCCGCCCGGAGCCACGCACAGCGCCCGCTTCGGCGCGAGCATGGCGAGGACGGCGCGCACCGGACCTTCCCCGAAGTGAGCACCATGGCACACTCCAGGTCAGCCGGTGGTGGATCAGCCCATCGCCGGGCCGGTCAATCGGGAGGTGCTGGATAAACGACGGTCGTTACGGAATACGAGCGACAACTTGCTTGACATTCACCGAACGTCCAGGACATCGATCCCGGATCGCTCACCCGTGGCGACGCCGATCAGCGGACCAGGGTACCTACGCCAAAGGTCTGCTACTGCTACCGGGTCGGTGACGGCATCCTTGAAGCCCTGAGAACGCGGGAACGGTTTCTTGTCAGCCCCGCATGGGAACACTGCGAACCCGCAGTTGTGGATCAGGTTCTCCGCTAGTCGCACAACGTCCGCGCTCATGCCTCGAACACCTGCGGGTGCGACTGCCGGAGCGCCTCTATCACTGAGTTGGAGAAACGATTTCTTACGTCTTTCGAGGTGAATTCGACGATCGGGGCGTAGCGGATTTTCCCGCGATCATCCCGCAGAACGTGCCCGTCAGCGTTGATCATCGGCTTGGAAGGCGACGAGGCCCATGGGCCGCGTTCGCCAATTACTCACAAGTCGGTAATATAGGAGACACTCGGCGCCTTGAAGAATGACCGTATCAACCGTGGCATGCGCTTGATAGCGCTAAGTTGTGCTTCGATCTTTTCCTGCAGCTTCTCGCCGCGCCGCAGCGGTGCTCTCGCCACACCGGTGCGTTTCATGTGGCTCCAGACCAGTTCATCGGGGTTCAGTTCAGGCGCATAGCCGGGGAGGAAATGCAGCGTCAGCATGCCCTTCGTGGATGCGACATAGGCCTTCACCAGCGCGGTCTTGTGCGCGGGAAGTCCGTCGACCACCAAATGAACCGGCTTCGAACGACGCCGCATCATCCGCCGCAGCAGGGTGACAAACAACTCGGCCGTCAGTCCACCATGGTAGGTGCAATACCAAAATGCGCCACGGGCGTTCACCGCCGAGGCCGCGCTGATCGATTGCCGCTGACCAGGCCGTTCGACCACAGGTGTCTCACCCTTCTTGCCCCAGGTCTTGCCGTGCACGGTATCGGCACGAAACCCAGACTATCCCAGAAATAGACTTCACCACCTGAGGTTTTTGCCTGTCTGGCAATGGCAGGAAACCGCTCGAGCCGCCATGCCTCGATCGCGTCCGGATCGCGTTGGTAAGCCCGTTGCAGTGGCTTTTGCGGCGTCAGTCCCAGCTTGGCGAGCAACGCCCCCACCGCCGTCACGCCAAGCCGAATGTTGAATTTACGCTCGATCAGGTCGGCCACTACAGACCGCGTCCACAAGCCGAAATCCAGCCCATACTGACGCGGATCGCGGCCGTTTATCCAGCGAAACACCTGTTGCTCCTGCCCCGGCGTCAAGCTGCGTGGTCGCCCCGTTGCCGGCCTGGCGTGCAGCGCTTTCAGTCCCACTCCAGGGCGTGACGCCGCCTTGAGCCATTTGTAGATCGTCGTGCGATGAAAGCCGAACGAAGTCACCACCGAGGATGGCCGCTCTCCGCCCCGCACCCGCTCGACCGCCATCAATCGAATGGCTTCCAGCGTCTGATGATCAAAACCGCGTCCATCTCGTTTCATGCCCCGAGCGTAGCACCGGCTTTGGGAAAGACAATAGGAATGTGTCTTACTTGTTGACTGGTGAGTAGAATAGTCACGTCAACAAGGATCATGCCTGATGGAAGTTCGATTTTGGCGAAGCCCAGCAGGTTATTCTTTAGTAACGGTCGCCAATCTAAAATACGTATACTCATATGCGCCTCTAAAATACGAGGCGGCCATTGCCCGGACGGTGACAGTAGCGTATATGCAGCGGTGCATCCTATCCGCACATACGATACCTAGCTCACCATTCCTGGACTTGCCGCCGGGGTGGTGAGTTTTAGGCTCGCTTACTTTCGAGCCAGGCCAGAATTTCCGATTGCTTCCAGACCACGCGACCCACGCCAAGGCGGATGCGTTTCGGGAATTTGTCGGCCTTCTCCAGCCGATCGATGTGCATTTTGGAATATGGAACGAGCTGCTGAACCTCGGGAAGCCGAAGCGAGCGCTCGGGAAGCTGTGTGATCATCATTACCGTCGTCTCTCCAGGTTACCGCACGGCGGTGCGAGTGACCGGAAGATGGAAGGTGGGATGACGTAATCCAGAGAGACAAATAAACTTAGACTGATTTGTCCCTACCGCGGACCAAGTTCTTGAGCACCGTGCTGGGTGAGATGCCCTTCCACCCAAGAACGGCGATCACGCGATGGACAAAAATCACCCGCGGGGACTCTATCCATAGACCGAAATCGTGTTCGATTCCGGACATTCCCTGGTCGAAGACCTGTACCACCAGAACGACGAACTCATCCCACCGCTGCTTATAGGGCATCGGCACCGGCCCCAGAACGTCATCACAGTCATGCAGAGCCGCGCGAAGAGCAGCAAACTTGCGTGCCACCCGGTCAACTTCCCCGGGGACGCCAGCGAAGACACTTCGCCAATAGGCTTCCGCTTCTGGGAGTTTGTTCCGCAATGTGACGCTCGCATCTCGGGCCTTGGGTCCTAGTTGCTCCCCGCCAGCCCAATCCGGGTCGTCGGTTTTGCGGAGTCCAGCCAGCATGGGTATCAGACCCCCGCAAACCTCAATTGACGGGGCGGCCGCGCGGCCGCCCAATGCCCCCCGGAAGATGGCTTGCAACTGTTCTGGCGTCAGCGTCCAGTCACCCGCTGACTGCGGCTTCGCCATTTCTAGGCACCAGCCCTCTGGGCGCCCCCATGCAGAGCCACGACGTTGTCGGGACCGGGCCGCACCAGACACTCCACCCGCCGCGCCCACGTCTCCAACGCATGTCGTTTCTCGTCGAGATAGCTGTAGCGGTTGTATATCTTGGTGACTCCGCCTTCCTTGTGGTTGAGGACTCTGCTGATCGTCGAAACGGCTATGCCAGCGCGCGCCATCCCGGTCCCCGCCGTCCTACGCAGATCGTGGATGCGCCAGTCTTCAAAGCCAGCAAGCTGCTCGGCGCGTGCCTTGATCTTGCTGTAGCCGCTGATAGGCCGCTCGCCCCGCGTCGAGCTGAAGACATTTCCGTCGGTGCGAGGCAGGGTGGTCAGGACCTCGATCATCTGCGCCGCCAGCGGCACCTCATGCGACCGGTCACCCTTCGTGGCCTCTCGTGGGAGCGTCCAGACCCGCGCCTCCAAGTCCAGGTCGGTCCAGCGCATCGTTGCCACCTCGTTTCGGCGCTGGGCGGTCAAGATCAGGCTCTTGATGAAGGCACCCGAAACACCGCCCATGCTGTCGGCGGCTACCCATAACTTTACGAGTTCGTCATCTGTCAGCACGCGCTCGCGCTCGGTCTCCTTGCCGGGAGCCCTGATGTTGATCACTGGCGAGGCGGCCAGGATGTCCCGCTCCACCGCCCAGCCGAACATCCGGCGCACGGCCGCCAGCACGCGGTTGACGCCAACGGGCGCTCCGCCAGCAGCGACCGCGTCAAGAAGATCACGAACATCGCTCTTCGTGATGCTGTTGATGTCCCGAGCGCCCCAACGAGGCAGGACATGTCTATCCAGTGTCAGTTTGGTGTCCAGCCATGACCGATTTTTCGGTTTGGCGTATTTCTCGATGAACTGCGTAGCGACGGCTGCCACAGTTCGCCGGGGGACCGACTTTGCCTCGGCCGGATCGATGCCGCGCTCCGCAGCTTGCAGGACTTCCCTAGCGCGCTCCCGCGCCTGGTCCACCTTGGGGTGCGTCGCGAGCGTGCCGATGGTGTAGCGGCGCTGCCGGCTGCCGATCCGGTAGAAGACCACCCACGCCTTATGCCCGCTGTCGGCGATACGCAGGCCAAACCCAGGAAGATGGGAGTCGAACCATTCAATGCGTCCCACCTTCGGCGGTAACAGCCTATCAACAGCGGCCTGTGTGAGCTTGATTGTTGGCATCGCGTGCTCCTTTTGGGTAACGCCAGGGTAACGCCAGGGGCTGTTTATCAGCCTTACCCAATGTTACCCAGCGTGCACGCTAATGAGGCGAAGAGCAAGAATATATGCGGCTATCTCGAGGTAAGAGCACAGGAATGTTGCCCGATGGTATCGTAGGGCACCTAATTCCTAATCCTGGGGCCGTGGGTTCAATTCCCGCCGGGGACGCCAGTGAAATCAATGGGTCAGATCAACCGGAGCCTTGTGCAGTGCGGGTGCGCGCTGACAGGCGAGGGGATGATAGCACCTGCGCTGGTTACCAGATCTGCGCCCACCACCCGCGTGCTTGACGCGACCATAACCAAGGTTCGACGCGCGTATGCTCGCCGCTGGTATGACGCCGAAGGCGCGAAGCATCCCGATGCATGGGAAGCTCCCCGTAGAGTTGAAGGATCGGAGCGGTGATCGCGATCCCCACACCTGTGCTGTCACATTGACCGCCGACGGAGCGACTTGGCTTGACAGCGCGATCGAACGGATAGACGACCACGATGCAAACTGAAGATGGGGACAATCCCCTGCCCACCGACTGGTTCGCTGCGATGGAAGCGCTGTGGATGTGCTTGCACGCCGGTGCGATCACACCTAATCACACCCGGCTTGCAGTCGAGCCTGTGGTCGAAGCCGATCCGCAGAGAGTTTCATACTCCCTCCTGGGTAAGCTTGAGAAGATTATCATCTCGGGGAAGCGCAACGCGAATATCGACGCGTCGTTGCATCCTGATGACCGGGGCTCCCTCGTTCGGAACAAGCTCAACAGGGAAAAGTCGCGTAGCGGTCCTCGAGTAGTGGGGGGCGACCCCGAGTATCCTTCCCCTCTGCCTCAACTTCTCGTACTCTATCTTGGCTTTGTGAAAAAGCGCGCGCCACTCCTTCTTCTGTTGTGACGTAGCGTTGGGATCGCCCTCCGCCGCCAGCATCTGCTCGAGTAGATACGCAACGCCCTCGCTAGCACGAGGCAGCTGTTCTTCAAGTCGCCGTCGCTCTGGCTGCTCTTCCAAATCCCGCTGTTCGATTGCCAGGCGTGCTTTTTGCTGAGCGATCCGCAATTTGCGGCGGAATTCGATCTCATCGCTAACGAAGGGGCCGAACAGAGCAATTAGCGCAACCACAAATGCTATGACCGCTGGGCCAACGAACATCAGAGTGGTTTTCAATTGGCTGGGCTCGGGCGAGACCTGATTGACGAGAGCATCGAAGATGCTCCCGCCTCCCCCCGCAGCGCCCCCGTAGGCAACCGTCCGGCCCTTGATAGGACTTCTCCCCGCCCAATGCGTGCCGAACCCAGAACATTACGTTGGATGCGGCGCCAACGAACCATGGCACAGGTCGCCGGGAAGCGTCGATATGCAGCCTATCTGACTGTGATCCCGTGCTTTCGACGGCGATTGTCGGGCCAATGGTACGCGCCTTCCTTCGTGGGGAATGCGCGGTTGGCAGCACACCGTGCTCCGATGGAGCGCCTGTTACGTCGACCACCGGCTCGAAAGGCGGCTATTGTTGGGCACACACCAGCGCAGTATCTGACCGGGGCACGTCACCCATGTGACGATGTAGGAGCTGGTGTTCGCCGCGATGAGCTTTGCAGATGATGGATATCAGGCGCCTGGGTTTTCAAAGGAAACACAGGCCCCGCGGCCGATCGGCTTGTGAACATTGACCACAATTCATCGGCATATGGAGCGGTCGTCGAAGCGCTGGAAAAGCTCGCTGCGGAAGTGCGCGCCGCAATGATTCCTTTGCAAATTCGGACGAGCGGTGGCGTTTCCCGAGGAGACAGGCACCGGCGACCACCACGACCAGGTGGCCGCCGTAGGCACCCAATGCCATGCCAACAAGTGCAATCGTAGCACCGAATATGTGGTCGACCTCCCTTCACATCCGGCGCAACCGCTTGAACAGTGGCCCTCCTGACCTCGCTAAGCGCCAAACAATCGATCCGACTTGACAATCACGCTGCGCGCTCGCTTGCGGTGCCATGTGGGCACCACGGACGGATACACGCCCGCGACCATGGTAATCAACTTCAACCTGTTCTGCTTATTGTGCAGTTCGCCCTTCGTCTCTGCTCCGAGGGCTCGATGCAAGCGCGCGCTGTTCCATTGCCTTCAGGTTCTCGAACAGGCGACCCGTCGCCAATTGCATGAAATAAAACCCAAAGTCCGGATTCTGGAAGTAGAGCATCTTTACCCGATCGTAGGAGATCACCAGCAACTCGCCAGCTTCAATGCACTGCAAGGTCTGGGTACGCCGTCCATCCGGGGTAAGCATCCCGAGTTCGCCGACAAAAACGTTGCGTTGCAGTTCGTTGCCCGACTCGATCAGCCGGAAACGTCCGGACACCGTATAGAACATGCTGTCGGCACGGTCCCCTTTGCGGAACAGCACCTCGTCCGCGTGGCACAACCGCCGGCTCATATACGGACGCAGCCAGTCCATGGTCTTGTTGCCTTCGGCCGCGGTACGCACCCGGCGCACCAACTTCACCATCTGGCAAAGCCGCACGATATTGAGCGGAAACAGCACAGCGTGGAGCAGCATCATCGGGTACACAGCATCGAGATAGCCGTAGGCGACGAAGCAGAGATTGCTCATGGCGCCCATCGCCCGAAGCGGGATCATCGTCGTCTTGAAGAATGAGAACAGGATCATGATGCCGCCGAGATAGCCGGCAACGTCGCCCCAATTGGGGTGGGTCCGGATGGAAGCCAGAGCATTCTCCAAAGCAGGAATCACCATATCCCAGTGCATTGCCAGATTCCTGCAATTTGTCGAACGTGGGCGCCAGCCATTCGGAGAGTTGTAACATCGCACGTTAGCCAAGGCCCGTGGAGCCGCCAACATCGCTGTTCGAGGGCAACGAAACGCCTGCTGATGCCATGGCCTTGCACTGCCGCGTGGCCAAGCTTCTGCGGGACCGGCGTGGGATGCCCCCGCGGAGCCTACAACCCAGGCATACCTTGCCGTCGTCCTCCGGGGGATACAGATTTGCAACTGACGGTTGGACTGAGAATCGGGGAATGCCGGCCTATAAATTGTGGAGGAGACTGCAATGTCTGTCGCCATGGAACATGAGCCACACGGCGCCCATCAGACCAAGAAGGCAGCCGCGAGCGGCTGGATCGGCTCGGCCCTCGAGTACCATGACTTCTTTATCTACGCATCGGCGGCCGCGCTGATATTCCCGCAGGTCTTCTTCCCTTCGGACAACCCCCAGATCGCCATCATCGCGTCGCTGGCGACCTACGGTGTCGGCTACATCGCCCGGCCCATCGGTGCATTCTTCCTCGGGCACTGGGGCGACACGCACGGCCGCAAGACGGTGCTGCTCCTGTGCATGTTTCTCATGGGCTTCTCGACCATGGCCGTGGCGTTCCTGCCGACCTACCAGCAGGTCGGCATGCTCGCTCCGATCCTTCTTGTCGTCCTCCGTCTCATCCAGGGCTTCGCGGTTGCCGGCGAGATCTCTGGCGCCAGTTCGATGATCCTCGAGCACGCTCCGTTCGGCCGGCGCGGCTACTACGCGAGCTTCAGCCTCCAGGGTGTGCAGGCAGGGCAGATCCTCGCCGCGGCGGTCTTCCTGCCGCTCGCGCATTACCTGCCCGAGGAGGCGTTCAGGTCCTGGGGTTGGCGGATTCCGTTTTTCCTCAGCTTCGTCGTCATCGTCGCGGGCTACATCATTCGCCGCGAGGTCGCTGAAACTCCCGCCTTCGCCGAAGAGGGCGAACACGGCGGGGTCCCGAGGACGCCGATCATCCAGGCCTTCAAATACAGCTGGAAGGACATGCTCCGGGTCGTCTGCATGGCACTGATGAATGTCATCCCGGTGGTCGCCACGATATTCGGCGGAGCCTACGCGGTGCAGGCGGCCTACGGGATCCGCTTCGACAAGGACGTGTACCTGTGGATCCCGGTCCTGGGCAACATCGTGGCGGTGATCGTCATTCCCTATGTCGGCAACCTTTCGGACAGGATCGGCCGCCGGCCTCCGGTCATCGTCGGCGCACTGGGTTCGGGGTTGCTCTCGTTTGTCTATCTCTATGCGATCAGCATCAGGAACGTCCCGCTGGCAATCATTACGTCGCTGCTCATGTGGGGCGTCATCTACCAAGGCTACAACGCCATTTTTCCAAGCTTCTTCCCCGAACTCTTTCCGACCCGTACCCGGGTGACGGCGATGGCCATCTCGCAGAACCTCGGAACGACCATCACAGCCCTGCTTCCGGCGCTCTTCGCAACGGTGGCGCCGCCCGGCTCGACCAACATTCCGCTGACGATCGGGGCGATCACCTTCGCTGTGACCATCGTCGCGGCCATCGCGGTCTGGAGCGCTCGGGAAACCTCCCGGATTCACCTGAACGACCTCGGTGACCCGGATGCGGTTGCGGTTGACAAGCGGGACTACGATCGGATGCGTGCCCAAGCCCTCGCCGATACAAGTTCGCCTGCGGCACTCGCGTGAGGCAAGAGGATGCAATATGAACCCCCTTGTCTTCGTAATGAACGGTCCGAACGTGAACAGACGGGCAACCGCCAACCGCACATCTACGGGCATAAAATACTGGCCGATGCGAAGCGCCACTGGAATGAGGCATCCAGGCCACGACGGGGTGCCCGCTTTCGCGGGGATGACGCGTTAGTTGAACACGCTCAAGGTTGTCGCGGCAGTCAAACAGGCCGCGGCGACAGGCAAGGAGATCGACATTGCCTGAACCCACCAGCACCGTCGCGCAGCACGCGCAGCCCCTCCGCAAGTCCATTGCGACCGTGGCACTCAGCGGCTCTCTGGTGGACAAGCTGGAGGCCGCTGCCACGGTCGGCTTCGACGGTGTCGAGATCATGGAAAGCGATCTGCTGACGTTCGACGGCTCGGCTGCCGATGTCAGGCATATCTGCGAGAACCTTGGCCTCGCCATCGACATCTATCAGCCGTTTCGCGACTTCGAGGCGATGCCCGAGCCGCAGCGCAGCCGGAACCTGGATCGCGCGGAGCGCAGGTTCGACACCATGCAGGAACTGGGTACCGATCTTGTGCTGGTGTGCAGCAACACGCATGCCGCTGCGCTGGACGACGATGCGCGCGCCGCGGCGGACCTCGCCGTGATGGCCGAGCGGGCGGCCCGCCGCGGGCTTCGAATCGGCTACGAGGCACTGAGCTGGGCGCGGCACGTGCGACTTTGGAGGCACGCATGGAACATCCTCCAGCAGGCCGGACATCCGGCCCTCGGCCTTATCGTGGACAGTTTTCACACGCTGGCCCTGAACGACGACCCGTCGGGGCTGGCCGACATTCCGGGCGACAGGATCTTCTTCGTGCAGTTGGCCGACGCGCCGCGCCTGTCGATGGACGTTCTGTCCTGGAGCCGACACTTCCGCAATTTCCCCTACCAGGGTGAGCTCCCGATCGAAGGTTTCGTGCGCGCTGTCCTGGCCAGCGGCTATCGCGGGCCGTTGTCGCTCGAGGTGTTCAACGACAATTTCCGGTCCGCCCCGGCTCGGATGATCGCGCGCGACGGGCTGCGCTCATTGATCCTGGCCGAGGCGCAGGCGACCGGCCCGGAAGCTTTGCCGATACTGCCCGAGGTCGACGGCATCGAATTCCTGGAGTTTGCCGTGGACACCGCCGCGAGCGAGGAACTGGCAGGTCTCCTGCGCCGTCTGGGCTTCCAGCATGCCGGCCGTCACCGGTCGAAGTCGGTCGAGCTGTACCGCCAGGGGCGCATCAATCTCGTCCTGAACAGCGAGCCGGACAGTGCGGCGTACGAACATTTCCAGCACCACGGAGCATCGGTGTGCGCCATGGCGCTACGGGTGGACGATCCCGCGCGCGTGGTAGCCCGGGCGCGCGCGCTCCTCGTCCCTGACTGGCGAGAGCGGATCGGCGAAGGCGAGCGCCAGATCCCGGCGGTTCGCGGCCCGGACGGGACACTGATCTATCTTGTGGGGCGTGACTCTTCCTGGTCGACGTTCTGGAACGAGGATTTTCATCCCCTGCCCACCGAGCCGGAAACCGCCGGACTGGACACTATAGACCACCTGGCCATCGCGCTGCCGGCCGGGCGAATGGACACCTATATCCTGTTTTGGCGCGCACTGTTCGGGCTCGAGCCGCAACCGCTGTGGGACCTGCCCGACCCATACGGCCTGATCCAGAGCCGGGCCATGGTGAACCGGACCGGCACCTTGCGGCTGACCTTCAATGTCTCCGAGGCGCGGGACACAGTCACCAACCGTTTCGTGTCCACTTTCGCAGGTGCCGGCGTGCACCATATCGCATTCGCCACCGCGGACGCAGCGCTTGCCGTCGATCGTTTGGAACGGTCGGAGGCGCCTAAACTTTCCATTCCCGGCAGCTATTACGAGGACGTCTCGGCCAGACTTGGCCTGGACGCCGCCGCCACGGCGGAGCTGGAACGATTGGGCCTGCTTTACGACAGGGACGCACTCGGCGAATTTCGGCATACCTACACCAACTCCTTCCAGGACCGGTTCTTCTTCGAGATTGTCGAACGGAGGGATGGCTACGCGGGCTTTGGCGCTGCCAACGCCGCTGTGCGAATGGCGATACAGGCCCGGCTGCATCCAGCCCGGATCTGACCGGAGAATGCGTCATGCAACCTCATGACAGAGTGTTGGGAAGGGGCTACGAGGCCCGTCATCAACAGTCGTTGCCGACACGGGACCGGCGCCGTGCCAATGTCTCCAGGATCGCACTGAAAACATTCGTTGGTGAAGTCGTCATGAAGAATGAGGAATTCGCTCCGTTGCACCGTGCGGCGATGAAAAAAGGTTGTACTGTTCAGATTGGCACGGCCCTGCTGTGCGCGATGGTCCCTGCCACTCTGCAATGTTTAGGGCTCGGCACGAGCACACCCGAGGAGTAGGCGGGTTCTTTACTGGCCCAGATGGCGTGCCTGCTGGCGGTGCGCGACGACGGCGTCAGTCTCGCGTGCTCGACCGGGAACGCGAGGACGACCATAAGTTGAGCCGCGGCCGTAATTGATGGAATGTTCTAGTAGGTGAACTACAGGCACGCCTTCCATGCCGGAAATTTCGCGGACTGCGTGAAGCATGCGGTGCTGGTGTGGCTGTTGCGCGCGCTGATGCGCAAGCCGGGTCCGCTGTTCGTGCTGGACACGCATGCCGGCGGCGGTCGTTACAATCTCGATTGCGGTCCGGCGGTGCGCACCGGCGAGTGGCTGATGGGAATTGCCAGATTGCTTGATGATACGCCCCGATCGCTGACCGATTATGTCGGACTGGTTCGGTCGCTTGGCCTGTATCCCGGCTCCCCGACGCTCACGCGGGCCTTGCTGCGCCCAGACGATCGTATGGCCTGCTGCGAACTGCAGTCCTCGGATATCGCTGCCTTGCGCAAATGCTTCGCGCATGATCGCCTGGTCGCGGTGCATCAACGCGACGCATGGGAGGCGCTGGGCGCACTCCTGCCGCCGAAGCAACGCCGCGGTCTCGTCCTGATCGATCCGCCCTTCGAGGATCCACACGAATTCAGCAATCTGGCGGTTGGCCTTGCCGCCGGTCATCTGCGATTCAGAACCGGAGTGTTCGTCGCATGGTATCCGATCAAGCACCGGGCGCCCTCGCGCATGTTCCTGACGCGCCTGCAGGAAGGAGGTATCCGCGACATCGTCGCAGCCGAACTCTGCCTGCGCGAGCCGGTCGATCCGGGGCGGCTCAATGGTTGTGGCATGCTGGTGGTGAACCCGCCCTACCGATTCGAACAGGAAGCGCAGCCGATCCTGACCGCGCTTTTGGATCGGCTTGGCGATCGCGAAGCCGGTGGAAATGCGACGATCAGGCGGATCGCCGATGAGTAGCGTCGTGGTGGTCGGTGCCGGGGCCTGGGGCACCGCGCTTGCAATCCAGGCGGCTCGCGCCGGTACAGACGTGACCCTATGGGCACGCGATCCCGCACGGGCACAGGCTATCGCCATGAGCCGGGAGAACCCGCGTCTACCCGGCCACATCCTGCCGGACCGGGTGCAGGTCGTGGACGCGTTGCCGACATCCGCCGACATCGTATTGCTCGTGGTGCCGATGCAGCACCTGCGGGGCGTGCTGGAACGTCTGCCCACGCCCGCCGCGCCGCTTGTCGCCTGCATCAAGGGCGTCGAGGCCGGTTCGCTGCGCCTGCCCCTGGAAGTCATCGCGGCGTTGCGACCGGGCGCGCCGACCGCCGTGTTGAGCGGACCCAACTTTGCCCATGAGGTCGCTGCGGGCCTGCCCGCCGCCTCGGTCGTCGCCGCGGCGGATGGCGTGGTGCGCGACAGGCTGACGGCCTTGCTCGCCACGCCTTCCTTTCGTCTGTACGGCAATGACGATCCGGTCGGCGCACAGGTGGGCGGCGCCGCGAAGAACGTGATCGCGATCGCGGCAGGGGCGGTGATCGGTGCGGGCCTTGGCGAGAACGCCCGTGCGGCCCTGATCACCCGCGGCCTGGCCGAACTCGCCCGGCTGGCTGTCGCGCTGGGGGGACGTTCGGAGACGGTGATGGGTCTGTCCGGCCTCGGCGATCTGTTGCTGACCTGCACGGGTCCGGCGAGCCGTAATTTCAGCCTGGGCCTGGCGTTAGGACGCGGCGAACGGCTGGACGATGTTCTGGCGGCCCGCAGCGCGGTGACCGAGGGTGTCGCCACGGCACCCGCCTTGGTGGCCCGCGCCGCCGGGGTGGATATGCCAATCTGCGCGGCAGTGGCCGATTTGCTCGCCGGCCGCACGACGTTGGCCGAGGCGATCGCCGGGCTGCTGGCACGGCCGCGGCGGGTTGAATAATGGTGGATCGGTGTCCCCTCCTACCAGCCCCCTCCTGTAAGGGGAGGGAGAGAACCAGCAGCACTTCCCCTCCCGTTGCGGGAGGGGGCTGGGGGGAGGGGGTCTCGGCGTTTTCCCTCCAGCCGATTTCGCTTTAGACCGCCCCAATGCTCCGAGGCATATTGACGGTCGGCGGCTGGACCATGGCAAGCCGTCTGCTCGGCTTCGCGCGCGACATGCTGATCGCGGCGATGCTCGGCGCCGGCCCGATCGCCGATGCCTTCTTCGTCGCGCTGAAACTGCCCAACCTGTTCCGCCGCCTGTTCGGCGAGGGCGCCTTCAACGCCGCCTTCGTTCCCGAGTTCTCCGGACTGCTCGCAGCCGAGGGGCCGCAGGCGGCGCGACAGTTCGCTACCGAGGCGTTCGCGGTGATGACGTTCTGGCTCGGGGTGCTGACCGTCATCGGCGAGGTCTTCATGCCGCAGATGATGGCGGTATTGGCGCCGGGTTTCGCCGCAACGCCCGAAAAATTCGCTCTTGCGGTGGATCTGTCGCGCATCACGTTTCCCTATCTGCTCCTGATCTGTCTCGCCGCGCTGGTGTCGGGCGTGCTGAACGGGCTCGAACGGTTCACCGCGGCCTCTGCTTCCTATGTGCTGTTCAACGCAATCTCGATCGCCTTCATGCTGGGGCTGACGCCTTACGTGCCGACCGCGGGCCACGCGCTGTCATGGGGCGTGACCGCATCCGGCGTCGCACAACTGGCGTTGCTGCTGTGGGCGTCCTCGCGGGCCGGCATGCCCTTGGCACTGCCTCGTCCACGGCTCACGCCGCGCATGCGAATCCTGTTGCGCCGTATGCTGCCCGGCCTGGTCGGCGCGGGCGTGACCCAACTCAATCTGGCGGTCGATGTGATCATCGCAAGTTTGCTGCCGCCTGGAACCGTGTCGCTGCTTTACTACGCCGACCGGGTGCAGCAGCTTCCGCTGGGCGTCATCGGCACCGCGGTCGGCACGGCGCTGCTGCCGCTGCTATCGCGTCAGGTGCGCGCCGGGGAGGGGGAGGCGGCACGCGGCACACTGAACCGGGCGATCGAATACGCGCTGTTCCTCACCCTGCCGGCCGCACTGGCACTGATCGTGAGCGCCTACCCGGTGATGTGGGTGCTGTTTGGCCGCGGCGCGTTTGACGCCGAGAGCGCGCGCCTGTCGTCCCAGTCGCTGGCTGCCTATGCGCTGGGGTTGCCGGCGTTCGTGCTGGTGAAGGTACTGGCGCCGGGCTTCTTCGCGCGCGGTGACACGGCGACGCCGGTGAAGATCGGCGTAGCGGCGGTGGCGCTGAACCTGGCGATGAATGTCGCCTTCATGGTCCCGCTGCAGCACATCGGCCCGGCTCTGGCGACCAGCCTGGCGGCGATCTTCAATGTGGCCGGCCTTGGACTGGTGCTGGCACGGCGGGGATTGCTGCGGCTGGACGCGCAGTTGAGACGGCGGGCGGCGGGAATGCTGCTGGCGACCGGCGCGATGGGCGTGGCTTTGTGGATAACGCAGCGGGTGCTGTTCGCGACGCCGCCACATGGGCCGGCCCGCGCGGCAGCGCTTGCAGCACTGGTCGGCGTGGGGCTGGTGGCTTACGGCGCGGCGGCCATGGCGTTCGGTGCAGGCGATTGGCGAGCGCTTGGCAGAATTCTCGGGCGAAGGATGACGCGGCGGACGCGCGCAAGCGACTGAGCCGGACTCCGGCGTTATCGGGATCTGTGGTCAAGCTGCCTGAGCCACCGTCATCGCATCGCCGGCAACCGTCGTGCGCCGCATGTCGCGCACCTGCGACTCATCGAAACGCGTCACGCGGTGCATGGTCTGGCGATTGTCCCAGATCACCAGATCCCACTGCCGCCACTTGTGGGAATAGACAAACTGCCTCTGCGTCGCATGTTCGGCCAGATCGCGCAGGAAGGCGCGCGCCTCCGGCACCGGCCAACCCACAATTGTGCCGCCATGTGACGACAGGAACAGCGACTTCCGTCCGGTCACGGGATGCACGCGCACCAGTCGCTGACGCACCGGCTCGAACATCGCCCGCTCGTCCGCCGTCAGCTCTGTGAAGCCGAGCGAACCACGCGAGAACATCAGCGAATGTTCGCAGACCAGGTCTTCGATCTCGGCCTTCGTGTCATCGTCCAGCGCGTCGTCGGCGGCGCGCATGTCGGCGAATTCAGTATGTCCGCCGTGGTCCACCACGATCCGCCCGGACAGCAGCGAATACTTCGCGGGTACCGCGCGATACGAGCTGTCCGAATGCCATAGCCGGTTGCCGAGGTTGAACATCCGCCGCCGGTCGTCGCGCGCCAGAGGTTTCTGGTCCCTGTCCAGATTGGACGCGTCCTGCATGTCGAGTGGCAGGCGGCGTTCGTGTGGCTTGGTGATGTTGCCGCCGGGCGATGCCTCCAGTGTGCCGAAGTTGCGCGTGAACGCCCGCTGCGCGTCGTCGGTCAGGCGCTGGTCGTGGAACACCAGGACGCCGTAGCGGTCCATGCCCGCCTCGATCGCCGCCACGTCTTCGCGCGACAGGGGCTGCGTGATGTCGATCCCGGACACTTCGCCGGCGAATGTAGGTGTGATCTGTCGTATGGTGGCGGGCACGGTGCTATCCTCCAGGCTATCATTCGGCGGCGCGGGCTTCCTGTTCCGCTGTCATCGCCGTGCCGCCCACGGTGGTGCGCCGCATATCGCGCACCTTGGTGTCGTCGAACCTTCGCACGCGGTGCATGACCTGACGATTGTCCCACATCACCAGGTCCCATTGTCGCCATTTGTGCGAATAGACGAACTGCGGCTGCGTTGCGTGCTCCATCAGATCGCGGATGAAGGCGCGCGCCTCGGGTATCGGCCAGCCGACGATGGTACCAATGTGCGCAGCCAGGAACAGTGATTTTCGCCCGGTGACGGGGTGCGTGCGCACCAGGCGCTGGCGCACCGGCCGCATCGCCTCGCGCTCGTCGTCGGCGAATTCGCTGAATCCCAATTGCCCACGCGAGTACATCAGCGAATGTTCGCAGACCAGGTCCTCGACCTCGGATTTGGTCGCCGCATCCAGCGCATCGTAGGCGGCGCGCAGGTCGGCGAACTCGGTCTCGCCGCCCTTGTCCACAACGATGCGTCCCGACAGCAGCGAATAGGTCGCCGGGACGGCACGGAACGAACTGTCCGAATGCCACAGACGGTTGCCCAACGCATACAGTCGGCGTCGGCTGTCGCGCGCTAACGGCTGATGGTTCTTGTCGAGGTTGGATACATCGGCGAACGCCGGATCGAGCCGCAGTTCCTCCGGCTTGGTGATGGCGTTGCCGCGCGTATGCTCCAGGTCGCCGAAGTTCAGCGTGAACGCCAGTTGCGTCTCGTCGGTCAGGCGCTGGTCGCGGAACACCAGAACGGCATGGCGGTCCATGCCCGCCTCGATCGTCGCAACCTCATCGCGTCCGATCGGGCGTGTGATGTCCACGCCGGACACCTCGCCCGCGAACGCCGGATTGATCTGGCGGATACCGATCGTCATGGCGATTACTCCGCCGCCTGAGCCGTCGTCAGTTCGACCGTCAGGCCGGTGCCTTTGATCGACGTGCGCCGCAGGTCGCGTACTTCTCGCAGGTCATCGAAGCGGCGCGCACGGTGCATGACGGTGCGGTTGTCCCACATTACCAGATCGTTCACCCGCCACTCATGCGCATAAACGAATTCCGGCTGGGTCGCATGCTCGATCAGGTCGCGAATGAAGGCGCGTGCCTCCGGCATCGGCCAACCAATGATGCCGCCGATATGCGACGACAGATATAGCGACTTGCGACCGCTCACAGGGTGCGTGATCACCAGACGGTGCTGCACCGGACGGAGCTTGTCGGCGTTGCCTTCGCCATAGTCGGAAAACCCGATCTGCTCCCGTGAGAAGACGATCGAGTGCTCGGTGACAAGGTCTTCGATCTCCGCCTTCGTCGCATCGTCCAACGCATCATAGGCAGCGCGCATGTCGGCGAATTCGGTATTGCCGCCCTTGCCCGGAATAACCCGCCCATGCAGCAACGTATAGCCGGCACCTATGGCGCGGAACGACGCGTCGGAGTGCCAAAGCCGGTTGGCCAGCGCATACATCCGGCGGCTGTCGTCACGCGCGCGCAGTTCATTCTGCGCGGTGAGGTTGGAAATGTCGCCGAGTTCCAGCCGGTCACCAAGCCGGCGGTCCTCGGGCTTGGCCATCTGGCCGGCCAGCGTGACCTCCAGTTCGCCGAAATTGCGGCTGAACTCCAGTTGCTGTTCATCGGTCAACGACTGGTCGCGAAACACCAGGACGGCATGGCGGTCCATGCCCGCCTCGATGGCAGCCACATCATCCGTCGCGAGCGGCCGCGTGATGTCCAAGCCGGACACCTGGCCGACGAAGACGGGATGGACCTGACGGATGCTGATGCTCATCGTTCGACACTCCTGCCTGAACCTACCCGCCAGTATAGCGGCCCGTCCGCAAGTGTTGCCAATCCTGCGGCGCCCTCTCCCCAACCCTCCCCCCGCCTCGCGGGAGAGGGAGCTCATCGCGGGGAGGGAGTTCGTCAACCGCGCAAGTCCGTCACGAACCGATCGCGCCAGGCGTCCACGCTGTTGCGGCGCATCACCCCAAGCATCGCAGTGTGGCGCTCGCGCCGTTCGTCCTGATCCATCGTGAGCCCACGATCCAGTGCCCCGGCAATTCCTGCCTCGTCGTACGGATTAACGATCAGCGCCGCAGCAAGTTCGCGCGCCGCGCCGGCGAACTGCGACAGCACGAGAACGCCCGGATCTGCCGGATCCTGTGCGGCAACGTATTCCTTCGCCACCAGGTTCATCCCATCGCGCAGCGGGGTCACCAGTCCAACCCGCGCCTCAGCATATAGCGGCATAAGCGCATTGCGCGCGAAGCCGCGGTTCAGGTAGCGCAGCGGCATCCAATCCACTTCGGCAAAGCGTCCGTTGATCCGTCCGGCCTCGGCTTCCAGTTCACGACGGATCTCGCGATAGGTTTCGATGTCGCCACGTGATGGCGGCGCGACCTGCATGAACACCACCTGGCCGTGGTGATGCGGGTGGTGCTCCAGAAATCGCTCGAATGCGGTGAAGCGCTGGCGGAGGCCCTTAGAATAGTCGAGCCGGTCCACGCCGAGGATCAGTGGGCGCCCAAGCAGGCTGGTGCGCAACCGCGACGCATAACGGCGGTTGGTGGGCGCCGCAGCCTCTTCGCGCACTTCGCCCACACGCACGCCGATCGGGTAAACGCCGGTCCGCAAAGTGCAGCCGAACGCACTCAGAAACTCTTCATCCAGTGCTGTACCGCCCGCTTCGCGCACGACGTAGTCGGTGAAGGCAGTTCGGTCGGTTTCAGTCTGGAACCCCAACAGGTCGAACCGGCACATAGCGCGGATCAGTTCGGCGTGCGCCGGATCGGTCATGAAGACCGCGGGAGCGGGGAAGGGCGTGTGCAGGAACAGCCCTATCCGGTTGCGCAGCCCCGCCGCACGCAACGCCTCCGCCAGGCACAGCAAATGATAGTCGTGCGCCCAGATCAGGTCATCCGGTCGCACCAGTTCGGCGAGCGCCCGCGCGAACCGTTCGTTCACCCGGCGATAGCCGGCGAACTCGGTCCAGCTGAAACGCGCGTGACCGACCTGGTAGTGCAGTGTCGGCCACAGCGTTCCGTTGGCGAAGCCACGATAGAACTCGTCGTAGTCGCGGCGCGACAGATCCACGGTGAACAGCGTGATCGGCCCCACCGTCCGTTCCGCAATCGCCGCGGAGGCAGGAGCGTCGGCAATCTCGCCGCTCCAGCCGAACCAGATGCCACCGTGCTGCTTCAGCGCATCAAGCACGCCCGCCGCGAGGCCGCCTGACGTTGGTTCACCTTCCGTGATCGGCGCCACCCTGTTGGAGACGACGACCAGACGCGACACTCAGGCCGCTTCCGGGATCGGTTCCAGCAGTTGCTGCCGGCGCAGCAGGTTGCGATACGGACCTGGCCGTGACGCCAGCACATCGGGCGGACCGTCATCGATGATGCGGCCGTGATCCATCACGATGATGCGGTCAAATCGTGTCAGGGTCGACAGGCGATGCGCAATGGCGATCACCGTGCGTCCCTGCATCAGCCGGTCCAGCGCATCCTGGATCGCCTGTTCGCTCTCGCTGTCCAGCGCGCTGGTGGCCTCATCCAGCAGCAGGATCGGTGCGTCCTTCAGCAGGGCACGGGCAATTGCCAGACGCTGACGCTGTCCGCCCGACAGCTTCACACCGCGGTCGCCAACCATGGTGGCGAAGCCATCGGGCAGCGCCTCGATGAACTCGCGGCAGTGCGCCATCTCGGCCGCGGCCAGCACGTCTTCCTCCGGCGCGTCGGGCCGCGCGTAACGGATGTTCTCGAGCACGGTGCGATGGAACAGGCTGATGTCCTGCGGCACGATCGCCATGGTGGCGCGCAGGCTTTCCTGTGTCACGTCGCGAATGTCCTGTCCGTCGATCAGGATGCGTCCGCCCTCGATGTCATAGAAACGCTGAAGCAGCGCCAGCACGGTTGACTTGCCGGCGCCCGAATAGCCCACCAGCCCGACGCGCTGTCCCGGCTCGATGGTCAGGTCGAACTCGCGCAGTACCCGATGCGCGCCCGGGGTACGCGAAACGAACCTGCTCGAATGTCACCTCGCCGGGTCCTGGCAGCAGCAGCCTCGCATCCGGTCGGTCCGGGAGTTCATGCTCGGTCAGCAGGGAGCCGATCGCCTCCTCCAGTCGCGCGATGTGCTGCGTCAGATCGACCAGGGCCACGGCGAGATCACGGGTGGAATGCAGGATGCCGAGCGAGAGCGCGGTGATCAGCACGAGGTCGCCCACCGTCGCCTCTCCCTGCTGCCACAGCAGAATCCCCCAGGCGACCACACCGGCGATCAGTGTTGCGGTGATGACGGCATGGATCAGCCGCAGCCGCTCCAGGTAGAGCAGACTGGTGCGTCGCGCTCCCATCTCGACGCCGATCGTGGCACCGATGCGCTTCTGCTCGCGGAACGTTGCGCCGAAGGCCCGTACGACGCCCATGTTGCCGATCACGTCAACAAGTTCCCCATCAACCGCCGCCGCCTTGGATGCGAAGCTGCGGTGCAACGGCGTCCCGCGACGTGCGAGGTAGAACACCAGCGCGCCAAGACCGGCCGCGAAGGCGACCAGCGCGCCGGCCATCGTCAGGTTCACGAAGCTGATGAAGATGATGGCGCAGACCACGCCGACGCATGGCGGCAGCACGTTCCAGGACCCGGTGTTCTCGGTGATGAAGGCGGCATTGGCGGTCGCGGTGATGCGGCTGGCCAGCGCACCCGGCAGGCGTTCGGCGAAATAGCTCGGCGAGTGACCGGAGAGATGTGCGAACAAGTCGCGCCTGATATCGCCGGTGACCGCCACAAACGTATATGCGGCTGCCCAGCCGGCGACGCGCCATAGCAGGTTGTCCGCCGCGACCAGTGAGCACAGCAGAGCGAAGGCCCACCAGACGCGGCCGTCCATGGTTGGGCCGGCGGCGACGATGTCGATCAGATGCTTGAGCCCGTACTGCGCCGAGACGGCACAGGCGACGGCGACCAAAACCGAAACGAAAACAATCGCGTGACCCCATGGATGCAGTCGCACGTACCGCCAAAGGAACCCAGCCGGGCGCGCGCGCAGATGCGACAACCCGACCGCGTTTCGCCCAAATTCCGCCGCATTCTCCGTCATTTCACCCGGCCTGGTGGCCATTTTCGGCAGAAAACCCGCCGATTTTTTGCCACATTCGCTATCTATAACGAGTAATTGATAAGCGCGGCCCCTGTGCAAAGTCAAGCGTCAGAAAAGCAGCGCTGAATACTGTTGATCGCAAATATAAGTCGGGGCCTGTCTCCATGCGCATTGCTCAAATTTCTCCGCTTTTCGAAGCGGTGCCGCCAAAGCTGTACGGTGGTACCGAGCGCGTTGTTTATTCCCTCACCGAGGAGCTGGTCGCGATGGGTCATGACGTGACCCTGTTCGCCAGTGGTGATTCAGTCACGTCAGCAACGCTGGCGCCGATGCGCGACCAGGCGCTGCGGCTGGATCCGACCGTCATCGACTGGATCGCCATCTATATGCGGATGATGGAGCGGATCTATCGCCGTGCCGACGAGTTCGACGTGCTGCACTTTCACACCGACTACTTTCCGTTGTCGCTGTTCACGCGCCAGCGCACGCCGTTCCTGACGACGCTGCACGGACGGCTCGACATCCCCGAATTCAAAGATGTCTATGAGGAGTTCGACGCGCCGTTCGTGTCGATCTCGGACAGCCAGCGCCGCCCGATCCCCGACCTCAACTGGATCCGTACAGTGTATCACGGCATGCCGGCAGGTCTGCTCACGCCGCAGCCGGTAAGGCAGCAGTACCTGGCCTTCCTGGGTCGCATCTCGCCGGAGAAGGGCGTGGACAAGGCCATCCGCATCGCGGGTGCCGCCGGCATGAAGCTGATGATTGCCGCGAAGGTCGATAACGCGGATAAAAAATACTACGACAGCCAGATAAAGCCTCTGATCGATGCCAGCCCGTGGGTCGAATTCATTGGTGAGATAAACGACGCGCAGAAGCCGGCATTCTTGTCGGGTGCCCACGCGCTGCTGTTCCCGATCGACTGGCCGGAACCGTTCGGTCTCGTGATGATCGAAGCGATGGCTTGCGGCACACCGGTGATCGCGTTCAACCGCGGCTCGGTGCCCGAAGTGATTGATGACGGCGTCAGTGGCTTCATCGTGCACGATGAAGCCACTGCCGTGGCCGCCTTGGATCGGCTGGCAGAGCTGGATCGCAGCGAGGTCCGCGGGCAGTTCGAGCGCCGCTTCACGGCGCGGCGCATGGCCGAAGACTACCTGGACATCTACGAAGAGCTTTGCCTGGAGCGCGCACCGCGCCTGCGTGCCGTTATCGGCTGACATCCGGCTGGGCGGGCCGTAGCATGGAGGCCGGACGGGAAACCGCCCGGCCTTTTTGCTGTCCGCGGCCACAACCATCGTTCACGCCCAGGAATCGTCCGACAAACCCATGCAACCGCTGCGCTGCCGGCTCGGCCTCAACGGACTGAGCTTCTTCATCGCTGCAGTCCAGACGGGCTTCGGGCCGTTCTTCTCGGTCTATCTGACCGAGCAAGGCTGGAGCCAGGTCGATATCGGCTTCGCCCTCAGCGTCGGAACCGGTGCCGTTCTCATTTCGCAACTGCCCGCCGGTACGCTCGTCGATCTCATCCACCAGAAACGGCTCGCCAACGGCCTCGGCCTGCTGCTGGTCGGTGTCAGTGCCCTCGTGCTGATCATGCATCCGACGCCAGGCCCGGTCTGGTTGGCGCAGGCCATACACGCCGTCGGCAGCTGCATCCTGGACCCCGCAATCGCCGCGCTGACGCTGGTGCTGGTTGGCCACGCGGCCTTCAGCGAACGGCTGGGCGTCAACGCACGATATGCTTCGCTCGGCAACGCGACCGCCGCTGCGGCGCTGGGTGCCCTCGCATCCTACGTGTCGGAACGTGCCGTGTTCATTGCAACCGCCGCGATGGTCATTCCGGCACTGGCGTGCCTGCCGTTGTTCCGGTCCGCGGACCGTGTCGCGGACGACGACCACCCGGCGCTGCTGCATCCGAAGGAGCGGCTGCGGCGGAAGCATCACCCGTGGCACATATTCGACGAGGGGGGCCTGCACACCTTCGCAGTCTGCGCCATGCTGTTCAGCTTCGCCAACGCCGCCATGCTGCCGCTCGCCCTCAATGAACTGGCGAAGCGCAGTACCGACACGGGGTTCACGGTGTCCGCCGCAATTATCGTTCCCCAGATTATCGTCGCAGTGTTTTCGCCCTTTGTCGGCCGTTTCGCGGAGCGCGTCGGCCGCCGCCCCGTTCTGCTGTTCGGCTTTGCCGCATTGCCGTTGCGCGGACTGCTGTTCGTCACTATGCCGAGCGCCGGACCGCTCGTGGTCATGCAGGCGCTGGACGGAGTCAGCGGCGCCGTGTTCGGCTTGATGATCCCACTGATCGCCGCCGACCTCACGCGGAAGAGCGGCTATCTCAATCTGGCAATCAGCTCGCTCAATCTGGCGATCGGCCTCGGCGCCATGTTCAGCACGACGCTTGCCGGATGGGTGGCCGACACGCTGGGCGCACCGGCCGCGTTCCTTGGCCTGACGATCGTCGGGTTCGCGGCGGTGGCGGTGCTCTGGGCACTGATGCCGGAGACCAAGCCGCTCGGGCCGTTCACTACCACGCCCGCGGCAGTCGCCGCATGATGTGCATCACCGATCGCAACTCCGGAGAGACCGATGCCCGAAGCGCCACATCTGACCGAACTGACCGGCGACTACCAGTGCCTGCACGAATTCATCCCGGTTGCGCGGGCCAAGCTCGACAGCAACATCTGGGGCTACCTGATCGGCGCCACCGAGAGTGAGACGACATTGCGACGCAACCGCGCGGCGCTGGACGCGATCGCGCTGCGGCCGCGTGTGCTGCGCGATGTCTCCAAGGTGGACTGCTCCACGAATTTTCTCGGCATGAAGCTGCGGCTGCCGGTCATGCTGGCGCCGGTGGGTTCGTTGGAATCGTTCGATCCGGGCGGAGCCGCCACCGCCGGCCGCGGCGCGACGGAATTTGGCGTGCCCATCATCGTGAGTTCCGTGACCAGCCCCGGCCTCGAGGAGGCCGCGAAGGCGGCGACCGGACCGAAGATCTTTCAGCTCTATGTGCGCGGCGACGATGCATGGGTGGACGACATCGTGCACCGCGCCGTGGGCGCCGGCTACAATGCGTTCTGCATCACGGTGGACACCGCATCGTACAGTCGGCGCGAGCGCGATATAACGGCGCGCTTCGTCAAACCGTGGCGTGCGGCGGCGACGGGCCATTCGCACCAGGCCGGCTTCACCTGGGAGAACGTGAAGCGGTTCAAGGACAGACACCAAATTCCGCTGATCCTGAAAGGCATCGCCACGGCCGAGGACGCAGCGATTGCGTGCGAGCATGGTGTGGACGTGGTGTACGTGTCGAACCATGGCGGACGCCAGCTCGACCATGGCCGCGGCTCGATGGACGTGCTGCCCGAAGTGATGGACGCGGTGCGCGGCCGGGCGCGTGTGATGATCGACGGCAGCTTCGCGCGCGGCACCGACGTGGTGAAGGCAATCGCGCTCGGCGCCGATGCGGTCGCGGTGGGCCGGTTGTATTGCTACGCGCTGGCGGCGGAAGGCGATGCCGGCGTGCACCGGCTGCTGGAACTACTTGAGGAGGAGGTCCGCATCGCGATGGCCCTGGCAGGGGCGAGAAGCCTGGCGGAACTCAACCGGTCGCTGCTGCATTTCGGCGCGCCATCGGTGACGGCGCCACACGTGCACAGCGCGTTCCCGCTGCTGTTCCCTACGCCCGAGGCGCCGCGGTAACATCGAACGATAGAATCAAGGGAGGACAGCATGCGCGGCGTAGTATTCACCGGCGGTCGTGACCTGGAGACGATGGAATTCCCGGATCCGACCCCTGGGCCGGACGAAGTGGTGGTCGAGATGAAGGCGTCCGGCATGTGCGGCAGCGACCTGCATCAGTACCGTCGGCCGAAGGGCGAGAGTCGCCAGGCGACCGGCTTCCCGCAGAACCCGGATCCGGTGATCGCCGGCCACGAACCCTGCGGCGTGGTTGCCGCCGTCGGTCCCGGCGTATCGGAGAAGGAGGCTCGTGTCGGCGCGAGGGTGATGGTGCACCACTACCAGGGATGCACGCAGTGCAATCATTGCCGCTCCGGCTGGCAGCAGCTGTGCCAGGAAGTGCCGGTGAAGGTCTATGGGAGCAACGCGCATGGCGGCCACGCGAAGTATCTGAAGGTGCCGGCGAACACCCTGGTGCCGTTGCCGGACGAGATCAGCTTCTCAGCCGGCGCGGCGATCTCCTGTGGGTCTGGCACGGCGTACAGTGCGCTGCGCCGGATGCGGCTGTCAGGCAACGACATCATCGCGATCTTTGGCCAGGGACCGGTCGGTCTGGCCGGCACGCAATTCGCGAAGGCGATGGGCGCGCGGGTGATCGCACTCGACGTGAACCCGCAGAGGCTGGAACGCGCGAAGGAATTCGGCGCGGATGAAGTGGTTGACCCCGGATCAAACGATCCGGTGGCGGCGATCAAGGACCTGACACATGGCCGCTACGCCGACCTGACGCTGGATACCTCGAGCAATCCGCAAGCGCGGCTGAACGCCATTCGCAGCACCAAGGTGTGGGGCACCATGTGCTTCGTCGGTGAAGGCGGCAACGTGACGGTCGATGTAAGCCCACATCTGCTGCGTCGGCAGCTCACGCTGATCGCGTCGTGGACGTTTTCAAACATTATCCAGGCCGAATGCGCGCAGTTCGTGGTGGAGCGCAACATCGACGTGGACCGGCTGTTCACCCATCGCTGGAAGCTCGATCAGGCCGAGGAGGCGTACAAGCTGTTCGACCATCAGTCGGACGGCAAGGGCGTGTTTCTGATGTGACGGAAGCCCGTCAATTGCGACCCCCGCGAACGCGGGGACCCGGCCCCGGATCAGGTCCGCAGCAGGCGCTCGGTCTCCGCCTTCGCGGGGATGACGCAATTGTATCGGAGGCCGACGCGCGTCGAAAGGTCGTGGCTGTTTATCGAGAACTGGCCGGCCGCGGGCTGAATGCCGGCAGTTCTGGCAATGTGAGCCATCGCATTCGCAAGGGCATGATCATCACGCCCTCCGGATGTTCGGCGGACACGCTGCGATCCGATGGGCTTGTGGCGATGACCCTTGCCGGCGACGCGAAGGGTGCAGCGGCGCCGTCCAGCGAATGGGCGATGCATACGGCGATCTATCTCGCCTATCCATCGGCGCAGTGCGTCGTGCACACACATGCCGACGCCTGCACGGCGCTGGCCTGTTTGAACGAGGCGTTGCCGCCGTTCCACTACATGGTGGCGAATTTCGGCGGCGACGATGTGCGCTGCGCGCCCTACGTTACCTTCGGCACGCCTGAACTGGCGCGGCTCGCGGTTGCGGCACTTGCCGGGCGCACCGCGTGTCTGCTGGCCAACCACGGCATGATCGTCCATGCACCGAATGCGGACCGCGCGCTGGCTGCGGCGATTGTTCTGGAGACGCTGTGCCGCCAGTACTTGCTGGCGCGCTCGGCTGGCACGGTCCGATTACTGCAGGCTGACGAAATGCGCGCAGCCCACGAACGGTATAGAACCTACGGGCAGGCCGGAGCGCGCGCATAGCGTGCAGGAAGCGTTGCCGCAGAGACGCCGAGGCGGGGAGGGATTTGCGATGCCTTATACCAGGCGCCCTAAAGGTTGACCCTTAGGGCAGGCTCGGCGTCGCCGCGAATCTGTCACGGCCGTCCCCGGACTTGATCCGGGGAGTGACCCGGCCATCTTGGCAGGCCGCAGTGCCGGTACAGATGGCCCGGTCAAGTCCGGCCATGACCTGTGAGGTCCCAGTGCCGTCCGTCAACATTTCGGCCACTCCGTATTTAATGCGTTCCGGATCTTGGCGGCCGGACTGCCACCGTTTTTCACGCCGCCAGCAGCATCGCCGCCGGCGCATAGGGAAGGTTCAGGTCGCGCGCCACTGCCTCGTAAGTCACCGCGCCGTTATGCACGTTCAATCCGTGCAGCAGATGCGGGTCGTCGGCCAAAGCCTTGCGCCAACCCTTCTCCGCCAGTGCAATGACGAACGGCAATGTTGCATTGGTCAGCGCAAAAGTGGACGAGCGCGCGACCGCACCCGGCATGTTCGTCACGCAATAATGGACCACGCCTTCCTCGACGTAGGTCGGACTGGAATGCGTGGTCGGACGGCTGGTCTCGAAGCAGCCGCCCTGGTCGATCGCGATGTCCACCAGCACGGAACCGGGACGCATCTGCCGCACCATCTCGCGGGTCACCAGCTTCGGCGCCGCGGCGCCTGGAACCAGCACCGCGCCAATTACCAGATCGGCCGCCAGCACCTGATGCTCGATCGCCTCGAATGTCGCGAACAAGGTGGTCGCGCGCGGCCCGAACTGCAGGTCCAATTCCTTCAGCCGCGGCAGCGATTTGTCGATGATGGTGACGCTGGCTTCCAGACCCACCGCCATGCGCGCGGCATTGGTGCCCGACACGCCGCCGCCCAGCACGACCACCTTCGCCGGCGCCACGCCGGGCACGCCGCCGAGCAATACGCCGGCGCCGCCCTGTTCCTTTTCCAGGCAGTGGGCGCCGACCTGCACCGACATCCGGCCGGCGACCTCGCTCATCGGTGCCAGCAGCGGCAGCGCGCCCGACCGGTCGGTGACCGTCTCATAGGCGATGCATGTCGCGCCGGTATTCATCAGCCCTTTGGTTTGCACTTTGTCGGCTGCGAGGTGCAGATATGTAAACAGCACCTGACCCTGGCGCAGCATCGCGATCTCGGAAGACTGCGGTTCCTTCACCTTCACGATCAGATCGGACACGGCAAAGAGTTCTGCAGCACTGTCCACCACCATGGCGCCCGCTACCCGATAAGCATCGTCCCGGATGCCGATACCGGCGGCGGCACTGCGCTCCACCGCCACCTGATGGCCATGGAGGGCGAGTTCGCGCACCCCGGCGGGGGTCAGCCCCACGCGGTATTCGTGCGTCTTGATCTCCTTCGGGACGCCGATCTTCACGCGGAACCTCCTTCAGCGGGGCAGCGGGAATTGCCGCAGATAGGGCATATAGTCGTCCTCGACATCGATCTGCAGGGTCGCCAGCACGCGGACAACGGCGTTGTAAAACGCGATGGTGATCGTAAGGTCCACCACCTGCTCGTTGCCGAGCGCCACCTGCAGCGTCGCGAAGCTGGCATCGGACATCGCGCCGTCGGCGGTCATTTCGCGGGCTGCCAGCAGCACCGACTTCGCCATCGGGTCAAGCTCCGTCGGCCTGCCCGCGGTGTCATCGATCAGCGCCCTGATGTCATCGTCGGTCACGCCGAAATCGTGGCCGAGCTTGACGTGGTGCGACCATTCATAGGGCGAGCGCGCCAGCCAGCCGACCTGCAGGATCGCCAGTTCGCGCAGGCGCGGATCGAGCTTGCTGCCGAAGCGGATGAACTGGCCCAGGCCGGAGAACGCCCGTGCAGCGTCCGGTGAGTTCACCAGCGCCTGGAACAGGTTGATCCGGCGCTTCAGCAGATCCTGGTTCGCGGCCGACAGGTCAGACGGCTCGAGATACGGCACACGCGCCATTCAACCCTCCTTTGTGTCACCGAGCGTTCATCATCCCTTGCACCGGCACGAGCACCATGCATCTTTACATGAACAGGAGTTGATTGACGATGATGCGAAGAAGCAAGGAAGCCGCTGGACCGCGTCGGCCGGAAACACCGTCCTGGCTGGCGGGGGCAATGATCGGGTTGACCATCTCCACCCTGGCGACGAGCGCCATCATGCTGGGAGCCAGCCTGGCGATGGGTCAGGCCGTCACGCGGGGTGGCAAATAGGGCTTAGACACCCTCGTAGACCAGCTTGGTGAAGAGGGCGGGGTCGATCACGAAGCGGCCCCACTTGGCGTCGTATGCGGCTGTCGGCTTGGCTGCGACGGTATCTTCCAGGGATTTGCCCTGCTTTTTCAGTGCTGCGACGTTCTCGCGGATGCCGACCAGCATGTCGCGGAATTCCTTGAGCTGTGTCCGATTACTGACCGGCTGTCCATGGCCTGGAATGATAACCGTCTTGTCGGTCGTCACTGCCAGGTTGGCGTCAGCCGCCCGGATGGAGCCGTCGATGCTTCCGCCGGTCGAATAGTCGATGAACGGGTAGATGCCGTTCCAAAAGGTGTCGCCGGTGTGGAGGACATCAATCTCGGTGAAATGCACGGAAATGTCGCTGTCGGTGTGCGCCGGACCGTAATACTTCATCGCGATCGTCGCGCCGTTGACCTGCATGGTCTGCTCGGTCGCAAACACGTCGCTCGGCAGGCCGGCCGCCGGGGCTGGCGGGAAGTCGAAGTACCAATCGTCCACCCGCTGCGCCACAGCGAGGTGCTTGCGCGTATTCTCGTGAGCGATGATCCGAGCGCCGGCGGCGTGGAGCCATGCGTTCCCGTCAGCGTGATCGAAGTGCCAGTGCGTGTTGATCAGATGCGTAATCGGTTCGTCGCCTAGGCCTGCCAGGGCAGTGGTCAACTGCGGGCGGGAGACGCCGATCCCGGCATCGACCAGCAGCTTCCCGTCCGGTCCGGTCAGCACGGCAACATTTCCGCCGGAGCCCTCGAGCACGGCAATATTGCCGCGCAGTCGATGTACATTGATCGGCGCCTTGGCCGCCTCGGATTTGATCAGCTCGACGATGCGGCTCGCCTGCGCAAACGCCTCGCGTGGCGTGAGCCAGCCGCCCAGGGCCGCGCCTGCCGGGGCGGTCATGCAGCATAGGCAAAAGCCGCGACGCGAGAGCAGATGGCGGCGTGCAGAGGTCATTCTACTGTCTTTCCTTGTACGAGAGTGCAGTGCGTCACTGCCCGCTCGGCCGCTGCGGGATCTCCAGTCTTACAGTCTTGCTGTCGATCACCCGGTGCGTGGGATCGGCGAGTTCGATCAGCACGCGATGCGTCCGGGCGTGAGGTCTTGGATGATCAGCGGCTCGTTGCTCGCATCCAACCAGTGCCAGGGCGCCTCATCGATAGTGACGTGCAAATGGCCGATCCGCGGCGTGTCGCTGAGGGCAGCTGGGCCTTAGACGAGAACGATGCGAAGATTTTCGGAATGGTATTGAATGACTGCCCAGTCCGTGGGCGAGGGCGTCGGGAAGCGGCGGTGCGACCATCAGAAGCCCCTGCGACGTTGGTCTGCCGATGCCCGGCAGGTCGAACTCCGCACGGACCTGGGCCGCCGCGGCAACCGGCAAAGGGAGGACGGCACCGGCAGCAAGGGGTGCGCATTTTCGGGTGGCGGTCATGAGGCTGCTCCTTGGCGGGCGACGCTGCGTGTCAGCGTGGCGCGAGGTTGCGGTCTAGAAAGCCGTGGTTCAGCGGCGCCATAACATCAAGTTTGTCTTCCAGCGCGAAATGTCCGGTGTCGAGCAGGACAAGTTCCGCGTGCGGCAGGTCCTTCAGGTAGGGCGTCGCGCCATCGGCGGGAAAGATCTTGTCGTTCCGCCCCCAGACGATCAGCGTCGGCGGCTGGCGGTCGCGGAAGAAGGCCTGGAATTGCGGATAGAGCGGCACGTTGGTGCCGTAGTCGTGGAACAGGTCCAGCTGGATGTCCCTGTTGCCCGGACGATCCAGCAACACCTGGTCATGCAGCCAGTTGTCCGGGTCGATGCGCGAGACGTCACGCACACCGTCGGTGTATTGGAATTTGGTCGTGGCCGGAACCACCAGAAAGTTCAGCGCATCGCGGTGGGCCGCGGATCCGTCCGCCCAGTAAGCCTTGATGGGATCCCAGAACGCCTTGAGGCCTTCGTCGTAGGCATTGCCGTTCTGCACGATCAGCGCGCTGACCCGGTCCGGATGCTTGAGAGCCAGGCGATATCCCACGGGCGCACTGTAGTCCATCACGTACATCGCGTAGCGCTGTGCGCCGAGTTGCTGCATCAGACCGTCGATCAGGTCTGCATAGTGGCCGAAGGTATAGGCAAATTGTGTGTGGTCCGGCATCGCGCTGTCCCCGAAGCCCGGATAGTCCGGCGCAATCACCCGGTAGCGATCGGCGAGGGCAGGAATCAGGTTGCGGAACATGTGCGACGAGGTGGGGAAGCCGTGCAGTAGCAGGACGACGGGTCCATCGGCCGGGCCTGCTTCGCGGTAGAAGATGCTGACCCCATCAACGGTGGCGGTCCGATAGTGGGTGACGATCGACGCGGCGTGGATGGGCGTATCCGCATGGGCCCCAATGCCGCCGGGCGCGGCGACAGCAGCGAGAAGCGCAACGGCAAAGGCAAATGCCGACCTCGTTGGTGTCATCTGCAAGCTCCTGGTTTCTGTGTCCCCGTGGACGACCCGCAGCGACCTTCAACGCGAGGACGCTACATGTTTGCGCCGGCCGTCAGAACGCCTACCGTCAGCAAGCCTACCTTTCGCGAAACGGAAGAGTGATGGACCGTCTCGACGCCATGCGGGTGTTCGTCGCCGCCCTTGATGAGGGAAGCCTGGCCGGGGCGGGCCGTCGTTTGGGTCGCTCGCCGGCGGCCGTGACCCGCGCGGTCGCATTTCTCGAAGGTCATGTCGGCGTCCAGTTGCTGTACCGGACCACGCGCGCATTGCGATTGACCGAGGCGGGCGAACGTTACGCCTCAACGTGTCAGCGCGTGCTGACGGACTTGGAAGAGGCCGACATTTCGGCTGCCGGGGAGCGTGCCGCACCGCGTGGCCTGCTGACGATCACCGCGCCCGTGATGTTCGGGACGCACATCCTCCGACCGATCGTCACCGCGTTCCTGAGGCGCGAGCCCGCCGTCCGGATCCGCTACCTGCTGCTGGATCGTCTGGTGAACCTGATTGACGAAGGTGTGGATCTGGCACTGCGGATTGCACCTCTGCCTGACTCGAGTCTGGTCGCGCTGCGCATTGGTGAAGTTCGGCAGATGCTTTGTGCCTCTCCGGAATACCTCGCGCGCAAGCCACCGATCGTTGCCCCCGCCGATCTTGCAGGCCACGACTGCATCGCCATCACCCAGATGGGCCCGAACGCGAGGTGTGGACCTTTCCGCCGTCACCTGGAGGAAGGATGGCCCGAACCGTCCGCATAAAGCCACGCCTGACGGTGAATGCGGACGAGGCGGCGGTGAAATCGGCCGTCGATGGCGAGGGCGTCCTCCGTGTTCTGTCGTACAAGATCGAGAGCGAGGTGCGGGACGGTCGTCTCGTTGTCCTGCTGCCAGACGACGAACCGCCGCCGATGCCGGTTCACCTCGTCGTTCCGGAAGGTCGCCTGGCGATCGCCAAGGTCCGAGCGTTCATGGACTTCGCCGCGGCGCGGCTGAAGGTGGAATTCGCCCGCATGGGCCTGGCGTAGTCTCGCTGGAATTAGAACGCTGCAACGGCCTGGTCGCGCAGCCTATTGCCCTCGCGCTGGCCGAAGAAGATGTCGGTGGTGATCTCATCGACGGTGCGGCAACCGGTATAGGCCATGGTCTTGTCGGCCTCGTTCTTCAGCATGCTGATCGCCTTCAGCGCACCCGCCTCGCCGCCCACGGCCGTGCCGTAGAGCGTCGCGCGCCCGGTCAGCACCGCCTTCGCGCCGAGTGCCAGCGCCTTCACGATATCGGAACCGCGCCGCACGCCAGAATCCAGGATCAGCGTCATGCGGTCGCCCACCGCCTCGGCGATGTCCGGCAGCACGTCGAGCGTTGCCGCTGCGCTGTCCATATTCCGTCCGCCATGATTTGACACGACAATGCCGTCGATGCCGTAGCTCAGCGCCTTCACCGCATCGTCCGGACGGTTGACGCCCTTCAGCATCAGGATGCCTGGCCAGATATCGCGGAACTTCGCGATGTCGTTCCAATCGAGCGAATCCGCCCGCATCGCATCGCGGGCACCCACCCCGCTGAGCACCGACTTGCGGTAGTCCTCGGGATAGTTCTCGTGGCGCGGAAAGCCGATCGAGGTGAAGTACTTCATCAGCACGCCGGTGACCCACGCAGGATGGCGCATCATGTCGAAGGTAAAGCGTACGGTCGGATTGAACGGGAGGCCAAAGCCGTTGTGGGTGTTGTATTCGCGGTTCGCCGATACCGGAGAATCCACCGTGACGATCAGCGCCTCGAACCCGTTGCGGTTGGCGCGCTCGATCAACTGATGCGACAACTCGCGCTGCTTCCAGACATAGAGCTGGAACCAAAGCCGCCCGCCGACGCCCGGACCGCCGTGCTGGGCGATCTTCTCCATCGAGGTCATCGACGCGGTGGACAGCGTCAGCGGGATCTTCGCCTTCGCGGCGGCCTTGGCGAGTTCCAATTCACCCTCGTGCCAGCACAGACCGGCCGCGCCGGTGGGCGCGATCGCCATCGGCAGGCTTGCCGGCTTGCCGAACAGCGTCGTGGCGACGCTGCGGCCGGAGACATCCACCAGAGCGCGATGCCGAAGTTTGATCCGTTCGAACGCGGAGCGGTTGTTGGCCACCGCGAGATGGTCCTCGGTGGCGCGATCGACGAAATCGAATACACCCTTCGGCAGGCGGCGCTTCGCCGCGTCGCGCAGGTCATAGACGTTCAGGCAGCGGTCGAGGCGCGTCATCACACCGCGTCCATCACCATATCGCGCAGCCGGTTGCCCTGGCGGCCGCCGAAGAAGATGTCCGTCGTGACCTCGTCCACGGAGCGACAACCGGTATAGGCCATGGTCTTGTCGAGTTCGTTCCTGATGATATTGATCGCCTTGAACGCGCCCGCCTCGCCGCCGACCGCGGTGCCGTACAGCGTGGCGCGTCCCGTCAGCACAGCCTTGGCCCCCAGCGCCAGCGCCTTGGCGATATCGGAACCGCGGCGTACGCCGGAATCCAGAATGACCGTGCCGCGCTCACCCACCGCCTCGGCGATGTCGGGCAGCGCATCGATCGAGGCCACGACGCTGTCCATGTTGCGTCCGCCGTGATTTGACACGACGATGCCGTCCACACCGTACTCCATCGCCTTTACCGCATCGTCCGGTCGGTTGATGCCCTTGATCATCAGGATGCCGGGCCACTTGTCGCGGAAGATCTTGATGTCGTCCCACGACAGCGAATCCTGCCGGGTCATCTGGTGCGTGTTGGGGTCGTCGCGCGACAGCCGCTTGTACTCGTCCGGAAAATTCTCGTTCCGTGGCATGCCGACCGTCCTGAGATACTTCAACAGCACGTTGGTGAACCAGATCGGGTGCTGCATGATGTCGAGCGTGAACGTCACGTTGGGCTTGTAGGGTGCGATGAAACCGTTATGCGTGTTGTACTCGCGGTTCGGCGGCACGATGGTATCGACCGTGACGATCAGCGCCTCGAACCCCGCGCGATGCGCCCGCTCGATGAGCTGGTACGACATCTCGCGCCTGTTCCAGACATAGAGCTGAAACCACAGCCGTCCGCCGACGCCGGGACCGGCCTCCTGCGCGATCTTCTCCATCGCGGTCATCGCGCCGGTGGCCAGCGTGAACGGGATCTTCGCCTTGGCCGCGGCCTTGGCCAGCTCCAGCTCGCCCTCGTACCAGCACAGGCCGGCGGCGCCGGTGGGGGCGATCGCCAGCGGCATCGACACTGGCTTGCCGAACAGCGTGGTGGCCACGCTGCGGCTCGATACATCCACCAGCGCGCGATGGCGCAGCTTGATGCGCTCGAAGGCGCTGCGGTTGTTGGCGACGGCGATGCCGTCCTCACTGCCGCGATCGACGAATTCGAACACGGCACGCGGCAGACGGCGTTTCGCGGCGGCACGCAGGTCATAGACGTTCAGGCAACGGTCGAGCGCGGACATTCACGATCCCCTGGGGACTTCTCCCCTGTGACGGGATGATGAAGCCGGGCCGGGGGTTGTCAAGCGAGGCATCTGCACACCTCGCCTGCATTGCCAAAGTTTCGTGCCGGCGCTCAGCCTGTCTCTCGCAACACCTCGGTCTTCACCGGCAGCACCGCGCCGAGCCAGACCGCGTTCAGCGTATGGTCGTCGCGCGGGCGGCCGGATTGCGGATGCACCAGCACCGTCAGCCCCATGCGGTTCAGCATCAGAAACGGCACGAGCGTGGGGAACAACTCGGGCGCGAAGGCGATCTGATACATCGCCTGCACATGCGGCCCTACCGGTTCGTCGTGCCAGCTTCCCATGCGCATGGTGAAGCGTTCCTCCACCCATTTGCGCAACAGTGCGGCGCGGTCCTTGCTGGCGGGATCGTAATAGACGTGCGCGTGGTAATCCTTGATCGCGGCGGTGTCCTTGGGTGCGTCTTGCATAGCGGAGCCTCCTTTGGTTCAGCGAACCGCCTCCAGAATCGACACGTAGTTCGCTACCGCCGCGCCCCCCATGTTGAACACGCCCGCAACGGTCGCCTTTGGCAACTGCATCGCACCCGCCTGACCGGTAAGCTGCATCGCGGTGATCGCATGCATCGAAACGCCGGTAGCGCCGATCGGATGGCCCTTCGCCTTCAGCCCGCCGGACGGATTGATCGGCAGCCTCCCGTCCTTGGCCGTCCAGCCTTCCAGCACCGCGCGGGCACCCTGACCAGCCGGCGTCAGCCCCATCGCCTCGTATTCCAGCAGTTCGGCGATGGTGAAGCAGTCGTGCGACTCCACGAACGACAGCTCCCCCAACTTCAGGTTCGCCATGTCCAGTGCGCGCCGCCAGGCTTCCGCTGCGCCCTCGAACGATGTGATGTCGCGCCGCGATATCGGCAGGAAATCGTTCACCTGCACCGCAGCGCGGAACCGAACCGCCTTGCCCATGGCACGCGCGGTCTCCTCATCGGTCATCACCAGCGCGGCGGCGCCATCCGATACCAGCGAGCAGTCGGTCCGCTTCAGCGGCGGCGCAACATACGGATTCTTCTCGCTGACGCGACGGCAGAACTCAAAGCCGAGATCCTTGCGCATTTGGGCGTAGGGGTTGTCCACGCCGTTTTTGTGGTTCTTGGCGGCGATCGCCGCCAGCGCGTCCGACTGGTCGCCGTAGCGCTGGAAATAGCGTTCGGCGATGCGGCCGAACACGCCGGCGAAACCGGCCGGGATGTCCGATTCCTCCTTCTGATAGCTCGCCTTCAGCAGGATGTCGCCGACCTCAGCGCTGGGCGTCGCGGTCATCTTTTCGACGCCGATCACCAGGGCAAAGCGCCCGCGGCCGGCGGCGAGGAAATCGCGCGCGCCGTGCACCGCGGCAGAGCCGGAGGCACAGGCGTTCTCGTAGCGCGTGATCGGCCGGAAGCGCAGTTCCGGCACGTGCTGCAACACCAGCGACGCCGGAAAATCCTGCCTGGAGAACCCGTTGTTGAACAGGCTGACGAAGCCGGCCTCGATCTCGCCGGGCGCGATGCCGGCGTCCTCGATCGCCGCGCCGGCGACCCGCCCGATCAGCGATTCGATGTCGGGGTCTTCCAGCCTACCGAACGGCGAGTGCGCCCAGCCGACGATGCACGCTTCGGTCATGATGATGGCTCCTGATCCGATGGCGGCAAGCTAGCGGATCGGGCCGACGATGGCGACGGGCAGGGCGCTCGAATTGTATGGACAGTGTGCACACAGTGTGCTAGACATGTCGCTTGGAGGAATCAGCATGCCCCGTACTTCCGCTGTTTATAGTGACCAGGCCGCTCCACGCAGCGGGGTCATCAACATCCGCGTCCGGCCGGACGAGCGTGCTTTGATCGATCGCGCGGCCGCCGCCCAGGGAAAGAGCCGATCGGACTTCATGTTGGAAGCGTCCCGCCGCGCGGCCGAGGAAGCTTTGCTCGACCAGACCATTTTACATGTCGACACTGCCACTTATGCGCGGTTTGTCGCAATGTTGGACGCGCCACCCCGGCCGAACTCCGCCTTGCGTCGATTGCTACAGACCAAGGCGTCATGGGACTAGACCCTGGTGCACCGGAACCGATCGCGGAAAGACACGATCTGAGCACCTTTGCATCGGGCGAGCCGACACTTGACGACTGGCTGCGGCGCCGCGCACGCACCAACCAGGCCAGCGGCGCGTCGCGAACCTATGTCACCGCGGTGCAGCAGCAGCGGGTCATCGGTTATTTCACCCTGGCATCGGGGGCGATAACTCTTGCCGAGGCGCCGTCCCGTGCGAGGCGGAACATGCCCGGTCCGATCCCGATGGCAGTGCTTGCGCGGCTGGCGATCGACCAGGCATGGCAGGGCCGCAGGCTTGGTCGCCTGCTGTTGCGCGACGCCATTTTGCGCACAAGCCAAGCCGCCGCAATCATCGGCGTACGCGGCCTGCTGGTGCATGCATTGTCTTCCGCGGCAAGGCGTTTCTACGAAAGCAACGGCTTTCGCGAAGCACCCAACCGACCGATGACGCTTGTCGTCACGCTGCAGGACGCAATCGCCGCGGCAGGCGGCAGTAAAGATTGAGGCCGCTCGCAATTGCTTCACACCGATTCGCCCGTTACCAATTCGGACCCCTGGCGCACGATCCGCTGGGCGAGCGACCAGCGGTACACCTCCGAGGGGCCATCATAGACCATGCACGAACACCATGAATAACCCATATGTCTGCCAACGCTGCTGTCGTTGTCATGCAACAACTGAAACAATAGATCACAAAGTGCCCTGCTATCATCGGCGGTGGTTTCGTGATTCTATTTCATAACAATGGGGCCAGACCCTACGGCGTCCAAAATTCGATTTGCTGACGATACACACTAGACCGGGCTAGCGATAACGTTGTGCGCACCAATTACCAATGCGCCGACAACAATTCAGACTTCCCTTCTGGTCTCGCTCACCAATTCGCGCCCTGCCGGGCGATCCGCTGGGCGAGCGACCAGCGGTGCACCTCCGACGGCCCATCATAGATGCGGAACGCGCGAACCTCGCGGAAGATGCGCTCCACCAGCGTTTCGCCCGTGACCCCCTGGCCGCCCAGCACCTGCACGCAGCGATCGACCACGCGCCAGATCGCCTCGGAACAGAACACCTTGGCGATGGACGACTCCGTCGTGCCGCGCGCACCCTGGTCCAGCACCCAGGCAGTGTGCCAGATCGCCAGCCGGCTCATGCGGATGTCGATCTCGTTGTCGGCCAGCATGAAGCCGACACCTTCGTGATTCACCAACTTGGCACCGAACACCTCGCGCCCGCCGGCATACCCGGCAGCGATGTCGTGTGCCCGCCGTGCCGTGCCCAGCCAGCGCATGCAGTGTGTCAACCGCGCCGGCGCCAGCCGAACCTGGGCGTAGCGGAACCCCTTGCCCGGTTCACCGAGGATGTCGCCGGCGGGAACGCGCAGGTTGTTGAACCGCACCACCGCGTGACCGCCCGCGAAGGCCTGGTCCAGACTGTCCATGGTACGCACGATCTCGATGCCCGGCTGGTCCATGTCTGCCAGGAACATCGTGGCGGCGCCGTCCTCGCCCTTGGCCATGATGATGGCGAAGCTCGCGCCATGCGCGCCGGTGATGAACCACTTGGTGCCATTGATTACCCAGTGGTTGCCGTCCTTCATCGCAGTCGTGTTGAGCGCTGCGGGATCGGACCCGGCACCAGGCGCAGGCTCGGTCATGCAGAAGCAGGAGCGGATCGCGCCGCTGGCCAGCGGACGCAGCCACCGCTCCTTCTGCTCCGGCGTGGCAACCACCTCCAGCAGATGGATATTGCCCTCGTCCGGCGCAAAGATATGCATCGCGACCGGACCGAGCAGCGAATAGCCGGCTTCCTCGAACACCACAGCCTTGCCGACGTTGTTCAGTCCAAGCCCACCGAACTCCGCAGAAGCATGCGGCGCGAGCAGACCTGCCTCGCGGCCGAGCGCTACCAGCTCGCGGCGGAACGCCTCGGTCGGTCCGTGCGCGGTCTGCCTGGCATCACCTTCGAGCGGAATGATCTTTTCGCGGATGAAGTTTCGCGTCCGTTGCTGCAAGTCCTCGAGTTCGGGCGAGAAGGAAAAATCCATGGCGCGGTACTCCATCCCGTCGTGGCCAGGACACGCCGGCCATGACGAAGGCTCGGGAGAAATCCATCAGAATGCGCGTCCGTGCGCGATCTCGTGGGCGAACTCGACTATACCGGTGCCGATCGCGGTGAGGCCGGCATAGCGCGGCTCGGTGGTCGCCCCGCTGCGGTAGCGGTAGCCGAGCTGCAGGAATATCACGCCCAGCTTGTACATCGCCAATACGCGATGGAACAGGAAGTCCGAGACGTCGCGGCCGCTCAGCGCGGCATAGGTCTCCACCGCCATCTGTCGCGGATAGAAGCCGCCCTCATCGGCTGGCATCTGCGCCATGTCATGCAGCGCCGGCGGGTCATCGGCGTGCACCCAGTAGCTTAGCAGCGTCGCGAAATCGAACAGCGCATCACCGCGCGTGCCCTGGTCCCAGTCCACCACCGCGACCGGCGACAGATCGCGCGGGTTCAGGATGATATTGTTCAGCTTGAAGTCGTTGTGCAGCAGCGCCGGCGCACCGTCCGGCACGATATGGCGCTCCAGCCAGGCGCCCAACTCGGCATGCAGGGGTTCGGTGCCCTCCTCCAGCGCCGCGAGGCCCCGCCTGCGCCAGCCCGACACCGCGCGGACCAGAAATCCTTGAGGACGGCCCAGGTCGCCCAACCCCACCGCCTCGGCATCGACCGCATGGATCGCCGTGAGCGTCTCCAGCAACACCTGCGACAGTCGCGACCCGACTTCGGGACGGTCCAGCAGGTCCGCCGGCAGATGTTCGCGGATCACCAGGCCCGGACGGTATTCGATGATCTGGAACTGCGCCCCGATGACCGCCGCGTCGGTGCACAGGAAGAGCCCGCGCGGCACAAAGGTCAGCGCATCGGGCAGGCGGTTCAGGATGCGGAACTCGCGCGCCATGTCGTAGGCGCCTGCCGGCAGTTCGCCCAGCGGCGGTCGGCGCAGCACAGCCGGCCTGCCATCGAGATGGATCAGGTAATTCAGGTTGGCGAGGCCCCCAGCGAACTGGCGCGGTGGCGGATCGGCGGACAGCCGCATCCCGTACGCGGCGAGGTGGGCTCGTACCGCCTCCCAGTCGAGCGCTACGCTCTGTTCCGGCGAACGCACATCCGCTGGCAGTTGCTGCACGGAGTCTCTCCTGTCGTCGCTCCGGGCGGCTAGCGAGCGAAGGGGTTCTTCGCGTCGGTTCGGCCGAACATGCGACTCCAGGCCGCCTCGCGCAGCAGGCGATTCGAATCGCTGGCGCCGGTTGCCGGCGCAGCCTCCTGGCGAGTCGCGCGCCGCCCGATCGCCGGAGCAGCCGATTTCTTCGCTGCTGGGTCCGGTTTTGCCTTTCTTGGTGCCATGCTTCCCTCCAGGCCGGGTCACCGACCTGCCAGTGATACCACCATTTCGCGGCATACCCTGTCCACAGGAATGCCCTGACGTTTGCCGCGGAGTGCCCTGAGACCCATCCATGCCGGCACAGGAAGCAGACTGCGCAAGCCGACCCGTGCCCAGACTGCCAGCCGGCCGAGGGTGTCGGCGCCCGGTCGGCTCTGTCGTGGGGGCCGTGCCGGTACCACAGCCGCACGCGGTTCGCCGATCAGCGCGTCGATCGTCTGGCGAATTCGGCCGCGGGCACGATGCAGCAGCACACGCTGGTTCTCGGCGCTGATGCCGAGCAGGGTGCAGGTCTCCGCCGCTTCCCGGCCTTCCATGTCGCGCAGCATGACGACGGCGCGCTGGCCGGCCGGCAGGCCTTCGATCGCCTCGGTCACGTGGTCCCATAACTGACGTCCGGCCACGATCCGCTCGGGGTTCAATTCATCCCACAGATGCGGAACTTCCCGCCAATGGCCGTCCGGCTTGAATTCCGTCAGATCAACTGCCCTGCCGCCGGGCTGGGTGCCTTCCATCAAGGCCGGGAGGCCAACGAGGCGTCCCTCCCGGGCGGCGCGCGTGCGCGCCCGGTTCAGCACGATGCTGAACACCCAGGTCACCAGGCTCGAGCGGCCCTCGAACCGGTCGACGCCGGCGAAGACCGCAAGCCAGGCATCCTGGACCACCTCCTCGGCTTGCGCGCGGCTGCCGATGATCGAGGCAGCCATCCAGGTCAGGGAAAAGTGGAACCGCCGGATCAGGCGTCGATAGGCCTGCTCCTCGCCGCGGCGCAGTCGAGCCAGGAATTCCGGGTGGTCGAACTCGGTCGGGCGCATGAAGGACTGACCCTGGAGGACTGGTCTCTTTGCGGGGAACCGCGCAGACTCCGTAACGCATCGTCCCGCGCCGAGTCTTCTGGAATCGGAGGGGCTGCGAAAGGGGCACTGCGTGCCGACATGTCGCGACATGAGCGAACTAGCCTCCGATTACTTGGAGCACACCACGCCATACCGTGCTCGCGTCGGGATCTGGCTACACCTGTGGCGCTGCGAAGCCTGTCGCCGGTATTTCGATCAGCTGCGTCGGACTGTGGCGCTGCTTGGAAGCCGTCCGCCGCCTTCGCCGCCGCGTGGCACCGAGGAACGCCTGCTGGCGATCATCCGCGGACGGCCGCGGCGCGATCCGTGAAGGCTGTGACGACTGCACAGCTGACAGGCAACATACGCCGAACTTACCGGCATCCCGCATATTATTCGCGCGCAAATATTGGCGTGGAGACTGCGGATACCGGAACGCATCACCAGACTGGAGGCGCGACTCGGGCATCGATTCGGTCCGTACGTAGTTTCCACGACTCGCAATGTTAACGCGATGTTAGAAATACCGGATTAGGCTCGCCACGCTGCGGCTGGTCGCGGGCGTGCGGGTAATGGAGAAGCTTCGCGTGATGCGATGCCCAGCCGACCCACCCCCTTTTATGTGATCAGGCGCACGCGACGGGCTGGTCCGGGTTGCGGAGTCGCCTGGGGAGCAGACGGTGTCCGCCAATCAGCCGCGCCCGTTCCAAGAAAGCTCCTTTACCCCTATGGTTCTAATGCATTATATTGCCAAGCAGGGACTGTCTGCCGAACGCGGCTCCGACCCGCGCGCATCACTGTCCGGCCTGATCCGATGACGCGCGTCCAGACTTGTCGCGGTAACGCGACTGCACGTCGTGGTGAGCCGCCACACGGTCGCCATGCTCTGCCGGATGCTGGTATCGTTGGGGTGATTGGGACTGGATATCATGAACAATGCTCGCAAGTGAATCGGGTCACACCGGACTTGGAAACTTCGCTGCCCGACGAAAAAAAACTCACGTGACACCTGGACAACATGTTACGCTTGCACCCATCTTGCATTAGGAGCTTCGATGTATCCGGTCGATGATCTTTTCGCAGCATACGCCAGGACGTTCCAGGCGCATCGCGAAGCGGAGATGACCCTTCCAGAGTATCTGGAGGCATGCCGCCAGGACCCGATGGTATACTCGACATCGACCGAGCGCCTGCTCGCCGCGATTGGCGAACCCGAGATGGTGGATACCGCGAAGGACGCGCGACTCGGCCGCATATTCATGAACCGCACCATGCGGGTCTATCCGGCTTTCTCGGAATTCTACGGCATGGAAGAGACGATCGAGCGCATCGTCGGCTTCTTGCGGCATGCCGCGCAGGGTCTCGAAGAGCGCAAACAGATCATGTATCTGCTTGGGCCGGTTGGTGGTGGCAAGTCATCGCTCGCCGAACGGTTGAAGGCGCTGATGGAGGTGCATCCCATCTATGTGCTGAAGGCCGGCGACCAGCTCAGTCCGGTGTTCGAGAGCCCGCTCGGACTATTCAACCCGGAGCGCATGGGCGCGATGCTGGAGGAGAATTACGGCATTCCGCAGCGCCGTCTGACCGGGCTGATGAGTCCGTGGTGCATCAAGCAACTCGACGAGTTCGACGGCGACATCTCACGTTTCCGCGTGGTGAAGCTGATACCGTCGCGGCTGCGGCAGATCGCGATCGCCAAGACCGAGCCGGGCGACGAGAATAACCAGGACATCTCCTCGCTGGTGGGCAAGGTTGATATCCGCAAGCTCGAGCAGCATGCCCAGAACGACCCGGACGCCTACAGCTATTCGGGCGGCCTCAATCGCGCCAACCAGGGAATGCTCGAATTTGTCGAGATGTTCAAGGCGCCGATCAAGATGCTGCACCCGTTGCTGACCGCAACGCAGGAGAGCAACTACATCGGCACCGAGAATATCGGAGCCATCCCGTTCAATGGCATTATCCTGGCGCATTCGAACGAAGCGGAATGGCAGAGCTTCAAGAACAACCGCAACAACGAAGCCTTCATAGATCGTATCTATGTGATCAAGGTTCCGTATTGCCTGCGCGTGACCGAGGAACAGAAGATTTACGACAAGCTGGTTCGCGGCTCCGAACTCGCCGAGGCGCCGTGCGCGCCGGCGACACTGGAGATGCTTGCCCGCTTCTCGGTGCTGACGCGCCTGCGGAAACACGAGAACTCCACGTTATTTGCCAAGATGCGGGTCTATGACGGCGAGAGCCTGAAGGAAACCGATCCGCGCGCCCGTTCGCTGCAGGAATACAAGGATGCGGCGGGCGTCGAGGAGGGTATGGACGGCGCGTCCACCCGGTTCGCGTTCAAGGTGCTGGCGGCCACGTTCAATCACGACACCACCGAGGTAGCGGCCGATCCGGTGCACCTGATGTATGTTCTGGAACAGTCGATCCGTCGCGACCAGATGCCGGCCGAAACCGAGAAGCGTTATCTGGAATTCATCAAGGGGGAACTCGCGCCACGTTACGCCGAGTTCATCGGCAACGAGGTCCAGAAGGCCTATCTCGAATTGTACCACGACTACGGCCAGAACCTGTTCGACCGCTATGTCGCCTATGCCGACGCCTGGATTGAGGACATCGACTTCAAGGATTCGGACACCGGGCAGCTGATGAACCGCGAGCTGTTGAACCAGGAACTGACCAAGGTCGAGAAGCCCGCCGGCATCGCGAACCCGAAGGATTTCCGCAACGAAGTGGTGAAGTTCAGTCTGCGGGCCCGCGCCAACAACAACGGCAAGAACCCGTCGTGGACCAGTTACGAGAAAATTCGCGAGGTCATCGAGCGGCGCATGTTCAGCCAGGTCGAGGAGCTTCTGCCGGTTATCAGCTTCGGGTCCAAGAAGGACAGCGACAGCGAGAAGAAACACGAGGAGTTCGTCCACCGCATGGCGGCGCGCGGCTACACCGAGAGGCAGGTCCGCCGGCTGGTGGAGTGGTACATGCGCGTCAAGCAGGCGGGCTGACAGCGGCCCGTCAGAATAGGCACCGTGATGCATATCGTCGACCGTCGTCTCAATCCCAGCGGGAAGAACCTTGCCAACCGGCAAAGGTTCATGCGCCGCGCCAAGTCGCTGATACGCAAGGCAGTGCACGAAAGCTCGGCCAGTCGGAGCATCAAGGACGCGGATCAGGCGGGCGAGGTGGCACTGCCTGCGCAGGGCGTTCACGAGCCCTCGTTCCACCGCGGTGCAAGCGGCGGCCTGCGCGACCATCTGCTGCCGGGCAATAAGCAATACATCGAAGGCGATACCATACCGCGTCCACAGGGCGGTGCCGGCGGCGGCGGCTCCGAGGGCAGTCCCGACGGGGATGGTCAGGACGACTTCCGCTTCGCGCTGTCGCGCGACGAGTTTGTGGATCTGTTCCTCGAAGACCTGGAGCTGCCCGATCTGGCGAAGCGCCGCGTGGTGGATGCGGAAAGCGTGACCTGGCACCGCGCCGGCTACTCGGTCACCGGCTCGCCGGCCAATCTTGCGCTGATGCGGACCGTGCGCAACAGCCTGTCACGCCGCATAGCGCTGAAGCGCCCGAAGCCAGACGAACTCCAGCGGCTGCGCGACGAGATCGCCGCGCTCAGCCCTGACGGCGATGAGGCCCCGCGGCGCCTTGAGCTGGAAGAGGAGCTTACGCGGAAGCTGCGGCGGACCAGCCATATCCCCTATATCGATCCACTCGACGTCCGCTACCGCCATTTCGAGGCGCAGCCGAAACCGGTGGCGCAGGCGGTGATGTTCTGCCTGATGGACGTCTCCGGTTCGATGACCGAGCACATGAAGGACCTGGCGAAGCGGTTCTATGTGCTCCTCTATATCTTTCTCAAGCGCCGTTACAAGAATGTGGATGTGGTGTTCGTCCGGCACACCCATCAGGCGCAGGAGGTGGACGAAGAGACGTTCTTCAACTCGCCCGAGACCGGCGGCACTGTGGTGTCGACCGCGCTCGAGGAAATGCAGAGCATCGTCGCCGCACGCTACAATCCGGACTCGTGGAACATCTATGCCGCGCAGGCCTCAGACGGCGACAATACGGCGTCCGACAACGAGAAGACCGCGGCACTGCTGACCGACAGCATCCTGCCGGTCTGCCAATACTACGCCTACCTTGAGGTCGGTCGCGATTCCGAGCACTTCCCGCCAGGCTTCATCCGCCGCGATTCCGATCTTTGGCAGACCTACACCGCGATCTGCAAGTCAGGCGCACCGATGGCGATGCGGAAGGTGGGGCACCGACGCGACATATATCCGGTGTTCCGCGAACTGTTTGCCAAGAAGCAGGCGACCACGGGAGCCGAGACGACATGAATGACATGGGCGGCATCGTTCGCGCCGAGCGTCCACTGTTCGAAGGGGCGGACTGGGACTTCAGCACGGTCCAGCGCGTGCACGACGCGATCGAGCAGATCGCGATCGGTGAGCTTGGGCTTGACGTTTATCCCAATCAGATCGAGGTGATCGGCACGGAGCAGATGCTGGATGCCTATTCGTCGATCGGCATGCCGCTGTTCTACAAGCATTGGTCATTCGGCAAGCATTTCGCCCGCAACGAGGCGATGTATCGCGCGGGCATGCAGGGCCTGGCTTATGAGATCGTGATCAACTCCAATCCATGCATCTGCTACATCATGGAGGAGAACACTGCCACGATGCAGACGCTGGTGATTGCCCACGCCGCATTTGGCCACAATCACTTCTTCAAGAACAACTATCTGTTCAAACAGTGGACGGATGCCGATGGCATCCTCGACTACCTGGAATTCGCGCGCGGCTATATCGCCCATTGCGAAGAACGCTACGGCGAGGTCGCGGTCGAACGTCTGCTCGATGCGGCGCATGCCCTGATGAGCCATGGCGTGCACCGCTATCCGCGTCCGCGTGCTGCGGACCTGCGCTCCGAGGAACTGCGCGCGCGCACGCGGCGCGAGCACGAGGAGCAGGTCTTCAACGATTTGTGGCGCACGCTGCCTGCCAAGAGTGGTGAAAAGTCCGACCCGACCGCCGAGGAGCGGCGGCGCGCGCTGATGCAGCTGCCGCAGGAGAATCTGCTCTATTTCCTCGAAAAGACGGCGCCACGCCTGTTGCCGTGGCAACGTGAGATCTTGCGCATCGTTCGCATCATCGCACAATACTTTTATCCGCAATCGCAGACCAAGGTCATGAACGAGGGGTGCGCCACCTATACGCACTATCGGATCATGAACCGTCTGCATGAGAAGGGCCTGCTGACCGACGGCAACATGGTGGAGTTCCTGCGCTCGCACACCAATGTGGTGTTCCAGCCCGCCTTCGACGACCCGCGCTATTCAGGCATCAACCCATATGCTCTCGGCTTTGCAATGATGCGCGATATCGAGCGCATCTGCACCGAGCCCACAGCCGAAGACCAGCAATGGTTCCCTGCTATTGCCGGCGCTGCCGATCCTATGGCGGTCCTGCGCGATGTGTGGGCCAACTATCGGGACGAGAGCTTCATCCTGCAGTTCCTCAGTCCGCGCCTGATCCGGGAGTTCGGTCTGTTTCATGTACTGGACGACTCGAACGAACCGACACTGCGCGTCGAGGCAATCCACGACGAGCGGGGCTATCGCAGGATTCAGCGTGCACTGGCGCAACAATACGACATCGCGTGGACGCTGCCGGATATCCAGGTGGTGGACGTCAATCTGGCGGGCGATCGACGCCTGATTGTGCACCATCGCGCATTGAACCGCGTCCTGCTGGAAGAGCGCGACACGCGATTCGTATTGCAGCACCTTGCTGACCTGTGGGGCTACGACGTGCTGATGAAGGAGATTGATCCGGGCACCGACTCGGTGTTGAAGGAGCACGCAGCGACCCCGCGCGGTGGCATCCTGCAGCCCGATGGCAACTAGCCCGAGTCAAACGGACAGGTTGTCCGGCCGGATGCTGGAGTTGGTTATCACCTGAGCCGATCGCGCCGTGTGGGGTGTTGGGTCGACGGGGTGGTGCCCATCTTCCGGGCAAGGCCATTCTGCCGCGTGAAGGTCCGCCCGTGATATGACCCAACCCCGATCGGCCGGCCATCTGGATGCGGCATACTTCTTCCGCGGTATCGGTCAGCCGGGCGGGTTTCTGGCGGTGCGGGGTTGGTTCTGCGTGCTGGATCAAGAGAGCCTGACGCTCTCGGCGGCTTTGTGGGTCGAAGACACAGTGGTGCAAATCCGCTGCCACGAGCCGCGCCCCGACGTCGCCGCCGCCAACGCAGCCTATTCGGCGAATTCCGGCTTCAACGTAATCATTCCCATTTCGCTCGAAGCAAAGCCGGAGCTTGAAGTCATCATCAACTTCAGCGCCGGGCAGCAGCAGTGCGGCAGCCTGGCCGGTCGCATTTGTCACCCGGACCTCGAGATCGAACAACACTCCGGCTCGCTGTCGGAGCTCCGCCTGAAGAAATTGCGCAACCTGGTGCTCAATGAGCGCGAGCGCCTCTCCCACACCGAGCGCACCACGTCTATGCCGGTCACGGGCCAGATCGACCCAGCGTTCCCGTGCAACCTGGAATGCCCGCTCTGCCTCTCGGAGATGGCACGCCGGCAGGGTTATACCATGCCGATCATGAAGGAGGCTGAGCTCGATCACATCCTGTCAGCTTACGGCGATTATCTCGTCCGCATATGGCTGTCGCTCTGGGGCGAGCCGTTGCTGAACAAGCGGCTTCCCGAGCTGATCGCCAAGTGCAAGAGCCGCGAGATTTGGGTCCTCATCAGCTCCAACATGAGTGTGCCGCTCACGGCGGCCTCGATCGATGCACTGGTGATGTCGGGACTCGATTCGATCATCCTCTCGATTGATGGCGCCACGCAGGAAACCTACCAGACCTACCGTCGCGGCGGCGACCTCGCGCTTGTGCTAGGCAATGTGCGGCGGCTCGTTGAAGCCAAGCGCCGGCTCGGCCTGCGCACACCGCACCTGTATTGGCGATACTTGACCTTTCCATGGAACCGACACGAGATCGAGATGGCCAGGGATATGGCTGGCTCGCTCGGCGTTGATGAGTTTGGTGTTGAGCCCGGCGTCATGACGCCCGATACGCACCACGTTTTGACGCCGCGCAATTCAACTGAGCGAAGTCGCAAACAGGAGCTGGAGATCAGTGCGCTCTGGCATCGCCATGCCGACGAACGCCAGAGCCATCATCAGTATTTTGGCTGCGACTATCTATACCAAAGCATCAGCATCAATTCGAACGGACTAGTCCATCCATGCTGCTACGTTGTCTCGCCGGAACATGCCGTCGGCAACGCCGCCCAGGCGCCCGACGATTTGCGTAACGGATCGGTGATGCGCGCCAGCCGAAAGCTGCTGGCCTCATTCACCAGCCCACGACCGGCGAGCGAGCAACCGGGTTTTGATCCGTGCTTGTCCTGCGACGTTGTGCACAGCACGTCCGGGCATGTGAATACTCAAACATCGTTCGAGCCGATGTATCGGCACTTGCTGCACGGCGCGCCCATCAGGTGGTGAGCGCAAGATTTGCCGTCCAGACAAACGAGCCAGATTCTTGGTAGTCAATCGCGACACTCCGGGCGAGTTCACCCGCCCGGAGCGCCGCAACCAATCTCCAGTCATGGCTCAGTGCAACTGGAAAGCCGCACAGGCTCAGCGGCTGTTCCCGCCGGCGCCGGTACCACCCCCGTTGTCAGCACCGCCGCCACCGCTCGGCATGGAACGGCTTGGGTTAGTCGCATCCGGCTGCGCGGATCCGGTCGGACCGACAGCGCCAGGGTAGCGCGTTCCTGCCGGATTGGTCTGGCTGTTCATGCCGTAGGTGCCCTGTACAGCGGTCCCGGCAGTGCCGGTTGACGGTGTGCTCACCTGCGGGCTGCCCAACTGCGTGCCTGTCACCTCCTGGCTGCTGCCGGGCCCGGCGCCGCTGCCGGCTGCCATGCTCGCCGTGGCGACACCGGTTACCAACAACGACGCCAGGCTAAGAAGGCGCAATGTCTTGGTCATTAACTGCTCCTTTGGCTGGTCGGTCGAACCACACCAACGCAGAGGCCGGTGACCCGATGCGTGAGTTCACGACAATTCCATCAGGAAGCCGTGGTCGCCCACGCCGGGTACGAATGCAGCCCTCTGCTTCGTCGTGGCCTGATCGAGCCGCCTGGATCAGCTCACGACGCCAGGAGCCACAGTGAAGCCGCTGCTATTCTGCCGCCTTGGCGCGCAGTGGCCAATCCGCGACATCGATCCGCGGCATATCGAAGCGGTCGGTGGTGCGGGCGTACCAGCCGCGTCCGTGCATGCGACCGACCAGGTCCAGTTTCGGCGTATCGATGTAGCACCTGTCGGCGTCCAGTACCAATTCGTCAGCCACGTGGATGGCGACGACCTTGCCCAAGATTACGGCACGATCCACGCCAACCTCGACAATGACCAGCCGCTCGCACTCGAACGACACCGGGCTTTCCGCGATCCGCGGGGGCTTCACGCGCGACGAGGGTGCCGTGCTCAGGCCCGCCTCGGCAAGTTCGTTCACGTTCTTTTCGAAATCGATCGCGGTGATGTTCATCTGTTCGGCCAGCCGGCTGCTGACGAGATTGACCACGAACTCCCCGGTGCGGCGGATATTGCCGCCGGTATCTTTCACGTCGCCCGGCGCGCGTCCCCCGATGCCGATCGCAACAACAGGAGGATTGCCGGAGACCGCGTTGAAGAACGAGAACGGCGCGGCGTTCACGGTGCCATCGATGTCCTGCGTGGTCACCCAGGCGATCGGACGCGGCACAACCGTTGAAACGAGCAGCTTGTAGATATTCTCGTTCGGTGTTTTGTCGAATTCGAACAGCATCGACGGTCCCTTGTGCGTTGCCTATGTGAGCCGAGCGTTACCTGCCGGGGCTGCCTCTGTCCAGATGCGGCACCGCCCGGCAGGATGCGCAGGTTGCGTCCCGTCCCTATCTTTTGCCACGTCGTCCGATGTTGAGTGCCTCGTGGTATGCGCTCGCCTGGGCGGCAACTCTGGCCGATCAGCTTCTGCGCCTGCCGCGCGCCGGCGACGTGGCCGGCGTCGCCATCCTGCTATTTTTGCTGCTGGAGTTTCGCAACCAGCGCCGTTACGCGCAGGTGCTGTTCCTGGCACTGTTCGCCATCGGCATGGTCGGGGTGGCGCTGGCGGCTGATCCGGTCGCGTTGTTTCTGGCCGGCTGGCGGCGCGGGGCAAGCTACGCGGCGTTCTTCCTGGCGCTGACGACATTGCGCGACGCCGCGGAAACCAGTCCGCTGGTGCGCCGCTGCGGGCAGCACCTGGTCGCGCAGCCGCCCGGCCGTCGTTACGCCGCACTAACTGCCGGCGGCCACGTCTTCGGCATCACCCTCTCCTATGGTGCGATCGAACTGCTTGCGGCGATGGTGATGCGCGCCAACACGCTGGAGGCCGCCGGCGGATCGGCCGACATCCTCGCCATCCGCACGCGGCGCATGTTGCTGGCGATCTACCGCGGATTCTGCGTGATGAACTGCTGGAGCCCGATCAACATCATGACCGCGGTCGTGTCCACCGCCGTTCCTGCGGCGCCGATGCGGCTTCTGCTGCCGATCGCATTCGTCGTCTCGGTCGGCATGACGGCACTGGGGTGGGTCGAGGATCGACTTTCGGGTGCCCGGCTGCGAACACGCGGCGGCCCGCGTCCGGCCACGACCAAATCCTGGGCGATCCACTGGCGTATCGTCGCGCTGATCGTGCTCGTGATGATGCTGGCCGAGGGCACGGCCGCCCTGTTCCGAATTTCGCTTGTTGCCGGCGTCACGCTGGTCGTGCCGCTGGTGGCGCTGGGCTGGCTCATCGTACAGTCGCGGCGGTTCGCGGGACGCCATGGCAGCCGCCTCCCAGCCCTGCTGCATCGGCGCGCCCGACGCTTCCTGCTGCGCGTGCCCGGCATCCGCAGCGAGGCAACCGTGCTGGGCGCTTCCGGCTTCATGGGTGTCGCGCTCGGCAGCGTGCTGCCCGCGAGCGGCCTTGCACCGTTCGTTGCGGGATTCCCGTCGGTGACCGTGCCGCTGCTGATCCCGCTGTTGCTCATTGCCACCGGGCAGCTCGGCTTCAATCCCGTCGCTGTGGTTGCGCTGATCGGCGCTGCTGTTCCTGACCCCGGCGCGCTCGGCGTGCCTCCGGCGGTGCTTGCCTTTGCCTGCATGCTGGGTTGGGGGCTTGGTGTCACCATGACGCCGATGTCCAGCTCCGCGATCATCACCGCACGCTGGGCCGGGGTGTCGCCCTGGACGGTCACCACGCGATGGAATGCGATCTACACATCTTCGGCGTTGCTCATGGCGTGGGCTGCCATTGTCGTGGCTTTCGTAGTGTGGCCACGATGACGGATATCCACTCATCCACGAAGAACTGCGCAGGGTGGTTGTAATTAGATGCCCATCGCAGCGGCAGGATTCAAAATCGGTGCATCAACGCGCAGCCTCAGCCATCCAACGCGCCAGGTTGGCGAGTTCCGACGTCCGTTCGGGACGATCGAGCGGGCCGGTGACACGGATGACAATCTCCGGCGGGTTCGGCAACGCGGGCTGCAGCGCTATTTTGACGTCAAGCGCCTGCGCCGCGAGATTCATGCCACCGGTGAACCGCGCTTCGCCGGCGATCCCTGCCAACCGCCCGCCATCCAGCGACAGATCGCCGTGCGACAGGATACCGGTGAGATCCAACCGGTCGAACCCTGTCGCCCCCGAACTTAACGCGTCGCTCGCCGCCGCTTCGGCAGCTTTCGCATCGGGATTTTCTACAGCCAGCTTTGTGCGGAAAAGATCGAAGCCCGACAATGCGCCGTCGGCCACCGTCAGCACGGCTCGTCCGTCCAACGTTGCGAGGATGGCCGCCAGGCTGTAGCCGCTCGCAGCAAGTTGCAAGGTTCCGTCCGCTCGCCCGGACAGCAGATCGATCGACGCGCCGGCCAGTGGACCATCGATCGTGGCACCGCTGAGTGCGACCTGCAGCGAAAGGAAAGGCGGGCTGGCGGCGGCATCGAACGCGAACTCACCCGAGACCGCACCCGTGCCGAGTTTGGCGGAAAGCCGCTCGATCCGCAGTCTGTTGTCCGCTACCGCGAAATCGGCTGATGCGTCCTGCAGGATCGGGCGTGAGCCGGCGAGTACGCTGCCGACGTCGACCCGCAGATCGCCCCGCCAACCGCGCAGGATGCCGAACGGCAGCGGCAGTTCGGAGCCCATGTCGGGCAGAGGGACCGACAATGAGTTGGCGTGGACACGGCCGAACAGGTGCGGTTCGGCGCCACCCCGGTCCAGCGTGCCTTCCCCACCCACATGCAGCGTCGCCGCGGTCAGGTCCAACCTGTCGGCGGTTAGTCGGCCAGGTGCAGCTGCGAGATGCGCGACCAGGGACAGCGAGCCGTCGCCCAGCCAGCCAGCCAATCCCGGAACCCCAAGCTGCTCGGAGAGGCCGAGCGTTGCGATCAGCCTGCGGGCGCCAGGATGGTGCAACGTGAGTGTACCGGTCCAATCGCCCGAGCGCAGGTCGATTGTCGGCTTAACCTCCAGTCGTGCATCGGACAAAGCCAGCCTCACGACGGCGGAAAGCGCTTCCTGCGGTCCACCCGCCTGCACCTCCAGGTCGGCTGGACCATGCCAGAAGCCGGGCGTCGCCCGCCAGAAATTCGGCAACAGGTCCGCCAGCGGTGCGGTATCGCCAGTCGCCAAGGTAAGCAGGCCGTCGCTCAGCCTGCCACCCTCGCCAAGCGTGCCGGACGCGACGACGCGCGCGCCGTACGCCGTACCCTCGATCCGGCGCAGCAGGATGCTGCCGCCCTCGATCGTCGCATCTATCGAAAGTCCATTGATCGTTGAACCGGCGCATGTGGCCTGCTGGACATTGAAGCGCAATTCGGCATCGACGCCGGACACCTGACGCGACAGATCCGCCAGACTGCGTGGACGAGCAGGTAGCCAGGGATCCAGTGCCAGACGGCCCAAGGTGAGATCGGTCCTGATGGATGGCGGCTCGCCGCGTTTGAAGCTGATGTTCCCCGCGATCGGCGCGTCATCGACGCTGCCGGTAAGCTGGCTGAGCGAAATCTCGCCGCCTTCCGTCACCACATGTGCCGTCAGCTCGGCCCGCTGGAGCACGCCATTGGGCGCAGCCGATGGAAGGCCTGGCGGAATTGCCCCCGGCATCGCCTCGTCCAGCCACCGCAGCGTGGTTCGCAGCACCGGCGCATCGAGCCGCGCATCCCCCTCGAACCGTGCATGCGCCGGATCGTCGCGCGCGACGCGACCGTTCAGGTGAAGCCCGCCGTTGCCAGGCAAAGAAGCACTTGCATCCCGCACTACGAGGTCTTTACCGACGAGGCCGAACGCGGCCCGTACGTGTTCGAGGATCCCGCCACCCAGTGGTGCGGCCTCTGCTGAGAAGTCGAACCCGATCGGAACCTCTGCCCCTGCGATCGTGGTGCCGGCACGCAGCAGCACGGGCAGCCAGGCGTCCAGATCCAGACGGCTGGCGGATAACGCGATGTCGAGTTTCTGCTCCGGCGCCACGCGCAGCGCGATCGCCCCGCGCGCCGGCGACCCTCCGATTTCGAGTACCGAGATCGTCGATTGCCGCCAAGCCGCTGCCGACCGTCAGCCGCCCGTCCGCGCGAAACGGTACCGGAGGCGCCGGCAGCAATACCGCAAGGTTGGGACCGCGGCTCGCGATGGTGCCGGCTAGCGTGCCATCCGCCGCCAATTGCCCGGTGACGCTGGCACCGAGCCCATTGGCCTTGCCTTGCCCATCCAGCGTCGCGTTCAGCCCGGCTGCGCCGTCTGCTCCAGCCGCGGTCAGCCGCGCCGTGAAGTTCCAGGGTAAGCCACTGAATTGCGCCGTTCCGGATGCCGACAATGCACCGGTCTCCAGCGTCGCGAGTGAGGCATCGATACCGCTGAAGGCGAGCCGTCCCACCGCCAGTTTACCGTTCTCGATGCGCACAGCGAACGCGGCCAACCAGGCTGGCGGTCGTGTCTGCAACATGCCGGGTTCGGTTGGCCAGGGAATGTGTAGATCCGGTCCGCGCAACACCAGTTCTCGCGCATCGACACGCCCGCTGATCAGCGGCCAGAGCGCTACGCGCAGTCGCAATGCATCGACATGGATCGACAGGTCCCTGGGCTGGTTACCGCCGACGTTCACCTGGGCCGCGGTCAGCACCGGCTGCGGCAGCAGCGTGAGCGTGATGGGGCCCTGGATGGTGACCGGCTGACCGAGCGTGGCAGATGCGAGTACCTCGATCGTGGCGCGGTAGCGGGTCCAGTCGAGCCGCTGGGGTATCAACCATGCGGCGAGGAGGGCCACGGAGGCGAACACCGCCAGCCCGGCCAGCAAGGTACGCCGGCGCTGCACGTCAGGTGGCTGCCCCGTAGCCGCCACCGCCCGGCGTTTCGATCACGAACACGTCGCCGGGTTCGAGTTCGGCACTGTCGGTACCGGTCAGCACTTCATGTGTGCCATCGGCGCGTTCGACCCATTGTCGCCCGACTGCGCCATCCTCGCCTCCGTCCAGACCAAACGGAGCGACATTGCGCCGCGAAGCGACGATGACGGCGGTCATCGGCTCCAGGAAACGGATGCGCCGAATTGCACCGTCGCCGCCACGCCACAGCCCGCCACCGCCGGAGCCGCTGCGGATTGCAAAGCTCTCGAGCCGCACAGGATAGCGGAGCTCCAGGATCTCGGGATCGGTCATGCGCGTATTGGTCATGTGCGAGTGGATTGCCGATGTGCCATGGAAGCCTGGCCCCGCGCCGGTGCCGCCACAGATCGTCTCATAGTATTGGCGGTGCGCGTCGCCGAACAGGAAGTTGTTCATCGTCGCCTGCGAGCAGGCGATTGGCTTCAGCGCGCCGAACAGGGCGTTGCAGGTGGCCTGGGAGACCTCCGTATTGCCGGCCACCACCGCCGCACCCGGCGCCGGCGACAGGAATGTGTTGGACGGAATGATCAGGTGCAGCGGTTTCAGGCAGCCGTCGTTCAGCGGAATATCATCCGCCACGAGGGTGCGGAATACGTACAGGACGGCAGCCCGGGTCACCGCTGGAGGCGAGTTGAAGTTGCCCTCGCTCTGCCTGCCGGTGCCGGTGAAGTCCACCGTGGCACTGCGGCTCGCGCGATCGATGCTGACGGCGACACGGAGCGGCAATCCGCTGTCCATGGTATATTCAAACGACCCGCTGCCGATGCGTTCGATCACGCGGCGGACCTGTTCCTCGGCGTTGTCCATCACGTGACGCATATAGGCGCTGACGGTCGGCCAGCCGTGCAGGGCGACGACCCGTTGCAGCTCCTGCACGCCCTTCTCGTTTGACGCCACCTGGGCCTTGATGTCGGCGATGTTCACGTCCGGACTTCGCGCTGGATATTTTGCACCCGCCAGCAGAGCGCGCAGTTCGGCTTCACGGAAATGACCGCCGTCCACCAATAGGAAGTCGTCTATTACCACGCCTTCCTCTTCCAACGTGCATGAGACAGGCGGGGTCGAGCCAGGCGTGATGCCGCCGATATCGGCATGATGGCCGCGGCTGCCGACGAAGAACAGGATCGTTTTGGCCGCTTGATCGAACACCGGCGTGATCACCGTCACATCGGGCAGATGCGTGCCGCCGTTGAACGGGTTGTTCAGCGCAACCACGTCACCCGGCTTCAACGTGTCGCGCCGGTTGTTCAGCACGGTGCGCACGCTCTCGCCCATGGCTCCCAGATGCACGGGAACGTGCGGCGCGTTCGCGACCAGGAAGCCGTCGGCATCGAAGATGGCGCAGGAGAAATCCAACCGCTCCTTGATGTTGACGCTCATCGAGGTGTTCTGCAGCACCGCGCCGGTCTGTTCTGCGACGTTCATGAACAGGTTGTTGAACAGCTCGAGCAGCACCGGATCGGGCCGTGCGCTGCCCGCCGGCACGCGCATGGCGAGCGGCTCCGTGCGATGCAGGGTCATGTCATCGAGCCTGGTGATCCCGGCGGCCCAGCCGGGTTCCACTACCGTCGTGGCGTTGGCTTCCCGCACCAGCGCCGGTCCCGCGATGCTATCACCCGCCAGCAAAGCATTACGGTCAAATACCGGTGCACGATGCTCGACATCGCCAGTGAAAATCACGACAGTGTCGATCGGCTCCGGCGCCCCGGAGGTGCGGGCGGCCAGGGTCGCTTTCCGCACCATAGCGCCCGGCGCGATTGCCTCGACTGCGACTGCTTCCACCACCATCTGCCGGTCCGGAGTGGCAAAGCCGAAGCGTGCGCGATGTGCCGCCGTGAAGTCCGCGACGGTTTCCGCATTACTGCGCAGCGGGACGATCAATGCCGCCTCGGTGCCGGCGTAGCGCAGATGCAGACTGCGGTGCGCGATGATGCAAGCTGTATCGGCGCCTTGCGCGGTCAGAGCGGCCGTCGCTTCGTCGGCCAGTCGATCCGCAACCTCGGCCAGTTCCGCCATGGCATGCGCCTCGAACGGAATTTCCATGGCCTGCTCGCGCATGACTGTCTGGTCAGCAAGACCCATGCCATAGGCGGAGAGCACGCCAGCATACGGGTGAATGAATACGGTCTCCATGCCGAGCGCATCGGCGACCATGCAGGCATGCTGCCCACCGGCGCCGCCGAAGCATTGCAGCGCGAAGCGGGTGGCGTCGTGGCCCTTCTGCACCGAGACCTGCTTGATCGCATTCGCCATATTGGCAATCGCGATGCGCAGGAAGCCTTCCGCGACCTGGCGCGGCGTGCGCGGCTGGCCGGTGGCAAGTCCGATCTCGTCGGCAAGCGCTGCGAACTTCGTCATGACGATTTCCGCGTCGAGCGGCTGGTCGCCATTGGGACCAAAGATCGCCGGGAAATGGCGCGGCTGGATCTTGCCGACGCAGACATTGGCATCAGTCACTGTCAGCGGGCCGCCGTTGCGGTAGCACGCGGGACCGGGATCGGCACCGGCGGAATCCGGACCAACGCGGAATCGTGCGCCGTCGAAGTGCAGGATCGAGCCCCCGCCTGCCGCAACCGTATTGATCGCCATCATCGGCGCGCGCAGACGCACGCCGGCCACCGCGGTTTCAAAGGCACGTTCGAAGCCGCCGGCGTAGAGCGCCACGTCCGTCGATGTGCCCCCCATGTCGAAGCTGACGATGCGATCGAGCCCAGCCATCGCCGCGGTGCGCGCCGCCCCGACGATGCCGCCGGCGGGACCCGACAGGATCGCGTCCTTACCCTGAAAGCTCGCGGCATCCGCCAGGCCGCCGTTCGACTGCATGAAGAACAGCCGCACGCCTTCAAGTTCTGCCGCCACGTGTTCGACATACCGTCGCAGGATGGGCGAGAGATACGCATCCACCACGGTGGTGTCGCCGCGAGGGATCAGGCGCAGCAGCGGGCTGACGGCGTGACTGGCGGATACCTGCGCGAAGCCGGCCTCGCGTGCGAGTTCGGCCAGGCGGCGTTCATGGTCGGGATATTTCCAGGCGTGGATCAGCACGATGGCGCAGGCGCAGATGCCCTTGGCGCGCGCACGGGCGAACGCAATGCGCGCGGTGTGTTCGTCCAGCGTCTCGATCTCCTCGCCATCGACGCCGACGCGGCCGGCGATTTCCACCACGTCTTCGTACAGCATGGACGGCAGCGTGATTGCCAGGTCGAAGAGGCGAGGGCGTGCCTGATTGCCGATGCGCAATGCGTCGGCGAAGCCGCGGTTCACCACGAGCAGCGTGCGCTCGCCCTTGCGTTCAAGCAGCGCGTTGGTGGCGACGGTGGTGCCCATCTTGACGGCTTCCACCACGCCCGGCGGGATCGGTTCGCCGAGGGCGATGCCAAGTATTGTTTTGATGCCGGCGATCGCGGCATCGCGGTATCGGCTGGGGTTTTCGCTGAGCAGCTTATGTGTAGAGAGCACCCCATTCGGATTGCAAGCAACAATGTCGGTGAACGTGCCGCCGCGGTCGATCCAGAACTGCCATTTGCCGGCCTGCATCAAGTCGGTCCCCAATTGCCACCGTCATGCCGGGCCATCGCAATTCTCCCTATCCGAGCGTAGCAATGGGCCACGAAACCTTGGGCGAGGAAAGGGGAGGCGGCGGATGAACCTGCACCGATTGCTGGGCCAACGGCTGGCCGAGGGACGGCCCGTGCGCGTCGGTCTGATCGGGGCCGGCAAGTTCGGTTCCATGTTCCTTTCGCAGGTGCCGTCCACGCCGGGCATCGAGGTTGGGGCGATCGCCGATCTGGCACCGGACCGCGCGCGCGAGGCATGTCGGCGCGTCGGCTGGAGCGAGGAGCGCATCGCGGCGACGCGATTCACCGACAATGCGGCGGCAATGATCGCGGGGTCGGACATCGAGGTGGTGGTGGAGGCAACCGGCCACGCCCCCGCAGGCATCGCTCATGCTCGGTGCACGATCGCCGACGGCAAGCACATCGTCATGGTCAATGTGGAAGCCGATGTGCTGGCGGGTGCCGCACTGGTGCGCGAGGCCGAGCGGGCCGGTGTGGTCTATTCGCTGGCCTACGGCGATCAGCCGGCGCTGATCTGCGAGATGGTGGACTGGGCGCGCGCGTGCGGCTTCCGTGTGATCGCCGCCGGGAAGGGAACCAAGTATCTGCCGGAGTATCACGCTTCCACACCGGCCACCGTGTGGGGCTATTACGGACTGACCGAGGAACAGGCGCGGATTGGCGGGATGAATCCGCAGATGTTCAACTCGTTCCTGGACGGCACGAAATCGGGCATCGAGATGGCGGCGGTGGCAAATGCCACCGGTCTGATGCCGCCGCCCGACGGGCTTGGGTTTCCGCCTTGCGGCACGCACGAGATGGCCGAGTTGTTGCGCCCGGTCGGCCAGGTGGAGGTGGTCTCCAGCCTGCACCGCGATGGCACGCCGGTGGTGAACGATCTGCGCTGGGGCGTCTATGTGCTGTTCGAGGCGCCGAACGACTACACGGTGCGCTGCTTTAAGGAATATGGGGTGGTGGCTGATGCATCGGGGCGGATCTCCGCGCTGTACCGGCCATTTCATCTGATCGGGCTGGAGCTGAATATCTCGATCCTGTCCGCAGCGCTGCGTGGCGAGGCAACCGGCGCTCCGACAGGCTTCCGCGGGGATGTCGTGTCCACCGCGAAGCGGAACCTGCGCGCGGGCGAGATGCTGGATGGCGAAGGCGGCGGCTGCGTCTGGGGGAAACTGCTGCCGGCGCGCACCAGTGTGGAAATCGGCGGTCTGCCGATCGGCCTGGCGAACCGCGTGCCTCTGCAACGTGACGTGCGCCAGGGGCAGTGCATCACCTGGGCTGACGTGCGCATCGACAAGACGGACGAAATGTATCGCTACCGGCGGAAGATGGAGGGGATGGCCAACGTGGGATAGTGGGATTCTCCCCCTCCCCTTGCGGGAGGGGGCTGGGGGAGGGGTGGCACCAGCAACAGCCAGTGTGTCGGGATAAATGCCAGGCTTGACTTCGAGCTGTTGTCCCCTCCCCCAAGGGGAGGGGAGGCCCTTGCACAATGCTCGAACATCACCTTCATGCTCAGACCGTCAAGCATCAGCCGCGCATGAACGCGTTCAGTTCCGGCGTCGGCATTCCGGTATCGATGTAGCCCAGCGTTCCCTTCTCCTTCACCTCGCGTGCGGCGTTCACCAGTCCAGTCATCGCCGCGCGGTACAGCGACGTTGCGAGGCTGATCCGCTTCACGCCGGCCTCCGCAAGCTCGGGCACCGAGAACGACTTTCCCTTGATCCCAGCCATGAAGTTGAATGGCTTCGACAACGCCGCACACACCGTGCGCACCGCGGCAAGATCGGGCAGGCCAGGCGCCATGAGTACATCGGCGCCCGCCGCCTCGAAGGACTGCAGGCGTCTGATCGTGTCATCCAGATTTGGATTGCCACGGATGAAGTTCTCCGCGCGGGCCGTCAGCGTGAACGGAATGGGCAGTTTGCGTGCCGCCTCGACTGCCGCGGCGATGCGCTCCTTCGCATGCCCCGCGTCGAACAGCGGCCGCTGCGGATCGCCGGTCGCGTCCTCGATCGAGCCGCCGACCAGGCCGATCTCGCAGGCGCGACGGATGGTCTCCGCGGCAGCTTCCGGTGCGTCACCGAACCCCTTCTCCAGGTCGGCCGACACCGGCAGGTCGGTTGCCTCGACGACCGCGCGCGCATGCGCCAGGGACTCGTCGCGCGTGATCATGCCGTCGCGCCGGCCAAGCATGCCCGCTGCCGCGCCGCTTGATGTGGCGAGCGCCACAAAGCCGACCCCCGCCAGGATGCGCGCGGACCCCGCATCCCACGCATTGGCGATCACGAACGCACCCGGTGCCGCGTGCAGCGCGCGGAACCGGTTGGCCTTGTCGATTTGGTTCATTGTCTCTCCCCTCGGTCTTCTATCAGCCCTGCATAGCATGACCCTTGGTTGACGAGCGAAGGGGCCTGTTCCAGCCTTCGCGCAACAATCTGGAGACCGAGATGGCGAGCGATTACACCGTCGGCGATCTGGTGGCCGAATTCCTGTCGCAGTGCGGCGTGACGACCGCGTTCGGCATCGCCTCGGTGCACAACATCCCCATGCTGGATGCGATCGGCCGGCGCAACGCCATCCGCTTCATGATGGCGCGCGGCGAATTGGGTGGCGCGCATATGGCGGACGGCTATGCCCGCGTCTCCGGCGGGCTTGGCGTGATCTTCTCGTCCACCGGTCCCGGTGCTGCGAACGCAGTCGGCGGCCTGATCGAGGCGCGCTTTTCCGGCTCGTCGGTGCTGCACATCACCGGCCAGACGTCGACGAAATTCGTTGATCGCGAGATGGGCACGGTGCACGACGCACCTGATCAGCTTGGCATGCTGCGTTCGGTCTCCAAGAGCGCCTATCGAGTCCGTTCCGCGCAGCAGGCGATCGGCGTGCTGACCCGCGCCGCCGTGGATGCACTTACGCCGCCGACCGGTCCGGTCAGCGTGGAGGTGCCGATCGACCTCCAGCGCACGCCGGTGGAACGCCCTGCCATCTTCGACAATTTTGTCCTGCCGCTGCCGCCGCCGCGCACACCCTCCGAGGTCGAACTGGACGAACTCGCCGCGCGCGTCGTTGCGGCGAAGCGTCCGATGCTGTGGCTAGGGTCCGGCGCGCGCCGCGCGAGCGCGGCCGTGCACAAGCTGCTCGATCTCGGCTTCACCGTGATCAACAGCATCAACGGCAAAGGGACGGTTTCCGAAGACCATCCGATGAGCCTTGGCGGTTTGCACGGCAACGGCATGCCGAGGGTCCAGCAGTTCTACCAGAGCGTCGATCTGATGCTCGCGGTCGGCACGCGACTGCGCGGTCAGGAGACCGGGGATTTCGTCATCAAACTGCCGCCGAACCTGGTTCAGATCGACACCGATCCGCTGGCCAACGGCCGCACTTATGCCAACACATACTTCGTCTGTGGCGATGCGCAGGCGACGCTCGAGGCGCTGCTGCCACGGATCGAGGGGCGCCTGAAGGTCGAGCCCGCATATCATAAGGAATTCGCCGCGCTGAAGCAGACCGCGCGGTCCGAGTTCCTCGCCACGCTCGGCGTCTATGGCAGCTTCTCCGAGCAGTTGCGCGCCGTCATGCCAAAGGATGCGATCTGGGTGCGCGACGTGACGCAGAGCAACACCACCTGGGGTAATCGCATCTTTCCGGTGTACAGCCCGCATCAGAGTGTCTTCCCGGTCGGCGCCGGCATCGGTCAGGGATTGTCGCTCGGCCTCGGTGCCGCCGCCGCGGCGAACGGTCGCAAGACCGTGGTGATGACTGGCGATGGCGGCTTCTTCCTCAATGTCGGCGAGCTGTGGACCGCGGTGCAGGAGAAGCTCGACATGACGGTGATCGTTATGAACGACCGCGGCTATGGCGTGATCAAGCGTATCCAGGACGTGACCGCACAAGGCCGCCGCTTCTTCGCCGATCTGCAAGGCCCCGATCTGGGGCAGCTTGCGCAACTGGCGGGCATTCCGTTCTGGAAGGTGCAGAACGCCGATGCATTTGGCGAGACCGTCGGCAAGGCGATCGCGCACAAGGGACTAGGCATGGTCGAAGTGGACATGAACGAAGTCGGCGAATTCCCGCCCTACTATCCGTTCAACCAGCGCCCCGCAGCCTGATCGCGCCATGCGCGGCCTGCTGGGTCTTGCCGCGCTGCTGGCCATCGCCTGGGCGCTGAGCGAAGACCGAAGCCGCATTCCCTGGCGCACGGTTGCCGCCGGCGTGCTGTTGCAAGTCGCACTCGCGGTATTGCTGCTGGGCTTCCCGCCGGCGAATGCGGTGATCTTCCTGTTGAACGATGGTGCAACGGCGCTGCAGAACGCCACGCAGATCGGCACACGCTTCGTGTTCGGCTATCTCGGCGGCACGCCGTTGCCGTTTGCCGAAACGCATCCGGGCGCCAGCTTCATACTCGCGTTTCAGGCGTTGCCGCTGGTGCTGACGATCAGCGCGCTGGCATCCCTGCTGTTCTATTGGGGCCTGCTGCAGCGGATCACCGCGGCCTTCGCCTGGCTGCTGCGCCGCACGATGGGCATCGGTGGCGCGCTTGCGCTTGGCGCGGCCGTGCACGTGTTCGTCGGCATGATCGAGGCGCCGTTGCTGGTTCGCCCGTATCTCGCGCGCATGCAGCGGGGGGAACTGTTTGCGCTGATGACCTGCGGCATGGCCGGTGTCGCCGGCACTGTCATGGTGATCTACGCGGCGTTCCTGGCCCCGCTTATCCCGAACGCGCTCGGTAACATCCTGATCGCCTCGGTGATCAGCACGCCGGCGGGACTGGCGGTGGCCGCGTTGATGGTGCCGTTCGGGCCGGCGGAATCGGCGGAGGAACGTCTGATCGTGCAGGACCCGCCGGTCAGCGCATTGGACGCGCTGGTGAAGGGCACCATCGACGGCGTGCCCGTATTGGTCGGCATCGTGGCGACATTGCTGGTAGCGGTCGCGTTCGTCGCTCTGATCAATGCCGCGCTCGGCGTATTGCCGAATTGGGGCAATGACGCCATCACGTTGCAGCGCGTGTTCGCGTTGCCGTTTCGTCCGGTGATGTGGTTGATCGGCCTGCCCTGGGACGAGGCCGCCGCTGCCGCCGCGCTCATGGGCACCAAGACGGTGCTGAACGAGTTTGTCGCCTATTTGAATCTTGCCGGGCTGCCGCCGGAGACGTTTGCGCCGCGGTCGCGCCTGATCCTGACCTATGCGATGTGCGGCTTCGCCAATTTCGGCAGCCTTGGCATCATGATCGGCGGGCTGGGTGCCATGATCCCCGAGCGGCGGCACGAGGTCGTGGCGCTTGGTTTGCGTTCCATCCTGTCCGGCACGATGGCCACCTGCATGAGCGGTGCGGTTGCCGGACTGCTGACAGGCTGAATAGCGTCAGTCCAGTGTCTCGCGGTACATGCTGACCGCGATTACACCCACGACCGACGCGAACAACGCCATCGGCCACAGATCGGGCCAAATCTGCGACAGGCCGTTGCCTTTCAGCAGCACGCCGCGGCAGATCCGCAGCGCGTGGGTGAGCGGCACCGCCTCGCCGACGACGCGCGCCCATGCCGGCATGCCCTGGAACGGGAACATGAAGCCGGACAGCATGATCGACGGCAGCAAGCCGAACTGCGCCAATTGCTGAGCCTGCATCTGCGTCGTTGCCATGGTCGAGAATGCGAACCCCATCGCAAGATTGCACGCGATGAACACGCCGAGGGCGAACAGCAGCAGCGGGATGGAGCCGCGGATCGGCACCCCGAACACCGTAACCGACACCAGCAGGATCAGCGCCGTCTGCACATAGGCGAGACCGACATAGGGAATGATCTTGCCCAGCATCACCTCCACTGGCCGCACCGGCATAGCCAGCAGATTCTCCATCGTGCCCGACTCGCGCTCGCGCGTGATCGCGAGCGACGTCATGACAAGTGTGGACACGGTCAGGATCAGCCCGAGCAATCCGGGAACAATGTTCAGCGCCGTGAGCTGTTCCGGATTGTAGCGCGCGTGCAGCACTACCTGGAATGGCGGCTGTGGCGGCTCGACCTGCATACCTACGGGAAGGTCGCGGTTCAGCACGGTGGCGTTCAGCGCCACCAATGCCGCCGTCGCATTGCCGATCGCGGTCGGATCGGTGGCGTCCGCATCCATCAGCACCTGCGGCCGTTCGCCGCGGTCGATCCGGCGCGAGAAGTCGGGCGGAATGTTCAGCACGAACAGCACATCGCCACGCGTCAGCGCCTGTTCGGCCGCATCCTCGCTCGCGAACGGCTTTATGTCGAAATAGCCGGTGTTCTGCAGCGCGGCGACCAGCGTGCGCTCGTAGGTGGAATGCTCGGCGGTGATCAGCCCGGTCGGCAGATGGCGCGGGTTTGCGTTGATCGCATAGCCGAACAGAAAAAGCTGGATCAGCGGCAGCATCACCGTGAGCCCGACGGTGCCGCGGTCCCGCCGCATCTGCAGCGATTCCTTGACCAGTATGGCGAACAGGCGCGCGAACGAGAAACCGCTCATGCCTCGGTGTCCTGCTCGTTCAGCATGTGGATGAACACATCGTCGAGCCGCGGTTCGACCTCCTGCCATTTCAGGCCATCGTCGCCGAGGGTGTCGATGGCGCGGCGCAATGCGGCGCGGTCCATGCCGGCGACGCGCAGCGCGCGGCCGAACACGGCCGCATTCTCCACGCCGGCCACGTGCCGCAGGCGGCGCGCCGCCTGTTCGATGCCAGGCCCGGTCGCCTCGAACGTCACAAGATTGGCGGCACGCACCACTTCGTCGGCCGTGCCCTGCACGACCAGCCGACCGCCCGCGAGATACACCACGCGCTGACAGCGTTCCGCCTCGTCCATGTAGTGCGTGGACACCAGCACCGTCATGCCGTCGGCTGCCATCTCGTGGATCATGTCCCAAAATTCCCGACGTGCCTTGGCATCGACGCCGGCGGTCGGTTCATCCAGCAGCAGCAGCCGCGGCCGGTGCAGTACGCACGCGGCCAAGGCCAGGCGCTGCTTCCAGCCACCGGACAACTCCTGCGCAAGCTGGTCGGCGCGATCGCTCAGGCCGACGCGCTCCAGCACCTCTGCAATGGTCCGGCGACGGTCGCGGATCTCGTACAGGCGCGCGACGAACTGGAGGTTTTCGGTAACCGTCAAGTCGCCATAGAAGCTGAACCGCTGCGTCATGTAGCCGATCTGCAGGCGGATGCGCGCAGCGTCGCGCAACAGGTCGAGGCCAAGACATGTGCCGCTGCCGCTGTCCGGCCGCATCAGTCCGCACAGCATACGGATGGTCGTGGTCTTGCCGCTGCCGTTGCCACCGAGGAAGCCGCAGATCTCGCCTTCGGGCACCTGGAGGGTCAGTCCATCGATCACGCGGCGCGTGCCGAAACTCTTGCGCAGGTCGTGCACGTCGATGGAGAGCGCCGTCATCCGGCGGCACCTGCCGCGATGCGTCGCACATCCACCGGCTGGCCCGGCTTGAGTTGCATGGCCTGGTCCGCTGGTGGGTGTGCCTCGATCAGATAGACCAGCTTGTCGCGGTTCGACTCGCTGTAGATCACCGGCGGCGTGTATTCGGGCTGCGGTGCGATGTACGAAACGGTTGCCGTGAGCCCTTTCGCGCAACTGTCGCAAACGATCGACATCCGGTCGCCGGCATGGATGGTGGCGAGATCGGTCTCCGGCACGAAGAAACGCACCAGAATATTCTGCGGCGGCAGCAGCGAGACGACTGGAACGCCGGCATTGATCGTTTCGCCGGGGCGCGCGTAGGTATCGGCCACCAGCGCGCCATTCGGCGAAAGCACGTGGCGCTGCGTCAGCTGCCACTCTGCCTGCCCGAGTGCCGCGCGTGCCTGTTCGACCATGGCGCTTTGCGCGGCGATCTCGTACTGTCGCCCGGTCGGCGAACGCATCTGCTCGAGCTTGGCGTTGGCGGCTTCGGCCCGCGCGACAGCCGATGAGAGGTCCGCGCGCTGCTGATCCACGGTCTGCCGGCTGGCGGCGCCGGTGCGCATCAGGTCCTCGTTGCGTATCAGGTCCTTGGCAATGCGATCCCTGGTCGCGATCAGATCGGCGAGATCGGCTTTGGCCATGGCGATCTCGGTATCGCGGCTCGCGGTCTGCAGGTTGGCAAGCCGCGCCTCGGCTTCCGCCAGCTTGCTGGCGGCGGCGTCGCGGGCCGCCTTGTCGTCCGCATCGTCCTGGGTGAACAGCGGCGCGCCGGCCGCCACCTGATCGCCGCGGGCAACGGCGAGGCTGACGATGCGCCCGGTGAGCGTCGGCGACACGCGGACATACTCGGCGTCGGCGTAGCCCTGCCAGGATGGGGGGTCAGTTGTGCGGTTCAGCCACCACCATCCGGCCGCTCCGGCGCAGGCGGCGAGCAGCACGATTGCGGGCAGGGCGCGTTTCATCATGGCTTGTCCGGTGCGAGCCCGCGCAGCAGCGTCTCGATATGCGCCTCGGCGACTGCGCGCGGATCGAAGTGGAGGTCGGTGTGGCGACCCAGCGAATGCTTCCACAGCGCCAGCAGAAGGAATGGCCCGGCGAACAGCGGCAAGGTGGCGTGCACGTCCATCTGGCGGAACTCGCCGCGCTTTATGCCGCGGATGAGGATGCCCTCGATCAGGCTGAACGCCCGGCGCAGCACAGCATCGGCGTAGAACTGGGCAATGGCGGGGAAGTTTCCCAATTCGGCGACGACGAGCTTCGGAATCGCGGTCAGATCGCTGTCGAGCAGCAGCAGGAAACGCTGCGCCAGCATGCGCAGAAGATCGGCGGACGACCCGGTGTGGCTGGCGATGTCAGCCTCGGCTGCCTCAACGTTGGGCAGTACCGCCTGGCGCACCACGGCACGGAACAGGTCCTCCTTGGTGGGGAAATACAGGTAGATCGTGCCCTTGCTGATGCCGGCGGCGGCCGCCACGTCCTCCAGCTTGGTGGCGGCATAGCCACGGTCGGCAAACGAGGCGAGGGCGGCGGCGACAATTTCGCCGGGGCGGGCCTCTTTGCGGCGGGAGCGGCTCATCCCCGTTACTTACTGACTGTTCAGTCAGTCTTCAAGGACGGCGAAGTAAAGCGACGATCAAGATCCCGAAGCCGCCGTGTCGTCGTGCCCGCGAGACCGCAAAATTTCGCGGCTAAACAGCGCTCAATCGACTGGCTTGACGAGGCGGTGGCGCTTGCGACCCGCTGAAAGCTTTATCACCCCGTTCCGCAGGTCATTTGCCGATATCACCTGGGTTTCAGCCGTCACCGGCTCATTGTTGACCCGTGCACCCCCGCCTTGGATGAGGCGACGGCCTTCGCTGTTGCTGGCGACAAGGCCCGCCATTGCGAAGACCTGGTTCGCGGCAATGCCTGCATCCAGATGCGCCCGGGCAATCTCGATCGTGGGCAGCGTGTCGGCCGCCTCGCCCTCCTCGAAGGCAAGCCGTGCGGTCTCAGCGACGGACGCGGCGGCCTCCGCCCCATGCGCCAGCCTGGTTGCCTCAGTTGCAAGCACCTTCTTGGCCTCGTTGATATCCGCCCCGGCGAGCTTTTCCAGGCGGGCGATCTCGGGCAGCTTCAGGTCTGTGAACAGGCGCAGGAAGCGGCCGACATCGGCGTCCTCGGTGTTGCGCCAGAACTGCCAGTAATCGTACGGCGACAGCCGGTCGCCGGTCAGCCACACCGCACCCTGCGCAGTCTTGCCCATCTTGGCGCCGGATGCGGTGGTGATCAGCGGCGTGGTCAGGCCGTGGACGACCTTGCCGTCGGTTCGGCGGGTCAGTTCCATGCCGCAGACGATGTTGCCCCACTGGTCGGAGCCGCCGATCTGCAACGTCACGCCGTGGCGGCGGTTCAACTCGCGAAAGTCGTAGCTCTGCAGGATCATGTAGTTGAATTCGAGAAACGTCAGCGGCTGTTCGCGATCCAGCCGGATCCGCACGGAATCGAAGCTCAGCATGCGGTTGACGGTGAAATGCGTGCCGACATCGCGCAGCAGCGGTATGTATCCGAGCGCATTCAGCCAGTCGCCGTTGTTGGCCATGATCGCGTCGGACGGCCCGTCGCCGAACCGCAGGAACGGATCGAAGCAGCGGCGGATGCCGTCCATGTTGGCTTCGATCTGTTCGTCCGTCAGCATCTGGCGCGTCTCGTCCTTGCCGGAGGGATCGCCGATGCGCGTGGTGCCACCGCCCATCAGCACCAGCGGCCGATGGCCGTGCCGCTGCAGCAGTCGGAGAATCATGATCTGCACCAGGCTACCGACGTGGAGGCTGTCGGCCGTGCAGTCGAAGCCGATATAGGCTGTGACGGTGCCATCGTGGAACGCTGCATCCAGCGCCTCGGTGTCGGTGCACTGGAAGACGAAGCCCCGTTCGGTGGCCTCCCGCAGAAACTCGCTTTTGACCATGACGCCCAGCCTGTATCAGAAGGGAGCGTGGGCTAGCACAGACGCGGCCCAGGGGAAAATTGGGCGGAAGATCGGACAAGGGAAAATGCTGCGCACCATCGGGTTGATGAGCGGGACCTCGCTGGATGGCGTCGATGCCGCCTGGCTGGAGACCGACGGCGAGCGGATCGGAGCGTTCGGTCCGACAGTGACGGTACCGTATGACGATCGGCTGCGAGCAGACCTGCGCCGCATTCTGGACAACGCCCCACGTCTGGCGCCCGACGATCGGCGGCTCAAGAGTGCCACGGCGCGGCTGACCGAGTATCATGTGCGCGCGGTGGCTGCACTGGGGCGGACGGCGGACCTCATCGGTTTTCACGGCCAGACCATCCTGCATCAGCCCGACCGGCGACGAACCTGGCAGATCGGAGACGCGGCGGAGCTCGCCTGGCGCACCGGAGTACCGGTGGCGCACGATTTCCGTTCGGCGGATGTTGCCGCGGGAGGGCAGGGGGCACCCCTTGCGCCGGTGTACCATGCTGCGCTGGCGCGGGGCATGGCGACGCCGTTCGCCGTGCTGAACATCGGCGGGGTGGCGAATGTGAGCTGGATCGGACCGGCCGGGCGCCTGGTTGCATTTGACACCGGACCGGGAAACGGCCCGCTGGATGACTGGATCGCCCGACACACGGGCGCGCCGTTCGACCGGGATGGCGCGGCCGCCTTGTCCGGACAGGTCGATCGGCATGTGCTGGGCAGGCTGCTGGCGGATCCGTATTTCGCGAAGCCCGCGCCGAAATCGCTGGACCGGCTGGACTTCGCGGCCACGCTTGCCACCAGCGGCCTGGCAGCACTGTCTCCGGCCGATGGCGCGGCAACGCTGGTCGCCTTTATCGGCGGCTCGGTCGCCGCGGCACCGCTTCCCGCTCCACCGCTTCGGTGGGTGGTCAGCGGCGGCGGACGCCACAACCCGGCGATCATGCAGGCCTTGCGAGGCGCCCTTGGTGCGCCTGTTGCGCCGGTGGAGGCGCTTGGGTGGAACGGCGACGCATTGGAGGCACAATGCTTTGGCTTTCTCGCGGCGCGTGCGCGAGCCGGACTGCCGATCAGCTTTCCCGATACAACCGGGACTCGGGTCGCGCTGCCGGGGGGAACGATCGCATATCCTGGCGCGAGTGGTCGCCTTTGACACCACATTTTTCCACGACTTCTTGGTGGGTCGACCACTTCGCACTACAGGGGAGAGAGGCATGGATTTGAATCTGCGCGGCAGGACAGCGCTGATCACCGGTGCATCGAAGGGTATTGGTCGCGGTGCGGCCGAGGTGCTGGCCGAGGAGGGGGTGAATGTCATCCTCGTCGCGCGTACGCAGGGGGATTTGAATGCAGTGCGGGACAACGTCGCCTCACGTTGGAACGTACGCGCCGAAGTGCACGCGTTTGACATTTCAGACAGCGCGAACGTCGATCGGCTGGTGGCGCTGTATCCCGACATCGACATCCTGGTGAACAATGCCGGCGCCATTCCCGCCGGCAACCTGCAGGAGATCGACGAGGCACGCTGGCGCGAGGCGTGGGATTTGAAGGTGTATGGTTACATCAATATGTGCCGTCGCTTTTACGACGAGATGAAGCAGCGCCGCCGTGGCGTGATCGTCAACATCCTTGGCATGGCCGGCGAGCGAATGGATGCCGGCTATATTGCTGGCTCGACCGGCAATGCCGGGCTGATGGCGTTCACCAAGACCCTGGGCGGCGCGGCGTCGGCTGACCATCTGCGCGTGGTCGGCATCAATCCTGGCGCGATCGCGACCGACCGGCTGGTGACGGTGATGAAGAAGCGCGCGCTGGATCGGCTCGGCGATGCGAACCGTTGGGAAGAGCTGATGAGACCACTGCCATTCGGTCGCGCTGGGACGTCGGAGGAGATCGGGTGGATGGTGGCCTTTCTCGCCTCCGACAAGTCTGCCTATACCAGCGGCACGATCATCACGATCGACGGCGGCGCCGCCAACCGCGGCCCGATGTTCTGAGGGGCGAAGCCCGTCATGGTCCGCGAAGGCGGACCATCCACATCCTTTTGGAAGATAGACATGAACCTGCAAGACAACGTCGCGGTCGTTACCGGAGCGAGCGGCGGCATCGGTTCGGCCACCGCGCGCCGGTTGGCCGAGGCGGGATGCAAGGTGGTGATCGGCTTCAACTCACGTGCAGCAGAAGCTGAGAAGGTAGTGGCAGGATTGCCGGGCAACGGACATCGCGTGGCGCGCATGCCGATGGAGGATACTGCCGCGCTGCGCAACGTCGCCGCAATGGTGGAACGCGACTATGGACGCTGCGACGTGCTGGTGAATTCCGCCGGCTTTACACGGATGATCCCGCACGCCGATCTGGAGGCGCTGACCGACGAACTGATCGACGCCATCTTTGTCGCCAACGTGCGCGGGCCGTTCGCGACTGTCCGTGCCTTCGCGCCGCTGATGAAGCGCTCCGACGCGGCGGTGATCGTCAACATCTCATCGGCCGCGGCGTTGTCCGGCGGTGGCAGCAATATCGCGTACGGTGGCTCGAAGGCGGCGATCGATGCGATGACCAGGTCGCTGGCACGCGTGCTGGGGCCGAACATCCGCGTGCTGTCGGTATCGCCGGGTGCGGTGGATACCGGGTTCGTACCCGGCCGCACCACCGAGATGGTGGAGCGGGCGGCGCAGCGCACGCCGCTCAAGCGTGTGGTTCAGGCCGATGAGGTTGCACAGACCGTGATGGCCGCGGTCACCCATATGACGGCGACCACCGGAACCGTGTTGCTTGTTGAGGCGGGATCGCTGTTGGCGTAATGCCCGGCTTGGTCTCCCCGTCATGGTGGGCGAAGGCCCGCCATCCACGACTTTGCTACCCACAGCAAGGAAGGAACGACGTGGATGCCGACCTGCGTCGGCATGACGGCGCCTTGGCGGCTGTCCAGCGCACTGCATTCCCTCTCCCGCGCAGCGGGGCGGGCAGGGGCCTAACCCGCAAGCTCCATCTGCTGCCCGCGGACGAGCTTTCCGGGCAATGCGCCGGTCGCTTCGCCGTCGCGATATGTGACACGCCCTGATACGATCGTCGCGTCGTAACCGTGCACCTTCTGCATCAGCCGCTTGCCACCCGCCGGCAGGTCATGCACCAAGTAAGGCTTGTCGCAGCCCAGCCGGTCCCAGTCGATCACGTTGACATCGGCCTTCTTGCCGACCGCCAGCACACCGCGATCGTGCAGCCCCGCAGCGCCCGCGGTGTCCGACGTCAGCCTCCGGATCAATTCCGGCATGTCCCAGCGCTTCATCGTCCGGCCCCAATGCGTCAGCAACCAGGTCTGATAGCCTGCATCCAAAATGAACGCGACATGCGCACCGCCGTCGCCAAGACCCATAATGGAATTGCGGTTGGCCAGCGTGGTCTCGCTGACCGACAGGTCGTAATCGGCGTAGTTGCCAAGCGGCGTGTAGATGAAGGCGTTGCCGTCATCCTCCAGCAGCACGTCGTATGCCACATCCTGCGGCGTGCGCCCTTCGCGTTCGGCGATCGCGGCGAGCGAATTCTCCCGCTGCGGCTGGTAGTTGGGCGGATTGCCGAAGCGGAACATCTGCGAGAACGACAGCCGGTGGAACAGCGGGAATGTGCTGTCCTTTTTCGGATCCTCCGACAGCATCTGCCGCCGGAAGTCCGGATCCCGCATGCGGCGAACACGTTCGGCGAGCGGCAGATGCGCGATCGACCGGTACGACGGCGTGGCGGAGAACGGATTTTGGCTGCCTTCCAGTCCCAGCAACACACCGATGGCGCGAGGCGCGACGACGGGACGGATCGACAAACCAGCCGCGTTCGCTTCATCGGCGTAACCGAGCAGTTCGCGCCAGACGTTCGGACGCGCATGGCGCTGCGTCAGCGTGAATACGCACGAGCGGCCACATCTCTCCACGACGCGGCGTATCATGGCGAACTCGGCCGCCGGGTCGGGTGCCCATTCCGACACGATCTCCAGAAAGCCCGAACCGGCGTCGCGCATGCCCAGTGCGATCCCGGTCAGTTCATCCTCCTGCGCGCGCAGCGTTGGCGTGGGATCGCCCTTCAGGCTCTTGTGCGACAGGCTGCGTGACGTGGAAAAGCCGAACGCGCCGGCGCGCATCGCATCGGCCGCGATCTCGCGCATCTGCGCGATGTCGGCCTGATTTGCGTTCTCCAGTTGCACCGCGCGTTCACCCATCACGAACACGCGCACTGCGGCGTGCGGCAGCAGCGCACACAGATCGATATCGCGCTCGCGGCGCTCCAGCGCGGTCAGGTATTCGTTGAACAACTCCCATTCCCACTTCAAACCCTCGTGCATGACGGGGCCGGGAATGTCCTCGACGCCTTCCATCAACTCGACCAGCTTCTCGCGATCGGCCGGCTTGCAGGGCGCGAAGCCGACACCGCAGTTGCCCATCACGGCTGTCGTGACCCCGTGCATCGAGGAAGGCGTCATGTGGCTGTCCCACACTGCCTGGCCGTCGTAGTGGGTGTGGATGTCCACGAAGCCAGGTGTGACCAGCTTCCCCTTGGCGTCGATCTCCTCGGCGCCGTTACGCGCAATCTTGCCGATGGCGGCGATGCAGTTGCCCTTGATGCCGATATCGGCCTCGACGGGCGCGCGTCCGGTGCCGTCAACGACGGTTCCGCCGCGTATGACCAGGTCGAATTCTGCTGCCATCGGACTTATCTCCGTTCATTGTTCGGTTATTGTGCGCCGACCAGCCGTATTCGTCACCCCCGCGAAAGCGCGGGTCAGCCCAGGGATTGCCCATCATGCCGCTCGACGTCAGTTCCGCTCCGCCCCCGACAACCCCGCGCGAGACCAGACTTGCCGACTATCGGCCGCCCGACTTCCTGATCGACACGGTCGAACTGTCCTTCGATCTGGACGAAGCGGCGACCCGCGTGCGCTCGCGCCTGGCGCTGCGGCGCAATACGGCAGCTGCGGACACGCACGCACCGCTATTGCTGGATGGCGAGGCTGTCACGCTGGTCCGGCTCGCACTCGATGGTGCGGAGCTGGGCGCCAACCGCTACCGCATCGAGGACGGCAAACTGGTCATCCCCGACATGCCGGATGCCTGCACCCTCGAGATCGAGACGCGCATCGCACCGAAGGACAATACCGAACTGTCCGGTCTCTACACGTCGGGCGGCAACTTTTTCACGCAGTGCGAGGCGGAAGGTTTTCGCCGCATCACCTGGTTCCCCGATCGTCCCGACTTGATGGCGCGATTCACGACCACCATCACGGCCGACAGGGCACGCGTTCCCGTCATGCTGTCGAACGGCAACCCTGGCACGATCGAGGACGTCGGCAGCGGGCGCCATCGCATCACCTGGACCGATCCCCATCCGAAGCCATGTTATCTGTTCGCCCTCGTCGCCGGTGATCTGGTGGCAGTGAAGGACAATTTCACCACGCGCTCCGGCCGCCATGTCGATCTGGGCATCTGGGTGCGTCACGGCGACGAGGACCGTTGTGCGCACGCGATGCGGTCGCTGAAAAAGTCGATGCGATGGGATGAGGAGGTGTTCGGACTGGAATACGACCTGGACGTGTTCAACATCGCCGCCGTGTCCGACTTCAACATGGGCGCGATGGAGAACAAGGGTCTCAACGTCTTCAACACCAAATATGTTCTGGCGAAGCCCGATACGGCAACCGACAGCGACTACCAGGGTATCGAAACCGTCATCGCGCACGAATATTTCCACAACTGGACCGGCAATCGCGTCACCTGCCGCGACTGGTTTCAGCTTTCGCTGAAGGAGGGGCTCACCGTCTATCGCGATCAGGAGTTTTCCGCAGACCAGGGCAGCCGCGTCGTCAAGCGCATCGGCGATGTGCGTGGCCTGCGCGCCGCGCAGTTCCGCGAGGATGCCGGCCCGTTGGCGCATCCCGTGCAGCCCGACCACTACATCACGATCGACAATTTCTATACCGCCACGATCTACAACAAGGGCGCCGAGGTCATCCGCATGATGGCCACGATCATTGGCCGCGAGAATTTCCGTCGCGGCATGGACCTGTATTTTGCGCGCCACGATAATCAGGCTGTTACCATCGACGACTTTGCCCAGGCGATGCAGGACGCATCGGGGATCGATCTGTCGCGGTTCAAGCTCTGGTATCACCAGGCCGGCACGCCGGAGGTCACGCGATCCGACAGCTATGATCCGGCGGCGCACTGCTACACGCTGACGTTGGCCCAGCGCACATCACCGACACCGGACCAACCTGACAAGCTGCCTTTGACCATACCGGTTGTCATGGGTCTGCTGAATGCCGACGGCAACGAACTTGCGGCGCGCACGCTGCTGCTGAGCGAGGCGGAGCAGAGCTTCACATTTGAGGATGTGCAAGGTCCACCGGTTGCTTCGCTGCTGCGCGGCTTCTCCGCGCCCGTGAAGTTGGCCGGCGTTCCACTGGCGCAATTGCGGTTCCTTGCCGCGCACGACACCGATCCGTTCGTTCGCTGGGAGTCCGGCCAGCAGTATGCCACCCATCTGCTGCTCGAAATGGCGGCGGCCTTGCGCCGTGGCGAGACGCCGGCGCTCGATCAGGGGCTCATCGATGCGCTGGCCGCCACGTTGCGCCAAGCCGATGCGGACCCGGCGTTCGCCGCCGAGGCCCTCGTGCTTCCGGGCGAGGCGTTTCTCGCCGACCAGATGGCGGTCGCGGATGTCGATGCCATCCACACGGTTCGTAATATCGCGCGCAGAGCGATCGGCCGCGCACTGCATGCGGAGTTGCGGGCCGCCTACGACCGGCTGACCGACACCGGCGAATACCGCATCGACGGCGTTGCAGATCGGCAGGCGCGCGCTGCGGAACGCGTGCCTTGGTTACCTTGCCGCGAATGCGGAGCCGGAAGGGATCGCGCGGGCGAAGGCGCAGTTCGACGCGGCACAGAACATGACCGACGTGCTGGCCGCACTTGCGGTTCTGTCCGGGATCGACTGTCCGGAGCGACGCGCCGCCCTTGACGCATTCCACGCGCGCTGGCGTGGCGACGATCTCGTGCTGGACAAATGGTTCGCCATACAGGCGATGTCGCCATTGCCCGGCACGCCCGAGGCGGTGCGGACGCTCGCAACGCATCGCGACTTCGACCTGAAGAATCCCAACCGGGTCCGCGCGCTGATTTCCAGCTTCGCGTCCGGCAATCAGGTGCGCTTCCACGATCCGTCGGGGAGCGGCTATCGGTTCCTGGCTGACATCATCATCCCACTCGATACGACGAACAGTCAGGTTGCCGCGCGTCTCGTCCCACCACTCGGCCAATGGCGCCGCGTGGAACCCGCGCGGCAGGTGCTGATGAAGCAGGAATTGCAGCGCATCCTCGACGCACCGGGGTTGAGCAAGGGAACCTACGAGATGACATCACGGAGCATCGCGTGACCGGCGTATGGAAATAAGCTGCGCGCCAAGGCGGCCCTGACGCGCCAGGCGCGGACCGCGCGCGACAGACAGCGACGCTTCAACATCGCCGAACACCCGTTCAATTCCGGGGTCTGACTTCGGACCAAACGTATCGCGATGATCGCGTGCCCGTTGCAGCAGTTCTGCCGCCAACACACGCAGTCCGACCAACTCGGCCGAGCGGCGTGCAAGTTGGCCGGCGTCGAGCGCAGCCACCACCGCGACTGCTGTCTCGGCGAACACCGCGGTCAATGCTGCAAGACCGCCCAATGACAGGGTTGCGTCATCTCCGCTCGCGCTCCGTTCGGCGAGACACGACAACAAAAAGCGGAACGCGCCGAGCAGCCCGAACGTCCCGACCGCATCCTCGACATCGCGGAACGGCAGCGCCATCGTTTCGTAGGCCGAACCTGCCGGACCGAGCAACGCCGAATGCGGCACATGGCAGCCTTCCAAAACCAGACCGCAATGTCGCGACGGCGACAGTGCGCGATACTCCGGCATTTCGGCGATCGACAGGCCCGGCGTGTCGCGCGCTATCAGAAACGCGCCGTAGCGCTTGCGACCATCGTCGATTGCCATGATGGCAAAAACGACAAATACCGCAGCGATCGGACCGTTGGTGACCCAGGCCTTCTCGCCGGTGATGCTGTATCCGTCGCCGTCCTCCTCGGCACGCGTTGCAAGCATTTTGGGATGCGCGCCGACACGTGGTTCAGAGATGGCCACCGAGGCAACCCACTCTCCCGATGCGAGGCGCGGCAGCCAGGCGGCTCGCTGTCCTTCGTCACCAAACCCTGCGATGAAGAACTTCGCGACCATCTGGCGCCCGGCCCATGAACCTCCCTGGCCGAGCAACCCAGTCCGCTCCACCAACGCGGCTTCGCCACGCGCGATTGCCGCGTAGCTGTTGCTCGCCAATCCGATTGCATCATCTTCGGACATGGTTGCCCCCTGTGCGCACCGCCAATTTGACCCGGCGGACACGCAATGCCCAGAGTGACTCCGTCTGTTGACGGGAGGATCCAGAAAATGCCGAGCCAACTGGAAGAGAAGGACGCAATCCGAGACCTCATGGCCGAATATTGCTTCCACCTCGATAGTGGCCGATTCGCCGACATGGCGGCGCTGTTCACCCAGGATGGCACCTGGGACACTGCATTCGGCAAGGGTACCGGCCGGCAAGAGATCGCAGCGCTGGTTCAGCGCATCCGCCAAACGGGAACTTCCCAACCGCGTGCCATACACCACGTGACGAATGTCGTCATAAAAGTGGACGGCGCCGGCGCGACGGCATTCTCCAACTGGGTGGTTGTCCAGAACGGCGATCAGGGTCCGAAGATCGGCTCCGCCGGCAGCTATGCCGATGAATTGGTGAAGCAGGATGGCGGATGGCTGTTCCATTACCGCAAAATCGACCGCTTCATTCACGACAAGGCGTGAGCCAAGGTCTCCGCGCTATTTCTGGACGCACGCTGATGTGAGGTAGGCCCGCATCTGGTTTCCACGTTAACCGCACAATCGCAGAGGTGCGAATGTGATGGAAACCAGCGTGACACGCCGCCATTTGCTTGCAGGCACGGCAGCCAGCCTCACCGCATGGCCATTGGCTGGCCATTCGGACGACGCGCCACCAAGTCCGGCCAGGGACATGGCCGAATCGGCTCCGCAGTCCGGTCACGTCGATGTTACGTTGCAGGTCAATGACGCCCCGGTGAAGCTGTCCGTCGAGCCTCGAACCTCGTTGCTCGATGCGCTTCGCGAACAGGCCGGACTGACAGGAACCAAAAAGGGCTGCGATCGCGGGGCCTGTGGCGCGTGCACCGTACATATCGATGGTCGTCGAGTGGTTTCTTGTCTGACGCTCGCCGCCCGGTGCCAGAACCGGGCAATCACCACCATCGAGGGAATCGCTGTCAACGGAGAACTGCATCCGATGCAGGCGGCCTTCCTGCATCATGACGGCCTGCAATGCGGGTACTGCACGCCCGGTCAGATCATGTCGGCGGTGGCGCTGATGCAGGAGGGCCACGCCGGTTCCGATGCGGAAATTCGCGAATGGATGAGCGGCAACATCTGCCGCTGCGGTGCATACCCCAACATCGTCGCTGCGATCCGCGACGTTGCAGGGGAGGGCTGACCGTGCAGGAATTCGTCTTGCTGCGGCCGGCCTCACCGCAGGATGCGGCAACGGCGGCAGCGGAGAACGGTACGAAATACATCGCCGGCGGAACCGATCTGCTGCAGCTGATGAAGGACAACGTCGAGTCGCCGCAACGGCTGGTGGATCTTGAAGCCGTGGGTCTCACCGATATCGAAGCCAATTCCGCCAGCCTGCGGTTGGGCGCCATGGCACGCATGAGCGACATAGCTGCCCATCGCGCGGTCCGCGAGGGCTGGCCGGTGATTTCCGAGGCGTTGCTCGCCTCTGCATCGCCGCAGGTGCGCAACATGGGCACGCTCGGCGGAAACCTGCTCCAGCGCACCCGGTGCGGGTATTTCCGTGACACCGGGTTCGCCTGCAACAAGCGCGAGCCGGGCTCCGGCTGTCCGGCGATCCGGGGCGAGAACCGCATGCTGGCGATCCTGGGCGGCAGCGGAAACTGCATTGCCACACATGCATCCGATCTCGCCGTGGCACTGATGGCGCTCGACGCCGTGCTGGATCTCAGCGGACCAGACGGTACGCAGCGGCATGTGCCGATTGGCGATTTCTATCGCCTGCCAGGCGATACTCCCCACATCGAGACGGCGCTGCTGCCCGGGGAACTGATCACCGCTGTCACAGTTCCCCGCAGCGTGGCTGCCCGCAATTCCCGCTATCTCAAATTGCGTGACCGCGCGAGCTTCGAATTTGCACTGGTCTCGGTTGCCGTGGCGATCGATGTCGCGGACGGCACGGTCCGTGACGTGCATCTCGCAGCAGGCGGCGTGGGGACAAGACCGTGGCGTCTGCCGGAAGTCGAGGCAGCATTGCGCGGACGTAGCCCTACCGACACCATTCTGCGCGAGGCCGCATCGCGTGCAGGCGAGGGCGCCCAGCCGGGGCGCCAGAATGGATTCAAACAGACATTTCTGCGCGGCGCGGTCTTGCGCGCTCTGCAGACATCCGCCGCGTGACGGGGGGCGCCATGGCAAGCATCGGACAGCCGATCAATCGCGTAGACGGCCATTTGAAGGTCACTGGGCGCGCGAAATACGCTGCGGAATTTGTCCTTCCGCAGCACGTAGCCCACGCCATGTTGGTGCAGAGCACCATTGGCGCAGGGGAAATCATCGGCTTCGATCTCGACGCGGCGAAGGCGATGCCGGGCGTTCTGGCGATCATCACGCCGGAGAACGCTGCCAAACTCGCGACAAAAGGCGGCGCGCAACAGACGATCCGGGCACCGCTACTGCAGGACATGCGCGTTCTCTACAACGGTCAGCATGTCGCCGTGGTCGTGGCCGATGGTCTCGACCGAGCCGCCGCCGCCGCCGCCGCGGTACACGTGCGCTACCGCCACGAGGAGCCGGTGACTTCGATGGACGCCGTGCTCGATCAGGCCTACGTGCCAAAAAGCTTCCGCAATGGCGAGCGACCGCCCGACTCGAAACGTGGTGACCCGGACAGTGCCTTTGCGACGGGCGCCATCAAACTGGAGGCGACCTATACGACCCCGATCGAGCATCACAATCCGATGGAGCCGCATGCGACCATCGCACACTGGGACGGCGACCGGCTTACCGTGTGGACTGCGACGCAGGGTATTTCGGGTGCGCAGCAATCACTGGCGGCGCTGTTCGGCATCGATCCTGGCAATGTGCGGGTGATCTGTCCCTACCTGGGAGGCGGATTTGGCTGCAAGGGGAATACCTGGCCACCGGCGGTTCTGGCGGCAATGGCGGCACGCATTGTCGGGCGGCCGGTAAAACTGGCGGTGACGCGCGCGCAGATGTTCACCTCCAACGGATACCGGCCGCGCACGATCCAGAAGATGCAGTTTGCCGTCGATCCGCAGGGCACGCTTCTATCCATGCGGCACGACGGTTACACGCAGATGTCGCAGCCGGCACTCGGCGAGTTCGCCGAACCGGTCGGGCTGGCGACCGAGATGCTGTACGCGTGTTCAAATGTTGCGGTAACCCATCGGCTGGTTGCGACGAATGCCAGTCTGCCGACTTATATGCGTGCGCCGGGCCTGGCCAGCGGCAACTTCGCGCTGGAATCCGCGATGGACGAACTGGCAGCGGCGCTGAAGATGGATCCCGTCGAGTTTCGACTGCGCAACTACACCGAACAGGATCCGCACGAAAACAAACCCTACGCCAGCAAGGCGCTGCGCGAATGCTATCGCCAGGGCGCCGAGATGTTCGGCTGGTCGCGTCGTTCGCCAGAGCCTCGTTCCATGCGCGACGGCAATTTGCTGGTGGGCTGGGGTATGGCGACCAGCACCTATCCGACCCATCGCATGCCGGCCAGCGCTCATGTGCGCATCGGTGCGAACGGGGCGGCGCTGGTGCAGGTCGGCACGCAGGACATCGGGACCGGAACCTACACCGTAATGTCGCAGATCGCCGCCGATGCGCTCGGCCTGCCCGTCGGGCGCGTTCAGTTCGAGCTTGGCGACAGCAGCTTCCCGCACGCCCCGGTGTCGGGCGGCTCGATGACGGTCGCAAGCGTCGGTCCCGCGGTGCTCGCGGCTTGCCAGGCGGTGCGCGACAAGCTGTTCGAACTCACTCGAAGCGACCCACGGTTGGGCTGGCAGAACACGACCGCCGATGCGCTGCGGCTGCAGGACGGTGTCGTCACCGGGCCCGACGGCCGCGCGTCCGTCGCTGAACTGCTCGGGCGCAATGGGACGCAGTTCGTCGCCGCCGACAGCAGCGCCAAAGCGGGTGAGGAACACGACCGCTATGCCATGCACGCATTCGGTGCACAATTCGTGGAGGTACGCTTCGATCCGGACCTCGGCACGTTGCGCGTCGCTCGGTTGGTCGGCGCATTCGACGCGGGGCGCGTGATGAACGCCAAGACCGCGCGCAGCCAGTTGATCGGCGGAATCGTTTACGAACTCGGCATGGCGCTGTTCGAGGAAACCCACGTGGATGCCGAGACCGGGCGTATCGTCAACGCGAACGTCGCGGAATATCTGATGCCGGTACACGCCGATGTGCCGGACATCCAGACGATCGTGGTGGCAAACGACGAACGCAACTCCAATCCGCTCGGGGCGAAAGGGATCGGCGAACTTCCGATGGTGGGCGTGGCGGCCGCCGTAGCGAACGCGGTGTTCCACGCGACTGGCGTCCGCGTGCGCGACCTTCCCATCCGCATCGAGCATCTCGTGTAGCAGCCCCTGCCTGCGGGTCAACGGTTACGGTCGGGCCGCCCTGTGGTATGGATGCCCCGCCGCTATCGAGCGCGCTCGGAACACCTGCTCTGCCAGCATCGCGCGCGCGAGTAAATGTGGCCAGGTGAGCCGTCCGAGCGAAAGCACATAGCCGGCGCGGCCGATCAGCTGAGCGTCGAGACCCTCGGCACCGCCGATGACGAAGCATACCGGCCGGCCGCCAGACAGCCAGCGCTCCAACAGGCGTGCCAGTTCTCCGCTGTCCGGCGCCTCCCCTCCCTGGTCCAGCGCCACGACGAAAGCGGAGACGGGCAGAGCGGCAAGCAGCGCCGTGCTCTCGCGCCGCTTCACTTCGGCGGGCGCGCCGCGTGCCTCGGGGACTTCGGTAACGGCAATTTTCGGCCGCAGCCGGGCGTTGTAGCGGTCGAACAGTTCCAACTCCGGCCCGTCGCGCAGCCGTCCCACAGAGAACAGACACAGCATCGTGGCAGCACCTATATTAGCTCGATGGACACTCCCGATACCACAGACAACGCCTGCGGTGGGTTGAGCGATGCCGACCGCGCCACGCTCGCGGATGCCGCTCGTATCTTGCTCGACGCGCGTGGGGTTGTCATCCGCACCAGCGAGTGGCTGGGAGCCAGACTTCACGGCGTCGGTAGGCGGTTCGTCGAACTCGGGCCGCATCTGCTCGGTGAGGACTGGGAGGTCCGGTACCATGCGCTGGTCGAAGGCGCGCTGAGCAACGCCTACCGGATCGGCACGCTCGGTCTCGATGCAGGAAGCAACCACCGGCCTCGGCGCAGGGCCAGCAGACTGCTCGCCGCCGCGACGGGCGGGGCCAGTGGACTCATTGGCGCGCCGGGGATCGCGGCCGATTTGCCGGTTACGACGTGCCTGATGATGCGCTCGATCGCTGAGATCGCCCGCTCGCACGGCGAGGACCTGACTTCGGCGGAGACGCGTCAGGCCTGCATCGAGGTATTCGCCTTTGGCGGTCCGGAGATCGTCGATGAGGACATCGACCTCGCGTGGTGGACGATCCGCGGCAGCCTGAGTCACGCATCGATCGCGCTGCTGATCCGCCAGGTCGCCGCCCGCTTCGGCGCCGTGCTGTCGCAGAAATACCTGACGCAGACGGTACCGCTGATCGGTGCCGCCGCGGGCAGCACCCTGAACTATGTATTCATGGATTACTACCAGCGGATGGCGCGGGTGCATTTCACGTTGCGCGAACTGGAACGGCGTCATGATCCGGACGCCGTTCGTGCCTGCTTCGATGGCCTGCTTCGAGCGGCCAGATCGCGGCGGGGCAGGATGCCGACCCGGCTCTTGCGGTCCGATGCCCGGATGCTGGAGCATGTCCCTCCGGCAGATGGGGGGCGGCAATGGACTGGCAGACCCAGCAAGGCACGTTCGCTGCCGGCGACCTGACGCTGCAATCAGGTGCGGTCTTGCGAGCGGCGCGATTGTCGTGGAAGGCGCACGGCACGCTGTCGCCTAAGCGCAACAATGTCATCGTCTATCCCACCAGCTACAGCGCGCAGCACCCGGATCTCGAATGGCTGATCGGTCCGGATGGCGTGCTGGACCCGACGCGCTGGTTCATCGTTATCGCGGACATGTTCGGCAATGGGCTCTCGTCCAGCCCGTCGAACACCGCGGACTATCCGTCGCTGGTCACCATCCTCGACAACGTGCAGACCCAGCGCCGCGCGCTGCGCGAGGTGTTCGGGATTGAACGCGTTGCCTGTGTCTATGGCTGGTCGATGGGCGCGCTGCAGGCCTATCACTGGGCCGCGCTGTTTCCCGATGCGGTGGATCGCATCGTGGTGAACTGCGGCGTGGCGCGCACCGCCGTGCATAATCAGGTGTTCCTTCGTGGGCTGATGGCGACGCTGGAAGCCGCACCGGAACATGGTGGGGATGGTCGGTTCGTCGGCGAACCGCACGCCGCGAAGCGCGCGTTCGGTCGCATATACGCTGGCTGGGCGTTGAGCCAGGATTTCTACCGCGCCAACCTGCATCTTGCCGCAGGACCGCAGCCCAATCTCGGCGCGCCGGACCTCGAGACGTTCTTGCGCACCGACTGGGAGGATCGCTTCGGCGCGCGCCCCGCCGCCAACCTGTATGCGCAGCTTCGCACGTGGGACGCCGCCGACATCAGCGCGAACCCACTGTACGACGGCGATTTGCCGCGTGCATTACGCGCAATCCGAGCCCGGACACTGTTGATGCCGGGCGAGACGGACCTCTATTTCCGCGTCGCCGACAACGCTGCCGAACTGCCCCTTTTGGCCAATGCCGAGCTCAAGCCGATCCCCAGCATCTGGGGTCATCGCGCCGGCAATCCGGCGCCCAACCCGGACGATGCCCGCTTCGTCAAACACGCCGTGCGGGACTGGCTCGCGCGGTAGCAGATCGAGGAGAACGGAAATGGCGACTGTCACGATGAGCAATCCGCCGAGTGTGCGCGCTCCGACGGGCTACACCCATGGACTGGTGCTGCAGGGCGTGGAGCGACGGCTGATCATCTCGGGCCAGATCGGCATGGCGCAGGATGGATCGGTGCCGAGCACCGGTGAGGGCCAGGTTGCCCAGGCATTCGCCAATCTCCGCGCCGTGCTGGAAGCCAACGACATGAGTGTCACCAATTTGGTGAAGACAACGGTTTTCCTGACTGACAGGTCGTTGCTCGCCTCGTTCCGCGCGGCGCGCAATTCGGTCTATGCCGGGCACGCGCCGTGCTCGACGCTGCTGTTCGTCGCGGGGTTGGCTGATCCGCGCTTGATGGTGGAGATCGAGGCGGAGGCGGTTGCGTAGCGACGCCGGCGGTTCGACGCAAATTCCCTCTCCGCGCCTCGGGGCGGAGAGGGAGATTGCTCGGACGTTCGTGCGATGAGTGGGTAGGCGAACTAAGCCGCCGCCATCCGGTTCCACGCATCGAGCGCCGCGATCTTGTAAGCTTCTGCCAGCGTCGGGTAGTTGAACGTGTTTTCGATGAAGTAGTCGAGCGTGCCCTTCAGGTTCAGCACTGCCTGGCCGATATGGATCAGCTCGGTCGCGCCTTCGCCGACGATGTGCACGCCTAGCAGTCGGCGCGTTCGCAGCGAGAACAACATCTTCATCATGCCGGCGTTCAACCCCATGATGTGGCCGCGCAACGTCTCGCGAAAGCGCGCGATGCCGCATTCGTAGGGGATGGAGCGCTCGCGCGCCTCGTGTTCGCTCATGCCCACGGTGGATATCTCCGGCACCGAGAAAATGCCGTAGGGGAAAAACTCCGGTGCGTTCGGCGCTGGCACCCCGAAGGCGTGGCAGGCGGCGATTCGGCCCTGTTCCATCGAGGTGGACGCCAGGCTTGGAAATCCGATCGCGTCGCCGGCACAGTAGATGTGCGGCACCATCGTCTGGAAGGTCCGCGGATCGACCTTCAGCCGGCCCCGCTCGTCGGGCGTAATTCCGCAGGCATCGAGGTTAAGGACGTCCGTCGCGCCGACGCGGCCGGCGGTGTAGAGCACCATCTCCGACCGCACGCGGCGACCACCCTCCAGGATGGTCACCGGCCAGTCGTTCTCGAACTCGATGCGCTCGACCTTGGCGCCGAAGCGCAGCGCCACGCCGCGATCGCGCAACTGATGCGTGAAGTCCTCGATCAGTTCGTGGTCGATGAACTCCAGCATTCCGGGCCGCGCTTCGACCAGTGCCACGGCGACGTCGAGCGCGCTGAAAATGGTGGCGTATTCCACCCCGATCACGCCGGCTCCGATCACAGTGAGGCTGCGCGGCAGGCGTGGGATTTCGACAATCTCGTCACTGTCGAACACGCTGGTGCCGTTGAACGGCACGCCGTCGGGGCGGTGTGGGCGCGTGCCGACGGCGACCAGGATGCGTTCGCCCTGAAAGATGCGGATGTCGCCGGTTTCGGCAGTCACCTCGATGCGATGCTCGTCCAGGAAGCGCGCGGTGCCGATCGTGGTCTGGACGGCATTGCGTGCGAACTGATGTTCCAGCACATCGACCTCGTGGTCGAGCGTCATGTGCAGGCGCATCATCAGATCCTTGGCCGCGATGTCCTTCTTCACCCGATAGGCACGGCCGTAAAAGCCGCGTTCGCGCCAGCCGGTCAGGTTCAACACCGTCTCCCGCAGCGTTTTTGAGGGGATGGTGCCGGTATGGACCGAGACCCCGCCGACGCGGCGGCCCTTCTCCACCACAAGCACGGAACGGCCGAGCTTGGCGGCCTGGATCGCTGCCCTGCGCCCCGCGGGCCCGCTTCCGATGACGATGAAGTCAAAGGTGCTCACAGAGAGAGAGTGGGGTAGGGAGGTGTGGCCTGTCCATCGAAATTGTGCGGTGCAGCGAAATAAGCTATGCTTGTTTCGCCACTGGTGTCATTGGCCCTTCATCGTCCTGGTGCGCCGCATCCCGTCATCCCCGCGCAAGCAGGAATCCAAGTGCAATTGCGTCTGCTTCCCTGGGTACCCGCTTTCGCGGGAATGACAACAAGAAGTGCACGGCCTGTGTGAGTCAGTCGATCAGCCGTCGCCTGACCCGCGCCGACAGTTGATCGATCAACCCCACCGTAACCAAAAGCAGGATGATGATGAACGACACCTCGTCCCAGTAGCGCACCTTGATACGTTCGGCGATCTGCAGGCCGATGCCGCCCGCGCCGACCACGCCGAGGATCGATGCGCTCCGCGTATTGCTCTCGAAGCTGTAGAGGGTCTGTGCCAGCAGCACCGGCAGCACCTGCGGGATCAGGCCGTAGCGGATCGCCAGCAGACGCGAGCCGCCGGCCGCCTCCACCGCTTCCTTCTGGCGCGGGTCGGCATTCTCGATCGCCTCGGCGAACAGCTTGGCCAGCACGCAGATCTCGGCCGCGGTGATCGCCAGCACGCCGGCCAGCGGTCCCAGCCCCACGGCGCGCACGAACGCCAGCGCCCAGATAAGCTGATCCACGCCGCGGAAACCATCGAACACACGGCGGATCGAGAAATGCGCCAGTGCGTTCACCAGGACGTTGCGCGCGCCAAGGAAGCCGAGCGGCACGGCGATCACCGCGGCGACGAAGGTGCCGAGGAATGCCATCGCCACGCTCTCGGCCAGGCCTTGCAGGATATCGGGCCACTGCTGACCGGGGCTCGGCGGGATCATCTGGCGCAGGATGACGAACAGACCCGAGATGCCGCGCGACAACCGTGCCGGCGTGATATCGAACCAGATGCACAACGTGAGCAACCATGTGACGAACAGGAGTGCACCGAGCCACCGCAGCACGCGCGTTTGCGGAGGTGGCCCGAACGCGCGCGGAAAGCGAGCGCGTATTTCCGCGATGGTCGTCATGGACTGTCAGGAAGAAGTAATGGAACCGCAGATGAACGCAGATGAACGCAAATAAGACCAGTGATGGCGTGGACGCAGCAATCGCACTGGCCGTATCTGCGTGCATCTGCGTGCATCTGCGGTTGCATTTTTCTGGCTATTCTATTCGACCGATGGCGATTGTGCGCAGTCGCTCGGAGGTCAGGTCGATCAGGCTCACTGCCACGATGATCAGCACGATGATGGCGCCGATCTCCTGGTAGTAATTGAAGCTGATGACCGAATAGAGCTCCTGACCGATGCCGCCGGCGCCGACGAATCCGATCACCGTGGCGCCGCGCACATTGATCTCGAACCGCAGCAGCACGTACGACAGAAAGTTCGGCAGCACCTGCGGCAGGATGCCGAAGCGCACCGCATGCGCCCAGGTGCCGCCGGCGGCGCGCACAGCCTCCCACGGGCGCATGTCGGCATTTTCCACCACTTCGGCGAACAACTTTCCAAGCGCTCCCACCGTGTGCAGTGCGATCGCCAGAATCCCCGCCAGCGGACCAACCCCGAATGTCCACACCAGGATCAGCGCGTAGACGATGTCCGGAACGCTGCGGAACAGTTCGAGCATGCGCCGGAATGCAAAATGCACGGTGCGGTTCGGTGCGAGATTGGCCGCCGCCGGAAAACACAGCAGCAAGGCGAGCACGGCGCCGCTCAGCGTCGCGAGCGCGGCCATCTGGCTGGTTTCGAACAGCAACCACAACCAACTGTCCAGCCGGTACATCCAGTAGGCCAGCGAACCCTGGCTGGTGGTGCCGGCCAACAGCACGTGCAGGCGCAGATCGGGCACCAGCTTGGCCAGGTATTCGCCGATCCGCGGCGCGCCGGCGACCAGCGACGAAGGATAGACTTCGGACACCCAGGCCGAGAGCAGCAGCGCTCCGCACAGCGCCGCACCGCAACTCACACCGGCGGCCAACCGCGCACGCCGACGCGCCTGAAATGCGGTCTCCAGTAGGTCGGCGTTCGCCATATCGATCAGCGACGCCTGCGCTCGGTCGCCTCCTGCTGCAGCATGTCGATGAACACCTGAAAGTCCGCGTGCTTGACCGGCACCCAGCCCTTGCCGCTGCCCATGTCGAATGTGTGGTAGATGTCCGGATATGCCTTCGGCAGCGCGAGGTGGAACGCCAGCATGTCGGCCTGATAACTCGCGGGCGTGCTCTTCCGCACGGTCAGCGGTCCGTTCAGGATCGGGCGCGACTTCCAGACGATGCGCAGGTCCTTCATGTCGAGCATCTTCTTGTCGACCATCATGCGCAGCGTGCCGCGCGTGAAGCCCTCCTCCTCGTCGCCGATGCCCGAGGTCCAGGTGACGCCGGCGTCATACTGCCTGTTGAGCACCGCCACCACGGTCTGCTCGTGGCCGCCGGCAAAGCCGGTGCGGCTGAAATACCTGCCTGATTCCGGATCGATGCCGCGTGCGCGAAACTCGGCACGCGGGATGAGATAGCCCGATGCACTGTTCGGGTCAGCCCAGGCGAGGGAACGCCCCTTCATGTCGTCGATCGATGCAATGCCGCTGTCGGCTCGCGTGTAGAGAACGGACACGTAAGACGTGCTGCCGTCCTGTTCCTGCGTCACCACGAGCGGCACGACGTCGCCGTTGCTCTCCAGCCATGCGGACGCATAGGCGGCCGGGCTCATGTATGCGGTCTCGAGCTGTCTGGCGGCGAAGGCCTGGATCACCCCGGCATAGTCCGCGGCGACCAGCAGCTTCAGCGGCACCTCGAAGGTGGTCTCCATCAGCTTCTTGTAGCCGTCCACGCGGGCCAGCCGGTCAGCGTCGTTCTCGCCGCCGAGCAGGCCCACGCGCATGACCGGAATGTCCTTTGCCCAGTCGCGCTTGCCCGGCTTCGGCATCTCCTGTGCGAGCGTGGCTCGCGCGAGCAGGAGTGCACCGAGGCTCGTCGCGGCGCCACGTCGTGTGATCATCGGATAGCTTCCCATCTGCGCGTCGGTGGCCAGACTAGCGCATGACCGCCCGCGTGCTAACGCCTGGGTCAAGCAAGGGCGCCAGAGTATGGGATCGACGGCGCGGTGCGCTCTCAGGAATTGACCTCCGTGGCCCCTGCCTTCCGTTGGCGCGGACTGTTCACCCGCGGCCCTGGAGCGCGGGGCCGATTCCGTCTCAAGAAACGTGGGCAGAGATTCTGTCGCGGTGGGTGAGACAATCGGTCGCACTTTCGGAATCCGCCGGCGCGAGTCGGCAGGTCACTTCCGTCTCATGATGCAAGCGATGAGACATTCCCGCAGTGGGTGAGATAAAAACACTCCTCTCCGATTTGGGAGGGGCTCGGGGCGGGTTCTTTGCTTCCCCAATTCGCCGACGCCTCCCTCCAACCCCGCGGGGAAAGGGAGTGCTCTGCACGTACGAGGTTGGGGGAGGAACACGACGGATTGCATAGTGGTGCCCGGGAGGTTGAAGGGATCGAGGCGTGGATGTGGGGGTTAGTCAAGATAACCGCAATGGTCAGTGGAAAAAGACTGCGCGTGCCTGGTGCCGGTGGATGTTGGTTGAGGTTCAGGATATGGAAAGCAAGCAAGAATAACACGGATTACACGGATAAGAAGCAAAGCCACGGATTACACGGAGAGGGAATTTTGCGCTTCGCGCGGTGCCGGGCATTGGCTGCGCGCACAGCATCCAACATTTTCCTTTCCGTGTAATCCGTGGCTTCATCTGTCTCTCCGTGTAATCCGTGTTGATTCCTGCTTCCTTGCTTCCCTACCCTCAGAACATGCCCGACCCTGGCTGCAAGGGCTGATGGCGGGCAGCCCAGCTACCGCATCCGTAACCGCGGGTCGTATTGGTCGCGCAGCGCGTCGCCCAGCAGGTTGAAGCCGACCACCACCAGGAAGATCGCCAGGCCAGGGAACGTTGCGATCCACCACGCGGTCAGGAAATAGCCGTGCCCATCGGCCAGTAATGCGCCCCAGTCGGGTGACGGCGGTTGCGCGCCGAGGCCGAGGAACGACAGACCTGCCGTTTCCACCACCACCGCGCCGGACTGCAGCGTGGCGAGCACCAGCACCGGCGTAAAGCTGTTCGGCAGTACATGGCGCAACATCACACGCAGCCGACCGGCGCCGATTGCCCGTGCGGCCACGACAAAATCGGCAGCCTGCACGGTCAGCACCTGCCCGCGCATCAGACGCGCATATTGCGGCGTATAGATGATGCCGATCGCGATCACCGAATTTGTCAAACTGGGGCCGAGCACGGCCACGATGATCAACGCCAGCAGCAGGTAGGGGAACGCCAGCAGCACATCGACCGTACGCATGATCAGCGCATCAACGCCGCCGCCGACATAGCCGGCGACCAGTCCGAGCGAACCGCCGAGCACCAGCGCCAGACCATCCGCCATCACGATCGCGAGCAGTGCCGTGCGTGTCCCGTAGATGACCCGACTCAGCGTGTCCCGCCCGTACTGATCGGTGCCGAACCAATGTTCGACTGACGGTGGCGACAGAGCACTCGACAGGTCCTGTTCATAGGGATCGAACGGCGCGACCAGCGGCGCGATCAACGTCAGCGCCAGGAACAGCACCGCGATGGCCAGCCCGGCGCGGGCTCCTATCCCCCGCAAGGCCCGGCGGACAACGCCGGGCGGCGACGGCGGAACGGTCGCGGTCGAGGCGCTCAAGCCCGGCTGATCCGTGGATCGAGCGCCGCATACAGCATATCCACCACCAGATTGACCAGGACGAACAACGCCGCAATGAAAAGAGCGCCCGCCTGCACCACCGGGTAGTCGCGGGACAGAATTGAATCGACCATCAGCCGCCCAAGTCCCGGCAGCGAATAGATCGTCTCGGTCAGCACCGCGCCTGACAGCAGCAGGCCAAGCTGAAGTCCAATGACGGTGACGATAGGGATCGCCGCGTTGCGCAGGATATGTCGAAGGATCACCTGCGCGTCCGTCACGCCTTTGGCGCGCGCTGTGCGGACATGATCGAGCGTCGCGGCGGCCAATACCTCGGCGCGCGTTATCCGGGCGATCAGCGCCAATGGCACGCTGGCCAGCGTCACGGCCGGCAACAGCATGTGGCGCAGGCTGGCGCCGATCATTGTTGTATCGCCCGACAACAGGCTGTCGATCACGCTCATGCCGGTGATGCGCGGCGGATCGAGACCCACGGGCATCAGACCACCCACCGGCAGCCAGCCAAGTCCGGCGGCGAACAACACCAGCAGCATCAGGCCCAACCAGAAGATCGGCATCGACACGCCGAACAGCGTCAGCGTCATCACCACTGTATCGAAGCGCGACCCCTGCCACACCGCGGACAGCACCCCGATCGGCACGCCGCCCAAGCTGGCCAGCAGGAGCGATGCCAGCGCGAGCTGAAGCGTCACCGGAAAGGCGGCGATCACGTCGTCAAGAGCAGGACGGTTGCTCTGGACCGAGGTCCCGAGATCGCCGGACAGCGCGCCCCGCATGAAGCGGCCATATTGGATCCAGACCGGCTGGTCGAGGCCAAGCTGGTCGCGCAACCGTTGCAATTGCTCATTGGTCGCATGGTCTCCCAGCAGCAATTGGGCTACGTCTCCGGGGAGAAGATGCATGGTGACGAACACCACGATGCTGACGCCGATCATCACGAAGGCGAGCTGAATCAGGCGGGCAGCAACGAATCTTCCCACAGTCGTGCCCCCGGCTGGACGGTTCCCGCTCTAGCTGGCCGGCGTCGTGGTCGAGCGTCGCGCCGTGTCAGCGCCCTGCATTTGCCCAAGAGCCTCGCGAACCGTTTCCACCAGTGTGCGCATGAGGAACGGCTTCATCAGGACCCATCGCTCGCAGCCGATTGGTTCGACATCACCGCCGGTAAAGAATACCACTGGGAACGAGGGTCGCCGTGCCCGCACGGAATTCGCGAGTTCCATACCGTTCATGCCGGGCATCGCGAAATCGACCAGGAGAACGTCGTACTCCAGGCCCCGGTCGATCAGGCGGATTGCTTCGCCGCCACTTTCCGCCGCGACGACACCGAATCCATTCGCCGAGAGCATCCCGGATATTGTCTCGCGGCTGTTTGCCTCATCGTCAACCACGAGTACGGTGCCATACCGCTGTCCAGGCGCCAGCGGCTTCAGCGCCTCCGCCGCCTGCAAGTCCAGCGGATTGTCCGGATTTGACGAAGCATCGGCCCCAGCCCTGGGGAAGAAGACGCTGATGGTGGTGCCTCCGCCAACCGCACTTGCAATTTGCACCCCGCCGCCCGATTGGCTGGCTACACCATACACCTGACTCAGCCCAAGGCCCGAGCCCTGACCAGGTGGCTTGGTGGTGAAGAACGGCTCAAACGCGCTGCGCATAACCTCATCGGTCATGCCAGTCCCGGTATCGCTTACCGCCACGACGACGTACTCGCCCGGCGGCAGTTCCGATGGCCGATCAATCTGGTCAACCAAAGCGTTGCGGGTGGCTAGGGTGAGATCGCCCCCATCGGGCATGGCGTCTCGCGCGTTGATCGCGAGATTGAGGATGACATGCTCGATCTGCACCGGATCGACCAGTGCCGGCCACAGATCCTGCTCGAGCTTTGCCTCAATTCGTGTACCGCTGCCGAGCGTGGCGCGCAGCAGGTCGTCCATGCCGCGGACGATTTTGTTCATGTCGGACTGGACACGCCGCAGCGGCTGCTTGCGTGAGAATGCCAGCAATTGCCGAACGAGATCGGAGCCGCGGCGTGTGGCTTGAAGTATCACCGCGAGGCGGCGACCATTGGTGGAATGCTCGGGAAGTTGGTTGTTCAGCATTTCGGCATTCCCGCTGATCGCGATCAGCAGGTTGTTGAAGTCATGCGCGACGCCAGCTGTCAGTCTGCCGATCGCCGCCATGGTCTGCGCCTGGTGCAGCCGCTCCTCCGTCTGACGACGCTCGGTAACATCGGTATACAGTGTGACAAAGCCTCCACCCGGCAGCGGATTGCGGCGGATCTCGAGTTGCCGCCCGCTCGGACGAGGCCGTTCTATCGTACCCATGGTCGCCCCGGAGCGCAGCAGGGCCAGACGCCGGGCGACCTCCGTCTCGACATCGACTGCGCCAAATTCTCCCGCCACAACCTGTCCGCGTAAGATGTCCTCCATCGGCAAGCCCACGCGCAATATGTCCGTCGGCACCCCGGTGAACTCCGGAAAGCGCTGGTTCCATGCCATCAAGCGGAAATCCGCGTCGACCATCATGATGCCGTCGCCCATGCCGGTAATCGTACCTTCGAGAATCGCGCGCTCTCGCGCGAGCAATTCATGGCGTCGTCTCGCGGCGATCTCCTCTCGCAAGAGCAGTGCCGCCATGAGCACCACCAGCAGCGTGATGCCCGCAGCGAACAACAGGGCATTCTGTTCCCAGACTGCGGCCGCGCGCATCGCCTCGGCCCGATCTACGCCCGCCACCACTTTCAGGTTCCGATCGGGGACCGCAGCGAAGGCATAGATGCGGTCTGTTGCATCCAGCGCCGAACGTCCGGTCCAACTTCCGTCGGGTGCTCCCTGCATCGCGGCGAACAAAGGTGAGCCGGCAATACTAACGACTGTCCCGGATTGCGTCGGATCCGAAAGAGTCCACGCATCCCCCGTGCTGCTCACCACAGCGACAAGGCCTTGGCCGCCCAGATCGACCTCGCGCGTGAACCGCAAGAGCGAATTCATGTCGTACGATGCAGCGATGACGCCGGCAAACCTGCCGTCGTGGGTGTCCAGACGGCGGACAAGATTGATTTGCCAGGCCTGGGTGACCTGACCCTGGGTGAGGGCGCCCACGAACATCCTGCCGTCGTCGTTCAGAAGTGCCGCCTCGTAGCGAAAATAGTCACGACCGCTCACGTCCGTGCCGAGGATGGCGGCGCGAGTGCTTGAGCGGACGATTCCCTGATCGTCCGCGATGAAAATGTGGAGCGAGACATCATTCAGCGCGACCACCTGCCCGGACCGTGCGGCCATATCGAAATTCGTCGGATCGCGCTGCCATTCATATTCGAGGATGCGCAGTGTCTGATCGAGCGTCAGCAGTTCGCGTCGCAGCAACTCCTCCAAAGCCAGGGCTCTGCCGACAATTTCCGCCTGAACGCGCGCCCGCGCCTCTGTACGGTGGGCCACGATGGCGTCGCGGGCGCCGATCCAGGTCAGCGCAATCAGGGCCAGGGCCGCGGCGAGGACCAAGACCTGGCCGATTCTGCGGCAGCCAGCACCCCACGCCGTTGGCGGCGGCGGTTCGTTGACCTTCATGGCAGCGTTCCGGGCGATCGAACCCTCCTTGGAGTGCAAGTCACCTTAGCGTGATATCACATATCGGCTCGCAGATTTATTGCAATCGAGCATGGCCGAGTAAAAAAGCGCCGAGTGGCTGCAAGAACGACTGGATGCCGCCGAAGTTCGCCCGGTCGAGACGATCGTGCTACGGATTTCCCTCGTGCATCGGGAGAGGCGCCGCATGATCGAGCCCAGGACAGCGACCCGGTTCGGCCGGATCTACGCGCCTGATGAGGCCTGGCTGGGCAAGGCGCCACGAGAACCAATTCTGGAACCGGATCTGCCGATTATTGATACACACCATCACCTCTGGGACCGTCCAGATCATCGTTATCTGTTGCACGAATTGCTCACGGACCTGCGAGCGGGCCACAACGTGGTCGCAACCGTGTTCCTGCAGTGCCACGCGATGTACCGCGCCGCCGGCGCGGAGGAACTGCGCCCGGTTGGCGAAACCGAGTTTGTCGCTGGGATCGCCGCGATGAGCGATAGCGGCGGCTACGGGACCCCTCGGATCGCCGCCGGCATCGTGGGTTACGCCGATCTCACACTGGGCGAGCGGGTCGAGCCCGTACTGGAGGCGCAGATAAGAGCCGGCGGCGGTCGGTTCCGCGGCGTACGCCACTCCGGCAACTGGGACGCCGATCCGATCATCGGCAATGGCGCACCTGGGCCGGACATCTATCGGCGCGCCGATTTCAGGGCGGGCCTGGCTCGGCTGACCGCTCTGGGGCTGTCGCTGGACGCCTGGGTGTTCCATACCCAGTTGGCCGACGTGATCGATTTGGCCCGCGCCTTTCCCGGCACCAACATCATCATGGGCCATGTCGGTGGGGTGCTGGGCTACGGCCCCTATTCCGGCAGACGCGACGAGGTGTTCGCCTCCTGGAAGGCATCGGTTACGGAACTGGCGAAGTGCCCGAACGTGACGATGAAGCTGGGCGGCATGATGATGCGGGCTGCCTTGTTCGACTATAAGGCAGCCGAGCGACCGCCCTCATCCGAGGAACTGGCAAGCTGGTGGCGGCCCTATATCGAGACCTGCATCGAGCTGTTCGGTGCGAATCGCTGCATGTTCGAGAGCAACTTCCCGGTGGAGAAGATGGGCATCGGCTGGGCGGGACTTTGGAACGCGTTCAAGCGGATTGCCGCGGGCGCGTCGGCGGACGAAAAGAGCGCCATGTTCAGCGACACGGCACGACGCATTTATCGATTGGGATCATGAAGCCATGAGCGATACGGCCCACCAGGACCTGATCCTGGACCAGTTCACCCGGCAGGCGACGCCGTTCAGCACCGCCGATACGATTACCGATGCGAATGCGCTGCGGATGATCGTCGCGGCCGCTACGCCTGGACCGGGCGATACGGTGCTTGATGTGGCGTGCGGCGGCGGGATCATCGTGTGCGCCTTCGCCCCGGGAGTGAAGCATGCGACCGGGATCGACATGACGCCGGCCATGCTGGACCGCGCCCGTCAACTCGCCGCCGAGAAGGGCCTGGCGAACGTTTCCTGGGATCAGGGCGATGTCGGGTCGCTGCCCTATGCGGACGGCGCGTTCGACATCGTAGTGACGCGCTTTTCCATGCATCATTTCCTCGATCCGATCGGCATGCTGCGCGAGATGGTCCGCGTGTGTGCACCGGGCGGGCGCGTCGTGGTGGTGGACATGTACGCGTCGGAGAATCCGGCCAAGGCGACCGAATGGAACCGGCTGGAGAAGCTGCGCGATCCGTCGCATGCGCGGTGTCTGACTTTGACGGAGTTGAAGGCGTTGTTCGGCTCGGTCGGCCTTCCGGCCCCGGAGGCAGGCTTTTACGAATTGCGCGACGAGGTGCGGAACCTGCTGCGGCGATCATTTCCAAATCCGGGCGACGATGTGAAGATCATTGCGATGTTCAGCGCGTCTGCCGAGGATGACCGCTTGGGCATTCCGGTTCGCCGCGAGGGGGACAGGATCAACTACGCATACCCGATTGCGATCCTGGCCGCCCGGCGTGACTGACACGAACGGCCCAGGTGAATAACGCACCAGCGACGGGGCCTAACCCAAGTACGCCCGCCTGACCCGCTCGTCATCCAGCAGGTCGCGCCCCGGCCCATCGAGCACGATCCGGCCGCTTTCCAACACATAGCCGTGGTCAGCAATGCCCAAGGCCAGCGGTGCGTTCTGCTCCACCAGAAGTATCGTCACACCCTGCTCATTGATCCGCCGGATCGTTTCGAACACCTGCTCGACCAGCATGGGCGCCAGCCCCATGCTCGGCTCGTCCATCAGCAGCACCCGCGGCCGCGCCATCAGCGCGCGCGCCGCGGCCAACATCTGCTGCTCGCCGCCCGAAAGCGTTCCGGCCACCTGCTTCAACCGTTCCCGCAGACGCGGGAACAGCGTCATCATCTGCTCCCTGTCCTCGGCGATCGCACGCCGGTCACGGCGCGTGAAGGCGCCCATTGCCAAATTCTCGTTCACCGTCAAGCGCCCGAAGATGCGTCGCCCCTCCGGCACATGCACGACGCCGATCGCGGCGATCTCGTGCGCCCCGAGACCGGCCAGCGGCCGGCCGTCAAAACGGATCGTACCTTCGCGCGGGTGCAGCAATCCGCTGATCGCGCGCAACGTGGTGGATTTGCCGGCGCCGTTGCCGCCCACCAATGTGACGATCTGCCGTTCCTGCACCGCAAGCGAAACGCCTTTCAGCGCCTCGATCTTGTCGTAGAACACATGGATGTTGTCGATCTCCAGCAGCGCCATCGCCGGGCTCAAACCGCTGCCGGTTTCGCGGCCTTGCCGAGATAGGCTTCGATCACCGCCGGATCCTGCTGCACCCGGACCGGAACATCCTCGGCAATCTTCACGCCATGATCCAGCACCGTCACACGATCCGACATCGACATCACGACACGCATCTGATGCTCGATCAGCAGGATGGTGATGTCGAAGCGTGCGCGAACCTGGCGGATGAACTCCATCATCTCGGACGTCTCATGCGGATTCATTCCCGCGGTCGGTTCATCGAGCAGCAGCAGGCGTGGCTTGGTGGCGAGCGCGCGGCCGATCTCCAGCCGGCGCTGCTCGCCATAGGCAAGATTGCGCGCGAGGATGTCACCACGCCCGCGCAAACCGACAAACTGCAACAGGCGCAGCGCCTCGTCATGTGCGGCGCGTTCGTCGCGCATCGTGTGTGGCGTGCGCAGCACCGCGCCCCACCATGTCGAGCGCAGATGCAGATGCATCCCGACCAGCAGGTTCTCGATCGCGGTGATGTTGCGGAACAGCCTGATGTTCTGATAGGTGCGGCTGATACCCGCCGCCGCCACGCGATCCGGCGTCAGTCCATCGATCCGATCACCGGCGAACCACACTTCGCCGGCGGTCGGTCGCAAATTTTGCGTGATGCAGTTGAACACTGTGGTCTTGCCGGCGCCGTTCGGACCGATGACGCTGTGGATGCTGTGCTCTTCGATGGCAAGGTCCAGACCGGCAATCGCCACCAAGCCGCCGAAGCGCATCGACAAGTGATTGCACCGGAGCAGGGCAGCATCCGCCATCGCGTGGCTACCGCTGCTGCACGGGTACGGCATCCGCGCCTGCGTCGAGCGCCAGCGTTTCGTCGGCAGCGTGCAATTCGCGTTGGCGCACGTCCGAAGGCCACAAGCCCTCGGGACGTAGCCGCATCATCACGACCAGCACCGCGCCGTAGAACAGATAGCGGTACTCGCCGAATTCACGCAGCAGCTCCGGCAGGCCGATCAATGCGATCGAGCCAAGCACGACCCCCGGCAGGCTGCCCATGCCGCCGACGATGATCAGGGCGAGCACGTTGATCGATATCAGCAGCTGAAAGCTCGACGGATAGACCGAGCCGAGCATGGTGGCGAAGATTGAACCCGCCAGCCCCGCGAATGCCGCGCCCAACCCGTAGGCGAGCAATTTGGATCGGATGAGGTTGATGCCCAGCGCCTGCGCCACGTCCTCGTCATCGCGCAATGCCATCCAGGCGCGACCAAGGCGGGAGTTCTCCAGCCGCCAGGCGACGAATGCCGCGACAGCGGATGCAGCCAGCGTGAGATAGAACAGCGCAACCGGACTGCCAAATATAAAAGGCCCAAGTCGTGGACGCGGGATTTGCAGGATGCCTTGCGCGCCGCCAAGCAGTGGGGCGGCAAAGTCCGACTGCACGATGACGCGCACGATCTCGCCCAGGCCCATCGTCGCGACCGCCAGATAGTCACCGCGCACGCCGAGCACGGGCAGGCCGAACATCACACCGACGACGATCGATGCAAACACCGCGATCGGCATTGCCGCCCAATACGAGAGATGCGCGAGTGCATGTGGCGCATCAGCGGTGAGCAGGGCCGTTGTGTAGGCGCCCACGGCAAAGAAGGCGACGAAGCCAAGGTCAAGCAAGCCCGCCAGACCGACTTCGAGGTTGAGACCCATGCCCATCAGGATATAAAGCCCGACCAGCATCAGTACCTGGCCGACATACGAGCCGGCCACAGCCGGCAACAGCACTAGACACAGAAGTGCGAACCCGGCCCAGATCATGCGCTCGCGCCGATGATCGCGCACCGGCCAGCGCGCAATGCGGCGGCGCTGCATCAGTCCGATGAGTTCGCCGCACACCGCGGTAACGATGAAGATGATGACTGCGCCTTCCGGGCTGAGACCCTCCCAGGTGTAGAGCAGGTCGCGGATGTCGCTGACGACTCCCTCGTATTGCTGCAGCATCAGCTGGATCAGTTCCTGAAAAACTCCGGCGACCACCACCGCGACCGCACCCGGTATGATCGCGCGCCGTACCACGGCAGGACTTGTGCGCAGTGCGGCACCCAACAGGCCGGCAACCGCCCCACCGCCGATCAGAATGCCGACACCGGCCGGCACGCCAAGTCCAAGCGTCAGCATGTCGAGCAATGCCGGCGACAACGCGATGAAAATACCTTGCAGCGGCACTGCGGACATCAGTACGGCCAGCGCGGCGACCGGCACGCCGGCCGCGCCGCCGGCGAACATGCCCTGAACTGGACGGCCCGCCATTGCGCCGGCGCCACCGGCGACAAGCACCAGCACCGCCTGCCCCAGGCTTAATGTATCGATGATGATCCAGCGCTGATGCAGCATCAGCAACACGCCAACCACCGCGAGATGCAGTGCGCCCGCACCGAACGCGAGCCCTATCAATATAGTGCGGCGCAGTTGCGGCATCATGTCGATGGTGCGCCACTGGTCACATTGCAGCCGCTGCCTTCATTCGTCATGGTCGGGCTTGACCAGGCTTGACCCGGCCATCCAAGACTTTGGCGAACTCGAGTGAAGACGTGGATGGGCCGCCTTCGTGGATCATGACAATTGGTGGGCTTTGCAACGTCATGCGCGCTTGGTGGCCATGCGCTCACCGAGCAACCCCTGCGGGCGGAAGATCAGCACCATGATCAGTAGGGTGAAGGCGATCAGATCGCGCAATTGGTAAGGCGCGGGAATGCCGATGCCGTCCAGGAACAGCGTCGGTCCGACCAATTCGACCATCCCAAGGAAAAAGCCGCCGAGCATTGCCCCCGGGATGTTACCGATGCCGCCCAGCACCGCCGCGCCGAACGCCTTGATACCGGGCGTGAAGCCCATGAAGAAATACACCTGCTTGTAGAGAAATGCGTAGAACACGCCCGCGATGCCGGCCATCGCGCCGCCGAGTACGAAGGTGAATACGATCACCTTGTTCACATCGATGCCCATCAGTGCTGCGGCTTCGCTATCCTCGGCCACCGCGCGCATCGCGGTACCCATCCGCGTGCGTTGCACGATCAGGTAGAGCCCACCCATGAACAAAAGGGCAAGCCCGATCACCAGCACATCGATGCGTGGGACATTGAAGCCCAGCACATGAAACGCCAGGCGCTGCCATTGCGGTTCGGGATAGGATTTCACCGCGGATCCGAACATGCCACGGAACGTCTGCTCCAGGAAGAACGACACGCCGATTGCGCAGATCAGTGGCGCCAGGCCGACAACCCGACGGAAAGGCCGATAGGCGATGCGTTCGGTCAGCACCGCGATGCTGACGGAGGTGGCAATTGCCACGGCAAGGACCGCGGCCATGCCAAGCACCGGCTGATTTTCGAGGAAGCCCGAGCGATCCAGCGGGGCGGCGACAAAATAACCCGCAAAGGCGCCAGCCATCACAATGTCGCCGTGGGCGAAATTGATCAGACGGAGCACACCATAGACCATCGTGTAGCCCAGCGCGATCTGCGCGTAGATACTGCCGATGGTGAGGCCGAACATGACGAAGTCGAACCACTGTGCCGCGTTGTAGCGGCCCTTGATCAGCGTCCCGATGGTGCCGATCACAACCACCAGCACCACGGCGACACGCAGAATCCACAGGACGATGTCGACCGCGTTGAGGCGGGCCATGGCGCGCATCCATGGCCCTTTGTCAGCGGCGGCGCCGGCCACCTACGGCCAGATCTTCTTCGGGTTCTTCCCCACCCCGAACGTCTTGGGATCAGACGACGTGAACTCAAGCACCGACGGCTTGAACTGCGAGCATTCGCCATAAGCATCGCACGCGATCGGGCCGCTGATGCCATCGAACTTGATGCTGAACACCGCGTCGCGCAGTGCCTTTTTGCCGATATAGGTGTTCCCGGCGTCGTCGGTCTTGGCGACCTGTTCAATTGCCTTGATGGCAAGCATTGCGCCGTCATAGGCGTTGGCGTGGTAACCGGAAATCGGCGCCTCGCCATAGGCCTTCTTGTACTCTTCCACGAACTTCGGATAGTTCTTGCCCATCGCGTCCGGAGAAAGGTCCGGATAGCCGATGCGGAAACCAACCACCGAAGGGCCGGCAGCCTCGATGAAGTCGGCCGACAGCAGCGATCCGCCGCCCATCAGTGCAGTCTTCTCCAGGCCCGGCGTCTCCTTCGCCTGGCGTAGGATCTGCGCCGCAGCCGCGGTGAATACCGGGAAGTAGATCAGGTCCGGCTTCTCGCTCGCGATGCGGGTCAGCAGCGGATGCATGTCCACATCGCTCGGCGCGATCGCTTCCTGTGACAGCACCTTGCCGCCCAACTGTTTGAAGTTGTCGGCGAACACCTGCTGAAGCTGCTGCGCGTAGGGGCTCCCGTCATGGACGGTGACCACCGACTGCGCCTTTGCGACATCATGCACATAGGTGGCGTCGGCCTTGCCCTGCTCGCTGTCGCTGAACACGGTGCGCGCGAACCCGGCATATTCCGGCTTGCGTGTTGATGCGGTCAGCGCGGGCGCCGTGCAGGCGGTGCAAATATTAACGATGCCCTGCTGCCAGAGGATCGGCGCACCCGGTGTCGCGGCCGATGAGCACGCGGGGCCGAGCACGATCACCGTTTGCGGATTGGCAGCAAGCTTGGTTGCCGCGGTCTGCCCGCCCTCGGCATTGCAGGAATCGTCCTCGGCGTTGAGCTTCAGCGGATGGCCGAGCACCGAACCGCCGAGTTCCTTGAAGGCGATCTCGACCCCGCGCTTCTCGTCGAGACCAAGCGCGGTATCCGCGCCGGACAGTACCCAGTAGGCGCCGATCTGGATCGGTGCCCCTTTGGCAATGCGGATCACGCCCAGGTCGTCGGTCACCGGACCGACCGTCGCCGCCGTGGCGGCTTGCGCCACGATCGACAGCGCGGCCGCCGCCAACAGTTTCGTCAGACCACGGCTGAAGACTTTGAGGATCGTGCTCAACTCACCCTCCTGCTTGTTGCAAACGTGAACAGTGGCGTCGTGACGGCGGATCGCTGCTGCCACCAAACTCTGCGGCCCCGGTGACAGCGAAGTCAATCTGGCTCCTCATGCCGGGACCTGGCGCCGGCATGAGGACCGGAATGCGCGTATGCTGGGGACGATCGCCGGCCGCAGGCGTGAGAAGCAGCGGGGAACACCGCTCAGGTTGCTGAAGCAGACGGGTTCCCTCTAGCTAGCACGAGTTGGTGGATCACCGACCCTATTACCCGGGCGATGCCGATGGCGGCAATACGATACTTGACCCGCCGGTTGCCGTTTTATCCGATCTCCGGCAGCGCCGGCCAGTCAAGGTCAACCAGCACAGGCGCGTGGTCGCTGCCTGCTGCTATGCCTTCCTCGTAAAGATGCTCGACATGCCGCACGACCCAATGGTGGCTGATCCAAACGGAATCGTAGCGCCGTCCCGTGCCCTCCGAGGACTTCCGCCGCCCGGTCCGATGAGTGACGGCCAGCGGCCCGCACGGTCTGATGGCCCGAAGCCTGTCCATCTCATCGGGGTGAACGACGAGCCAGCGGCGCAGCGCGTCCTCGAGATCGTGCACCTTGCCAGGGCCGAACAGAAGATCATCTCCCGGCTCGCCGAGCAGCCGCAGTCTGCCGGTGTGCCAATGCGTGCGGGTTTTGACGAAGTCGGGCGCGTCGATCAACGGCGTGTTGGCATCGGCGCCGAACAGCAATGGCCCATTCTGCGTAGACAACCAGAAAGCGAAGGCGACTGCCTGCCGCGGCTTGACGATTCCGTGGTTCACGCCCGGCGGAGCATGGTAACTCGCGGCGATAAACGGCGCTCCCTTCATCTCGGTCTCGATGAACAGAATTCGCTGGCGCAGGTGAATCCCATCGAGCAGCCACGAACGGCGGGGAGGTGGCCCGCGGCCGGCGATGCCGACGCCGAGCCGGTGCACGGGCGGGTCGTCCGGTTGCGAAGTAAGCAGATCGATGGACCTGACCATCCAATCAGCGCCGGCAGCGTCCTCGAGGACCTTCGACGAGCCGGGGTTGAGTTCCTGCAGCAGCATCAGGTCCGGGGCGAGTCGGTGCAGCAGACTCCCTTGCCGTTTCGCCGCTTCGGGACCGCGGCATTTCATGTTCCATGACACGACGCGCATTTCGCTGTCCATCCCCGGCGACAGGAGATTTCATTTGACCGGAGCGCAGCCGGGAGAGCGCTGCCTGACGAAGTATCTCGTGATCTATGGCGCTAATCGAACAGCGACAGGTCGATGATATCGCCCATCCGGTTGTAGCCGCGATCGCTCGGATGCAGGTGATCGCCGCAATCGTAGATCGGCAGCATGCTGGCGGGATGCTCCGGGTCGCGCAGGCCCTTGTCGAAGTCGATCACCGCATCGAATGCTCCGGCGTCCCTGAGCCATGCGTTCACCGCCTGACGGACCGCCTCGCGCGCCGGCGTCCAGGCGCCCATCAGGAACGTCTCGTTCTCAAACGGCGTCAGCGTGCCGCCATAAATCCTGATACCACGCGTGTGGGCGCGCATCGCCATCTGCTTCAGCCCCGCGATCATCTGTTCGGCGGTCACTTCCTCCTCGGGCTTGGCCCAGCGGTTGCGCAGATCATTGGTCCCGAGCAGGACGATCGCATGTGTCACCCCAGGCTGAGCCAGAACGTCGCGGTCAAACCGCCGCAGGCCGCTGTCGCCGCGGATGTCGTGCAGAATGCGGTTGCCGCCGAGCCCTTGGTTCATCACGCCCAGGGCGCGGCCGTTGCCGCGTTCGACCAGTCGCCGCGCAAGCTGATCCGGCCAGCGGCAGAAAGCGTCATGCGTGGAGATGTTGGCGTCGGTCAGCGAATCGCCAAGTGCTACGATACCGCCGGTTTCCGTGGCAGCCAAAACGTCGATGCCGTTGACGAAATACCAGTCGTCGGTCAGCCGCCCGACCGGCATCACATCATGGCTCGAAAAATCTCCCGGGGGAGAGATGTAATTTGTCTGGCGCGCATAGCGACCGGTGATGCCGAAACTTGCGGGCACGTCGCCCGGCAGATAGACGCTGATCGCAACATCGGCCAGCGGCGGCACCTGAAGCTCGACGGGGTCACTCACCAGCAGCGCACCAACAGCAATCGTGGCGGAACATTCGCCTCCGAAGGTCAGCTCACGATCGGAGCCCGGCACGATGCCGGCACCGTTGGCACGCAGGCCGATTCGTGCCAGGCCGATGTCCAACGGTCGGCTGCCATAAGCATTCGACAGGCGCACACGCAGCATGCGCCCGCCGATGCTGATACGCGCGTTCATCCTCAGGGTCTGGTTGCTGAATGCGGCAGCCTCCGCCGGCGCGGGGGTCGTCGCCCAGGTGCCGACCCAATGCATGTCACTGGCCATGGTGAACCCTCAACCGGTTGGATTGGCTCGAACTGACGGCTAGGCTCGATTGTGCCACGCCAGGCAAGGGAGGAACAACAATGGGGCCAAACATCGCCAGCCGCGGCTTTCCCGTGCTGCTGGCGGCTGCGCTGCTTGCCTGTGTACCGGCACGTGGTCGCACCGCCGAACCAATTACCATCGGCTTTGCGGACGCGCTCACCGGCGGGCTCGCCGTAGTCGGCAAGTCGGGTATCCTGGCGGCGCAGATCTGGGCCGACGAGGTCAATGCGAAAGGTGGATTGCTGGGGCGTCCGGTCAAACTGGTATTTTACGACAACCAGAGCAATGCCGCGAACGTGCCAGGCATCTACACCAAGCTGCTCAACGTCGACCATGTCGATCTGATCATCTCAGGGTACGCCACGAACATGGTCGCGCCGGCAATGCCGATCGCGATGGCGCACAACAAGTTGTTCGTCAGCCTGTTCTGTCTCGCGGTCAACAGCGAGTTCCATTACCCGCGCTATTTTTCCATGCTGCCGACCGGCCCCGATCCGAAGCATGCCTTCTCGCACGGCTACTTCGATATTGCGATGGCGCAGAACCCAAAGCCGCAGACCATCGCCATCGTGGCAGCCGATGCGGAATTCGCACGCAATGCTTCGGACGGTGCGCGCGACAATGCCAAGGAGGCCGGGCTTCGGATCGTCTATGACGGCACCTATCCGCCGGCCACCACCGACTACACGCCGATCGTTCGCGCGGTGCGCGCGACAAATCCCGATGTCATCTACGTTGCATCGTATCCGACCGACACGGCGGGGATCCTGCGCGCCGCCAATGAGGTCGGCCTGAAGACGCGCCTGTTCGGCGGCAATATGGTCGGCCTGCAAACCACCGCGCTCAAGACACAGCTTGGGCCGCTGCTCAACGGCATTGTCATCAATGAGAACTGGCTGCCGGCGCCGGCCATGCAGTTCCCCGGCGTGATGGAGTTCCTCGCGCGGTACCAGGCGAAGGCGCAGGCCGAAGGCGTCGATCCGCTCGGCTATTTTCTGCCGCCATGGGCATATGCACGGATGCAGCTACTGGCGCAGGCGATCGAGGGCACGCGGAGTGTGGACGATGGCAGGCTCGCGGATTATTTTGCCAGCCACGTGTTCAAAACCATCATCGGCGACGTTGCGTTCGGCAAGGACGGCGAATGGCAGGAGCCCCGTATCGTGTGGACGCAGTTCCAGAACATCAAGGGGAATGATCTGGAGCAGTTCAAGGATCCCTCGACCGAGGTAGTGATCCTGCCGGCCGAGTTCAAATCCGGTACGCTGATCTATCCGTATTCGGCGGCGAGACAGTGAAACCCGGTATTGTTGGCTGCATCTTTGGCGACCTGGCCGTCCGCACCCCATTCGTCATGGCCGGGCTTGACCCGGCCATGAGTGGCGCGAAAAGATCGGAGGACACACAATGATCCGCAATCTCGATCACTACGCGATTTCCGGCCCATGCTCTTGCTGCGAGACGGTCACCATCGGCCGGCGCAGCTTCCTCGCCGGGGCTGCGGCGCTCGCCACGACTGGCGTCGCCTATGCACAAACTCCGGACAGCCCGCACCGAATCGATGTGCATCACCATATTGTGCCGCCGACCTGGTTCGATGCGCTCAAAAAGGCAAAACTCGACAACCCGCCGATGTCGGGCTGGACTCCCCAACGCTCGATCGAGGACATGGACAAGGCGGGGATCGCCACCTCCATCACGTCGCCGACCACGCCCCAGGTCGGTTTCCTGGCCGCGCCGGACGCCGCCCGGATCGCGCGCGAGTTCGAACGAATACGCCAAGCGGCTGATGGCCGATCATCCCGGCCGATTCGGCGTCTTTGCCATGCTGCCGATGCCTTACATTGACGAAAGCCTGAAGGAAATCGCCTACGCGTTCGACACGCTCAACGTCGATGGCATTGGCATGATGACGAGCTATGGCGACAAATGGCTCGGCTATCCGCAGTTCGCGCCAGTCTTCGAGGAACTCGATCGGCGCAAGGCGACGGTTTACACCCACCCGACCGGGGCCAATTGCTGCGTCAACCTTGTGCAGGGCCTTTCGGACGCTACGGTGGAGCTGGGCGCAGACACCACGCGGACCATCGCCAACCTCATTTTCAGCGGCGCCGCGCAACGCTACGGCGATATCAACTTCATCTTCTCGCATGGCGGCGGCGTGCTGACCTCGGTCGCCGAACGGCTCGAGATCCAAATGGTCACTACGCCGCCATACAAGGGCAAATTTACCCGCGAGACAGTCGATGGCCAGCTCAGGCGCTTCTATTACGACACTGCCCAGGTCTCCAACGCGGTGACCATCGGCGCACTGGCAAAACTGGTTCCCGTATCGCAGATCGTGTTCGGTACGGATTACCCGTATCGCACGGGTGCCGAGCACGTAACGGGACTCGCGGCCGGTTTCAACACTGCCGAGCTGAAGGCGATCGACCGTGAGAATGCGTTGCGCATCCTGCCGCGCCTGCGGACGGCCTGAGCCCGGCCAGCGTGACAAGACCTTGCGATTCCGCCACGATGTCGCTACTTGCCAGTCGATTCCGGAGGTGCTGATGCGTTTCGGCTTGCTTCTGACGGTGCTTTCGCTCGCTGCCTGCAGCGATGACGCGCTGACCCGAAATTTCAACCTCGCCCGTGACTCTGCACCGGACACGGTAGCGGCGACGCAGATGCCTCTGTCCACGCCACCTAGTCTGGCGCTGCGCCCCACCCGCCCAGGCGCACCCGCGCCGCATCAAACTTCGCAGACGGAACCGGTTGTCGGCAGCGCCGGTCAGGACGCGCTATTGCAGGCAGCCGGGCCAGGTGCCACAGCCGATATACGTCAGCTGATCAATGAAAATTCTGGGATGATCGATCCCGGTCCCGAGTTTACCGACCGGGTTATGAACTGGACTGCTCCGCCGGGTTCCTCGCCGCTGAGCCAGCCAGCGAAGAAGGGGTGGCTGAGCAGATTGTTCTAGCATTCGACCGGCAATACTTAACGTCAGGTTCCTGGTCACAGGGCCCGCAGAAACTCTATCATTGTGGCGCTCACTTCTTCGGCGCGTTCCTGCTGCGTCCAATGGCCGCAGCCATGCAGCATGATCGTCTGGCGAAGCCGAGGAACGAAATGCGCCAGGTTCGCGATCAACTCCTTTGCGCCACGAAAGGCCAGCGTCAGATCAAGCTCGCCGACAAGGTAAAGCGCCGGAACGGTCACCTTCGCGCCGGCAAATGCCGCCAACAGTTCCCAGTTGCGGTCGATGTTCCGGTACCAGTTGAGACCGCCGCGAAACCCTGTCCGTGCGAACTCCGCCGCGTAAAGGTCCACGTCGGCCTCGGTGATCCAGGGCGGCAGCGCTTGGGGCGTTGCCATGTGTGTTCCCATGCGGGCGCGCAGGCCGCCATCGCGAGGTACCATGCCGACATCGCCCGTTGACAGACTGCCCTGACGCAGTGGTCCATCGCCGGAATTGGAAAACAGAATCCCGCGAATATAGAAGCGCACGTCCCGCTCCAACTCCGCCTCGGCCACACCCGGCGCCTGGAAGTAGAGCTGATAGAAAACCGCATCGTCCGTCTGCGGCATCACCGTGGTCGGCCGCACGGGACCACGCGGCCGGTATGGCACGCTGAGCCCGATCACGGCGCGGAACCGGTCCGGTCGCAGCAAAGCCGCGTGCCACGCGACCGGAGCACCCCAATCGTGGCCGGCAATCACCGCCTGCTTTTCGCCCAAGGCATCGAGCAGACCCACCATGTCGCCGACCAGATGCAGCAGCGTGTATTGGTCGATCGCGTCCGGCCGATCGGTCTGGCCATAGCCGCGCATGTCCGGCGCCACGGCATGGAACCCGGCCTCGGCCAGAGCACGAAGCTGATGACGCCAGGAGTACCAGGATTCCGGAAACCCGTGGCACAACAGGACGAGCGGACCTGTGCCTTGCTCGGCCACGTGCATGCGAATGCCGTTCGTCTCGACATGGCGATGCGTCGGCTCGGTCACGGCTGGGCCTCCTCCTGGGCGGTTCGGAGTCCTATCCGGCGACCACCTTCGCCACCGCCTCGGGCGACTGACGGACCAGCACGTCGTAATCCTTCAGCAGTGTCTCGGTGATCCGCGTCGGCGTGAACCGGTGGCCGGCAATTTCGCGCACCGGCGTCACTTCGGCGGCGGTACCGGCCAGGAACACCTCGCTCGCGCGGCCGATCTCCGAACCGTCGATCGGGCGCTCGACCACCGTCATCTGATGCCGCTTGGCGATGCTCATCACCGAACGGCGGGTGATGCCGTCCAGGAAACAGTCCGGCGTCGGCGTATGGATCGCACCATCCATGACAAAGAAGATGTTGGCCCCGGTCGCTTCCGCTACCAGTCCGCGCCAGTCCAGCATCAGCGCATCGGCGAATCCCTCGGCCTCCGCCTTGTGCTTGGAAAGCGTGCCGATCATGTAGAGCCCGGTCGCCTTGGCAGCGGTTGGTGCAGTGTCCGGCGAGGGCCGCTTCCATTCCGCCATGCCCAGCCGGATTCCGGTCATACGATCGTCGCCGAAATAACTCGGCCAGGGCCAGACGGCGATCGCGAGGTGGATTTTTGTGTGTTGCGCGGACACCGCCAGCATTTCCGAGCCGCGCCACGCAATCGGGCGCACATAGGCGTCGATCAGATTGTTCGCCGCCAGTGTCTCCTTGCAGGCGGCGTCGATCTGATCCGCCGTGTAGGGGATCTCGAACCCCAGGATGCGGGCGGAGTTGATCAGGCGATCGGTGTGGTCGCGCAGCCGGAAGATGTTGCCGGCATAGGCCCGTTCGCCTTCGAACACCGCACTGGCATAGTGCAGCCCGTGCGTCAGAACGTGCAGCTTGGCGTCGCGCCAGGGGACCAGTGCGCCATCCCACCAGATCCACCCGTCCCGGTCGTCGAAAGGAACTAGCGCCATGACCGTCTTCTCCGCAATATTGTTGCTTTGAGCTTACTGAACGTATAATCACGCCCCATATAAGTCAATATCGCTGACATAAGTGCGTCCGTATCCGAGGAATGCCTGCCATGCCTGAACCGAAGGTCGAACTCCGCGATCCCCCGGGACGCAATCTGATCGAACCGAAACCGGTCGGCCTCGCGGGCAGCAATCTGCTCTTCCCACGCGAAGAAGAAATCCGCATGGCGCAGGATTTGATGTTCTTCGCCTACCGCGACTTCACCAATGCCGCAGACGTGATCCTGGAAGAGCTTGGGCTTGGCCGCGCCCACCATCGCGCACTGCATTTCATTGGTCGCAACCCGGGTATCACGGTCTCGCATCTGCTCGGTATCCTCCGCATCACCAAGCAGTCGCTTGCCCGCGTGCTCAGCGCGTTGATGGAGCGGGGCTACGTGGCGCAGGCGCCGGGTCGGGCCGACCGCAGGCAGCGTCTGCTCACGTTGACCCCGGCCGGTGCCGCGCTCGAGCGGCGGCTGTTCGAGCGCCAGAAGGAACGGATCGCCGCCGCCTATCACAAGGCCGGTGGTGCTGCGGTGGACGGCTTCCGTCGCGTGATGCGCGCCATCATGGACGAAGCGGCGCGCGCCTACATCGACGACACCGATCCGGCAAATATGGCGGCACGCGGCCGGCCCGCGTAGGAGAGGCGAGGGCACCGCGATGACGGAGGACGCTCATATCCTGGTCGTTGACGACGATGCCCGACTGCGCGCGCTGCTCTCGCGCTATCTGGTGGGCGAGGGCTTCCGCGTCACCACGGCCGAGACTGCCTCCGACGCGCGGGACAAGTTGCGCTTCATCAATCCGGACATGATGGTGCTCGATGTCATGATGCCGGGTGAGAACGGCCTGGCGCTGACCGAATCGTTGCGTCGCGAGCAGGGGCGCGAGGTTCCGGTGCTGCTGCTCACCGCGCGCAGTGCACCCGAGGACCGGATTGCAGGCTTCGAGGCCGGGGCGGACGACTATTTGGGCAAGCCGTTCGATCCGCGCGAGTTGGTGCTGCGGATCCGTGCCATGCTGCGGCGGGCAACGCCGCCGGCCGTCGCCGCGCCGGCTGGGCCCGTTCAGCTTGGCGCAGCGGAGTTCGATCCCGAACGCGGCGAGCTCCGCAGCGCCTTTGGCACGATCAGGCTGACCGGCGGTGAAGCTGCCCTGCTGGGCGCACTCGCGCGCAAGCCAAACGAGGTTTTGTCGCGCGAGGAGATCGTCGCGACCTTGGGCATGGACGAAGCCGGCGAGCGGGCTATCGACGTGCAGGTGACGCGCCTGCGCCGCAAGATCGAAGCCGACCCGCGCGAGCCGAGGTTCCTGCACACGGTGCGCGGGCGCGGCTATGTGCTGAAGCCAGGCGCATGAGAATCGGGCCGCGCGGGACGAGTGGTGGTTGGATCAAGCGGGTACTGCCGCGCTCTCTGCTCGGCCGCAGCCTGCTGATGATCCTGCTGCCGCTCGTGCTGCTGCAGGCGGTCGCGTTGCAGTTCTTTTATGGCAGCCATCTCGATGTCGTCTCACGCCGACTTACAGGCGGCGTCGCGGGTGAACTGGCATACACGTTGGAACTGCTCAATCGATTTCCCGACGATCAATCCTGGATCCTTCGGATGGCGCACGAGCAGTTCGACCTCGTGCTTCGGATGGAGCCCGGCGCGATCCTGCCCAATGCGCCGCGGGTGAACGTACTTGGCCCAATGGACGACGACCTCGCCATTGCGTTGCAGGAAAAGGTCCGGCTGCCGTTCACCATGGACTGGACGTCCGACCCGTTCTCGGTGCTGATCCGCGCTCAGCTGCCCAATGGGGTGGTGAACATACAGGCGCCGCGCAAGCGGCTCTACACCGGCACGATCTATGTCTTCGTGCTGTGGCTGGTCGGCACGGCATTGCTGCTGTTCTGCATTGCGGCGCTGTTCATGCGTAATCAGGTGCGGGCGATACGGCGACTCGCCGGGGCGGCCGAGGCATTCGGCATGGGACGCGACATCGGGCCGATCAGGCCAGAGGGAGCGACGGAGGTTCGCCGGGCCGCAACGGCATTCAACCGGATGCAGGAACGCGTGCGTCGTTTTTTGGTGCAGCGGACCGAAATGCTGGCCGGCGTGTCGCACGACCTGCGCACGCCGCTGACCCGGTTGCGGCTTGCACTGGAGATGATGCCGCCGCGGGAGGAGTTGCACCAGGATATCGCCGAGATGACCGCCGATGTCGAGGAAATGGAGCGGATGATTGGCGGATATCTGGCTTTCGCGCGTGGCGAGGGTACCGAGCAGGCCGAGCCGGTGAACCTGTCGGCGGTGCTCGAGGAGGTTGCCGCCGGCGCCAGGCGGTCGGGCGCCGCAGTGGAGGTGAATGTGCCGCCGGCACTGACGTTGCCGCTGCGGGCCGACGCGGTGCGGCGCGCGATTACCAATCTGGTGGATAACGCGCGTCGACACGCGCATCGCGTTGCACTGGCAGCGATGCCGCAGGGCCGCATGGTGTTCGTGACAGTGGACGATGACGGCCCAGGTATACCGCCGGATCGACGCGAGAGTGTGTTCCGCCCGTTCGAGAGCGATGCGGCTGGCGGTACCGGGCTCGGTCTTACCATAGCACGCGACATCGTCCGCGCGCACGGCGGCGAGATACTGCTGGAAGACAGCCCACTAGGCGGGCTCAGGGCCCGCATCAGGCTGCCTGTCTAGTGATCAGTCATCAGTAGTCCGCCAACGACCGTGGTTGACCACTGGGGCTGACCACTGGCCACTGGACTATTTCGCCTTTTGCGCCAGCGCTTTCACTTCGTCCATCGCCTCGGCGAAGCGCGCGTTCAGCAGCGCGATGGCTTCGGCGTTGGACTGCTGGATCAGATCGCTGAGCTCCTTCATATGCGCCACAGCGTGCTGGTAGGCGTGCTTCAGCAGTTCCGCCTGCCTGACGGCCTTCACCTGCGGCGTGTCGGTTGACGCAAGTGCCTTCATCGCCTCGGTCAGTTCGGCCATGCTGCCTTGCATCATCTCCATGTGGCGGCGGGCCACCGCCTGCGCACCTTCCAGAGCAACCCGGTTGGCGGCCGTCAGGGTCTCGAGGTTTCTCCGATTCGCGGACAGGAATGCCTCCATGTCCGGCAGGGCGGGAAGCTTCATGTCGGCGAAGAACTTCGTGAAGTCCATGTCGGGTGCAAATTGCGCGCCGCCCGACTTGGATTGTGGACCGCTGGCCATAGCCGGCTCCTTTCCCTGGGGTGACGGAGTTAGCCTACGCCTGCTGCCGGGGTAGAGGCTACCCGATCGCCCTTCACGAACGGCAGCGCTTTTCCGACGCCTGCGAGCACAGCGTTGCCAACCTGTGCGATGCTTGCGGGTCGCCCCGCAGCACATGGTCGAAGCATAAACGGGATCGGTTGCGCGCGTCGGACTTCGTGCGCAAGCTGGCGATACGTGGGCGCGGAAGGACCAGCATTCATGGCGATCATCGAGGACTGTACGATCTCCCCACTCTCCGCCCATACCGGCGCGGAGGTTTGCGGGATCGATTTGACGCGGCCGATCGACGCGGAGCTGTGCGAGCTTCTGAATCGTACGTTCATCGCGCGTTCGGTTCTGGTCTTCCGCGAGCAGCATTTGTCACCACCGGAATTGCTGGAAGCGGTGCAGATGTTCGGCGAGATTTTCCCGCAGCACAATTCCCGCTTCTCGCTGCCCGAGTGTCCGCTGATACACTACATTTCCAACCAGGACTTCTATCCGGACGGAAAGCGCTACATTCCAGGTGAAGGCTACCACACCGACCACTCGAACGCCGCGGAGCCACCGAAAGCGACGGTGCTCCACGCGGTGCAGCTACCGGATAGCGGCGGTGACACGCAATTCGTCAACATGCATCGCGCCTATGAAGATCTGCCCGATGAGACAAAGAGGCGGATCGACGGATTGAAGGCGGTGCACGTATATCAGAGCCGTCACAGTGAGCGAAAGCTGATGGCGCTCAGCGAATCAAATCGGGAAGAGATACCGGATGGCGTGCTGCATCCGCTGGTGCGCACGCACCCCCAGAATGGCCGCAAGGCGATCTATCTCAACCCGATCCGTATCGAAGGCATCGTCGGCATGGCGGAGCGCGAGGCGCTCACGCTTCTGGCCGACCTGCTGGGGCACGCGACGCAGCCGCAATATGAGTATCGCCACCGCTGGAACCCCGGTGACCTGGTGATGTGGGACAATCGCTGCCTGCTGCACAAGGCGAACGGTGACTACGACATGGACCAGACACGCTATCTTTATCGGATCATGCTCAAAGGCGACGCGCCTCGGTGATAACCAGCCGCTTCACATTCTGGTCGGAACGGCGCGGTATTCACAGTGGTGTCGGCATGGGCGGGCCGGGCTGCGGCCGAGGGTCCGGGCGCGGCGGGATTTCAATTGGCGGCGGAGGCGCCGGATTGGGATCCGGTTGCGGGCCGGTGGGCATGTCGGGCGGAATGTCAGGCGTTTGCTGTGCGCGCATCGTCACTCTCCTTCGGCAGGCAACAGAACGATCTTCGAAGCTGACTGGTTGCCGTCCAGCGAAGCCGTGATCGTTGACCGGGGCGTATTACCAAACATTCAGTTGATACCAATCTTTCGCCGCGATCTTGCCGCTCCGCGGACGCTTCCTGCCCCCATCATCCAGTCATTGGAAGAAAAGGAGGATCACGCCATGCGCAGAACCATGATAGCCCTCGCCGCCACCACAGGACTGCTGGGTTTCGGAACACTTGGCGCATCGGCCCTCACGCCTGGTCCAATCAACAATTCGGACCGGGTCGCGACGACCGGGGGTTCGGCGATCCAAAAGGCCGACTACTGCGGCGAACGCTGCCAACACTGGCACCATCGCCGTTGGGTGGAGAGCCACCATTGGCGAGAATACCATCACACCTATAACCGCTATGGCTACAACGGCGGCTACGGCCCGTACTATCGCTAACGCGCTTGCGCCAGACGGCCGCTGACACTTGCGTCAGACGGCGGCTCCCGCATAATGCCGGAGCCGCCGTTGCCATTTTCGCGAGGATGGCGTCAACGACGCCGTCTGCCTTCCACATTGCGGATGCCGCCAACAGGCAATAGCCTCCCTGGCAATCGGCGCCAAAAGAACAGCGCGCCAGCCTTGAGCCGAAGGGAGAACATTCATGACGCCGGTCGTCACCCGCCGCACGCTCGTTACAACCGCGCTTGCCGCCTCCGCATTTCCGTTTCATCCGCACGCCGCCGATGCGATCAAGATAGGCATGCCGCTCGCCCTTACCGGTCCCCTCGGTTCGGTCGGGCAGGAGATGAAGAACGGGGCCGAACTCTGGGCAAAGGTTGAGAACGCGAGAGGTGGATTGCTGGGACGGCCGATTCAACTCTTCGTCACCGATACCGGGGGCGATCCAGCCACCTGCGTGCGCAAGGCACAGGAACTGGTCGAGCGGGAGAATTGCCACGTTTTCTTCGGCATGACGCTGTCGTCCGAAGCGCTGGCGGTGGTGCCGAAGCTTGCCGAGTGGAACGCGATCTTTGTGTCCTCCGACAACGGCGACGGACGGCTGACAGCTTCGTCGTTCGTGCCGAATTTCTTCCGCTCCAACATCTCGGGCCCGATGGGAGCGCGCGCGGTCTCGCTGTATCTGCGCGACGCGCCGTTCAAAAGCTTTTATGCAATCGGGATGGACTACGCCTGGGGCCGCAACAGCGTGGGCGTATTCGAAGACGAGCTGAAGAAGGCGGGACGCGCGCTGACCGGTACGGTGTTTTCGCCGACGGGGACAAAGGATTTTGCGACGTATATCAGCAAGATCCGCCAATCCGGCGCCGATGCGCTGTACTTGGTTTTGGCGGGTGATGACTATAATGCGTTCCTGACCCAGGCGAAGCAGTATCGCCTGTCGGACAAGGTCCAACTGCTGACCGAGGTCGTCGATATGAGCTCGATCCGGGCGGTTGGGGATGCGGCCGTCGGGCTGATCGGTTCGACGCGCTACACCTATACGCTCGATAATCCGGCCAACAAGGACTTCGTCGCGCTCTGGCAGAAGGAATACGGCCAGGTACCAGACAACAACGAAGGCGAGCAGTGGCAGGCATGTCAGATCCTCGCCGCCGGCATCAACAAGGCGGGCAGCGTGGAGACCGACAAGCTGCGCGCGGCGCTGGAGACGGTTGCGATCGACAGCATCAAGGGCCACGTCGCCATCCGCGCGTGCGACCACCAGGCGGTACAGCAGGGCTATATTGTCAAGGTGGTGAAGCAGGAGGACCCGCTGCCGGTGCCGCAGGTGATTGCCACCTATCCCGGCGATCGAACCACGCCGGCTTGCAACAAGATGACCTATGATGATTGATACGGTCGCAACCAGCCAAGGAGCGTAATACGTGGCAACGATTCCGAAGACCCTGCAACCGCATATCAACACCGCATTTCCTGATTTCGTGTGCCTTGTCGCGACCGCGTTGCCGAATGGCTATGCACAGGTCAGCCCGCGCGGCAGCACGATGGTCTATGACGACGACCACCTCGCTCTATGGGAGCGGGGCAGAGGATCGACCACGGAAAATCTGAAGGATGGGACCAAGGTTACGGTCTACTTCCGTAAGCCTGCGCTGCGCGCTGATGGCACGCTGCCGAAGGGCGGTATTGCACGGTTCTACGGCACCGCGACCGTGCAGAAATCCGGGCCGGCCTACGAAGAAGTGTGGCGCAAGCTGGTCCAGCCGGAGAAGGACCGCGACCCGGACAAGAAGGGCTTTGCGGTGCTGATCAAGGTGGAGCGGGCCGAGGACCTGGAAGGGCTGCCGCTGACGCTCGACTGAGGGGCGGACGGTAGGAAGTACAGGTTCGCCACAAAGACACAGAGGCACGAAGAGAGGACCCGCGCGTGTCGCCGCAACGCGCACCAAAGGTCCTCGTGTCTTTGCGTCCTTGTGGTGAAACCTTCACCCGGACGGGGCACGGAACCCGGTCGCCACCACATACAACTCGCTCGATTCCTTCCGGCTCGCGGGCGGCTTCGCATGCCGCACGGCGGCGAAGCGCTGCTTCAGCCGATCCAGAATCTGCCGTTCCGCGCCGCCCTGGAACACTTTGGCGACAAACGCGCCTCCTTCGGCAAGCACCTCCACCGCGAATTCGAGCGCTGCCTCGGCCAGCGCCATAATGCGCAGGTGGTCGGTGGCGGTGTGCCCCGTGGTGTTCGGCGCCATGTCCGACAGCACAAGATCGACCTTGCCGCCCAATATTTCGATCAACTGGGCCTGGATGGTGGGCTCGGTGAAGTCGCCCGCCAGCAATTCCGATCCCGGCACGGGATCCATTGGCAGCAGGTCCACCGCCACAACCCGCGCCGCGCCGCGCAGCACCGCGACCTGGGTCCAGCCACCCGGGGCCGCGCCAAGATCGACCACACGCGTTCCTCGGCGAATCAGGTGAAATCTTTCGTCGAGCTCCGACAGTTTGAATGCGGCGCGGGAGCGCCATCCCTGCTGCTTTGCCGCCTGCACGTAAGGGTCGTTGAGCTGACGGGTCAGCCAACGCTGGGAGGCGCCGGTTCGCCCCTTCGCGGTGCGCACCGCAACCGCGAGCCCGCGTGGCGGTGCCGACTTGCCCGAGCGCTGGGTCATGCGGTTGGGCGGGGCTCCTCGCGGCGCGATGTGTAGCGCGGCCGATCGGCACGGATCATCCGGAGCAGCATGCCTTCACGTAGCCCGCGATCGGCCACGATGACGCGCGGCGCTGGCCATAGCCGGGTGATCGCGGCGAAGACCGCGCAACCCGGCAACACGAAGTCCACCCGCTCAGGACCGACGCACGGGTGCGCCACCAGCCCCTCCCGGCCCAGTGCCCGAAGATTGGCGAGTGCGGCGCCTGCCACGTCGCTGGTCAGGACCGTGCCGTCCACCAGCGGACGCCGATAGCGGAGCAGGCCCAGGGCCACGCCGGCCAGCGTGGTGACGGTGCCGCTGGTGCCGAGCAACTGAACGCCGCCGGTGCGGATCTCGCGGGCAATGCAGTGCACCAATTCGAAGCTGAACAGCCTGGCGGCCACATCATCGACCATCGCCTCGAAGCCCTCGGGATCGAAGCCGGCCTGGCCAAACCGTTCAGCCAACGTCACCACGCCGACGGGAAGGGAGTCATAGCCGATCATTACCGGCCGTCCGCTCGCATCGATGCGGACCCAGGCGAGCTCCGTCGAGCCGCCGCCGATATCGAACAACAAGGCTCGCCGCCCACCATCGGCCAGCAGCGGGGCGCAGCTCTCAAGCGCCAGCTCGACCTCCTCACGTGAGGAGATGATGCTGATGTCCAGACCGGTCTCGTGCTTTACGCGGAGGAGAAATTCGCTGCCGTTGGCGGCTCGACGACAGGCTTCGGTGGCAATTGCGCGCACACGCCGGACGGGGCGCCGGGCAAGGCGCGCGGCACAGGCGTGCAATGCGCCCAGTGCCCGCTCCATCGCGACCGGGCTGAGCTGACCCGTCCCGTGCAGCCCCTCGCCGAGCCGAACGATGCGGCTGAAGCTGTCGAGAACGCGGAAGCCATCGCCCGCGGGGGCGGCGACCAGCATGCGGCAGTTGTTGGTGCCGAGGTCCAGGGCGGCGAATGACGGGCAGGGGAACCGCCGCGCCTCGGCGGCGTGCGGATTGGCGGCGTCGGCCAGCGAATGGGCGTTCCGCGGCATCATCAGGGTATTCTCGTCCGTGCGTGCCAGAACGGGCAAGGGTTGTCGCGGCGGGTGTCCCGGATTTCATCTGGGCATTGGCCTATCGGCTGCCAAGCAGTCCATCCTGCAACGCTCGGTTAGCCGATGGAGACCGCTCATGGACACGACAGCCAACGTCATCGACCCGCACCTGTCGCGCCGGCAGATGCGCCGGATCATGGACCGTTACCGGGTGACCTCCGGCAAGGGTTTCCGGCTGAAGGACCACGATCCGGCGGACACGGCGGGGCATCTGCTGCCAAAATCCCAGGCGAATGCCATGCTCGCGCACGGCGTGGAGCGCCTCGCGGAGCTGCAGGAGAAGCTCTACGCGCAGAATGCGTGGGCGATGCTGTGCGTGCTTCAGGCGATGGATGCGGCCGGCAAGGACAGCACGATCAAGCACGTGATGTCGGGGGTCAACCCGCAGGGCGTGCAGGTGACCGCCTTCAAGGCGCCGGGGCCGGACGAACTGGCGCACGACTTCCTGTGGCGCGCCAACCGTGCGCTGCCGCCACGCGGCCACATCGGCATCTTCAACCGCAGCCACTACGAGGAGGTTCTGGTTGTGCGGGTGCATCCCGAGTTCCTTGCGCGCCAGCATCTGCCGGAGGCGCTGATCGGCAAGCGCGTCTGGGACCAGCGGCTCGAGGCGATCGCTACATTCGAGCGCTACCTCACGCGACAGGGCACGGTCGTGCTGAAGTTCTTTCTCAATGTGTCAAAGGAGGAACAAAGGCGCCGGTTCCTCGATCGGCTGCGGGAGAAGGACAAACACTGGAAGTTCAGTGCCAGCGACCTGGCCGAGCGCGCGTTCTGGGACGACTACCAGCACGCCTATCAGGCGGCGATCGCTGCCACGGCGACGCCGCACGCGCCATGGTTCGTCGTGCCGGCGGACAACAAATGGTTCACGCGATTGATCGTTGTCGCCGCGATGATCGAGACATTGGAGGCACTGGACATGAAGCTTCCCAAATTGGGTTCGGAGCACCAGGCGGAGTTGGAGGCAGCACGTCAGAAGCTGGAGGCGGAGGTGGAGTAGTGCCGTACGCCATCGCCGGCATAACGACTGCGTGCCGGTATAAATTTGACAAGGGCCGCCCAACCGAGGCGGCCCCTATCACGCGAACTCTTCAGGCTATTGCGGCATGCCCTCGACGGCGAAGCTGCGGAACGTGGCGTATTTGTCGCCGATCTTCCGGGCCTCCTTGTAGTCCGCTGAATTGTACCAGGCCTGGATCTTTTCCAGGCTGTCCCAGACCTGAACGACAGCGCGCTTCGGCGCCTCGCCGTCAAAGGCCGTGACTTTTGCTCCCGACGCGCCTGATCCGCCAATCGCCAGGAATCGGCCGCCGGCAGCCTTGATGGTGGCCTGAGCCTTCGGTGCGTACTCTTTGGCATAAGCCTCCGGATTTGAAACGTCGATCTCGGTGATAAAATAGACCGGCGGTTTGGCCTGGGCGTGCAGACCTTGAACCGCGGCAGCACCAAGTCCGAAGCCGGTGGCAATCGCCAACGCCACTGCGTATTGCGTCTTCATTGATTCCTCCCGATTGCTTTCTGATGGGCCGCCAAGTTGCAGGACCGTAACTCAAAGCGCCGTGTCTGGCAGATGCAGGCAATGCCTATGGTCGACGCGGTCGGCCTCGGTTCGCGAACGGGCGAGGCCCGTTTGAACCGCAGGGAAGGTATAGGTCATGAGCCGCCGTCCATCAAACGGCAATCAAGCGGCTGATTCGGGCCCTTATGAACCGGCCGGCCGCCAGCCTTCCAGCGTGTCGTGATCGGGGTGCTGAAAGTTGACGATACGCGAAAGATCCTCGGGCGCACCGGCCATGCCCGTGCGGCGCGCGGGCAACGCGGCAATTGTCGCCTGGTCGAAGGTCGTCCATCGCCCCTCGATGCCGTCCACCTGGGACAGTGCCACGGCTTCCGGCGTATCCAGGCTGCCGATCGAGACGCTGATCGATCCTGGTCGCCTGGTATACTCAAAGTAAAGCGGCGTTCCGCATCGCGCACAGAAACCGCGTTCCGCGGCCGAGGAACTGCGGAACTTGCCTGCGATGCCACGCGTCCACGCGAAGTGCTGCCTCGGGACATTGGCCCACGCCGTGAATGGCCCGCCGACGGCCTTCTGGCACATCCGGCAATGGCAGATGCCGGCAATGGTCGGCGGAGCATACAGCGCGTAACGCACCGCGCCGCATTGACAGCCGCCAGTCAGTACGGGGGTGCGTTGCTCGCTCATCGGACCTCCTTGCGGTCAGGCCGGTGGATGCGCCATGAACATTCGCTTGGCAACAGCCTGGGAGCAATGCAATGCGCGCCGTGTGGTACGATCGGCAAGGCCCTGCGAGGGATGTGCTCGTCCGCGGTGAACTGCCGACACCCGAACCGGGCAGCTACGAGGTTCGCGTTCGTCTCGAGGCCGCAGGCGTCAACCCGTCGGACACCTATCGCCGACGCGGTCCCGCGCCCGCCATGGAGTATCCGCGGGTCGTGACCAGCAGCGACGGCGCCGGCACGGTCGACCGCGTCGGTGCGATGGTTCCGGAGAGCTGGGTCAGCAAGCGGGTCTGGCTGTACAACGGCCAGCGCAACGGACGCTGGATGGGCACCGCGGCGGAATATATCTGTCTGAATGTCGACTTGGTCACCGAACTGCCCGCGCACGTGTCATTCGCCGAGGGCGCGACGCTCGGCATTCCCGGTATGACGGCACATCACTGCGTGTTCGTCGGCGGTCCGGTGCAGGGGAAGACCGTGCTGGTCACCGGTGCCGCCGGCGCCGTTGGCCATTATGCGGTGCAGCTTGCGAAGTGGGCCGGTGCGCGTGTGATCGCCACGGTCAGTTCAGACGCGAAGGCGGAGCGGGCGCGGGCCGGCGGCGCCGACGCGGTCGTTAATTACCGGCAGGAGGATGCTGCCGCACGCGTCCGCGAAATCACCTTCGGGTCGGGCGTCGACCACGTGGTGGATGTGGATTTTGGCGGCAATCTTGCAGCGACACTTGGTTGCGTGCGGGCCAATGGCAGCATCGCGATCTACGCATCGAACGGCGACCGCACACCGCGTGTGCCGATCGGCGAACTGATGCAGCGCAACGTCTCGCTGTATCCGATGTCGCTGCCGGGCTCATTGCCAGCATCGCGCAAGCGCGCGCAGACCGATATTGCACAATGGATCGCAACGGGGGAGCGCCTGCTGTCGGTGGCGGCGCGGTTTCCGCTGGACCAGGCAGCGGCGGCGCATGAGGCGGTGGAGCGCGGCGACAAGGTCGGAACCGTCGTGATCGAGTGTGCACGGTAACGAAGCAGGTTCGCCACTGAGCCAGGGTTTCACTCCGGACCCCACCAGAGGCTCCGCCTCTGGACTCCGCCAAGGGCGGAGCCCTTGGAACCCGTTACTTAAGAATCGGATTCCGAAGGCTATGCCTTTGGTGGGGGTCCCGGGGGCAACGCCGCCGGGCGGGTCGCAGGGCGGAGCCCCGGGCGATTAAGCTCGGAATTACGCCTCGATCTCCTCGCGATCGGTGCCGCCGTCGCCATCCTCGTCCGGTTTCGGCAGGGCGGGCAACTGCGCCTCGATGATCTCGAACGCAAGCTTGCCATCGTTCATCGTGACCTTCACCGAGCCGCCCTTCACCAGCTTGCCGAACAACAACTCCTCGGCGAGCGGCTTCTTGATGTACTCCTGGATCACGCGGGACAGCGGCCGTGCGCCGTACAGCTTGTCGTAGCCGCGCTCGGCCAGCCACTCTTTCGCCGCCGAGGACAGTTCGATCGTCACGTTGCGGTCGGCCAGCTGTGCCTCGAGCTGCATGACGAATTTTTCCACGACGCGGCCGACGATCTCCGGCGTCAGGCCGGCGAAGGCGATCGTCGCATCCAGGCGGTTGCGGAACTCCGGGGTGAACAACCGCTTGATTGCGTCTTCGTCTTCACCCTCGCGGCCCTCGCGACCGAAGCCGATCGCCTCCTTCGCCAGATCCGAGGCACCCGCGTTGGTCGTCATGATCAGGATCACGTTGCGGAAATCAACCGACTTGCCGTTGTGGTCGGTCAGCTTCCCGTGGTCCATCACCTGCAACAGTATGTTGAACAGGTCGGGATGCGCCTTCTCAATCTCATCCAGCAGCAGCACGGCGTGAGGATGCTGATCGATCGCGTCGGTCAGCAGGCCCCCCTGGTCGAAGCCGACATAGCCGGGCGGCGCACCCAGCAGGCGGGACACCGAATGCCGCTCCATGTATTCCGACATGTCGAAGCGGATCAGCTCGATGCCCATGGTGGAGGCAAGCTGGCGTGCCACTTCGGTCTTGCCGACGCCGGTCGGGCCGCAGAACAGGTAATTGCCGATCGGTTTCTCCGGTTCGCGCAGCCCTGCGCGCGCAAGTTTGATCGCGGCCGACAGCGCCTCGATTGCCCGATCCTGACCGAACACCATCGCCTTCAGGTCGCGCTCGAGATTGCGCAGCGTCTCCTTGTCGTCGGCTGACACCGACTTCGGAGGAATCCGTGCGATCTTGGCGACGATCTCTTCTACGTCGCGCAACGTGACAGTCTTGCGGCGCTTGTGCTCCGGCAGCAGCATGCGCGAGGCGCCGACCTCATCGATCACGTCGATCGCCTTGTCCGGCAGCTTGCGGTCGTTGATGTATTTCGCCGACAACTCCACTGCGGCCCGGATCGCCTCGTCGGTATAGCGCACCTTGTGGTGCTTCTCGTAGTTCGCCTTCAGGCCGCGCAGTATCTTCACGCTGTCTTCCAGCGTCGGCTCGTTCACGTCGATCTTCTGGAAGCGGCGAACCAGCGCGCGGTCCTTCTCGAAGTAGTTGCGAAACTCCTTGTAGGTGGTGGAGCCAATGCAGCGCAGGTTGCCCGACGCCAGCGCCGGCTTCAGCAGGTTGGACGCATCCATCGCACCCCCGCTGGTGGCGCCGGCGCCAATCACCGTATGGATTTCGTCGATGAACAGGATGGCGCCCTGTTGATTCTCCAGCTCGGAAACGACTGCCTTCAACCTCTCTTCGAAGTCGCCGCGATACCGCGTGCCGGCAAGCAGAGCGCCCATGTCGAGCGCATAAATGGTGGACCGGCCCAGCACCTCCGGCACGTCGCCCTCGACGATCCGCTTGGCCAGACCCTCGGCGATCGCCGTCTTGCCGACGCCCGGATCGCCCACATAGAGCGGATTGTTCTTGGTGCGGCGGCAAAGGATTTGGATGGTACGCTCTATCTCAGGCTCGCGGCCGATCAGCGGGTCGATCTTCCCCGCCATCGCCTTCTTGTTCAGGTTGACGCAGTAGTTCGACAGGGCGTCCTGATTGCGCCGGTTCGGCTTTTCCTCGCGTTCCTGCTCCTGATGGGTCTCGGGCTGGCTGCCGGAGCCCTGCACAGGACGCTGAGCGGCCCGGCCCGGCGCCTTGGCGATCCCGTGACTGATGAAATTCACCGCATCGAGCCGTGTCATGTCCTGCAACTGCAGGAAATACACGGCGTGGCTCTCGCGTTCGGAAAACAGCGCCACCAGCACATTCGCGCCGCTCACCTCGTCACGACCCGAGGACTGGACGTGAATTGCGGCACGCTGGACCACGCGTTGGAACCCGGCCGTCGGCTTCGGATCGCCTGCCCGATCGGTCGCGAGGCCGGCCAGATCCTTGTCGAGGAATTCGGACAGATCACCGCGCAGTTTGTCGAGGTCCACGCCGCAGGCACGCAGGACAGTCGCGGCATCCGTGTCGTCGGCCAAGCCGAGTAGCAGATGCTCAAGCGTCGCATATTCGTGACGGCGATCACTGGCCAGCGACAATGCGCGGTGCAGCGTCTGTTCGAGGTTACGTGATAGCATTGTCGTCGACGCTCCTACGCGCTGAAGTCTTTAAGCTGGAATCCAATCATCCCCGGCGGCCCGGCGCGCCGTCAACAGAGGGAATGGTCTGTTGGGACCTCCCAACGTCTATCTGGTATATATACTCCCAATCCGCACAATCATTCCTTCTCGATTGTGCATTGCAGGGGGTGCTGGTTCTGCCGTGCCAGATCCATCACCTGGGTCACCTTGGTCTCGGCTACCTCGTAGGTATAGACGCCGCACACCCCGACGCCGCGTCGGTGGACGTGTAGCATGATTCGGGTGGCCTCCTCCCGCGATTTCTGGAAAAACCGTTCCAGAACGTGAACGACAAACTCCATCGGCGTATAGTCGTCGTTCAGCATCAACACCTTGTACATCGCCGGTTTGCGCGTTTTCGGCCGCGCTTTGACCACAACCCCGGTGTTGGGGGCGTCGTTGTTGGTGCCGCCGCGCCTGTCGCCGTCGCTCATCTTTCTTCCATGTCCACCTGTCGCGACATCCCACTGCATCCTGGCGATCGTGCCTGGCAAGGCAGAGACGGGTATTCCTCACCCCGTCGCCGATCGAAGCACGAACCATATCGGAAGCCGTGCCAAGGATAAAAGAGCATTGACGGGGCAAAGAGTCAGTTCGCGGCGCCGGACATGAAGAAGGCCCTGGCGGATCGCCAGGGCCTTCTTCCGTCCGAACCGAGGACAACCGGGGGGAGGAGGGCCGGCGCCCTTGTCCGTACTTCGCGCGTCAATCGCTCGTCAGGCCACCTTGGCGAACTTCTCGACTGCAATGCTGACGCGCTCCGTGAGCGGCGCCAGCGCCTGCTCCGTCAGTTTCAGCGACGCATCCGTCAGCCGGCCCAACTCGGCCAGCGTCTTCTCCATCGTCGAGCGGGCGAAGCTGGCCTGCAACTCGAACGCGTCCTTGAGCGACTTCACCGAAGAAAGCGCCTTGAAGGTGGAAACCGTCTCCTCGAACGAGGCCTGTGCGGAGGCCGTCATCTGCTTGCTGATGTCCTGCACCCCGGCGGCCCAGACCTGACTGGACTTCACCATCGCCTCAACGTTGCCCTGGCTGAACGCCACGAGCTCCTCGGCCGTCTTCATTGCCTTTTCCATACCTTGCTTGACCTTTACCTGTGTTTCCGCGAAGCCCGCCGCTGCCTGGGACATGCCGTCCTTCAGGCCGGACACGGTCGTCTCGAAGCCCTTGCCCGCGGCAGTCGCCACGGTTTCTTCAGCCATCGCTGCCGATTCGATTGTCTTTGGCTTCATTGTCATCCGCGTGATCTCCTGAATGGGGCGGTGTCCGCTGTAGAGGTCGCGGCGCGTCCGCCAAATTGCCAATCCGTTTTGCTGCAATGCAGCACGGCACCGATATAGGCCGAAGGCGAAGCCCGATCAAGTGAATTATTGTGCACTGCACAAAAGTTCTCGAAACCGTCTTCGCGGGCTCTCCTGTGGTGCACCGCGTGTGCAAGCAGTCGCCCATAAGGCGTTCAATTATTTCTCTTTTCAATTTCGGATTTCGGCTGGACAGGAGCGGCGGCGGCCTCCTAGAGTTCCGGCGACGAAGCGAAGGGATTACGGGAATGGCCAAGCCGGAGCGCCATGGACGCAGGTTTTTCCTGTCCCCGGGTACTCCTGGTCATGTTCGCCGGCCTGCTTCCCGCCGCCGCGTGGGCGCAAATCGGCTCGGAGCGATACAGTTCGATCGTGGTCGATGCCGCCACCGGAAACGTGCTTGAAGCGGCAAATCCCGACGCGCCCCGCCATCCGGCAAGCCTCGCCAAGCTGATGACACTCTATATGGTGTTCGAGGCGCTGCGTGACCGCCGCATCACGACCGACCAGTTGGTTCCGGTGTCAGCCCGCTCCGCGGCGATGGAGCCGTCCAAGCTGGGCATCACGCCCGCCACCCGGCTGACAGTGGAGGAGGCCATCCTCGGGCTGGTCACCAAGTCGGCCAACGATGCTGCCGCGGCACTGGGAGAACAGCTCGGCGGGTCCGAAGAGCAATTCGCGCAGATGATGACCCTGCGCGCACGCGCGCTTGGCATGAGCCATACCACCTTCACCAATGCCTCGGGCCTGCCGGACCCGGACCAATGGACCACGGCGCGGGACCTGGCGATCCTGGCACGACATCTGTTGGGTGATTTCCCCGGGTTCTATCCGTATTTCAGCACGCGGAGCTTCACCTTTCATGGCCGCGTGATCTTCAATCACGATCGCATGCTGGTATCGTACCCCGGCGCCGATGGAATGAAGACCGGCTACACCGAGGCATCCGGCCACAACCTTGTCACCAGCGCCACGCGCGGCGGCGTGCGTCTGATCGGCGTTGTGCTCGGCGCGGCGTCGAATCCCGAACGCGACGTGCACATGGCAGCCTTGCTGAACCAGGGCTTTGAGCAACTCGATGTTCCCGTGGAACGGCCGACCGCCGTGGCGAGCCGGCTGCCCAGCCTGTTCAATGCGGCGCACGCTGCCTCGGTGAACGACCCGGTCCGGCAGCCGTCACATGCCAGACCAGCGCCACCCGCAAGCATCTGGGGAATCCAGGTTGGCAGCTTCGCCAGCGAAAAGACCGCGCGGGAAGCAGCGTTGAATGCCCGCCGTACCGCCGACGATGGCGAGGCGCGCGTGGAACCTGCCGGCATGCGGGGCAGGACCACCTGGCGCGCGCAGGTCTTCGGCCTGACAGCGGCTGAAGCGCAGAGCGCCTGCTCCGTCCTGGCGCACCGCAGGACCCCCTGTATTGTCCTGCGCCCAGATCAACGCCAGCTTGCCAGTCGATAGCAGCCGGACCCGCACAAGCGGTTCGCGGCTTTGTTCGACGGCTGAATGGATCAAACCGGGCAGCAAGCCAACGGTCGGCCCTGGCCGGCAGCCATTCGCCGGTCAGCGAGGGGTGGCGGGGCGCTCGATCCGATGAACACCGGTATGATCCGCCACCAGGGCCATCGAAGCCATGCCGATGAACAGGCCAGTCTCAACCACGCCGATGGTCTGACCGATCGACTGGTCCAGCGCGGCCGGGTCGGCGATCTGGCCGAAGTCGCAATCCAGGATCAGATTGCCGCCGTCGGTGTGGAACGGTGAGGCCTGGCCGCCTCGCAGCACCGGATTGGCTCCCAGTTGTGTCAGGCGTTCGGCTGTCGTCTCCCAGCCGAACGGCACGATCTCCACCGGCAGCCGGGTCGTGCCACCGAGTTGATCGACCAGCTTCCTCGCATCGGCGACGATCACCAGCCGATCGGACGCCGCGGCCACGATCTTCTCCCGCAGCAGCGCGCCGCCGAGGCCCTTGATCAGATTGAGCGAGCTGGCAGCGATCTCGTCCGCGCCGTCGATCGTGAGATCCAGGCGACGGTGGTCGGCAAAGGTGGTGAGCGGTATGCCGCCGGCGCGCGCCTGGGCATCGCTTCGCTCCGAGGTCGCAATGCCCAGGATGCGCAGGCCTTCGTGAACACGGCGGATCAGCGCTTCGATGGCGAAGTAGGCTGTGGAGCCGGTTCCCAGGCCGACCACCATGCCGTCCTCGACCAGCGCTGCCGCGGCTTCGGCCGCAGCCCGCTTCTGGAGATCTCTTGCAGCCTTGCGGTCCATCAGCCGCGAACCTTCTCTTGCCGTCGTCTCACCAGGTAACGTCAGATCAGTAGTCAGTGATCGGCGATCAGTAAACAGGGCAGTCCACGGCGATCCGGCCATCGTCCCCGACAACTGCCATTGGCCTTGCGCCGGACCGCACGGTTGCGCATCTTTCCACCTTCCAGGCAGTGCCAAGACGGACGGAGCAGGGGCGATGGACGGCGGGACCGACGCGAGACGCATCACCATCCACGCGCCCGAGGATTTTCCGGCGATGCGGACCGCGGGTCGCCTGGCGGCCGAAACCCTGGACATGATTGTGCCGCACGTGCGGCCCGGGGTGTCCACTGGCACGCTCGACGCGCTGTGCCATGAGTTCATCATCGCGCATGGTGCTGTCCCGGCGCCGCTGAACTATCGCGGCTATCCGAAATCGATCTGCATCTCGATCAACCACGTCGTCTGCCACGGCATTCCCGGCGAGCGGAAGCTGGAGAACGGCGACATCCTGAACATCGATGTCACGGTGATCCTCAACGGCTGGCACGGCGATTCGTCGCGCATGTATGTGGCCGGTTCGGCATCGACCCGGGCGCGCAACCTGATGGACGTGACCTACGAGGCGATGATGCGCGGTGTGGCCGCGGTGAAGCCGGGTGCTACGCTGGGCGATGTCGGTCATGTCATCCAGAATTATGTGGAGCACCAGCGCTTCAGCGTGGTCCGCGATTTCTGCGGACATGGCATCGGGCGGCGCTTCCATGAGCCGCCGAACGTCCTGCATTTCGGGCGTCCTGGCGAAGGCCCAATTCTGCGGCCGGGCATGTTCTTCACCATCGAGCCGATGGTGAACGCCGGCCGGCCGGAGGTGAAGGTGCTGGACGATGGCTGGACCGCGGTGACGCGCGACCGCAGCCTGTCTGCGCAATTCGAGCACATGATCGGGGTGACCGAGACCGGCTGCGAGATTTTCACCCTCTCGCCCGCCGGTCTGGACAAGCCGCCCTACGCGGCGGGCTGAACAATCAGGAGGTACGCCATGAATGACCAAACCATGACCATGCCGACGATGAAACTCGCGGTGGCGAGCAAGGACAATGCGAATTACGTCGCGGGACGCCGCGCCTTCTTCAAGTATCGCGATCTCGGTGTGACCGAGGGCACCAACGGCTTCATGCGTGCCCAGGTGACATCAGCCGAGCAAGGCATGTCGAAGCCGACCGGCTGGCACGTGCACAAGTGCCAGGCGCAGTTCGTCTATGTGCTGAAGGGCTGGGTCGATCTGGAGTTCGCGGACCGGAAGGTGCGTGTCGCGGCGGGCAATTCGATCATGATCCCTGGCGACACGCCGCATAACGAGACCGGCACCTCTGACACGTTCGAGATTCTGGAGGTTTCGGTCCCGGCGGAGATGGCCACCGAGCCTTGCGCCCCGCCCCCAGGGCACTGACCGCCTCGCATTAACCGCCGCCCAACCTATTTGCCGCAAGGCTGGGGTGTGACAGCCCCGGCCTGCGGAGCCCCCGACCTGTTCGACGCCAGCCCGTCGGTCGATGGACGGAAGCCGTTTGGCGTGGAGGGACACCGCCGCCGGTTGCGCGAGCGACTGTTGACCGCCGGACCGGACGCGCTCGCCGACCACGAGATGCTCGAGATCGTCCTGTTCGCCCTGCCCCGCCGCGACACAAAGGCGCTTGCCTGGATGTTGTTGACCCGGTTCGGCAGCTTTGCACGGGTTATCGCGGCCCCGATGCAGGAGTTGCTCGCTGTCGATGGACTAGGAGAGGCGGGAGCCGCGGCGTTGAAGTCGGTGCAGGCTGCGGCGCTGCGGCTCATGCGGGCAGAAGTCATCGATCAGCCGGTGCTGACCAACTGGGATCGGTTGATGGCGTATCTCAACGCCGTGCTGTCACGCGAGCGGGTGGAGCAGTTCCGCGTCCTGTTCCTCGACAACCGCAACCGCCTGCTGGCTGACGAGGCGCAGCAGCGCGGCACGGTGAACCACACGCCGGTCTATCCGCGCGAGGTGGCCAAGCGCGCGCTCGAATTGCATGCGACCGCGCTGATACTGGTGCACAACCATCCGAGCGGCGACCCCACACCTTCGGCGGAAGACATCGCAATGACCCGGGAGATCAAGGCGGCGACCGCGACACTGTCGATCGTGCTGCACGACCATGTCGTCGTGGGCAACGGACGCTGGCTCAGCTTTCGGACGGAAGGACTGCTATGATCCCGGTGCTGCCACTGTCACGGGCCGAGTTTGACCTTACGCGGGTCGGTCGCCGGCAAGCGTGATGCGGTGCATGACGCGGCGCTGCCCATGATAGTCATTCACCGCGTAGTGCTGAGCGCAGCGGTTGTCCCAGATCGCCAGGGAGCCCGCCTCCCAGCGGAAGCGGCAGGTGAACTCCGGCCTGATTTGATGGTTGAACAGGAATTCGAGCAACGGTGCGCTTTCCTCCTCGGTCATGCCCGCGAAGCTCACGGTGTGGGCGCGGTTGACGAACAGCGACCTGCGCCCCGTCTCCGGATGCGTGCGCACCACCGGATGCTCCGCGATCAGCAGCTTGCGCGCTTCGGCGCTGCCGTCGGAGCGGATGCGGTCTTCTCGCGTCCGGCTGGAATCGGCCTTCGCGGAGCTCGCAACCCCCGTCTGCTGCGCCAGAAGCGCCCTCATGCCATCCGAAAGCCTGTCATACGGCAGGTACTGATTGGCGAAGAGGGTGTCGCCGCCTGCCTCCGGCACCTCGCGCGCGATCAGCAGCGTCGCCATTGGCGGCTCCGGAAGGTAGGTCGTGTCGGAATGCCATACACCGCCGAAATTGACCGTTTCCTCCGGGAGCTTCGAAACGGTGATGATCTCGGGAAAGCCGTCGATGCCTTTCAGGAATGGGTATTCGATGGCTCTGCCGAAGCAGCGCGCCAGAGCCAGGAAGCGGTCGGGCGGCAGATCCTGGTCCCGGAAGAAGATCACGAGGTGATCGAGCAGAGCTTGGCGAATGGCCTGCACCGTCGTCACCGCCAGATCATCGGCGAGATCGACGCCATGCAGTTCGGCACCGAGCGCACCGGCGATCGGTCTGGTCTCGAACGGCGCCTTGCGCATGGTCACCCTCCCTATCTTCCGGCGTCTGTTCTACACCCGCCAGGCTCAATCCCGTCATTCCCGCGTGAGCGGGGAATGCCGATACGGCAGGACCAATCTGTAACGGAGCGTTGATTCGGCGCCCGGTTTGGCCGAGAACGCCCGTTCCACGGAGACGCGTCCATGCCCATGCACGAGCTTTTTCTTCACAACAGCCGGAGCCGCCGCAAGGAGCGGTTCGTTCCGCTCGATGCTCAGCATGTGCGGATGTATGTCTGCGGCCTGACTGTCTATGACCTGCCGCATATCGGCAATGCGCGCCCGATGGTCGTGTTCGACGTGCTCGCGCGCCTGCTACGCCTGCTGTATCCGCACGTGACCTACGTGCGCAACATCACCGACGTCGACGACAAGATCAACGCGCGTGCGAAGGCGAGCAGCGAGCCGATCGCGACCATCACGGCACGAACCACGGCTGACTTCCAGGCCGATATGGCGACGCTCGGCGTGCTGCCGCCGGACGAGGAACCGCGTGCCACACAGCACATACCCGAGATGATCCAGATCATCGAGCGGTTGATCGAACTCGGGCCATGCCTATGCGGCGGAGGGCCACGTGCTGTTCTCGGTGCCGAGCTATCCGTCGTACGGCTGCCTGTCGGGACGCAGCCCGGACGAATTGTTGGCCGGAGCGCGGATCGACGTGGCGCCGTACAAACGCAATCCTGGTGACTTCGTGCTGTGGAAGCCTTCGACACCGGATCTGCCGGGTTGGGACAGCCCGTGGGGGCGCGGGCGGCCAGGCTGGCACATCGAATGCAGCGCCATGTCGTGGCGTTATCTCGGCGAGACCTTTGACATCCACGGTGGCGGCAGCGACCTGATCTTCCCGCATCATGAGAACGAGCTGGCGCAGAGCGTTTGCGCGTTTCCCGGCAGCCACTTCGCACGTTACTGGGTGCACAACGGTATGCTGCTGATGAACGGCGAGAAAATGTCGAAGAGCCTCGGCAACTTCACCTTCCTGCGCGACGTGCTGGCGAAGGTGCCGGGCGAGGCGGTGCGGCTGCTGTTGCTGCGCACGCACTACCGCTCGACGCCGGACTTTTCCGATGCGGCGGTGACGGAGGCGCGGCGCGAACTGGACCGATTCTACCGGGCGCTGGAGAGATATCCCGCAATCGCCGGCGTCGATGTGCCGGCGCAGGTGATGGAAGCGCTGTGCGACGATCTGAATACGCCGCTCGCCTTGTCGGCGATGCATGCGCTGGCCGACCGGGCGTTGGCCGATGATTTCGACGCGGCGTGCGGATTACGGGCAGCGGGCGCGATATTGGGATTGTTGCAGGCCGACCCTGGCGCCTGGTTCCGCGGCGGCGAGGCAGATGTCGCAGCGATCGAGGCGGCGATCGCCGAGCGGCTGGCGGCACGCAAGGCACGTGACTTTGCGCGCGCCGATGCGATACGCGCCGAGTGGTCGGGCAAGGGGATCGCATTCGAGGACGGCCCGCAGGGAACCACCTGGCGGCGGGCCGACTGAAAAGGAACAGCACAATGCTGCGCTCGTGTCTGGTTGTCGCGACATTGCTGACTTTACCGGTGCCGGTTCTCGCTCAAGGGATGACAATGCCGGGCGGGACAATGGATGCCGCTCCCGCGGCGAACGAGCCGGCGTCCACCACGGCCTATCGCGATGCGATGATGAAGATGGGCCAGGGCATGTCGATCACTTACTCAGGCAACCCGGACAAGGATTTCGTTGCCGGTATGATTCCACATCATCAGGGCGCGATCGACATGGCCCGCGTCGAGTTGCAGTACGGCAAGGATCCGCAACTGCGGAAGCTCGCACGCAACATCATTGACGCACAGGAGAAGGAGATCGCCTTCATGAAGACCTGGCAGGCCAAGCACGCGAAATGACCGGCCGCGATGGCGGTGCCGAGATCGCGCCGATCGGCAATTCGCCAGTCGTCATCCTGGTTCGTCCGCAGCTGGCGGACAATATCGGCGCATGTGCGCGCGCCATGGCAAACGGTGGCCTGTTCCACCTGCGCCTTGTCGCACCGCGTGACGGCTGGCCGCAGGAGAAGGCGTGGCGCAACGCGTCGGGCGCCGACCGCATCCTGGACGAGGCGGCGGTGTTCGCAACGGTGACCGAGTCGGTGGCCGATCTGCACCATGTCTTTGCAACCTGCCCGCGACCTCGCCATGTCATAAAGCCTGTGCTGACGGCGCGCGGCGCCGCGGCGGAGTTGCATGAGATCTGCGCGCGTGATCTGCGTGCCGGCGTGCTGTTCGGTCCCGAACGTGCCGGTCTCGACAACGACGACATGGCGGCGGCCGATGCGTTGGTGCGTTTCCCGCTCAACCCGGCATTCATGTCGCTGAACCTGGCGCAGGCAGTGATGGTGCTGGCCTATGAATGGTGGACGGCCTCTGATGCGACACCACCGCGCACGCTGATGACCAACGAGACGCGCGTTGCCAGCAAGGCAGAGCTGGAGAATTTCCTTCGGCATCTGGTGGATCAGCTCGACGCCTGCGGCTTTCTCCGCAATCTGCCGAAACGACAGGGAATGGTTCGCAACATCCGTCACCTCTTCCAGCGCGGCGAGGTGACAGAGCAGGAACTCCGCACATTGCATGGCATCGTCACCGAGTTGGCAATCGGTCGGCGACAGATGGGACGGGTGGAGAAGAGTGCACCCCTCGGTTAGTGCGGCGGAGGCACACTCTCCCGGATCGACCCTGTTCTAGCCACCCGATTGCGCGGCTGACAGCAGGCGCTGCTTCAGGGTTGGATCGGCCTGGGCCATCTGGATCACCTGATTATATTGTTCGACAGACAACCCTTGATCGCTGATTGCCTGCACCATTTCGGTTTGCGCCTGTGTCGTCAGTGTCTGCTGCTCCTGCGCCGACTTCGTCGCCTGCGCACGTTCGGCGTATTTCTGGCGGATCGTGACGGTCTGACGCAAAGCGGTGCCGACCTTGTGAACCATTGCATCGGACAAGTCGCTCTGTCGCAGCGTCGCACCGGGCGTCTGTGGTATCGGTGTCGCGGTGTCGCGTCCGCCCTGTTGCGCGAAGGCCGGCATGGCGACGGTCGCTGCAAATGCTGCCGCGAGGACAGCCGTTCGAAATTCAGTCATTACATTTCTCCGTGGAATTGCGTCGCTGCCAGTCCCGCCAGTGGCCGTGCGAGGCGAATGGCAATGGATTCAGGCTGACCGATAGGCGACCATCACGCGCTCTTCCAAAGCGGCATCAGCCTGTGTCGCCGAGATGACCTGATTGTACTCGTCCACGGTCAGCCCCTGGTCACTGATCGCGCGGGCGGCCGCGCTGTCGATTCGACCGGCCAATTCCCGCCGTTCCTCCTCGGTATCCGCGGCTGTCATATCCTCGACAAATGATTGACGCAGTTTCATGATTTCCGCGACCGCCTTGCCGACCTGGGAAACCACCTGATCGGGCACGTGCTCATCGTGCAACGTGCGGACTTTACGCTGTGTATTCGAACTGGTCTTGGGCATGGATTTCCTGGTCTTGGGCATGGATTTCTCCTTTCGCGTTTCTGATCCGGCAGCGAAAGCAATACAGCCGGCTCCGCATCGGCACCGTTGGCGGACCGTTGTGTGCCAAATCGACTGGTCGCATTGGCGGACGGAAGCTTGGGCCTACTCGCCCCCGATCAAGGGGGGTCGGTCAATAGGATGATTACTCTCCGGATCGTGAACCAGCGGCACTGCGTCCGCTGCTGAATGTCGGTGCATCCATCCACACACGACGAAGTCTGAACTGATCCGCGCGAGGCCATCGCGCATTCCCTGCGTTTAGCGCTACCCTTGCCGCGCGAATCGCGCCACGCTCAGGAGCAATCCCGATGGCCCATCATGCCACTCTCCGTCCACTCCTTGTCCTGACCCTTGCCACGGCCGTGCTGCCGCTGCTTGCCCACGCCGAAGGTTTGCTGACGACGCGCCGCATTCCCGCCGAACTTGCCAACCAGGCGGTTGCCGAAGCCGTCGCGAGCTGCACGAAACAAGGCTATGCCGAGACTGCCGTTTTGGTCGACGCCGATGGTGTACGGCAGGCTGTGCTACGCGGCGATCGAGCCGGCAGCCACACGCTCGACAGTGCATACGACAAGGCCTACACGGCCGCCTCGTTCAAGACTGATACCAGCGCGCTGTTCGAGCGTTCGAAGACGGCCCCCGGATTCGCCAACCTGTTCACGCAACTGCCACATCTGATTCTGCTCGGCGGCGGCATCGTGATCAAGGTGGGCGATGAAGTGGTCGGCGCCATCGGCGCCGCCGGCGCGCCGGGCGCCAATCTCGACGATGCCTGCGCGCATGCCGGCCTGGACAAGATCCGCGATCAGCTCAAATAACCGCGACTCAGTACGACTTCGGCAGGTCCAGCACCCGTTCGGCCAGGTAGCTTAGGATAAGCTGCGGGCTGACTGGGGCGATGCGGGGGATCAGCGATTCGCGCAGGTACCGCTCGACATGGTACTCCTGCGCGTAACCCATCCCGCCGTGTGTCATCACCGCCTGCTCACAGGCGCGATAGCCGGCCTCGCCCGCCAGATACTTCGCGGCGTTGGCTTCGTTGCCGCATGGCCGGCCCTGATCATATAGCCACGCAGCCTTCATTACCATCATATTGGCGGATTCCAACTCAGCCCAGCATTTCGCCAAAGGATGCTGGATCGATTGATTCTGACCAATCGGCCGGCCGAACACGACGCGCTCGCGGGCATAGCGTGTCGCCTTGGCGAGCGCCGCACGACCAATGCCGATCGCTTCGGCCGCGACCAGCACGCGCTCGGGGTTGAGGCCGTGCAACAGGGCGCGGAATCCCTCGCCTTCTTCGCCGATGCGATCTTCCGCGGGTACCTCCATGCCGTCGAAGAACACCATGTTCGAATCGACCGCGTGCCGGCCCATCTTGTGGATCAGCCGCACCTCCGCGTGCGCGCGATCGAGCGCCGTGTAGAACAGCGTCAGTCCATGGCTGCGGCGCTTCACCTGATCGAGTGGGGTGGTTCGCGCGAGCAGCAGGATCCTGGATGCGACCTGGGCGGTGGATGTCCAGATCTTGGTGCCCTTGATCACGTAGCGGTCGCCGCGGCGGTCGGCGCGGGTGGTGATCTGCGTGGTATTGAGCCCGGCATTGGGTTCCGTGACGCCGAAACAGGCCTTGTCGTGGCCGGCAATCACCGGCGGGAGCATGCGGCGCTTCTGCTCGTCCGTGCCGAACACGACCACTGGATTGAGGCCGAAGATGTTGAGGTGGATCGCCGATGCGCCTGACATGCAGGCGCCGGACTCCGCCACCGCCTGCATCAGGATCGTCGCTTCGGTGATGCCGAGGCCGGCGCCACCGAATGCTTCCGGCATGGCGATGCCGAGCCAGTTGCCCTCGGCCATTGCGGCGAAGAAGGCGTCCGGGAAGGTCGCGGTCCGGTCGCGCTCCAGCCAATACGCATCGTCGAAGCGCGCGCACAGCTTCAGCACCTCGTCGCGGATCTGCTGCTGTTCGTCGGTCAGGGCGAAGTCCATGGCTGGCCTTTCAGACGCTGCCTAACTGGGCCATATTTGTCCCATGTCCAGCCATGTGCTGAACACCCCCGCGAATGCAGGGCGAGGAGGGTGGCGGTGAAGACCAGTCTTTACGACCAGGATTTCTACGCATGGGCCAATGAGCAAGCCACATTGCTGCGCGCCGGCAAACTGAACGAGGCCGACATCGAGAACATTGCGGAAGAGATCGAGAGCATGGGGCGGAGCGAGAAGCGCGAGCTGGTCAGCCGGCTGACGGTGCTGTTGCTGCATTTGCTGAAGTGGCAATTCCAACCGGTGTTCAGGGGAAACAGCTGGCGGCTCAGCATCGAAAACACACGCTACCTTCTAGAGGACCACCTCGACGATAATCCCAGCCTCAAGTCGCAATTGGGACAGGCGCTCCGGAATGCTTACCGACGCGCACTGAACGAGGCCGAACTTGAAACCGGTCTCGCACGCGGCACTTTTCCCAAAGATTGTCCATACACATTCGACCAGGCGATGAGCCCCGATTTTTGGCCGGAGTAGCCATGTACAGCCAGGCGCTGAATAAACAAGAGATATCGACCGACACCAGCGGGCCGGCCGTACGCTTCCAGGCACGCATCGACGCCGAGGAGCGGATCGAGCCGAACGACTGGATGCCGGATGCGTATCGCCGCACGTTGGTACGCCAGATTAGCCAACATGCCCACTCGGAGATCGTCGGCATGTTGCCGGAGGGCAACTGGCTCACGCGCGCCCCGACGCTGCGACGCAAGGCGGCGTTGCTGGCGAAGGTGCAGGACGAGGGCGGCCACGGGCTGTATCTCTACGCCGCCGCCGAGACACTCAATGTGACCCGCGAGGAACTGGTGGAGCAACTCCTGAGCGGGCGCGCGAAATATTCCTCGATTTTCAACTATCCGACGTTGAGCTGGGCGGATATCGGCGCGATCGGCTGGCTGGTGGACGGCGCGGCGATCATGAACCAGATCCCGCTCTGTCGTTGCTCCTACGGTCCCTACGCGCGGGCGATGATCCGCATCTGCAAGGAAGAAAGCTTCCACCAGCGCCAGGGCTTCGAGATCATGACCACGCTGGCGCGCGGCACGCCGGAGCAGCGGGCGATGGCTCAGGACGCGCTGAACCGCTGGTGGTGGCCGAGCCTGATGATGTTCGGTCCTCCCGATACGCAGTCACAGCACTCGGATGCGTCGATGCGGTGGAAGATCAAGCGCTTCACCAACGACTCGCTGCGGCAGAAATTCGTCGATGCCACCGTGTCGCAAGGCCACTATCTGGGCCTGACATTTCCGGACCCGGAACTGCGATACAACGACACAGCCGGCCATTGGGAATTCGGCGCGATCGACTGGGACGAGTTCCGCCGCGTGCTGGCCGGCGACGGACCATGCAATCGCGAGCGATTGGCTGCACGGCGCCGTGCGCACGAAGATGGCACCTGGGTGCGCGAGGCCGCGCTCGCCTACGCAGCAAAGCAAAAGGCCGGACCGAGCCGTCAGGCTGTGTGATGATCGCGGAGCAGACCACACCCCTCTGGGAGGTTTTCATCCGCGCGCGCACCGGGCTTGCGCACAAGCATGTCGGTTCCGTCCATGCAGCGGATGCAACATTGGCGTTGCAGGCCGCCCGCAACGTCTACACGCGTCGTGGCGAAGGGTTGTCCATCTGGGTCGTGCCGTCGAACACCATCATTGCGTCGGATCCGGCCGACAAGGCAATGCTGTTCGAACCGACGGCATCCAAGATCTACCGCCACCCGACTTTCTACGACGTGCCTGACGAAGTCGACAACATGTAGTGGCCACATATGGACGTTAGGCAGATGTGCGCTCGGGAAATGGCAACTCCCTTGATGCGACTGGCAGTGACGAGGGTGGAGGGGCAGGCTGCCGAAAGCGGGATGCGCCAACCGACCGGTTTGTTTCGTCCAGGCTCCTAAGCCCACAGGATGCTGGTCGTCGGTATTGTCGCCATTCCATGGATGTCCACGCCATGGGTGGCGCCGGCGCCGAAGGTAAGCATCGTGCCGCCCCGGCCGTCGGGTGTCTGCTGGAGCGAGCCTTGCAGCGCCTTGTCGATGGACAGCGTATCACCCTTGGCAATCGAGAAGTCCTCGATCGTGAGAAGACCGCTGTTGGCATGAAAGACATAGGCGTCCTTGCCGCTGCCTCCCGTCACGTCCAGCGTACCCGTACCGGCGATGAACTTGTTGTTGCCCGCGTCGACCGTGACAACGGCCTGTCCTGAACTGCCGACCAATGTGAGAGAGCCGGCGCCGATGAAATTGATCCGGCTCGCTCCGATGCCGAGCGTCACGGTGGCGGCACTCCCGCTGGTGAGCACGAAAGTCTCGCTGCTGGCCGAAGCCGCCGCGCCATCGGAGATCGGGAACGACGCGGGACCCGTGCCAAGGAGTTCTGCGGTCTGGCCGGTTGCGGTCCCGTCGTAACTGATTGCGTTTACATAGAGGTTGCGATCGGCAGATGGCGATCCACCATAGGCATCGTTGAGGAAGTCCACTGTCACTGTATGGGCGCCGGTCGCCCAATCGCCGTTGAAGGTGAAAACCTGGCTGGCGCCGGAAGCGTGCGCTGCGGTGGCGGTGAATGTGCCGCCAAGTTGCTTGCCATCGACTGAGACGGTGAACTGCGCGTCGCCTTTATACGCGTCCTCGGACATGCTGAGCACCAGTGTGTCGGAGCCGCTGCCGGTGGTGATCGGCGCTGGGGGCACCGGCGTGACGGGTGCCGGGGCGGGCGCTGCGATCTGGGTCCAGCCGCCACCAGGTGCGGACTCTGAATACCAGTTGCCGGCAGTGTTCTCCTGAACGATCTTGCCGCCAAGGATTTCCAGCAGGACGACGTTCTTGGTTGTCGCATCGACGATGCCGTTGACGGCAATCTGCAAACCATTCGACGCTGATTGAACCAGGGTCAATGCATGCCCCGTCTGATCGACGATCGGGTTTGCCCCGGCGGTGGTGATCCTGGTTCCGTCCGCACTCGGTGCGGCAGGCGCAGTCGGGGCGACGGGCGCGGGCAAGGCTACAGGCACGGACGGGGCAACAGGCACGGACGTGGCTACAGGCGCGGCGATCTGTGACCAGGCACTCCCAACTGAGGTTTTCGAATACCAGTTGCCAGCGGTGTTCTCCTGGATGATCTTGCCGCCGAGGACCTCCAGCAGGACGACGTTCCTGGTGGTCGCATCGACGGTGCCGTTGACGGCGATCTGAAGCCCATTCGACGCTGATTGGACGAGTGTCAGCGTATTGCCGGCCGCATCTATGATCGGACTCCCGCCGACGGTGGTGATCCTGGTTCCGTCCGGGCTGGGTGCGGCAGCAGCGGCAGGCGCAGTGGGTACGGCAGGTGGCGCAGGCGCGGCCGGCGCGGCGATCTGGGTCCATGCACTGCCGGGCGTGGGTTTCGAGTACCAGTTGCCGGTGGCGTTCTCTTGCACAATCTTGCCGCCCAGAATCTCCAGCAGGACGACGTTCTTCGTTGTTGGATCCACGGTACCGTTGACGGCGATCTGCAACCCATTCGACGCGGATTGGACGAGCGTCCATGTATTGCCAGCCTGATCGGTGATCGGGCTTGCCGCGACCGTGGTGACCCCGGTTGCGTCCGGGCTCGGCGTGACGGACGGCGTCAGCGATGGCGGGGTCGTGCCGCCAGTCAGGGTGCCGGTCTTCTGGGACAGCCAGGGTTGAATATCGACGCCGACCGGCGTCAGCTGGGTGCCAGCAGGGTTCAGGAAGGCGGAGTCGGCGCCGTCCGGGTGGTTGCCGTTATCCATTGCCCAGAAGACCGCGCCGGCCTGGCCGGCTTCGTTCGCGGCGAGGACGGACGTGATGACGGTCATGCCCTGCGGGTCGGCGGTGAAGCCGTCGAGAGCATTGCCGAATTCATCGATGGAGGGGAACAGACCATTATGGGCTTGGCCTGCTGTATATCGCTTTGCACATATGCCGCAGCGCCATTCGGGTCGTTGACGCTATAGTAGATGTGCGGCGTGGCGAACAGCCCCGGCGGTGCCAAGCGTGTTGAGCACTGTCGGCGACGTTGGACTGGTCATACCCGCCGATCGGCTGCACGCCGATAGGGTTGGCGAAGCCGGCTGCACGAATAGCGTTGATGATCCCGATCTGGTTCTGCGCGGTTGTCGCCGCGTCGCCGCCCGGCTCGTTTGGCGTCTCGAGAAAGACGAGCGGGTTGTCTTTGAACATCGTTGCCATCTGCTGGTACCAGGCAACGTTGTCGCCGTTTCCGCTATGGTCCTCGATTTCGACGACGACACCCGCGGCGGTGTATTCCTGCACAACCTGCGCAATCGATGCCGCGGAGTCGTTGCCGGAGTCACAGTTCAGTCTGATCGCGGTCAGACCGGGGTAGTCGGTGAGTACGTTGCCAAAGCCTTGCAGTGCATCTTGCACGCCCGCGTTCAGGCCACGCATGGTCCACGGAGTGCCGTTGGGAGCGACGAAGCCACCACTGGCGGTTACTGTGAAGTTTGCCATAAGACAACATTCCTACACTCTGGACACGACTTTCCCCGGGCGGGAGCCGCAGTTCATTCGCTTTATTTGGTCGTGATAGGCAGGACTCGGCTTTTTGGTCGATCCGCTGTTGGTATTTATTCGGTGTTTGCAACAGAACGGGCGGACGTCGGTTCTATTCACAGGACATGATTCGACCCTGATCTGATGGTGGTCGGCAGCGGTTGGAACGTCTTACTCGGGCGTGTTGTGCGTCTTGCGTTTATCGATCCGATGGCGGCAGGTGCGTGCCAGGCGTCGCCGGATATTATGCTTGACACGTCGTTACGGAGCGGCTTGCCGAGCGTCGCCGCTTGCGTATCGTCTTGGCTGGACGCAGGCCACGCTCCTGGGTCGTCGGCAGGCTGTCCAGAGCATCGGCAACCGTACCGAAGCGACAGGTGCGACCGATGAGCCGTTGCACGACGACCTCGCTGGCGGACCGCCAGAGGATCCACCGCCTGATCGGGCTGTCCTTGGCATAGAATGCGATCACTTCCTCGTACTCTTCATCCTCCACGTAATGGTCCAGTTCGACGACCATCCGAACGTTGTGGACCTTCGCCCATTTCTCGAGGCGCATGAGATCGGCAATCTCGAAAGCGAAACCAATCGGGCGTTTTTTGGCGATCCACAGTCTATGCATCGGGGGTTTCCAGTTCTTCGGATCAGACGGCTATTTCACGCATCCGTGAGTTTGTCGTCACGTTCCCGTGAATGCAAGTATCAAGATTGAGATTCTGCTCGACTATACAGGCGACCTCAGGACGTTCCGATAGTATACCGAAGTGGAATGCCAAATGAGCGCCCGTGACCCCAACAGACTGTGCTCGGCGTTATTGATACGATATCGCATTGATTGTGAAAGCCGCTCACACATCGCGCACACTACCGCCGCTCAGTGCCTGGCTGTCTTGCCGCCCTGGGAAAGCGATGCGCCCGAAGGCGAACAGGAGGGTTCAGTAGGTGCCGGTTCCAGGCTAAACGCGCGCCCTTTCGGCCTGACGTGCCTTGGCTTCCAACTCATCGGCGATCTGTTCGAGCCTCTTTTCCGCGGGATCTCCGGCAAAAGTCCACGCATGGCGACGAATGCGGGCCGCCTTGGCCAGCAACTCAGCCGCCGATTCGGTGGGATCGCTCAGCGGGTCGGAACTGTCGAAAGGCATGACAACAGTCTCCAAAAAGCATCGTCGCATCGGACGGTGAGGCCGGGAAACAGCGCTGAATGAGCGCGCCCGGGCCTTCCGGCTTGAACAACATCGGTAAAGCCCAGCAAAGGCACGCAACGCCGTGACTGCGGCGTGGAATGCAGCACTCGGCCAAATGGCGGCGGTATGCATTGATGTGGATCAGTAGGGCAGGCACGCTGACATAAAGGCCTGCCCGTGATTGCGGCGTTGCGCGACGGAAGCCCGGCATCCTCTGGCTCATAGCCCGCAAAAGGTGGGACCTACCGGCTCGCTTGCCCGGTCTTGATCCATCAATGCCGTGCAGTGACAATCCAGACGCTGCCGGGCAGTTCGATGCCGCCAGGACCCTCGAGCCGGCGGAACTCGGCGAGAATGGCCTGCTCGGCGGCAGCGCGCGCGTCCGGCTCTGCGCCCGCTATCGCCCGCCCGACCGGTCCGCTCTCGACGGCGAAGCGCGCTGCCAGATCGATCTCGCCCGGGCCGCAGATCCGCATGCTGGTGTCGTGACGCGCTACGTCGATGGCGGCGTATCCGGCTCCCGCGAGAATGCCCTGGACCCGGTCGGGATCGGCGAAAGCGAAGGGACCAGGTGCGTTCGGGTCTGCCTCCGGCTGCGGCGGCAGGTGAGGACGGGCAATCGCCAACGGCACGGCCAGCCACGGATTGTCCCGCGGGGGAGCCCAACAGACGAACGCCAGTCGCCCGGAATCGGCCAGCGCCGACCGGATGTTGGCGAACGCCCCAACGGGCTCGTCGAAGAACATCACCCCGAAGCGGGAGAACGCGAGGTCAAACGCAGCCCGCTCAAAGACATGCGTTGCAGCGTCCGACTGCAACAGATGCACATTTGACAGCATGTGCTCGCGCACGCGTTCGCGGGCACGACCGAGCATGGGTGCCGAGATGTCAACGCCGAGAACGCTGCCATCCGCGCCGACGCGTCCGGCGAGTTCGAGCACCGTGGCTCCGCAGCCGCACCCGATGTCGAGGACGGCCTCCCCGACGGTCGGTAGGGCGCGATCCAGCGCAGCGTGCATCAAGTGCGCGAGCATCGCGTCCATGCGTTCCTGCATTGCCACCCAGCGCGGCCCGGCCTCGCTGTTCCAGTAGGCAATCTGGGCCGTGTTGGGGCTGCCACGATCGTCTGACACCGATCACTCCTGCGATGCAAAGGTTCGACCGTCGGTGACCTCCCGACGCCGTGGCCGTCCCTGGGTTTGATCCGGAAACGGCCAGACGCTGGAACAACGGTGGGCAAAGTCAACAGCAGCGTCGGCTGAAGTCAGACCTTCAACTGATCGCCGATCGGCAGACTGCGTATCCGCTTGCCCGAGGCGGCGAAGATCGCGTTGCACAGTGCAGGCGCAAACGGCGGTAGCCCCGGCTCGCCTACTCCGCTTGACGGGACGTCCCAATCCGCCGGTACGATATGCACCCGTACGTCCAGCGGCGCCTCGTCGATCCGCGCCACGATGAACCCGTCGAAGTTCTTCTGCTCAGGTTGACCGTTCTTGAAGGTGACCTGCCCTCGCTTGGCAAGGGAAAGACCCATCACCGCGGCGCCTTCGATCTGCGAGCGGATGCGCTCGGGATTGATGTGGAAGCCGCAGTCGATCGCGGTGTCGACGCGCGGGATCGTCAGTTTTCCCTTGCCGTCAACGGCGACATGCACCACCGTCGCAACGTAGCTCAAAAAGCTCCGGTGCGCGGCGATGCCACGTCCCTGACCCGGTGGCAGCGCCTTGCCCCATTCGGCCTGCTCCGCCGCAAGCTGCGCGACACGGCGCAGGCGTCCAGTGTCGATCGGATAAGTCTCGACCGGGTCGCCGTAGTTCCAGAAGTCGGCCACGTCCGCTGACTTTCGCGGATCGACGATGCGGTCCGGTCCGAGCAGTTCCAGCAACACGTCCTTCGGATCGCGCCCCATCGCCGCCGCGATCTCCGCAGCCATCGACTGTACCGCAAAGGAGCGCGGGATGTTGGAGACGGAGCGGAACCAGCCGATGCGCGTGTAGGCCTCGCACTGACCGTTCTCGCAGCGCAGGTTCGGGATGTTGAAGGGATTGTCCACCAGCCCCATGCCCAGTTCGAACGGCGCCGCGTGATCCGCGCCGGCCTTGAATGTGGACAAGATCGTGGGCGCCACGCTGCGGTGCCGCCACGCCACCACCTTGCCGTCGGCATCGATCCCGGCGTCGATCCGCTCGACCGAAACGGTGTGGTAGAAGTCGTGCCGCACATCGTCCTCGCGTGTCCACGTCACCTTCACCGGCGCATCCACCGCCTTCGACACCAGCGCCGCTTCCAGCACGTAATCCCACTTGGATTTCCGACCAAAACCACCGCCCAGCAAGGTCACGTTGACGGTGACGTTCTCGACCGGAATGCCAAGCAGCTTCGCCAGATCGTCACGGCAACCGCCGGGGCTTTGCGTCGGCGCAAAGGCCACGCATTCGGTGCCCGCCTTGCCTTGACGAACATGCACGGTGGCCGTCGGTGGCTCCATGCTGGCGTGCGCCAGATGCGGGATGTAGTACTGCGCGGACACCACCTTGGCGGCGGATTTCAACGCGTCGTCCGCATCGCCGTCGTTGCGGACGACCTTGCAGGGCGCAGCGGCGGTTTCCTCCATCTGCTTGCGGAACACCGCCGAGTCGTAAGTTGCGTTCGGCCCATTGTCCCACACGACCTTCAGCTTCTCGCGGCCCTTGATCGCGGAGCCCGTATTGCGCGCCACAACCGCCACGCCGCCCACCGGCATGAACTTCGAGGGCCAGGGCCATCCCTGTACCTCCATGACCTTCTCTACGCCCGGGACCTTCAACGCCTCGCTCGGATCGAACGAAACAAGCTTTCCCCCGACCACTGGCGGACGCTCGATCACCGCGAACTTCATGCCCGGCAGCTTCGCGTCTATGCCGTACGTCGCCTGCCCCGTCGTGATGTCATGCAGGTCAACGATGGGAATGGAGCCGGTACCGATGTAGCGGAAAGCGCTCGGATCCTTCAGCTTGAGGTTGTCCACCGAAGGCGTCGGCAACGCGCTCGCCGCCTTCGCGAGTTCGCCGTAGCCAAGCATGTTGCCGGACGCGAGATGCACGACCTTGTGGTTCTCGGCTCGTACCTGCGCCACGTCCACGCCCCAGCGCGCGGCAGCCGCCTGTTCCAGCATCATGCGCATCGCAGCGCCGCATTGCCGCATCGGCTGGATGAAATGGCGCACGCTGCGGGAACCGTCGGTATCCTGGTTGCCATAGGTCTTCTCGTCGCCCGGCGCCTGCGCAACGTGCACGCGCGCCCAGTCCGCTTCCATCTCGTCGGCGACGACCATCGGCAGGCTCGTCCGCACGCCGGTGCCCATCTCGGAACGGTTGGTGACGATCGTCACCAGGCCGGAGGCGTCGACGGCTATGTAGACATGCGGGTCGTTCACGGTGCCGCCCGGCATCTTGCCCGCGCCGGTGTCCCAGGCCGACATCGCCGACCGGGACAGCAGGCTTGTGCCCAGCACGAGCGCGCCGGATGCGACGATCCCCTTCAGCACCAGCCGACGGCTGACATTTGCTATCTGACCGGGCTCGATGACGATCGGTTCGAACATGTGGGTCATGGCTTACACTCCGGTAGAGGCCAGGCGCACCGCGGCCGCGATGCGCTGATAGCAACCACACCGGCAGATATTGCCGGACATGGCAGACAGGATGTCCTCGTCGGTCGGCTTCGGTGTGACCGCGAGCAGCGCGGCGGCCTGCATGATCTGCCCGGCATGGCAATAACCGCATTGCGGTGCGCTCGTCTCCCGCCATGCCCGCTGCACAGGATGATTGCCTTGCGGGTCGAGCCCCTCGATCGTGATGATCTCCCGTCCGGCAACGTCCGAGATCGGCACGGAGCAGGATCGCACGGCGGTGCCGCTCAAGTGCACGGTGCAGGCACCGCACAGACCCTCGCCGCAGCCGAACTTCGTGCCGGTCAGGCCCAACTCGTCGCGCAGGACCCAGAGCAGCGGAACCGAGGGATCACCATCGTAGTCGTGGCTCTGTCCATTGACCTTCAAAGTTACCATGTTCGCCTCCATGACGGCTAAGGGCGGCGCCTAAGTGACGCCGCTCCGCCGATTGTCTTGAATTGCCGATCCATCATTTGCCTATGGGCGACGCCTGAGGGCAAACACCCAGATCGTGCCGCCCTGCGGCACCGCGGCCGGGTCAAGCTTCAACGGGGTCTGTGCCAGTCCGTCCTGGATTCGCTGGGCGTCCACGCCCCAACCGGACTGCACGGCAACGTACTCCGTATCGCCGACCTGATAGGCCACCGGCATGCCGATGATGCCCGAATTCGTCTTTTGCTGCCACAGCAATTCGCCGGTCTTGGCATCGAAGGCTCGGAACATGCGGTCATTCGTGCCGCCGACGAACACCAGCCCGCCGCCCGTGCTGAGGACGGATGCAAAAAGCTGGTTCTGGAACGGATAGGTCCAGATCCGCTTGCCGGTCGCCGGATCCCATGCCTGCAGCTCGCCGATATGATCGCCGCGCGGCAGCAGCTTCATGCTGTCGGGGTCAGCGCCAAGCCAAAGCTGTCCCGCGACAAGCTGCTTCTTCTCACCGGTCATTTTTCCGCACATGTTGTCGTTGGCGGGGATGTAGAGCAGCCCCGTCTGGTCGCTGTACGATTCCGACGGCCAATCCAGTCCGCCCCACAATGAGGGACAGAAACTGACGTCCTTCCCGGTGACCGGCTTATGGTCGGGATCGTAGGTCGGCCGCCCGGTCGCCGGATCGAGGCTTTTGAAGGCGTTCTGATAAACGAACGGCTGGCCGGAGATGTATTTGATTCCGTTGTCGGTCTGCTGCAGCACCCACAGATAGCCATCGCGCGCCGGATGAACCAGCGCGTCGATGGTCTGGCCGTTATGCTGCATGTTGATCAGCAGCGGCGCGCGGATCTCATCCCAGTCCCATGAATCGTTCCAATGATACTGGTGATAGCCCTGAAGCTTGCCGGTGTCCGGATCCAGGGCGACCGTCGAACTGGTGTAAAGATCGTCGCCGGGATGCAGGTCGCCAGGCCACGGGGCCGCGTTGCCGACACCCCAATAGGCAAGGTTCCGCCGCGGATCGTAGTTTCCGGTGATCCACACGGAGCCGCCGCCGGTCTTCCACGCGTCGCTCTTCCAGGTGTCGCCGCCGGGATCCTCCGGGCCTGGGATGGTGTAGAACCGCCACGCCTGCTGGCCGGTCTCGGCGTCGTAGGCGGCGATGAAGGCGCGCACGCCGAACTCGCCGCCCGAGGAGCCGACCATCACCTTGCCATGCACCACCAGCGGCTCGAGCGTCATGTACTCGCCGCGCTTGTAGTCGCCGACCTGTGTGTTCCAAACCTCCTTCCCGGTCTTCGCGTCCAGCGCGATCAGTCGCGCATCCACGGTCGCGAGATAGAGTTTGTCACCCCACAGCGCGACCCCGCGATTGGTCGGGTGCAACTGGAAAAGGTCGGACGGGAGCTTCTCCTTGTACCGCCAGATCAGGTCGCCCGTCACCGCGTTCAAGGCGAGCACCTGCATCTCGGGCGTGGTGACGAACATCACGCCGTTATTGACCATCGGCGGCGCCTCGTGCCCCTCCACCACGCCGGTGGCAAACGTCCATACCGGCGCAAGATCCTTGACGTTGTCGCCATTGATCTGCCGCAACGGACTGAAGCCGTGCCCGTCATAGCTTCGTCGGTACAGCAGCCAGTTTCCTGTTTCGGGGTTTTCCAGTCGTTGCTGGGTTACCGGCGAATAGCCCGTCATCTCATCGGCGTGCGCGGTTAGCCAGGACACACCGCAGAGCAGACTGGCCGAGAATGCGATCAGGCCGATTCTGGTCTTTTGCTTCATTGAAGTTTGCTCCCCCATGATCCCGGTTGTTCGATCGCGGTCGTGCCCCGGGTACGGCCCTCGGCCGCGATGGTTCAGGCACCCTGCGACTGCACACCTCCCACACGATCCGAAAATGACGCGGCGACCGCCAGCACGCCGTTGTTCAGTCGCAGCGGCAGCGATGGCAGCGGTCTGGGCGCGGGCCCGCCCAGCACCTTGGCGCCTTGGCGCGGATCGTAACGCGACTGATGGCAGGGGCATTGCAATACCTGCACCGAGCGCAGCCAGTCGGTGACCGGACATTGCTGATGCGTGCAGATGGCCGAAAAGGCGACCACGCCATCAGCTGCGTTCGCACGCTCGGCATCACCGAGCGTTGCCGGGTCGAACCGCATCAGCAGCACCATGTTGAGGCGCAAGCCGTCGCGCGGGAGCTTCGTCTGCGGATCGAAGGCCCAGGCCAGCACGGCTTCCTGCAATTCAATGTCAACCGGTCTCAGCGGTGTGGTTCCGGCATCCGCGCCGGCCAGGACAAGGCAGTCACCAGGTTGCGGAAGCTTGCACCGGTCCGCGTCGGGTGCCTCGTCCGCACGCGCCTCGAAGGATCGCAGGGAGTGGGATGCGCCAAGACACGCTGACAACACGATGCGGCGTGACACGCCCGGAGCCGCCATGCTTCTCCCCTGCCCGAAGGTCCCCGGTCGCCGGAGTTCTGGCCCGCACGATCGTGGCATCGCCTGGTGGTTGCGTCTTGTCTGGACAGCTTTGACGAACCTTCGCCCACATCTGGCGGCGGCAAAAAATCACATCAGCGTTAGCGCGCACTGGCCAGAAAACACCCGTGAAAACCATGGGAGGTGGCGCGCCCGGAGAGACTCGAACTCCCAACCCCCAGATCCGTAGTCTGGTGCTCTATCCAATTGAGCTACGGGCGCCAGCCAGGGCGCGGGATGTAGCGGACGGCCCGCCCCGCGACAAGGGGTCAGGCCGCGAGCTTGTCCAGTTCGCGCAGAATGGACTCGCCCATGACGTTGGTACCGACCTTCGCCGTGCCCGAGGCCATGATATCGGCGGTGCGCAGGCCGGAGGCTAGCACGTTGGTGCAGGCACGCTCGATCAGCGCCGCGTCGTCCTCCATGGCGAACGAGTGGCGCAGCAGCATGGCGAAGCTGAAGATCTGTGCCATCGGGTTGGCAATTCCGCGTCCGGCGATATCAGGCGCGGAACCATGGATCGGCTCATACAGCGCCAGCCGCTTGCCCGACGCATCGGCCGGCCCCAGCGTGGCCGATGGCAGCATGCCCAGGCTGCCGGTCAGCATGGAAGCCAGATCGGACAGCAGGTCGCCGAATATGTTGGAGGTGACGATCACATCGAACTGGCGCGGATTGCGCACCAGTTGCATGGCACAATTGTCGGCGTACATGTGCGCCAACCCGACATCGGCATAATCGCGCTCGTGCAGAGCGGTGACGGTCTGGCGCCAGAACAGGCCCGACTGCATCACGTTCGCCTTCTCGACGCTGGTCACCTGGTTCTTGCGTTTGCGCGCCAACTCGAAAGCCACGCGCGCGACGCGCTCGATTTCGCTCGTGGTGTAGCTCTCGGTGTCGAAGCCGCGCTTCTCGCCTGATGGAAGCGTTTCGATGCCGCGCGGCTCGCCGAAATAGATGCCGCCGGTGCTCTCGCGCACGATCATCAGGTCGAGTCCGCGCACCACATCCGCCTTCAGCGTCGATGCGTCGACGAGCGGGTCGAGCACGATCGCGGGCCGCAGATTGGCGAACAGATCAAGCTCCTTGCGCAGTCGCAGGATGGCGAGTTCCGGGCGAAGCTGGAACCCGAGCTTGTCCCATTTGGGTCCGCCCACCGAGCCGAACAGGATGGCGTCGGCGTCCTTCGCCTTCTGCATCGTCTCGTCGGTGATCGGCGAGCCGCGTGCATCGATCGAGGCGCCGCCAACCAGATCGTCCGACATGTCGAACGAGACGATGCGCCGGCGGTCCATCCAGTCGATCACGCGACGCACCTCGCGCATCACCTCCGGCCCGATGCCGTCGCCGGGCAGGATCAGCAACTTCTTGTTGGCCGCCATGAATATCCCTGTTCAGGCTTCGGTCGACGGAAGCCACGAATGCTGCTGACGTTGCGTCGCCTCAAAGCTGTCGATCTTGGGTGCGTGTTGCAGCGTCTGTCCGATATCGTCCAGACCGTTCAGCAGCAGATGTTTGCGAAACGGGTCGATGTCGAAGTGAATCTCCTCGCCGCTAGGTCGCACCACAACCTGGCGCTCCAGATCGACAGTCAGGCGCGCGTTGCCGCCGAGCTTCGCATCGTCGATCAGCGCATCGCAGATCGCGCGTGGCAGTCGCACCGGCAGGACGCCATTCTTGAAGCAGTTGTTGAAGAAAATGTCGGCGAAGTCCGGAGCGATGACACAGCGGATGCCGAAATCGAGCAGTGCCCAGGGTGCATGTTCACGCGAGGAGCCGCAGCCGAAGTTCTCGTGGGCGATGATGATCTGCGCGTTGCGGTACGGTTCCTGGTTCAACACGAACTCCGGGCGTTCCTTGCCCTCGGTGTCGTAGCGCAGTGTGTCGAACAAGTGCACGCCGAGGCCGGAGCGTTTGATCGTCTTGAGGAATCGCGCGGGGATGACCTTGTCGGTGTCGATATTCGCGATCGGTAGCGGCGCCGCGATGCCGGTGAGTGTCGTGAAACTGTCCATAGCGTTAAACCCCCGCGCCATAGCGGGCCGAGCCCGCTAGCTCTACGTCGTCATGGCGGCGAAGCATGCCCCGGCGAAGGCCGGGGGCCCGCCATCCACGTCTTCTTAAGTCCGCTGTCTCACAATCCATGGCATGCGCGGTGGCTGGATTAACATCATGACCAACCGGCCGAATGGCACGCTGTTCATCGGCGTCACCAACGACATCGCACGCCGCGCACACGAACACCGAACGGGCATCGGCAGCCAGTTCACCAGCCGCTATAAACTGACGAGACTGGTCTACGTCGAATGGCACGAGGAGATTCTGGGAGCCATTCAACGGGAAAAGAGCATGAAGGACCGGCCGCGCGCCTGGAAGGCGAGGCTGATCAGTCCGACCAACCCCGAATGGCGGGATCTTTACGACGATCTGGTGTAACGTGTGAGTATATCGGAACGATGGGAAGACGTGGATGGCGGGCCTTCGCCCGCCATGACGGTATGGTACGGGCCTGCGCCCACCGCGACGGCTGGGGCTGGGGCTGCCTCCGCCGTGATGCGGTGAGACGTGGTGTCCGATAGTCCTCACACCAACTGCCTTACATCCGACAGCCGCCCGGTCACCGCCGCGGCAGCGGCCATTGCCGGCGAGACCAGATGCGTCCGCCCTCCCGGCCCTTGCCGTCCCTCGAAGTTGCGGTTGGACGTGCTGGCGCAGCGCTGACCGCGCGTCAGCTTGTCGGGGTTCATCCCCAGGCACATGGAACAGCACGGCTCGCGCCATTCGAAGCCGGCGTCCAGCAGGATGCGATCCAGCCCTTCCTGCTCCGCCTGCTGCTTCACCAGGCCCGAGCCCGGCACCACCAGCGCCTGAACGTTCGCCGCCACCTTGCGGCCCTTCGCCACCGCGGCAGCAGCGCGGATGTCCTCGATGCGGCCGTTCGTGCACGACCCGATGAACACCACATCCACCGGCACATCCGCCAGCCTCTGATGCGGTCGCAGGTCCATGTAATCGAGCATCCGCTGCATCTGCGCGCGCTTGCCCTCGTCCGGCTCATCGGCGGGGTCCGGCACCTCCCCGGTGATGGGCACCACCGCGCCCGGATTGGTGCCCCACGTCACCATCGGCGCGATGTCGGCCGCATTCAGCACCAAGGTCGTGTCGTAATGCGCGCCGGGATCCGACGGCAACGTGCGCCAATGCGCCACCGCCCGCTCGAATGCCTCGCCCTTCGGGGCGAATTCGCGACCCTTGATGTAGTTGAACGTCGTCGCATCCGGCGCGATCAACCCGGCCCTCGCACCCGCCTCGATCGTCATGTTGGAGACCGTCATGCGACCGGCCATGTCGAGCGCGCGGATCGCCTCGCCGGTGTATTCGATCACGTGCCCGGTGCCGCCGGCGGTGCCCAGCTTGCCGATGATCGCCAGCACGATGTCCTTTGCCGAGCAGCCGAAGCCCAGGCTACCGTCCACCTGCACCTTCATGTTCTTCGCCGGACGCTGCAGCAGCGTCTGCGTCGCCATCACGTGCTCGACCTCGGAGGTGCCGATGCCGAACGCCAGCGCGCCGAGCGCGCCATGCGTCGAGGTGTGCGAGTCACCGCAGACGATCGTCGTGCCCGGCAGGCTGAGCCCAAGCTCGGGACCGATGATATGAACGATCCCCTGTCGCACATCCAGGATCGGGATGTACGGAACGCCAAATTCGACAACGTTCTTTTCCAACGTCTCGACCTGGATGCGGCTGTCCTCCTCCTTGATGTCGCCGGGAACCCGTGAACCGACCGTCGGGATGTTGTGGTCGGCGACCGCGATCGTGCAGTCCGGGCGGCGCACCTTGCGACCGGCCAGGCGCAGGCCCTCGAACGCCTGCGGACTGGTGACCTCGTGCACCAGATGGCGGTCGATATACAGAATGCACGTCCCGTCCGGGAGCTTCTCCACGACGTGGCTGTCCCAGATCTTGTCGAACAGCGTGCGCGGCTTCGCTTCGGACATGGCGGCTTTTCCCTTAGTCGGCTGCGGTGGGCTCGTTGGTGGCGACCTGCGCCTCGGTTGCGCCGGAACCAGGGCTGGTGCGGGCGCGCTCAGCGATGCGGGCGCGCTTGCCGGACCGGCCGCGCAGGTAATACAGCTTCGCGCGCCGCACGTCGCCGCGACGGATCACGGCAATCTCGGCGATCAGCGGCGAATACAGCGGAAATACGCGCTCCACCCCTTCGCCATAGCTGATCTTGCGCACCGTGAAGTTGCTGTTGAGCCCCCGGTTGGAGCGCCCGATGCACACGCCTTCGAAGGCCTGGGTGCGGGTGCGCTCGCCTTCCACGACCTTCACCGCGACGCGCACCGTGTCGCCGGGCACGAAGTCGGGCACCGCGCGGTTGGCAGTCAGGCGGGCGATCTGCTCGGCTTCGTAACGCTGAATGATGTTCATCGCTGTGGTCCCTTTGTAGCAAGTTCCTTACGGCGGCCCCGCCGGGCTGACAACCGGTGCCGCGCGAGTGGCTGATGTGTGGGCCTCCCACAGGTCCGGGCGGCGCTCAAGCGTCGCGCGCTCGGCCTCGGCCTGGCGCCAGGCTGCGACCGCCGCATGGTGGCCCGAGAGCAGCACGTCGGGGACGCGGCGGCCCTGCCATTCGGCGGGACGCGTGAAGTGGGGGTATTCCAGCAGGTGGTGCGCGAACAACTCCTCGGTTGCGCTCTCGGCGGCGCCCATGACGCCGGGGAGCAGGCGCACCACGGCATCCATCAGGACGAGCGCCGGCAGTTCACCGCCGGACAGAACGTAGTCGCCGATGCTGATCTCCTCCATCCCGCGTGCCTCGACAACGCGCTGGTCGACGCCCTCGTAGCGGCCGCACAGCAGAATGATGCCTGAGCTGCCGGCGTAGCGGCGCACGTCCCGCTGCGTGAGCCGACGGCCCCGAGGGGAGAGGAAGATCAGCGGACGATCGTCGGCGACAGATGCAATGGCGGCATCGACCACGTCAGGACGCAGCACCATGCCGGCTCCGCCGCCGAACGGCGTGTCGTCCACCGTGCGATGTCGATCGGTGGCGAAGTCGCGGATGTTGACCGTGTGCAGCGACCAGATCCCAGTCTGCAAGGCGCGGCCGGCGAGGGACTGGGCAAGCGGCCCAGGGAATATCTCGGGGAACAGCGTCAGGACGGAGGCGCGCCAGGTCATCGCAGGTCGTCATGGCCGGGCGTGTCCCGGCCATCCGTCGCGTCACCGGTCCAGGTGGGGATGGCCGAGACATGCCCGGTCATGACGCGTGAGTCTGGTTCAGAGTGGATTTCGGCGGGCGGCTCGACCCTCAGTCGGCCGGCCACCACATCCACGTCCGGCACGCAGGCGCGCGTGAACGGCACCAGCAACGGCGGTGCACCGCCGCGGGTGATCTCCAGGCTGACACCGGCGCCGTAGTCATGCACCGCGCTCACCGTTCCGAGCGACGCGCCCGAGACATCGACCGCGGTCAGCCCGATCAGATCGACCAGATAGAATTCGTCCGCCTCCGGTTCCGGCAGCTGCTCCCGCTCGACATAGAGCCGCGTATTCGTCAGCCGCTCGGCCGCGGCGCGATCGGCGACCTTCACCTCGGCACCACCGACGATCTCGGCGATCTCGGCCACCCCCGCACCGCGCGGCCGCACGACGAAGCGCCGCCCCTTCGCATCCGAAAGCGGCCCGTAGACTGCCAGGTCCTCGGTGTAGGAGGTGACGCGCAACAGCCCGCGCACACCATGCGGCCGGCCGAGCACGCCCATCAGGATGCGGTTCTCCGGCACCCAGGCCTCAGCCTGCCGCCGCCCCGGCAGCGGCCTTGGCACGCTCCTGGGCCTTCTTCTTCGGCGCCGACTTCACCGGCTGCTCATGCAGCGCGGGCATTGGCCCGAGCCCTGCCTTGCCGAGGAAGCGCGCGACGCGGTCGGTCGCCACGGCACCCTGTGACACCCAATGCTGAATGCGCTCACCCTGCAGCCGGACGCGATCGTCGTGTTCCGCTGGCAGCATCGGATTGTAGCTGCCCAGTTTCTCGATGAAGCGCCCGTCGCGCGGGCTGCGGCTGTCCGCAACCACGATGTGGTAATAGGGACGCTTCTTCGCCCCGGCACGGGCAAGTCGGATCTTCAAACCCATCGATCGGTATCTCCTTGGTTCAGTACGGCCGTCGGTTCGGTTGCATGCCCTTCGGCATCAGCGCGCCAAGCCCGTGACGCATCAGGCCCTTCTGCCCGAGCTTGTTCATCCGCTTCATCATCGTCGTCATGTCGTCGAACTGCTTCAGCAACCGGTTGACTTCCTGCACCGAAGTCCCCGATCCGGAGGCAATCCGCTTCTTGCGGCTCGCCTTGATGATGTCGGGCGCGCGGCGCTCCTTCGGCGTCATCGACGATATGATCGCCGACTGGCGCTTCAGGATCGCGGTATCCAAATTGGCATCCTCGAGCTGCGCCTTGATCTTCCCCACCCCAGGCAGCATGCCCAGGATGCCCGACAGGCTGCCCATCTTGCCGATCTGCCGGAGCTGGCTTGCGTAATCCTCGAGGTCAAACTTCCCCCGCATCATCTTCGCGGTGAGTTTTTCCGCCTCTTCGCGATCGATCGTCTCGGCGGCGCGCTCGACAAGTCCGAGAATATCGCCCTGTCCCAGGATGCGGCCGGCGACGCGCTCGGGATGGAAGTCCTCCAGCGCGTCCTGCTTCTCGCCCACGCCGACCAGCTTGATCGGTGCCCCGGTGATCGCGCGCATCGACAGCGCCGCACCGCCGCGGGCATCGCCGTCCATCCGGGTCATCACGATGCCGGTGACGCCAACCGCCTCGTTGAACGCCTTGGCCGTGTTGACCGCGTCCTGGCCAGTCATCGCATCGACCACCAGCAGCGTCTCGGCAGGGCTGGTGGCGGCGCGCACCTGCCGCACCTCGTCCATCAGCGCTTCGTCGATCGACAAACGTCCGGCGGTGTCCAGGATGACGATATCGAAGCCCTCGCGCCGTCCGGTGTCCATGGCGCGCTGGGCGATCTGCACGGGTGTCTGGCCGGCGACGATGGGCAGGCTGGGGACCTGCGCCTGTTCGGCAAGCTGTGCAAGCTGAAGCTGTGCGGCAGGGCGCTGGGTGTCCAGGCTGGCCAGCAGCACGCGACGGCGCAGCCGCTCGCGTATCCGCAGCGCGAGTTTTCCCGACGTCGTGGTCTTGCCGGAGCCCTGCAGGCCGACCATCAGAATGGGGATCGGCGCCGGCGCGTTCAGGTTCAGCGGGACGGCGCCCTCGCCGCCGAGCGCCTCGACCATCACGTCGTTGACGATCTTGACCACCTGCTGGCCGGGCGTGACCGAGGACAGCACCTCCGATCCCACCGCGCGTTCCCGCACCTTGGCGATGAAGTCGCGCACCACGGGAAGCGCCACATCGGCGTCCAGCAGGGCGAGGCGGACCTCACGCAGCGCCTCGGTGACATCGGCCTCGGACAGCGCGCCGCGGCCGCGCAGGCGATCGAATACGCCGGTCAGCTTGTCGGACAGTGCTTCGAACACGGGCGAAATATCTCCAACGGCCAAAGCGCCGCTGCGCGAACCCTCGCGGAGCGGCGGAGCCCCCGCGCCGGGCGGGGACCGGGTGGTGTTACGTTACCCGGATGGGCGGGGTTATGGGAGCGGGGGTGGGGGTAGTCAAGGTGGGCGTCTCCACCCTGCGTCTACTGTGGTAAACTGTTTTGATGGCTCGGGTGCGGATCAACGATCCGACGCTTACCCGCTTCCGCCAGGCGCTCGGCAGGCTGTAAGGCAATCGCCTGGAGCGGGTGGTGCCGTGTTCCTGCGCGATATGGATGACCGTGGGGCAGAGCTTTGGCGGCTCGCCGATCTGAGCAGCAGCCTCGTCGATGAAACCGGCGACGTTGTGTATGCCATGCCCTACCGCGCCGGTGCCTACAACGAGCGCACGCCGTTGATCCGGGAGATCAGGCGAGAGGGGGTTGACCTCTGACGCCGGAAACTGCCGCCCACATCGACAAGTCCAACAAGCTGCTCGGCGAAGCGGGCATTTTGCTGGGCATGAAGCTCTACGATGCGGCGGGGCGCGACGCCTATCATTGCCGATTACGAGACCGGCCCAATTCCGAGATCTCGCCCGAGCGCGCTGCGGAAGCGGTCACGATAGCCCGGCGCTTCGTCAGCAAGATGATCGAGTTGATCGAAACTGGTACTCAAGGGGAGCAATCTTTCGCCTGATCCTCCCACCTTACCGGCGCGGGCGGTGAGGGTAGTTCGCCTGCCCCGCCGGTGGGGAATCATTGGGAGGCGGGTGCCGCCTGGCGGCGCAGCCGTTCGACTTTCGCCATCGCGGCCGGGCCTGGCCACTCCTCGACGAGCCATTGGGGTAGCGGTTCGTCCGCGCTGCTCAGCGGCAGCACTTCGTCCTCGTCGCCCCGGCCGTTCGGAAACAACTCCAGCGCCCGCGGCATCTCAAAATAGATTTCCAGGCCATTGCCGTCGGGATCGCCGAAATAGATGCTGCGCTGGCAGACATGGTCGGCGGCACGCTGAATCTCGACGCCGCTTTTGAGCAAGTGGACGTAGGCTTCGCGCAACGCCGCATAGCTCGCAACCTTGAACGCGATATGCGCGAGTCCGAGCTGTCCGCGCTGCGGCCTTGGCGCATCTTGCGGTGTGGGGTGCTGTGCGATGTCGAGTGTATGAAAGCCGTCGCCCAGAGTCATGAACACACCGCCGTGCTCGGGGTCCTGCTCGGCGATGCGAAACCCGAGCACGTCACGATAGAATCGCTTCGACGCTTCCTCGTCGATGACCCGCAACAGCACGTGGCCGATACCGCTCAGGTTGATCATCTCGGACTTCCCCTTGTCGCACGGGCACACATTAGCTTAGCAACGCGGCGTGACATAGCGATCATCCGAAGCGGCTGTGCTCGCCGCATCTGCGTCATTCGCGGGCGACGAGCGGCTTCCGGAAAGCGGGCACTTGGCCGACCTAGGCGGCTGCGATTGAGTGCGCGAGGTCGCCCGCATTCCGGTGTATAAATCAAACAAGACGCACGGAACCTAGACACTGAAAATAAGCTGCTTTTGCGTGGTATATCCCGGGACAACTCGTCTGGAGTTTCAACGCGTTGCTCTGGACCTGTGAGCCACACACCGCAATGACCGACCGCCTCGCACTATTCGCGTTCATTCGCGGCCATTTGCGTTCATCTGCGTTACCACTTTCTTGACCCAACCCGTTGCAATTGTGCGGCGTGGGAAAGGAAGATTTAACGCGAATAAACGCAAATGGCCGCCGATGAACGCGAATAGGCCGGAGCTGGACGCGATATCAAACCGCATCATCGGCTGCGCCTTCACGGTGGCGAATGCACTCGGCAGCGGGTTCCTGGAAAAGGTCTACGAAAACGCGCTGGCAGTGGAGCTGCGCATGGCCGGCCTCGCCGTCGAACAGCAGCGCGGAATCACGGTCACCTACAAAGGCACCTTGGTGGGTGAATATTTCGTAGATCTCCTGGTCGAAAACGCCGTCCTCATCGAATTGAAAACCGTGCGAACGCTCGACCGCGCGCATCGCGCGCAATGCATCAATTACCTCCGGGCGACCGGAACCCACCTGTGCCTGCTGCTTAATTTCGGGACACCTCGCCTGGAGTTTCAACGCGTTGTCCTGGACCTGTGAGCCCCGCACCGCACCAGCCGACCGCCCCGCACCATTCGCGTTCATCCGCGGCCATTTGCGTTCATTTGCGTTACCATCTTTCTTCATCCACTCCCTTCCGCCCTCGCCCGGCCGCGCCGGCGCAACTGCCGCAGCGACAGTGCATGCAGCAGGATCGACATTGGCACCACGAAAGCCGGCGTCAGCACATTCGGATAAGCGCCGGCGCCAATGCTCGGTACAATCGGAACAATCAACTGGAGCGGGCCAGGCGAGGTGATCACCCCCAAGGTAATCGCGACAGCGAAGTCCGCCAGGCCAAAGATGTTCCAGACGATCGCCGCCCTCCGGCCCTCAGCCGTGCCGGTCGCCACGGCGATCGCCGCCGGCACGGCGAACAGGCCGGTCAGCACATCGCCGATCCCTGCCGGCAACCCGAACACGCCGGGCACCAGCCCACGCAGCGCGCCAGCGAGAAAGACGCTGCCGAAGACCCGGTAAACCTGAAGAGCGATCAGCCAGGTCGCCGGCAGCGCATCGAGCACCTGCCCCACCCGCTTCGACAGCAGCAACAGCGGCGCGCCGATGATCACCGGCAGGACGATCGCCAAAGGCAGCAACGGCAACGGCGAGGCGCCCGCGCGGAAGACGCCGTTGATGGCCGCGCTCCAGGCGGCGGCGGCCCACAGCGTGAATGGGACCATGACCGCCAGCCAGGTCGTGCGGCGTTGTCCCAGCGCCAGGGCGGTGCTTTCGAGGCCGAGCCACAAGCCGAGCGCGATAAGTCCGTAGGTCATCAGCCGGGCGGCCGTGGCCGGAACGCCGCTGCCGGTAATCGCCGGCTGCCAATAGATCAACAGCGTCCACAGCGCCGTGACCGGGACGATCCAGAGCAGGCTGCGCAAAGCGGGGTGCGGCGGGACGATACCAGCGGGAACAGCGGCGGTGGTCATCAGCGGTCCTCCCAGGTCAGTCCTTGGATAATAGCAACTCCATAATAAGGAGTCACTATCCAAATTCTCGTGAGACCGCTACCGTTGCAGCCATGACCACCGACCCACCCATTGAAGGGGCGAACTTGTGCCCGATTGCGCGCACGCTCGACATCGTCGGCGATAGCTGGACGATCCTTATCCTGCGCGACCTGGTAGTAATGGGCGGAGCGCGCAAATTTCAGGATTTCGAGCGCTCGTTGAAGGGGATCAGCCCGACGACACTGTCCGCCCGGCTGAAGCGACTCGAAGAGGCCGGAATCGTCGAACGGCGCTTCTACGAACAGCATCCGCCTCGCGCGGAATACCTGCTGACCGACCGAGGCAAGGACCTTCGCCCGGTGCTCAAAGCGCTCCTGGAATGGGGCCAGCGTTACACGACATACAAGCCGGCCAGTTAGTGACATTCACAGATCTTGAAAGTAAACCTTACAGTCACCGCCTCCCGGCCCACGTCGGAATCGACCGCCACTGAACACCGGGCCCACCCTTCCAGTTTCTCCCCAAGCCATCTACCGCGCCATCGTGGCCGACCTCGCCGTGTCTCATTGAAAGGGCAATGAGGCTCGTGTGAGAGGCTGCAAACGCAGAGGGCTACCCACCAGGCGGCCGCGCAGTGCCCCACAGCAGCGCTTTCAGTCTAGCCATTCAGTGCTGGCGGATTGCGGCGCGACGGTGGCCAACCGGAACGGTTCCGCTCCGGTGGACGCCGATTGTCGGGGCTTGGAACAAGCGCGGCGTCATACCGCGGCGGGGGCGCCCATGACCGGATTGAGGCGATAGCCGCCGCCTTCGGAAACCAACAGAACCGGCTTCCTTGGATTGGGCTCCATTTTCTGGCGCAGGCGGTAAATGTGCGTCTCCAGCGTGTGGGTGGTCGCGGCTGAGTTGCGGCCCCAGACTTCGTGCGAGAGGTCGTCGCGCGTTGCGGCGCGGTCGTCCGACAGGTGAAGGGCCCGGAGCAATGCGGCCTCCCTTCTGGTCAGTACAATGCGCCGGTTCCGGACCGGGTCTTGCAGCAGCATCTTGCCAGGCTGAAACGTGTAAGGACCAACCGAAAAGATCGCCGAGTCGCTGCTGTCGAATATCCGCAACTGCGCGCGCAGCCGTGCCAGCAATTCGTTCAAGCGGAATGGCTTGGCAACGTAGTCATTGGCGCCGAGGTCAAGGCCGCGAACGATATCAGCCTCGCCATTTCGGCCGGTCAGCATGATGACCGGCATCTTGTGCCCCTGCCGCCGGAGCCTGGCACAGAAATCGCGTCCGTCGCCGTCTGGCATGCCGATGTCGAGCAATACCGCGTCCAGGCGCTGTTCTGGATCGTCGATGATCTTGTCGGCCTCAACGAGCGTCCTCGCGACGATGATGGCAAACCCATGCTGACCGGCGAGATAGTCCACCAACATCTCGCGGACCGCAGCGTGATCTTCGACGAGCAAAACACTTCGCTTGGTCGACATTTTTGAAGCCCCCTAAGCCAGGCCGCCCTACCGCTGGATCGGCAAACCAGGGCGGGAAACGGTTTTATAACGCCACAAGACTGTTTAATGATACCAACGAGCGGGTCAATACCAATCGTTACCGAAACAGGTAATGTAACTTCAAGTTTACGTGAGAGGGGAATAACCGCAGATTAGCGGTTGTATATTGCAGCCGCTTCATGCGCCGGGAACATGCAACCCGATTGAGCGCAACCGCACGTCGAAAAATTCGGAAAAGACTCAATGCATTCGGCAACGCCGTTCGGCGGCCGCCCGATAGGCTCGCGCCATCAAACGCACTGAGGGCTTGGCGCGTGTCTCGCTGCCAGTGAAGCCACTGCCACAGCTATTGCCTACCACCCCTTCCGCCGCCCGTCACGACGCCGGCCGTGGCCTCCACCGCGTATCCTAGCGTCGGACGCCGAACCACCACGCGTGTCGCCGGCAGGAATGCAAATCGCGTCAACAGCCATTCGGCGAGATGCTCCATGGTTGTCCCGCCGATGCTGTCGTTCAGGAGCGTATGATCGACCGCCGATCGAACCGCCTGAATTTCCGACTCCAGCACTGCAAAATCACGCAACGTCGCGGTCCAGACCTCGACCAGATAGCTGTGTCCGTGCAATCGGGGCTCGCCCTCGGTCTGATGCGCCGCTTCTATGGCAAATGTCACCGCTTGTTCGATCATGGCAGCCCCCAGCTCTTGTGGGCCTGGATGGCGAGCCGCCAGCGAGGGTGCGCCAGACAATAGGCTGCGGCCGCCTCGGTATTGCGCCGCCGCTCGGGACCGTCCATCGGTGACAGCCAATGGTGGCTGGCAGGGAAACCGACAAACATTGCCGGATCGGCGCCCGCCTGCGGATACACCAGTTTCAGTTCGTCCGCGTCCCGCAGCACCAGGGGCGCACCGGCCTTCGGGCTGACGCACAGCCAGTTGACGGGGGCCGGCAATTCCTGCGTGCCGTTGGTCTCGACGGCGACATAGAAACCGCGCTGCCGCAGCGCTTCGATCAGGGCCGCATCGACCTGCAGCAGCGGCTCGCCTCCGGTCAGAACGGCCATTCTGCCGGCGGCATCCGTCGCACGCCATTCGGCGGTGGCAGCATCCGCGAGCGCCTCCGCCGAACCGAACCGACTTCCGCCGACAAAGTCGGTGTCGCAGAACCGGCAGACCGCCTTGTCGCGGTCCTGTTCACGGCCCGACCACAGATTGCAGCCGGCGAAACGGATGAAAACAGCGACGCGGCCGATGTTCGCGCCTTCTCCCTGCGCGGTCAGGAACAATTCCTTGACGGTGTAGCTCATTCCAGCTCCAGCGGTTCATTTGCCAGCGTGTGGCGCCGGTTCGGGACCATCGTTGTCCGGATGCCGGGACGCGTTGTCAAAGGGCGACGCCGCCGCGGGGAATGCGCGATGCCATGTCAACTGGGACCGCGCCAAACACTCACGGTGACGTTACGACGACACGAAGGAATGAAGGCGATAGCCGTGTGTCGATGGTTATTGGGCAACCCCGAGCAGGCATTCCATGCGATGCTCCGGCGATGCCCAGTTCGAACGGTGACGGGAGCCTCCAATGCGTCAGTTCGCACCCGTCGTCGGCTTCCTTTTGGCGTGTTCCGGGTGTGTCGTCGCGCCGCAACCGCAGCCGATATTTTCCGCGATCACCAGCGACGTGTCGCCCGACGATCCGAACTGTCGCGACTACCGGGCGCTGGCGACGGTGGATGGCCAGCCGCAGGAGATCGTGGGGCGCGCCTGCCAGCAGAGCGATGGTTCCTGGAGGGTCGTGGAGGGGCCGACCAGTGCGCCCCCGCAGATGATGGCCATCTACGCGCCACCTCCGTATGCCTACGACCCATGGCTTTGGGATTTTCCGATCGGTTTCAGCCTCGGCACCTCGGTCGTGTTCGTGGACCGCCAGCATCACATCCACCATGTGCAGGCCACCAACGGGCTTCGACGGTATCATTTCGCCAACGGCGGTTTCCACGCTGTGCCGATGCATCCGGCACTGGGCGGCGCGGTCGGCATGCACCGCGGGTGACGTGTGATACCATCCGAGCAACCACTGCGACCGCGCTCGCCATTCGCACAGGAGCCTCATGAACGCTGACCCGGCACAGCCGACCGGTCCTGATCTCACGGCCGGAGTCGATGTCGGACAGCTCGCCGACGGCGCGGTGCTGCTCGGCCATGTCGGCAGCGATGCGGTGCTCCTTGCGCGCTCGGGCGCCGAGGTCTTTGCCATCGGCGCGACGTGCTCGCATTACGGAGGCCCGCTCGTGGACGGCTTGCTGGTCGGCGATACGGTGCGTTGCCCCTGGCATCATGCCTGCTTCAGCTTGCGGACCGGTGAGGCCATGCGCGCCCCGGCACTGAACCCGGTGGACTGCTGGACGGTGGAATGCATCGGCGACAAATACGTCGTGCGTGCCCGACGCGAGACGCCGTCGCCGCCGGTGTTGCCGGATGCCGCCGATACGCCGGCATCGATCGTCATCATTGGCGGCGGAGCCGCGGCGCAGGCGGCATTGGAGACCCTGCGGCGGGAAGGATACGCCGGGCGCATCACGGTCCTGAGCGCGGATGCCACGTCGCCGTGCGATCGGCCGAACCTCTCGAAGGACTATCTCGCCGGCACCGCGTCCGAGGATTGGATGCCGCTGCGGGAGCCGGACTTCTACCGGCAGAATGACATCGACCTGCGGCTGGGAACCCGCGCGGTCGCGATAGACACGAAGGCAGCCACGGTCCGAACGGAAGATGGCGGCAGCGTCACGTACGGCGCGCTGCTGATCGCGACCGGCGCCGAACCGATACGGCTCGAAATTCCAGGCGCCGATATGCCGCACGTGCATTACCTGCGCTCGTTCGACGACAGCCGCGCGATCATCCGGGCTGCCGGGCAGGCGAAGCGGGCGGTGGTCGTCGGCGCAAGCTTCATCGGGTTGGAGGTCGCGGCGTCCTTGCGCGCGCGGGGCCTGCACGTGGAGGTGGTCGCGTCGGACCGGATACCAATGGAGCGGATCCTGGGGTCGGAGATCGGCACGCTGATCCGCTCGATCCACGAGGCCCAGGGTGTTCAATTCCGCCTCCCCGGCAAGCTGCGGTCGATATCGGAGCGGGAGGTTCTGCTTGAATCCGGCGAGACGCTGCAAGCCGATCTGATCGTCGCGGGCATCGGCGTGCGACCCTCGCTCGGCCTTGCCCAGGCGGCCGGGCTGGCGCTGGATCGCGGCATCACCGTGGACCCCTGCCTGCGGACCAGCGTTCACGGCATTTTTGCGGCCGGCGACGTCGCGCGCTGGCCCGATCCGCACACGGGACAGAACATTCGCGTCGAGCACTGGGTTGTCGCCGAACGACAGGGCCAGACCGCGGCGCGAAACATGTTGGGCCGGAACCAGCCGTTCGATGCCGTGCCGTTCTTCTGGAGCGTGCATTACGATGTGCAGATCCAATATGTCGGTCATGCCGAACGCTGGGATAAGTTGGACATCGACGGGTCGGTGAACCAGCGGAACTGCCGGGTTGCGTATCGCAGTGCCGGGCGGACGTTGGCAGTGGCGACCATTGGTCGTGACCTCGAGAGCCTGCGTGCCGAACTGGAACTGGAAGGCGCGCACGCCGGGTAAGGCCGTTGGTTCCAATCTGCCTGCGATCTGCGCGTGGACGGAAGGGAGGGACGTGTCATGAAGCCAATGGCGGCGGCCATGGTGTGCCTGTTCGCGGTTCTTGGCGCGGGCGCATCGGCGCAGAATCCAAGCGAGCCAGGCCTCGAGTTCTACCGGATCGGCGATCTGCCGCTCGAAAGCGGCGAGGCGATCCACGACTTCAGCATTGCCTATATGACCCAGGGCACGCTCAACGCGAAGAAATCCAACGCGGTGCTGATGGTGACCGCAATCAGCGGCAATCACCATCGTATCGATTACCTGATCGGGCCGGGCAGGGGACTGGATACCGACCATCTGTTCGTGATCAAGACCAACGCGATCGGCAACGGCCTGACGACCTCGCCCAGCAACAGCGCGACGCAGCATGGGACGGCATTCCCTCACTTCACCATACGCGACATGGTGCAGAGTCAGTATCTGCTGCTGCAGCACCTTGGCATCGACCATCTGGTTGCGGTTGCCGGTGCCTCGATGGGCGGCATGCAGACCCTGCAATGGGGTGTCAGCCATCCCGACATGATGGCCGGGCTGATTGCGCTGACGCCGATGGCCCGCACCTCGCCGTGGTCGATCGCGATCAACGAGGCGACGCGGCACGCCTTGATGCTGGATCCGACATTCAACGGCGGAAACTATACGGCGCAACCGGACATGGGCTGGCGCATGCGGGCCGATGTGCTGCAGGTGATCGCGACGCGCACCCCCGAAGCGATGCGGCGGCAGTTTGCCGACCCGATGGACGTAATCCCCTGGGTCGCGGCACAGGAGCAGGCCGCAGCCAAATCCGGCTTCGACGCCAATGACTGGATCGCGCAGACCTGGGCCTACGACCGGCACAATGTCGGCGACACGACGATCGATGGGAAAGCAATCTTTGGCGGCGACCACATCAAGGCGCTGCACAGCATCAGGGCGAAGGCACTGCTGATGTCGGGCGAGCTCGATCTTTACAACCCAGTCGAGGAAGGGATCGAGGCTGCGACTGCCATTCCGGATGGGCGGCACGTCACGATCCCCTCGGTGCAGGGACATGTCGCTGCAAGTGCCGGTTACAAACCGGCCGATCTTGAGTTCATCAATCAGACGGTCCGAGAGTTCATCGCAGTCGTCACGGACGACTGGAAGAAGCTGTAGAGACTGCGCGTTCCTCGCACACACCGTGAAGATGGAATAAAGCCGGCGCTGAAGCGTCCGGTTCCTGTTATCGCGACGGATCCCCGCAAGCTCGTGCCCCATCGGTGGCACTGCCGGGGTTCCCATAATATGCTGGTCGTGGGGCGCAGTTGGGCAGGTCAACCGAGCGCCCGAGCAGGGGACCGCCCATGCGCGCCGCACAGTCCGAAGGCCGAGCGTGGAGCGATCGCGTCGTTGTGGTGACCGGGGGCACTTCGGGCATCGGACGGGGTTTCGCGATGAGGCTGGCGGCCGAAGGCGCCAGCGTGATTGTCTGCGCTCGGAATGAAACCGCCCTTGGTGAACTCCGGACGCGGTGCCCGGGGATCGATGTGCACCGCTGCGACGTTTCGGCGCGCCCGGACGTACTGGCACTCGAAGAGGCCATCCGGAACCGTCACGGTCGGATCGATGTGCTGATCAACAACGCCGGGATCATGGAACAGGTCGATCTGCTGGATGGCTCAATCAGCGACGAACGCATCACCCACGAGATAGCGGTGAACCTGACCGGACCGATTCTGCTGACGCGAACCCTGTTGCCGCTTCTGCGTGCGGGCCGGAGCCCGATGATCGTGATGATCACCTCGGGGTACGCGTTGCTTCCGGCGACCCGCGCGCCGACCTATTCCGCGACCAAGGCCGGACTCCACTCCTTTACCATGGCGCTGCGGCGGCAGTTGCGCGGGGTTGGCATTCGAGTCGTCGAAGTGATGCCGCCACTGGTCGATACACCGGCCACGCGCTCCGTTCGGCAACCGAAGATGCCGCCTGAGGTGCTGGTCAGTCGCGTGTTGCGCGATATCGGGCGGGGTCGGGACGAGATACTTCCGGGAATGGTCGGACTGCTGCCGTTGCTGATGCGACTGGCTCCGACGTATGCGGCGCGCCGTGTAGCGGGGACATGACCAGGCGTCCTTTGGATTGCGCCGCGGACCCGGTGGAGGGGTGATCGATGACCAGTCGCCTGGACGGGGATCTGCCACGGGACGCCATGAAATCGGGTTTCGATATCGTGTCGATGTTTGCGGAGCGGCAAGCGGGCCGCTATGCACTGCACGCGCGCTACATGAACGAAATGATGGTCCGCGTGCTGCAGACCATCGGCTACGACGTGGGCTTCCAAAGCGGAACCGGCCAGTATCTGTTTGACCGCGCGGGGATCCGCTACCTCGATCTGCTGAGCGGCTGGGGCGTATTCGGCATCGGCCGCAATCATCCAAGACTTCGCGACGCTCTGACCGGCGTACTGGCCGCGGATTTTCCAAATCTGGTTCAGATGGACGTATCGCCACTGGCCGGCATGCTGGCGGAAAGGCTGCTTCGACATACACCCTGGCTCGACAAGGCGTTCTTTACCAGCTCGGGTGGGGAAGCGGTTGAGGCATCGATGAAATTCGCGCGCCGTGCGACCGGGCGCGCCGGGCTGGTCTATTGCACAAATGCCTTCCACGGTCTGTCCTATGGCGCGCTGTCGTTGAACGGCGACGCCAATTTCCGCGATGGGTTCGGCCCATTGCTGCAGCACTGCCTGGAAGTGCCGTTCAACGATCTCGTGGCGCTCGACAAGGCGTTGGCGACACGTCAGGTCGCAGCATTCATTGTCGAACCGGTTCAGGGCAAGGGCGTGAACATACCGGACGACAGCTATCTTGCCGGTGCCCAGGAGCTCTGCCGCAAATATGGAACCTTGCTCATAGCCGACGAGATCCAGACCGGCCTCGGCCGTACCGGTCGATTTCTGGCAATCGAGCATTGGGGCATCGAGCCGGACATGGTCCTGCTCTCCAAGACGCTGTCCGGCGGCCATATTCCCGTTGCAGCCGTGCTTGCGCGCAAATGGATCCACGACAAGGTCTTCGATCGCATGGATCGGGCGGTTGTCCACGCCTTGACGTTCGCCGGCAACGACCTTGCGATGGCAGCCGGGTTGGCGACCCTCGAAGTCCTCGAATCTGAACGGCTGGTCGAGAATGCGGCTTGCCTGGGTACGCGTCTGCTCACCACGTTGCGGGCAATGGCGTCGCGCCACGAGATGGTCCGGGAGGTCCGCGGCAAGGGTCTCATGATCGGAATTGAATTCGGGCGACCGCGCTCGCTCAGGCTCCAGGCAGCCTGGGGTCTGCTGGAGGCGGTCAGCCCTGGGCTGTTCTGCCAACTGATCACAATTCCGCTCTGCAGAGATCATCAAATTCTGGTGCAGGTCGCCGGCCACGCGAGCCATACGGTCAAACTGTTGCCTGCGCTCGTCATCACCGAGGCGGACTGCGATTGGATCGAAGGCTCCTTCAGCCAGGTGATCAACGACAGCCATCGCGTTCCCGGGGCCATCTGGTCATTCGGAATGACATTGATCGAGAATGTACGAAAGGCGTCTGCCATGAAATCGCTTGGTCATTGATGCGATACGAACCTCACGGCGACCCCCACAGTTCGTGATAATTCGGAAATTTCTTGAGCGTCGGGTCGTAGCGGGTCGGCTCGATCCACGGAAGGATCCACTTCAGGACGGCGTTGATGACCAAGGAAGTGTGCCTGACATAGAGATCGGTCGGTTCCAACACGTGCCTCAGGTGCAATTTTGGATCATAATTGAGGCCACTGCTGTGCAGGCACCTATATCCTTGCGCTATCGCCCACGAGATCATGTCCCGGACGGCGTAGTGATAAAGGTGCAGATCAAGCGCTACCGAATAGTCGAGACCGATGTACTCGGCATAAATCGCATCGCCCTCGATCATGCACAGGGTGAAGGCGACAATCCGTCCGTTCTGGCGCCACAGAAAGAACCGGACCTTGTCAGGCATCACGCGTCCAAGGCCACAGAAGAACGGTTTTGTGAGCTTTTCAAAATGCAGCTGCGAGCGGTCGTAAACCTGGAGGTAAAGCGGATAGAGGTCGTCGATCACCGGGGCGACATCGCAGACGACGCTCATTTCAATCGGAGGCGCCGCGTCCGCGGCCGCGAACTTCTTTCGTAGCTTTCTGCGGGTCGCGCCATTCAGGGCGCCGGCCATGTAGGCATCGAAGCTCGGATAATCGATGTTCAGACGGGTCATCGGAAGACTGGGCACTCGACTGAACCCATGGTCACGAAAGCAACTCAGCGGTTCCCGATACCTCGCTGGAAACTCCTTGAGGACGACCAGCGGCACTTTCAGATCGCGTGCATGCGCCACGATCTCGGAAGCAAGAAGCAGAGCATTGGACGCGTGCGAGCATTCGGGTCCGTCAAGGCATGCTTCGCCCACGGCACATCCGACCATCATGGTCCGCAGCCTCAGGAAGCGTGGCCACGCGCGCCGAACCGACCGGACAATTCCGCGCATGGCGGAATCAACGCCGGCGAGCAGGTCCTGATCCAGAATGAAGAACGGTTGAACCGCCTGAACGTCGCCGTCTCGATCCTTGATCGCAAGGTACCGATAATCGAATCCTTGTCGGATCGTGTCTTCGACAAGTTCATAGAAGCGGTGGTCCTTGCGTCCTTCGGCGAAGGCGTTCCGCCAATGACGGAAGTGCGCCAGTTCCGCACGCGACATCACCGCCACGCTGCCGTTGTGCCGGGAGCGTCGGTCATCGCCGGTACCACCAGGCGGTTGATCCATCGCAGCAACCTGCGTCCAACCTCAGCCGGGCGCTACCCTGTATGGTCGGACCGGGCCTATGCTGCGATCCGATGCCTCGAGGGTCCTATGCGCCGAAACCCGCTGCTGATCGTGTTTGGACTGCTGATCATGCCCCGCCTTGCTGCCGCGCAGGCGTCCGATTGCGATCGACCGTCTCCCGGTTCCGATGGCTGGGCCGTCGCGTCGCCGTCCGAAGCCGGTCTCGACCCCAAGACCCTATGCGACGTTGTACCGCGCTTCGTCGAATGGCGACAGGCGGACGTCCATGGCATCGTGGTGGTTCACCACGGCGCGCTTGCGTTCGAACACTACTTCGCGGGCGCCGACTCGCAGTACGGCACGGCGATACCCAACGCGACGTTCAGCGCCGATACGCTGCACGATGTGCGCTCCGTCACGAAGAGCGTCACCTCACTGTGTCTCGGAATCGCGCTCGACCATGGCTGGGTGAAGAGCCTCGAAGCGCCCGTGATCAGCTTCTTTCCTGAATGGACCGACCTGCGAACAGCGGAGAAGGATGGCATCACGCTGCGTCATCTGCTCACGATGTCCGCTGGCCTCGATTGGAACGAGAACGTCCCCTACACCGATCCCACGAACAGCGAAATTCGCATGGACCGGGCGCCGGATCCGTATCGCTTCGCGTTCGAGCAGCCTGCCATGGTGTCGCCCGGCGAGGTTTACAACTACAGCGGTGGCGACACGAACCTGATCTCGGCGGTGTTGAGACAGGCAACGGGACGTTCGATCGAGCAGCTGGCCAAGGATGAACTATTTGATCCGCTCGGAATCACCGCCGTTCACTGGTATCACTTCAGCAACGGAGATCCCATAGCCGCATCCGGTTTGCGACTGCGTCCGCGCGACATGGCGAAGCTGGGACAACTCATGCTCAACCATGGGCAATGGGGTGGGCGGCAGGTGGTCTCGGCCGCTTACGTCGATGCCGCGATTACGCCGCAGATCAATGGCCAGGGCCTCTTTTTCTACGGCTATCAGTTCTGGCTCGGTCGATCGTTTGTCAACGGGCGGGAAATCGACTGGGCCGCGGCAGTCGGGCTCGGTGGGCAGCGCATTTTCATCGTCCCGGCGCTCGATCTTGTGACAGTGGTGACCGCGGGGCTCTACAATGACAACCTGCAAGGCTCGGTGCCCCTTGTCGTTCTCAACCGCTATGTGCTTCCGGCGGCCCTGAAGCATACAGCGGCCCAATAGATAAGGCCCGCGGCAGGTACGGCCCGCGGCCTCACCCGTTGGCGTGCCTCGCATCGGCGCCCGCCAATTCGGACAGCCGCCGGAGCGCCGCCGCATCGCCCAGCACGGCGGCCAGTTCGGGCGCCGACAGAGCCGCAAGAGCGCTTTCCAGCGTCTCCTCCTCCTCCAGCTTGGCCCGTCCCAACGCCAGTGTGGCATCGATCGGATCGACACGCGCGCGCCGCGGCGCCGGCAGCATGGCCTTATGGGCCTGCAGCAGTCGTGGGTCTCGCAACAGGCACGCCACGTCGGGCGGGGTTACTGCCTGCCATTCACGCTGCAACTCCGACGCGCGCGCGACCACCGGCGGCGGCTCCATTTCCTCGGGCGTGCGCAACAGGCCACCGCCGGACCACCGCCGGCCGGTCAGCAACGCCAGCGGGATCGCCAACGCGAGTCCCAGCACCACCGGCAGCATCCACAACGCCAGGTACAACGAGACAAGCCAGGCGACGATCCCGAGCGACAGACCAAGCACCGTGTGCCGCCGGTACAGCCGTCGCGTTTCGCGCGCCGGGATCCCTCCGTCCTCACGCCGCTGCGCACTCCACCCGGAATCGCGCCCCAGCAGGATCGCCGCCACGTCGATCGACTGGGTCAGCATGACCACCGGTGCCATCAGCCCGGCGATGAGCGTCTCGAGCAGCACCCCCAGAAACAGCCGCAGCATCCCGCCGCAGCCGCGCCGCTCGCGGCGGTGCAGCAGGATCGCCACGCAGCCGAGCAGTTTCGGCACCAGCAGCAGCCCCATCGTGCCGACGAACATCCACATCGCGCGGACCGGATCGATCACCGGCCACTGCGGGAACAGCGACTTGCCCTGGGGGAAATAGTCCGGCTGCACAAAGCGCGCCTGCACCGCGATCAAGATGCCGGTGAGGATGAACATCAGCCACAGCGGCGCGGTGATGTAGGAGCCGATGCCGGTCAGCAGGTGCAACCGGCTGATCGCATACAGTCCGCGGGTCGGAAGGACCGCCGCGTGCTGCAGATTGCCCTGACACCAGCGGCGATCGCGCACCGCAAGATCGGTGAGCGTCGGCGGCACCTCCTCGTAGCTGCCGCGCACGCCGGGCACCATGTGCACCGCCCAGCCGCCGCGTCGTAGCAGCGCGGCCTCGACGAAGTCGTGGCTCATGATCGGGCCGCCGAACGGTTTCCGCCCCGCAAGCTCCGGCAGCCCGGCGCATTCCGCAAACGCGCGCGTGCGGATCAGTGCGTTATGGCCCCAGTAGTTGCCCTCCGCGCCGTGCCACCACGCGATGCCGTGCGCGATCAGCGGTCCATAGACCCGGCCGGCGAACTGCTGCATGCGGGCAAACAGCGTCGAGGCACCGGTGATGATCGGCAAAGTCTGGATCAACCCGACATCCGGGTGGCGCTCCATCGCGCCCACCAGGCGCACCAGCGTCTCGCCGGTCATCAGGCTGTCGGCGTCCAGGATCAGGAATTGCTGGTAGGCGCCGCCGAAGCGCCGCACCCATTCGGCGATGTTTCCCGATTTCCGCGCTGTGTTCCTGGGGCGACGACGATAGAAGATCCGCGCGTCCCCGCCCGTCCGCTCGCGCAGTGCCAGGAACCCCGCCTCCTCGGCGATCCAGATTGCGGGATCGGTGGTGTCGCTGAGGATGTACAGATCGAACGCATCGCCCGCGCCGATCTCCCGCAGCGACTCATCGATCGCCTGCAGTTCGGCCATGATCCGCGAGGGTTGCTCGTTATAAGCCGGCATCACCAGCGCGGTGCGAGTGGCAAGGCGCGGCAGCGGCGTGTCCGGCCCGGTTTCAAGCGCCCGCCCGCCCCCTGCCAGCAGCGAAAAGAAGCCGGCGAGCGCGCTGGTGAATGACAGTGCGATCCAGGCGAACAGTGCGAGGAACAACGCCAGCATGAACACCGCCAGCGCCGTCAGCCCGTTCACCGCGAACACGCGGTACATCTCCTCCACGCCGACCATCGTCAGCACGACCGCGCCGCCGATGACGACGAAGCGACGCACCGCCATCGCGCGCGGCGAACTCGCGGGCCGCGCCGACGGCGGCGGCGCCTCGCGCAACGACTGCGTCGGCATCGCCAGCGGCGCCTCGTCGGGCAGCGCGCGGAACGCAGCAGTCCGTGCGGTCAGGTTGTCCAACGGTAGATCCAGCTCTCGGTCAACGGGTTGTCGCCGTCCATCAGCCTGGCATGCATCTCGACAACCTTCTCGCTGCCCTCCGCAAGCTGGAAGCTGAGCCGCCAGCCGTCGGTTGTCGGATTGGGTTCCACGACGGCGTTCTCGATCTTGCCCTTGTCGGCGCCGACATCGATCGCCGGCGGCGCGTCGGGTCGGCGGCCCTTCAGCGCGCCGCCCGCGAAGTCGATGACGAACTGCCGGTTCTTCTGATCCCACGACAGGCCGCAACGCGTATCGGCAACCTCGGCGAGCGGCGTCGCGGACGGGTTCGACCAGCACCAGTGCAGCCGGTAGTTCAGCAGATATTCGCCCTTCGCCTTCAGCGGATCATGCGGTCGCCAGAACGCCACGATGTTGTCGTTGACCTCGCGGCTGGTCGGTATTTCCACCAGTTCGACGATGCCCTCGCCCCAGTCGCCGATCGGCTCGACCCACAACGATGGGCGTTTTTCGTAACGCGCCTCCAGGTCCTGGTAGTCGCCGAGCTTCCGGCCGCGCTGCATCAGACCGAAACCACGCGGGCCGCTATCGGAGAAGGCGCTGATCTGCAGCTCCCGCGGATTGGCGAGCGGACGCCAGATCTGCTCGCCCTTGCCGTTCCAGATCAGCAGACCCGTCGAATCGTGCACCGCCTCGCGGTAGTCATCGACGCGCGTGCGGTCGTTGGCATCGAACAGAAACATCGAGGTGAGCGGCGCGATGCCGACGGTGGCGAGATCGGTGCGCGGATACAGCATCATCTCGGTGTCGAACACGGTCTGCGCCCCCGGACGGATGGTGAAGCGGAACGCCGCCGCGGCACTCGGGCTGTCGAGCAGCGCGTGGACGACGATCGCGTCGCTGCCCTTCGCCGGCCGTTCCAGCCAGAACGAGCGGAACACGGGAAACTCCTCGCCGGCGGCATCGGCGGTCTTGATCGCCAGGCCGCGCGCCGACAGGCCGTAGCCCTGGTCCTTCGCCACCGCGCGGAAATAGCTTGCGCCGAGGAAGGCGCAGATCTCGTCGAAATAGTCCGGCCGGTTGAGCGGGTAGTGGATGCGGATGCCCGCGAAACCGATGTCCTCGGTCGGCGGCTTGACCTTGTCGAAGGTGAACAGGTCGGGGCTGTAGCGGATTTGCACCGCGCGGCCGTTCTCCACTTCGAAGATGTCCACGCGCTGCTTGTAGAGAAAGCCGCGATGAAAGAACTCCTCGGTGAATTTGAGCCCTTGGCCGCGCCATAGCGCATGGCCCGGGTCGAACCGGATAGAGCGGTAGGCCTGGTAGTCCAGGTTGTTCAGCGTGTCCGGCAAGGAGGCGTCGGGTGCCTTGTAGGCCTGCTGCGCAAGGTCGCGCGCCAGGTTTCGCACGGTGGCGCCATCGAAACCTGCACCCGTTGTCGATGCGGAGGGTTTCGCATCGCCCGCGGCAGGCGCCGGCGCGCCGCCTCCCCGCGCCGCCGCAAGCGGCAGGAACGCACTCCGCACCAGCAGTTCGCGACGACGCATCACATCTCCCGGGGTTCAAGGTGTGCGGCGGGTTTCACCGTGCGATTGGGGCGAGATCATGCGGCGGAACGAGCCGTTCAACCGGAGTTGTCGTCGTACCATGCACGAAGCGGTGATGCGGCGCTCAGAGCAGCCGCAGTGCCAGGAAGCCCCCCACGACCCCGGCTGCCAGCAGGCTGGTCACCAGGGTCAGCCGCCGTTCGATGAAGTCGCGCACCGGCGTGCCGAATGCGCGCAGCAGTGCGGCGACCATGAAGAAGCGCGCGCCGCGCGTGACGATGCTTGCGGCCATGAACACGGGGAAGCTGAATCTTGCCGCCCCGGATGCGATGGTGACGATCTTGTAAGGGATCGGCGTCAGGCCCTTGATCAGGATCACCGCGAGGCCCCAGCGCGCATACCATGCCTGGAATGAGCCCAGCGGGTCGGGGCCGAACAGCACATGGGCTACAGGCAGGCGCATCAGCCCGTCGAACACGAAAAAGCCGATCGCATACCCGAGCGCCCCGCCCACAACGCTCGCCACCGTGCAGATCGCCGCGAAGCGCCATGCACGGTCGGGCCGGGCCAGGGCCATCGGAATCAGCAGCGCATCAGGCGGGATCGGAAAGAAGCTGCTTTCCGCGAATGCCACGACCGCTAACCACCACGGCGCGCGTGGCGAGGCAGCCAGCGCGAGTGTGCGCATATACAGGCGATGCAGCATTCCGATGTCCTACCAGCGATCGGTGATCAGTGGCCAGAGATCAGTCGAGGGGGCCCCCGTACAGGTCGTTGACACTGATCCCTGGTCACTGATCCGTGCCCGCCGTATCGTGCCCGCCAGCCGCCCCGCCCGAGGATTCCTTATGCGACGCCCCGTCCGCCTGACCGCATACCTTGCCGCGACCACCCTGCTGGTGCAGGCAGCCGCACCGAGCCTCAACGCGCAATCCCAGTTGCCGCCTCAATCCTGGCTGTTCGGCGCATGGATCGGCGGGCTGTTCCCACCGCCCAGCACGATGTCCGCCCAGGAATGCCTCGGCCAGCCGGTTGTGATCTTCACCCGCGACATCGTCATGCGGGTGACCATCGTCGACCAGCTTTACACCCAGCGTCTGGTGGAGACGGCGCGCACCACCGGCAACGGGGTGGAGTTCCACTTCGACAGATCGTTGCAGATCGGACAGTCCAGCCCGTTCGGTCTGACGCAAGGGGGCAGCGAGACCGGGTTCGGCTGTGAGGATCCCGACCTGTTGCACGTGCTGAAACGCGGCGAGAACGAGATCAGCTTCCCGGGCTGCCCGGAGTTCCCATACCCGCTGGTGCGCTGCCCCGCCCGCTAGACATGACCGAGGAGATGCCGCCGCGATGACCCGCTCCGTTGCCCGCCTGCTTGCCGAGAGCCTGGAAGCGCACGCCGTCGATCAGATCTTCTGCGTGCCGGGGGAGAGCTACGTCGGGCTGATCAACGCGCTGACCGACATGAACTCGCTGCGACTGATCGTGTGTCGCCACGAGGGTGGCGCGGGTTTCATGGCGGTGGCCGATGGACGGCTGCGCAGCCGCGCCGGCTGCTGCATCGTCTCGCGCGGGCCGGGCCTGTCGAACGCGATGGTGTCGCTGCATTCCGCCTATCACGACGCGACGCCGGTGGTGATGCTGGTCGGCCAGGTTGAGCGCAAGGACTTCGGCCGCATGGCGCTGCAGGAGCAGAACTATTCGCGGCTGCTGGCCGACGTGACCAAGTCGGTGATCGAGGTGATCGAGCCGGAGCAGGCGTCCGAGGCGATCGCGCGCGCCTTCCATCTGGCCGAAAGCGGCACGCCGGGCCCGGTGGCGGTGATCCTGCCGGAAGATATCTTCGACGCGACGACGGATGCGGAGGTCGATCAGCCGCGGCCGCGCGTGTTGGCCGGGCCCCGAGCCGCGGACCTGGATCGACTGGCCGATTTGCTGGCGAAATCCGAGCGGCCACTTGTCCTGGTGGGCGGGGCGTTGCTCGGCGACGCGATTTACGACGAGGCGGTGTTCGGCGACCTGCGGCGGCTGGCGGAGGCGTGGGTGCTGCCGATCAACCCGACGCATCGCCGGCCGCAACTGTTCGACGCGACCCACCCGCATTACGGCGGCTACATGGGGATCCGCGTGCCGCCTGCGCTGATCACCGAGATGAAGCGCGCGGACCTGATGGTGGCGCTCGGCGAACGGCTGACCGACAGCGTGAGCCAGTCGTACACCTTCCCGGCGGCGCCGCAGCCACAACTACCGTTGGTGCATGTCTGGCCGGATGCGAATGAGGTAGGGCGCGTGTGGCGGCCGGAGCTCGGGATTGCGGCCGATCCGCACGAGGTGATCAAGGCGTTGCTGAAGCGCGGCGCTCCCGCAGGGGCGGAGAAACGGCGAGGGTGGGTCGCCGGCCTGCATGCGATCCATCGCAGGCTACTGGCGAAGGAGTGGGAGCCCACGTCCGACGGCGTGAATTTTGCCGCCATCGTCTGCGAGGTGGACAAGCATCTTGCGCCGGACGCCACCGTCACGTCGGATGCCGGCAATTTCGGCAGCTTCATTCATCGCTATATCGGCTTCAAGACGGGACAGATCTTCCTGTCATCGGTGGTGGGCGCGATGGGTTCCGGCATGCCGATGGCAGTGGCGGCGACGCTGCGCCGGCCGGGCAAGCAGGTGGTCGCGTTCATGGGCGATGGCGGCGCGCTGATGGCTGGCAACGAGATCGCGACCGCGTGCCAATATGGTGGTGCGCCGATCATCGTGATCTCCGACAACCGGATGTACGGCACGATCGGTATGCATCACCACGTGCGCTATCCGGGACGGCCGTTCCAGGAATCGATGAAGCTGACCAATCCGGATTTCGCCGCGTGGGGCCGTTCGTTCGGCGCCGAGGGCATTACCATCCGTGACGAGTCTGAAGTGGCTGACGGGATCGCGCGCGCGTTCGCGGTGAAGACAAGGCCGGTGGTGGTGCACTGCCACACATCGGCGGTGCAGATGAGTGCGTGGCGACGATACCAACCGCACTGATGGTGGATCGGTATCCAGGGGGCACCAACACACCGTCAATCCACCGGGGCGGTTGGCTTATGCCAACAGACATTCGGTCAAACGCCCATCCCGCATGATCCCGTGGGGAGCCTCGCGGCGGCAGCGCTCGACCGCCAGCGGGCAACGCGGATGGAATCGACAGCCGGGGGGAATATTCGCCGGATCGGGGTAGCTCTCACCCAGGCCGACATCCGGAATTCCCAATCCCGGCTCCGGCGTCAGCACGGAGGCGAGCAGCGCACGCGTATAGGGATGGCGCGGCTCGTGGAACAGCGCATCCACCGGTGCCTGCTCGACGAAGCGGCCGAGATACATCACCGCGACCTCGGTCGCGATATGCTCCACCACCGCGAGGTTGTGGCTGATGAACAGATATGTCAGGCCGAGATCACGCCTGAGTTCGGCCAACAGGTTCAGTATCTGCGCCTGCACCGACACGTCGAGCGCACTGGTCGGTTCATCGCACACCACGATGCGCGGCCGCAGCACGAGCGCACGCGCGATCGCCACGCGCTGACGCTGGCCGCCTGACAACTCGGCCGGAAAGCGTTCCGCCATGTCGGCGGAGATACCGACGCGGGCGAGCATTTCCATCACCCGCTCATGCCGCCGCGCGGCCGGGACATTGCCTTGCGCCGCCAAAGGCAGTGCGACGATGTCGCGGATGCGTCGGCGCGGGTTGAGCGAGGAGAACGGATCCTGGAACACCGGCTGAATCAGGCGCGCGCGCTCGCGCCGGTCCATGCTGGCGAGGCTACGGCCATCCACCAGGACATCGCCCTCGGTTGGCGGCAGCAGGCCGATGATCACGCGCGCCAGTGTGGACTTGCCACAGCCGGACTCGCCGACGATGCCGAGCACGTCGCCGGCGGGCAGAACGAACGATACGCCATCCACCGCGCGCACCATGCGTTCCGGCGTTCGCAACCCGGCGCGCGTCCGGAACACCCGCCGTAAATTGCGCACTTCGACGGCGTGCGTCACGCAGCCTCGGCGTGCGTCCGATCGGAGGGCAGGCGGCACAGATAGTCGTGGCCGGCGCCCGCCATCCGGCGCGGCGCGCTGTGCATGCACGCGGTGATGGCGTGCGCGCAGCGATCGCGGAAGGCGCAGCCGGTAAAGTCGAGCGAGATGCGCGGCACAGCACCTGGGATGCTGCCGAGCGGCTCGTCGTGCCGAACGCTGCCCGGCACCGGAATGCAACGCAGCAGGCCGCGCGTGTAAGGATGTGTCGGCGCGGCGAACAGCGCGTCAGATGGCGCGCTTTCCACTACCTCGCCGGCGTACATGACCGACACGCGGTCTGCCATGCGCGCGACGATGCCGAGGTCGTGGGTGATCAGCAGCAGGGCGAGACCGAGTTCGTGTTGCAGCGTCTGTAGCAGGCGAAGTATCTGCGCCTGCACGGTGACGTCGAGTGCGGTGGTGGGCTCGTCGGCGATCAGCAGTTCGGGTTCGCACATCAGCGCCATCGCGATCATCACCCGCTGGCGCAAGCCGCCGGAAAGCTGGTGCGGATACTGCCTCAGCCGCATCCCCGGCGCGGTGATGCCGACGCGGCCGAGCAGTTCGGCGGCGCGGTCCAGGGCGCGTGCGCGCGAGACACCGCGGTGGCGCTCCAGCACTTCGGCCATCTGCGAGCCGATCGTGTAGGCGGGGTTGAGGCTGGTCATCGGCTCCTGGAAGATCATCGCCAGCTTGTTGCCGCGCAGCCGTGCCATGCCGCGTTCGTTGAGCCGCGTAAGGTCCACGTCCTGGAACCGCATCACGTCGGCGCCGCGTTGGGCGGTGCGCGCCAGCAAAGCCATCACGGCGAGCGCGGTGACTGATTTGCCGCAGCCGGATTCGCCGACCAGGCAGTGCGTCTCACCGCGATTGACGGTAAGCGAAATGCCGCGCACCGCGGCGATGTCGTTGCCGAAGGTGACGCGCAGGTTGGCGACTTCGAGGACGGAGCTCATCAAGCTGCTCGTTCTCCCCTCCCCGTGCGGGAGGGGGCTGGGGACCGGCAAGGGAAAGGCGAGTCTTGGTTGACGGACGTCATTGCTGCCGCCCTCCGCCCAGCAAATCGCGCAACCCATCGCCCAGCAGGTTGATGCCGAGTACCAGCAGAAACAGCGCGATGCCGGGGACCATGATCACCCAAGGACTGAAGAACATATAGTCCTTGCCCTCGGCGATCATCAGGCCCCAGGACGGCAGCGGTGGCGGCACCCCAAGGCCGAGAAACGACAGCGCCGCCTCCAGCAGGATGGCAAGCGCCATCTCCAGTGTCGCCACGACGACGAGATGCGTCAGAATGTTCGGCAGCACTTCGCGCAGCAGGATATGCACGCGCGACGCACCCGCCGCCTGTGCCGCCGCGATGTAGTCGAGGTTGCGCACCTGCATCGTGGTGGTACGCGATACGACGGCAAACCGCTCCCACAGCAGCAGGCCGAGCGTAAGGATCACCACCGTCAGCGAACTTCCGACCAGCGCCACCACGGTCAGCGCCACCAGGATCAGCGGAATCGACAGTCGGCATGTGATGACGAACATCACCGCATCGTCCACACGCCCGCCAAAATAACCGCCGAGCACACCCAATGTGATGCCGATCAACCCGGAGGTTATCACCGTGAAGAGGCCGATCGTCATGGAGATTCGGGCGCCATAGATCAAACGCGACAGATAGTCCCGGCCAAGCTGGTCGGTGCCGAGGGGATGCAAGGACGATCCGCCGTCCATCCACTCGGGCGGGACCAGGCGCAGATTGAGATCTTGAGCGAACGGATCGTGCGGTGCGAGGTAGGGCGCGAAGATCGCGGCCAGCAGCACTGCGCCGACTATCAATGCACCAAACCCGGTGGCGAGATGCCGCACCGGAAGGAGGCTGTGCCGCGCCGCGAGCACGGTGGTGCTCATTCGGTGCGCAATCGCGGGTCGAGCACCGCGTTCAACATGTCGGCGGCGAGCGTCAACCCGATATAGATGATGGCGAGGATCAGCACGACCGCCTGCACGACGGGAAAATCGTTCTTGCTGATCGATTCCCATGCCAGATAACCGACGCCGTGCAGGGCGAACACCGCCTCGATGACGATCGAACCGCCGAGCATGAATCCAAGCTGTACCGCGGCGACCGATACCACCGGCATTGCCGCGTTGCGCAGCGCGTGCTTCAGCACGATTTTTGCTGTGCTCAGCCCCTTGGCGCGGGCAGTGCGGATGTAGTCCGATGACAGCGCGTCGATCATGCCGGTTCGGGTCAGACGCATCAGTGCGGGAATGGCGGAGAATGCCAGCACGATGCCCGGCATGATGTAGCCGTCCCAGGTATCGACGCCGGAGATCGGGAACAGCTGCAACCTCAAGCCGAGCCAGATGATCAGCACAAGCGAAAGCCAGAAGCTCGGCATCGCCTGGCCGGCCAGGGCCAGCAGGCTGATTGCCTTGTCGACCACCGAACCTTCGCGCATCGCGGCGATGATGCCGAGCGGGATGGAGACGATCAGTGCGATCGACAGGCCGGTGAGCCCGAGGGTCAGCGTGATCGGTAGCCGCTCCGTTATCAGATCGACCACCGGCGCGTGATAGAGGTAGGAGCGGCCCAGATCGCCCTCGGCGGCATGCACCGCCCACTCGACGAACTGCACCGGCAGCGGTCGATCGAGCCGATAATTCTTGCGGATGATCGCGACATCTTCGGCGGTGGCGTTAGGCCCTGCGATGGAAATGGCGAGGTCGCCGGACAACCGTGTCAAAGCGAAGCTGATCACCAGCACCGTCAGACAGACCAGTAGGGCGAGTACCGCCCGGCGCAGCAGGAAACGCAGCATGGCGCAGCCTATTGTGCGCGCCCGGCCTGCCGCAAGCGTCGCCGCGCGGCACGATCATCGGAGCCCCGAGCGGCCATGGCGACGACGGTGGCCGCCGCCGCTCTGCTGTCAGCCCGCGCTCAGTTGTAGAAATATGGGATGCCCAGGTAGATGGATGCACCGGGCGGCTGATAAACTACCGGGGGTGCGCTGTAGTACACGTTGGGCTGACGGTAGTACCCCTGGTAGCGATGTTGCTCCTGCCAGTGTTGGTGTTGCTGGACCTGCTGATGCGGGTGCTCCTGGCGCGACCCGTTCCATTGCCTGTCGCCGTTTTCCTGATTGTTGGCATGGGCCGGAGCGGCGATCGATCCTGTTAAGCCAGCGGCGCCCAGGCCTGCGAACAAAACAAGCCGAAGCGTGGCACTTGCCTGATTGACCATCTGCCCGCTCCTAACCATGCCGCGGGTGATCGCCATGATGGGCATCGTCGCGGAATACCTGGTCCGCCGTCCGCTTCTGGGCGTCGGACATGCTGTCGTACAGCGCCTGGAAGACGGGTACGAGATTCTGCACGTCCTGCGCGTTTGTCGTTGCGAGCTGGGCGTAGGACTGCATGTTCTCCATCGCAGTCATCGCGGACATTGTTTGCACGCGATGTCGGAACGTCTGATCCATGCTCTGCGCATTGCCGCGCATTACCTGTACGAACTGATCCCACTGCGGTTGCTGTATCGGCGTGATCTGCAGCTTGGCATGCAGGTCGGCGATCCGCTGCTCGACCCTGTCGACCATGTTGTGATGCAGACCCGGATGGTTCTTGGTCGCTGACTGGCTATTGGTCGTGGCGGACGGGCGCGTGGCGGTGGGATCGCCGGCGGGTGGAGCGGCAGTGGCGGCAAAGGTGCTCAGACCGATAATGGCGCCTGTCGTGACGATGGTATGCTTCAGGGTCGTTCGCATCGTGATGCCTCTGGATGAATGTTGTTCGATCCTGGTTGGGGTCAGATCAGTCCGCCAAGAAGCAATATCATCCCGACGATCAGCACACGCCGGCGCGGCGCCGCGGGCGAAACAGCCCAAGTTGACGCTATGCGGCCAGGTGGGAAAAACTCCAATGAGCAGCAGGATGATGCCGACCTGAACTGGCAATAGCCTGGTCAGGCTTCCTAACGCTGCAGCGTGTCTTTCACGCTTCCAATAGAGTTCTGAATCTTGCCTTTAGCCTGGTTGGTCTTGCCGCCCGCTTCCAGCTTGGCATCACCGAGCAGCTTGCCCACGACCTGCTTCGCTGAGCCGAGCATTTGCCTGCCGACACCGAGGAGCCTGTCCTTGTTCATGTCGTCTGATTTTTTTGTTTTGTTGTCGGCGGCGGAATTGCCGGAGGCGGGCGCTGGAAGGTTGTCGCGGCCTGGGCGGGCTTCTTTCCCCCCTTCGGTTTCTTGGCTTCACGGTTACTTTGGCTGCGACCTTTTGCCAACGCCATTCTCCCAATTGTTAAGACTGTCGTCCGACCGCGTCGCGCGGCCTACGGCGCGTGCTTCTCGGCGCTGTTGGTCAGCGCATTTCCGGTGGCGGAGACGTCCTGACCGACGCCGGCGGTGGTGTGGCACGCGCCCAGCAGAGACGCTGCGCCGATCAGGCCGAAGACGGTGAGGGCGATCGAAAGGTATTTGCGCATCATGATGAACCTTCTGTGTATGTCGCGTGAATTGCTGGCGGTTTCGTCGGCGTCAGCGCGAGATCGGACGACCGAGATCGGTGTCGTTGCCGCTTGTGACCGTGCCCCGGCGTGGTCGCCGGTATTGTAACCGCGACCGGCCATGACAAGTCCGAGACTGGACACGACCAGCGCCTTCGCAATGCCGCGAGACATGGTATCGACTTTCGTTTTCGACTTGGAGGCGCTCAGGCTGAGCCGTGGGGTGCGGTTGCGGGCTCCGTCGCCGGCAATCGCAGCCACTCATCGCACATCAAGAGATTCGGCCAGGGCACGCCGTCAGCGTGGATAGGAGCGATGTGGTACGGGCTCGCTCGCCTGTTGACCGAACGGATATCGCTATCTGGCATGCGGAATACAAGGGCTTGTCATGGCGGCTCCTGGAATTCCAGACGGAGCCTGCATCTTGCCCCGCTGGTCTTCAACTCCGATCATCGCCGGATGCACGATGTGAAACCGGAGAACGACGATGAAGATCACGGCGGTCGAGACATGCTGGACGCGCATTCCATTTGATATGGGCGGCAAACCCGCGACAACGGGCGGCCTGAACTGGCAGTCGATGAACACCGTGTGGCTGCGCATCGTCACCGACCAGGGCCTGGAAGGCTGGGGCGAGGCGTTCGGCCATGCCTCCGCCGCAACCACGATAACGGTTATCGACACCCAGCTCGCACCCGCGATCCTCGGCCAGGACGCGCGCGACATCAGCGGTCTGCGGCAGCGGCTTTCGAAGGCGTTCCACGGCTTTGGCCGTAACGGGGCGCATGTGTTCGCGCTGTCCGCGCTCGACATCGCCCTGTGGGACATCGCCGGCAAGGCAGCCGGCCTGCCGTTGTGGCGGCTGCTGGGCGCGACGCCGGTGGCGCAACTCACCTCCTATGCCAGCCTGCTGCGCTACGGCGAGGCCGGCATGGTCGCGGCGGCATGCGAACGCGCGATCGGGCGCGGGTATCGCGACATCAAGCTGCACGAGATCACCGTGCCTGAGGTGCGCGCGGCGCGGCAGGCGATCGGTCCGGACGCAAGACTGATGGTTGATACGAACTGCCCGTGGACAGTGTCGCAGGCGATCGACATGGCGCGCCGCATGCGGGAGTTCGATCTTACCTGGCTGGAGGAGCCGGTCTCGCCCCCGGGCGACCACTCTGGCCTGGCGCGCGTGCGGCGCGAGGGCGGCGTGCCGATCGCCGCCGGCGAAAACGCGGCCGGTCTGCACGACTTTCGTGCCCAGTTCGAGGCGGATGCGGTCGACGTGGCGCAGCCGAGCGTCATCAAGATCGGCGGTCCCTCCGCGATGCTGGAGATCGCCGCCCTGGCGAAAGCGTTCGGTGTCCGCCTGGTACCGCACAATGCCTATTTCGGACCGGGCTTCCTCGCGTCCCTGCACCTGAATGCAACCGTGGCGCCTGATGCCCCGTTCGAACGTCTGTTCATCGATCTCGAGGCAAGCCCGTTCCACGGTCTGGTGGTGGCGAAGGACGGCAGGGTGGCCGTGCCCGATGGACCAGGACTTGGCGGCGACCCGGACATGGATGTGCTGCGCCGGTATCAGGTCGCCGAACCGACGGTCCATCGCTTGTGATCCTTCACCGTCACGTGTCGGCCGACGCACAGCGATCTTACCGGGACCGGGCATGATCCTGGCGTCTCATCCGGCTACCTTATGGCCAGTGTTGCCGATCGCTGGGGAAATCGGATGCCGCCATCCTGGAGGCTCGCCGTCGTCGTGTCGCTCGCACCGTGCATCGCCAGCGCAGCATCGCTGTCGGGACCCGAGGCCAATTTGCTGCCGCCGGTCAGTTCTGCCTGCATTTCATCGCCGTTCGGGCCGCGCATCCTGGCGAACCGGCCGCTGGCGGGAACCTATCACTATGGCGTCGACATGCCGGCGCCGGCCGGCGCTCCGGTCAGCGCAACTGGCCCCGGACGCGTCCTGCGGATTCAGCGCAAGGGTCCCGGCGGCCTCGAGGTGGTGGTGCAGCACGATGGCTTCGTTGGCATCTACAGCCATCTCGGCATGGTCACGCCGGCACTTGCCGGGGGTAAGACCACCGTCGCGGCGGGCGAGAAGCTGGGCGTGGTCGGCCATAGTGGTCTCACCTATGGCATGCATCTGTACTTCGAGATGCTGCGGTCAGGCCGGCCGGTGGATCCCGCACCCTATCTCGGCGTGCCGCAGTGCATCGGCGGTGTGCATCGGACGCCGACCGACATGATCGGCGTCGGCGGGAAGATCCCTCCGAGCAGGCGGATCGCGGGTCTCCACTGAGGCTGACTCGACTTATCACCCGACTTCCTGTTGCCTACACGGATGCGTGTGGCAACCCTCCTGGTTGGATTGTGCCTCGCCTTGCCTGCGCTTGCGGCCGCGAGAGCGGACTCCGCCTGCAATGGTATGCTTATGCCGCCCGAGCAGCTGCGGGAGATTTCCCGCGGGTTCGGCCACGGCCACACCGGCATCGATCTCATGGCGCCGCTGGGCTCGCCGATCCGCGCCGCGGCGGGCGGGACGGTGCTCTATGCCGGGTGGTACTATGACTATGGCAATATCGTCGACATCCGCCACGCCGATGGTCTGATCACCAGGTATGGGCACATGTCGGCATTCGCGCCCGGCATTGCGCCTGGAGCGCCGGTGGCGGAAGGCGCCGTCATCGGCCGGGTCGGCATGACCGGGCGCGCACATGGCCCGCACGTGCATTTCGAGGTGAGGGTCGATGGCAAGCCGGTCGATCCGAAGCCCTACCTGGCGCTTGCCCCGTGCCGCCGGCCGGCACAGGAGCCCCTGGAGGAAGCCCGCGCGCCGGATGGCGGGCGACGCGACCGGTAGGCGCCACGTTCGGTGACCAAGGGCGCGCCTACTTGATCGCTGCGAAGGCTTCGACCTGCAACAGGTAGTCAGGGCTGGCCAGTTGCGGCGTGCTGACCGTCGTGCTCTTGGGCGACGGTGGGCCAAAATAGCGCGCGAGCAGATCGGGATATTTGTCTAATTCGGCAGGCGCCGTGACTTGGTTGACCGTAAAGATGATGTCGTTGACTGTTGCGCCGCCAGCCTTGAGGCACGCGTCGACGTTTTTGCCAACTTGCTCGATCTGCGCCCGCATATCGCCCTTCCCGACGACATTCCCGGAGTTGTCGCGGGCGACCTGCCCGCCGATGACCAACCAGTGTCCGCCATCGCGCAGTGCGACTTCGGTTGTCGGCGGGGAGGCGGCACAGGGTGGTCCGACGATGATGGGGTCAGGTAAATCAGCGATGACCTGCCAGTTCGCGTCGGCCCGCTTGATGTATTCCTTGGCGTGTTGCCGCCATTCCGCCAGCCAATAGCCGTTGTGGTGAACCAGGTACAGCTTGCCGTCGACGATGGCCCAGGCCTCGGGATCGACGGTGTCCTTGTGCGCATCGGCGTCAATCGACGCCCCCATCGCACAATAGCCGTCATATTGCGGCGCGTAGTGCTCCGGGTCCTTGATGAACAGATCGCGATGCTCGCTGCTGGCAAAGCGCCAGCGCAACTTATGCCACGACGTTTCAAAATCCGCGTTGCCCGGAACAGGTTTTCCTTCGGTGAAATAAGCCACCGGATCGTATCCGCTGATCGAAAGTTTCGGTTCGTCGCCCCAGGCAGCAGATCCGACCAGCGGCACGATTAGCAGGCCGAGGAGCGTCGCCCTCTGCCTCGTGCCAGGAAATGAAACGTTCCACATGGTCTTCCTCCCGGGCATACTCAGCCTACAGACTTCCATGGCATGCCAATGCGACGTTGAATATAATGCGATTTGTTTATGGCAGGGTCAAACCTATTCGCACACCAGCAGACCTCGATGCCGCGCCTCATGGCCGGGAGGAAGCAGCTTCCGGGAAGCGGAAACTCGCCGCCATTCTGCACGCGGATGTGGTCGCGTTCAGCCGTCTGATGGGCGAGGATGAGACGGGCACACACCAGGCACTCGGACGGCTTCGGCGTGCTGTCGATCCACTGATAACGGCACGCGGCGGACGCATCGTGGGTACCGCGGGTGACAGCCTGCTGGCGGATTTTCCGAGCGTCGTCGACGCGCTGACCTGCGCCATCGAAATGCAACGGGCATCCCGTGTAATCAATGATCGGATGCCGGCCGAACGCCGTCTGGAGCTTCGGATCGGTGTCAACCTTGGCGATGTGATTGTCGATGGCGATGACATCTTCGGCGATGGCGTCAACATAGCCGCCCGGATTGAGGCCCTCGCCAAGCCTGGGTCGGTCTGTATCTCACATACCGTCTACGAGCACGTCAAAAACAAACTCGATCTTGATTACCGCCCGCTTGGCAGCCATCGCGTCAAGAACATCGCCGAGCCGGTTCGCGCTTACGAAGTGGGTGTCGCGACAGCGAGCACGGCACGTCGCCCAGGGAGAAGGCGCTCGCCCGTGGCTGCCGCCGCAGGGGTCGCTGCAATCGTTTCAGTCGGTCTTATAGCGTGGGCGCTTCACGCCGGTGGCCGCGATATGTTCGGATTTGGCTCCGGGGCAAAGCCGGTCGACGTGGCGAGCCTCGCCGCACCGGCTCGCCTCGCCGGGCGTTCCTCGGTGGCGGTGCTGCCGTTCAAGAACCTGTCGGGTGACGCCGCTCAGGATTTCTTCAGCTCCGGGACCACCGAAGACGTCATTACCGCCCTCAGCCGTTTCTCGAACCTGCTCGTCATAGCGAAATCGGCAAGCTTCCCGTTCAAGGATTCGAATGTTTCCCCCGCGGACATCGGACGCCTGCTGAATGCGCAATATTTGCTGGAGGGCAGCATCCGTCGCGCTGGCAATCGTTTTCGCGTCAGCGCCGCGTTGACCGAGGCCGCAACCGGGCGGGATGTGTGGTCCGAAACATACGACGCCGAAGGCAACGACATTTTCGCCGTGCAGGACGACATCGCCAAGCGTGTCGTCGGCGCAGCGGCGGTAACGCTCACCCGCTTCGAGCAGAACCGCGTACTGGCCAAACCAACCAGCAGCCTCGCGGCGTATGAATACGTTCTGCGTGGTCGCGACATGCTCTCGCAAGAAACGCGTGACAACAACGACGAGGCAAGCGAACTCTTTCAGCGTGCCATTGATCTCGACCCTAACTACGCCGAGGCTTATGCGGCATTGGGCGGCTCATATTTCGAGGCCGTCGTGTCAGGATGGTCCCAATTCCGTGCGGACGATCTCGGACATGCGGAAGAGCTGGCTCAGAAGGCGCTCGCGCTGGATCCGGCAACAACTCGGGCCTATCGTGTGCTCGCTCTTATCGATCTCTTCAAAAAACGATACGACACTGCCCTCGAGCAAATCGACCGAGCATTCGAAATCAATCCGAGCGATGCGAACAACTATGCCTACCGCGGGGCCATTTTGACCTGGGCGGGCAGGGCCACCGAGGCATTGCCGTGGTTGGAGGGTGCGCTTCGCTTCGACCGAGCCAATGGCTTCGCAGCCGCCAAACTCTGCATGGCGTACTATCTCCTTCGCCGGTATAGCGATGCTGTCGGAGCTTGCAACCGCTCGCTCGACCGTGACCCCGGACGCAACACGCAGATGATCACGCATCCGATGCTTGCGGCTGCCTACGGCGAGCTGGGCCGACAGCAGGATGCGGATCGGGAGCGTTCCATCTCCGCGCGTTTATGGCCGCTTCTCGACGCCCGGACATTCGCCGATCAATTCGGCACGGACGAGGCGCACGGCCAGATCCTCGACGGGCTGCAGAAGGCCGGGTTCCGCTGACCTCTGCGATGGCGGTCAGGTACTGGTGTCGCCTCCGCCGTCAGGGCGTCGCCAGAATCCGTTCGATTTCGCTGACCAGGACGGCATCATCGATCGGCTTCCTCAGAATCGGGCCGGAGGCCTCCGTCTCGACACCCGGGACGTTGTAGCCGGTGAGGTAAACCACTTTCAGATCGCGCCGACGCAGCCGGGCCATGCGCGACAGGGCGATACCGTTGACGCTGCCCGGCATCACGATGTCGGTGAGCAGCAGGTCCACCGGGCGTTCCAACTCCAGGTCCTCAAGCGCCGTTCGGAAGTCGGTCGCCACCCTGACAGCGAAGCCGGCATTGCGCAGGATCTTGCCAAGCGCCTCGGCGAATTCCTTGTCGTCCTCGACGAGGAGAATGTGGCCCTTGCCGGACGCCGCATCTGGTTGGGGCCGGGTTTCGTCGATCACGAGCGTCTCCCCCAGGCTACCTCGTGAGCAAGGTTATGGCCGCGCGAGGGTATGCGCAAGTTCGCGTGATGAACGGCCTGATCGTCCGTCGATTGGCAGTGGCGCGCACTTCTATAACGTGCAACGCTCGAATGGGCGGTATCGCCACAATTCTGACGACACCGTTCTGCACTCGATGCCCGTTGCCGCAATAAAGGTGAGAATTGAATGGCCGACACCGCGTTCGCCGGGCTGGTCGAAAAGCACCAGAAGGGCTTGCTGAAAGACTGGCTGGCCGCTCAGAAGCGGGATGGCACATCGCGTGATCCCTCCGCCGAAGCCGCCAATGCGGATCTCGCGAGACAGGTCTTGGATCAGCTCAGCAAGGGCGCCGCGGGCGGACGGTTGGACGACACCACCGCCCCGGAATGGGCCCCGATGCGCGAGGTGCTGGAGGATTTCTCCCGCGCCCGGGCCACACAGGGATTCAATCCGACCGAGACGGCTGTCTTCGTCTTCTCGCTCAAGGAGCCGCTGTTCGACATGCTGCGGCGCGAAATCGGTGCGGATGCGGAGCAGCTCGGCCGCCTGACCTGGGCTGTCACACGCCTGCTCGATGCATTGGGCCTCTATACCATCGAATGCTTCGCACGGACGCGCGAGGAGGTGATCGGCCGACAGCAGCAGGAGCTGCTCGAGCTGTCGACGCCGGTGGTGGAACTCTGGGACGGGATTCTCGCACTGCCGCTGATCGGAACACTCGACAGTGCGCGGACGCAGATCGTCATGGAGAATTTGCTCGAGCGCATTGTTGAGGCGGGCGCGGAAATCGCCATCATCGACATCACCGGGGTGCCAACCGTGGACACTCTGGTCGCGCAGCATCTGATCAAGACGATCTCCGCCGCCCGGCTGATGGGCGCCGACTGCATCCTCAGCGGCATCCGGCCGCAGATTGCCCAGACCATCGTCCATCTCGGCCTGGAGCTCAACGTCGTTTCCAAGGCGACCATGGCGGATGCGCTGCGGCTCGCGCTCCGCCGCACCGAGAAGGTCATCGTCGATCGGGCCAAGGCGCTCGGCACTGGGGATTAGTCCTGATGAGCGAAATACCGATCCTGAAGATCGGCGATTGCCTGCTGGTCTCGATCCAGGTGGACATGCACGACCGGCTCGCCATGGCATTGCAGGACGATCTGACGCAGCGGATCGTGTCCGATCGTGCGCGCGGCGTCATGATCGACATATCCGCGCTGGAAATCGTCAACTCCTTCATTGGCCGGATGCTGAATAACATTGCAGCCATGTCGCGGGTGCTCGACGCCGTCACCGTTGTCGTCGGCATGCGTCCGGCGGTCGCGATCACGTTGGTGGAGCTTGGTTTAGCGCTCACCGGGGTGCGGACCGCGTTGAATGTGGACAAGGGCCTCGCGATGATCCGTGGCATCATCGACAACGCCGAGCACGCGGATGCTCATCGAGACAGGTGAGACCATGCCGCTGCGCACCTCGGACGACGTCGTCAGGGTGCGTCAGGCGGTCAGGGCGCGGGCCGTTGCGGCCGGCTTCAGTTTGGTGGACCAGACCAAGATCGTGACCGCGGCGAGCGAGATCGCCCGCAATACGATCGACTACGGCGGGGGTGGCGTGCTGCGGATCGAGGTTTTACGCGACGGACGGAGGCAGGGCGTGCGCCTGACGTTCACCGACCAGGGGCCCGGCATCCCCGACATCGCCCTGGCGTTGAAGGATGGCTACACGTCCGGCGGCGGCCTCGGCCTGGGGCTGAGCGGCGCCAAGCGGCTGTCAAACGAATTTGCCATCACATCCTCGCTTGGCCATGGCACCACGGTGACGCTGGCGCGCTGGAAAGTGACATGATCACCGCTGTCAACGATGCAAGTCAGGTTGCCGAGGCCCGGCGGCTGGTAACCGCCTATGCTCGCGCGGCGGGCGTGACGGAGGCGCGCGTCGGCGACGTGGCGATCGTTGTCACCGAACTGGCGACCAACCTGCTCAAACATGCCGGTAGCGGGCAGATCCTCGCTACGCACTGCGATGACGCAGACGGGGCCGGGCTGGAATTGCTCGCCCTGGATCGTGGCAGCGGCATGGCCGACGTGGGACGCTGCATGGACGACGGCTATTCGACCGCCGGTAGCCCGGGCAACGGATTGGGCGCGATCGCGCGGCTGGCCGATAATGTGCGGATCTATTCGCGCCCCGGTCTGGGCAGTGCGATCATGGTGCGCTTCCTGCGGAAAGTTGGTCGTGACGTATATCGCACCCAGCTTGGCGCCGTGGTCGCGCCCTATCCGGGGGAGCAAGCCTGCGGCGATCATTGGGCATTCCGCGAGACCGCTCGGGGCCGGACGGTCGTGGTGGCCGATGGCGCCGGCCATGGCGTCGAGGCGGCTCGCGCCGCGGAGATCGGTGTGCGCGCGTTCCTGGATCATGCGGACGCGACCTGCGAGGAGGTGATCGATCGGATGCATCGCGCGCTGATGCCGACGCGTGGTGCAGCGGTGGCCGTCGCGCGCATCGACGAGGCCGCTCACACGGTGCGATTTGCCGGCGTCGGCAATATCAGCGGCACGCTGGTCACCGCCGCCGGCACGCGGCACATGGTCTCGCACAACGGCACGGCCGGGCATATCGCCCCGCGCATCCGTGAGTTCACCTACGATTTTACCGGCAATCCGCTGGTGATCCTTCACTCCGACGGCATCACCGGCCGCTGGGATCTTGCCGCCTATCCCGGCCTTGCCAGCCAACACCCCAGCCTGATCGCCGGTGTGTTGTTGCGCGACCATCGCCGCGCACGCGACGATGCCTCGGTGGTTGCGATGCGGCCCGTGTTGCAGGTGGGGGCATGAACCCGCGCCTGCTGCTGATCTCGATCGGTGCGGAGACGGACATCGTCCTGGTCCGCAAGCGGACGCGTCGCCTGGCGGAATTGATCGGCTTCGAGGCGCAGGACCAGACACGGATCACCACCGCGGTTTCGGAAATCGCGCGCAATGCCTTCGAGTATGCCGGCGGCGGGCAGGTTGAATTCGGGCTGATCTCCAGCAGGGCGCCGCAAACGTTCGTCATCAGCGTCAGCGACAAGGGGCCGGGGATTGCCGATTTGCCGGCGATTCTCGCCGGATCCCACAAATCGACCACCGGCATGGGCCTTGGTCTGCTGGGCGCGCAGCGCTTGATGGATGAGTTCCATGTCGATTCCAGGCCGGGCGGAGGGACGACGGTACGCCTTGGGAAGGTCCTGCCGCCACGGAAGCCGCCGGTCACTGCCACGGCACTCAAGGCGATCATGGAGACCTTGGCGTCGGATGGTCCGCCCGACGCCATGGCGGAGATTCGCGAGCAGAATCAGCAGATCATGGTGCAGCTGGATCAGCTGAAATCGCGCCAGGAGGAGCTGGAAGGGCTCAATCAGGAACTGCAGGATACCAATCGCGGCGTGGTCGCGCTGTATGCCGAGCTGGACGAGCGCGCCGACCATCTGCGTCGTGCGGACGAACTGAAATCGAAGTTCCTGTCGCACATGAGTCACGAGTTCCGCACCCCGCTCAATTCGATCCTGGCGCTGTCGCGGCTGCTGCTGGACCGCAGCGACGGCGAGCTGACCGGCGAGCAGGAGACGCAGGTCCGGTTCATTCGCAAGGCGGCGCAAAACCTGACAGAGCTGGTCGATGATCTGCTCGATCTGGCGAAGGTGGAGGCAGGCAAGACGGTCGTCGTGCCGTCCGAGTTCACCGTGAATTCCATCTTCGGCGCTCTGCGCGGCATGCTGCGGCCGCTGCTCGTCGGCGATGCTGTCGCGCTGGTGTTCGAGGAAGCCGCCGACCTGCCGCCGCTCGACACCGACGAAGGCAAGGTTTCCCAAATTCTACGCAACTTCATCTCGAACGCGCTCAAGTTCACCGAGCGCGGCGAGGTACGGGTGTCGGCTGCGGCGGACCCGGCGACCGATACCGTGACCTTCACCGTATGCGACACCGGCATTGGCATCGCAAAGGACGATCTCGAGCTGATCTTTCAGGAATTCGGCCAGATTACGCACCGCCTGCAGTCGCGCGTGAAGGGTACCGGCCTCGGTCTGCCGCTGTCGAAAAAGCTGGCCGAGCTGCTCGGTGGACGCATCGCTGTTGAGAGCGCGCCAGGCGAGGGATCGACTTTTTCGGTAACGCTGCCGCGATCGTATCCCGAGGCCATGGGGGATGCGGATGATGCGGAGGAGCCCTGGAACCTCGAGCCTGGCCGGGTCCCGGTGCTTGCAGTGGAAGATGACCCGGCCGACGCATTCGCGCTGAAGCGCATTCTTTCGGATACGCCGTATCAAACGCTTCACACACGCTCGATCCGGCGTGCGCAGCAGATTTTGCGGTTGGTCCGTCCCGTCGCGATCCTGCTCGATGTGGTGCTCCTGGGAGACGAGACTTGGCGGTTGCTGCTGCAACTTCGCCAGCAGGAACCCTATGCCGACATCCCTTTGGTCGTCATGTCCTCTTCCGGCGAGGAGCGCAAGGCGATTCACCTGGGAGCGGATGAATACGTTGCGAAACCGGTCGATGGTGAACTGCTGATCGGGCTGCTCGACCGGCTGACTGGCCGGCGCTCCATCACCAAGGTCCTGCTGGTCGATGATGAGGAGATCATGCGCTATCTGGTGCGCCAGTTGCTGCCACGAAGTCGTTACAGCCTTCACGCAATCAGCAACTGTCTGGAAGGCCTCCAATGCCTGTATGATGAGCATCCGGATGTGGTTCTGCTTGATCTCAACATGTCGGAGATGAACGGCTACCAATTTCTCGAACGGATGCGTGATGACGCGACTGTCGCCGACGTGCCGGTCATTATCCTGACGTCCGCCATCCTGGAACCGGACAACCGCCCACTGCTGCAACGTGCCTCCCACATACTGTCGAAATCGGACATGTCGTCCGACATGTTGATCGATACGATCGAGCGTGTTGTACCTCGGACTGAGCCGTCATGGGCAAGATGACCAACCCGGCCACCAGCATCCTGGTCGTCGACGACGATGAGGCCGGGCGCTATTTGAAGGTGCACCGCCTGCGCAGGAGCGGCTACAACGTCGTTGGGGTGGCAACCGGACGCGCGGCGATCGAGCGCTGCTCCGCTGCGCTGCCGGATCTGGTTCTGCTCGATACCCGGCTGCCGGACATGGATGGGAGTGACGTTTGTCGCCAGATCAAGGCGGCCTTTCCCAGCGCCGCCGTGCTCCAGACATCGGCTGCGATCACCGGTCCGCATGATCGGGCACTGGCGCTGGAAGGCGGCGCGGATGGGTTCCTGGTGGAACCCATCGAACCGGAGGAACTCCAGGCCACGGTGAAGGCACTGCTGCGAATGCGCGGCGCCGAGCAGGCATTGCGTCGAATGAATGACAGTCTGGAGACCGAGGTCGCCAGGCGCACAAGCGAATTGCTCGCGCTCAACCAGCAATTGGAAATCGAAAGCACCGAACGCCGCAAGGCTGAGGAGGTGCTGTGGCATACGCAGAAGCTGGAAGCGGTCGGCCAGCTGACCGGCGGCATCGCGCACGACTTCAATAATCTTCTCGCGGTCATCGTCGGCAGTCTGGAAGTGATCCGCGCGGCGCTTGAAGGTGATCGGGAGCTGCCGCGCGCGAGGCTCATGCGCCTCTTGAAGGCATCCGAGGCAGCGACCGACCGGGCAACCAAGCTCACGCAGCAGCTGCTTGCCTTCGCGCGGCGCAGCACGTTGAAGCTCGACGTGGTGGCGCTGGATGAGGTTATTGTCGGTTGCGAGCCGTTCCTCCGCCGAGCGTTGGGCGAGACGATCGCGCTGAACGTATCATTCGATCCAGGACTGTGGGTGTGCCGGATCGATGCGGCACAGTTCGAGGCGGCGATCCTCAATCTTGTCGTCAATGCACGGGATGCCATGCCGTCTAGCGGCATTCTGGAGATCGCGACGAGCAACGTTGTGATCGACGCGGCGCAGGCATCCCGCTCGATTGACCTGACCGCGGGGTCGTATGTCATGGTCCGGGTCACCGATAGCGGCACGGGCATGGATCCGGACATCGCCGCGCGTGCATTCGAACCGTTCTTCACCACCAAGGAGGTGGGCAAGGGAACCGGCCTCGGCCTCAGCCAGGTTTATGGGTTCATTAAGCAATCCGACGGGCACGTCACGATCGATACGAAGCCCGGCCTTGGCACGACCTTCCGCCTGTATCTGCCGCGCTGCGATCAGGTGAAGGCGACAGCAGAAAGCCCGGACGCTGGAACAAATCCGCCACCGACCGGGGACGAAACGGTCCTGGTGGTCGAAGACAATCCCGAAGTGCTTGAACTCGCGGTCACCGCGATCAGCGATCTGGGCTATCGCGTGCTGACGGCCGCGGATGGCCCGTCGGCCATGAACATCATCCGGCGCGACGGGCGCATCGATCTGCTGTTCAGCGATGTCGTCATGCCGGGCGGAATGACCGGCTTCGATCTGATCGGCAAGGCGCGTGGCGTGAGGGGTGGGCTGAAGGCCCTGGTCACGTCGGGATATGCGAACGTGCACCGTGCCGGCACCGATCGCCCCGATGTTCCGCTGTTGCTCAAGCCATACCGTCGCGGCGAATTGGCAAAGTATATCCGGATTGCTCTCGATCAGGTCTGATGCCGGTGGCCACACGTCTGGCCTATGAGCACCTTCGCGGACCGGTAATCGGCGCCTCCGGCAGCGGCTGGCCTACCTGGTGGCCGTGCGCGATGAGGCCGATCACCGTTGCGTTCCAAGTGTACCCGCAATGCGCCGTATCCGGGCGCTCAAGAAACCCCAGCCACGTTGTCTCGTTCGATCCGATCACGTTGATCAGGCGCGCACGCGCGACATCAAGCACGGACGGGATCAGCCGATAGCTTAGCAGGTCGTTGGGATCGGTGAACGCAACCACGGTCGGCACCGCCATCGCTGTGGTGTTGTCCGGCTGCATCGCTGTCCGCGCCCGGTGCATCATCCCGACCATGTGGCCCAGGCTGGAGTCGTGGGGAACTTCGTCCATCTGAGCATCCGCCTCCAGTTGCGGCGGTAACGGACTGGCGATATCCAGCAGCGGGATCTGGTTTGCCATGAGGTAGATCATCTGCACGGACGCGAATCGCTGGGCCATCGCGTTGCGCGCGCCCCCGATGCGACCCGCCTCCTCATAGATCGCCCGGGCGGCGTCGAACAGGATCTTGCTCCCCAGACTCTCGGTGATCACCGCAATCGGACGGTCAAGCTCGGCGGCGGTGAAATCGCAGGGCTGACCGGGAACCGGCGTGCCGCCAAGCTCGCGGCAGACCGCCAGTTTCATCGCAGCGCGGATCGGGTCTCCATGCTGGCCGCCATAGACCACGGCGTCCGACAGGCAGTCGTTGATCAGCTTGGTCTTCAGCGCCCCGTTCAGCGTCGCGCGCTGGTATGGGAACGATGTCGCGGGGTCGCTGCCCGGCGCATCGAAGTCGAGTTCGCGCTTGAAGGGCCGCGTCATCGGCGACCAGACCACGAACGTCGCATCGAAATCGCCACCGGGCGTTTTGACCGCATAAAGCACCCGCGTCATGCCGGCGGTCTCCTCGATGGCGTCCGTCTGGGTCGCGGTGCCGTCGAGTGCCGCCGCAATCTGCGTCGCTCGATTGACGGCCCAGTTCAACTCGTGTGTGCACATCCCGTGCGTCCACAGCACGTGCAGCATCGTCCCCCGCTTGTGCGCATCGGCGATCAGTTGGCTGATGCCGTCGAACGATGCGTCCTGGCCACCCGGTTCCTGCGCGATGACCGGACGTTCGTAGGGCCGGGTGCGGATGAAGAACGCGAGCGCCACTACAAGAAACACGCCTACGGCGAGGACGCCCAGAATGAACCCACGCCTGACGCCTCGCCGCATCCCTGTTCCTCCTCGATCCGCATGCCGGCGGTGACCGTCAGCCGCAAAGCAGCTTCGCGCGCTTCGTATCCGTGCGGTTGATGTTACCTACTTCTTCTGCACGTCCGCGCCACTCAGCACGAACCGCGCCAGGGCCTTGCCCAGGCATTCGTTCAGGTCGTCCAGAGCCTTGTCCCGGTCCGCCTTCTGCGTGTGCTCCAGGTCGATCCGCCCGTCGTTGGCCCAGGCGCGCATCAGATCGAAGCGATGGAACATCACAACGCCCGGCATCGTGGCGACCTGTTGCAGCACGCCCTCATACGGATCGAGATCGGTGTTGGCGCGCAGGAAGCGGCTGAACTGAGGGTCGATCAGCACAAGATCGCCGCCCGCATCGCGGACACGTTCCGCGCCGGTGTGCAGCACGTCCAGCATGCCGTCCGGCCGCAACCCGCGGGCCGCCTCAACCGTGCCGGTCTGCCACAGCACGAGGGGATAATGCTGCTCCTTCAGCGCCGCATCCAGCAAAGGCAGCATCTCCTCGGCTGTCATACCGCGCCCGCCGCGCACCGTAAGCGCAAACTTCACCCCTGGCAGCGCGGCCTCCAGGGCGCGAGTCATATGCCATGGAAACGTCGCACCCGGCATTGCACTGGTGGGAAGTCCGGTGGCGGAGCTGACAGAACCGACCGTGGTGGCCGAGCCGACGGCCAGGACCGCGACAGGACCTCCCGCAGCGATTGCCGTTGCCAGCTGTCCCAGTGGCGCACCGGTAGTGGTGAATTCCTCGGGCGCACCGCAGGCGTCACCCGTATCGCTGGCCGCCCAGGATGGCGCCGGCAACGCAAGGATGGCACAGGCAAGCAGACGGGAGGCCAACCGGAGCATTCCGCCTTATCCGGTATCAGTCCTCGCGACTGCCGGCAAGCTGACGGACGGACGGGACGCGGGTGTGCGTCCCTTGCTGCGATACCACGCCGCGAGCCCGCCGACCGCGACCATGGCAAGCGCGCCGAGCAGGTTGACCGCCACCTGCATCCCAACGCTTTCGTCCGCTTCCAGACCCAGTCTGGCGAGGAAGCCGAAGAAGATCCCGGAGCAGAACACCGAGAGCGAGTTCTGGCCGATCAGCACCAGCGGCGCCGCGAGGCGGGTGCGCACCCAGGCCGCGTCAAACGGGACGAGGCGGACGGTCAACCAGGCAAGCGACAGAATGGACAGTAGCCGGAACGGGTGCAGGCCGGTCTTGTCCTCAGTGATGATGAAGCGGATCACCGGCGCCGGCATCAAGGCCAGGATCGGCGGATGGATGTCGATGACCCAGATGACGATGATCCCGGACAGCAATACCAGAACGGCGAGAAGGTCGATTGGCCAATGCGGTCGCGGCATCTTCGGCGGCGCGTAGGCCAGGATGGCGCCGATCATGAACAGCAGTTGCCAGGCCAGTGGATTGAAGTACCATCCTTCGCCGGTCCAGGCCGGCAGATTGACGCCGGTGAATCGCACCACCGCGTATCCGGCCAGTGATATCGCGAACAGCAGCGTAGGCCGGCGCAACAACGGCAGGGCCGCGGCAAACATCAGCAGCAGCACCACGTAAAGTGGCAATATGTTCAGCAGGCTGGGCTGGAAACGTAGCAGCAACGCCTCGAGCAGTGCTCGATACGGCGCTTCTGCCAGAACGTCGAGACGCGTCTCCTCCAAGTAGAAGATGCGGTCGAGCGCGGTGGCTGAATAGGCGACCTGGGCCGTGTAGACGACAAACAGAAAAATGTGGGCGATATAGAGGGTCCATGCCCGGCGCAGCGCATCGGCTGCGGCATACAGGTAGCCTTGCCGGTCCATTTCCAAACCATAGGCCAGACCGGCGCCGAAACCTGCCAGCAGCACGAAGATCTCGGTCGCGTCGCACATGGCGAAGTTGCGCAGACTGTAGTCGCCGAGCACATCGCCGGGGATATGGTCGGTATAGATCCACCACAGGGCAAGGCCGCGGAAGAAGTCCACGCGCAGGTCGCGATTGCGGTTGCTGCGGATCAGCTGCATGTACCCCTCCGCGCCGATATGTGGGGCGGCGTCCGTCGGAGGCAAAGCGTTCGCAGGCGCGCATATGGGGTCGCGTGCGCGACAAAGTGTTACGCCGTGAGCAAGAAAACGGCAGTGGCCTCCACGTCCGCGGCGGCCGGGCAGGCCGGGTGACGCGTGAGCAGCAGCGTCTGGCGCCTGATCGCATCGCGCACGCGGTCGTCGCGCCGGATCACGCCGGCGAGCCGGGGCGACCGCCCGAGGAAGGTCGCGCAGGCGCGTTGCAATGTGGCAAAGGTCCGTTCCCCGGCGGAGCGCGTGGCTGCCAGATTGACCACCACACGGGCATCGCCGTCATGCCGATCGGCCGCATGCAGCTTCAGCACGGCATAGGCGTCGGTCAGGCTGGTCGGCTCGTCGGTGGCGACGACCAGCAGCGTGTCGGCCCAGGCCGACATCCGCCGCACGGTCCGGTCCAGCCCGGCGCCGAGATCGACCAGCACCACGTTGTAGCGCGAAGCGTGCTGCCGCAATGCGGTCAGCACACGTTCCAGCGCGGCGGGGTCGAGCGACGACAGCGCACCGGAGCCAGACCGGCCCATGACGATGTCGAAGCCGCCGTCCGCAAAATGCAGCGTTGCCTCCGCAATGGTGGCGCTGCCGGCGACGACGCCGCCAAGATCCTGCTTCGGCGTCAGGCCGAGCTGGACGTCGATGTTGGCAAGCCCAAGGTCCGCGTCGAACAACAGCACGCTCACCCCTTGGCGGGCCAGCGCGTGCGCGAGCGTGATGGCGAACCAGGTCTTGCCGACGCCGCCCTTGCCGGAGGCGACGGCAACGATGCGGCCGATGGTCATTGGCGGGGTTCCATGCGCGGGAATGTGAGCAGTCGCGTGGCGAGCCAGCCGGGCGTGATCGGCAGCAGGCCGCTGGCGGCGTCCGGCGCGATGCCCGCCTCGGTCAATGCCAGCCGCGCACTGGCGGAGGCTGCCAGGATGCCGCCCAGGCGGCGTGTCAGATCGAGCCTTGTGGCCACCAGCAGGGTGGCACCGGCGGCTGCGTAGGCAACTGCCAGATCCGCCGCCTCCGCCGGATCAAGGCCCGCCGGCAATACCAGCACCATGACGGCGTCGGTTGTAGCCGCGAGTACCGTAAGTTCTTCAAGTTGCACCGGATCAAACGGATCGCAGCCCGGCGTGTCGATCAGCACCGGCGCTGCATCCTGCCGGCGCGTGAGAGCCCGTCCAAGTGTGACAGGATGACAGGCGACGATCAGGCTGATACCAAGCAGTCTGGTGAAGGCCGCGAGCTGTTCCGTCGCGCCTGCGCGCTTGCCATCGGCGGTGATCACCATGGGTGCCACGCCGGCCATCACCAGTCGGGTCGCCAGACGGGTCACGGTCAGGGTCTTGCCTGCCCCTGGCGGACCAACCAGCAGCACCGGCCGTTCATTGACGCCCAGGGGCAATGCCGAGAACGGCAGCGTGACGGCCAGGGCAGTCGCGAGTTCACCCTGCTGGAGTGCCGCACGCAGTGATGCGGGCACGGAGTGGAATTCGAGCGCGGCGACCAGGTCAGGATTCGGCGGCGCCAGTGGTGGCAGCAATAGCGGCGTTTCATCCGGTTCCAGGGCGGCGGTGATCTCCACTCCGTCGCGCACGCGGCGGGTGGCCAGGATCAGCGCGTCTTCCCCCAGTTCGGCGCGCACCTTCGCCATCGCTTCGGCCATACCCCGTGCACGGTAGCGTTTCAGGCGCATTGCGCGTCACGGGCCATCAGATCGTCCCAACCGTCCGGATGCGCGCCCGCGGATGGATCTCCGCCTGCGCCAAAACCGGCGTCGTCGGACGGATGCGCTCGACGATGGCGCGGACATGGCTGCGGATACCGCCGGATGTCAGCAGCACGGGCGTCTCGCCGGCGGCGCCCGCCGTGTCGAATGTGCTGCGCAGACGCTCCATGAATTCCTGCAATCGGCTCGGAGCCATTGCCAGCTGGCGATCTTCAGCTGGGCCGGTCAGTGCCTCGGCGAATTCCGCTTCCCATTGGGGCGACAGCGTGACGAGCGGGATGAAGCCGCCGACGCCGGTGTAACTGTCGCTGATCTGGCGAGCCAGTCGTGCGCGCACATGACCGACAATGATCGGAATCGCGCGGGCCGCGCCGCCGCACGCCTCCTGGACAGCCTCCAGGATCGTCGCCAGGTCGCGAATGGAAATCCGTTCGGCAAGCAAAGCCTGCAGCACACGTTCCACGCCGCCGGTGGTGATCTGCGACGGGATCAGGTCCGCTACCAGCTTCTGCTGCTCGCGCGGCAATTCGTCGAGCAGCTTCTGCGTCTCGGTATAGGATAGCAGCTCCGCCATGTTCTCCCGCACGACCTCGGTCACATGGGTGGTCAGCACGCTGGGGGGATCGACGACGGTGCAGCCGCGGAACATCGCCTCCTCCTTGGCGGCCGGATCGATCCACATCGCAGGCAGACCGAACGCCGGCTCACGCGTCTGCTCGCCGGGCACGTCCGGCATGTTCCCCTTGGGATCCATTGCCAGCAGCATGGTGGGCCGCAGGACGCCGGTGCCGGCTTCGATCTCCTTTATGCGGATCGAGTAGGCATCCGCGCCGAGCTGCATGTTGTCCTGGATGCGCACCGGAGGCAGGACAAAACCCATTTCGGTGGCGATCGAACGGCGAAGGCCCTTGATCTGCTCGGTGAGCCGCGGCGCGTCGCCACCGGCCAGAGTCAGCAGGCCATAGCCCAACTCCAGTCGGATCATGTCAATCCGCAGCGCGTCGCTGATCGGCGGTTCGGTCGCGATCAGCGGCACCGCCGTCGCATCTGCGGCCGGGGCATCCTGGGGGTGCTTGTAGCGCATCCAGGCGCCGCCGCCTGCCAGGCCTGCGAGTGCCAGGAACGGCAGCATTGGAAGGCCCGGCAACACCGCCATCACGGTCGCGGCACCCGCGGCCATGGCGAGCGGCTTCGGGCTGCGGCCAAGTTGTCGGATCAACGCGGCATCGGCGGTGCCTTCCATGCCGCCCTTGGTCACGACGATGCCGGCGGCTGTGGAGACCAGCAATGCCGGGATCTGGGAGACCAGACCGTCGCCGGCGGTCAGCGTTGTGAACGTGGCAGCGGCGTCTGCGAATGACATGCCGTGACGCACCATGCCGATCGCCAAGCCGCCCAGGATGTTGATCACCGTGATGATCAACGCCGCGATTGCATCACCGCGGACGAATTTCGCGGCACCATCCATCGCGCCGTAGAAGCTGCTTTCTTCCTCCAGTTCGCGCCGCCGCCTCCGCGCCTCCTTCTCGTCCACCAGGCCGGCGGAAAGATCGGCGTCGATCGCCATCTGCTTGCCGGGCATTGCATCCAGGCTGAATCGGGCGGCGACCTCCGCGATGCGTCCCGATCCCTTGGTAATGACCATGAAGTTCACCACCAACAGGATCGAGAAGATGATCAGGCCGATCACCACGTCGCCGCCCATCAGGAAACCGCCGAATGCCGCGACCACATGCCCGGCCGCGAGCGGCCCCTCGTTGCCGTGCGACAGGATCAGCCGCGTGACGGCGACGTTGAGCGACAGGCGAAGCAGCGTGGTCAGCAGCAGCAGCGTGGGAAAGCTGGAGAAATCAAGCGGTCGGTTGAGGAACAGCGCCACCATCAGGACCAGCACCGCGGAGGTGATCGAAAGCGCCAAACCCAGATCGAGCAGCAGCGTCGGCAGCGGCAGGACCAGCACCGAAAGCAGCAGAATCACGCCGAGGGCGAGCCCGACATCGCTGCCCGGTGCATACTGCCGTAATCGGGCAGTCAGTGCGGGCAGGAAGCTTTGGGAGGCGACCGAATCAGGCATTGGAATTGGGGCGCGTCCCACTCCCCCCAGCCCGCTCCCGCGAGGGGAGGGGGAGAATGTCGACTAAAACTCCCCATCCCCTCGCGGGAAAGGGCTGGGCGGAGGGGGCCGTTGAAGTGCGCATTACGGTCACGCGACGACGCCCGCGCCAGGCGGCGGCACCATGACACCCTGCGCCGAGTAATCACGCAGCTTGTTGCGGAGTGCGCGGATCGAAATGCCGAGGATCGTTGCCGCGTGTGTGCGGTTGCCAAGTGTGTGCCCAAGCGTCCCGATGATCAGGTCGCGCTCGACTTCGACCATCTTTCGCCCGACCAGTGTGGCAATGCCGCCGGCACCAGCGATTGCGCCGGACGCGTGAGCGACAATTGCAGGCGGGCCCAGTTCGATCGCCTTGGCGTCGATTTGTGAACCATCGGCTAGCAATACTGCGCGATGAACAACGTTCTCGAGTTCGCGCACATTGCCCCGCCAGCCATGCGACGTGAGACGAAGCAACGCCTCGCGTGACAGTGCGCGGAACGGCAACCCATTCACATCGGCATAGCGGCGGGCGAAATGCTCGGCCAGCGCCGCAACGTCGCCAGGCCGCTCGCGCAGCGGGGGAATTCGCAGCAAAACGACGTTGAGGCGGAAATACAGATCCTCCCGGAACGTGCCGCGCTGTACCTCGGCCAGCAGGTCGCGGTTGGCGGTGGCAAGGATGCGCACATCCACGCGCACGGGCGCCGCCCCGCCCAGCCGGTCGATCTCCCTTTCCTGCAAGGTGCGCAACAGCTTCGCCTGCAGGCGGATATCCATCTCGCTGATTTCGTCGAGCAGCAACGTCCCGCCATCCGCCGCCTCGAATTTGCCGATACGGCGTGCGACGGCGCCGGAGAACGCACCCTTCTCGTGGCCGAACAGCTCGGACTCCAGCAGGTTCTCGGGGATTGCCGCACAGTTCAGCGCGACGAAAGCGCCTGCGGACCGGCGCGAACGTCGATGAATATGGCGCGCCAGCACCTCCTTCCCAGTGCCAGATTCACCCATGATCAGCACCGAGGCGTTGGACATCGCGACCTGTTCGGCGCGGTGGACGGTTTCCTGCATGGCCGGGTCGCGCACGATCATCGCGTGGGTTTGGCCGGTGGCCGCCTCCAGGATGGCGGCGATCAGGTCCGGATCGGGCGGCAGCGGCAGGAACTCGCGCGCTCCCTCGCGAATGGCGCGGGCAGCCGCCTCTGCGTCGTCGCCGGTGCCGCAGGCGACAACCGGCACCGCGATGCGTTCGGCAGCGAGCGCGCGCACCACCGCGCCCACGTCGTGCGCCAGATCGCACAGCACGAGGTCGATGCGCCCGTCCGCGCGCAGGCGCGCCAGGCCGGCATCGGCGTTATCCGCCTGGTCGAGCTTCGCGCCGCGCGCGATCGCGATGCGCGCTGCCTGACCGAGTTCGCCAGCCAGCGAGCCAATGATCAGAACACGCATCGGCGCTGCCTCACGTCGTCCGATCGGTCTTGACGATTTCCGTCATGGTCACGCCGAGACGGCTGTCGTCCACCATCACCACCTCGCCACGCGCGACCAGGCGATTGTTGACGTAGATGTCGATCGCCTCGCCCAGCTTTCGATCCAATTCGACCACGGCGCCACGGCCTAGTTTAAGGAGCTGGCTCACCTGCATCGTCGCCTTGCCAAGCACGGCGCTCACGGTAACCGGTATGTCATAGACCGCCTCCAGCTCTCGGGCGCTGCGCGGCGAGCCGCTTTCGTTGCTGGATGCACCGGGCTCGGCGAGTTCAGCCAGTTCCATGTCAGTCGCCATCGACGGTCTCCCTGTTGAATACGATATCGGTCCGCAGCAGCCCGGCAGGCGCCAGGATCGCCGCAACCTGTTCCCAGAGTCCGGTGGCGTCACGGACAACCGCACCGTTGCGCCAGGAAATC
>CAWEVI010000030.1:0-53069 GCA_963812475.1 uncultured Alphaproteobacteria bacterium
CTGTGGGTCGTACCTAGCCGCCGGCCTCATCGTCCGAAGTTCCAGAGCCGGCTATCTCCTTGGCGGTATTCGATTACTTGAAACTGTCACAGTGCAGCAAATAAGCGCCGACGATCCGGCCCGTGTTTGATGACTGCGCGCGACCGTCGCGCCGCCAGAGCCCATTCCGGTTGTGGCAGGATGCGATTACCGCTATGGTTAATACTTGTTGTGTGAAGTATTGGGGTGGGTCCGATGCGTAAAGTCTCCGACTTTCTTGCGCGCGCCGGCGTCTCTTCGACACCTGAGACCCTGGCGGCGCTGACCAGCAAGCCGCAAAACTCAAATCGTCCTGACGACAACGGCAAGTCGACTTTCGCCAATATCGGCGAACGCATCGGCGGCGACAACGAAGCGCTGCGACATTTGCTGATCGACACCGGGCTGCAGTTCGGCGCGCTCGACGAACTGAAGGAAACCTTCGGCAAGCTGGTCGATCCGCTGCACAACCTGCTCAGCACGCTCGAACAGGCGAAATTCGACAATGCAAGCTTGCGCGGCGCGCTGACCGAGCTGCGCTCGAGCCACGAGACGTTGCGCTCCGAATTCGAGGGGCTGGAAAAGAAATCGTCCGAGCTGGAAGGCGACAATCATCGCCTGACCCGCGAATTGACGGCGGCGCAGCAGTCCGCGCAGGAATTGGACGGCGACAAGGGCAAGCTGACCGGCGAGATCGCGACGATGCGTGTCGCCTTGGCCAATCTCGAAAAGCAATTGGGCGAAGAGCCGACCATGGCCGGTCGCTGGGCGACGAGAAGCGGCTACTGCTGGAACGCGCCGATACCGCGGACAAGCGGATTATCGAATCGGAGGCGGCGGCAAACCTGGCGCGCGAAAGGCTGGCGCTGTTGGAGAACGAAAAAGACTCGCTGCAGACGGCGCTCGATCAGACCCTGACCCAATCCTCGCGACCTCGCGCCGCCTCGCCGAGATCGAGAATGCCCTGTCCGAAGCGCGCGCCCGCCTGCAACAGATGGAACACAACCTGGCCGCAGTCGAAGATGAACGCAAAAAGCTGTCCGCAGCCTTGGACGAAGCCAACGAGCGGCGGCAATCGGAAGTCTATGCGCTGACCCTGAAGCTCGACGCCATGCGCTCGCGGTCCACCGCGGCGGAAAAGCTGCTCGCCGAGATGCGCCAAAGCCTGGTGGCGCGGACCGAGGAAATCAGAGCCACCGAAGCCAAATTGGTCGAAGCGGTGCTCGGCCGCAGCGGCGCGGAAAAGAAGGCCGAGCAACTCATCGCCGCCAACGAAGCCCATGACCGCCAGAACAAGAAACTCGAACAAACACGCTTGTCGTGACGACCGCAGTAACGTGCTGTCGGAAACCGTCAAGGCGCGCGACAACTCGCTCTCCCATGCCCAGGACAAGATCAAGTCGTTGACCGATCGGGTCGAGCTGCTCAAGGCCGAAGCCGCGGCCAACCACACCAAGGCAGAAAAGCGCATCGAGCAGCTCAATTCGGCAATCGAGCGCGAACGCGCCGAGCGCGCCGTCGCCGAAGGCGCGCTGGAAGCAACCCGCGGGGATTACGCCCGGCTGCAACGCGAGATCGCGGCCGAGCGTTCGCTGCGGCGGCGCAGCGCCCCCGAGGAGGCGTTCGACGCCGACAAGGCGAAAGAGGCCCGGCCGTCAAAGAACGGCAACGGCGCCGGCCACAGCGCCGCCAATGGGAACCGCCGGCGCGGCGTCGAAAGCGGCGCCTGACCTTTAAGGGCTATTTGGCGGATAAACTCGTGAGCGGGCCGGTGCCAGCCCGCTCAGATCAATTTTAATCCTTTCAGGCTCGCGGGCCTTCTTTGCCGACGACGATGTGGTCGTGCACGGAAATACCGAGCGGCTGAATCTACGGCAATGATCTGCCGCGTCATCTGAACATCGGCGTGTGACAGGGTCGAATCGCCGGAGGGGTAATTATGCAGGACCTGTGTAAACGGCCTATCATATTGAGAAACTTGCACGAACTTCGCCTACGAACAATGGCTGGGGGCGGCAACAGGGGGCTGTAATTGGTGACTGTTCATGATCATCCCGGCAACACACGTTACGCCACGGTCGATCATTTTGGAGCACGTCCGCTCACTGTTCTCCAGAATTCCGCTTACGCCGCTATCGAGCAGGGTCACTACTATCGTGATCGGCGCTCAACATTCATCCATGAGTCGATTTTTGCGAGTGTATCTGCGAGCGCATTACGGGCATCGAAGAGCGCCTGCCCCGACAATGAACTCCTCTCGACCGGCTAATCGGAGAATCTCTCCAAGACGCCATTCGAGTGCCGAATAAGCCCGATCAAGTGTTCCCCGCGAGGGCCCCTTTTCCCGGCAAACCAGTTCTTGACTGTCCGTTCATTGGCTCCCGTCCACCGCATCACGGTCTTGACGGCTCGATGACTGTTGCCGAGTTCGAATTTCAACGCAGCAGCGATCACCGCTGGATAACTTACACTGGCTCTCCCTCTGCCCCCGCCATTCGGAAAATAATTGCCCTTCTTCGGAAACATATTTCCGCATCTCCGCAGTTAGACTGAGGAGGAAAGACCAGAACTGCGACACGCGTAATGCAGAGCGGGGACGACCGTTACCGTCCCTTCGGCGTCGGCGGTGGGGAATGAGCGTTGTGAATCGTGGTGACGCTGCAAAACGTTGGCGAGGGCGTCGGACGTGCGCCCGTCGTAGTTGGACGCGCGGCCGAGTACGTCCGCATGTCGACGGACCATCAAAAGTACTCGACGGAGAACCAGGCGAAGCGATCCGGCAGTACGCTGAGCAGCGCGGGCTTGAGATCGTTCGCACCTACGCGGACGAGGGCAAAAGCGGCCTTGGACTGGACGGCCGGGATGCGCTCAAGCAACTCATAGCCGACGTTCAAAATGGAACGGCCGATTTCACGACTATCCTCGTCTACGACGTAAGCCGCTGGGGCCGGTTTCAGGATGCCGACGAGAGCGCCTACTACGAATATATCTGCAAGCGAGCGGGCATCACCGTCCAGTACTGCGCCGAGCAGTTCGAGAATGACGGCAGCCCGGTCTCCACCATCGTCAAGGGCGTCAAGCGCGCGATGGCCGGCGAGTACAGCCGGGAGCTCTCAGTCAAGGTCTTCGCCGGGCAATGCCGGCTGATCGAACTCGGCTATCGGCAAGGCGGACCGCCCGGATATCGGGCTGCGCCGCAGGCTGATCGATCAAGACGGAGCAGCCAAAGGCGAGCTCGCCAGGGGCGAGCAGAAGAGCATCCAGACCGATCGGGTCGTCCTGGTGCCCGGACCGCCCGAGGAGAGTCGAAACGGTCCGCTGGATGTATCGGGCATTCGTCGAAGACGGCAAGGCCGAGAGCGAAATCGCCGAGCTATCTCAATGCACGCGGCATTCACGACCGATCTCGGCCGGCCGTGGACGCGCGGCACGGTTCATCAAGTGCTCATCAACGAGAAATACATCGGCAACAACGTCTGGAACCGCGCTTCGTTCAAGCTCAAGAAGAAGCGCGTCCGCAACAGTCCCGACATGTGGATCCGGGCCGACGGTGCGTTCGAGCCCATCGTCGAACGACAGCTTTTCGACGCGGCCCAGGTGATCATTCAGCGAGCGCTCGCATCGCTTCTCAAATGAAGAGATGTTGGACGTCCTGCGGCGCTTGCTGGAGACGAACGGATACCTCTCCGGACTGATCATCGACGAGCTGAGCAGCTGCCGTCGAGCAGCGCCTATCAGAGCCGATTTGGCAGCCTGTTGCGCGCCTACGAGCTGGTCGGCTTCACGCCCGATCGCGACTACCGATACATCGAGATCAATCGCGCCCTGCGACGCATGTATCCCGCACATCGTCGCCGACACGATCGCCGGGATCGTGGACGTCGGCGGGCAGGTGGAGCAGAGACCCCATCACAGATCTCCTGACAATCAATGGCGAGTTCACGGCGTCGATTGTGATCGTTCGATGCCGGGAAACGCGGCAGGCTCGCTCCGCTGGCAAGTTCGATTCGATCCCGGGCTTCGGCCGGACATCACGATCGCAGTGCGAATGGACCGCTGAACAAAGCTGCTCTCGACTATTACCTGCTGCCTCGGATCGACATGACCGAGCCCGACTTCGGCTGGCGGAGCACAACGGCGTCTCGCTCGATGCCTATCGTTTCGAGACCCTTGAGCCCTTTTCGACTTGGCCGCGCGTGCAAAGCTTCTGGAGGTCGCATGATGGATGCACGAAGCCATCAAGCGGTTGAGATGAGTCCCGATCGACCGGATCACCGTGGTCAATCCGCGTGTCCGCAACAAGAAGGTCTTCAAGGAAATCGTCGACGAACATCGCGCAAATCGGTCTGAAAAAGCCGATCACAGTGACCAGACACGACGATCACCGGATGGTCCCGCTACGATCTGGTCTGCGGCCAGGGGCGGCTGGAGGCCTACCAGGCGCTTGGCCAAACCGAGATTCCCGCGCTCGTGGTCGATGCCGACGACAGAAGACTGCGTGGTCATGAGCTTGGTGGAGAATCTCGCGCGGCGCCAGCACCGTGCGATCGACCTGCTTCATGACATCGAGGGTCTCAAGCGACGCGGCTACGAGCGAGACCGAGATTGCCGAAAGACCGGCCTAACGGTCGAATATGTCAAGGGCGTCATCCGACTGCTTGAGAATGGCGAGCATCGGCTCCTGCGTGCGGTCGAGTCTGGCCAGATCCCAGTAAGCATCGCAGTCGAGATCGCGCGAGCCGAAGACACGGAGATGCAGAACATCCTGCAGCAGGCCTACGAGAAAAAGCTATTGCGCGGTCGAAAGCTGATGATCGCCAAACGACTGATCGAACAAAGGCGGCGGAGGGGAAAGGGCTTCAAATCAGGCGGAGCAAGCGCGCGAGCAGACACTATCGTCGACCGCGCTGATCCGCGCCTATCGTGAGGATGTTGATCGAAAGCGCGTTCTGATTCGCAAGGCGAACGCAACGCGAAATCGCTTGATTTTCATGACGGAAGCCATGCGAAAGCTTGCTCGCCGACGAGAATTTCATAACGCTGTTGCGCGCCGAAGGGCTTGGATACACTTCCCCAAAATCTTGCCGACCGCATTCAGGCGTGGGCGCAGGCCTGACCATGCCGCGAAAAACCTCAGACATCGACAGTGCCAGATGGCGTTTGAAGAAGCTAGCCGGCGCATTGCCATCGCCGACATTCAGCCGCTGAAGATCGTATCGACGTGCGATCAAGAAGACTCCGAAATACGCTCAGATCGTCGCGTCGATTCGAGAGATCGGCATTGTCGAGCCGCCAGTCGTGGCGCGCGATCGCAGCGAGCCTGGCAAATATCTGCTGCTCGATGGTCATCTGCGCATCGAGGTCCTCAAGGACATGGGCGAAACTGAGGTCGTGTGCCTGATCTCGACTGACGATGAGGCCTTTACCTACAACAAGCGCGTCAACCGCATCGCGATCATCCAAGAACACAGGATGATCCTCAAGGCGATCGAGCGCGGGGTCTCGGAGGAGCGCATTGCCAAAGTCCTTAATGTTGATGTCGCAAGCATCAAGCGAAAGCGCCGGCTCTGGACGGAATATGCGCCGAGGCTGCAGAAATTCTCAAGGACAAGCACGTCGCGATCCATGCGTTCGTGGAGCTCAAGAAAATGGCGCCATTGCGGCAAATCGAGGCCGCCGAACTTATGGTCGCGATGAACAAATACACGATCGGCTATGCCAGATCGCTGCTCGCCGCGACTCCGCAAGCTCAACTGGTCGAAGGCCACAAGCCGAAAGCGCGTCAAGGGTCTGAGCGACGAGCAGATCGCGCTTATGGAGCGCGAGTCGGCCAATCTTGATCGGGAGTTCAAGATTGCCGAGCAATCCTATGGCACCGATCATCTCGATCTGGTTCTGGCGAATGGCTACCTCGGCAAGCTTTTGGGCAACGCGCGGGTCGTGCGTTATCTCGCGCAGCACCAGCAGGAGATTTCGCCGAATTTCAGAAGATTGCTGAGATGGAAGCAGCTGCGGCCTGAACACGCACTGCATGCTGCGCAGCCGGTTGATGCGGCTGCTGATGGGGACCCGGACCCGATAAGCGCGGGGACCGCAGGAGAAGCCGCACGGTGGGGCGGATCAAGCGCGGTGGTGGGGATGGCGGCGAACCCGTTCGGAGCCCACTAGGTCGGCGCTCATAGGCCGACCGCTTGGCCGGTCGATATGCGTTCGGCCATGATGTTGCGGGGCGTGTCGGTAGACGTGAGACAGAGGCAAACGTCCCGACACGCCCTCGATGAAAAGCCTAATATACCTTGCAAAGGATATATCTTTCACGATATAAGTCGCCATGGACTGGCGGGTCGAATTTCATCGAGACTTCGTGCCCGAGTTCCGTGCCTTAGCGGAGCCGGTCCAGGATGAAATCGCCGCTTTGGTTGAAAAGATGCGGGTGATGGGGCCAACGATGAAACGGCCAGCATCCGATACGTTAGATGGTTCGCGGTTTTCGAATATGAAGGAACTGCGCTTTGAAGCCGATAATGGTGTGTGGCGCGTGGCTTATGCATTTGATCCGGCCCGCAAGGCAATTTTGCTCGTTGCTGGTGACAAGGCAGGCGTTTCGCAGAAGCGATTTTACGGGTCTCTGATCCGAAAAGCTGACGTGAGGTTTGCAGAGCACTTGAAGGAACTAGAAAAGACGAGGAAGAAAAAATGAAAACAAGCGTCCCCTACGAAAAAATCTTCGCAGACGTTTCCGCCCGCGCGTCGGCGTAAAATAAAGAAACGTGCTACCGAGCTGATTGCAGAGGAGTTGACTCTTCGTGATCTCCGGAAGGCTCAGCAGATCACTCAGGAAGAAGTTGCGCAACGCCTGAGCGGCCGGCAGGTCTATGTGTCGCGCCTCGAACGACGGGCGGATATGAAACTATCTACGTTGCGCGAATACGTTCGGGCACTCGGCGGCGACCTCCAATTAATGGTTACATTCCCAGGAGACGTGCCAGTGAGGCTCCGGGACATCGGTACAATGTCAGGGCGTAAGGATCGCAAGCTCAACGCAAATTCAAAGCTGAGGAAGACAGCTTGATCCCAATTGGGAGACATTAGCCCGTGAGTGGGATTAAGAGAGGGGGTTTTGTGTGCAGGACGTGCTCTAAACGGGCTATTCCTTTGAAACTCTATACGAACTTCGTTTGTCAATAAGGCCAGGCGAACCAATGGGGGCGGTAGAGGGTGGCTGCCTTTTGTGATCGCGGCAGGTCATTCTCAATCACGTTACGTACTGTAGGAACACCTTCGGTCATTTAGAATGCATGTCTGTTTTTTCATTCCGATGACGGACAATTCTTCATTGTCGGCCCGCGTCTCTTTATGATGCGGCAGACCTCGACGATCCCACGCACGTCGAATTCGACGACGCTGGGGCGGCCGTAGGATTGACAGCTGGACTATCCAAGAGTCTGGTCAGGGTACGGCCATGCCGGGCCGGGTTTCTGTTGGACAGCAGGGGTATTGTAGTGCGTGCGAATGCATCTGTCAGAGATTGCATAACCCCAATTGATGAGCTGCTTCGACTGCACCTCTCCTAGGTCGCTAAGCCGTGTAGCCGACCCAGCGAGTTGGTGGATGATTGAGGAACATCGCATGGAAGGGCCCCGGCTGGCATAACTTTTCGGGGATCGGTGTCAATGCCCCAATATGTTCCGAACCGCATAGGGATCGATTTGATTCTCCTGCAGGTTCGCCGTCTTAGAAGCCTCGAATTGATCGATTAGGTCGCGGCGCCTCAGCGACCTCACCTGGTTATCGGTAACATCAAACACGTGCTGCAATTGCCGTATTGGGTCAGTGGCTACATCGGCACTGCGAGCAAAAGGTGCACCACCGTCGCTGACGAGAAGGGTCATATAGCGCTTTATGATTGGTTGAGCGCATGATTGTCGTAAACGCCACCGTCGGTCGAGCAAGACCTTCGCTCGAAATGGGGCGGGATCAATGATCGAGCCAGCTCCGCCGCTGTCCCGGCCAATCGGTAAGCTGAGGCGGCACCGTGAGCTCAAGGGGCGAGAGGAAGGGCGGAATGCAGACGAGGCAGTTACAGCTGTAGAAATAGCTAAATCGGGATTTGCAATGCGCCCGACGAGTAGTCTCCTGCATAGGACTTTGAGAACCGGAAATTGACGCCAGTCTGCATATTGGTGGCGCAAAAACGACTCAGGCTTATCAGGCAGGGCTTTCAGCTTTGATCCATGAAAGAGTAGTTCGTCATAGCTGCTCTCTACTTGCTTGGCTGCTGAAGTCCAAGGCAGAAGCCCGGTCAAAATGTCGCCGATATCAATCTTCTGACGCGAGAAGGCAAGGATCGGTTCCACATATTTATCTTTGAAGAGCGGATACGACCCCACCGCATCTGGAGCACCGAGCTGTTCCCAGACATAAGCAAGATATCCTGACGCGATCGATCCGCCGGAAACACTAGATATTCGCTGAACTACCGATAGCATGCCGAGTTCGTTCGAGTCGCATCAGGGCACCGGCATGAAAAAGCATGGCGTGAATCCACCGCCCGACAGCGCCAGTCCCATACCGGGTTCAAGGATATGGCCGTCCCAACTAAAGTTGGCGGATTTTCCGCGAGACTGCTACGAGAGGTGGGAAGTGGCTCAGTCACCGCCGGAAACTCCACGAAAATAGAGAAAATGTGAAGCTCCTCAGCTTAGGGTTTGAGAAGAGATTATTGCGCCGATTTTAAATCATACTTGAGCTCCCCACGACAAATCTTTTTACAACAAAATCTGCAGACTCAGAAGTTGTCGCACCGCTGGCGGCCTTATCCAAAATGAATCGGCCGATCATTCAATCGTTATTGAAGTGACAGGATGGATTTCGGTCCACCCGTGCTCCATGTCAGTGACGTAAGCCCCAGTGACGCGCACGTGGCTTCCAAGCATGTTAGGCGTGTAGACATGCTGAGAGAACCCATCACATACGTGCTCTTTCTTAGTGTCTTTCTGTGTGACAGGGTTCATGCAAACGGGCTCCACAACGAGAGCGCCATGTTGCCCAGACCTGTTCTTCGCGTTGAGCATCGAACTGTATTGCGGGTCAAGTCGAAGGCGGATGTGGAAGTCGCCGTCTTTTTCCGGAGCGCGCTTTCAATCGTCCCCGTCACACTCACACAGTCCTGAATGACTTGAAGCCTATCTTGCGGACGAGAGAACCTGCGCGGGTCGCCCGCATACACATGACTCCAAAGGGAATAATCACAAAAAATACCTACCGCAGCCGCAGGAGCGGCGGACCTACCGTGCTTGCAACAGGCGTTACTCGATGTACACGATGCTTGGTTTTTGCAACTGCATGCGTCGCCACCCCCACCGATGCCGCGACCGCGAGGGCAAAGAGAAACCTGTAATGCCGCTTGTGAGCAGATAGGTTCATCGCATTTCCCCAATCAGGCGCCTTAGGCGCTATGGCTAAATTCGTCGGCTACTGAGAGAGAGCGGACGAGTATATCTAGGTCATGCTAGCGTAGATTGCAAAGCGGCGCCAGAGGGAATGGCAGCCCGAGGGAGACAGCATGTCGCAATACAGCTGCGAAAATCCTTGGAACTGCCGAGGCGGTCTTTACCAGGGTAAGAACTCCAGCCTGCCACACAAAGCCTTACCTAATGCTTTGTGCCAAATTCACCGTCAAATCGCGGACGCGAGTAGGCGGCTATGACATGGGAGAATACACGCCCGTAAGGAAGCTGACCAACCCCAGGATTGCAAGCAATGCGGCAGCGTCGCAGTCTGCTTCTAAGACTCATGCGCGGGACCACCGACCTTCTATGGCAATCCCGCCATGCCCGCCAGAAGAACTCTGAACGAGGACCTATGCAGGAGTCTTTTCACTACATGTAATCTCGTGTTAGCGTGCGTACAACTTAATGGCGTTTAATGTCGGAACGGGCGAGCACGTATGACTTCGGTAGAGGCTATATTTCGGGGTTGCCTCGGCGGTGTCATCCCAGACGTCTTACGCCTCATAAAGGCGCGCTACGGCGTTGCGCCGGAATATCTCCGGCACGTCTTCTTCTGGCTTTGCCTAATAATTCTTGCGGCGCTTGGTGGGCTGGTCGCATTCCTAGTACGTCCTGAAAAGAGTATCGAGGCAGCCGCACTTGGTTATTCGGCTCCGCAACTCCTAACGCGAATATTAGCGCCTCCAAATGCGAAGGTGACCCCGGAAGGTGCAAAGACGGCGTGGCGTGCACCGGGTGCCAGGCCGAGCGAACAGGCCACTCGCTCGCGGTTATTTGCGGCGATGCAAACTTGGTGGGCGCTGTAGCCTTTCTGCTCTGGTAGCGGATAGGGCTCCATTCGAGCGAATGGCTCCAAAGGAGGAGTCACGATGTCATTTCCCTTTTTGAAGTCGTTGCTCCACTCATTGGGTGTAAGCAGCGAACGTCAAAGGGCGCCTGCTACGCCTGATGTGAAGCGGCGCGCTGGCATCGGAGGACCGTATATTTTCCGGACTCCTCAATTCGCGAGGAAGCGTCAACTGGATTGGGATCCTTCGATCCTTTCAATCTGAGATATACAAGCAACATTGATCCGCGATTTGCAGGAGTGAGCGATCTTCTGATCCGTGGAAAATTCGGACGAGGCGCAGGAGTCTGTTCGCGACGCTGTGCGTTGGCTGAGGGCGCCAGCGAAGACGCAATACCTGCTGGAAGTTACGACCGGAGTGCACGAGCTTAGGCATTTTCACGACGCTTTTGGCACGACAGCCGGATTTCAGCGTTTGCTTCAAACGATACGCGATGCAGCCGAATTCAACAAAGTAATGGAGGAACTAAAGCAACAGAAGCTGATTAAAGTTCCTTTGCTGAAATGGGGTCGGCAAGAGGACGCACCTAACATTCTGAGGGGACACGTCAAAAACCGCCGGCGGTACGTGGAATGGCTGCACTATCAAGATGCCGATCTTCCCGCCATTCCTACCGACGCCTGCCGAGTTCAACGCCGATATGGCCGCGAGTATTTTTGCGATCGGCGGGGTGCAATTTACGCTGCCAAGCGTTCCGCGCCTACTCGGCCAGGAAGGAACCGGACTATCCAGTATCCCCATCGCCCCGCTCGGTGGCCTGCCTATCCTGGAAGGTAATGCCTTCCTGATGCAAAAGAAAGGTTGCTCGGACGCTGTTGGGTGAAAAATACAACTATGAGCTGGGAATCTATGCGCGCCAAGGATCGCTTACCGATGATTACTGGCTACATTACACTACCATCGATGCATATCTGACGCGAAAGCTTGAAACATTCTACGAGCGCTTCCAAACCATTTTTTCGGATCTCGCGATGATGCCAGAGGACCATAATGACAGACCATCATACTCATCCTGGATGGCGGCTGGAATCGATCGTTGCAGCAGCGCGCGGATTCGGGAAAACAATACCAGCAGGAGGATATCGACGCCGAAGATTACATGAATAAAGATCACGTCGCGGCTTGACTGGCCGAGCATGCAGGAGGTGACGAAACGGGCGATTGCCGACGCGGAGAGCAAATTGGCAAAATTCGATCTACCTGAGAACAAAAAAGGATTTTGGTCTGGCATCATGGCGGCAATGTATCGTTCACACTTATTTTTTCTCAAAGCTAGGGAGCACGCGGCGGAACTCTTGGGAGAGCCCGGTTTGTATTTGGGAATCATCGAAACCTGGTATGACTTGCTGCCACCTCCGGTCATGCGAAAGAACGATCAGCTGGTCTTCCAAGGCATCACGCAGGACGATTCAGCCGCATTCCGCAATTGGTTCTTCTTCGAACACATGCAGCGCCAGCTGCTATTCTCCACGCGGCTTCCTTGCGTCGCTTGCGATCTCCCGCATGTTTGTCCTGGTGATCCAATCAGAGAGCGGAATTGGTGTCCGATGACTACGTGTCCGTTTTCCCGCTTTGTCGAACTGATGGGCATTGCGAACATGGATATTGAGACGCTTTCCTAGAAGCGAATTTGTCTGCAAATTTGCACACGGAAAAGCAGACAGGCATGAGTGGGATCACGAGACGGCCTCTTGTGCACCAGCACGATCGCGGTGGCTGACAATTCCACGCGCGCTTGACCACTTCGCGTGGATAGACCGGGGCGTGGTCTACGGTGCCGGTCTGCTGCACTTCGTCGGCGATGAGCTGGTTGCGCTTGTCGAGGAACAGCACGCGGAACTGCTCGCGGTCGGCGAAGGCCTGCGCGGTGCGGCAATAGTCCAATACGCTCGACCAGGATGACAGCACCGGCCGCTTTTTCACCGCGCCGCGCAGCAGCCGGCTCGCCGCCGCCTGTACGACCTTGAGCTCGGTGATGCCGGCGTCGCCGCAAATTCGACCAGAAGCCCATCGCCGGTCGTCTTTACGATACGGCCCCAATTCGCAGCGATCTTGCGATCCATCAAATTGTCACGGAAGGCCTTGATGCGCGCAAGCGTGCCTTCCTCGTCGAGGCCGATCAGGCGTGAGTAACCGACCACGTCCGCGGCCAGGATGGCGGCCAGCCGGCGCTCCGGCAATTGAGACGGCATTGCGCACTCCTTCCGGCCGCGATCCTACACCAGAGACCATCGCGCATAAAATCGGACAAAGTGAAAGGCACGGCCTGTGGCCGCGGCGCAGGATCACGACCGCGCGCTGACGGAAGCGGGCAGCCCAGTGGATAAAAGGTCGCGGATCGCCGGCCACCACCAACATTTCTTCATGCCAGCGATGCAGCGTGCTCTCGGCCTCCAGCACCACGAACCGACGCAGACACGTGCGAGGCGTGCCTGCATGCGACGGTTCCATCCATCCGGCATGCGGCGTGACAACGGATTCCACGCCGTCAGGAAAACCGCTGCGTCGGCGTTCAACCGTTCGAACAGAGCGTCGGGACATCGTTGCCCGATGCGCACCGCTATCTCGTCCGTCCGATAGGTCGTGTCGCGATATGCGCGCAGAAGGCGAGGTGGGATCGGCCTAATCGTCGTGGCGCGCCTCGCCGAGCGCGACATCGCGGTGCACGTGCACCGACATCAGCAGGCCGAAGCCGATCATCACAGTGATCATCGCCGACCCGCCGTGCGAGACCAGCGGCAGCGGCACACCCCCGACCGGGATCGTCCCCATCACCATTGCGATGTTGACGAACACATAGAGGAAGAAATTCATCGCGATGCCGAATGCGACCAGGCGGCCGAACTGGTGCCGGCAGCGCAGCGCGATCGCCATGCCGCCCAACACGATCAGGCCCAGCAGCGCCAATACCACCGCGCTGCCGACGAAGCCGAACTCCTCGCCGATCGTGGTGAAGATGAAGTCGGTCTGCTTCTCCGGCAGGAAATCCAGATGGCCCTGCGTGCCCTGCAAAAATCCCTTGCCCCACATGCCGCCGGACCCGAGCGCGATCTTCGACTGGATGATGTTGTAGCCGGCGCCGAGCGGATCGCTCTCGGGCTGCAGGAACGTGTCGATCCGGGCCCGCTGGTAGCCATGTAGATGTGAATACACAAGGCTCGCGGCGAACGGGACCGGCAGCGCAATCAATGCGAACTTCCACCAGCGAACGCCAGCCGCGAAGAACATCGTGGCACCCAGCGCCGCGGTAATGACGGCGGTGCCGAGGTTGGGTTCCTGCACGATCAGCGCGACGGGGAACAGGACAGCGATTACCGGGGGGATCAGGAACAGCGGGTTGCCGATCCGCTCCCACGACGCGCTGTGGAACCACGACGCCAACGCCAGCACGAGCGCGATCTTCATCAGTTCGGATGGCTGTACCTGCAAGCCGCCAACCTCGATCCAGCGCTGCGCGCCCTTGCCCAGGTGGCCGTAGCGCGCCACCAGTACCAGCAGTACCAGCGACACCAGATAGGTCGGCCACGCCAGCCGGGCGATGAAGCGGATATCGACCAGCGCGATGCCAATCATCAGTACCAGACCCGCGGCAAACCGCAGCACATGGCGCGAGGCGTAGGGCTCCGGCGCCCCGCCGGCGCTGTACAGCGCGACATAGCCCACGCCAGCCAGCGCGCAGAGCAGCAGCACATAGACCCAGCTGATCTGCCAGATCTTCGCCCCGAGATCGAACGAGGGCTGGCGCCACAACCGTCCTTCCCTCATGGCGGTGTCTCGCGCTCGGCGACCTGTGCGGCGGGCTTTTCGTCGCGTCCGCCAGGGTCGCGCTGCAGCACGTCCATCATGATGTCGCGGGCGATCGGGCCGGCGACGGCCGCGCCCGCATTGCCGTGCTCCACCACGACGGACAGTGCGTAGCGCGGCGCGTCATACGGCGCATAGGCGACGAACAGCGCGTGCGGGCGATACTCCCAGGGCAGCTTGGTGCTGTCGAAGTTGCCGCTCTCGCGCTGCTCACGCGACACGCGGCGCACCTGCGACGAACCGGTCTTGCCCGCCATCTGCCAGCGCGCATCGGGCAGTCTGGTCAACGGCGCGGTGCCGCCAGTTTCATTGACCACTGCCCACATGCCCTCGCGCACGATGTGCAGGAACCGCTCATTCAGGCCGAGGCTGGCCCAGTCCGCCGGCTGCGATCCGGGTTGCAGTACGCCGGCGAGTTTGCGTGTCAGATGCGGCTCCACCTTGCGCCCGGTGGCGACGCGCGCCGCATAGGTGGCGAGCTGCAGGGGCGTGACCTGGATGTAGCCCTGGCCGATGCCGGAGACGACCGTGTCGCCCAGGTTCCACGGATGGCCCTGGCCGATGCGCCACTCGCGCGTCGGGATGAAGCCGCTGCGCGCGCCAGGCAGGTCGATGTCCAGGGCCGCGCCCAATCCGAAGCGATGCGCCATCGCCGCGATGCGGTCGATGCCGATGCGGCGAGCGGTTTCATAGAAGAACACGTCACAGCTGTTCTTCAGGCCGCCGCGCAGGTCGAGCGAGCCGTGGCCGTCCTTACGCCAGCAATGGAACCGTGCGTTGCCGACATCGATATAGCCGCCGCAGTTCACCCGGTCTCCCGGTGTGATGACGCGGGCCTCCAGCGCGGCCATCGCCACCGCCATCTTGAACGTCGATCCGGGTGCATAGACGCCCGCTGTCGCGCGATTGAGCAGCGGCGTGCGCTTGTCCTGCGCCCACTCGGACCACTGCGCCTGCGAGACGCCAGCATTGAACAGCGACGGATCGAACGACGGATTGGTGCCCATCGCCAGCACCTCGCCGTTGCGGCAATCCAGCACCACGGCGCTGGCGCTCTCATTGCCCAGCCGGCGCAGCACCGCCTGCTGTAGCCCGCTGTCGATGGCGAGGCCGAGTTCGTCGCCCGGCACGCCCTCCTGACGATCCAGCTCGCGGATCACCCGACCGAGTGCGTTCACCTCGACCTGCACCGAACCGGCGCGACCGCGCAGGTCGAGGTCGTGCTGGCGCTCCAGCCCCGCGCGGCCGACCCGGATGCCGGGCAGCGCAAGCGCCCCATCGTCAGCTACGTCCGCCTCGCTCGGTGGCGCCACGTAGCCAACCACGTGCGCGAACTGCTCGCCGAGCGGATAGATCCGCGTGGTGCCGACATCGATCATTATGCCGGGCAGATCGGGCGCATTCACCTCGATGGCCGCCATGTCGTCCCAGCTCAGGAATTCGCGCACCATGACCGGAATGAACCGGCGATGGCGATGCACCTCGCGGTCGATGCGCGCGCGCTCGTAATCGGCGAGCGGCACGATGCGGGCGAAGTTGTCGAGTGTCGCTGAAAGGTCGGTGGTCTGTTCCGCAACCAAGAGAGCGCGCCAGTTGAGCTTGTTGCCGGCAAGCACGACGCCGAACCGGTCGAGCATGCGCCCCCGCGGCGGCGCGGTGAGCCGGGCGCTGATGCGGTTCTCCTCGGCGAGCGTGGCGTAGCGTTCGCCATCGGCGACCTGCATTTGGTACAGCCGCGCCGCGACGCTGCCGAGCAAGGCCGCCTGAGCGCCCATTACGAGCAGGGCGCGGCGGGTGAACACGCCGGTGCGGTGTGTGCCGTGTCTCATGGAAAGTAAGGTTCACCACAAAGACACAAAGACACGAAGCAAGGATAACTGCGCTTCGCGCGCAGCGCATCAATTACTGCTTTGTGTCTTTGTGTCTTTGTGGTGATTCCTTCTTGTTCCGACATTTCACGCGAGCTCCGGATCAGCGATCGTACGGTGCGCGCGGACGAACACGACCACGAGCGCCGGATACAGCGCGATGGTCAGAACCGCCTGGAACAGCGCCGGCCCGACCGGCAGCAGACGGAACGACAGCAGCGCCGTCAGCGCCCAGCCGAGCAGCGCGGCCCCCACGGCAACGCCGCCGAACGCCAGCCAGCCCAGCAGGAAGCCCTGGCGCATCAGCACACTGCGCCAGCGCAACGCCACGCCGTGGACGATGAGCAGGCTCAGCACGCCAACCCCAAGCGGCAGATACCCCAGCAGGTCGAACAGCACGCCGATCACGAACACCACCGGCGGCGGCATGGCGGCCGGCCGATGCAGCGACCAGAAATAAACGCCGGCGAGCGTGACCGCGGGCAGCAGTGCGGCCTGATCGGCGATGCCGAGCGGCGCGCCGGCCAGCAGCAGCAGCACGACGGTGCAGCCCGCCGGGAACGCGTGCCGCGCGGCGACGTCCAGCCGCCGCCCGAGCGTGGCGCGGGGCCGGATGCCGGGGGTCTGGTCGGTGCGGGCCATCAGCGGTCACGCCGTTCCGGCAAGCGGGCAAGGGCGTCCGGTGCCACGATGCCGGCCAGGCCGTAGTCGAAGATGCGCACCACTTCCAGCCGCTCCAGGAGCGCCGCCGGCACCACTTCGGGCACCTTGGCGCTGCTGAAATGCACGGTGCCGACCGGAAGATTGGCCGGGAACGCACCCGCCTCGGCGCTGGTGACGACGCGCTCCCCTTCCAGCGGCATGCTGCCTTCCGGCCAGTACAGCAGTCGCGGCCGCGGCCCGTTGGTGCCGACCAGGATGGCGTGCGCGCGGGAGTTCTCCAGGATCACCGGGATGCGGCTGTTGAGGTCGGTGATCAGCAGCACGCGCGCGGTGCGCGCGCCCAGTTCGGTGATGCGGCCGACCAGGCCACGCTCGTCGAGCGCGATCTGGCCCTTGCGGATGGCGTGGTTCGGCCCGACCGAGAGCAGCACCGCCTTGGCATAGACCCCGCCGGCATCGGCAACCACGCGGGCGGTGACGTAGGTGGGTGCGGCGTCGGGGATCCAGCGGAGGTTGGCCTTGAGCCGCTCGTTCTCGGCGTCGAGCGCGAGCGCGATCGACTGCCACTGGCGCAGTTGCTCGTTTTCGTCGCGCAGGCGGGCGTTCTCGGCGCGGATGTCCCAGAGGCCGGTGGCGCCGCCGATGGTGTCGCGCAGTGCGGCGATCGGCGGGGCGAGCGTGGCGTAGATCGGCGCCAGGGCGTCCGCCAGCGCCATGCGGGCGCGTTCGGCGAGCAGGGTGTCGGCCTTGCCGAGCAGCATCAGCCCGAACGCCAGGCCGATCAGCACCGGCAGGGTGAGCTTCGCGAGCGCCTGGCGGGCCTGGATGGAGAGACGGATCACGCGTTGATCTACTGTGGGTTGTAGGGTGGAGTATAGCGGAACGCGGGGGACCATGGTGGGATTTCATGGCGCCGAGGCCGCGGGGAAGGACTGCCCATGTTTTGATCGATGCGGCACCCGCCGCGTCGCGAGCTCCGAGGCCAACAAAGTGTCTGACCCTTCGCGAAACCAGTGGCACGTCAGAGATTTGGCACCAAAGTTCGTTCTCGAACCAATGTGGCGTTGCCGTCTCTGGCTGATTTTCAGCTCTGCGTTATACAGACCAATCCTTCAGTTTGACAGTAACCACCAAAGGATAACGAGAGAACGGCCGCATTTGCGCGAGCCTTGACGGGTCGTGTTGGCGGGTGACATGCAGGACGATTAGCTACTCAACCTCCACTTCCTCGAAGTAGTCGATTTCTATGCGCTTGACCTCGACGGTCTGCGCGGTGCGGACGCCCACGTCGAGGGACCATCAGGTTCGTGAGAAACTCCCCGTTGATCACCACGATGCGTGCGGACCCAGTCTGTTTGGCGGCGTCCTGGGTTGCCTTGGTAAAGGTGGAAATCGTGATGAACACAACCTTTTAGAGCCGGGACTCGGCTCGCGATTATCGTGGTCGACCCGCTCGGTGTCCGTTCGTCGCGTTCTTCTTGGCTGAGATCGAGATCATCAGCAATGCGAGCAACCAAGTCCCGCATCGCCCACACTTTTGCGGCGGAGTACTTTAGCACCAGTGGCATCTGCTCGGCGAATGTGGGGATGGGCATGTGGCTCCCTTATCAGGCACTGGTGCTGAAATAACGCCCCAGCCGCAGAGCGGTGTCCGCCGTGGTACCGCGCGTTCCGTGCGGGATGCCGGTTACGCGGTTCGGCGGCACGCCGATGGCGCGCGCCAATTGCGCAGCCGTCCTCGATCGTCACGTCTTCCGTGCCGAATGGCTCGATCCTACCTGAGGAAATCGAGCACCATCGCCCACGATGCCTTGGCCGCTTCGGCATTGTAGCCGATCGTCCCAAACGGATATTCGGCTCGCTCCGGCAGACCGCGCACATCGAACGAGTGACGGGCGTCGGGATACAGGATCGAGCGAACTGCACCCGGCGGCGCCCCCTTCACCACGGCCTCGCACAAGGCGGGACGTGCGACATCATCGATCGCTCCCATCAGCATCAACGCGGAGATGCCGGCACCCGACCACGGCGTCTCGCCACGGCAGTCAGGGTAGTACATCACCGCCCTCGCGAGCATCGGCGGCCCCGGAGGCATGGCCCTCAAGGCCGCGAGGACACCACCGCCGCCATACGACCAGCCGATGACCGATATCCTCGTTGGATCAACTGCGGCCTGATCGCGCGTCCAGGTCACGGCTTCGAGCACGTCCTCGCCGACCTGCGCGTGAGAAACATGGCCGCAGTTGTTGAAACGACCGAGATAGTCCACGAAAACGACGAAATAGCCCGCGGCCTGCAGTTGGGCCGCGCGCTCGTCGTATGGGTTGACGCCATTGACTGCAGCGAAACCGGAGCAGCCGGGCACAAGCAGTACGGCGGGATGCGGCGCAGGGCCTGACGGCGACATCGTGCGATATGGTTCCGTTGCGACGGCGTGGCGCCACGGCAATGGACCCAGAAGCGCCGCACACAGCGCGAAGGACCGCGCTGGCGGCATGATGCCGCTTAACCGCATAGGGATTACCGCGGTCCCCCACCCCCTCAGCGTGGCTCCACCGGCATGCGAGCAATTCCCAGCCACGCGATCGGCACGCCGGCCTTCTCCGCCGCCTGTTCCGCGGGCAGCGCCGCATCCCAGTCCATCGCGACGAACCGCCGCGCCGTCACACCCGCGGCGGCTTCCGAGATCAGCCACAGCAGCGGCGGCACCATGATCTCCGGCTGCAGCATCCGCGTGCGCTCGCCGGCCTCGTCGCCGACGATGCCGGTGTTGGTCACGCCGCCCGGCACCAGCACGTTCGAGGTGACGCCGGTGCCATGCAGGTCCGCCGCCAGCACCGCCATTGCCGCCTCGGCCGCCGCCTTGCTCGCGCCGTACAGCAGATAGCCCGCGCGCACCATGGTGCCGAGGCTGGTGGTGACGGTGACGATCCGCCCGCTCCCCGTCCGCAGCATGTGCGGCACCACGGCGCGCGCCATCATGATCGGTGCGGTCGCGTTCACCGTGAGGAAGCGCTGCCATTGATCCGGTGTGATCTCCCACATGCGGATCGGATTGCGTCGCTGGTCCGCCTTGATCGAGGCCTGGCCGATGCCGGCGTTGTTTACCAGCACATCGATCTTGCCGAAGCGGCTGAGCACGTTGGCGACGATCGCATCGAAGGCATCAGGCTGCGCCAGGTCGGTGGGAAGCGCCAGCATCGTGCCGGACTTGTCCTGCACGGTCGCGGCCAGTGCCGCCAACCCGGCGTCGTTGCGGTCCACCGCGGCCACGTCCACGCCGGCTCCCAACAGCCCGAGCGTCATCGCGCGCCCGATGCCGCTTGCCGCGCCCGTCACGATCGCGACTTTCCGTTCCGCTGCCATTGGCGTGCCCTCCGTCGCGGCTGGCTCGCCCGGGCTTCGGTATTGGAGCCGACGGGGCAGCCGCGCGTTATTTCAGGACGGCGAGGCCGGCGAGTCCACATGCGTAGGCAGTCAGCAGCACCGCCAGGATGCCCCACATGTACGTCTTGCCCGGCAGCTCGGCCCGCAATTCCGCGAGCTCCGCCTTGGTTGCGAGATGCGGCAGGGTCGCGGCGAGCATGGCTTCGATCCTGATGGTCGTCGCCTCAAGCCGCGCCACCGCTGACTTGACCTCGCGCATGTCTTCTTCGAGGCGTGAAATTCGCGCTTCCATCCCCCGATCGTAAGGGCCGCCGCCATGTCCTGCAACCGGTATATCGGGCATCGCTCACCACCTCTGCCAGGCAAAGATGCAGCTGTGGCCTCAAGAATTTACGATGAAGCGAATGAATACCATTGCATGTCAAATGGTACTGACGGTAGTCGCCTGCGGCAACCAGACGCTGACCGTGGTGCCGATGCCCTCTTCACTCTCGATCAGCAACTGCCCGCGATGGCGGTTCACCACATGCTTCACGATGGCAAGCCCAAGCCCGGTACCGCCCGCCGCGCGCGAGCGGCCGGTATCGACGCGATAGAAGCGCTCGGTCAGTCGCGGCAGATGCGCGCGCGGGATGCCGGCACCCTGATCCGCGACGGTGACCACCACTCCGGGGCGCGCCGGCCATCCCCGGATCAAGTCCGGGGATGACGCGGGGACCGGGGACACGCCAGGCGATACCACCACGTCGAGCCGCACGGTGCCGCCCTCCCGGCCGTATTTCACCGCGTTGTCCAGCAGGTTCTGCACCACCTGCGCCAGCTGGTCCGCGTCCCCGACAACCGACGGCACATCCGACGGAATGCGCATGTCGAGCGTTACCGCGCGCTGCTGCAGCCGTGGTTCGAATCCCGCCGCCAGGCGCGTCAGCAATTCCGTCAGATCGACCCTCGCCGATGGCACCTGATGCTCGATCAATTCGATCCGCGACAGGCTCAGCAGATCGTCGATCAGCCGGTTCATGCGCGCCGCCTGCTCGCCCATGATCCCGAGGAAGCGTCGCTGCGCCGGCGGATCGTCGGCCGCCGGGCCGAGCAATGTCTCGATGAAGCCGATCAGCGAGGTGAGCGGCGTGCGCAGTTCATGGCTCACATTGGCGACGAAATCGGCGCGCGTGCGCTCCACCGCGCGCTCGCGCGAGCGGTCCGACAGGACGACCACCGCCTGGCCGCCGTCTGCCATCGGCGGCTCCATCGGCACCACCGCCGCGTGGACCTCGCGCGGCACCGGCACAGGCAGGGTCACCTCGGCCGTCTCGGTCTCGCCTGAAGCGAATGCACGGTCGATCGCGGCTCGCAGGTCCGGATGGCGCAACACGGCCGGCATGTCGGTTCCGAACGCCATCCGTGCCGCGGAGTTGGCGCGGCGCACACTACGATCGGTCGCCAGCACGATCAGCGGATCCGGCAACCGCTCCACCACGGCGCCATCCGTGCGGCGGAACTGCTCCACCAGTGCTGTCCGGGCCGCCACGCGTCGTGCCAGCCGCTCCGCCGCACGACCCAGCCGCTGCATTCCCGGTAGCATGATCTCGCGCGGTGGCCGGCCAGTCGGTTCGTCGGCGCCGACCTGGCGCAGCGTCTCGGCCAGCACGTCGAGATCGCGTGACCAGAACAGCGCCAGCGCGAATGCAGCCAGCAGTGTCACTCCGGACGCCAGTAGTGCTGGACCAACGGCGGCCCGGCCCGCCAGCGCCATGATCAGCAGTGCCGCCACTGGAACCGTGGCGATCGCCACCGCCGCTCCAAGTGTGCGCATCACGCGCCTCTACCGAAAGCGAGGGGGCCGGAGCCCCGGCCCTTACGTCCCGGGCTCCGCACGCTGGTGCCGGGCCCGGACCCCGCGTTCGATCGCCGTCGCCACCAGCGGGTCCAGGTGAAGCTCGGTGCGAACGAACTCCAGCATCTCGAGCGTCCGCTGCTGGGTCACCGGGTTGGCGGCGACCACTTCGCAGGCCAGGGCATAGGCGGTTTCGCGCAGTCGCGGCTCGAGTGCGCTGCGCACCAGCCTGGCGGCATGTTGCAATCCGTCCTCTTCGTCCAGCAGCCGGACCGCCGCGTCGGTGACAATACGGAATTGCTCGGTGGTGAAGTCGCGAAACACCGGAAGCGTCTGAACCTGGCCGGCCATCACGCCGATCTCGCGGTCCGACATCCCGCCATCCGCCGCGGCGACCAGGACCATGGTCAGGGCCAGCGCCTCGGGCGCTTCCAGGGCTTCGCGCGAACGCATTGCGGAACTCCGTGCTTCAGCGGCGGACCCTGATGGAACTGCCCGGCCAGATCAAGCGGGCAGCGGCACATCCAGGAACGCACGCGTCTGCCGCACGGCTTCAGCGAGCCCGACGCGACGGATCACGACACCGGCAGGGAAAGCGGACAACAGCCGCGACGGCGTTTGACGGTCGAGCAGGACGAACACGCCACGATCGGTGGCGCGGCGGATCAGCCGACCGAATGCCTGGCGCAGCCGCAGGCGCGCAACCCTGTCGTCATAGGCTTTCGGATTGCCCTCCGAGAGATGGATGCGGCGTTCCCGATGCAGAATGTCGGGACGTGCCCAGGGAACTTTCTCGAACACCACGAGACGAAGCGCGCGGCCAGGCACATCGACACCATCACGCATCGCGTCGGTGCCGAGCAGGCAGCTCTCCTGTTCGATGCGGAAGATGTCCACCAGGGTGGCGTTGCCCATAGCGTCGACGTGCTGGGCATAAAGCGGGATGCCGGCGGTTTCCAGCTCCGGGGCGATGCGCGCATGCACCGCCTGGAGCCGGCGGATCGCGGTGAACAGGCCGAGCGCGCCGCCGCCGGCCGCGATGAACAATGCGCGATAAGCCGCGGCGAGCTGCGGGATGTCACCCATGACGACATCCGTGACAATGAAGGCGCGGGTCTGTGTCGCGTAGTCGAAGGGGCTGGCGACGGCGGCGCGGATCGCCGACGAGGGCAGATGCGGTGCTCCCACGCGTGCCTCCGCTGAGGCCCAGGCGGTTTCCGGGTCCGTGTCGCCCGAATCGCGCAGCGTCGCGGAGGTGACCAGCAGGCCATGCGCGGGTGCGGCGAGGGTTGCGGCGAACGGGATGGTCGGGTCGAGCCAATGGCGATGCAGCCCGACATCGATGTCCCGCACACCGCCCGATGCGCGTTGGACGCGGAGGAACAGGACGTGGTCCGGGCGGCGCCCTTCCCCTGGATCGGGTCGCGGCTCGCTCAGGGCGCGCAACATGCCCTGCCAGGCGGACAACGGGTTCAGGGCGCGCCGGTTGAGCGAGCGGCCCGCGGCTTCGATGCGATTGCGTGTTACCGCATCCATGTCGTCCGCCTCCTCATCCAGACGCGCGAGCAATCGTTCGCGCAATGCGCCCAGGGGTTCGGCGATCCGCGCCATCGCGCGGCCCAACCGAACCGCGGCCTCATTCCCGCCGGGGCCAATGGGGAAAACGTCGCATTCCAGCGCCCCGTATGGCGCATCGCCGCGGCGCGCACCGCCAAGTCGGGCGAATACCTGGTGGCGGGCCAGACGCAGAAAGGCCTCGGTCGGGTTCGGACTGCCGGGTTCTTCCGGGCCTCCCAGGTCCCGATGTTCGTTCGCAAGCCGGTTGGACCAGCCGGGCGCGGGCAGTGCGCGAGCGGCCTGAAGTGCCGCCTCCAGAGGCGCCTCCAACATCGGGCGGCCCGCGACAAGCTCCTCGATCCGCCGTTTCAGGCCGCGGGCGCGCGACCGCCCGCCCTCGGCGCCGAGCAGCCAGCGGCGCAGTTCCGCTGTCTCCAGCCCGGACAATTCTGCCGAGAACGCCCCGTCTGCCGCGTCGAACACGTGGTGGCCCTCGTCGAACACGTAGCGTGTCGGGACCGTACCTGTCGTCGAGTCCGCCCCATGCGGCCTGCGTCATCACCAGGGCATGGTTGGCAACGACAAGCTGCGCACTGCGCGCCCGGCGGATCGTGTGTTCGACGAAGCAACGCCGCCAGTGCGGGCAGGCGGCATGGATACATTCGCCGCGCCGGTCCGCCAGGGCGAGGATGGTGGCCGCGCCAAACAGTTCGGCGAGCCAGCCGGGCAGGTCGCCGCCTTGGATATCGCCATCGGCCGTGACCAGCGCCCAACGGGAAATCAGGCCGAGCGGAATGATCGCGGCCGGCCCCAGTCCCGACGTGGCAGCGCCCAGCGCGTCCTCCAGGTTGAGCAGGCAGAGGTAGTTCTCCCGGCCCTTGCGCACCACGACGCGCTTGTGGCGTTCGCTGGGATCCGGGAACAGGTGGGTCAGCTCCGCATCGATCTGGCGCTGCAGATGGCGGGTGAAGGTGCTGATCCACACGCTGCCGTGGTTCTTTTCGGCCCACAGGCTGGCAGGCGCGAGATAGCCGAGCGTCTTGCCGGTTCCGGTGCCGGCCTCCGCCAGTACAAGGTGCGGGTCGCCGCGGGTTTCGCGGGGCGCGAAGGCGGCGGCGGCGGCCCCCGCGTAGTCTGCCTGGCCCGGCCGCTGCTCCGCGTGGGGTCCCAGCATGCTGGCGAGTCGCGACCGCGCCTCGGTTTCCGCGACCGGATGCGCGGACGGCGGCGGCAGCGGCGCGGTGTCCTCCCATTCCGGCAGGCGCTTCCACACGTGCAGCGCCTCGTTCGACGCCACCGCATCGGGCTTGCCTAGTGCGGCGGTGACGAATGGCGTCCACCCCCAGCCCGCTTGGCCCATGCGTGCCGCCAGTCCCGCGGCGTCGCGGTTCAGCGCGATGTCGCGGCCAAGCGAAAGCCGGTGCAGCAATGCGGCCGCAATTTCCGGTAGCAGTGCCGCCTCGGCTTCCAGACCACCCGTCGGCGGTTCGAAATCCAGCATCAGAGCAAGGCCGCGCGGTGTCGGTGCGGCAGGACGGGCCGGTAAGGCGAAGGCATACAGTTCCAGCAGGTCGAATACCGGCATGCCGCGGATGCCTAGCCTGCGGAGCGTCGCGGGTGCATGGACCAGCATTGGCGGGGGCAGGGCGCGCAGATGGACGGCTGCCTCGGCTGCCGGAAGGACCAGCAGTTCGCCGTCGGCGGTGAAGATCGCGGCGCGGCCGTGCCCGGCGACAACGGCGGGCGCATCGGGTAGGGCAATTGGCGCCATGGATTTCAGCTGGCAGAGGTCACGTCCAACTCCCTAGACGCAATCAGGCCGCCGTGCCATCGCTCATCGCACCGCAACCACGAGTAGGTGAGCGCAGGAATTCTTGTCCGGCAATGGCGTCTGGTCTTAATCAAGGCATCGGAAAGGGGACGCGTCATATGAGCAAGACCCTACGGAGCATTATCCTTGCGGCAGGCTGCGTGCTGACCCTGGCGGGCTGCACAACGCCGAACTCAGCCGATGCCGGAGCGCAGAAGGCGCAGGCCGGATCGGTCTTCGTAAACCCTGTGGGTGGTGGCGGAGGCGGAGGCGGCGGCGGCGGATACTGAGACGATGCCCACCGCATTGCGGTCTGCTCTGCTCGCTCTGATGCTGGCATTCGCAGGTTGCGCCGCAGCAAACGGACCTGCACCGCAGAGCAGGACCGTTGTCATGCCGATGGGTGGCGACGGAGGCGCCGGCGGCGGCGGCAGTGGTGGCGGGGGCGGCGGCGGATCGGGGATGTAACGCCTGACGTGACCGAGACTTCACCCGGAAAATGATACGTCGCGATTGACCGGGCACCCGCCGGTTCCTAGCTTCCGCCGGATGGCCGCAACAATTCGCAACAGCGAGACGGTAACCCCTAAAATCTGGCCATTCGAGGAGGCGGCCAAGGTAGCCCGACGGCTCGCGGCGTCAGGCAAGGGACATGCGCTGTTCGAGACCGGCTACGGGCCGTCCGGATTGCCGCATATCGGCACGTTCGGCGAAGTGGCGCGCACCTCGTGGGTGCGTCACGCTTTCACCACTTTGACCGGGTTAAAATCGCGGCTGATCGCGTTCAGCGACGACATGGACGGGCTGCGAAAGGTGCCGGAGAACGTGCCCAACCGCGAACTGCTCACACCGCACCTCGGAAAACCGCTGACCCGCATTCCCGACCCGTTCGGATCGCACGCAAGCTTTGGCGCGCACAACAATGCGCGGCTGCGTGCCTTCCTCGATTCATTCGGATTTGACTATGAATTCGCCTCGTCCACCGACTACTATGCCGCCGGTCGGTTCGATGCCGCGCTGATCCGCGTGCTGGAGTGCTACGACGAAGTGATGGCGGTGATCCTGCCGACGCTCGGGCCCGACCGTCGCGCCACCTATGCGCCGATCCTGCCAATTCATCCGCGCACCGGGCGTGTCATGCAGGTGCCGATGGAAAGCCGCGATCCTGTCGCGGGCACCGTCGTTTGGCGTGACCCGGACAGCGGCGAAGTGTTCGAGACCTCGGTCAGAGGCGGCGCCGCCAAGCTGCAATGGAAAGCCGATTGGGCGATGCGCTGGTACGCCCTCGACGTCGATTACGAAATGTCAGGCAAGGACCTGATCAATTCTGTGCGGCTGTCGGCGCGCATCTGCCGCATTCTGGGCAACCCGCCGCCGGAAACGTTGACCTACGAGCTGTTTCTCGATGAGCACGCACAGAAGATCAGCAAGTCGAGGGGCAACGGCCTGTCGGTAGAGGAATGGTTGCGCTACGCCCCCCGGGAGAGCCTGTCGCAGTTCATGTTCAACGCACCGCAGCGTGCCAAGCGGTTGCATTTCGATGTGATCCCGCGGGCGGTGGACGAGTATCTGGCCAATGCCGCGCGGCTCGGCGCGCAGCCTGCGGACGAGCAGCCGCTCAACCCGGCCTGGCACATTCACGCCGGGCGTCTGCCGAACCACGGCGGCAGTCCGGTGTCGTTCGGAATGCTGCTCAACCTTGCCTCGGTGGTGAATGCCGATACCCCGGCCATGCTGTGGGGCTTCATCCGGCGCTACAGTCCCGGCGCGACGCCCGAAACCATGCCCTATCTCGACAAGCTGGTGGATCACGCGATCGCCTATTACCGCGACTTCGTCCGTCCGCGGAAAAGCTACCGCCATCCGACGGACCTCGAGCGCGCCGCGCTGGCCGATCTCGCAGAGACGTTGAAGGGCATGGACCACGGCGCGGACGCCGAGGCGATCCAGACCATCGTCTATGAGGTGGGCAAGCGGCACAGCTTTCCCGAACTGCGCGCCTGGTTCGGCTGCCTGTACCAGGTGCTGCTGGGGCAGCAGGAAGGCCCGCGCTTCGGCGGCTTCATCGCCCTGTATGGCATCGACGAGACGGTTGCGCTGATCGAGTCCGCGCTGTCGCGCCCGGCGGACGCAGCCTTGACGCGATGCTGAACCAGCGCACACGCGGCATCCTGAAAACCTGTCTGCGCAACCTGCCGGCGGTGCTGGGCGTGCTGTTGCTGATCGGCGCGCTGTATGTCGTGCAGAGGGAATTCCGCCATCTGCGGCTACGCGACATCGAGGCCGCGCTGAGCGCCATCCCGGCGCACGCGTTGGTGATTTCGTTCGTATGGACGGTGCTCTCCTATGGCGTTCTGACGCTCTACGACCGGCTGGGCACCATCTACGCCGGGCACAAGGTTTCCTACGGACGGGTCGCCTTCGCCTCGTTCTGTGCCTACGCGTTGTCGCACAATCTCGGATTTGCCGCCGTGTCGGGCGCGGCGGTGCGCTACCGGCTGTATGCGCATTGGGGACTGACGCCGATCCAGATCGCCAAGACGGTGGCGTTCTGCAGTCTCACCTTCGGTCTGGGCGGCATGGTGCTGGGCGGCGCAATACTGTTCATCGAACCCACCGCGGTGCCATTCTTCGGCGAGCACGTGCCGGCGGCCGCGCTCTACGCGGTCGGCGCGATGTTGTGGGCGATCGTGATCGGCTACGTCACGTTGTCGCGCATTCTCGGCACCGTGCGCCTCTTCGGCCACGAGATCAGCCTGCCCGGTTGGCGGATGGCCATCGTGCAGGTGGTACTGGCAACCGTCGATGTCGCGATCACCGCCTCGATCTTCTACGCTCTGCTGCCCACGTCGCCGCATCTGACGTGGCCGATCTTTCTGGGCGTCTATGTGGCCGCCTACACCGCGGGGCTCGCAGCCAATCTGCCCGGCGGGATCGGCGTGTTCGACACTGCCATCCTACTGGGACTGGAGCCCTACATCAGCGCGCCGCACATCGTCGGCGCGATCGTGGTGTTCCGGCTATATTATTACATAATCCCGTTGTTCCTTGCCGGTTTCCTGTTCACCGGCAACGAGATCCTGCTCCGCGGCGGCGTCATGTTGCGACGGGTGGAGCGGCTCAGCGCGATGCAGGCGTTGGCGCGCTGGAGTGAGCCGGACTTCGCCGTGGCCAGTGCGACCGGCCTGGTCGCCCTCGGCGGCGTCATGTTGCTGTGCCTCGGGATTCTGGCCCCGCAGCCGGACTTTTCCTGGATCGACCCGGATTTCGCCGAAATTGCAAATCAGGCGGGCCAGTTCGTTCCGTCGCTGATCGGTGCCGGCCTGATCGTGCTGGCGATCGGCCTGTCGCACCGGGTTAACCTGGCCTGGGGCGCCACGATCCTGCTGCTTGTCGTGGGTGCGGCCTTCACCGCCACCCAGGGCGAACGATTGTGGATCGCCGCGGTGCTGGTGGTGATCGTCATGCTGGTTGCGCCGCTGCGCAGCTGCTTCTACCGCCACGCCAACCTGCTCAGCGGACCACTCCAGCCGTCCACTGCGGTTTCCCTGTTTGCCCTGGTGATCTGTATTCTCGCGCTGGCCGCTACCCGCCCGCGCGTGCACCTGTTGGCGAACAACGCCTGGTGGGCGGTGGTGATGTCGCGCGAATTGCCGGATTCGCTGCGCCTGACTGTGGCGCTGGCTGTGGCGCTGGCGTTGATTGCGATCTGGCGGCTGTTGCGCCCCGGCAAGGTCCGATGGCTGGCCTGGGATGCGGCGGCGAGGCAGCGCCTGGCCCTGCTGGGCGGCATCATACCGCCGGCGCGGGCTGACGGCCTTGTGCTGGGTGAGGCCGAGCGTGCCGGCATTCCGTTCCGACGCTGCGGGCGGGTGCTGCTCGGTCTCGGCGACCCGACGGGCGCGGAAAGCGATCGGGTGTCGGTCATCTGGCGCCTGCGCGATCTCGCACAACAGGAAGGGCTGGCCCCGGCGTTCTGGCGTGCCGGGCCCGGTCTGCTGAAGGTTTACGGCGATCTGGGGCTGACCGCGTTGGCGCTCGGTCCGGACGGGCTGCCGCTGCCGGAATCGCCGGACGAGACGCCGGAGGCGCGGCAGTATCTGGTCTGCCTTGCCGAGCGCGATTTGTCGGCCTTGCTGCCGATGTTGCCGCAGTTGGCGAACAACCTGGAGATCACGGTGCCGGTGGCGGCGTAGGGCGCGTCTCGATTGGCATGCCAACCGGCCGAAATCGACGACCTTTCACCACCGGTTGATTCTCACTGGCGCCGCGACAGATGGCCGGGTCAAGCCCGGCCACGACGGTGAAGACTGCGCTATGCTAGGCCGTCCTGCGATTCGCGTGGTTGCGCACAATCCGTCAAACGCTCCGAGGTGCCTCGATGCCGGCCGACCTGTTCGCTGCCTTCGCAGCACTATCTGCGGTCGTCGCCATCGCCGCACTAATCGTCGTGCTTCGCCAGGCCGCCATGCTGCACCGTCTGCGCCTGCTGGCCGAGCAGGGGCTCGCCGGAACGCGTGCCGAGGCGGAGACCACGCGCGCGGCACTCTCGCGCGAACAGGGTCAGCAGCGCCAGGAGATCGGCGGACATTTCGAGGGCATTCGGGCGATGCTGGAAAGCAAGCTCCGGGAAATGCGCGACGGCAACGAGGCGAAGCTCGCGGAAATCCAGAAGACCGTGAACGAGCAGCTTCACGCCGCGGTCGAGAAGCAGATGAACGAAAGCTTCAACCGCGTGATCGACCAGTTTGCGGCGGTGCAGAAGGCGATGGGCGACGTGCAGGCGGTCACTGCGCAGATTGGCGACATCAAGCGGCTGTTCTCGAATGTAAAAACGCGCGGCGGGTGGGGCGAGACACAGGTGCGGGCGATGTTGGACGACATCCTGCCGCCCGGCGAATACCTGACCAACTGCAAGGTGCGGCCCGACAGCAACGACGTCGTCGAATTCGCCGTGCGCATGCCGATGAAGGGCGAGGACCGGCCGCTGCTGCCGATCGATGCCAAATTCCCGGTGGAGGATTATGAAAGGCTGCTGGCGGCCTCGGACATCGGCGATGCCGATGCTGAACGCAGCGCAACCCGCATGCTGGAACGGCGTGTGCGCGACGAGGCGAAGAAGATCGCGTCGAAGTACATTAATCCGCCGGTCACGGTTGAATTTGCCGTGCTCTATCTGCCGACCGACGCGCTCTATGCCGAAGTGGCGCGCATTCCCGGACTGGTGGACGACATCGGCCGCGAATGCCGTGTGCTGGTGATGGGCCCCAGTTTGTTTCCGGCGCTGCTGCGCACGATCCATCTGGGGTTCGTCACGCTGGCGCTGGAGCAGAAGGCGGATCAGATCCGCGACCTGCTGGGTGCCACGCGCACCGAGATGCTGAGGATGGACGACGTGCTCGAGCGACTTGCCAAGCAGGCGGGCACGTTCAGCAACACGATCGAGTCGGCGCGCCGTCGCACGCGCGCGGTGGGGCGCAGGCTCCGCGGCGTCGAGGCAATCGAGGCCGTGCGTGCTGAGCACCTGCTGGAACTGGAGCCGGACGCGCTGGCGGACGAATGATGCGTCACGTCGCATCCACCCTTTGATCCCCGATCAGATTCCGGGGACAGCCATGACGTGAGAACCCAATGGTGGCAAAAGGCCATCTGCCTTGATCGCTGGCAGCAGAGTGCAAGGGAAACACTGCAATGGATGATCACATCACGCTCTACGGCAGCTTCACGTCGAGTTCCAGCTATAAGCCGATGCTCTATCTGGCACTGGCGCGTGTCGCATTTTCATTCCGCACGGTGAACCTGAAGAAAGGCGTGCAGAACCAGCCGGAGTATCTGGCGGTCAATCGCTACGGCAAGGTGCCGGCGCTGCGCCATCGCGGCCTTACCATTGTTCAGTCGAACGTGATCCTCGACTATCTGGCGCGGACGACGGGACATTTCGAACCCGCGACCGAGCAGGATCGGTGGCGGGCGAGGGAGTGGCTGTCGTGGGAGGCGGACGCCATCACCAATGTTGCCAAGGTGCGTCACTATAGCCGCTTCCGCACGGTGGATCCCGCGGTCATGGCATATTTCCGCCCGCCCGCGGAGGACGCATTGAGCTTCATCGATCAGACGCTCGCCGGCCGGCAGTGGCTGGTCGGTGAGACCTGCTCGATTGCCGACATCGGCTGCTGGGGCCGTATGGTGTTCATGGCCGAGGGCGGCTTCGACATCGCGACATGGCCGAATCTGCTGGCGTGGTCGGAGCGGCTCAAGGCGATGCCCGGCTTTGCCCTGCCCTATGACCTGATCCCGAGCAAGGACCGGGAGGTGGAGCCGGCCTGAGCCTGAGCCACCCGGTTCACTATTCCTGGTTCGCGGTTTCCTGCATTCCGAAGGCAAAGACGATCAGCGCGACCGCGGCGATTGCCCCCAGGGTCACGAACGTGACGGTGTAGCCGTAGCGATCGACGACCACGCCCGCAGCCAGACCGCTCAGTGACGCGCCGATCCCTTGGACGGTGGCGATCGCGCCCTGTGCCAGATTGTAACGTCCGGTGCCTCGCATGATGTCGGCGATCACAAGCGGCGTGAGAGCACCGAAGATGCCTGCGCCGATGCCGTCGAGCACCTGCACGCCAATCAGCCAGAAGCTGTTGTCCGAAAAGGTGTACAGCATCGCGCGGATCGGCAGGACGGCGAACCCGATCAGGAATAACGGCTTGCGTCCCCAGGTGTCGGCCGTGCGTCCCACCAGCAGCGCGATCGGCAGCATCACCATCTGCGCGGCGATGATGCAGGCCGACATCATGGCCGTTGCTTCCTTGGGATAGGCGGCTGCCAGCTTCTGTCCGACCAGCGGCAGCAACGCCGCATTGGCGAGATGGAACAGCATCACGCACATGCCGAATATCAGCAGCGGTCGGGTCTGGAACAGGATGCTGTAGCCAGCGGCACCGGCCGGTGTTCCGGCCGCGTCCGGTGCGCCATTCAAATCTCGCGCCCGATCATTGTCGATGGCGGCGGCCGGGATCGACAGCACTGCCACGGCTGCGAGCACGGCGAACACAGGCACCAGAAGAAATACGGCGCGCTGGGAGTACGCATAGCCGACCGCGCCCGCGGCCAGGGCAATGGCGACGTTGCCCGCGTGGTCGAAGGCGGAGTTTCGTCCCATGCGGCGGGCCAGCTGGTTCCGCGCGTAGAGGCCCAGGGTCAACGCGGCGACCGCGGGACCGAAGACGTCACCGGCGATTGCCATCAGGCTGTTGGCGATTGCGACCGGCCAGAAGCTCGGAACGGCGAAGATGACCGTGGCGCCGAGGGCCAGCACGACAAGTGCCGCGACAATCACCTCGCGCTTGGCGTGGGTCGCATCGATTGCGGCACCGATCGGCGTTTGCACCGACAGGCCGAGCAGACCGCTCACGGTCGTCACCAGGCCGACCTCGGATTGGCTCCAGTGCTGTTGGGTGACAAGGAACACGTTGAGATAAGGCCCGAGCGCACCCCGGACATCGGACAGCAGGAAGTTGATCGCGTCCAGCGAATGGGCTTTGGGCGTCAGCCCACGCATTGCATGCTCTGCGTACAATGCGATATCCCGGACTGCGCCATGTCAGAGTCTTCTCGCGTCATCGTCTACACCGACTACAAGAGCCCCTATGCCTTTCTGGCGAAGGATCTCGCCTATGGGCTCGAACGTGACCTGCGGGTCCGGGTGGAATGGCGGCCCTATCTGCTGGACCTGGCGAGCCGTTACGGTTCCGCGCGCGTCGATGCGAACGGCCGGGTCCTGGAGGAAAATCGGGATCCGCATCAGTGGCGTCGTGTACGCTACAGTTACATGGACTGCCGCCGTCAGGCGCGCAAACGCGGGCTGGTGATTCGTGGCACGCAGAAGATCTGGGACTCGACATTGGCTTTGGCCGGCATGCTGTGCGCGCAGCGCGCCGGCGATGCGGTGTTCCGCCGCTACCACGACATGGTGTTCGAGCGCTTTTGGCAGCGTGCGCTGGACATCGAGGACATGGCTGTGATTGCTGCCGTGCTGACCGAGGCGGGCGCGGATGGGGCTGGATTCCCTGCTGCGGCGCGGGCGCGGTGCGACGAAGTGGCAGAGATCAGCCGGGCCGCGGAGGCGCTCGGCGTTTTCGGGGTGCCGACCTTTGTCGTGGATGGCGAACTGTTCTGGGGAAGCGAACATCTTCCCGACATCCGCGCGATACTGGCGGTATGACGGCCGGAACGGGGGCACGATCGGTCATCGGATCAAACCGAATCGCGCCCCCCGCCGCCGATTGTCAGTGCAGATCCCGCTGCCGGCCGCCGAGTGCTGCCGCCGTGCAGGCAATGAACGCGCCCACCAGCATCGAGAGTGCGGTGAAGATGGAAAGATACATCCCCGCCTTGCGCGCGGCGTCAGCGCTCTGACGCACCGCCTGTTCCGCGGCCTTCTCCTGGGCGATGACGTCGTCCACCCGCTTTTCCGCATCGGCTTGCGAAAGTCCGGTTCGGGCAGAAACAAGTTGCGCCAGATAGGCTTTGTCGGACGCCGGAAGATCGCCGGTCCGCATGCCATGAACAAGTATCCGCGTTGTCTGCGTGCGAACATCGCTGTCGGAGGCGTCCGCCGCAGGACGATCGGTGCGGAACAGGCTGTCAACGAAATACGCGGTCGGGTCGGCCGACGTGGCGCCCGATCCTGTCGCGGCCTGGGTCGCTGCATGGCCCGCGCCGGAAGCTGCGCCGGACGCAACGCCCGCCACCATGTTGGCGGTGCCGCTGACGACAGCCGATGCCGCCGATGCCAGGAACGCCACACCGATCACCGATGCGGTGGCCCACGCCAGGAAGCCATTCGCGGTGTCGCGAAAGAACACCTCATGCGTGTGCAGGCCGACCCATTTGGTTCGCAGCCGGCCGGTCAGGTAACCGCCGAAGCCCGATGCCAGCCATTGCGTGACGATCAGCCACACCGCTGTCATCACTGTGAAGGTCGTGGCAGTGGCGCCGGAACTTGACCATGGCGACACCGAAGCCAGGCCGAGACCCGATCCCAGCGCCAGAAGGATCAGCGACAGCGCCGCCGCCGCGAATGCACCGCCGATGATGGCCGGCCAGGCGACGCCCGACGTGGAACTTTCGAGCGGCTGCCTGTTTCCGGCATCGAGGCCGACGGTGTCCACCATGACTGCCATGTTCTGTTCCTGTCCGGTCAGTGCCAGAGTAGCGCGAGCAGAATGATGATCGGGATCGGCACACCCAGAAGCCAAAGAAGAATTCCGCGGCCCATGTTCATCTCCATTGCTTGATGCGTTGTGACAGGTTCCTGCCAACGCCATTGATCGTTACCGAGTGAATAAGGCGCGAATAAAGGCGATGGAGACAACTTTATGTGCGATGGGACTGATTTGGTCACAGCTGCGTCATAAGATCGTCTCCGATTTCGCCCGCGCCCCGATCAGCTCCGTTTGGAGGATTTCGCTTTCGTTCCAGCGGCGTGTTCGTCATCGGGGTTGACCGGGGCGGGAGGCATGCCGCCCTTTGGCTGGGGGTCGGCAATGTATTCAAAATCCGGTTCTTCGTTCCACGGACCGCGCACGTCTTCGCCCTGTGACAGGTTGAACACCAGCTTCACCGTGTCATCCGGCTCCACATTGCCGAACATCGGATCCGTGAGCTTGCCCATCGCATCGAGCGCCTTCATGAACATGTTCGCGTGCGTGATCTCGCGCGTCAGCAGATGCGTCAGCGCCTTCTTCGTGCCCTCGTCGTCGCACGCCTTGATAAGCGCCTCGTAGGTCTGGCGGGCGCCGGCCTCCGAGGCGATGTTCGCCCGCAGGTCGCGGACCACGTTGCCGCCCTCGTTGATGTAGGCGGCCGTCCAGCAGCTGCCCTGGCTGTCGAGAAAATGCGGGCCGCCACCTTTGAGCCTGAACAGGGGCGCATCGTAGACGGGCGTCTGATCGATCTTGCTGGTGTGCTGCGCGATGAGCTTTCCCACCATCTCGAGGTGGCCAAACTCCTCCAACGCGATATCCTGCAGCATGTCGCGGATGCCAGCGTTCTCGACGTGGAACGACTGGACCCAATACTGCAGCGCCGCCGTCAGCTCGCCGGTTGCGCCGCCAAACTGCTCAAGCAGAAACGTACCGAAGCGTGCGTCAGGCTTGCCGACCTTGACCGGCTGGATCAGTTCCTTACGGTGTAAAAACATGCTGTCACCTTTTGTTGAAATTACGATTGTTCCGACGCCGTCACGCAATTCATTGTTCGCGAAAATGCGCGGTCGTGAACCACCTCGTCCGCGGGCCGCGCCCTTACAAGCCGGCCCCCATACACATTTCGGATAGCCCCGACCGTTATCTCGCCCGACCGTAATCTCGTACGCCGTGTGCTGGCGGCCTGAGGCCGCAGTCGGCATACTGGCAACAACGAACAGCCGGGAGGGTTCCATGCGCGCTGCCATCTTCCGCAACGGACAGATCGTCGTCGATACGATCGCTGATCCCGCCCCAGCCGAAGGCCAGGTGCTGGTGAAGACGCTGTGCTGCGGCATCTGCGGCACCGATCTTCATGCGGCGAAGTACACCCGGCAGTTCGTCGAACGTTCAAGTCGTGCCGGGGGACGGTGGCCGATGGACCCGACCCGTGACGTGGTATTCGGCCACGAGTTCTGCTGCGAGGTGGTGGATCACGGACCCGGCACCGACAAACGCCTGAAGTCCGGCACGCTGGTCTGCTCGATGCCGATGACCATCGTCGACAGAACCGTGCAGGGCATCGGCTATTCCAACGAGGTCGCCGGCGGCTTCGCACAGTTCATGCCGTTGGCTGAGCGCCTGCTGCTGGAAGTGCCGAACGGGCTGCCGGCCGCACGTGCCGCGCTGACCGAACCGATCGCGGTGGGCTGGCATGCCGTGCAGAACGCGCGGCTCACGCGCGAGGATGTACCGCTGGTGATCGGCTGCGGCCCGGTCGGGCTCGCTGTGATCGCCGGCCTGACGATCAGCGATGTCCATCCGATCATTGCAGCGGATTTTTCGCCCGCGCGGCGTGCGCTCGCGCTGCGGATGGGGGCGGACATCGTGGTCGATCCAGCCGAAACCTCGCCCTACACGAGTTGGAACGACGCCGCAACGCCCGTGGGGTACGATGCAAGCCGCTATGCACAGCTGTTTGGTCTAAGTCCCAAACAGCGGCCTGCGGTGATCTTCGAATGCGTCGGCGTCACCGGCGTGATCCAGCAGATTATCGACGGCGCTCCGCCGGGCGCGCGCATCGTGGTGGTCGGCGTGTGCATGGAGACCGACCGGTTCGAGCCATTTTTCGGCATTGTCAAACAGCTCAATCTGCAATTTGTGCTCGGTTACACCGGCGAGGAATTCGCCGCCAGCCTGCACAATATTGCCGAGGGCAAGGTGGACGTGACGCCGCTGATTACCGGCCATGTCGGGTTGGACGGCGTGAAGGGTGCGTTTGCCGAACTGGCCAGTCCCGAGCAGCATGCGAAGATCATGGTCGAGCCGTGGGGGTAGGAACGTGCCAGGCAAGGTATCACTTTATGCGAGCGTCGGTCCCGAACTGACGCACTACGATGTGGACGTGGACGCCGCCACTTTGACGCGGCGCGGCACGGTCGGCCTGCCAGCCAACGTGCAGTATGCCTGGCCGCACGCCTCGCGGCGTCATCTTTACGTTGCAACCAGCGACAGTGCGTCCGGCATGGGGCAGCAAGGCAACACACACCACGTGACGGCCTTCCGCATCGACCCTGCGAGCGGGGCGCTGAGCCCGTATGGCGCACCGATCCGGCTGCCGACGCGGCCGATCCACATGGCGACGGACATCCCGTCCGCGTACATCCTTGTCGCGTTCAGCAATCCGGGTGCGATCCGCGTCTATCGGATCAACCCCGATGCGACGCCCGGTGAGGAAGTGACGCAGCCCGGTCCGATCGATCCGGGCATCTTCGCGCATCAGGTGCGTGCGGCACCGGACAACCGCCTGGTGATCCTGGTCACGCGCGGGCACGACGCGGCCGACGGCAAGCCGGAAGAGCCCGGAGCGCTCAAGGTGTTCGATTTTCGCGCCGGCGTGCTGAGCAACGAGGTCTCGGTCGCACCCGATGGCGGCTACGGCTTCGGCCCGCGACATTTGGATTTTCATCCGTTGAAGCCGTGGGTTTACGTGTCGTTGGAGCGGCAGAACGCGCTCGACATGTTCGAGCTTGCCGATGGCGCCCTGTCGCCGACGCCACGTTTCCGTAAGCCCGCGCTGGGCCGACTGGCCACGGCACGCCAGGCCGTCGGCACCGTGCACGTTCATCCCAATGGGCGCGTCGTCTATGTCGCCAATCGCGCCAGCAACGCCGACGGCGAGAATTCACTGGCGGTTTATGCGATCGATCAGTCCACCGGCGAGCCGAACCTGATCCAGCACATCGACTCGCACGGCATCCATCCGCGCACATTCCACATCGATCCAAGTGGGCGACTAATGGCTGTCGCTCACATCACGGGGGCGCAGTTGGCGCTGTTCCGCATCGCCGCGGATGGGAGGCTGGCGTTCGCGCGCGGCTATCCTATCGATGTCGGGCAACGCACCATGTGGTGGATGGGCATGCTGGAGCAATAGGATGCCAATCGTCATGGCGCTGGCAGACCCACCCAGCCACCGTCGAATGACTGTTCGCAGATGGCCGGGTCAAGCCCGGTCATGACAACATGAGACAGCCAGCCAGGAAACGATCATGAAATTCGGCGCATCGATGTTCTTCACCGACTATTCGATGACCCCGGCAGAACTTGCCCGTGCGCTCGAGGACCGGGGCTTTGACATCGTCTGGGCGCCGGAACATTCGCACATCCCGTCCTCGCGCAAGACGCCGTTCGTCCTGGGTGGCGAACTGCCGAAGCGCTACTACGATGCGATGGACCCGTTCGTCACGCTCAGCATGGCCGCGGCGGCGACCAAGAGCCTGAAGATCGGCACCGGCGTCTGCCTGATCGCACAGCGCGATCCGATCCAGACCGCGAAGCTGGTGGCCTCCATCGACCAGGTCTCCGGGGGACGCTTCGTGTTCGGCGTCGGCAACGGCTGGAACCAGGACGAGATGGAGAACCACGGCACGAATTTCGCCACACGGCACAAGCTGGCGCGCGAGCGGATCGAGGCGATGAAGGCGATCTGGACGCAGCCCACGGCCGAATACCACGGCGAGTTCGTCAACTTCGCTCCGATGCAGGCATGGCCCAAGCCGGTCCAGACGCCGCACCCGCCGATCCTGGTGGGCGGCGCGTTTCCCTACAGCGCGCGGCGCGCCATCCGCTATGGCGACGGCTGGATGCCGCAGATGACGCAATCGGCGACCACGCCGCTGACCGACCTGATCCCGCGCTTCCGCCAGATGGCAGCCGAGGCGGGCCGCGATCCGGCGAAGCTGCAGATCAACATCGGCGGGCAGAGTGGGGATGTCGAACTGATCAAGCGGTATCAGGATTTGAATGTGGATTGCGTTTCCACGAGCCTGCCGTCGGAAACGGCGGAGACAATATTGCCGGTCCTCGACCGATGGGCTGAGATCATCCGCAAGCTGAACGGGTAACGGAAGGACCGGGCAGACATGGACTACAACGCAGCCTTCGCCGGCGTGAAGGTGATCGACCTCAGTGGCGGCGTCGCCGGCCCGTCCTGCGCGATGATGTTGGCGCAGCACGGCGCGGACGTGATCAAGGTGGAAACGCCGCACGCCGGCGGCGACTGGTCGCGTATTCTCGGTCGCCGCTACGAGGACCACTCGGCGTTCTCGCTCTATGGCACGCTTGGCAAGCGCAGCCTCGCGCTGGATTTGAAAACGCCGGAGGGCAAGGAGATCCTGTGGCGTCTGCTGCGCGGCGCCGATGTGTTCATCGAAGGCTTTCGTCCCGGCACGATCAAGCGCTACGGCTTCGACTATGACGCGGTCAGCGAACGCGAGCCGCAGATCATCTACTATGCAATCTCCGGTTTCGGGCAGAGCGGACCGATGGCGTCGCGCCCTGCGATGGACCCGGTGCTGCAGGCGATGACCGGCATCGTCAACGAAAATCGTGGCGAGCATGACCAGCATCCGCACCGCATCGCGATCTCGCTGATCGACATGTTCACCGGACTGCTGGGGTTGCAGGCGATCGCCACCTCGCTCTATGCGCGACGCGAACTGAAACGCGGGCGGTTCATCGAGGCGAGCCTGATGCAGGGCGGCGCGATGCTGTCGGTGATCCGGCTGATCGCCAACTATCTGGAACGAGGCACGACGCAACGCACCGGCATGCCGAGCGGCGTGTTCAACACCGCCGACGGCCAACTCAACGTCACCATGGTACGGCCCGCCGACTGGGTGCCGTACTGCGAGGCGATCGGCCAGCCGGAACTTGCGACCGACCCACGCTTTGCCGATCCGAAGGCGCGCGGCGAGAACATCGAGGCGCTGCTTGCCATTGTCCGCCCGATCTTTGAGTCGCAGCCCACTGCCTGGCTGGCGGAGCGCTTCACCGAGCGCGGCATCATGAACGGCCGGGTGAACACCTACGAGGAGTTCCTGCGGGAAGCGCAGGTGAATGCAACCGGCATCATCTCCTGGCTGGACCAGCCCGGCGTCCCCGAACCGGTGCCGATGCCGAACATCCCCGGCCTGCCGCCGCTGCGCAACGGCACCAAACGCGCGCACGCCCCGCGCCTCGGCGAGCACAGCGTCGAGGTGCTGGCCGAACACGGCTACACCCGGGCGGAGATCGCCGACCTGCTGGACCGGAAGGTGATCGGCGCGCCAAGGACATCGGTGCCGGCGGAATAGGACAGGTTGACTTACCAATCAGTCTGCAATACTACTGATTGGTATACCAGCACGGAGAGTGAACAGCATGTCCACGCCGAACCAGGTTGACGTGGTCATCGTCGGGGCCGGCTTTGCCGGCATGTACATGCTGCATCGCGTGCGTGGCCTCGGCATGTCGGCGGTCGTGTTCGAGGCGGGAGCAGGTGTCGGCGGTACCTGGTATTGGAACCGCTACCCGGGCGCACGCTGTGACGTCGAGAGCATGCAATATTCCTATTCGTTCTCGCCTGAGTTGCAACGGGACTGGCAATGGAGCGAACTGTTCGCCTCTCAACCCGAAATCCTGCGCTATGCCAACCACGTCGCCGACCGGCTCGACCTTCGCCGCGACATGCGGTTCGATACGCGCGTGACCGAAGCGCGCTTCGACGAGACGGAGCATCGCTGGGACATCCGGACCGACCGCGGCGACCGAATATCGGCGCGGCATTGCGTGATGGCGACCGGCTGCCTGTCCTCCGCACGGGTGCCGGACTTCGCGGGCCTGGCCAGCTTCAAGGGCAAGACCTACCACACCGGCCATTGGCCGCATGAGGGCGTGGATTTCACCGGACAACGCGTCGGAATTGTCGGCACCGGTTCGTCTGCCATCCAGGCGATCCCGGTCATCGCTGGACAGGCCGCGCATCTGACCGTGTTCCAGCGCACACCGAATTTCAGCATCCCGTCGCGCAACGGGCAGATGACGCCGGACTACGAACGAGCATGGAAGTCGGCGTACCCGCAGCGTCGCGACCAGGCGCGGGACGCGCGCACCGGGGTCCTCAACGACCCGAATGACAAGTCCGCGCTGGAGGTCTCGGACGCGGAGCGGCAGCGCGAATACGAGGCGCGGTGGGAAGCCGGGGGCACCAGCTTCATGGCCGCGTTCAACGACCTGATCTTCAGCCGGCAGGCCAACGACACCGCCGCCGAGTTTGTGCGCAACCAGATCCGCGGCATCGTGCGCGATCCGGCGGTGGCCGAACTGCTGGCGCCGAAGAACCATCCGATCGGCACCAAACGCATCTGCGTCGATACGGACTATTACCAGACCTACAATCGCGACAATGTCACGCTGGTCGACGTCAGGGACGCGCCGATCACCGAGGTCACGCCGACCGGCCTGCGGGCCGGCGATCGCGATTACCAATTCGACAGCATCGTGTTCGCCACTGGCTTCGATGCGATGACCGGCGCGCTGACCAGGGTCAACATTCGGGGCAGGAACGGCCTCACGCTGCACGACAAATGGGAAGCCGGTCCGCGCACGTGTCTCGGCGTGATGACCGCCGGCTTTCCAAACCTGTTCATGATCACCGGCCCTGGCAGTCCCTCGGTGCTGAGCAACATGATCGTCTCGATCGAGCAGCACGTGGACTGGATCAGCGACTGCATCGCCTGGCTGCGGGCGCACCAGGTGGACTGCATCGAGGCGACCGTGGAATCCGAAGACGCCTGGGTCGATCATGTGAACGAGGTCGCCTACACCACGCTCTATCCCAGTGCCAACTCCTGGTACATGGGTGCGAACATTCCCGGCAAGCCGCGCGTCTTCATGCCTTATATCGGCGGCGTCGGCGCGTATCGCGCGATATGTTCCGACATCGCGGCCAAGGGCTACGAGGGCTTCCGCCTGACGGCGTCGCGATTGGCCGCGGCGGCAGCTGAATGATGCCGTAAATCGCACTGAAGGATCGCGGGGTCCCCTGGCGCGGATCAACGCACGCAGCAACTCCGCCGGACCTCGCGCCCCGATGATGCGTCCGCCTATAGTCGGCGATCCGACAAGCGGGGGGACACAGGTATGCCAACTAACAAATACATCAGGCCGACGGTTTCCGCCGCTCCGGCAATGCCACCCCAGCTGATGCCGCAGCCGCCCATCGCCCCATTGGTGCCGCCGGCGCATGTGGTCGATCTGATGACCGTCGATGGATCGGCGGCGTTCGGCGCGCGGTGGAGGGCGGCGGAGGCGAAACTTGTCGAGTGCCCGGCGCTGACCAACTCCATGCCCGAATTCAGGACGACCTACGACGTAGATCCACATGCCGAACTGCGCGGCTTCGACGATACGGCATGGCCGGAGATCGCCGCGACGGATCTGGGCGCGCGGCGGGGCGGCGGCATGGTGTCCTTCTTCTGGTTCCGCGCGACGCTGATCATACCGGCGCGCGCTGGCGGGTTTGACACCGCCGGGGCGAAAACGGTGCTGACGGTGAACGTCGATGATTACGCGGAGGTCTGGGTCAACGGTGAACTGCCGCGCGCGGCCGGGCGGCCCAGCCCGGCCACGATCCAGGGCTTCAACATGCCCAATCGGCTCGTGCTTCGCGATACCGTTGCGCCGGGCGATACATTCGAGATTGCGATTTTCGCCATCAACGGACCGATCTCGGCCGCTCCGGCAAATTTCCTGTGGTTTCGCGAGGCCAAGGTCGAGTTCTATCGCTGAAGCCGTCCGTGCGTGCACGGGGCTGCGATCGCTGCACAGCGGCCGGCGCATACTGATTGCTGGCAAGGACCGCGGGACCCGCAACCACCAACGGGCGGCCTGAGGCGAAATCAGTGTGTCGGTTGACGGTGGCGGTTCGCCCCTCTGTCGTCATCCCCGCGAAGCGCCTCGAAGCGCCTCATCATCCCCGCGAAGCGCCCGCCATCCCCGCGAAACTCCTCGTCATCCCCGCGAAGGCGGGGATCAAATCGCGGCCCGGTCCACGCTTTCGCGAGGATCCGGACAGGGATCGCGGTCCGCGGATCAGCTGATCCGGTCATGTCGGCACGGGCCCAAGGGCAGATAGTGTTAGCCAAAGATCCCGATGGTAGAATTCTGGACCCTATAACAACTATCGATTGTCAGCGAATTCCCGCGTGCTGCGAATGCGCCCGGTGTTTGCCTCGCCGCGAGGAAAATCGGCCGATCCAGCCGAACATTTCTTCTGATTCGAAGGAACAATTAGACCGCGATCGATTCTCCATGACAATTTCTATAGGAAGTTTTTCGCCCTTCTTATAGTTATCCACAGCCCTGATTTGGAATTTTAGGCAGCCGATCGCAAACTTGTCAAAATACCGTTTGCCATCGGCTGATCGCTGATTTCTACCTCGATTGATCCTTTAATAACGTCGCCGTTCCGAACGCGGAGGCGAGCCAATTGCGAGGGCAGATCATGACAGCACGCACTCCCACCGCGGACCATGCTCATCATCATGGACATCATCCTGCCTCGTCCGGCGATATGACCGCGCCCAGCGATACCACCTCGTCCACCGATACGTCGTCGTCCAATGAACCAAGTTTTGATACGGTTATAAAAGATGCCGCGGCGGGATTCGATAACGTCATTGCTTATTCGATCGACGGAACTGGCAACAACCTTTCAGATCCGTCGCTCGGCTCGGCCAATAGTGATGAAACCCGTATCGCACCGGCAAATTTTGCAGCCGGCACAACCAGCACGCCGGTTGATGGTCCGAATGCGCGCGTCATCAGCAATACGATTTTTGCCAACGACGCAAATGCCAATGACCCTGGCGGACGTTCGGCATACATGTATGCGTTTGGCCAGTTTATCGATCACGACATCGACCTCAACATGGACCAGACGGCGAGTCCGGACGGCTCCAACACGATGAGCATCACCGTTCCCGCCGATGATCCGTCACTGCCTCCCGGAAGCCAGATCAGCATAGTTCGTGGCGAGGTCGATCCCGCCAACGGAAACGCAGTCAATTCGGTCACGCAGTACCTCGACCTTTCCCAGGTTTACGGTTCGGATGCGACGACGGCGGCATCCCTGCGCAATGCCGACGGCACGTTGAAAACATCGGCGGGCGATAACCTGCCCATCGTCGACAACCAGTTTGTCGGCGGCGACGTTCGTGCGGCCGAGAACCCTGATCTGACATCGCTCGACGTGCTTTTCGTCCGCGAGCACAATTATTGGGTAGGGCAGCTCCACGCCGAAGATCCCTCCCTCACCGGCGACGAACTTTACGACATGGCCCGTGCCATCACGACGGCGGAATATCAGAACATCGTTTACAGCGAGTTCCTTCCCAGCCTGCTGGGCCCAGATGCGCTGACGCCGTATCAGGGTTACGATCCCAACGTCTCGCCGCAGATCTTCGAGGAGTTCTCGACCGCCGCCTATCGGTTCGGTCACTCGATCGTCTCGCCGACGGAAACCAAGATCGCGAATGACGGTCTGGTGCTGGAACAACAGGATCTGGTTGCCGCATCGGGCGAGCCGACCAGCGCCTATGGCACCAATGGCGGTGCCGATGCGCTGCTGCGCAATCTTGCGCAGGATTTCTCGCAGCAGGAAGGTGCCACGATCAACAGCGATCTGCGCAATATGCTGAATGCCAACCCGCCGGGGGATCAGGGGGATCTCGCCGCAATCGATATTCTGCGCGAGCGTGACCTGGGCATCGCGACGCTCAATCAAACCCGCGAGGCAATCGGTCTCACGCCATACACATCGTTCAGCCAGATCACCTCCGACCAAACTCTCGCGGCCGAACTGCAACAGGTCTATGGCACAGTCGATCAGGTTGACCTGTTCGTAGGAGGGCTGGCAGAAGATCCCGCGCCCGGCGCCATGGTCGGCCAGACCTTTCAAATCGTCATCGCCGATCAGTTCGAAAACCTGCGCGATGGCGACCGCCTGTTCTTCGAGAATCAAGGGTTCAGCCCAACCCTGATGAATCAGATACAGAATACCACATTGTCTGACCTCATCGTCCGCGACACCGACACCACGGCGATGCAATCCGACGCATTTGTTGCCACCGTACGGCACGCGAGCAATGTGGCATCGCCTAACCCTGATGCGCCGCAATTGGTCATCGGCATCGACGATGACAACGCGACGATCGCCGGTTCGCCCGGTGTGGACAACACGATCGTCGCGGGTCTTGGAACCAATCAGCAGCTTACGGGCAGTGGCAGCACCAACACGTTTGTGTTTCTCGGTTCCGGCCACAACGACACCGTGACCGATTTCAACGTCAACACCGACAGGCTCGACTTTGAAAACACCATGACGCCGGCCGACTTCAGCGACGTCACGATCACATCGGGGTCGGCAGGTTCCGCGGTCGTCCAGTTCGACGGCAATACCATACAGTTGGCTGGGGTTCTGCCGTCCGACCTGGGCGCGAACCAGTTCGTGTTCAACCAGGACAATCCCGCACTACAGGTGCCACAGACAAGTTGACCGACGGTGCGCGTTGCTCGCCTTCGGGCGGTCTGAGGGAACGCGGCGCGCACGCGCGTGTTCCTGTGCCGTGGGACCGCCCGCGGGTCCGTTCATGGAACCAGCGGAATGCTGGTCCTTGAAGGGAGACGCGGACAATGGCGATAAAGGGAAGTTGCCACTGCGGTGCCACGCAGTTCACCGTCGCTGAGCGACCCGAGACGGTGACCCGCTGCACCTGCTCGTTCTGTTCCAAACGCGGCGCGCTGTGGGCCTACCAGGACAAGGAAGACGATTTTGCGCTGGTCACGGCGCGTGATCGCGTTTCGACCTACCAGTGGGGCAGCTATCAGGTCGAACATCACCACTGTTCGATCTGTGGCTGCGGCACCTGGTCTCGCTCACCCTTCTGGGATCGCGAGGCGAAGCGTCCCGTGCCTGGGCGGTTCAAGGTGCAGGTCAATGCATGGCTGCTGGACGGCTTCGATCCCGCCGCGCAACCGATCGAGGTGATCGACGGCAAGACACTGTGGTGATTCTGCCCCGGCGCCGCGCTATGCGACGCAGCGCTCCCGCTCGGCGCTGATCACATACGCCATGCCGCCACTGCCGATGCGGATCTCCAGCATCGTGGGGCCACCCAGCGTCGGCAGCGGCAGCACCGCGTCGCCGTTGGTCCAGCGGTGCAGCGCCGTGCCATCGCGCTCCGGCGCCTGCCAGCCCTGCGACAGTCGCGGATGATCGACCGGAATCTCCTGCATCTCGCTCGCGCCGCGCAGCACGATCCGCTCCACGTTCACACCAAGACGGCGGCGATCGTCCAGCCACGGGCGCGCATCCGCGGGCGAGCCGGAACGCGATAGCAGGTGCACCTCTGTCGCGCCCTTCGGCAGGGCGAAGATGTAGAGGCCATTCTCGCCATACATCGGGCGTACCGTGCGGCCTTTGGCCAGGATCCGCAGTTCCGGATCGCCGGTGGTCTCAAGCCTTGGCGCCGGCTGGCCCAGCGCCGCCGCACGCGCGGCCAGGCGCTGCCACACCGGCAGCACGCCGGCCTCGTCCCACGCGAACGGCGCGCATGATGCCGCCGCGCGGGTCGGATAGTCCGTCTCGTCGGTCAGGTCGGGGTGCAGCACCAGCGGCTCGCCCGAGTTGGCGAAGAAGCCGCGGTTGCCGGTGTTCAGGTAGCTATCGGCGGGCAGCCCCTCCGCGAGCAGGATCGCATGCGCGTCCAGTTCGACGTGGAAATACTCGACCGAGGTCGAGCCGTTGTCCTGGCGGATCGTCGCGCCGTTCACCAACTGGCGGGCGGCGATCAGCTTGCCGTCGACGAACACCGCGTGATCGGGCGACAGCAGCAGATCGCTGTGCGGCATGTTGTCGGCGAACGCGCCGCGCCGGATGCGGATCGGCGCCACGGTCTCCGGGTGGGGATGGGCGGTCAGGTCGATGCGCCGCCGGCCGATCCACTTGACCGGCTGCGCGACAAGCGCCCCGTCCGCCAGCGTCAGGACGATGTCGCCCTGCATCAGGCTTTCGACCACCCGCTCGCCGGTCGCAGTCAGGATGTGGGTGCCGGCCGCGTAGCAGACGCTTGTCAGAAAGACCTCGGTTCCTCCACTACCATCGGATGCTGTTTGGGCTGCCCAGCCGAGGGTACCGAAACCAGTGATTCCGGAAATGTTCAGGGTGTCGCCGTTATTCAAGACAACGGTACCGGTCGCCTTCGTACCAGTGCCGCCACTCGTGATCGTAGTTGCTCCCCCCGACAGGTCGATGAAGTTGGTCGGGATCGTCGTGGAACTGCCGGCATTGAGCCCGACGGCATTGAGAATGACGTTCGACTGCGCGTTGTTATCCTGAAACTCCCCAAGCGCACCGAGAAATGTGAAAGAAACCGGTTGGTCAGAAAATAACGGGCCATTCGCCTCGAATACGGAAGCTGCCGAATTCGAGATGACCGATTGGAGGGTGGAATTGCCTAGGCTGCCTGTCACGAGCAGCGTGGCGCCATTGGCCTCGAGCGTCCCTGTGCCGGTGGCATCCGAAAAATTGACGGTGCCGATGCCGCCTGTTGCTTCAATGAGGCCACTGAGCACGATCGATTGATTGGTCGCCCCGAACGCGGTGGTCCCTGTTATGTCCACGACACCACCCACGGAAATGGCGCCGCCGAAGTCATTGATCATCGCACCGGACCCCAGGTTCATTGTGCTGCCGGAGGCCGTCGTCAGAGTGCCATTGTTGTTAAGAGTGGCGCCGCTGTTGAGGAGTATGACACCACCCACGGTGGCGTCGTCGTCATTCAGTGTCGCACCGGAACCGATGTTGATGGTACTGCCGGACGAAGTGGTCAGAGTGGCAGCCTTCAGAACGGCGCCACTGTTGAGCAGGTTGATCGTCCCCGCCAGGGTAGTCCCCTGATTGATCGTGAGGCTGTCATTCATGTTGAACGACAGTGTTGCCGTGCCACTATCGATCGTTAGAAAATTGAGTGTCTCCGCCGTTTCATCATAGGTGATCGTATAGTCTGCCCCGGTCGCGTTGATCGTTGCCGTGTCGCCGCCAGCGGCGCCAGGGATGCCATCGGGCGTCCAGTTGGCAGAAGTGCTCCAGTTGCCGGGCTGTGCACTCGTCCACGTAAACGACGACACGCTGTCTCCATCCTGCCTGAAAGTGAAATGATAAATATCTAGCCGTGGAACCAATCGCGCGGCCGAGCTGGCGTTGGTCGACTTTTCGAGCTATTCGCGAACCGAATAAACGGTATCGAACATGAAAGTCAATTAAACCTCGTCCCGATCAGTCACTGAACACATATCAATCGCGTCCGTTAAGCTGGATGTCTCACCAAGTCTCGAGCATCGTTCGTTCTCGCAGCGACGGCGGACGAGCCAAATCCCGCGGGGTCATGCATATGCTCACCGGCCACCCTGACCGGCCACGGGCAGATTTCGCCGTCAAAGCCAGCCCACCACAGCAGACCCCGTGCCAGCTGTAACAACCTGAAAAGAATACGGAATGGAGGGGGTTTCCGCAGAATATCAGGTTATATCAGCTAGTTATAGTCAGATATTGCAATCGTCCCCGCCCGAATCCCCGCCCGATAGGCGCGGGTGGGGCTGAACGAATATGGCCAGGTGCGGTCACTGTCGCTCGGCCCAGCAAGTTCCCGCTCGTCGACAGCCTCACACGGCCCAATTCGTGGCGCGCTCCACTCCGGTGATGATCATCACGGGGCCGTCGTTTGCGCCCGTCATCTGAAGCGACAGCACCTTGCCAACGAGGGTCGGGAACGCCGTAGGATTGCTCGTCAGCCGCGCCTTGAGGCTACGCGGCAGGCAGGTGCCGGTCAGGCTCACCCTGATCTTCATGTCGAGGAACGCCCGTCACTATCATGACGGGGCCATCGTTCGTGCCCGTCATCTGAAGCGGCAGCACCTTGCCAACCAGGGTCAGGAACGCCGAAGGATTTCTCTCGGCTTGCGCGACGAGGTAATCAATGCCGCCAGCCTTGTCCAACGCCGCAAGTATCATTGCTCGCACGTCGACGGTCAGCCAATTCGGCGTGCCCTTTGGTCTACCCTGGCCAGATGTGCTGCTCCTCGGCATCGGCAAATCACCGCACTTTGCGCTTTCTCTGTCGGTCTTCTATTTCGGCACTTAGTGTCCGTCCGGAAGCTTTGCAAGTCATTTGAATCGGTTAAGGGGCGGGGGTTGAGCGGCTCGAACTATCTGTGATTCTCTGTGCGGCGCCGCTTCGCGAGGTGCCAGATGTGGACGACCAAGAACCGCCCCCGTTACGACCGAGACAAGTTGCGCTATCCAAGTGATCTGACCGATGAAGAATGGTCACTTATCGAGCCACTGATACCGCCGGCCAAACGCGGCGGCCGCAGGCGAGAGGTGGTGATGCGACAGGTGGTGAACGGCGTGATGTATGTGCTGAGCACCGGCTGCCAGTGGCGATATATCCCCAAGGACCTGCCGCCAAGGAGTCCAGGTGCACGACTACCTCACCCGCTGGAACTACGACGGCACGATCGAGATGATCCACCACGCTCTCTATGTGCAATGCCGCGAGGCGATGGGGCGGGAAGCCAGTCCGACCGCCTGCGTGATCGACAGCCAGAGCGTGAAAAGCGTGGAAAAGGGGGGGCCTGTATCGATCCGCCCGGGTATGACGCGGGTAAGAAGATCAGAGGCAAGAAGCGGCATATCCTGGTCGACACGGTAGGGCTGTTGCTGCACGCGGTGGTGCATCCAGCGGATATCCAGGATCGTGATGGCGGGGTTCTGCTGCTCTCGACCTTGTTCGGGATGTATCCCTTCCTGGCAAAGCTGTTTGCCGATGCCGGCTATCAGGGACCGCAGTTCGCCACGGCAGTAGCCGAGGTTCTGCCACACCTCTCGGTCGAGATCGTGAAACGTTCCGACCAGGCGAGCGGCTTCGTAGTCCTACCAATGCGCTGGGTCGTCGAGCGCACCTTGGCGTGGCTCAATCGTTGCCGTCGCCTCGCCAAGGACTTCGAAAGCCTCAGCCGCAATGCGCGGGCATTTCTGCAGCTTGCATCAATCCGCCTGATGCTGCGAAAGCTCTGCAATCCGGTATGAACTTTCCCGGACCAACTCTTAGACGCGGCGATGCAAGGCCGCGGACACACTTCGGCCCAGGCCGCGCGATCGATTAGAGCGTTGTCGGGCTGAGTGGAATCCGCGGGGGACTCCGGCACGGAGCTGAAGTGTAATTCATCGCTGACCGGTTGTTGGACCGGAGGGCGGCGATGAACTGGCAGCGCGGGCGTTCGTATGGGCAGGACAGAAGCTGGTCTTCATCGATGAAACCCCCGGATCAAGTCCGGGGGCAGGCTGTGGGCGACGACCGCAGTCGCGGCCCCCTTGAGTTGGAGGACGACTGTATGTCCGAGCCGTTCCAGCCTGCGGGCACTTTCAGCCGGATCTGATCCGATGCGTTTCGTGATCATGCCTCCTGATTTGCCCACCGGCCATGCTGAACAAGGAGAAGTAAAGAAAGCGGCGAATAACTTGACAGTCGACAATCGCGCATATCGTTCGGGAAAGACCCGTAGAACGTAGAGTAACGCGCCCAGGATCTACTTGGCGATCAGTGTGCCCAGTGTGCGCAGCCGAGTTTCAGCGTCACGATCCCCAAGTGCTGCCGCTTTGCGATACCAATCCGCGGCCGGTACCCGGATCCGGTCTGACGCCAACCGCGCCCAGATTAATGAGGATGGCCGGATCATAAGTCCCAGCGAGCGCCGCGGCCGCGCGGGCACTCCCAGCGTTGGCGGCATACTCATAGAATTTTCGCGCTGCCGAGATGTCCTTGATCGCCAGCATTGCATCACCGCGGCTCGCGTACATAGTCGCCGCCAAGCGCTCTTGCGCGGCCGTAGCCGCCGGGCGCGTGCCTGGGATCTCATTGGCTAGCGCCGGCTTGCCTGCCCGGGGATCTGGATGCCCCGGGGAAGTGTCGGCAACTGGGATGTCAAGGGACGGCTGCGCTCCCGCGGCGTCAGGCAGCCCGGGCGATGATCCGGGAATTAAGGCGTTTGAGGCTGTGAAGTTCCTACGGTCAGCAGGGCTCGTCGCCTCGGTGACGGGCGGCGCCGCAGTATGCCCTCGGGCACAGGCTTTGAAGTCGCCGCCGAGATTTGTTCGGCGCTAGCGTTCTCGAGCAACTTATTTGCCAGTTCCTCGAATATCGCAAAGTCGGTCGAGACGTCCACATTTCCCGCGGCCTTTTCGACATCTGCGCGGCTTCGTACGCGCGCTGTGAAATCCGTCAAAACTTTGAGACCTTCAGGAGAGACTGGGAACGTATTCTTAACGGCTTGTGGCCAGATGCTTAGTGCGTTGTCGCCTGGAGGGGAGAACGCATGGCCGGCAAGCTCCTGCTCAATCTTGACCAAAACCGCCCCGAGTTCCTCGGCAGCCTGCGCTGAAGGTGTGCCGTACGGTTCCCCCGCGACGTCATTGGCCGCGAAGGAAACATTCATGGCCAGCAGAACACCGGCACAGAACCTTGTCAGCTGCGGCACCCAAATCTGCCGATTTCGGTGTCCCAGTTCAGGGCAGTGCTGGGCCAGATGGGACTTTTTATGGAATATCAACTGAAGCATATCCGCCTTCAGCTTGTGTATATTTGGGCGCGGGGATGGCCGACATCGCTGACCGATCTAACGAACCCCGAGCCGGTCAGCGTGCCATCACCCGTTGCTTATCCCAGACGAGGAACTGCTGGAACAGTGCGTCCTTCGCTGCGTTCGTCAAATTGCCATTCAAAGCCGGATTAGTCTGAGACAGGAAGGTATTAAACCGCGTTTGCGTGATTGTGTTTGCCGTGCCCGCCGTGGTTTGGCTGACCAGCCAGTCCTGGGCAGGCTGAAATCGCGTCCAGCCGGGCACCTCCGCTGTGAGGTTCACTTCCCGCCACTTTGGATGACGCGGTGGCTGCTGGAACTGGTCGAACTTGTTGAAAAAGGCATCCACAAAACGGTCACCCTCTTGTATCGCTCAGTGCGTGGCGGCCATGCAAACACCGCCATCACGTCCCCGACAGCAATGGTCGGCACCGATGTGTCGGTGGGAACGATCAAGGGATAGCTTCGTGGGTGAACTTATCCGGCAGGTAAGTCTGCGCGAGAGCCTGGTTGAGGGTGAGGGGAAGAAAGTGGATTCCGCTGTCGGCCGACACGTCTACGAAGAGTGGGATTGGTGCTCCTCCGACATGGATTATCGCGGCAATTTCCCCCCGCTTCAGTTCTTGAAGGCCCGTGACCTGCTTTTCGTGCTCGATCTTTGCCTTGATGCCGAGCGCATCGAGCAGGATCTCCGCTGTCATTGCAGAACCGCTGCCAGCGACATCGACGTTGAACTCGCTGACCGTTCAAGTCATCAAGCCGCGTAACGTCCTTGCGGGCGAGGACATGAACTTCCTCATCGTATAGTTTGGCGATGTACCGAATGCTCTGCGTGAGATTGGGGAACATTCCATGCTGCTTCGCGTATGTCAGCGCATCCGCCTGAACAAAACCGATGTCGACGCCTTTGAGGTAAAGAATGTCGGAGAGATTTTGCAGGGAGCCCTTCCCTAGGGTCGGCAGAACGCGGAGTGTGTCGTCATCAAGAATCTGTCAGATCAGCGCCGGTCCGCGCATAGGTCCCGCCGTCCATGCCGGTAATCACGCCGACGGTGCCTCCGTTCGCCCGAGCGACCTGGTTCGGCAGCGGCTGAGCAACGGCGAGTGAGGCCGACACGATGCACAGCAAAGCGGCGATGGCTATGACCCTCACGAAAAACCCCCTTGAATCTTCCAGGACTCCTCCGAGGTGGCTGTTTCGATGTTTCGGCGCTAATGTCCGTCGAAACGATGGTACTTGTCCGTCGAGGAGATAGCAGAAGTCCGTCGAGGAGATAGCAGAAAGCGTCCCACGACGTATCCTCCTTTTCGGTTCATGCGGAGTTCTCGTGCCTTGAGTTCAAATTAAACTTGCATCTGGCCCAATAATCTCGCTAGAGATCCCGAGTAACGACAGTTGGACAATCGGCCGGCCCGGAATGTTGGGCCGGTGTCCCAAGGTAGTCCAAGCAAGTATGCGATGCGCCTGCACAGCATTGAGCGCGTGCTGGCCGTCGTCGATGGGCACTGCCCTTGCCCAAACCGATCGTTGAACCTCCTACGTTAAATTATGGCCTTA
>CAWEVI010000031.1:0-77887 GCA_963812475.1 uncultured Alphaproteobacteria bacterium
GGATGCCGACCTCCTGGCTTTTCTCGACATGGAACTGCGTGCCGGCGAGGTTTCCGGCCGCCACCATCGCCACGACCGGACCGCCGTAGTCGGTCATCGCGATCGCCTCCCTCGGATCGCCGCCGACCAGGGCGTAACTGTGCACGAAATAGACGTGGTCGCCCGGCCGCAGGCCCTCGAGCAGCCGATGGCTTCCCGGCGAAAAATCGAGCGCGTTCCAGCCCATCTGCGGCAACCGCAGGCCGGGCGCCCGCATTTCAGCGATCTCGCCGTCGATCCAGCCGAAGCCGGGCGTGATCTCATGCTCCAGCCCGCGCTCGGCCATCAACTGCATGCCGACGCAGATGCCGAGGAATGGCGTGCCGGCGCTGGTTGCCCGTTCGATCGCCTGGCGCATGCCTGAAACGGCCGCCAGTCCACGCGCGCAGTCGGCGAACGCCCCCTGACCGGGCAGCACGATCCTGTCGGCGCCGGCAACATGGTCCGGGTCCGCGGTGACCCTGACATCAGCGTCCACTCCCGCCCGTTCGGCGGCCAGCGCGAGCGCGCGTGACGCCGAGGTCAGGTTGCCGCTGCCATAGTCCACCACCGCGACCTTCATCGCGCCGTCTCCGGCGGCAGGAAGCTTCCCGTCAGGTCCGGCCGGCGGGTCAGCAGTCGTTCCAATGCCCCGAGCTCGTCAGGTGCCGCAACGACCTGGGCGAGCAGATAGCCGCGATGGTCCAGCGACCAGCGGCGCAGATCCTGCCCCGACAGGCCCAGCAACAGAACGAGTTCCGTCATCAGGACTATGGACATTCGGTCCGTGGCGAGGAACAGGATCAGTACGCTGGCGACCACCGTCAGCACGGCGGGAATCCATGCCCGGTGCGCGGCAAGCCACAACGGGCCGAAGAACAACGCGCCCCAGCTGAAGCCCTCGCGGACCAGCACGGGAGGCGCGCCTTGCCGCAGATGAGCGGTCCAGAACTTCAAAGCGTCCCCTTGGTCGAGGGGATTGCATCGCCGGCGCGCGGGTCGAGCTCCGCCGCCACGCGCAACGCGCGCGCGGCGGACTTGAAACATGCCTCCGCGACATGGTGCGCATTCCGTCCGGCGCGGCGGGTAATATGCAGCGTCACCAGAGAATTCATCGCGAAGGCGCGGAAGAACTCCTCGAACAGCTCGGTGTCCATCTCGCCGATCTTGGGGCGTTCGAACGTCACATCCCAGGCCAGGAACGGCCGCCCGGAGATATCCACCGCCGCCTCCGCCAGAGTCTCGTCCATCGGTACCAGGGCGTGACCGAAGCGGCGAATGCCGCGCTTGTCGCCCAGCGCCTTGGCGAACGCCTGACCGAGCACGATGCCGACGTCCTCGGTGGTGTGGTGGAAATCGATATGCAGGTCGCCCTTCGCCTTGACCTTCAGGTCGAATAGCGCATGGCGTGCGAGGGCGGTCAGCATGTGGTCGAGGAAGCCGATGCCGGTGGCAATGTCGGCCCGTCCCGACCCGTCGAGCGACAGGGTCAGGCTGATGTCGGTTTCGGAAGTTGTCCGCGTCAGGCTCGCCGTGCGGCTCATGCGCGCAGCACTTAGCCCGGCAATGCCTTGCGGTCCAGTGCGGGCACACAGCGCCGGCGGGGAATCGAGAGCAGCATCGCAGCGAACAGCACGCTGGTGGTCGCCACCTGGGCGAGGCCGAATGCGTGGGCATAGGCATCGCGCCCGGTCCCCTCGCCCAATACCGCAAAGAACAGGCTGCCGATCGCTGCCACACTGATCGCCGCACCGATCTGCAACGCCGAATTCAACACGCCCGCGGCGACCCCGGCCTGATTTGGCGATACGTCGCCGAGCGCCGTGTTGTAGAGCCGCGGGAACGCGATGCCCTGGCCGAAACCCGCCAGCAACACCGTCAGCGGGATTGGCCACCCATCGATCCCGAGTGCGATCACCGCGGCGACGGCGGCATAGCCGGATACCTGGATGGCCATGCCGATCGTCAACAGCCAGGGACGCAACCGGGCCGGCAGCGGCGCGGTGACCAGCGGGCCCACGAACAGACCGATGCCATAGGGCAGGATGGCCAGACCGGTGTGCAGCGGATCGGTGCCGTAGCCCTCCTGCTGGTAGATGCTGAACAGCACGTAGAAGGACGTCGTGAAGAAGAACAGCGTGCCCACCAACACGCCACGCCGGAAACTGGGTATCGCCAGCAGCCGAAGGTCAAGCAGCGGGCTGCCGCCACCCGCGGTCAGCCGGTCCTCGAACCACAGGAACGCCGCGGCCAGGAACGGCACGGCGGCCAGCATGGCGAAGGTCCACACGGGCCAGCCCTGGTCGCGGCCCTCGGACAGCGGCAGCACGAGGCAGGCCAGCGTCAGCGAAACCAGCACCGCACCGCCGATGTCGAGCCGTCGGCGCTGGCTCGTGCTGGTCTCCGGGACAAGCCACCAGCCGGCGAGCATCACCGGGATGCCGATCGGCAGCTTCGCCAGGAATACCGTCCGCCAGCCGAGCCCGAACGGGCTCCACTCCACCAGAGCGCCGCCGGAGAACTGCCCGATCGATGCGGCCAGGCCCATCATCACGCCATAGAAGCTGAGTGCCCGGGCGAGTTCGGCCTCGCCTGGAAACAGCGCGCGGACCGAGCCCAGGACCTGTGGCGCCAGCATGGCAGCCGCCAGCCCCTGCAGGATGCGACCAACGACAAGCTCCACCGGCGACGCGGCGAGGCCGCACAGCGTGTTGGTTGCAATGAAGCCGGCCATGCCGATCAGGAATAGCCGGCGTCGGCCATACAGGTCGCCGAGCCGGCCGCCGGTGATCAGGAACACGGCATAACCCGCGGCATACCCCGAGACGACCAGTTGCACCTCGGCGGGGCTTGCCCCAAGCGATGTGTGAATCGAAGGCAGACTGACATTGACGATGAAAAAATCGACCGACGGCAACAGCCCACCGGCGAGCAGGACGATGAACGCGAGCCACCGGCCTGCGTGGGTCCGGGTGGCCGTCGAAATGGTGGGCACAGCGCTTCCTGTCCGGCGGCAACCGAATAGTGAGTAGCCGCGGCGCCGATATGCCACAAGACGCCTTCGTTTCGGCGTAAGTGGCGCAAGCGTTCGTACTCCGGAATAAACACTCGCGCGAGTTTGGATTCTCCAACAAATTGACCTGCCGTCCTTTCAGGCGAATGGCTGGCTCAAGGTGTCCCAGCCGATGTGCCATAAGGCAGCGAACGGGTTCGGCCCTATGATGCGCCCGATGAACGACGATCCGGCAGGCTTCTACGCGCGACTGGGGGTGGAGCCCACGGCAACGTCCGAGGCGATCACGGCGGCGTTCCGCCGCAAGGCGCGCGTGTTTCATCCGGATGTCGCGGCGACCGGCAATGCCGAGGCCTTCATGCGGGTGAAGGAGGCCTACGACGTGCTGGACGATGCGGAGCGCCGGGCCGCCTATGACCGATCTACCCGAGCCGCGCCGATGCCTGAGCCGATTGCGGCATCGACCGTGCCCCCGGCGACCCGCCCCCCGCGCCTTTACAACCTGCCAGTTGCACTGTGGGCGGGGGTTGGCGGACTGTTCTGCCTGGCGTCGATCATGACGGTCGTCACGCTGACCCGCGCGCCGCCGCCGCAGCGTCCTGCCGTGGCGCGCGCATTCGCCCCATCGGTGGCTCCGGCCGAGCCAGATCCGACAGCGCCGATGCAGGCGGCGACATCCTCCACCGGCACGGCGACGCACTACGTTCTCCCCGCGGGCGACGCCACGGTATTGTGGCGGCGCGATGCGGAGCACGATGGCTATGTGCCGGCCGGCCATTTGGCCGACTTCACCGCGGTGCAGGCGCTGCGCCTGGTACCACGCCACGGGCTGGTCGAGATCGTCACGGCCGACGGCGCCAGCGGCTTCGTCGATGCTGCTCGGCTGACATCGGGCGATGAGTTCGAGGCACACAGATCCTACTGCACCTACAACGCCGGCCCTCCGCCGGAGAATGGCGCGGTGATCGAGCGTCACGGGTCGGGCGAGTCGCAGCTACGGATCGACAATCGCGGCAGCCAACCCACGGTGGTCAAGTTGCGCGACGCCACGGGCCTGGTCGCGGTCAGCGTATTTCTGGCGCCAGGCGGAACAGCCATGGTGAGCGACCTGCCGGACGCAAGCTACCGCCCGGAATTTGCCGTCGGTGAATTGTGGAGCCGGGCGTGTCATGGCTTCGCGGCCGGCATGCGCGCCGAGCGCTTCGCCGATTTTGTCCCGCTCTCGACCCTGTCGCCGCTGGCGGTCCCGCCGGCATTTACCGCCGTCGCGCCGCCGCAGGATATTCCCGATGCGGCGTTCGAACGCGAGCAGGAGTGACGATGGCCACTATCGGCCCGGTGTGCCCGTTACGGCGGCGGCGCCGTTAGGGGTTGCTCCTGCACCGGCGTCTGGGTGGCGCCATCGGGGATCAGCCAGGCGCGCAGCGAGCGACGGACCTGGAACTCGAATTCGACGTTCATCGTGTCCATCATGTCCTTCGTCATGTCATACAGCGTCGAAGGCAGATCATCGAGGTCGCCTGTATAGCTGCGGGTGACCCGTGCCTGGGCGAAGCCGGCGCGCACATTGGCTGACGTATAAACGTCCAGCTCGACCGCGAGGGTGCCGAGAATGGTCTCATGCTGGCGCGACAGCGACGCCTCCTGAATGACAAAGACTGCCTGTCCGGCGCTGCCGAATGCCTGCAGCCGGTCCTCGGCCATGTTGCGCAGCGCCTGAAGCGGAGGCATCGGATCGAGCTGGCTGACATCAGGCGAGACGTTCGACGGGACATAGCGCTGCTCGATCTGGATCGTTGCGACGTTCAGCCGAAGCGGCGTCAGATGGCCGTAGTGGAGCGGCGGATACGACCGCTCCCGCCGGCCGCCGCAGGCAGCGAGCAGAAACGGCAGTAGCAGTGACGAGCGGCGGGACAGCGTGCGGCCTGGCATGCACAACTCCGGGACGGTGAACGGGTGATCGATCAGGATGCGGCGCTGCGGCCACGCACGTCCTGGCGGGAAAACCGAAAATCGTAATTGCAGAACTCGCAGGTCATGACGATGTCGCCGTGCACCGCCATGTGATCGAGATCATCGGCCGGGAACCCTTCCAGTATGCCGAGCAGCCGCGCCCGCGAGCAGCGGCAGCCGAAGGACAGCGCGCGGGCACGATCGGTGGCGACGCCTTCACTGTGGAACAGCCGATAGACCAGACGTTCCGGTGGCAATGCATCGTCCAACAGCTCGGCATCGGTCAAGGTGCCGGCAAGCGCGACTGCGGTGCGCCAGCTCTCCTCCTGGGCGTCCTCGTCAAGCTCCGGATCAATACCACCCGCCCCGGCGATCTTCTCCAGGATCAGTGCGCCGGCACGCCAGCCCTCCCGAGTTTCATCGCACGCGAGGTGCACGAAACAGCGAAGCTGCTCGCTGGTGCGAAAGTAATGCAACGCCATCTCGGCCAGATTGCCGCCCTCGATCGTGACGATGCCCTGGTGGCGGTTCTGGTCCGGCCCCTGATCGACGGTGAACGCCAAATACCCGTTGCCGAGAAGCTGGGCGGCCCCAGGCGATGGATCATCCCGCAGCAACGCCTCGAGCCTGCTCGCATCGGCGCGTGCATAGCCGCGCAAACCACCAGTGTCGGTGCAGTCGGCAAGCAGCATCGTCACCGGCCCGTCCCCCTTGGCCTGCACACTGAACGAGCCGTTGAATTTCAGCGCCGTGGAAAGTGCCGCCGCGAGCCCCAGCGCCTGGCCCGACAGCCGGGTGACGGCCGCATGGTTCGGATGACGGGTGAGCAAGGCGTGCGCCAGCGGCCCCAGCCGCACCAGACGCCCGCGCACCGGACGACGCGGAAGAAAGAACGGCGTGACCCCGCGTGGCACAACGAGGTCGGGCACCGGCGGTCGGCCGCTGTCAAGGAAGGCAGGTGTATCGGACATCGCCCAAACATAGGCATCGTCCGCCGCCCGGGCTACCGTCCCCCGAATGGCACTTCGACAGGCGACCTTTTCGTTGCGTGCCATGGAAAAACCGGACGCCCCCGCGGTTGCCGCGCTGATCCGTACCGCTTTCGCCGCCCAGTTCGTTGTCACCGATCCTCCACCCTCCGCCCTGGGGGTGACGGAGAATGATGTCGCCGCGCACCTGGACGCGGATGGCGGCGCGGTGGCCGAGGCCGGCGGCGGGATGGTGGGCTCGACCCTATGGACTGAGCAGGATGATGGGCTCTATCTGGCAAGGCTGGCGGTGGCGCCATCCTGGCGCGGCCGCGGCGTTGCCAAGGCACTGATGGCCACGGCCGAGGCTACGGCCAGGCGGATGGCGTTGTCGCGCATCCATCTGAGCAAACGCCTCGTGCTGCTCGACAACCGCCGGCTGTTCGGCGTCTGTGGCTTCGTCGAGACGACCTGCCATGCGCATCCCGGCTACCGCGAACCGACGTTCGTGACTATGGAGAAGCGGCTGGCGCCGGCGCCGCCCCCCGGCCTGCTCCCGCCAGGGGAGAGGGAGATTTGGTGAATGGGCGCCAGACCCTGGCTCATTCTGGCCGCGCTGGCGCTTGGCCGCATCGGCTTCGGCTATCAATTTCAGACCGTGGCGACGCTCGGCCCCGATCTGGTGCGCCTGTTCCATCTCGACTACACGACGCTGGGCGCGCTGATCGGCGCATTCATGCTGCTGGGCAGCTTCGCGGCGATTCCGCTCGGCCTGCTTGGCCGCCGGTTCGGCGATCGGCTGATTCTGGGCGCGGGCCTCGGGCTGATGGTGGTCGGGCCACTGGTCAGCGCGGCTTCCGCGGGACCGGCGGGAATCGGCATCGGTCGCGCCATCGCCGGGGTCGGCGCGGTGGCGATGATCGTGCTGCAGAACAAGATCATCGCCGACTGGTTCCATGGGCGACACTTCATGCTGGCGATCAGCGTCTCGGTCGCGTCCTACCCGATCGGCGTCGGGCTCGCGCAGCTTATCCTGCCGCCGCTGGTGCACGCCTATGGTTGGCAGGCCGCCTTCACCTCCAATGCCGTCGCCTTGGCGGTGCCGGCGTTATTATTCCTGGCAAGCTTTCGGCCGGCGCCGCACGCCGCGCCGGTTCCGCGCTCATTCTCGTTCCCCAGCGCACGCGAGTGCCTGCTGCTGGTGATCGCGGGCCTGATCTGGACCGCCTATACTGCCGGCTATTCGGGCTACACGTCCTACGTTCCCTCGGTCATGGCGGTGCGAGGCGAAAGCCTGCTGCTGACCGGCTTGGTATTGACCATCGCGACCTGGGGGAATGTTCCGGCGACCATGGTAGGGGGCGGCCTGGCCGCTCGTTTCGGTGGATTCCGCATCTTCCTGCTCGGCACGCTGGCATTGGTGGTCGGCATCAGCGGTACCGCACTGCTGGTCTGGCCAGTGACACTGGCGCTGCTGATCGGGATCGTCGGGTCGTTCCATCCCGGCGTGATCATGGCGGTCGGAACGCTGTCGGCGCGCCCCGAGAATCGGGCAGTCGGGATGGGGCTGTTCTACACGACGTACTACGTCGGAGGGACGGTGGTGCCGACGCTGTGCGGCTGGGCGGCCGATCTCTATGGCGGTCCGGAAGGCGCGCTGCTCGCCGCCGCAGCGGTCTCGGCTCTGGCGATCCCGATGTATCTCCTGCACCGACGGCTGGCCGTGCATGAGGCGATGCTCGCCAGGGCGTAGCGACGGCGCGATAAGCTCGGCCGATGCGGCCAGGCAAGGTCCAGTATCTGGAGGGGCTACGCGGCATCGCGGCGATGCAGGTGGTGTTGCTGCACTTCGTCAGTGGCTTCATGCCGGAGACCGCGCAGCACGCCTGGCCGCCGCTGCGTGTGCTGTTCGATGGCCACACCGCGGTCTATGTGTTCTTTCTGATCAGCGGCGCGGTGTTGACGCCCTCGTTCGCCCGCCCGGGTCCGTTCGTCGCGAAGCTCGCCAAACGGGCGTTGCGGCTGGGCATCCCGGTGGCCGCCGCCGCCGTCATCGCCACACTGCTGCTGGCAGCCTGGCCGGATGCGCATCTGCGGGCCGCCGTGTTGACCGGCTCGGCGTGGCTCGCGATGGATTCGAGTGGCGCGCCCACGCTTGCGCATTTGGCACGCGAGGTCAGCCTGGACAGCCTGCTGCTCGGATATCGGGAGGCGACACTGTTCGCGCCGTTGGCAGATCGGCTGCCGCCGATGGACCAGTCACTCGACGCGCCGTTCTGGTCGTTGCATCTGGAACTGTATGGCTCGCTGCTGGTATTGTCTCTGGTCTGGCTGCGCGGCCGATCCGTGTGGCTTCACCGTACGGCTGTCGCTGGCGCGGCCGCCCTGTTCGGCACGGATCCGATGTTCCTGTTCGTGCTCGGGCACCTGTTCGCTTCGGTCATGGCCGTCCGCATCGGCGATAATGAACGGTTGTGCGCGGTGCTGCCCGTCGCCGGAACACTGCTGCTCGCGGCCGGACTTGCGCTCGCCGCCACGAAGGATTGGCGTGCTCTTGAGCTGGGCCGGCTATGGCTGGCCAGTTTCGAGCTGGCGGCCGCACCAAACCTGTACCAGTTCGCCAGCCAGCTTGCGGCGGTGCTGATCTTTGCCGGCGTGTTGCTTTGTTCACCGGCGCAGGCGTTGCTGGAGCGACCGACGTGCCGACAGCTTGGGCGCCTGTCCTTTGGCATCTATCTGCTGCACTTCCCGATCCTGTTCACCGTGGCCTGCCTGGTCTTCATCGGCACCAGCGACACGCTGCCGCACACCGCTTCACTGGCCGTCGTATTCGTCCTGTTCATCGGCGTCACCGTGGCTGCCGCCGTGCCGTTCGAGCGCTGGATCGACCGCCCCGCCATTGCGCTCAGTCGGCGCGCCGGTGCAGCACGTCTGCACACTGCCTGATCACCGGCGCAACGCCTGCACCAGCGCCTCGGCCTCGTCGGTCGGCATGTCGAGCGCCTCGCTGGCAATGGACTGCGGGAATCCGGCCCGCGCCAGGATGGCCAGTTCACGGCTGCGGCCCGCCTGATCGAGCACAGGGCCGGCGCGGAACGGGCCGATGCGCCGCCGCCGTGCCAGCGTCAGCGCGGCGGCAAGTTCGCCGGCCGTGCTCTCGGGAAGGACAGACCGGGCGACCTCCGCGGCCACGCCTTTGGCCGCCAGGTATGCGGCGACCGCCAGACGCGAGCGTCCCGCTCGGATCAGCGTACGGGCCTTGCTCTCGGCAAACGTCGCATCGTTCACGGCCCCGGCCGCGGCGAGGCGGATGACGACGTCGCGCACGACACGCCTGGCTTCGCTCGCCTGGCGCGCAACAGCATCCAAATCGTCTGCTTCGACCCGGGCAAGACGGGACCAGCGATCCACCCGCCGCTCCAGCACACGCTTCAGCCCGGCTTCGGTCGCGGCATAGCGCGTAAGGTAGTCGAGCGCCGCCTCGCGCAGGGTCGCGGCATCGGGTGGCGGTCCGATGGGACGGGGACGGCGTGCGGCGGGCATCGGCGCGGGACCGAGCAAGAACCGATGGGGACAGCAGTTAGAATCTGCTGTCCCACATCTCGGATGTGCTTCAGCGGTCCGACGTGACCGGCGTCAGTTCAAAGAGCTGGGTGTTGGAGCGGATTGCCTCGTTCCAGCCTTTTTCGCGAACGTCGAAGTGCACCCAGTCCGGGCCGATGAACTTCTCGTTCGGAGCGTTCCTGATCAGGCTCACCCGTCGCGCGCCCTCGGAATTGTCCTGCACGTATGGCACGTTCGCCGCTTCCAGCTCCGCCACCTTCGCCCGCTGATCGTCCACCATGAAACCGATATGATGGATGCCGCAAAAGTCCGACGACTGGTCTGGACCAAGCTTGGGCGTGTTCGACCCATGTTTCAGGATGGCAAAATAGATGTATCCGTCGCTGAGCCAGACGCCGTCGTCGCCGGTCTCTTTCGGCTGCCGGTACAGCTCCTTCAGGTCGAAGTGTTTCTTATAGAACTCAGCGGTGCCCGCCGGATCCTTGCTCGCGATCGCAATGTGCCGGATAAAAGCCATGGTCTTCTCCTCCAGTTTCGTTACGTTAGAACCAGACACAGACTGTTACTCGAGACAGGACTACACGATCGGCGGTGCGGCCCAGGCACAGCCACGAAGTCGGCAAGCCAGGGAAGCCCATGTGAAGCCGATCGTCCACTCCTTCGGGGTCGCTACCTGCCGCTGACAATTTCCAAGAACGCCAGTCTGGCTACGAGCCTTCCACACAACGTGCACCCGCGTCCCCTCACAACGCGCAGGCGTATCTCCATTGTCATGGCCTGGCTTGACCCGGCCATCCCTCACGCCCGTTCATCCAGCCATTTTCCGTTTCGCGATCGCCTGATCAGCAGGCAGCAAACGTGAAACACGCCGCAACTACTAACGGGCCGCTGTCATAGGTTGATGTGCCTTCAGGAAGGCACGCACCCGATTGATCGTGCGGGCCTTTAGTTCCGGGGGATTGTTCCAGGGATAGACCGTCACATCGGCATTCGGCGCCAGCGATGCGATGTCGATGGCCGTTTGGTACGCGTGCGCCGCGGTGTCGTCGGGCAGGACAAGCATCGGCGTTTGGCAATTACGCACGAACTCGCGCGACACGCTGTACACGAAGTCGGGCCGGACACGGTAAAGGTTGGTCAGGTATTTCTCGATGGTTTCCATCGACACCTCAGGCTGCCTCGCACGGAAATCCTTCGCCCAGACATCGAGGCTCAAATCGTACATTACATTCGGGTTCTCCGGTCGGTGGCCGATCGGCTGGCTCAGCACCCCCGCGACCACGCGATCAGGCGCCCGTTCCATCAGCTTGAGGGCAAACGAACCGCCGATGCAGTTGCCGAAGAAAAAGAACTGGCGGATGCCGAGGTGATCCATCAGTCCCAATTGGTCGTCGGCAAAAGCGTCCCACGGAGCATCAACCGGAATCGGCCCCGTGGATTCTCCGCCTGCGGCGTTGCGTTGGTCCATGGTGATGCAGCGGAACTCGTTCTTGAACTCATCCTTCGCGTTGATCACCGCGGTCGCCCAGTTGCTGATGCGCGAGTTCAACCCGCCGCCCGGGGTGCATAGCAGCGGAAAACCGGTGCCGACATCCTGGTAACGGATGCGGACGTTGCCCTTTTCATAGAACTTGAAAGCGCCTCCCGGGTCAGCCTGCTGAGCGAACACTTGCGGCGCCGCGGCGGCCATCGCTGCTGCGGCCCCCGTCGTCAGGATATTGCGTCTGATCGGATCCATAATCGGTGTCCTCCCCTGGTCACTGTCATGGCAGCTGCCCGCAGCCTGAATGCGCGGAATGAACCAACGTCGCGGGCGAATTTCGGCTATTGTCGTTGGTGCCCGGCTTTCGTAGCACATATCCTCCTGGCGTCGAAGCGCCGGCGGTCGCGTATGGCCCACTGCCTACTTCGCTCGGGCTCTCATAGCTGAAGCACCACCGCCTCCGCCAACCGGTTGCCGCCGCCCAACTTCGGTGGTCCCATGGCCAACATGCGCACCTCAGACCCGATCACCGAAGAGCTGTTCCGCAACGCCCTCGCCGCACTCGGCGACGAGATGGTGCTGACCATCTACCGCACCGCCTATTCCGGGGTGCTGAAGAACATCATGGACTACAGTGCTGCGCTGTGCGACGCGCAGGGACGGCTGGCGGCACAGGGGTTGGCACTGCCGGGGCATCTCTGTTCCATCCCCGTCGCGCTGCAGGCGGTGCTGCGGCATTTCGGCGACGACATCGCCGAGGGCGACATCCTGATCAACAACGACCCGTATGACGGCGGAATGCATCTGCCGGACATCTTCATCTTCAAGCCGTTGTTCGCCTCAACGAATCAGGGTGGACGACCGATCGCCTATGCCGCCACGATCTGCCACCACACCGATGTCGGCGGACGCGTGCCCGGCTCGAACGCCTCCGACAGCACCGAGATCTACGCCGAGGGCCTGCGCATCCCGCCGCTGAAGCTGTACGAGCACGGCAAACCCAACACCACGCTGTTCCGCATGATCGACCGCAACGTGCGCGTGCCCGGCCGCGTGCTCGGCGACATCCGCAGCCAGCTTGCCGCCTGCGAGATCGCCGCGCGCGGCATGGTCGATCTGGTCGCGCGCTACGGCGCCGACGATGTCGTCGCGCTGATGGCGGCGACCATGGATTACTCCGAGCGCCTGACGCGCCATTGCCTGTCCGAGCTGCCAGACGGCGAGGCGACGTTCACCGACTGGATCGATGACGACCAGATCGATGTCGGCGTGCCGATCCCGCTGGTCTGCACGGTGCGCAAGCACGGCGATACGATGGAGGTGGACTGGACCGGCAGCGCGCCGCAGGTGAAGGGCGCGATCAACAACACCTGGAGCTACACCGCGGCCATGAGCTTCACCGCGGTCAAGTCGGTGCTGTCGATCAACATGCCGAACAACGACGGCGTGTTCCGCCCGATCAAGGTGATCGCGCCATCCGGCACAATCACCAACGGCAAGCTTCCCGCCGCCTGTGCGGCACGCGGGCTCACCGGGTTCCGCGGCGTGGATTGCTGCTTCGGCGCGTTGGCGCAGCTGTATCCCGACCGGGTGTATGCGGCGTCGGACGGCGGCAACACCGGCATCACGATAGGCGGCTACGACAAGGAACTGCGCCCATTCATCTATGTGGACTTCCTGTCGGGGTGCTGGGGGGCGCGCCCGTGGGAGGACGGGCTCGATGGCAACACCTCGATGTTCGCCAACATGGCGAGTTTTTCCGTGGAGGTGATCGAGGCGGAGAACCCGCTGGAGGTGCTGGACTACGAGTTCGTGCCCGACACCGGAGGCGCCGGCAAATTTCGCGGCGGCATGTCGCAGCGCAAGACCTGGCGGATGCTGGCGGATGAAGGGATCCTGCAGGTCCGCGCCGATCGCCAGACGCACCGGCCGTACGGGCTGTATGGCGGCGGTCCGGGTGCGGCGGGACGCAACGTGCTCGATCCGGGCTTGCCGACGGAGGACAAGCTGCACGCCAAGCTGACGATGACGTTGCGCAAGGGACAGGTGTTCCGCCACGAGTTGCCGGGCGCAGGCGGCTGGGGCGATGCGCTGACGCGCGATTTGTCACTGGTGGCGAAGGATCTGCGCGATGGCCTCGTGACGATCGAGGCCGCCGCGCATGATTATGGTGTGGTGGCGCGCGGCGACCCGCCGGTGATCGACGAGGCTGCGACAAAGACCCTGCGTGCGAAGCTGCACGCGACACGCAAGGCGTTGCCGGACGTGGCGTGGCATCCGGCCGAGGCTGCGGAATGATGGCGGCCATTCAAATACCCCGACCCCAACGCGGTGAACTCCCTCTCCCGCTCAGCGGGGGAGGGTTGGGGTGGGGGCCATGACACTTCGCATCGGCATCGACATCGGCGGCACCTTCACCGACCTTGTCGCCATCGCGGCGGACGGGCGCGTGCTCACGCACAAGACCGCATCCACGCCGGACGATTACGGCGAGGGCATCATCGAAGGCCTGCGCGCGTTGTTGGCGGCGGAGGGCGTCGGCGTGAGCGAGGTGTTGCACGGCACGACCATCGGTTCGAACACCGTGCTGGAAGGCAAGGGCGCGCGCACCGCGCTCATCACCACGCGTGGCTTCCGCGACATTCTGGAAATTCGCGACCTGCGCATGCCGGTGCTGTACGACCTGCACTGGACCAAGCCCCGTGCCCTGGTGGAGCGTCGGCTACGCCTGGAGGTCATCGAGAAGCTGCGACCCGACGGTTCGGTCGCGTTACCGCTCGACCCGGCCAGCGTGACAGCGGCGATCGACATGCTCCGCCGCGAGCAGGTGGAAAGCGTGGCGATTTGCCTGCTGCATTCCTACGCCAATCCGTCGCACGAACGCGCGGTCGCCGATGCGGTGCGCGCCGCTCTGCCGGATGTGGCGATTTCGATCAGCCACGAGATACTGCCGGAGATCAAGGAGTATCCGCGCACCAGCACGACGGTGATCAACGCCTATGTGCAGCCGGTGGTGCGCGCCTATGTCACGGCCCTTGCCGCGCGGCTGCGCGCGCTCGGTATCGAGGCGCCATTGCAGCTCATGCAGTCGAACGGCGGACTTGCATCCGCCGAATTTGCCGCCGCCGCCCCCGCACATATCATCGAAAGCGGCCCCGCCGCCGGTGTGGTCGGTGGCGCGGCGCTGGCGACCAGACTTGAGGAACCGCGCGTCATCACCTTCGATATGGGTGGCACCACAGCGAAGGCGGGTCTGGTCGAGAACGGCGAGGTACTGCGGTCTGAGGCATTGGAGGTCGGCGGCGGCGTGATGACGGGATCGCGCCTGCTTGTCGGCGCGGGCTATCTGCTGAAGCTGCCCGCGATCGACCTGGCCGAGGTGGGCGCCGGCGGCGGGTCAATCTGCCGGCTGGACGCGGGCGGCGCGCCGAAGGTTGGCCCCGACAGCACAGGCGCCGATCCCGGACCGGTGTGCTACGGACGCGGCGGAACCGAGCCGACCATCACCGATTGCAGCCTGATACTCGGCTATCTCGATCCGACGGGCCTGGTCGGAGGGGCACTGCGATTGGACCCCGACGCCGCGCGCGCATCGATCGCGCGCGGTCTCGCCGCGCCGCTGCACCGCTCCGTGGAGGACGCGGCGTTCGGCATGCTGCGTGTGGCCTCGGCGTCGATGATGCGGGCGATCCGCGCCGTGTCGGTCGAGCGCGGGCGTGACCCACGAGAGTTTGCGCTGTTGGCGTTCGGCGGCAACGGGCCGCTATTCGCAGCGGCAATCGCCACCGAGCTTGGCATCACCCGCGTGATCGTGCCGCCGCTGCCCGGCGTGTTCAGCGCGTTTGGCCTGCTGGTCGCCGATGCCGAGCACCACGCGACGCGCAGCCTGCGCACACGGCTCGATGAAGCCGACGCGGCACAGATCGCCGAGGTGCTCGAAGGGCTGATGGCGGCGGGCGCGGAACGACTCGCGCGGGACGGCTTCCCGCCGCAGCGCCGCGCGTTCCGCCGTGCCGTGCTGGCCCGCTACGTTGGACAGTCGAGCGAGATCGAGGTCAAGCTCCCCGACGGCGATTTCCTGCCGCGTCTGGCTGGGCTGTTCGGCGAAGAGCACGAACGCACCTACGGCTTCCGCGCGCCAGCCGAGGAGCCGGTCGAACTGATCGGACTATCCGTCATCGCGCGCGGTCTGCCCGAACGCCCGCGGCTGCCGAATTGCATTCCGCCAGCCGATGCGCCGGTGCCGGCGACGCGACGCGCTTGGTTCCCCGACGAAGGCTGGATCGACACGCCCGTGCTGTCGCGCGGGGCGCTTGCGACCGGGCCGCGTTCCGGTCCGTTGATCGTGCAGGAATACGACGCGACGTGCCTGGTGCCGCACGGCACCGGAGCCTCGGTGGATTCATTCGGCAACATCCGGTTGACGCTGCCGTAGCACTCCCGGCGCTGCCTCGTTACGCTGCGTGTAACGTTCGTGAGGACCCAACGCCATGCCGAGCCCCACCCGCGTACTGCTCTGGACCGATGCCCCCGCGCCCTACGTTGACGCGATCGCCGCCGCCGGCCTGACCGAACGTGTGGTGCTCGAGAAACTGGCGCGCACGGACACGCCGACACAGGCACAGCGCGCGGATACCGAGGCGCTGCTGGCCTGGGGAGCACCGTCCGGCCTGCTGCCGCACATGCCGAAGCTGCGTTGGGTGCAGGCATTGACCGCCGGCGTGGAAGGCTGGCTTGCGCTGCCGGATCTGCCAGCGCAGCTTACCCTCACCTGCGCGCGCGGAACGCATCGCGAGTCGATGCCGGAAAACATCCTTGGCGCGCTGTTCCATCTCACCAAGCCCTATGCCGCAATCGTCGAGGATCAGAAGCGGGTACAGTGGACGCGCCGCATGGCGATGCCGCTCAACGGCAAGACGCTCGGGATTCTTGGCCTGGGCGCTGTCGGGCAGGAGGTGGCCCAACTCGCCGGGGCTCTCGGCATGCGGGTGATCGGCACGCGACGGCATGGCGTTCCGCTGTCCGGACTGGCGGAGGTTTTCTCGCCAGACCAGACTGCCGATGTACTAGGGCAATCCGACTTTTTGCTGTTGCTGCTGCCGGCAACCCCGGAGACCGCCAATTTCATCAACGCGGAGCGCCTGGCTCAGATGAAGCCCGGGGCGTGGCTGTTAAACTTCGGGCGGGGCCATTTGATCGCCGATGCCGACCTGATTGCGGCGGTGAAGGCGAAGCGCATCGCCGGCGCGGTGCTGGACGTATTCCGCCAGGAGCCATTGCCGGTCGAGCATCCGTTCTGGACCACCGAGGGGATACTCGTCCTGCCGCATATCGGGGGCGGGCACCCCACGCGCGATGCGACCGTCGCGCGGCTGTTCGTCGATAACCTTGGGCGGCTGTTGGATGGCAAGCCCCTCAGGGAAGTGGTGGACCGCGCCGCCGGCTACTGAGCGCGGGCACGGTGGCGAGCCGTCACGTCCGGGCGTTGGCCTGTGTCAGCAGCTCCGGCGGCAGCCAGACGCGGGTGACCTGCCAGGCGCCGTCCCGGAATTCCATCTGCAGCTTGATCGGCGTTGCCTGTCCGGGCGTCCGCAGCGCAACCAGGAATTCGGCCGGGCCGGCGAAGAATGCCCAACTCACACGCACCACCAAGTCCTTCGGGTCCGGCTGCACGGTCGGCGCCTGCGCGGCAACCGCGGCCAGTGCCTGAGGCGTCACCCGCAAATCGACCGCATTGCCGGCGATGCCGCGCACGAAGCCGGCGCCGAACGGCGGCAACTGGTCACCCGCCTTCGCCTCCGCTGGCTCATCGATCACCGTGTCGCAGATGTCTTCCTTGATACCCTCGCGTACCGCGGCCCAGTCCACCATGGTTTCGAGCGAGGACGCATCACCCTGTCGGATTGCCTGACCGAGACGATAGAGCGTGACATAAGGATAGACCACGTAGGCAACGGCGACCGCAAGCAGAGCGCCAATGAGTGTCTTCTTTGCTGGCATTGCCGCGCTCCTTCGGATCACTCGGCTATTTGGCGTGAATAATACAATCGGGTTGGTGTCCGGTTAATGACTGTCCTGTTGCACGTCCGGTTACAACCTCTTGAGAGTGCTAACGTCTGCGAGAGCCTGCCACAGTGCCAGTGACTTGTCACACCGGAGAACGCTCGCTACGCCCCGACCGTGCCGTTGCGGGACTGCAAAATCCAGTGATCGCGCTGGAACAACGGTTACGCGCCCACCAACTCGGGCGTCCGACCGACCAGTTCCCTGTACTTCGCTGAATCGGTCGCACCCTCGGTGCTGAACACCAGCACCCTGCTCGAGCCATCCAGACCGAGCGTTTCCCGCGCCGCCGAGTCGGCTGCGGCCAGCAGAAAGCCAGCCAGACCCGCAACGCCGGATTCGCCGGCGACGATGCCACGATCGGCAAGCAAGCGCATGCAGGCCACGGCCGCCTGGTCGGGGACGGCCATGAAGGCGGTCGCGGCACGATCCAGTTCCTGCCAGGCAACAAGGCTCGGCTCGCCGCAGGCCAACCCCGCCATCAGCGTGTCCAGGTCACCCGGGATGGCGGTCGGCTCGCCGAGTTCGGCGCTTGCCAGCAGGCAGGCAGCACGGTCGGGTTCCACAATGATCAGTGCCGGCGCGGGGTGGAAGCGCGCGCGTGACTGCACCGACACTGCGGCAGCCACGCCGCCGACGCCGCCCTGGATGAACACATGCGTCGGCGGTGCACCGCTCCACTGATCGGCGGCCTCGTCGGCCATCAGCCGGTACCCCTGCATCACCTCACACGGGATTGCCGTGTAGCCGGGCCAAGACGTGTCGGACACGATAAGCCAGCCGTGCGTCGCGGCCTGTCGCGCCGCTTCGCGAACCGAGTCATCATATGTGTCGCCGACGCGGCGCACCTCGGCGCCGTAGCGGGATATCGCCTCGACCCGGTCCCGGCTGACGCCCGCGTGCACGAAGATCACGCATCGGCAATGGAACCGTTGGGCCCCCCACGCCACCGAGCGGCCGTGATTGCCGTCGGTGGCGCAGGTCACGGTGACCGCTGCGGTCGCTTTGCGGAATTGGCCGGACGCCAGTTCAACCGAGGTCGCCGCCTGAGCCACGCCCGTTCGCGCGAGCTCGTTCGCCAGAACGCCCGCAACAGCATAGGCGCCGCCGAGCGCCTTGAAGCTGCCAAGGCCGAAGCGCCCCGCCTCGTCTTTCAGGCACAAGACGTCGATGCCGGCCTCGCGAGCCAGTTCCCGCAGCGCGCGCAAAGGGGTCGGCGCGTAGCCGTTCCAGGAAATGATCTCCGCCTTTGCACGCCGATAGCCCGATGCCGGCAACGCCACGATGCCAGGCGCTCCGAAACGAGGGTTGGCATAGAGCGTGAACGGAAGCGGGCCCAGCATCGGCGAACGGTGGACCCCATCGTGGCGGGGCGCAATCTTGCGAATCGGCCATCCTCCAAGCTGTTGGTGTATATCGAGGTGGAGCGGCCAACAACCGGCGGAGGCACGCATGAAGATTTCAATTCTGGGCGGCGGCGGGTTTCTTGGACGCAAGGTTGCAGCCCGCTTGGCGCGAGATGGAAAACTGGGCGGAAAGCCCATCACCGGCCTCACCCTGTTCGATCTGACCGAGCCGGCGAAGCCTGCGGCTGCATTTCCGATCTCGGCTGTCGCCGGCGACATCGTCGAGCTGCCGGACACCGCCATTCCGCCGGACACCGACGTGATCTTTCATCTGGCGGCCGTCGTGTCGGCACAGGCCGAGGCCGACTACGACCTCGGGCGGCGGGTAAACCTGCGCGGCACCGACGCCGTGGTGGACGCCTGCCGCCGCCTGGTCGCAAGCGGGCGCAAGCCGCCGCGCGTGGTATTCACCTCGTCCGTGGCAACCTTCTCGGGCGGACAGGACGCCAGCCTGCAGGATGATGCGCGGCAGGTGCCGACCAACACCTATGGTGCACATAAGGCCGCAGCCGAGCTGATCCTTGGCGATGCCTCGCGCCGCGGATTCCTCGACGCGGTCGCGATCCGGCTGCCCACGGTGATCGTCCGGCCCGGGCGGCCCAACCGGGCAGCCAGTTCCTTTCTGTCGGCGATCATCCGCGAACCGCTGCTGGGCCTGCCGACCGAGCTTCCGGTGCCGGAGGATTTTGCCGCCTGGGTTTGTAGCCCACGCCGGGCGGTGGATTGGCTGTTGCATGCCGCCTCAATGAACACGGAGCGCATGGGCATTGACCGCAGCGTCAATCCGCCCGGCATCAGCACGACGATCGCCCACATGCTGCAGGCGCTCGACGAGGTGAAGCCGGGCGCTTCGTCGCTGGTGCGCCGGGTGGAGGATCAGGAGATCGCCGCCATCATCGGCCTATGGCCGCCGGCCTTCGAGGCGATGCGCGCGCGCACGCTGGACTTCGCCATGCATGAACCGTTGGTCGAAGTGGTACGCGCTTTCGTCGAGGACGATCTGGCGGCCACACGCGCCGAACGCGGTCTGCCCCGGTCGCCTGACCAAGCCCAGGGATGATTCAGGGAGGCTGTCAGGGCGGCGATGCGGCTTCTTTCCGAAATCCCACCGATTAATTTACCACACTGCGTGACAAATCGGCACCAAGGTAGTTGATCCTGCCGCGGGCTGGTTCCAAGAAAGGGTTTGTCTCTCGCTGGCCCGCTGGACGTCGCACATGTCGACACTTCCTGGCGACTCAACTCTCGCGGGCGCGACCCCAGCGCCGCCCGTCAAGCGAGCCGCGTCCACCCGCCCGCATCGTCCGCGTCGCGCATTCGGGGATGCAGTGCTGCACGCGCCGCAGACGCTGCGCGCGCTCGTGCGTGCCGACGAGATGTGGCTGGTTGTGCTGGCCGCCTTCGTCGGCTGCGGTGCCGGCATTGCGGTCTGGGCCATGACAGAGACGACACAGCTGATCCATCAGCTGCTGTTTGAGATCGGGCCAGGCGAGCGCCTCAGCGCGATGGTGGAACTGAACCCGATCCGCACCGTTGCCGTCCCAACGTTGGGAGGACTGCTGATCGGTCTGCTCGGTCTCGGCTTCGCGTACTACCGGCCGCGCCGTGCGGTCGACCCGATCGAGGCCAATGCGCTCTATGGCGGGCGTATGTCGTTGAACGACAGCCTGATCGTGGTGGCACAGACCATCCTGTCGAACGGAGTTGGCGCCTCGGTAGGGCTGGAAGCAGGCTACACCCAGGGCGGCTCGGCACTGGCGTCAAGGTTCGGCCGCATGTTCCGGGTCCGACGCAACGATCTGCGCCTGCTGGTGGGCTGCGGCGCGGCCGCGGCCATCGCCGGCGCGTTCAACGCGCCACTCACCGGTGCATTCTACGCCTTCGAACTGGTGATCGGCACATACTCGCTGGGTACATTCGCCCCGGTCGCCGTCGCCGCGATTGTTGCGGTGGCAATCGTTCAGGCGCTGGGCGGTGCGCCGTTCGATCTGGTCCTTCAGGTCCCGACCCGTGTCGACGCGCTGGACTACATCCCCATTCTGGCCCTCGGGATGTTCTGCGCCCTGGTCGGTATCGCCATCATGCGGGGCGTAACCTTGACCGAGGAACTGTTCCGCCGGAGCCGTGTCCCTGGCTGGCTGCGGCCGATGATCGGCGGACTCGCCGTGGGTCTGTTAGCGCTGGTAACACCCGCGGTGCTGTCGTCCGGCCATGGCGCCCTCGGCATCGTCATCGAGGCGCCCTACGCGCTGACCCATGTCGGTTTGCTGGTGGTGCTGAAATCGATCGCCTCGGCAATCTCGATTGGCTCAGGCTTCCGTGGCGGCCTGTTCTTCGCCTCGCTGTTTCTGGGCGCGCTGGTCGGGAAACTGTTCGCCGGTACGCTCGCCGTGGTCAGCACCGCCCACGCTGTCTCCCCTGTCGTCTGCGCCCTGGTCGGCATGAGCGGCTTGGCGGTGGCGATCATCGGCGGACCGCTGACGATGGGTTTCCTTGCGCTCGAGGCTACCGGCAGCCTGCCGCTCACCGTCGCGGTGCTCGCCGCCTGCGTCATCTCGGCGGTGACCGTGCGCCGTACGTTTGGCTACTCCTTCGCGACCTGGCGTTTTCACCTGCGCGGCGAAGCAATTCGCAGCGCAGTCGATATCGGCTGGATGCGCAATCTTACGGTCGGCCGCATGATGCGCCGGGAGATGCGCACGGTGCGCGCCGATACCCCGCTGGCCGCCTTCAAGCGCGATTTTCCGCTCGGCGCCCATCAACGGGTGGTGGTACTGGACGAGGACGACCGCTACACCGGCATCGTGCTGCCCGCCGAGGTGCATGGGGACGCCGATGAGGATCATCGGGTCCGCGATCTGCTGCACTACACGGACACCGTGCTGCTGCCACAGATGACGATCAAGGAAGCGGTGGCAATGTTCGAGAACGCCGAGAGCGATGCGCTGGCGGTGGTGGACGGCCCCGAGACCAGGCGCGTCATCGGGCTGCTGACAGAACAGTACGCTCTGCGCCGCTACAGCGAGGAACTGGATCGCCGGCGCCGGGAACTGTCGGGAGAGTAGAGCCCCTCCCAACTAGGCACTTCCCTTCGCCTTGCGGAGGGGGTTGGGGAGAGGTCAGGAGAAAGCACATGAAACCCGAGGACTTGATCGCGGACCGCAAGCGCCCCTTCACCGGCGCCGAATACATGCACAGTCTCCGCGACGGTCGAGAAGTCTACATCGACGGCGAGCGCGTCCAGGACGTTACCGCACATCCGGCGTTTCGCAACTCGGTGCACTCGCTGGCGCGGCTGTACGACGCGCTCCACGACCCGAAGCAACACGACATGCTGACCTGCCCGACCGATACCGGATCGGGCGGCTACACGCATCGCTTCTTCCGCGTGCCGCGCTCTCGCGAGGACCTGCGCGCGGCACAGGGAGCGATCACCGCGTGGTCGCGCATGACCTATGGCTGGATGGGGCGCACCCCGGACTACAAGGCGGCCTTCACCAACACGCTCGGCGGCAACGCCGAGTATTACGGACCGTACGCCGACAACGCGCGGGCCTGGTACCGGCGCGCGCAGGAAACCGTTCCATTCATGAACCACGCGATCGTCAATCCACCGATCGATCGCCACAAGCCAGCCGAGCAGGTGAAGGACGTCTACGTCTCGGTCGATCGCGAAACCGACGGCGGGATCATCGTGTCGGGCGCCAAGGTGGTGGCCACATCGGCGGCGATGACGCACTACAACTTCATGGGCCAAAGCTCGAAGACGGCGACCGCTGATCTGGACATGTCGCTGATGTTCATCGTGCCGATCGATGCGCCGGGACTGAAGTTGCTGTGTCGCACGTCGTACGAGCGTGCGGCCATGCGCAACGGTTCGCCGTTCGACTATCCGTTGTCGTCGCGCTTCGATGAGAACGATGCGATCTTCGTTTTGGACAAGGTTTTTGTCCCGTGGGAGGACGTCTTCATCTATCGCGATCCCGCTCGCGTGCTGAACTTCTTCGTGCGGTCCGGCTTCATCTTCGGGTCCATGTTCCAGGGCTGCACGCGCTTTGCGGTGAAGCTCGATTTCATTGCCGGGCTGTTGGCGAAAGCGCTGCGCTGCACCGGCGGCGACGAGGCACAGGGGAATCAGGTTCTGCTTGGCGAGGTCATCGCCTGGCGCCATTTGTTCTGGTCACTGTCCAACGCGATGGCGAACAACCCTGATCCATGGAAAGGCGACGCGGTGTTGCCGGAGATGAAGGCGGTGCTGTCCTATCGCGTGTTCGCTCCGGAGGCGTATCCTCGGATCAAGGACATCATCGAGCGGACAGTGACGTCCGCGCTGATCTATCTGCCATCGTCGGTGAAGGATTTCGCCAATCCGGCGATCGAGCCGTATCTGCGGCAATATGTCCGCGGATCGCACGGCATCGAGTACAAGGAGCGAATCAAGATCATGAAGCTCCTGTGGGACGCGATCGGCACTGAATTTGGCGGGCGCCATGAATTGTATGAGCGGAACTATGCCGGCGGCTGGGAGGACATTCGCGTCCAGACGCTGAAGGGCGCGCAGGGCGGAGGCGAACTGGCAGCGATGGAAGCCCTGGTTGATCAGTGCATGGCGGATTACGACGAGAAGGGGTGGACCGGCGACACATGGATCAATCCGGATGTGGTGCGATAAGCGCGTGCAGCCCACTGTGGCTATAGACGGGGCACGGCATATGATTGATCAACACCGAATGACCCCACTATAGCTGGGGCAACGGTTGCCGTCAGCACGAGTGCGGGCTGCATCAACGTCAGTCGCGACGATGATCGCGGACAAGCCGCACCCCAACCCCAGTCGTCGTGGCCCATCCCCACCCAAATTGTCATAGTCCCTCCACCGCCCCAGCTGTCATGGCCCATCTCCCGGCGACAGTTGTCATGGCCGGGCTTGACCGGCTTGACCCGGCCATCCGCGGCGGCGTGTGCGTTCATTGTTACCATAGATCGCTCTTTGACGGAGCATCCCTCAAATGACCGATCATGTTCGCTCACGCCCCAACGGTCGGCGGCCGCAATGGTTATGTCGAGACCAGCCACGGACTAGGCCACCCGTAACAACATCGAGGTGACGACGAGAGTCAGTCAACTCCCGCGGTACTGTGGCAGTCCCTCAACCATGTAGATTTGTGGCTTCGCTGCCTTCTGGCGCTCCGGTATCAATGCGCTGTACTCCGGTGACGTGTACCGTTTCTCAGCATCCGCCAAGCTGTCGAATTCGAGCATAACAAATTTATCCCCTGGGGGGGCGCACCCTCTTTCGGTGATGGCTTGCCTCGAACAATAATTCTGCCGTTGTAGGCCTTTAGCGTGGGTGGGACCTTCGCCCCATAGGCCTGATACGCCGCGAGGTCGGTGATATCGACATCGGCGATGACGTAAGAGGGCTTCTTCGTGCCCTGGGCCTGTAACGCGCCTATTATGCCTGCGCCGACCGCAAACCCTGCCAGCAGAGTTGCCGGCGCCTTCGCGTTCTGACGCATGATTTTGCCTCCTCGCGTTTTCTGTGTTTTTGATTTTCGGCTATTCGATCAGATCCGACAAGGTCCCATACAGTATCGCTGCCGCCGTGCATGTTTCTGCTACCGACGGGCGCAGCTCTATACAGCGAACGAGCAATTCACGGCCACGGCTGTAGGCCGCGACATTGCGGTAATCTTGGGGAACGCTTTACGTTTCGTTGGTGTTGATGGTTCGAACGGCGTTAATGAGAGAGAGGTGCAATCACCAAATCATCGGCAGCGAACTCGGTACAGTGAGGTATGGCCGGGCTCGACCGGATCAAGCCCGGCCACGACGGCCCAAATTGGCGCTTTCTGCCTTGGTGTCATAATGATCGATGCATTCTTCTCGGCAACCCGCTGAATGCATGGACAGCATGACACACCGTCCTCACCGCTTCGCCGACGGCCCCGTCATTCGCCAAAGCAGCGCCACGCAAGCGCCCCCATGCGGTCTCAAGCCGCGACACGAACCCCCTCGGTGACTGTCTCCAACTGCCCCACCGTCTCCCGCCCGAACAGCAACGGCACGAAGGCACCGACCGCAACCACGACCAGCAGCGTGCCGAAGAACATCGCGGGCGAAGCTGTGTGCCGTTCGAGGAACAGCGGGAACAACACACCGGCCATCAGCCGCGCAGTCGATTCACCAAAGAAATGCCCGCGTCCCCGCAACGCGGTGGGAAACTGCTCGGACAGATAGACCCGCGTGCAAGGAAACGCGGACAACACCGTGAACCCCGTGATCAGCCCACCGGCGATGAACACGACAGGCGCCGCGCTACCCGCCCAATGCGCCCCCGCCATCATGCCAATTCCCGGAAGCGACCCGGCCAATGAGTAGGTCATCGTCCAGCGGCGCCCGATGATCTCCATCAGATATCCGGTGAACAGCTTTCCCGGAATGCTGGCCATGAACAGCACGGAACTCAGTCCAAAACTCAGCGCGACGGCACCTCCCTGATCGACCAGCGCCTTTGGAAGCAGGATCGCGCACGTGTAATACGCCGCCGAAGCACTGACACCGGTAAGAATGCCGACCACAGTCCAACAAATCTGTCCGGCGCGGAACAATGCCATGAACGGCGGAAGCTCTTCGCGCCCCATCGTGAGGTGAGGTCCAAGCGCACTCACCGTCAGTGTCGGAACTCGGCTGCCGCATCGCCTGATCATCAGGTTGACGGTATCGACCGCCGCCTGTGGCTGACCTCGACGCAGGTACCAGCGAGGACTTTCCGGAATAGCGTAGTGCACCAGCAAAGGCACCACCCCCAGCGCGAGCCCGCCGGGAAGCGCGATCAACCGAAAGCCGAGAGGGTTTTCCGCCAGGATGAAGGCAACGAACGGCAGCAGGGTGAAGGCGCTGGCCAGCATCACCTCATAGATCGCGCCGTAGGTCCGGCGGTGCTGCGCCGGCATGAGTTCGGCCGCGATCGGGAACGGCGCCGGGATGGCGAACCCCATGCCAATGCCGGTGAGGAGGCGCAGAACGATCAGTTGTTCGGCTGATTGCGCCAGCGGGATCAGCAGCGTGAACAGCGTGCTGACGACCACGCCGATCTGCATGACCAGTTTGCGGCTCAACCGGTCCGATAACAGCGAGGCCGTGAAGCCGCCGATGACGACCAGAAAGGTGGGGCCGGCGACTAGCCAGCGGATATCGGTCTGGCTGAGGTGCAGCGGTTCCTTGGCCAGGACGATCAGCGATCCGCCAAGCGCCAGATCGTAGCCCTCGACGAAGCCGACCGTGCCGAGCACGACGATAAGCAGCACGTGGTAGGCACTGAATGGGATGCTGTCGAGTTTCCGACCGAGCACATGGCTGGCGGTCAGCGTTGTCGCTGTCATGACGTCCTCCGGACTGATCGCAGCCCGGTCGGTGGTGCGAAAGCACGGAACCGGCGAGGTCGTCGTGGTCTAGTACAATTGAAGATTGGTTATGTAGTCAGTTTGTCTTTCTCCGGGTTCCGTTGCAGCCGCACCGCAAAGTGCCGCCGGGCTGACATTTGCTCTCTGCTGCTTTTGGAAGCGGATTTTCTCCGCTCTCCTGATTGTTTCCGGCCCATTTCGATAAGCCGACACCAAGGTTGGAGCCGGAGTGCCAGATTGTAAAGCGGGAACATGCCGGACAATGCGGATTGCGCTGCCAGAGGGACACCGTGATTCGGCGACGCAACGTCAGTCGATGACAATCCGTGGCCCGCTGCTTCGCGCTACGGCCGCGCGCGATACCTTTTCCCACACCCGCGTGGCAATCGTGCCAAACGCCTTCGCCGCCTCGCTCTCCGGAGCGGAAGCGGCTATCGGGGTGCCGGCGTCCGAGGCCGTGCGGATGTCGAGCAGCAGAGGTACCTCGCCCAGGAACTCCGTCCCTAGGTGCTGCGCCTCCGCACGTGCGCCGCCATGGCCGAAGATCTCGGCGCGGTGACCGCAGGCGGGGCAACAGAAGAAGCTCATGTTCTCAACCAACCCCAGCACCGGCACGCGCGTCTTTTCGAACATCCGCACGCCGCGGCGTGCGTCGATCAACGCAATGTCCTGCGGCGTGGAAACGATCACCGCGCCGGTCAAGGCCACGCGCTGCGCCATCGTGAGTTGCGCGTCGCCGGTGCCAGGCGGCATATCCACCACCAGGATGTCCAGCGCGCCCCACTCCACCTGCCCCATCATCTGTTCCAGCGCGCCCATCACCATCGGGCCGCGCCAGATCATCGCAGTCTCCTCGTCGACCAAAAAACCGATCGACATACAGGTCAGCCCCCAGGCCGACAGCGGGATCATCTTGTCCTGCCGTACCTCCGGCTTGCGCGACAACCCAAGCATGCGCGGCAGGCTGGGGCCATAGATGTCGGCGTCAAGCAGACCGGTTCGATGGCCCTGGCGAGCCAGCGAGACGGCCAGGTTGACCGCAACCGTTGACTTGCCGACCCCGCCCTTGCCCGATGCGACCGCCACAATGGCCTTCACGTCGGGCAGCAACAGAGGCGGCTTCTGCGGATGACCGCGACCTGACACCGCAGGTGCCGGCGCGGGCTGTGCCGGCGCCTTGCGACCGGTCAGTACCGCCGTGGCATTGGTGATGCCGGGCTGGCGCGACAGCAACGCTTCGGCCGCACGGCGCACCGGCTCCATCGCTTCGGCGTGCGCCCGATCGGTCAGCAACGCCACCTGCACCAGACTGCCGCGCAACTCGATGCCCTCGACCACGCCGGCGGCGACGATATCCTTGCCGGACGCCGGATCGGTGATCGAACGCAGCGCCTCGCGCAGCGTCTCAGCGGTAGGCACGCCGGGGGACTCCGTCGCCATATGCTTGCAAACCTTCTGCCGCCGGACGATAAGCAGGCCGCCGTGATGCCGCCCGTTGCGTGGATATGGCCTATGGCTCCCAATCATCCAATGCCCCGGTGCGGCCGCATCGCGTCCGGCAAGACCACACAGGAACAACATCTTCATGTCTTCCAACAATGGCGGACCGAGTCCGTGGGGATCGCCGGGCGGCGGCTCGGGGGGGAACGACGGCGGTAGAGGACAGCGTCCGCCGCCGGGCGGTGGCGGGCCGTGGGGCGGCGGCCCGGGTGGGCCGTTCGGTGGACGCCCAGGCGGCCCAGGTGGAATGGGACCTCTGCCCGACCTCGACCAGCTCATCGCCAGGCTGCAGGCCTACGTTCGCTCCCTGCTTGGCGGCGGCCCGAGGGGGCGCTTCACCGGCGGCCGCGGACTCGCCCTGATCGCCATCGGCGTCGCGGCATTGTGGCTGGCCAGCGGCATCTATCGCGTGCAGCCGGACGAGCAGGGCGTGGTATTGCGCTTCGGCGCGTTCAACCGGATGACGCTGCCGGGTCTCAATTATCATCTGCCATGGCCGATCGAGCGGGTCGAGACGCCGGCCGTCACGCGGATCAACCGCATAGAGATCGGCTACCGCTCCGCCGGGGGCGCCCGCATCGAGACTGACAACCAGGGCGGTCGGACCGTCCTGGAAGAGAGCCTGATGCTTACCGGCGACGAGAACATCATCGACATCAACTTCGCCGTGTTCTGGCGGATCAACGACGCGGTCGGCTATCTGTTCAATACCCGCAATCCGCCGCTCATCATCAAGGCGGTGGCGGAGAGCGTGATGCGCGAGGTGATCGGTCGCACGCCGATCCAGCCTGCACTGACTGAACTGCGTGCGCAGATCGAGACCGACGTGCTGCGCCAGACACAGCAGATCCTCAACAACTACAAGACCGGGGTCGAGATAACCCAGGTGCAGCTGCAGAAGGTCGATCCGCCGGCCGAGGTGGTGGAGAGCTTCCTGGACGTGCAGCGCGCCAACACCGATGCGGAACGCTTACGCAACGAAGCCGAGGCCTATCATAACGACATCGTGCCGCGCGCGCGTGGCGATGCCGCGCGCATTGTCGCGGAGGGTCAGGGGGCGCGGCAGGCATCGATCGCCCAGGCCACCGGCCAGACGCAGCGCTTCCTCTCGGTGCTGGCAGCGTATCAGGCCGCGCGGGAAGTGACCCTGCGGCGTATGTACCTCGAGACGATGCAGGACATTCTGACGCATTCCCCGTCGCTGGTGGTGGATGACAAGCTCAAGGGCCTGGTGCCGTTCCTGCCGCTCAGCCCGCCCAATCCGGCTTCACCGATTCCAGCCATTCCGCCGGCTCCAAACACGGCGGCTCAGCAGGGAGCGCCACGATGAGCCGCACCGTGATCGCGATTATTGCCGCGTTGGTCGTGGCCTTCGTGCTGGTGGAGGCCTCGCTGTTCCAGGTCGATCAGACCGAACAAGTCCTGATCACTCAGTTTGGCGACCCGATCAGGGTGATCCGGCAACCAGGGCTGCATGCCAAGACGCCCTTCGTCCAGACCGTGATCAGCTTCGACAAGCGGCTGCTCAACCTGGAACTGCCGGGCGAGCAGGTGATCCTGGGCGACCAGCGACGGCTGGTGGTCGATAGCTTCACGCTGTTCCGCATCAGCGATCCATTGCTCTATTATCAATCGGTTGGCACGGTGGAGGATGGCATCCGCGGTCGGCTGAATTCCATCGTCTCGGCGTCGCTGCGCCGGGTCCTGGCCAACAACAAGCTGCTGGATGTGCTGTCGGCCAGGCGCGACCAGATCATGGCGACCATCCGTGACCAGGTGAACGTGGAAATGAAGGGCTTCGGCGTTTCGATCGAAGATGTCCGGATCCGCCGCGCCGACCTGCCGGACGAGAACACGAAGGCAATTCTCTCGCGCATGCAGTCGGAACGCCAGCGCGTGGCTGCGCAGGCGCGGGCTGAAGGGGCGGAGGCGGCGCAGCGCATCCGGGCCGATGCCGAACGCGAGCGGACGGTGCTGCTGGCAGAGGCGCGTGCGACAGCGGACAAGCTGCGTGGCGAAGGCGAGGCGGATGCCAGTCGCACCTACGCAAAAGCGTACAGACCAGGATCCGGGGTTCTTCTCCGTCTGGCGCACCCTGCAGGCCTATCGGGAGGCGTTCGGGACAGGCAACTCTCGCCTGATTCTCACCCCCGACAACGAATTCCTGCGCTATCTTCAATCGCTACCCGCGCCGGGTGGCCAGTAGGCCAGTTGCCAGCCGCCTCGAGCCGGACCATATGCGGCGAAGCCGCCAGGGGAAAACTCGACCATGCGTTTGTTCCTTCGCCAATCCGCTCGAGCCGCCACGGTTGCTTTTGCCGTGGCCATCGCCGCGCCGCTTGCCGGTGGTGCTCCGAGCATGTCGGCCTACGCCAGGTCGGCGCCGGACAGCTTCGCGGACCTGGCAGCGAAACTCCTGCCGGCCGTCGTCAACATCTCTTCCACGCAGGCCGTGCAGGCGCGCGCCGGCACACCGGGCGCCGGGCCGGAGATACCGCTGTTTCCCCCCGGTTCGCCGTTCGAGCAGTTCTTCAAGGACTTCCTCAACAGGAACCGTCCGGGCCAGGGTGGGCATGGCGGGGACTCTCAACCGCCGCCATCCGACCGGCGAATGCAGAGCCTTGGCTCCGGCTTCATCATCGACCCCTCGGGAATCGTGGTCACCAACAACCACGTGATCGACGGCGCAGACGAGATCACCGTGACTTTGCAGGACAATACCTCCCTGAAGGCCAAGGTGCTGGGACGGGATGAGACCGGCGACATCGCCCTGCTGCAGGTGAAGCCCGACAAGCCGCTCACGGCGGTGGATTTCGGCGATTCGGACGCCGAGCGGGTCGGTGACTGGGTGCTGGCGATCGGCAACCCGTTCGGCCTCGGCGGCACCGTGACGGCGGGCATCGTGTCGGCGCGCGGCCGCGACATCCGCCAGGGGCCATACGACGACTTCATCCAGACCGATGCCGCGATCAACCGCGGCAACTCCGGCGGTCCACTGTTCAACATGGACGGCCAGGTGATCGGCATGAACACCGCGATCTACTCGCCGTCGGGCGGATCGATCGGCATCGGTTTCTCGATTCCGGCCAACATGGTCAAGGCGGTCGTGGCGCAGCTGAAGGACTTCGGCCATCCGCGCCGCGGTTGGCTCGGCGTGCGCATCCAGCAGGTGACACCCGACATTGCCGAAAGCCTCGGCCTGCACGATGCCTCGGGGGCAATGGTGGCTGGGGTGAATGACGACGGCCCGGCTGACAAGGCGAAGATCCGCAACGGCGACATCATCCTGAAGTTCAACAACCAGGACGTGAAGGAGATGCGCTCGCTGCCGCGCATCGTGGCAGATTCCGAGGTGGGCAAGTCCGTGCCAGTGGTGCTGTGGCGCGACGGCAAGGAAGTGACGGTGCAGGCCACGCTCGCGGAAAAGCCCGACGATCAACAGGTCGCCGCAGCGACCCCAGGGGACAAGACACCGGTTCAGAAGCCGACGGAGATCTCAGGGCTTGGCATCAAGCTGGCGCCGATAACCCAGGAGATGAAGGATAAATTCTCGCTGGGTGCGGACCAGAAGGGCGTGGTGATCACCGATGTCGCGCCGAACAGCTCCGCGGCCGAACGTGGGCTGAAGGCGGGCGATGTGATCGTCGAGGTGCAGCAGGGCGAGGTCGGATCGCCGGCTGATGTGCAGCAGAAGGTGGAGAACGTGCGCAAGGAAAGTCGCAAGTCCGTACTCATGCTGATCCAGCGGCAGGACGGCCTGCAATGGGTGCCGCTGTCGCTGTCCGGCGACAAGGACAAGCAGCCGGGCTAAGGCTCCTTGATACCCTCTCCCGCGAAAGCGGGAGAGGGCTGAATCGAACTCCGCCATTCCCGCATCCACTCACCGAGCCGTAGCCCAGCATCCTTGGGCGGGATCTCGACTGTGTGCCACGCCAGCCAGGCATCGCCCTCCTCGCCGATCAGCAGCACACCGTCCATCGCCTTCGACCGGCGCAGCGTCTCCAGGGCCTGTTGCGGCGTCTGCGCGATCGGCCCGGCCACATTAAGCGACGTATTGACCGACACCTCGACGCCACAGCGCCGTCCCATAGCCCTGAGATACGCGTGGGTGAAAGGATCGGTAGCCTCACGAACGATCTGGATGCGGCTTGTGCCATCCCGGTGGATCACCGCCGGGATGTGGCGGGCGCTGTCCGGTCGAGCGCGCACCGTCAGCGTCATGTAGTTGTAGGCGTTATAGTTGTCGTCCGCGGCACCGTCCTGCAGCTCGAACCAGCGATGTGCGGCTTCGAGCGTGAGCATCGGCGCCAACGGACGGAACGGCTCGCGAAATTTCACCAGCCGGTTGATCGTTTCCAGCGTCCTCGGATTGGTCGGATTGGCCAGGATCGAGCGATGCCCCAGCGCACGGGGGCCGATCTCGGCAACGCCCTGGAACAGGCCCAGCACACCGTCGCGCGCGATGCACAGCGCCAGCAGATCGGCGATGCGTTCGCGGCCGGCGCGATCGGATGTGGTCCCCAGTTCCACCCAAGCGATCTCGTCAATTCTCCGGAGTGCCACCGCGATCGCGTCGCCGGACGGGGCGGCGCCGCCATAAAAGGCGTGGTGCAACCTGGCCCCGAACGTCGCGCCGTTTGCCAGTGCGAATTGGTAAGCCGCGCCGGCCGCCACGCCTGCATCGCCCGACACCGGCGGCACCCAGACATGCAGGCCCTTGAAGTGGTCCATCAGCCGCATGTTGGCGATGGCGTTCAGTGCGGTACCGCCGGTCAGCACCAGCCGGTTGCTGCCGGTGGTGCGCATCAGGTGACCGATGATGTGGAACAGTGCGTCCTCGAACACGAGCTGCGTGGCCGCGGCCTTGTCGAACCGCTGCTGCGAATCAAATGTCTCGCCTGCGGTGTCCATGCGCAACACCGAATCCGGATTCCACATGGCCTCAAGTGGGATCGGTGGACCCAGGACCTCCAGCAGCGCAGCCGTGTAGGGACGGATCTGCAGGCTGCGCGGCCAATTGGCCAAGGCACGGTTGAGCCGCACGCTGCCACCGCAGTCGAAATGAAACAGCGCGCGCAGTTGGCGATAGAACGGATTGGTCAGCCGTTCGCCATCGCCCCACGCCGTGGCGCCCATGTAGCGGCCTTCGCTGCTGAGGATCGTCCAGCCGCCCTGGGTCGAGCTGATCATGCTGTAGAAGCCACCCAGCGAATCAAAGATGTCGTGGTTGCGGTAAACCAGTCGGATCGTGTCGCCACGCGCGAGGTAGAGCGAGATCGCGCCGTCGTCGCCGATGCCGTCGAGCACGCTGATCATTACCGGCCGGTCGCAGCCGCTGAAAGGCGAGACCGCGTAGGAGAAGTACGCATGATTGCAGTGATGCCGCATGCCGATGATCGGCACGGCGTGGCTCATGCCGAGCTGCTGTCCGAGGCGCGTCGGTGACTTGAGCGCGCGCGTGATGTGCCGCGCGTTCATCGGAGCAAAGTTCGCCGGATCCAAAAGGACGCGACTGTCCGGCAGTTCCTCGGCGATGCTGCGCAGCAATGTCGCAGCCAGGGATATATAATCCCAACCTGCAACGAAGGCGTGAATCTGGCTGGCGTCGATACCACGCGAGGCCATTGTCCTCAGCAGGGTATCAAGGCTTTGCTCGGGAAAGGCGGTGCAATGCCTGATGCCGCTGTAGCGCTCCTCCTCGTTATTGCAGATCAGCCGCACGCCATCGTCTCGCGAAGCTTCAATCAGCGCGACGCCGGTGTCATGGCCCGCAGGCCCGATTCCGACGAGGTAGATGCGCTCGCCGCGGCGTAGTTTTTTGGTGAAGGCATAGCCGCGCCCGCGCGCGAATGCGCTGTCCGGCGCATGAAACCCGTGGCGTGCCGCATAGGCGGTCAGCAGCGGTCGGCTGACGCGTTCAGCCAGCGCACCCAGCCAGGGATGCGTTGCACCGTAGCGGCCGAAGCTGGTGGCCATCAGCCGATTATTTCCTCTCGCTTGTAACCCTGCGCGAACAGCAACGCACGCAGGTTCGCGTGGTCGACCCGTACGCGCGCTTCTGCCGCCACGATCGGTTTCGCGCGGAACGCGACGCCCAAACCGGCGGCGCGGATCATGTCAAGGTCGTTGGCGCCATCTCCGACCGCCAACGTGGCCGACATCGGCAACCCACGCTCCCCCGCGAGTCGCGTCAGCGTCTCCAGTTTTGTGTCGCGATCCAGGATCGGTTCGGCGACACGACCGATCAGCGCGGCGCCGTCGTCAAGCAGCACGTTGGAGCGGTGCATGTCGAACCCGACCAGCGCGGCGACACGTTCAGTAAAGAATGTGAAGCCGCCCGACACCAGCGCGGTGTAAGCCCCGTGGGCACGCATCGTGGCTATCAGTTCGACTGCGCCTTCAGTGAGACGCACGCGTTGCCAGGTCTTGTCCAAAGCGTCCAACGGCAGCCCACGCAGCATCGCTACCCGCTCGCGCAACGCCGCCTTGAAATCCAGCTCGCCGTTCATCGCGCGCGCCGTGATGGCGGAGATGCGTTCCTTCAGACCGGCGTACTCGGCCAGTTCGTCGAGCGTCTCACCAGTGACGACGGTGCTATCCATGTCGGCAATCAACAGCGCCTTGCGGCGTCCATCCACCGATGTGGCGATGGCGTCTATCGCCGCGCCGTCCAGCGCCGCGTGCACGGCGTCCATGTCGGGGATCGCGGCGAGGCGAAAGTCGGCGGCCTCACCGGGTGACAGGATGACCGGGTCACTGCCGCCGACCACGTTGCGCACGCGGGTAATCATCGCGGGCGTCAACGACGTGGCGGCAAGGTTTGCGACGAGGGTGAGAGCGTGGTGCATCGCTTTACGTGGTCAAAGCTCTGATTAGATGTCGATGTTCGCAAGATCGCCGCCCTTGAACGGTAGAATCCCAACATCAAGACTGACGACATTGGCCATAATGACGCATCGTAGATTGCATGCAATCGCTAGCACGCCGCCACGGTCCATCGAGCGTCATTTTTGCCCGCGGGCGTGTTCCGCGAGGTGAGGAAGCCGTGATCGCTTAGAGGTCGATAGCGTCTGCGGTGGCTTTGCTGTTCCTGCCACGGAGTTTGATCCGCGCCGCTCAAAAGCTCGCCCCTTCGAAGGCCGTGGGGCTGTTGCCCCCGGCGACGGAGCACCGGGCGATGGTGGTCGCCTGCCTGGACAACGTTCCAGTTGGGAGCAGTACCTCGCGTATGGTTGCGGCGAACGGCCGAACAGTGTGCTCTTCGTGCAACTCCGTGTCCGCTTGATTACTTGCAGTGGTCCGGTCCGCGCTTGCCTGACCGAAGTGGCCGCGCCTACCCTGCCATCGCGATGGCCACCCCGACGGCCATCCAGAGGATGTCCGGGCGGGCTCTTTCGTCGTCGGCAAAATGTTCCGGGAGGTGATGCGCTACGGTGCGACCCCCACTGCATTTGTCGTCGACACCCGGTCAGGAGGCTTTTTTTTGCAAGGGGAGGCGTTGCGATGTCTGGTGACGGTCGCGCCCGATTGTCCGCTCGAATTGAACAGCTGGCGCCGGAGTTGGAGAAGATCATCTCGGTGTCCGAGCCGATCCGGCATCTGGCCGATGGTTTCGGCGGACCGCAAGGCCCGGCGGAAGGACCGGTCTGGTGGAAGGAAGGCCGCTACCTGCTGTTCAGTGACATCCACAACAACAAGCGTATGAAATACGTGCCAAACTCCGGCGTGTCGCTCTTCCATGAACCGACCAATCGCGCCAACGGGCTGACCCGGGACCTTCAGGGCAGGTTAATCGCGTGCGAACACGACAGCAGGCGCGTCACGCGGCAGGAACTCGACGGCAGCATCACTGTGGTCGCGAGCAGCTTCCAGGGGCGGCAGCTCAACCGGCCCAATGATGTCGTGGTGAAGTCCGACGGCTGCATCTACTTCACCGACCCGTGGACCAGTCCCGCACCGCCCGAGCAATGGGATCTGACGTTCTCGGGCGTGTACCGTGTCACCCCCGATCTGGGAACCATGACGCTGCTGATCGGCGACTTCGTGGTGCCCAATGGCCTCGCATTCTCGCCGGACGAAAGCGTGCTCTACATCAACGATTCACGCCGCGGACACATCCGGGCATTTGACCTCATGCCCAACGGCACGCTAGCGAAACAGACTGACCGCGTGTTTGCGGACTTGCGCGGCGATGCGCCCGGGGTTCCCGACGGCATGAAGGTGGACACTGCTGGGAATGTCTATTGCGGCGGAGCCGGGGGTATATGGATCATCGATCCGACGGGGAAGAAGCTTGGCCGCATCGTGCACGGTGCGCCTGCCACCACCAACGTAGGCTTCGGTGCCGATGACTGGAAAACCCTGTACTTTACCAGCCGGAATCATCTGGGCGCTGTCAATGTCAAAATTCCGGGCATTCCGGTGCCAGCACTGAAAGCATAGTTAGGCGAGCATCGTCGCCTTTGCAGCCCGGAGCGACGCGCGACAGTCATTTTGGGTAGATTGCGGCAACCGGCCTTGTGCCGACGCGCAAATGGTGCGTTGTTCCGTCTTCCGCGCTCCCTCTCCCGCCCAGCGGGGGAAGGCTGGGGAGGGATAAGCAGGAGAACCGATGCTCGACATCGTACTGTCCCAGGTAGCGAGCGGCCTCGTGCTGGGCGGCCTTTACGTACTGATCGCCATCGGACTCTCGATCATCTTCGGCCTCCTTGGCATTGTGAACTTCGCGCACGGCGTGTTCTTCACGCTGGGCGCGTATTTTGCGTTGACGCTGTATCAGACATTCGGTTGGCCAGCCGTCATCCTGGCACCGGTCATCGTCGGTGGCGTCGGCGTGGTCGCGGAGCGCGTGCTGATCCGCCGCCTCTACGACAAGGAGCCGTTGCTCAGCCTGATCGTTACATTCGCCCTCGCCTTGATGATCGAAGCGTCGGTCCGGTTGATCTGGGGCGGCATTGGCCAGCCGTTCAGCCCGCCCCCGTTCCTGTCCGGCTTCATGATCTGGGGTCCCATCCTGATCACCCGATACCGGCTCGCCGTGCTGCTCACGACCGCGGCGGTATTGGTCGGCCTGTGGACGTTCCTGACCTACACCAAGTTCGGCCGCATCCTGCGGGCCGGATCGCGTGATCCTGAGATGGTCGGACTGCTCGGCATCAATCTGCCGCGCGTGCTCATGTGGGTGTTTGGCCTTGGCTGCGGCATCTCCGGCATTGCGGGCGTGCTCGCCGCACCGCTTTGGACGGTGACGCCATCGATGGCCACCAACGCGATCATGCCCGCTTTCGTCGTCGTGGCGATCGGTGGCCTCGGCTCGTTCGCCGGCGCGGTGATCGCGGGACTGCTGGTCGGCGTGGTTATCGCGCTCACCATCCAGTTCAAACCCGAAGCGTCGGGTGCCGTGATGTACCTGTTCATGGCGGTGATGCTGTTGCTTCGCCCTCGCGGTCTGCTCGGTGAACGCTGGGAGCGATTTGAATGAACGCCGTGCTGCGTCACCCCGTGCTGTGGATCGTTGTCGTGCTGGTCGCGCTCACCGCGCTCTGGCAGGCGATCGGCGCACCGATCAGTCTGATCACCCAGATCGCCATCTACATGTTGTACGGTGCCGGCGTGAACCTGCTGGTGGGCTACACCGGCCTGGTACCGTTCGGCGCCTCGGTGTTCTTCGGCTGCGCGACCTACGCCGTGGCAATCTCCATGCTACGTTTCATCGGCAACGAGATCGAGGCACTGGTCTTCGGCGTGACCTTCTCGCTGGCCCTCGCCACAGTGATCGCGCTGATCATTCTGCGCCGACGTGGACTGTATTTCTCGCTGCTGACCCTTGCCTTCTCGCAGATCGCCTTCGAGGTCGCGTTCAAGTGGACCGACATGACCGGCGGTGAGAACGGGCTGCAGGGCGTGCCGCGCCCGTGGCTCGCCAATGACTGGACGTTCCACGCCTTTACCATCGCCACGGTCGCACTCGGTATGGGGTTGCTCTGGCGGATCGCGCACGCTCCGTTCGGCCGCCTGCTGCAGGCGCTGCGCGATAACGAGCAGCGGGTGCGGAGCCTGGGCTACAATACATTTCGCATCAAATTCGAGGCCTTCGTCATCATGGGCGGCGTGGTCGGCTATGCCGGCGGGCTGCTCGCGCTCATGCTGCATGGCGCCTACGCCGACAACTTGAGCTGGCAGCACGCCGGCAATTCGCTGCTGATGACTGTCATGGGCGGCGTGCACCATTTCCTCGGCCCGCTATGGGGCGCGATCGCATTCATCCTGCTGGAAGACCGGCTGTCGGCCGTCACCGAAAGCTGGTGGCTGATCTTCGCACCGATCGTCATGGTGTTTGCGCTCGCGTCACCGGAAGGCATGCAGGGCCTTGTGTTCCGGCTGATCGGGCGTGATGATTGGACCCTGACACGACGCGGCGTGCCCCCACGGCCGGCACGTATCGAACCATATCGCGGCGCCAGGCAGACACATGTGGATGCCGACAGGCCGGTGCTGGAAGTGCGTGGACTGCACAAGAGGTTTGGCTCGCTTGTGGTCGCGGCGGACGTGCATCTCGACGTGCAGCCGTTCCGTCTGCATAGCCTGATCGGCCCGAACGGCGCGGGCAAGACGACGTTCTTCAACATGCTGACCGGTCTGCTGCGCGCGGACGCTGGGGAGATCCGCTTCGATGGCCACGTCATCACGCATTTGCCGGTGCATCGACGCATCCGCCTCGGCCTGAGCCGATCGTTCCAGATTCTCAGCGTGTTCCGCAACCTGACGACATTCGAGAATGTGCGCGTCGCGGTGCAGGCACAAAGCCCGCAGCAGAACTCGCTGTGGCGCGATGCCTACAAGCTTGCCGACATCAATGCGCGAACCTGGTCGCTGCTTGCCGCGGTAGGCCTTCAAGATCGTGCTGGCGAACCCTGCGCCAATCTCTCGCATGGCGAGCAGCGCCTGCTCGAGATCGCCATCGCGCTCGCCACGGACGCCAAACTGCTGCTGCTGGACGAGCCGCTGGCCGGGCTGGCCGAAGCGGATCGTGAGATTGTCGGAACGCTGATCCGGCAGCTCGCCGCGACGCACGCCGTGCTGCTCATTGAGCACGACATCGATCGCGTCCTGGCCCTGTCGGATCGCATCACCGTGCTGCATCAGGGCCGTGTTATTGCCGATGGTAAACCGGCCGAGGTAGCGAACAACCAGGATGTGGTGACCGCGTACATGGGCACGGCGCGCGCCGGCGGTCCGCAGCCGACGGTCCGTGCGGAGACGCCTCGTGCCGCCGTGTCGAAGCCGATGCTTCGGCTTGAACATGTGCGCGCCGGATATTCCGGCAGCCTGGTGCTGACCGATCTCGATCTGGTGGTGCACGAAGGCGAAGCGGTAGCGCTGCTTGGCCGCAACGGCGTCGGCAAGACGACCATGCTGCGTGCGATCACCGGCACGGTGCAGAAAAGCGCCGGGCGCATCATCATGGATGGCAAGGATATCACGCACGCACGGCCGTATGAGATCAACCGGCTTGGCATCTCGATCGTGCCGGAAGGACGACGGCTGTTCCCCAATTTGAATGTAACGGAGAACCTCCAGATCGCCGCGCGTGCGGGCGGCGCGTCGTTCGACGAGATCTTCGAACTGTTCCCCAAGCTTGGAATTCTGCAGCGTGCGCGTGCCGAAAGCCTGTCGGGCGGCGAACGTCAGATGCTCGCCATCGCACGGGCGCTGACGGTGCCGAGCCGGCTCATTCTGCTGGACGAACCGTTCGAGGGTCTCGCACCGGCCGTCGTGCAGGAGGTGATGGACGCACTGGTGCGGCTGCGTGGCCGCGCCGCCATGATCATCGTCGAGCACCACGCGGAGACAGTGCTGCCGATCGCGGATCGCGCCTATGTGCTGGTGAACGGCCAGGTCGCCTACGAGGGCAGCGCCAAGACATTGGAGGCCGACGCCGCACTGCAGGCGCGCCTGCTCGGCCTGGTGCACCAGGAACTGACGGCGGCATAGCGTCGCCGCCGTCGTCATCGTAGTTACTGGAACAGCTTCAGCGCGTTCAAGACGGTCTGCATCACACCCCAGGCAAGCGGGATGCCGACAAAGCCCCAAGCCAGGGCGAGCTGCAGCGATGTGGTGGGTTTGGACATTGTCTGTCTCCGTCAGTCCGCCATACCCATGGCGTCAGCTTCGTCGTGTTTCATGTGATGCCGTTCATGCACCTCCCGGATAAAAAGGTTGCAGAAGAATCCGACCATCAGCAGAGCGGCCATGACATACATGGTGACGTTGTAGGCCGCAGCCTTCGCGACGCCGTGCTCGACGTTGTATTGGCGAATGTAGTTGACCAGCACCGGTCCGAAGATTCCCGCCATCGACCAGGCGGTGAGCAACATGCCGTGAATTGCGCCAACGTAGCGTGTGCCGAACATGTCGCGCAGATAGGCGGGCACGGTGGCGAAGCCGCCGCCATACATGCTCATGATGACGCAGAAACACAGCACGAACAGTGCGACGCTGCCCAGTTCGCCGGTCTGCGGCACCGCGGAGTACAGCAACACGCCGAGGAAGAAGAACACGAAGTAGGTATTCTTGCGTCCGATATAGTCCGACACCGAGGCCCAGAAGAAACGGCCGCCCATATTGAACAGGCTCATGAGTCCGACGAAACCGGCCGCGGCGGTGACCGTGACCTTGCCCGGGAACATTTCCTGGCTCATCGCCGATGCCTGGCCGAGCACACCGATCCCGGCCGTCACGTTGAGGCAGAGCACCCACCAGATCAACCAGAATTGCGGCGTCTTCAGCGCCTGATAGACAAACACGTTCTTTGTGGTGATCAGCTTCTTCGGCTGATCGGGCACGACGTAGCCCGCGGGCGCCCAGCCCGGCGGCGGCAGGCGCACAAGCGCCGCGCCGACCATCATGAAGAAGAAATAGATCACACCCAGCACGACAAAGGTTTCGGCAACGCCGACATGGGTGGGCGTGGAAAACTGCTGTATCAACCACACTGACAATGGCGAGGCGATGAAGGCGGCGCCCCCGAACCCCATGATCGCCATGCCGGTCGCCATCCCCGGTCGGTCCGGGAACCATTTGATGAGCGTCGAGACCGGTGAGATGTAGCCGATGCCCAATCCGCACCCGCCAAGCACGCCGTAGCCGAGATACACCAGCCAGATGTTATGGACGTAGATCCCGAATGCAGAGACCATGAAGCCGCCGGACCAGCACAGAGCGGCGGCGAACATCGCACGGCGCGGCCCACCTTCCTCGACCCACCGGCCTAGCAGAGCAGCGGAGAGACCGAGGAAGAAAATGGCGATGCTGAAGATCCAGCCTAGATCGGTCAGCTTCCAGTCGTCCGGCGCGGACTGCGTAATGCCGATCAGCCTGGACATCGGCAGGTTGAACACACTGAAGGCGTAAGCCTGCCCGATGCACAGGTGCACGCAGAGTGCCGCCGGCGGCACCATCCATCGGCTGTAGCCAACGGCCGCGATTGACCGGTCACGGTGCAGGAGACCGGAGAGACCGGCAGCGCTCCGCCCCGGAAAGGCTGTGGTGCTCATGGACCGCTCCCAGAATGATTATTGCTTTTGTTCTACCAGAACCTCATCACCTTGCCTAGATTGATTCAACTACGGCTTGACCCGCAGTTGCTCGATTGCTTGGCGTGCAGCGGGATCCAGTTGCACAGCCTGAAGATGTGCAAGTATCTCGCTACGCATCCTGGGGTCCCAGAACTTCTCAATGTGATCAGCAATGGCTGCAACCGCCTTGTCGTGTGGCTGGTGTGCGAAGAACCTGCCGATCTGATTGGCCATGTAGGCGAGCTTATCAGGCGACATGTTGCACCTTTGGCTCCTGTTGCGCGGCGATGCGCTCCGGATGGGTGAAAACCTCGAAGCCGTCGGCGCGCGCGACGCCGACCAGCGTGATGCCGGCAGCATCCGCCAAGCGTACCGCAAGCGCCGTCGGTGCGGACACCGCGACGACCACTGGCGTGCCGAGCATCGCCGCTTTTTGCACCATCTCCACCGAGATGCGGCTCGATAGCAGCAGAAGTCCTTCAACGACGGCCACGCCGTCCCGCGCGAGTGCACCGGTTAGTTTGTCAAGCGCGTTGTGTCGCCCGACATCCTCACGCACTGCGACCAGACCGCGTCCGGGATGCCAGAACGCTGCGGCATGGATAGCGCGCGTCTGCTGGTTGAGCCTCTGCGCGGCGGGAAGTGCGGCCATTGCGGTGTAGATGGCCGCGGTGTCAAAGGCCACCGCAGAGGTGATGCGCGGCGGTGTGCGCACCGCATCGGCAAGGCTCTCCAGCCCGCACAGGCCACAGCCGCTGGGTCCCGCAAGACGACGCTGACGGATGGCAATCCTGTCGGCGCGCCAGGACGCGAGCCACATGCGCAGTTCGATGCCCTGCTCGGCCGCAACAACGTCGAGTTCTTCAATTTCGTTAGCCGTTTGCACGATGCCTTCGGTCAGGCTGAAGCCGGTGGCGAAGTCTTCCAGATCGGCCGGCGTTGCGAGCATGACGGCATAGGCGGTGCGGTTATAGCTGAATGCTACCGGCATCTCTTCGGGGATCGTGCGTGTGCCGTACGTCACCGCATCGCCATGGAACGTGGTGCGCGCAACGCTACGGACAGAAGGCGGCATCATCGGGGGTAGGCCCCGGCCCACCTATTCTCCCCCTCCCCTTGCGGGAGGGGGATGGGGGGAGGGGTTGCACCCGCACAACGCCAAGCGGTCGCATAAATACCGAGTTTGAATTGGTGCCGCCTCGCCCCGCTTCCCAACCCCCTCCCGACAGGGGAGGGGGAGGATTTTTCTATCGCTCGCCATGACAGAATAGAAAGCGGCATCACTTTGCCGGCACGGCCTCAACCCGACGACTACGCTGCGTCAGTTCGCGATACTCTTCCTGCCATTCGCTCGGGCCATTCGATGGCGTCACCTGCACAGCGGTCACCTTGTACTCGGGACAGTTCGTCGCCCAGTCCGAATAGTCGCTGGTGACGACGTTCGCCTGCGTCGCCGGATGATGAAACGTCGTGTACACCACGCCCGGCGCGACACGGTCGGTGATCTTGGCGCGCAATGTCGTCTCGCCCGAGCGTGACGCCAGCCGTGTCAGGTCGCCGTCGCGGATGCCGCGCTGTTCCGCATCGTGCGGGTGGATCTCCAGCACGTCCTCGTGGTGCCACACGACGTTCTCGGTGCGACGGGTCTGCGCGCCGACGTTGTACTGGCTCAGGATGCGTCCCGTCGTCAGCAGCAGCGGGAAGCGCGGGCCGACCTTCTCGTCGGTCGGGACATATTCGGTCACGACGAAGTTGCCCATGCCGCGCACGAAGGCACCGATGTGCATCGTCGGCGTGCCATCCGGCGCGTTCTCGTTGCATGGCCATTGGATCGAACCCTTGGCCAGCTTCTCGAACGATACGCCGGCGAAGGTCGGCGTGGTGCGCGCGATCTCGTCCATGATCTGCGACGGATGGGTGTAGTTCCAGTCCGCACCCATTGCGCGCGCGATCGCCTGCGTCGCCTCCCAGTCCGCCAGGCCGGCACGCGGCGCCATCACCTTGCGCACCAGATTGATGCGGCGCTCGGCGTTGATGAACGTCCCGTCCTTCTCGAGGAACGTGGAACCCGGCAGGAACACGTGCGCGTAGTTCGCCGTCTCGTTCAGGAACAGGTCGTGCACCACCACGAACTGCATGGCCGCCAGACCGGCGGTGATGTGCTGCGTGTCCGGGTCGGACTGCACGATGTCCTCGCCCTGGATGTAGATGCCACGGAACGAGCCATCGACCGCGGCGTCGATCATGTTCGGGATGCGCAACCCAGGCTCCGGATCCAGCGTCATGCCCCATTCGCGCTCATAGATCGCGCGAACGGCAGGGTTGGAGATGTGGCGGTAGCCAGGCAACTCATGCGGGAAGGAGCCCATGTCGCAGCTCCCCTGCACGTTGTTCTGCCCGCGCAAGGGATTCACGCCGACACCCAGCCGGCCGATATTGCCGGTCGCCATCGCGAGATTCGCCAGCGCCATCACCGCGGTGGTGCCCTGGCTGTGCTCTGTCACGCCCAGCCCGTAGTAGATCGCGCCGTTCCGCGCTGTCGCGTAAAGCCGCGCCGCCGCACGGATCGTCGCAGCCGGTACGCCGCTGACCCTCTCCATCGCCTCCGGGCTGTTGCGTTCCTCGGCGACGAAATGCGCCCAGTCCTGGAACGCCTCCCAGTCGCACCGTTCCCGCACAAAATCCTCGTCCACCAGCGCCTCGGTGACGATCACGTGCGCCAGCGCCGTTAGCACCGCCACATTGGTGCCGGGCCGCAATGCGAGGTGATGTTTCGCCTCGACATGCGGCATGCGCACGAGGTCGATGCGGCGCGGATCGACAACGATCAGCTTGGCGCCCTGGCGCAGACGCTTCTTCATGCGCGAGGCGAATACCGGATGGCCGTCGGTCGGATTGGCACCGACCAGCAGCATGACATCGGCTTGCTCGACCGAGTCAAAATTCTGCGTGCCGGCGGACGTGCCGAAAGTGGTGCTCAGGCCGTAGCCGGTCGGCGAGTGGCAGACGCGCGCGCAGGTATCGGTGTTGTTGTTGACAAAAACCTGGCGCGCGAGCTTCTGCACCAGATAGGTCTCCTCATCGGTGCAGCGCGACGACGTGATGACGCCGATGGAATTTTTGCCGGCTTCCGCCTGGATGCGCCTGAACTCTGATGCGACGCGGCCGATCGCATCCTCCCAACTCACCTCCTGCCATGGATCGGTGATCTTCTCGCGCATCATCGGCTTCAGGATGCGGTCGGGATGCGAGGCGTAGCCCCAGGCGAAGCGGCCCTTAACGCAGGAATGGCCGTGGTTCGCCTTGCCGTCCTTCCAGGGCACCATGCGGATCACTGTGTCGCCCTGCATCTCGGCCTTGAAGTTGCAGCCGACGCCGCAATAGGCGCAGGTGGTGATGACGGAATGCTCCGGCTGGCCCAATTCGATCACCGACTTCTCGAGCAGTGAGCCGGTCGGGCAGGCCTGCACGCAGGCGCCGCAGGAGACGCATTCGGAGGTCAGGAAGTTCTCGCCCGCACCCGCTGCAACCTTTGACTCGAAGCCGCGCCCCTCAATGGTGAGGGCGAACGTGTTCTGCACTTCCTCGCACGCGCGCACGCAGCGCGAGCAGACGATGCAGCGCGCCGGATCAAACTGAAAATACGGATTGGACGCGTCGATCTCCGAGTGCAGATGGTTTATGCCGTTCTGACCGTAGCGGATCTGGCGCACGCCGATCAGCCCGGCCATTTCCTGGAATTCGCTGTTGCCTGCTACTGGCGAAGTCATGCCGTCCAGTGGATGATCGGTGAGATACAATTCCATCACGCCGCGGCGCACGCGGCGCACGCGCTCGCCCGTGGTGGACACCTTCATGCCGGACGCGACCGGCGTGGTGCAGGACGCGGGTGTGCCAGCGCGGCCCTCGATCTCGCACAGGCAGACGCGGCACGAGCCGAATGCATCCAGCGTGTCGGTGGCGCAGAGTTTTGGAATGCGGATTCCAGCCTCCATCGCCGCACGCATGATCGACGTGCCGGCGGGCACTGTGACGTCCTGCCCGTCGATGGTCAGTGTGACTTGTTCGGTCGCTGTGCTTTCCGGCGTGCCGTAGTCGATTTCGTGGATCAAGGGCATACGTGTTCTCCAAACCCCGTCATCCCCGCGAAAGCGGGGACCCAGGGACGATGGGGGTGTTCATTCAGCGGCCTCGCGGTGAACCGCGCGGAAATCTTCGGGGAAATGTTCGAGCGCGCTCATCACCGGATACGGGATGAAGCCGCCTAGCGCGCAAAGGGAACCAAACTTCATCGTGTGGCAAAGGTCGCGCAGCAGTTCGAGATTCGCCTCCGGCTGGTCGCCGGCGGTGATGCGATCGATTACCTCCATCCCGCGCACCGATCCGATGCGGCACGGGGTACACTTGCCGCACGATTCCGCGGCACAGAACTCCATGGCAAAGCGTGCCTGCTTCGCCAGATCGACCGTGTCGTCGAACACCACGATGCCGCCATGGCCGATCAAGCCGTCGCGTGCGGCAAATGCCTCGTAGTCGAACGGCGTGTCGAACAGCGCGGGCGGGAAATACGCGCCCAGCGGCCCGCCGACCTGCACCGCGCGCACCGGCCGTCCGGTCAGCGTGCCGCCCCCGATGTCATTGACCAGTTCGCCAAGCGTCACGCCGAAGCCGCATTCAAACAGGCCGGCATATCTGATGTTGCCGGCAAGCTGGATCGGCATCGTGCCGCGCGAACGGCCCATGCCCATCTCGCGGTAATACTCCGCGCCTTCGGTCAGGATGATTGGCACGCTCGCCAGCGAGACGACATTGTTGATCACAGTCGGCGCACCGAACAGGCCCTTGTGTGCTGGAAGCGGCGGCTTGGTGCGCACCTGGCCGCGCTTGCCCTCCAGGCTGTCCAGCAGCGAGGTCTCCTCGCCGCAGACATACGCACCTGCACCCACACGTTGCTCGATGTCGAACGCGTGCGGCGAACCGAGCACAGCCGCGCCCAGCACACCTTCGCGCCGCGCCACGTCGAGCGCCGCGTTAAAGGCAGCGATCGCGTGCGGGTACTCGGACCGTGTGTAGACATAGCCCTTGGTCGCACCGACCGAGATGCCAGCGATCACCATGCCTTCGATCAGCACGAAGGGATCGCCTTCCATCAGCATCCGATCGGCAAATGTACCGGAATCGCCTTCGTCGGCATTGCAGACAATGAACTTGCGTTCGCCCTTCGCGTCGGCCGCGGTCTTCCATTTGATGCCGGTCGGAAAACCCGCACCACCACGGCCGCGCAGTCCGCTTTGCGTCACCATCTCGATCGTGGCGGCGGGACCGATCTCGATGGCGCGCGCCAGTCCCTTGAGCCCGCCATGCGCGCGGTAGTCATCCAGCGACAGCGGATCGACGATGCCGCAGCGTGCGAAGGTCAGGCGCGTCTGGCGCGCGAGATATGGAATTTCCTCCGGCACGCCCAGCCGCAGCGGATGCGCCCCGCCGGTCAGCATGCCAGCCTCGATCAGTCCGGGGATGTCGGCGAGGCTCACCGGGCCATAGGCGATGCGGCCGTCGGACGTGGCAACCTCGACCATCGGCTCCAACCAGAACAGTCCGCGTGAGCCGGTCCGGATAACCTCCACATTGGCTGCCTGCCGCAGGAACGCGGCAACCGAATCGGCGCCTAACGCCAGCGAAGCCGCATCGCGCGGGACATAGACGCGGGTGCTCATCGTACCCGATCCAGCGCGGCATCGATGCGTGCGCAATTGAGGCGTCCCAGCGGATTGCCGTCCAGCATCGCGGACGGGCCGACGGCGCACAGGCCGAGGCAGAACACCGGCTGCAAGGTCACGGCCCCGTCGCTGGTTGTCTCATGCCAGCCCACCCCAAGCCGCTCGTGCACGTGCGAGGCAAGCGCATCGGCTCCCAGCGACTGGCAGGCTTCGGCCCGGCAGAGCAGCAGCGCATGACGCCCCGGCGGGTGGCGCCGAAAGTCATGGTAGAAGCTGACCACGCCATGAACCTCGGCCCGCGTCAGGTTCAGCGTCTCGGCAATCAGCGGGACGGCCTCGGCGTGGATATAGCCGAACGCCGCCTGGAGAGCGTGCAGGATCGGCAGGGTGGCGCCTTCACGCGCCGCCTCCGACCCGATGATTGCCGTCCCGCGCTCCTTTGTCCACGGCTCGAATCCGGCCACCGTCCTTGCTCCTGGCTACTCCGCCCCGGGTTTGCTCGCTGATTACCCTCTAAATGAAGGTGTTGGCGGGAGAATTGCAAGCAACCCAAATGCGGCGCCGTACGCCGCGACGGTTGGCAGGCGGCCAGTCAGGCCGCATACGGCGGCGCCCGGCCCCCAGTGTCGTGCTGGATCACGCCGCCGCGCAGTGCGCCGGGCTCCGTACTGCCCCAAAAGGCCTCGAACCCGCGCGGCAGACGCCGGCTGTTCGGCATCGATAGCCACAGGCGGAACAGCAGCCGTTCCTGGTGGTTAACGGCGTCATCCTCGTAGGCAGTACGGCCATGAAAGATGACGTGGTTGTTCAGCAGCTGGATATCGCCGGGAACAAACGGCGAATAGAGGCAGACCTCCTCGGCCACCTCAGCGAGCAGGTCGAGCGCCTCGTGCTGTGCCGAGGTCAGGCGAGGCACCTCGGGGAATTCCTGGGCCTGCTCCACATACGTGCGGGAATACTGGCAGGTCAGCCGGCCGTCCTGCACGCCGAACACCGGCAGCGCGAATGCGCGGCTGGACGTCGGGCCCTCCTCATCCGTCGGCCGGGCACGCCAATAATCCTGGCACAGTAGTTCCAGCAGATCGGGTCGTCGGTGGAGGAACTCGTTATAGATCGTGACGATGCTGCTGAGCTTGCTGATACCGCCGGCCTTGGCATTGCGCACGCACAACAGTGCGATCACGTCGCAGCGATCGGTGTGCCAGCGCAGCGGACCGGTCGAGCGCGCGCGTGCCCGCGACGAGGTGATCTTGCCATTCTCCAGCGGAGCGTAGGTCTTCGTGGGCACCTTCGTCTCGTCGCGCACCTCTCCCATGATCTCACCCTTGGCGCTCTGATAGACCGCCGTGCCGAGATGCGTGCCGATCCCCCAAAAGATCTGGCGGATGTCGTCGTCGGAGTAGTGTGCCATGGGCAGGCCGCGCAGCCGGACCATCCCGCGACCATTTTCCAGTTCATCGCTGATCAGTCCGAGCAGGTCGGCAGCGGAGGAGAGAGGAAAATCGTCCCGCGTGAACCCGAGCGGCGGGACGCCGGCACGCTTGCTACGCGCAAGTGCGTCGTCAATCTCACGCCGTTGCGTATCATCGTAGAGTGCGGATCCAGTCGCCCGAACCGTCCAAATGCTGGCCGTTCCAGGCGGCGCGTCCCTTCAGCGGCTCACGTGTCATACGCTGCTCCCAGCAGGCCCGTCTCGCCATCGAGAGTTGGGCCGATGCCGATTAGTGTCAATCAAGCTGGACAGAAAGAATTGACGGCTGACCCAGCAAGCGACGAAGCGCCGGCGATGTGCCAACTCATGAAAATCTCGTCGGCCTTGCGGACGAACGGAGTGATGCTCGTCCCAGCAAACCACGGAACACGCTGGTCCCACGTCCGGAGAATTCCTCGTTCAGATGAACTCCTCCGGCCAGATCGAGCCAGCTGCAGCCGCTCCGCATTCCCGCAGCACACGCACCGCCACGGGCGTATCTCGGCCCCGCAGCTGAGCATCGAGCTGTGGCAAGCTGGCTGACGAAATACCGGCGTTACGAAAAACATCTTCGGAGACGATCGCCTCACAGCCGACCTCCTTGGTCATCTGCTGCAGTCGCGAGGCCACGTTCAGCGGATCGCCAAGGGCCGTGAAGGTTACATAATCACGAAAACCAACTTCGCCCACCACCGCTCGGCCGCAATGCAGTCCAATGCCAAATCGGATCGGCTGCCCCAGTTGCTGCTCAATCGCGGTGTTGAGCCGGCCAATGTTTGCCGCGACCAGCGGCAGCGCGGCGAGCGCCTGGCGGCACGCCGTGGCGGGATCGGTTCGCAAGCCGAAGATCGCGAGCACTGCATCGCCCAGAAACTGGTTTGGCTGCCCGCCAGCCTGTACAACCGCGGCGGAGATCGCACTGAGGAAATGACCGACGATGAAGATGCTGTCGAACGGCAGTCTCGCTGCCGTAAGCTGCGTGGAATCGCGCATGTCCACAAACATGAACGCAGCGAAGCGCTCTTCCGGGATCGCGTGCAACTGACGCCGTTGCAGGAAGGCCTTGGAAGCCGCGGGCGGCACCAGCGGCCACACGGAAACATCGTGGCGCGGGCGCAGCTGGCAGGCCAGGCGCACGGATTGCCAATCGGCGCCCAGCCGCTCCAGGACACGCCGCTCCACCTCGGCCGGCGCAGGCAGTGGCAATTCACTGACAACGCGCACACGGCACAACGTGCACCGGGCCCGCCCGCCGCACGTACTGGCATGGGGAATGCCGGCCATGCGGCTTGCCTCGAGCACCGAAAATCCGAGTGGCGCGAACACGCTTCGGCCATCCGGGTACAAAACGCTGATGCGCCCGGACCAACGCTCCCTGGCCGAGCGCGCCAGCCGGGCCAGCAGAACCAGCAGCAGGGCGCCGCCGTCCAACAGCAGGAAATCGTTTCGAAGGTCCGCCAGCCAAAGTCTTTGCCCTTCCGTCCCTATGGCCGCAACTTCGGTGGCGCTCGCGCGCCAGGCGGGATCCTGCGCCAGCAGCACCACTTCCCGGCCGCCCTGCAGGTATCCGAGCAACGCCAGGACCGGCAGCAGCACGGCGATGCTCAGCAGGACGCTGCGCCAGGCCTCGAACCACCATTTCAGTCGCAGCCAGTAATAGACACCGAAGCACCCGTGTAGCCACGCGACCACCAACAGCGCGAGCTGCACGCTGCCAAAGAACGGCGTGGCGACCCAGAGCGAGTACAGCACCTGCGCATAGCCCTTGTTCAGGTCGAACGCGGCAAACGCGATGCGCGTGCCGGCAAGGTGGTTCGCGAGCAATGGCGGAATGCACAAGCCGAGCAGCAGTTGCGTCAGCTCTCCCGGGTTCCAGTGCACGGAACGCCGCTCATACAACGCCCATAGCGCCAGGAAGAAATGCGTAACCAGGGCGCCGTAGAGCGCGGCCGTGCCAATCCATCCCTGCCAGATGAACTTCTGCACCAGCAGATCCCGCTCCAGCCATGCGAGCGAAATATTCCCCAGCGAATGGTTCAGCAGGTGCGTTCCGACATAGGTGAACAGCACCAGACCGCTTGTCAGCCGGACCGAGCGCACTCCGGCGGGCCGCGGCCTCTGACGATACGCGACGGCTCGCATGCTTCCCCCATGTGCCATGTGCCCCCGCCTGCGCGAGACACCGATCAGGCTGTAACTCGATACAACGCCGCGCAAGGGCTAGGCTGCCGGCGAGGTCAGACGTAGCGGAAGGGGAAGCAAGCATGCGCAAGTTTGCCGGGCCGGCGGGATCCGTCAGCCGCGTTACCATCGAAAGCACGGCGCTCACGGGCAATATGCTCGGCGACCCATCGGCGCGCGCCGTCGATATCTATGTCCCGGCAGGGCATGACGGGCGTGGATTGCCGCTGCTGGTCGATCTCGTCGGCTTCACCAGCAGCGGCCTTTCCCACACGAACTGGGTCGGCTTCCGGGAGAATCTGCCGGAGCGGCTTGACCGGCTGATCGGCGAGGAGCGCATGCCGCCGGTTGTCGTCGCCTTCCCCGACTGCTTTACCCGGCTTGGCGGGAACCAGTACGTCAACTCGGCTGCCATGGGTGCATGGGAAGACTTCCTGCTGGACGAGATGCTGCCGGAAATCGAGCAGCGATTTGGGTGTGGCGGCGACGGACGGCGCGGCGTATTCGGCAAAAGCTCGGGTGGCTATGGCGCCATTACACATGCGCTGCGGCATGCCGACATCTGGTCGGCCGCAGCCTGTCACTCCGGCGATATGGGGTTCGAGCTGTGCTATCTGCCCGACATGCCCGCGGTGTTGCGGACCCTCGCCGGCGTTGACAATTCGATCGAACGTTGGTGGCTGCAACTCGAGGCAGCCAGGAAACACCCCGACGGTTCCTTTAAGGCGATCAATGCCCTGGCAATGGCAGCGAGCTATGATCCGGACCCGACGCAGTTCCTGGGGATCCGACTGCCGGTCACATTCGACACCTGCGAAATCATCGAAGATCGCTGGGCGAACTGGTTACGGCATGATCCCGTGGTGGCGCTGGAAACACAGGCGAACAATCTCCGTCGGCTGAAGGCGCTGTACATCGACTGTGGGGAGCGCGATCAGTTCAATCTCTTGTACGGTGCGCGCAGATTCGCGAGGCGGTTGCGCGAGTTTGGCATAGCGCATCGCTATGAGGAGTTTCCCGACAGCCATACCAGCGTCGATTACCGCATGGACGAGAGTCTGCCCTTTCTCGCGCAGGCGCTGACCGGCTGACCGGAATACGGCCGGCCGGCACAAACGCTAATGCGAAATGTCAGCCGCCGCGATCCGCTTGGACGAGGCGACCGGCGTCGACAGCGCTGCGTCGATCTCTTCGAGCGTGCGGCCGCGCGTTTCGATGCCGATGAACCAGAACGCAACGGCACCGAGCACGTACCAGAATGCAAAATAGTTGAATGCGGGGATCAGCGCATCCAGCGTGGCCTTTGGCGCGACGAAGTTCGACGATCCCGCAATAAGCGCCAGCCCGGCCGGGCCGATGAACTTGCCGAGATTGCCGACCCCGTAGACCAGGCCCATGCCACTGCCGCGCAGCCGTGCCGGCCACAGTTCGCCCATGTACGGTCCGACGATCGAGTAGTTGCCGCTCCCGAAGAAGTTCTGCAGCACGATCATCAGGAAGAACATCGACACGCCACCGACGAAGACGCTGTTCAGGTAGCCGGCGAGCGACATGAACAACGCCGCCACGACGCAACTCAACACACCCGAGGCGCGGCGGCCCATTGCGTCGGAGATCCAGGAGCAGAAGAAACGGCCAGCCACCGCCGCCAGGCTGACCCAGATTGCCAGTTTCGATGCCTCGGCCGGCGTTGTTCCCAGCACCATGACGAACAGCGTCACCATCCACAATGTCAGAGCGACCCCGCCGGTCTGCGTCAAACCGGTGAGGCATCCGACAACGATGCTTCGCGGGTATCTGAACACCTCGACCCAGCGGGTATGTTCGATCGCCGGCGCGGTGTCCGGCAACGTGATGGTATTGGGGTCAACCTGCAACGCCCACGCGAGCGAGCGACGCGCCTCTTCAAAGCGTCCCATGCGCATCAGCCAATGTGGTGATTCCGGGACCCAGGCTCGAATGTAAAGTGTCAGTGCCGCAGGCAGCAGTCCGACGGCGAACAGGCCGCGCCAACCGATGAATGGCGTGGCGTAGGCCCCCAGAAACGCCCCTAGCAGCACGCCTGCCGGCAGCATCGTCGTGGTCAACCCGGTCAGCCAACCACGCTTGGACGCGGGCACGAATTCCTGCACCATCGTGATATCGACCGAATAAAGTCCGGTTACGCCAAGCCCGACCAGAAGGCGGCAGAAGACGAGGTAGATCCATGCCCCGTCGGGGGTTACTGCCATCGCACCGGTGGCCAGTGAAAAATTGAGCACGGTGGCGATCATGACCTTGCGGCGGCCGATCTTGTCCGCCATCCAGCCCCAGAACAGCGAACCGAACGGCGCACTTATGCCGGAGGCCAGGAGGATCATCCCCGACTGGCCATAGGTCAGATGCCAGTCGCCCACGATGAATGCCAGCACAAATCCGATCAGGAAAAAGTCGAAGAAATCCACCATGTCGCCGACCGTCGCAGCGATGGCGATCTTCCACTGGTTCGCGGTCAGCTTCTCTTGTTGATCAAGCAGATCGAGCATGTCGGCACCTCCCATGGGCACCCGCCTGACAGCGGTGCGGGCGGCCCGGCTCTTTATTATCGGTTGCAGAGCGCTTGTTTGCAGCCAGTCATTCAGTCGGCCGGGCAAGCTCTCTCCAGTGTGCGGGGAGGACTGACCCAACGGAAGCGTATCGCAGCGGCATGATGCCTGCAACGCGTTCGCCGCCTTTTGGACTGCTCCGTTCCACCCCGACAGCCTGCGCAGCCTATACTCATAAAGATGTATCTTGTATGTTGCTTTCTTGCCCGCCGATCAGGGAACTGCTACGGAATACTGCTGGTCGGGACTGCGCGGAACGCCGGGAAGCGCGGTCGGTGCGGTGGAGCGGAATGGAGTGGGGATGCCGCGGGACATCGGGAATTTCGCTGACCATCTGGTAGCCGGCATGTCCGACGCAATCGTCCAAGCAGACGCTGAGGGTGTCATCCGGTTTTGGAATCATGGCGCGACCCGCATCTTCGGTTTCGCGGCATCCGAGGCCCTGGGACGTTCGCTCGACATCATCATCCCCGAAGGCCTGCGGGCGCGTCATTGGCAGGGCTACCGCGCGACCATGCATTCCGGCCAGTCACGCTATGGCGACAGTCAGGTCCTGTCCGTGCCCGCGGTACGGAAGGATGGCGCCCGGGTCTCGGTCGAGTTCACCATCGTGCCGTTCACCGACGATGCAGGGCGGATGACGGGGATCGCCGCGATCATGCGTGATATCACGGCGCGGTTCGACGAATTGCGTGCGCTGCGCAAGGAACTTGCCGAACGATCGGCCGGCGCCCGGATCTGAACCATCACCGGTGCGCGGATGGTGTGGAAGTGGATAGCATCAGTCCCGCAGTTCATGCGCTCGTCGCATCGCCTTGCGTGTCCGCGCGAAGGTCGGTGTGCCAGGCCGCTACGCATTGGGGTGGCTCGCCGCGCGATTGAGTTGGTACCCGTTACGATATACCAAGAACCTATTGCGACTTAATACCAAGTCCGGTTGAGGGAGACTCATCGGGGTTCCCCGACGCGGGGCCGATCTGATTGAAGACTGGCGGACCAAGGAGGTTCGCCATGCGGAAGCCAATCCCACTGAGGCTGGATCATGATGCGGCGGGGCTGCGCGGTCTGGCGCGCGCGAGTGAGGACGCCGATCAGGTCCGGCGATTGTTGGCGCTGGCATTGATCTACGATGGAGGCAGCCGCACGCAAGCGGCGGCGGCTGGCGGGGTGACGCTGCAAGTTGTGCGTGATTGGGTTCTGCGGTTCAACGCGCACGGTCCGGGGGGACTGATCGACCGCAAGGCTCCCGGCCAGCCGTCGCGGCTCAATGACGAACAACGCGCAGCGCTTGCGGCGATGGTCGAGAACGGCCCGATCCCGGCGGTGCACGGCGTGATCCGCTGGCGGATCATCGATCTCTGCCAATGGATCTGGGAGGAATACCAGATCAGCGTCTCGAAGCAGACGCTCAGCCGCGAGTTGCGGGCCATCGGATACCGCAAGCTGTCGGCGCGCCCACGCCATCACGCGCAGAAGGCGGGCGCCGTCGAGGCTTTCAAAAAAAGTGGCCGGCCACACTGGCGGCGATCGCGTGCCAGCATGGCGTCGATGCCGGCGATATAGAGGTGTGGTTCGGCGACGAAGCTAGGATCGGCCAGAAGAACAAGATCACCCGTCGCTGGGCGAAGCGGGGCAGCCGGCCGTCGGCGCCATCGGACCAGCGCACCGCGTCAACCTACATCTTCGGCGCCATCTGTCCCAAAGAAGGCAAGGCCGTCGGACTGATCCTGCCCTGGTGCAACACGGCGATGATGGACCTGCATCTCGCGGCGATCTCCGCCGATGTCGCTCCCGGCCGTCATGCAGCGCTGCTGCTGGACCAGGCTGGATGGCATCTCTCCGCCAAGCTCACCGTACCCGACAACATCACGATCGTACCGCTGCCGCCGAAATCCCCCGAACTCAACCCGCAGGAGAACGTCTGGCAGTATATGCGCGGCAACTGGCTCTCCAATCGGGTGTTCGACAACGCTGATGCTCTGCTCGATCACTGCTGCGATGCCTGGAACAAACTCGAGGCCCAGCCATGGACCATCATGTCCATCGGACTGCGTAATTGGGCCCATGGGACCTGATCAGAGAGTCTTGGTATAAGTTATTCGCTGGCACACGGACTGGCGTACCAACGAATCTAAATCGGAGAGCTTTCGTGTCCACACGGACGGAATACGAATCTGCGCCAGTGCCGTAATAGAACCCATGTGGGATGACAACCACCAGCTCTCGTCGGCTTCGCCAAAATCACGTGTGACATCACCGACAGGCTGGCCTCGAATAGGTGAAGGAACAGCTCCATCAGTCACAGAAGATGGAAGCCATTGGGCAACTCACTGGCGACGTGGCCTGCTTGCCTCCTCACGAAGGCAGGTCCTATGGCCGCAAATCAGACATACATACGCTGATTTTGGCGTTCGAGAATCTGCTCATGCACGCAGGTGGCAAGTCAAAAAAGTTCCGACTCAACCTTGACGTAGAACTCTGGCTTGGCATATCGACCAGACACAAATTTTGGTTCCCCGGCTGAAACTGTGGGTGGCTCAAGGTATCATAGGGTCACATGAGCGGCGGTGGTGGGCTGCAACGACGTAGCGGGTTTTGGTTAGTGGCGCCTCACTGGACGGCACAGCGAATTTTGCCTCGGCCATGGCAATCGCCGTCAAGCCCTGCGCCTACGGCGCACCGCTTCGCGGCTGCGGGGCTTACCGCGATACGCATGGCCGCGAGTTCCGCATTGGTGCCGTCAATGACGCGATCGGTTCGTCGTCGTGGTAGAGCTGCGGCGACTGATCGCGGGGGCTGTCAAGAAGCGAAAGAGCTTACGACAGGTTGCGTCGAAGGAGCGTTGCTCGGCTTCGGACTGGCCATGGGAGAGCAGCGGCCCGCCATCATCACCAATGAGGTCGAGGACGACCTGCTCGAGCGGCCGCCTGCGGAGATCATTGTCCATCTGCACCCGGCGGATGACCTCACCGCCGAGGACCCAGATGTTGTCGCGGTGCTGGCGCAAGGTCTTGCGCGACAGAGTTCGGGCCAGCATTTCGCGCAGGAACGGCTTGAAGCATTCCACTATCCGCAGCCCGTATGGAATGTCGCGTTTCTCATACGCCCAACTGCCTGGCCACTGATCGAGATCCGGGCAGTAGCTCTGCAAGGGATCGGCGACGACCTGTTGCGCTGGCAGGCTGTAGGCCTCCCGGCAACTCCTTTGGGCCCTGCTGCCATGCGGCTGATCTCCCTGCTGAATCACTACCAGCACTTTCCCGGTTTCGTGTACGAGCGCGCGCGGCACTGCGCACCAAGCCAGACCATCGAGATCTCCGTGCGGCCGCGCCGCGGTTCGCGACCGGTGTGCTCGGGCTGTCATAAGCCGGCAGCGGCCTATGATCACCTGAGCCTGCGCCGGTTTGAATTCGTGCCGCTGTGGGGCTGCATGGTGGTGTTGCTCTACTGCATGCGGCGGGTGGATTGCCGGGCCTGCGGGGTGCGCGTCGAAGCGGTGCCGTGGGGCATCGGCAAGCACCAGCTGACCAAGGCCTACATGCTGTTCCTGGCGCACTGGGCGCGGAAGCTGTCGTGGCAGGAGACCGCGGTGTCGTTTCGCACGACCTGGGGCAAGGTCTGCCAGTCGGTCGAGTATGTCGTGCAATGGGGGATCGAGCACGGCAACTGGGCTCGATCGCGGCGATCGGTGTCGATGAGATCCAATATGCCAAGGGTCACAAATACCTGACGCTGGTCTACCAGATCGAACAGCACTGCACGCGCCTGCTGTGGATCGGCCGCGAGCGGACGGTGGCGAGCTTCGAGCAGTTCTTTGCCCTGATCGGCGAGGAATTGGCCGGACGGATCGAGTTTGTCTGCTCGGACATGTGGCAGCCTTACCTCGACGGTGATCCGCGAGCGGTGCAGCGCAGGCCATCCACATTCTCGATCGCTTCCACATTGTCGCCAAGATGAACACCGCGCTGGACCAGGTGCGTGCCGGCGAGGCGCGCAGGCTGGCGCGCGACGGCTACGAACCGATCCTGAAGAAAACCCGCTGGTGCGTGCTGAAGCGCAGGGCCAACCTGACCGGGCAACAGCGGTTCCGCCTGCGCGACCTGCTGCGCTACAACCTGCGGACCGCGCGGGCCTATCTGCTGAAGGAGGACTTCCAGCAGTTCTGGGATTGCAAGATCACCGAGCTGGGCTGGCAAGTTCCTGGATCGAGTGGTGATGCCAGCGTCATGCGCTCGCGCATCGAGCCGATGAAGAAGATTGCCAGGATGCTACGCTCGCACCGTACGCTGATCCTGAACTATTTCCGCGCCAGGAAGCAGTACTCCAGCGGCGTGGTCGAGGGTCTCAACAACAAGGCCAAACTGACCATGCGAAAATCCTACGGCTTCCGCACCTTCCACGTCACGGAAACCGCGCTGTACCATGCACTTGGCAAACTGCCGGAGCCTGAACGTCGCCCACAAATTCTTCTGACGAGGCTAAATTTTAATCCGTGCTTCTGAACCTTGTCGTAAATGCAAGAGATGCCATGCCGAAAGGCGGCACTCCGCGACCAAAAACATCCGCGTTGATGCGATAATGAGCAACGATGGCACGTCTGTCATCTTTTCACCCCGAGATCACGGAGACAACATCAGGACGCGCGACAAGATCCGTCCATGGTGCCCACCTGCGAGGCCGCGTAAATGGCGTGGCGTCTGGGGCATGGCGTGACGAGAGATGCTGACGCGGAACGTAGCAAGAATGCCGCCTGACTATCCCTCGGTTTCCAGTCTTCGGTGAAGCCTCGCTGAAGCCCCGGATCTCCCATCGGGCGTTCAGAGCTGCGTCACGCCCCATACCTCCTGGATTTGGATGGTAGCGGCGGGCGGATTTGAACCACCGAGCAAGGGATTATAATTCCCCTGGGCGCTGCTTACGTTAGCTCCGCAGGGGTCCGATCATCTCACAGAAGCCGGCAAATGGTATGCTGGGGGTCAGGGATCTGCTTCCGTGCCTCCTCACGCGCCGCTGCGACCGGAGGATCGCGGGGGTCGGGACCCGGTCCGTAAGAACGTGCAGCTGGTCGGCTAGTAGCACTGCGTCATCGTGCCGGTCCTGATGTCAATCGACTCGCAAAAGGGAGCGATTGCCCACGAGAAGCCGCGTTATCGGAACCAAAACCAGGACAACCTGACGTCCAAGCCTATCTCACCGCATGCGGTGATACTTCCCGGCCGCGGCTTCGGAAATGTCGGCACGAAACGGTCACCAGAGCCTGGTCCCGCAGATCGTTGGCCGTCAGGAGCCAGCAGGGGTTGGTCACGCCCCAGTGTCCGAGAGGGTGGCATCCACGGCCCGATGGGAAGGTCACCGGAAACCGGCCTGGAGCTACGCGGGTGTGTCGGTTGCTGTCGCAGGTGGAGGAAGATTTGATCCTCGGCACCAGGGTCCTGAATTACGGGACAACTGGGGGCACCCAATTCGGCCAATCGCAGGCCTCGGACGTGATCGCGTCCCCCGCGTTCCTGTGCGTTCACCGCGTTGCGACCAGGCAGGCATAGTTCTGCGCCGAGGTCGGATTTTCGATGTTTGGCTCGAAGATCCCGACTGACTTTGGATCGGCGAAGCCCGCCTCGCGCAAAAGATCGAGGTGCCGCTCGATCTCGAAGCGGCCGGGTTCATAAGTCCAGGTGGTGCCCTCCGGCTTGATGAAGTCGCCGTTCACGAGCATGCCGCCCTTCGGTAGCGTCTCGAAACAACGCGCGTAGACGTCCGCGACGGCGTCTTGGCTGCCGAGATCGTGCAGCGCCCAGGTCGAAATGATCGCGCCCGGTTGTCTCGAAAGTTTTTTCGGCCAGTTTGGGTCCTTCAAGTCAGTATTCGTCAGCGTGACACGCGGCATGAACCCGCCAATGGTCTTTTTCGCGACCTCGAAAAACACCGTCGAGAAGTCGAGGCATTCGTAGCTAATGGCGTGCATACGCTCCAACAGGTGGCGGGCCATGTATCCGTGACCGAGGCCCAGTTCGAGCACATGCCCGCACGGCACGCCCGGTTTGGAGAGTTGCTCCAGGATCAAATCGAACAGGGCCAGGCGCGGGGCCGTCGGCACGAAGCGGTCGGCGCAACCTTGAACGAACGCGGCATCGTGGAATTCGTGCTGCGCGCCGACGTAACCACTCATCTCCTATCCTTTCGTTTTGCCCCGCCGCCCCGTGTTTCTCTTCCGGAAGCGCCGGCAACCTGTACGATCGCCCGATCGGGGGCGCGTTGTCACTGTCACGGACATGATCTAGCCGCCGGGCGATCAAGGATGAATGCACGCGGCGAACAACACGAGGCGATCTAATAGGCCCCGCCGGCGCTTGGCCGATCAGCAGCCCCGAGCGGCGGCTGTGGCTGGCCTACAGGCGACCGGCTGGCGGTGCTGGGCGTGTCATCCGTCAGCGCATCTCCCTGCCGCGGCCGTGCGGGAGGTGGTCCCCGGCGCCATCTACGGCGTATTGCACCTGGCGGGCGCCAGCCTTATCCGGGATGAGGTAACATGGCTCAAGCGGAGGAAATCCGTGAACGCGCTGCTTGTGCTGATGGTCCTCTTTATCTGGTTCCTGATGAGCCACCATGGCTTGTTCGTGCAGCCGCCGTGATGGCTATGCAGGCGATGAGGGATTTGCACCGAGGGCCCCATCGGCCGTCGGCAAAGCAACCAAGTTTGAACCGAGACCGATCAACGGTGCCAGGCAAGAATGAAGGGTGGACATGGCAAAAAATCTGACAACACAGCGACAGTCGGGCACAAGCCTGTCGAGATCCGCCTCGACGAGGTCGAGCCCGATACTCTGCGCACCATTGGCGGATCGCGGTCCGACAAGTTCAACAACGCCCTGATCGATTCAGTAGTAAAGACCGGCTGGTTCTCGCTTGGGCAGTCGGACGAAGACCGCGCCCGGCAGCTCTTCGTCTCGGTCAAGGGGTTGCAGGCATTCGCGCCGGCCGACGAGATCAAGGTCATGATTGCTGTACACAGTCGATGGCGGCACACCACGCATCGATAGAATGCAGCCGCCGGGCGATGCTCCACGAACAACCACTGGAGGCTGCGCAGGCCCTCCGGAAATCGGCTGCGAATGCGTCACGCACGTTCGTCGAGTTGCTATCGGCGCTCGACCGCAAGCGCGGGAAAGGTGGCCAGCAGGTTGTTCGTGTCGAGCATCTTGTTCCTGTCGAGCATGTTCGCGTTCATCAAGGCGGCCAAGCGATCGTCGGCAACGCGCAGGGCAGTGACACGGCGACGGGCGAGCAGCACAGCAGCACGCGGACGCGCTGTCGCGGAGCGCGAATCGCGGTGTCCCAGGCCGTGGTAGTCGGTGGGCTGATCAGCCTCCACCCGCTGACCCTTGGGCGGAATCACGACATACTCGACGCGGCGCACCGGCGTTGGCTTCGGGTCTGGGGATGGCTGTGCGGCCCACCAGCTCGCCTGACGGATTTAGTGCGCAGCATTGCCGAGCGGGATGCTTAGCAGAAATCCTGGCACTGGCTCGATGGGGCGGGGGCCCTTTGGAGTGATGAAGTTATACAAGCCGCCTTGCGGCTCCGTTCGGCAGCCAGGGCACGCACCCACACGCCCGAACGATAGGCTTGGGCCCGGATCGATTTTCGTTGTTGGCGGGCCCGCCGACAGGTCGGTCGGAGTTCCGGCGACAGCGGGTGCGATCATCAAACTCGCCGCGATCGTGAATGCTATGACCTGAGCGCGGGTTTGGCTCACGGGGAAGGTTCTCCCTGGCGGTTGCCCAACAATCTATCTGGTGCGCCCGGGCTGCAAACAGGGGATCAGTGCGGCGAGGTCGGCATCCTTCGCTTGGCGGCGGTGGCGCCAGAACGTTCCGCATCAGTCGGTCCTGGCATTGGCTCGAGGCCGCCCGAAATCGCCCGCGTGCGCCACGCATTCAGGGCCGCTGCCAAACGACCTCTGCCCAAGCCTCCAAACTGAAACCCAGGCCGGAAGCCTGTATCAACGTCGATAACCAAGCGTTTGCCGTGCGGCTGAAGTTCCGTCCAGATTGAGGCTGGACCAAATATGCGTTGATCAAACAGGAACTGGCTAACCGCGTCCCAGCGATAGAACCGCACCTGTCCGCACACGCTGCGCCAGAATCCATCGCGGGACATCTCCAGAAAGGTGCGCGATGAGCAAGCCGCGTGGAAATGCCACACTGGAAATACCAAGCCTCCAACGAGCATCGTGATCGGCGTTAGAAAACTCTGACCCGAAGGAGGAAAACTCAACCGAACCAATGCCGGAACGACAAGGATGATGACGGAGAAAAGGCAAATGCCGTTCGAGAAGGGCGCATACCAACGACTGTGAAGCCGAACTGTCTCTGCCTCCGGCATCAGATCCTCCTGCGCCCCTTGCCCACCACCGCGGTCGTGGCGCCTGCCTGCCTTTCGCCAGCCGCACGGCCTTCGCCGCGGCCTGGTCCTCGATCGGCTCCCAGCCGGTCAAGTCATGGCGGATCAGCGGGATGTCCTCGTGGTACGCGATCCAGCCGATGAACGTCCGAGACCAGTAGCCGACGATCGGCGCGGCCTCCACCAGAACCGGATCACGTTCCGTCACGCGGGGCGGTGGAGATGGGGAGCCGGGAAGCCATCGGCACCTCGCGCAGATCGGCTGATGACGATCGTCGCGGTGTGCATTGCTTCAGATCGCGGCGCCGCCAGTCCCGGCAATTTCCGTCTGTCAGCAGGTGCGGCAAGCGCTGACGGAGGGAAAGCCCAATGACGATGTTCGTTCTCGCTGCTCTGACCGTCACTGCCTTCATCTGGGCCATCACGGAGCCGCAGACCCCACAAGACCTGACGGCAGACGACATCAGTCAGCTCGTCGTGTTGGGTTTCGTCCCATGAATATCGTTTCCCCCTCGGGCCTTCGCCATCGCGCCAGTTTCTCCACCGTTGGCATAAATCATATGAGAAGGCGGTCGATTATGCCGGAAATGCGAAAACCCCACCTCTCGACCGTCGCAATGGATGCGATGGAAGAGAACGGCGCCTCTCGCAAAACGAGAGCTCCGGCCTCAGGACAGAAGATCATGAAGACCATGCTTTTTTGCCGCCGCCGCCCTCAGTCTTGGCATCGGTTCTGCTTACGCTGCCCAGGGTTGAAGCATCAGGTGCGCCACAGGCGATGACTATCTTGCGGAGTGGAGCGAGAATTGATCTGCTGCTGACCGATGTGGGTCTCCCAATTATAAATGACCGGCAGCTTACCGAATTTGCCTGCGAGTTGCGACCTAAAATTAAGGTGCTCTTTGTTACAGGCTACATGGCGAATGCCGCAGTTTGCTGCGGGTTTCTCGACCAAGATATGGACATGCTGACCAACCCATTTGCACTCAATTCGCTGGGACTCGAAATTAAAGAGATGATCGGGCCTGCCACATAAATTATCGGACTACAGGTCTGGATTCCGGCGGACATCCAATGTGCCACTGATCCGCCAAGACGTGACCGACCGATAGCCGATCGAGGACCAAGCCCGCAACGCACTGTCCCGCGAGCGGGGTGTGGCGCAAAACGCAGAGGTCGACAGCGGTGATCGGGCGGTGATCTCAGGGCCTATTCGTGATTAAATGTACACCGGCGTCGATTTTTCGCATGCTCCCTGCAAATTTTTTTTGTCCGCCAGCAAAGAACAGAAATCACCAACGACGACGCCCAGGCCGCAGCGCAGCCGTGCAGCCGCTGCCTAGACAAAAACGAAATTGCTCTCATGCAAAGCCGACGGCGGCGTGCTCAGTATTTGCAATGCACCCCCGATGCTGGGGAAGAGTAGTGTGCCGCCGGTAGCTAACCTGCTCGCAGCTTGGACTTGAGCGAAATCCGTAAAGGTTGCCTTACTGAGTTCGATCAAATCCTGGGCGGGGTTAAAACCGCTTATGCTACGCTGGCCATCCCACGCATTCGCGAATACGAATTCGTCTGGTCCGGATGTCGCTGAAATTACGGCAGCATTGGTGCTGCTGGATGACCCATCAATGAAGCGTATACCATCGCTACCCAAAGCATGCCAACTCTCGCCGGGAGTCACGCCGATCAGGCCGCCGGAAACAATAGTAGGTCCGCTTAGGCCCCATATCGCCAAGTTGCCGTTGTCGTTTTGCCAAAGGAATTCTAGATGGTCGTCGCTACTGTTGTAGTTATTAGCACCCTTCAAATGCCAAGATGGCCCCGGATTGAATCCGAGCAAGCCGCCGCCAATAATCGTGGTGCCGTTCATGTCCCAAACGGCCGCAGTACCATCGTCGTTTTGCCAAACGATATCTGACCTCCCGTCGCCATTCATGTCAGCAATCCCTTTGACATGCCACGATGGCCCAGGATCCAAACCAAACGCTCCGCCTCCCACAACAGTAGAGCCGCTTAGATTCCAGACGACGAGGGAACCAGTGTTGCCCTGCCAGAGAATATCATTATGTCCGTCGCCATAAAAGTCGCCCGCTCCAATGGCATGCCATGCCGTGCCCGGATTGAAACCAACATTCGCAGTAGCGCTGATATTGGAACCGTTCATGAACCAGATATTTAAAGCGCCGTTGTCGTTTTGCCAGAGAATGTCGGATCGACCGTCGCGGTTGAAGTCGGCCGTCGTGACAACGTGCCAAGTTGGGCCCGGGTTAAAACTAACGATCCCGCCGCCAATGATGGCGGGTCCGTCCATATTCCAGACTGCCACAGTTCCGTTGGCATTCTGCCACAGGACATCCGTCAGACCGTCACCGTTGAAATCGCCGCTCCCTCTCGCCAACCAATCCTTGCCGGGGTTGAGGCCGATGAGCCCTCCGCCAATGATTGCGGTACCCTTCATCTGCCATACGGACGCACTTCCGTCGTCATTTTGGAGCAAGACACCATTATTGGGCGGTCGCGAGGCGATCACGATTGGGGGCGGACCCACAACAAGTGGCGGCGCACTTGTCGCCGGATCCTGAGGTGGTGGTGTCTGGACCGGTGGTGTCTGGACCGGTGGTGTCTGGACCGGTGGTGTCTGGACCGGTGGTGTCTGGACCGGTGGTGGTGTCTGGACCGGTGGGGTCGCCGCCATCAGAGAAACCTCGCCGAAACCGGCAATCGCCGATGCCGGTATCGTCACGGTCACCGAGCCATCGCTCACGAACGGAACCGTCTCGATCGTGTCGGTTGCCCCCGTGATGGTCAGAGTTTGGGTGTCGGCCGAGATGGTGGCTCTGGTGGGCGCCAGTCCGTTCAGGAACAGGTTCAGGCGGGACCCTGCGCCGAGCGCAATTCCACCCTTGAAGGTGGTGGGGCTGTCCAATTTGATGGTCGCGGTCGAGCCGGCGTCCACCACGATGTTCTGAGCGGTCGCCGCGTCGAGTTCCAAGGTCGAAGGGCCGGCGACCTCGAGGTTTCCCGTACCGCTGATGGTGGCGCCCTTCAGGACCACGGGACCCAGAACCAGGTCCGGGCGGCCACCATCGGCCAGTATTAGCCCATTGTTAACGATGGTTGTGACGTCGTAAGTGCCGCCGCCGCCGATTGCCGCGCCCACTCCGATGGTCATCGAGGGAGCTTTTACAATTCCACCTGGCCCGCCGACCAGACCACCATTTACATCCGTCGAAGTGACGACAATCGGCCCAACGGACTCCAGTATGCCGCCACCGACGGTGAAGATATCGCCGACGACCGTCTTGCTGCCCGCAACGAGGAGCTGCCCCGCGCTTGGCCCGATCCCACCAATGCTTAGGCTGCCGACGGTGATGGATGCGCCATTGATGATATCTGTGTCGACGGGCTCGCTATCGACGATGACGTCCGCGGTTGGGCTGTTGGGCGGGGCTGCTTGCACACCGCCACTAACCAGCCAATTGGACGCGGTGGTCCAGAGGAAATCGGTATTGCCAATCCCACCAATCCAAGTGAACGTCGTGCCCGACATAGTGCCGTCCCCAATATCGCGATTATGAAAGCGGATGACTCCGCCCGATTGAATACAGCATACAATCAACGGCAGGTGGAACACCCGGCCTTAGGCGACGATTACGCGGCGTGCGCTTGCATTTTGGGCTGGCGACCGTAAAAGCGCTGTTCGGAGGTCGAACCCACATTATTTCTACCCAGAATAGCTGGCGAGGTCCGACATTGACACCTCGTTTGGATTAGTTTTCCAACCCGCTGGCTGGCTCGTTACCCCAATGTTTCGCAGATGTGATCGACGTGCCGCACAACCCGGCCAATCCGAGCTCTGTCATATCTTTTCCAACCGCCTAAGACATGCCCGACACGTGATCTGCCGAGCCGGCGGCTCGGCCCGGCCTGAGCGGCTGCCCGGTTCGTCGGAACATAGCGCTATCGGACAATTAGGAGTACCGCATGGTAAACTGGAAACATGCCGACACCGCGCTGTTTGCCGTATTTTCGCAATGCCACGAACACACGGCCACTTCGTTCAATGCCCCTGTGCGGGTCACCGCCGTACGGCTTCCTGTCAACAAGCCACCATTGTTCTTTAGAAATTTGCGATCTGATAAATCCCGTAGGGATCGCCGGTAATATCCTGTCAGTTCAGTCACACTTCCGCCCCCATGCACGAGGGTTTTTCACCCGCCGCACGGGTTTCTGTCAATCCGCCACCATTGTTCTTTGGAAATTTGCGATCTGATAATTCCAGTAAGGATCGCCGATGATCTCGCCGGTCCGGCCATTGAATCCGAATTGCGATTGGGCACGCCCGATGCGAGGAATCGCGAGCACGCTTGCCCGGCTATAAAAGGCACAGCAGAGGAAAGTCGGAGGAAGCGTGTTGGATTTGGCGCGAATAGCAACAGGCTAAAAAGAATCAAGTTATCGCGGCCCGTCGCCGGATGGGAAGTGGCTGCCGAGCGCCTCAAAGGGCCGGGTCGGCGTTCTTCGTCGATCCCAGGCTTGTGCCTCTCGGTCGCGAAGCCGCCTCGCGATCTGAAACCGTTGGGCTCGATTCCGTAATCGCGCATGCGGAGTAGTCTTCTCAGCCAGTCTCCAGCAGATCGGCAATGCGCGCTGTAAATTGCTTAGGGGTAAATGGCTTGCAGAGCAGGGCAACTCCCGGCAGGTCGGCCTTTATGGCTTCCACGTTGGCATTGCCAGTTATGATCAGTATCGGAATGTGTGGATGCCCTATGCGCGCCTCGCGCGCGACGACCCCGCCGTTCATCTCCGGCATGGTAAGATCCACGACCAGCAGGCGTATGGATCGATTTCTCGTCAGGGCGGATAAAGCTGCACGCCCATTGGTCACCGACACCACCTCGTAACCCTTTGTTGAAAGGATGTCACACAGGAGTTCCAGAACCTCTGGATCGTCATCGCAAACTACAACGGCTCCTTCATCCTGGTGGTCCATGTGTGCATCGCGGTTCGCGGTTTCTTCGGGCGGCAGTTGAGCGCGGGGTAGCCATATCTCGATCTGGGTGCCTCGACCTGGTTCGCTGTGAAGGCGCGTCGCGCCTCCCGACTGACTGACCACGCCTTGCATCATCGAGAGTCCGAGACCAGTGCCTTTCCCGGGCTCCTTGGTGGTGAAGAAAGGCTCCATAGCTCGCTCCAGGGTCGCCTCGTCCATGCCGGTTCCCGAATCCGACACTGTAAGGACGACATATTGTCCGGGTGCGAGTCCCGGGGGTCCATCGGAGGCGAACTGCGCATTGGTCGCATCAATCGTTAATGTTCCGCCGCGCGGCATGGCATCGCTGGCGTTTATTGCAAGATTAAGAATTGTCATTTCAATCTGGTTGGGATCAACCAGCGCCGGCCAGAGTAGAGGATCGCTGGACACGGTTAGTCGTACATCCGGCCCCAGCGTGTGTTCCAATAAATCTTGCATGCCATTGACAAGTGACATGAGATCAATCGACCTGGGGTTAAGAACCTGCTTACGAGCGAAAGCCATTAGCCTTTGCGTGAGAGAAGCCGCACTGTTACTGGTCTTCAACGCATTGTCCAGAAATCTTTGAAGTCTGACATCCTGTGCGAAGTCCTGCGCCAAACTGATATTGCCGATAATAGCCGTCAAAAGATTGTTGAAATCGTGCGCAATGCCGCCCGTGAGCTTGCCCAGACTTTCCATCTTCTGACTCTGGCGAAGCTGCTCTTGAGCTAGTTCTCGCTCTTCGATCTCGGCTCGCCACAGGCTGACTGCCTGGCGTTCCTTCTTTGCCCGTCGTAAGGCGATGCCCAGCGCCAACAGAATGCCGGCCGTGGCAGTGGCTGCAACCAAACCGTAGATGGCGAGATTGGCGCGCCAAATGGCCAGAACTGCCGTCCTGTCAAGGCTGAGGGCAACGGAGACCGGATGGTCGGCGTCCTTCGCATATATGGTTATCCGATCGATGCCGCTGGGCGACAAGGGTGCTCTTATGATGCCCGTGTCGTTATGATCCATCTGGTCCACCAGGGTTTTCCCCAGATCGGTCGCTTCCGGTTCGACGTTCAATTGCGGCCGAGACTGTGCCAGGATAGTGCCGTCCGAAGTGCCCATTGCAACGATGTCGGACGCGCTCGGGGTCGCCGATGCCCAGAGGCCAGCCAGGTAGCCCGCCGAAATGCCGACCTGCGCAATTCCATTGAAGACGCCGTCTTTTTCCAGCCGTCGGCTCACGGAGAAGACATTATGTTCGGGCCCCGCATTGCTAGGCGGTCGACTAATGCAGAGCTCGACCTGGTTTCTGCTCAAGGCCAGAAAACAGCCTTCATCGGCGGTAGGAGGCGGTTCGTTGGCTTGCGGATGAACCGTTGTTGCGTGCAAAGCGCCGGTAGCGTCCACAACGACGATCTCAGATGTGCGGTCGAGCCGGAGGTCGATCGCCTCAAGCTCGTGGAGGATCTCTGTGGGATCCTCGACCGTGCTCCAATCGCGATCACGCATGCGGTCCACGATCATATTCAGGATGATTTCATGACCGGTAAACAGATTGACGGCTTGCTCATGAACCAGCGCGACCATTTTGGCGCCATCGTCCTCGGCGGCGTCCAGTATAGCCGCTCTGTCTTTCCAGGCGGCACCGGCAAAGAGGAGGGTGGGGATCAGCAACCCGGCATAAGTAAACCACCGAAGCATCTGAATCGTTCCGCTTCACCCCATTTCCGATGAATGCATGGATATCCACCTCGCTCGCTTACGCCCGGCTTAATCCCGCCTACGCGACGCCGCCGGCTTCTATCACGGGGCCTTGAAGAATGGCTTGGAATTTTCTAAGAGTCGGTCCGGAAAGTTCATACCGGATTGCAGAGCTTTCGCAGCATCAGGCGGATTGATGCAAGCTGCAGAAATGCCCGCGCATTGCGGCTGAGGCTTTCGAAGTCCTTGGCGAGGCGACGGCAACGATTGAGCCACGCCAAGGTGCGCTCGACGACCCAGCGCATTGGTAGGACTACGAAGCCGCTCGCCTGGTCGGAACGTTTCACGATCTCGACCGAGAGGTGTGGCAGAACCTCGGCTACTGCCGTGGCGAACTGCGGTCCCTGATAGCCGGCATCGGCAAACAGCTTTGCCAGGAAGGGATACATCCCGAACAAGGTCGAGAGCAGCAGAACCCCGCCATCACGATCCTGGATATCCGCTGGATGCACCACCGCGTGCAGCAACAGCCCTACCGTGTCGAACCAGGATATGCCGCTTCTTGCCTCTGATCTTCTTACCCGCGTCATACCCGGGCGGATCGATACAGGCCCCCCCTTTTCCACGCTTTTCACGCTCTGGCTGTCGATCACGCAGGCGGTCGGACTGGCTTCCCGCCCCATCGCCTCGCGGCATTGCACATAGAGAGCGTGGTGGATCATCTCGATCGTGCCGTCGTAGTTCCAGCGGGTGAGGTAGTCGTGCACCGTACTCCTTGGCGGCAGGTCCTTGGGGATATATCGCCACTGGCAGCCGGTGCTCAGCACATACATCACGCCGTTCACCACCTGTCGCATCACCACCTCTCGCCTGCGGCCGCCGCGTTTGGCCGGCGGTATCAGTGGCTCGATAAGTAACCATTCTTCATCGGTCAGATCACTTGGATAGCGCAACTTGTCTCGGTCGTAACGGGGGCGGTTCTTGGTCGTCCACATCTGGCACCTCGCGAAGCGGCGCCGCACAGAGAATCACAGATAGTTCGAGCCGCTCAACCCCCGCCCCTTAACCGATTCAAATGACTCGCAAAGCTTCCGGACGGACACTGAGGCCCGCGAGCTCCTTCATCGGGGGGTGCGTGCCAATCAGACCACCCAAGAAACCAGCTCAGTGAGCTGTGGCGGCGCCGTGGCGGGCGGCGGCACAGCAGCTGTCATAGCGCATGCTCTGAAGGCGGTTGATCTGCGAGGCAGGCTGTTCAGATGGACTGAAGTGGCCTTCGCCGAGCCTGCCACGACGATGCGGGTTCTTCGCGGTGACGATGGTCCCGGTTGATCCGACGCCACCACATATCACCGACTGTTCAGTCCCGGAGTGTAGTGGTGTAAGCTCATCCCTGACCCGTGACGAACATGCCCCGACCTATGCGCCAGCGATATTCCGCAAGGCGGCTGGGATGAGCTCGATTTCCTGCCTTGTCGGCGTGCTCGACATCGTGGCGGCATCGGGACGCCATTGCCGCTGCGCGTCCGCTGCGCGGACAGCACGATCACCGGCCCCGTCCGCGTCAACGGCTCGTTCGCAGCTCCGACGCGATGGTCATCGCTGCTGCTCCCACAGGAACCGAACCGGCGTTGGGTGCGTTCACACCTGAGACCGGAGGTGAATTATGGCCCAGGACAAGATAAAATCCGAGGATATGGCTCCACAAGCCGACACGCAGGCCCATACGGAGATTGCAGAACGAGAGGGCAAACAAGGCGAGCAAGCGCGCGTTATCAACAAGGAAGAGGCAGAGAAGAGGAAGGATAGGTAGCATCCACCAACCAGTTGGGGAGTATTCGCGTCCCATCGATAATCAACGGGTTCTCGTGCTGAAGTAGCGTCGGCGAGTTTGTATCCGAATTTTTGTAGTGGGACCGGGTAGCGAAAGTCACATCCGTCGCCGTCGCGGATCTTGCGTAAGCTCCGCCAGCCGCTTAGCGTCGGCCCGCAGTCCCCGCATCAGCTCGCGCCGTTCCCGCATCTCGAATTCCGTAGGTGCCGTGCACGGTGCGGGCCTTCACGATGCCGGAGCCCGCTGGTGTCCGTGGCGCCGGAGCCCGCTGGTGTCCGTGAGCCGGTGCTGGGGCCACCATGCCGGTAACACCGGCCGGTGCGCATCGCTTGCGCCTGTGTGCGTGCGCCACATCGGCCAGGCTTTCGCGAGAGCCAAATTCTGCTCCAGATCGCCGCGCTCATGTGGTTCTGCCTCGATCGGACCCGGCACTGCGGCAAACCCCCCGTCTCACCTGCTCGTGAAGCTTCATGCTGGTATATGCCTCGGAATTGATCCTTTTCTCCATCGAATCAGCCTTCTTGCTGCGCGCAAAAGCGCGCCTAACCTCGGGGCTCAACCGCACAGGATAACGATCGGTGACGCAGCCCCCCGATCTTAACGACCTCCTCATCCGCAGTGTCGTGGATTATGCGATCTACATGCTCGATCCCGAGGGCCGCGTGGTGAGCTGGAACCCGGGCGCCGAACGCATCAAGGGTTACGCCGCCAACGAGATCGTCGGCGAGCATTTCTCCCGCTTTTATACCGAGGAAGATCGTGTCGCCGGCGTCCCCAGAGCTGCATTGGCGTAGGCCGAGGAAACCGGCCGCTTTACCACTGAAGCCTGGCGCGTGCGGAAAGACGGCACCTGCTTCTGGGCGATGGTAGTGATCGATGCGATCCGTGAGGGCGACAAGCTGATCGGGTTCGCCAAGATCACGCGCGATATGACGGAACAGCACAACGCGCACCTTGCCGCACTGGCAAGCGAGCGCAGGTTGCGCCTGCTCGTGCAAGGCGTGACCGATTACGCGATCTACATGCTCGACCCCAACGGGCTGGTCACGAACTGGAATACGGGGGGCGTCCGCATCAAGGGCTACAGCGAAGAGGAGGTGATCGGGCAGCATTTTTCTCTTTTCTACACCCCCGAAGATCGCGCGGCGGGAGTGCCGGCGAAGACGCTTGAGCACGCATCGCGTGATGGTCGCTACGAATCGGATGGGTGGCGCTGCCGCAAGGACGGCACGCAATTCTGGGCCAACGCGGTGCTCGATGCCATTCGCGATGACGACGGCCGGCTCATAGGCTTTGCCAAGATAACACGTGATCTTACCGAACGGCGCCAAGCGCAGCTGGAGTTGGAGCAGTCGCGCGAACAGCTGATCCAGGCGCAGAAGATGGAAGCCATCGGACACCTCACCGGCGGCCTCGCGCATGATTTCAACAATATGCTTACGGGGATCTCCGGTAGCCTTGAGCTTATGAAGGCACGGCTGGCAAAGGGGAGATTTCAATGATCTCGAACGCTACATTGCGAGCGCGCAGGGCGCGGCGACGCGAGCCGCGGGGCTCACGCACCGTCTGCTAGCCTTCGCGCGCCGCCAGACGCTCGATCCGAAACCGACCAATGCCAACAAGCTGATCGGCACCTTGGAGGAGATGGTTCACCGCACGGTGGGACCGGCCATTCAGCTCGAGACTGCCCTCGCCATTGGCCTATGGCCGACGCTGTGCGATCCGAATCAGCTTGAGAACGCGCTTCTTAATCTCTGCATCAACGCGCGCGACGCCATGCCGGACGGTGGCCGCATTACCATCGAAACCGCCAACAACTGGCTCGACGAGCGGGGCGCACGCGAACGAGACATGCAGCCCGGCCAGTACGTTGCGATCAGCGTGACTGACAACGGGGCCGGCATGCCGCCCGATGTCATCGCCCGTGCCTTCGACCCGTTTTTTACGACCAAGCCGACTGGACAGGGTACGGGCCTCGGCCTGTCGATGGTTTACGGCTTCGCCAAACAGTCGGCCGGGCAGGTGCAGATCTATTCGGAAGTCGGCCGAGGCACGACTGTGCACCTATACTTGCCACGGCATCGGGGGGAGGCGGAAGATGAGGTGATCGAGCCAAGGTTGGATAAAGCGCCGAGGGCGGCGACGGGGGGAACGGTGCTGGTTGTCGACGATGAGCCGAGCGTGCGGATGCTGCTGACGGATGTCCTGGACGAACTGGGTTACTCCGCCATCGAGGCGGCGGACGGGGTGTCGGGGCTCAAGGTGTTGTTCTCGGACGTGCGCATTGATCTGCTGATCACCGACGTCGGGCTGCCCGGCGGTATCAACGGCCGGCAGATGGCGGATGCCGCCCGGGCGAACCGTCCCGATTTGAAGGTGCTATTCATCACCGGCTATGCCGAGAACGCCGTCATCGGCCACGGCCATTTGGAACCTGGCATGCACGTGCTGACGAAACCGTTTGCGATGGACAGGCTCGCCGAGCGAGTACGCTCCATCATCGCGGCGTCGTGAGAAGACCTGCGCTCTCACATCACGAAAACCGGCGGCAGGCATTCATAGCCATCGCGTCTTGGTAACGTCACCGCAATGACCAAGCGTCCTGCCATAGTCACGTACGCCCACCGCCCGACGCGACCCCTGACCGCGGTGCTTCGGCGCTTGGGGAGTTGTCGCTTCTGCTCCCCGGCCGTGCGACGATATTCGTGGGTACCAGTCAGTGGGTAACAATCTCGACGGATCCGGCGGGCGCTGACTGCTCGATCGATCGCAAGGGCTCACCTATCGGACAGGTCGACGAGGACGGCCCTGACGAAATGGTGGCTCTGGACGGGGAACGGGCTGTGTATGGGATGAAAGGACCACAACTCTCTCGGCTTTGTCGAGAAGATGGTCTCCCAACGTGGAGATGCTCTTTCCGTCGAACCATGGCCCGGAGCGTCATTGCTTCACAACCGCTGACCGACAACGCCCTTCAGGAGACCTACGACCGGCGAGGCAAAGGGCTATCGCAAAAAATCGTAGATTTATTGAAACGGACCAGGGTGGCCCCCTGCCGATCTTTATAGCTTAGAATCGGCCGTTTTGTCCATTTGAGGCCACTTGCCCCAGCGTCCGGCACCGCCGGCGTGCTGCCCGTTTGGCCGCGAAGATGCTTGCGATTTAAGCAGCCGAACGCCGCAGCGGATCAGTCTGGTGCGGGTAGGTGCGACACTATCGCGAGCGCCCGCGCTTCGCATTTTTCGGCCAGAGTTATCAATGCCGCACGGGCCGCTTTGTCCGTTACAAGGGAAGCGAGCAGCCGGTACTTGTTGGCCTGCTCCATTAGAGCGATCGCCTCTGACACTGGTAAGCTTTCCCACACTGCGCCCGATAATGAAGGACTGGCGGCAGGAATCCGCCGGCCCTCCTACACTGCCGGCTTGTCCAGGGCCGACGCGGGCAATCGAGAGATCGACACGCTGATTGCCTGCCGGCACAAGTTAAGAGTGGAACCTCAGGCCGCGGTCACAACCCAGTTATCTTTGCGTGCAATCCGTGTCATAGCCGGGCGCAGCGCTGATCGTGGGAGGCTGGTGATATGCCAAGCCACGTGGTTCTGGTTCGCTCGGCGCTAGCGCACCAGGATGAGCCAAGATAGGAAGCCGATTAGGCACCACAGGGGAACCGCTATGATGATAGCCGTGACGATTCCCTTGGCCGGGGTTCGGTCCTCATCTACATCAGTGTCGCCAACGGTGAGCGCCGCAGAAGCTATACGATCAAGACCGTCGCGCGCTGCTGCGCTCCCTGGATCAGAAGGATGAGGGGTCGCCAGTGATGCTGCGCGCGCCTCGACCATCGTAGCCTCGCGTCCGGCCGGCCGCAGCCGCGCCGGGACATCAAGACGTTAGGTTGCACCTTGCCGATCTACTTGCCCGATAAACCGACGTTACCAATTCGCTAAAGCGAATACTTACTCATAAGTCGGTAATATAGGAGACACTCGGCGCCTTGAAGAATGACGTTATGTGGCTGCGTTGTAGCGCTAAGGAGTTCGACTTGAATCTTAAACCGAACGAGCAAGTCGTCGTGTGAGCAGCAAGACGGAAGCGGCATAGAGGAAGGCTGTTGCCGACTTGAGCGTTCCTTCGAGTTGGCGAGGCGGCGGTTGCGCCCGAGCCAGGCCAGGAAGCGTTCGACCACCCAGCGCCGGGGATGCACGGCAAAGCCGATTTGGCCAGCCTGCTTGCGCACGATCTCGACGATGATTTTGGTCGCGGTCGCCACTCGGTCGGCGGCATAGGCGCTATCGGCGAAGACCCGCTCGATGAAGGGGTACAGCGCGCGCGAAGCCTGCAACAAGGGAATGGCGCCATCGCGATCCTGGACCGAGGCCGCATGGACCTGGAGTATCAACCCTCGGCCATCGGTATCGACCATGGCTTCACGTTTGCGCCCGTTGATCTTCTTGCTGGCGTCATAGCCCGAGATCCACCGGCTTCCGTGGTTTTGACGCTCTGGCTGTCGATAATCGCCGCCTGGGGCTGGATTTGCGGCCGACACGTTCGCGATCCAGCTCACCAAGTGGTGGTTCAGATTCTCCCAGGTTCCGTCATCGCGATATCGGGTGAACCAGCGATAGGCCGTCTGATGCGGCGGGAAATGCTCCGGCAGCTGCGCCAAGGGCAGCCGCCGCGCAGCACAAAGAACAGCGCGTTCATCAGTTCGCGCTTGGCCACGACCGACGGCGGCCAGTCTCGGCAGGTGGCGGCAGCAGCGGCGCGAGGAGCTGCCATTCTGCATCGGTCAGATCACTTGGGTAGCGCAATCGTCCGGTCATGCTCTGCCCGGGTCTCGGGGGTCCACATCGAGGCTCCAGGAATGGGGAGCGCTCAGATTCCTGGTTGTCGGGATTTAACCCCCTGGCGGTTTCGAGACGCCTCCCCCCCCCCCTCTTACTCACAAGTCGGTAATATAGGAGACACTCGGCGCCTTGAAGAATGACCGTATCAACCGTGGCATGCGCTTGATAGCGCTAAGTTGTGCTTCGATCTTTTCCTGCAGCTTCTCGCCGCGCCGCAGCGGTGCTCTCGCCACACCGGTGCGTTTCATGTGGCTCCAGACCAGTTCATCGGGGTTCAGTTCAGGCGCATAGCCGGGGAGGAAATGCAGCGTCAGCATGCCCTTCGTGGATGCGACATAGGCCTTCACCAGCGCGGTCTTGTGCGCGGGAAGTCCGTCGACCACCAAATGAACCGGCTTCGAACGACGCCGCATCATCCGCCGCAGCAGGGTGACAAACAACTCGGCCGTCAGTCCACCATGGTAGGTGCAATACCAAAATGCGCCACGGGCGTTCACCGCCGAGGCCGCGCTGATCGATTGCCGCTGACCAGGCCGTTCGACCACAGGTGTCTCACCCTTCTTGCCCCAGGTCTTGCCGTGCACGGTATCGGCACGAAACCCAAACTCATCCCAGAAATAGACTTCACCACCTGAGGTTTTTGCCTGTCTGGCAATGGCAGGAAACCGCTCGAGCCGCCATGCCTCGATCGCGTCCGGATCGCGTTGGTAAGCCCGTTGCAGTGGCTTTTGCGGCGTCAGTCCCAGCTTGGCGAGCAACGCCCCCACCGCCGTCACGCCAAGCCGAATGTTGAATTTACGCTCGATCAGGTCGGCCACTACAGACCGCGTCCACAAGCCGAAATCCAGCCCATACTGACGCGGATCGCGGCCGTTTATCCAGCGAAACACCTGTTGCTCCTGCCCCGGCGTCAAGCTGCGTGGTCGCCCCGTTGCCGGCCTGGCGTGCAGCGCTTTCAGTCCCACTCCAGGGCGTGACGCCGCCTTGAGCCATTTGTAGATCGTCGTGCGATGAAAGCCGAACGAAGTCACCACCGAGGATGGCCGCTCTCCGCCCCGCACCCGCTCGACCGCCATCAATCGAATGGCTTCCAGCGTCTGATGATCAAAACCGCGTCCATCTCGTTTCATGCCCCGAGCGTAGCACCGGCTTTGGGAAAGTACAATAGGAATGTCGTCTTACTTGTTGACTGGTGAGTAACGGCGCGGCACACGCGATCTTTACCGGTCGAGCTGGAGAGGGAGGCCACCGGCTCACAGATCGGGCGGATCAAGATCGCGCTTCAATTCGGCAAGCCACCCGCCGACGTGCGGGACCACAGCTAGCCAAGCAAGGTCGAAGGATCGTTCCACGCCAAAACCCACGAAGCAAGTTCCCAGATAGCGCCATGTTGTGTCTCGGTATAGGGTGAGGCGAGAGGCGGACAACGTGTGCTCCATTCACAATCGGCACCGTCATCCGTTATGTAGAACGCACATGGATTGAGTCCGGCCCTTTCTACGGCCTGCAATATTGCGCTCCACTGCGACTCCCACAGCAGCGGCATTCTATCCCCGTACTGCCGAAGCCGCGGCAAGGTCACGAATAGCCTGACTCACTTCCGAATCAAGGAGATTGGTTAGGATCGCATCTACGAGCCGGTCGCACGCTGGGCCAGCACGTAGCCCGGTAACGTCGGATGTGGATGTCATCGCGTTCCTGATGGCATGTCGGACAGTCGCCTCGGCCGCCGTCATAACAATATTCTCTCGGGTTACCACCGTCCGAAGAAACCCCAACATACTCAGACGCCAATGTGGCTCTCCTATCCAGGTCAATTCAGGGCAACTCGTTGCGTGATTGATACGTTATCTGGGTGTCCAAGCTCATCTGTAGCGCAAGGACCACCGCGACGATCAGCAGCCAGAGGACGGACAGTCCAGCCGCAATCAGCAACATCCGCTGGGATGCGCGATTCGCCTTCGCAACCCCGCTATGTGTTCCGGTCAACAAGGGGTAAAGTGTTTCGGAATTGAGCCGATCTAGGCCGAGATTCCTGAGCGGTAAGCGCGCAATCGGCTGAATTGTAAGAACAATCTGTCGGTGGGACGCTGCGCTACTGGCTACATTTGATGCCGAGCAGATCGAACGCCTTCTGTTGGATCGATGTCGGTCTAGTCAGCACGGTCAGCGGATAGTGCGGCGTGATTGCGGTGACGATCGTGTTGCGCGCCAAGGTGGCGAGATCGGCCAGCAGCGAGCGAAAGCTGTGCACCGGCAGGCCGTCTTCGGTCAGGCCCGTCGTCTGCTTTTTGACCGCAGCAGGCGAACGCTGTGCCTGCGCCACGACGCTTTTGCGGAGCGCTTCGGCGGCTTCCTTGTCGGTGTCGTCGAACAGCATCGGCGCGAGGCGCTGGCGCATGTGCCATTCCAGATAATAGGCCAGCATGCAGAGGAAGACATGTGCGCGCACCCGATCCGGCAGCCAATGATGGACCGGCCGGACCTGCAGATCGACGGTTTTGATGCAGCGGAACGCCCGTTCCACCATGGCGAGGGATTTGTAGCTGCGCACCGTCGTCGCGTCGTCGAAGGTTTCCGCAGGCAGGCTGGTGCGCACGACATAGATCCCGTCACTGGCTGCCTCGGCGGCGATCTCGGTGGTCTTGCGGGTGAAGCTGAAGTGGGCATCGGTGATGTCGAGATCGAAGTGCTTGGCCATTTTATACCGGTTGACCACCGCACCGACCGCCAGCGCGATCTCGGCGGTGCCACGCGGCGGATCGCGTTTGCGGGCGACGGCGGCCTGGATGCGGGCGAGATCGCGCTCGGTGGCGGCCAGCAGGTCTTCGCGCTTGCGGGCGCGCTCGGCGGCAAGATCAGGGTTGCGGCAGACCACCAGACGCTCATTGGGAAACTCGGGTGCCGTGATGCTGGCGATGTCGCGCTGGTCGAACAACGAAAGCTGCAGCGTGCCGCTCTCCAGCAACCCCTTGATCGCCGGCGCGCGCAGCGCGGTGATCCAATCGAGGCCGGCTGATTTGATGTCCTCGGTGATGCGTGCCTGGGTGATCATGCCGCGGTCGCCGACCAGGACGACATGATCAAGGTGGAAGCGCTGCTTGAGCTTGTCGATCTGGCTCGCCAGCGTCATCGGATCGGCGGTATTGCCGTCAAACACCTCGATGGCGACCGGGCAGCCATCGGGGGCGCA
>CAWEVI010000032.1:0-101867 GCA_963812475.1 uncultured Alphaproteobacteria bacterium
TTTCTGAGGCCCGCGAGCTCCTTCATCGGGGGGTGCGTGCCAATCAGACCACCCAAGAAACCAGCTCAGTGAGCTGTGGCGGCGCCGTGGCGGGCGGCGGCACAGCAGCTGTCATAGCGCATGCTCTGAAGGCGGTTGATCTGCGAGGCAGGCTGTTCAGATGGACTGAAGTGGCCTTCGCCGAGCCTGCCACGACGATGCGGGTTCTTCGCGGTGACGATGGTCCCGGTTGATCCGACGCCACCACATGTCACCGACTGTTCAGTCCCGGAGTGTAGTGGTGTAAGCTCATCCCTGACCCGTGACGAACATGCCCCGACCTATGCGCCAGCGATATTCCGCAAGGCGGCTGGGATGAGCTCGATTTCCTGCCTTGTCGGCGTGCTCGACATCGTGGCGGCATCGGGACGCCATTGCCGCTGCGCGTCCGCAGCGCGGACAGGACGATCACCGGCCCCGTCCGCGTCAACGGCTCGTTCGCAGCTCCGACGCGATGGTCATCGCTCCTGCTCCCACAGGAACCGAACCGGCGTTGGGTGCGTTCACATCTGAGACCGGAGGTGAATTATGGCCCAGGACAAGATAAAATCCGAGGATATGGCTCCACAAGCCGACACGCAGGCCCATACGGAGATTGCAGAACGAGAGGGCAAGCAAGGCGAGCAAGCGCGCGTTATCAACAAGGAAGAGGCAGAGAAGAGGAAGGATAGGTAGCATCCACCAACCAGTTGGGGAGCATTCGCGTCCCATCGATAATCAACGGGTTCTCGTGCTGAAGTAGCGTCGGCGAGTTTGTATCCGAATTTTCGTAGTGCGACCGGGCAGCGAAAGTCACATCCGTCGCCGTCGCGTCTTGCGTAAGCTCCGCCAGCCGCTTAGCGTCGGCCCGCAGTCCCCGCACCAGCTCGCGCAGTTCCCGCATCTCGGATCCGTAGGTGCCGTGCACAGTGCGGGCCTTCACGGTGCGCCGGAGCCCTCTGGTGTCCGTGAGCCGGTGCTGGGGCCGCCATGCCGGTAACGCCGGCCGGTGCGCATCGCTTGCGCCCGTGTGCGTGCGCCACATCGGCCAGGCTTTCGCGAGAGCGAAATTCCTGCTCCAGATTGCCGCGCTCATGTGGTTCTGCCTCGATCGGACCCGGCACTGCGGCAAACCCCCGTCTCACCTGCTCGTGAAGCTTCATGCCGGTATATGCCTCGGAATTGATCCTTTTCTCCATCGAATCAGCCTTCTTGCTGCGCGCAAAAGCGCGCCTAACCTCGGGGCTCAACCGCACAGGATAACGATCGGTGACGCGGCCCCCCGATCTTAACGACCTCCTCATCCGCAGTGTCGTGGATTATGCGATCTACATGCTCGATCCCGAGGGCCGCGTGGTGAGCTGGAACCCGGGCGCCGAACGCATCAAGGGTTACGCCGCCAACGAGATCGTCGGCGAGCATTTCTCCCGCTTTTATACCGAGGAAGATCGTGTCGCCGGCGTCCCCAGAGCTGCATTGGCGTAGGCCGAGGAAACCGGCCGCTTTACCACTGAAGCCTGGCGCGTGCGGAAAGACGGCACCTGCTTCTGGGCGATGGTAGTGATCGATGCGATCCGTGAGGGCGACAAGCTGATCGGGTTCGCCAAGATCACGCGCGATATGACGGAACAGCACAACGCGCACCTTGCCACACTGGCAAGCGAGCGCAGGTTGCGCCTGCTCGTGCAAGGCGTGACCGATTACGCGATCTACATGCTCGACCCCAACGGGCTGGTCACGAACTGGAATACGGGGGGCGTCCGCATCAAGGGCTACAGCGAAGAGGAGGTGATCGGGCAGCATTTTTCTCTTTTCTACACCCCCGAAGATCGCGCGGCGGGAGTGCCGGCGAAGACGCTTGAGCACGCATCGCGTGATGGTCGCTACGAATCGGATGGGTGGCGCTGCCGCAAGGACGGCACGCAATTCTGGGCCAACGCGGTGCTCGATGCCATTCGCGATGACGACGGCCGGCTCATAGGCTTTGCCAAGATAACACGTGATCTTACCGAACGGCGCCAAGCGCAGCTGGAGTTGGAGCAGTCGCGCGAACAGCTGATCCAGGCGCAGAAGATGGAAGCCATCGGACACCTCACCGGCGGCCTCGCGCATGATTTCAACAATATGCTTACGGGGATCTCCGGTAGCCTTGAGCTTATGAAGGCACGGCTGGCAAAGGGGAGATTTACAGTAATGATCTCGAACGCTACATTGCGAGCGCGCAGGGCGCGGCGTCGCGAGCCGCGGGGCTCACGCACCGTCTGCTAGCCTTCGCGCGCCGCCAGACGCTCGATCCGAAACCGACCAATGCCAACAAGCTGATCGGCACCTTGGAGGAGATGGTTCACCGCACGGTGGGACCGGCCATTCAGGTCGAGACTGCCCTCGCCATTGGCCTATGGCCGACGCTGTGCGATCCGAATCAGCTTGAGAACGCGCTTCTTAATCTCTGCATCAACGCGCGCGACGCCATGCCGGACGGTGGCCGCATTACCATCGAAACCGCCAACGACTGGCTCGACGAGCGGGGCGCACGCGAACGAGACATGCAGCCCGGCCAGTACGTTGCGATCAGCGTGACTGAGAGGCTGACCCGGAACGACTTAAGAACGATAGTGTGAGTCGCTTCAAGCGGTTGCGGTCTGCCGTGCTCCGACGGTGCTTTGCCAAAGCATCAGTACGCAGAGAGGTTGCGTGATTTCAGCGGCTGCGATTTTCTCGTGTTTGCGAAGACACCGAGGAGCACGCCGTGGCCTGGACTGAAATCACGCGAGGGCAGTATCAGCGCGATCATCTGCGCTATGCAAGCGACACCACCGACGAAGAGTGGAAGGTGATTGCGCCGCATTTGCCGCCGCCGGCCGATTGCGGACGCACGCGCGAGACCGACCTGCGCGAGGTCGTCAACTCGATCTTTTACATCGCGCAGACCGGCTGCCAATGGCGGCTACTGCCCAAGGACTTCCCGCCCTACACCACGGTGCAGCGGTATTTCTATGCGTGGCGCGACAGCGGCGTGTGGCAGACCATCAATCATGTGCTGCTGATGGACGTCCGCGAAGCCGCCGGACGCGAGGCAAGTCCGACCGCCGGCGTGATCGACAGCCAATCGGTCAAGACGACCAAATCCGGTGGTCCGCGCGGCTATGCGGCCGAGAAGATGATCAAGGGCCGCAAGCGGCATATCCTGACAGACACCATCGGCCTGCCCGTCGCGATGATCGTGCATCCGGCGAACGTGCAGGACCGTGACGGCGCGCCCGCTCTGCTGGAAAGCGCACGCGGTCTGGTGCCGTGGCTGCGCCACGTGTTCGCCGATGCCGGCTACGCGGGCGATAAGCTGAGGGACGCGCTCAAAGACCACGGCGAATGGACGATCGAGATCGTCAAGCGGTCGGACGCGGCCCAGGGCTTTGTTTTGCTGCCCCGCCGCTGGGTGGTGGAGCGCACCCTTGCCTGGCTGAACCGCAACCGCCGACTGGCGAAGGATGTCGAGAGAACAATCGAAAGCGCGGTGACTTGGCTCTATATTGCCAGCGTCAAGCTGATGTCGCGCCGCCTGGCTCCCGCTTACCGGTGGATGTAAGGCCGCTTTTGTCAGCTATATCGGTCAGTTTGTGTTCCGATGGTGATTCGAGTCAGACTCTAAGGCGATCCTCACCATGCGCGCTCGCTACGAGGATTCTCCCACGGTGGTCCCTGCCGCCGAATGGGACTATGCCGACGAGGCCGGCACGGCGATCAGGCTTGTCGGCGAACAAGTCTCGTTTCAGCAAGGCATGCTTTACGAGTTTGCCTATCAGGCAAAGGATCCTGTCGTGTCCGGCGTGGGATTCGCGGCAATTCGCGATCTGGCATCGTTCGTTCGCTCCTCGCGGGCGGATGACGCCGGCACTGCAAATCCGCTGGATGGCGACGCTGCCGCGATCTACGCGGCGTGCGTGTCACAGCCGTGCCGCACCGCGCACGACTTCGTCCAGCTTGGATTCAACGAGGCTGAAGGCGGCGGAAAGGCAATCGATGGCATCGTCAACTGGATCGGCGGCGCAGACGGCATCTACATGAATTATCGTTTTGCGCAGCCATTCCGGACTCACCGGCAGCACATCAACCGCTGGTTCCCGGAGTTCCAGGCGCCATTCACCAATCAGGTCAGGTTTGATCCAGTTACCCGCACAACAGGGGGAAAACTGGCGCGATGCCTGGCAAGCGCGACCTGCCCGAAGATTTTCGAAGTGAATTCGGCAAACGAGTATTGGGCGAAGGACACGGCCGTGGCCCATGTCGATGAGGCCGGCATGGACCTTGCCGATGAGGCGGCAGATGTGCGCGCGTATTTCCTGGCGAGCCTGCCGCACCAGGGCGGCATCGGCGCCACCGGCCGCGGCATCTGCCAACAGGAGCGCAATCCGCTGGTGGCAAACGCCGTGCTGCGCGCGCTGCTTGTCGCCATGGACCAATGGGTGTCCACGAGCGTCGCGCCGCCGGCAAGTCGGCTGCCGCGCGTCGCTGACGGCACGCTCGTGCCGCCGTTGCCCCGGACCGGGCAGGGTTTCCCCCAGGGCTGTTCAACGCTCAATATATGACACGCATAGCGAGGATGGCGCGGATGCCGCCAAAGGCGATGCGATGGCGTCCGTCTGTGACATTGTGAACGCCATTGAAGCGCAAGATGTTGGCGGCGAACGAGCGCAAGCGTGCAAAGATGCCGGGATTGCATCGGATGCGGCTGGCGTCTTCTGCGAAGCTACCGTCGCGGATGTAGTGAGAGCGGTTCTCGATGCTCCAGTGGTCGCGGATGGCCTTGGCGCACTGAGCGGCTGGCAGCACGACGTCACTGACGAACAATGCGGTTTCGCTGGTTGAGCGCCACAACCCAGTGATGGCGAAGCGAGTGAGAATGTCGCGATTGACGCGGATGACTGCGCTAATATGGCCGTCCCACTCGGTGCCGGCCAAGCTGTTACCCGGCGCGAATACCTCGACCATGCGGGTTTCGTCGCGGGATCGACACCTCTTGTCGGTGGTTTGGTTTATATCGAGCGGTGCGACTTTGTTGCACAGCTCGGCGATAGCGTGATGCAGAGCGGGCTGGTTGGCTTTGACTTGAGCGATCAGATGGACACTACCGGCAGCGGCATGCTCGAATGCTTTTTTTGACAATGCATAGCGTCGACGGTCACCACCGCGTCACTCAGCGGAAGTGAGCCGAGCAGGGTCTGTACGGCTGGGATCTCATTGGACTTTTCATCACAATCAAGATGCGCCAGCACCAGAGCCGTGTCAGAAGCGAAGGCGCTGAGCATGTGCGCTGCGCGGCGATCAAGGAAGCTGTCGAAGCTGCGCCGCAAGGTTTTGCCATCGATCGCCACATGACGCCGACCTTGGATTTCGGCAGCATCATTCAAGATGGCGGCATGGCGTCGGAACACAGCCTCGACCGAGGCAGGGTCAAGCTGTCGCAGAATACCGCGGATCGTCGTGTAGGCTGGTGCTTTCCGCCACTTCATGCCGAACGCATGGGTTTCCCCCAGATCCCTCACGTCCAATACAACGGCCGCATGCACACCGGCGACCTGTTCGATTACGGCCCTCGGTCCGGCGAGGGGATCCTGACCGTCCTGCCGCCGCGTCTGGTCGGGACGCCTTATCCCGCTCTCGTTCCAAAGACCGATTCGGACGGCAACGACATCGCCGGGATCCGCCTTCCGGATGTTGCGGTTCCGCTCGCGACCTACACGGGCTGGAATCTGCGCGCCGCGCCGGCGGGTGGCAACGACGGCTGCGACAGTTTCGGGCAGCGGATCGATCTTGCCAGGACCAAAGCCGAACGTATCGCCAATGACGACCCCAGGCCCTCGCTCGAAGAGCGCTATCCCAGCCATGCCGATTACGTAAACGCGGTGGCTGCTGCGGCCAACGGGCTGGCGCGCGATCGTCTGCTGCTCGATGAGGACGTCCAGGCCTACGTGAACAAGGCGCGAAACGCGCCGGTCGGCAACTAGCCGCTGCAGGGTGATTCGACCGTTCCAAACGCGCGGGACACACCGCCTCGACCACGCCCGAGATCAGCCCGCCGCCACCGCCCTGCGGTTCCCACCGGCCGAGCACAAAGCCACCAGACCCACGACAACGGCGCTCACCAGACAGACCGTGCCGTAACCGACTGCCTCCATCGCCCAACCACCGAGGAACGCGCCGGCGGCGCCCGCCAGCGAGGACGATGCGTTGAACACGCCAAGTGCCTCGCCCTTCTCGCCAGGTGCGAGTTGCGCCACAAGCGCAGTGCCGCTGACGCCGAGCAGCGGCCACGCCACGACCAGAACGACAAATCCGGCCAACGCAAGCGGCACACCCTGTATCCCCGACAGGAAGGCGACGGCCAGAATCGCGATAGCGCTGCTGCGCGCGGCGAATCCGATCCGCAGTACCGGCCCTGTGCCGCGCTGTTTGGCGATGTGCGCCGCCAGCGGATACATCGCCAGGCTGACCGCCGCGGCGAACGCGTAGGTCGTGGCCGGCAACCCCGTTCGCACGCCGAATTCCCGGATCAGCGCGAGCGGAAACATCGTCAGCACCGCGCTGATCGCGACGAACGCCACGAACCAGGCGATCATCAGCCGTGCGAACGGCATTTCGAGGTCGCGCAGCAGCGTCGCAAGCCCCTGCCATGACACGATATGGAACAGCCGCTGCGGCGAGCCTGCCCACCCCTCGCCGCCGAGCGGTGGATGCGCCGCGGCAGCCGCGCGCGGAACCGGGACCTGAATGCCCCGCAAGGTCAGCCAGGCCATCGGGACGGCCGCGGCGACCAATGCGGCCGCGACTGCGTAGGCAAGCGCGTAGCGACCGCCGATGAGCCCGGCAAGCAGCAGGCCGACGACCTGGCCAAGCCCACTGAACGCCTGAAGCGCGCCAATTCGGGCATCCCATTCCTCGGGCGGCCGCACCTCGACGATGAACATGTTGGCCACCGTGTTCGCGGCGGCCAGACCGAGACCAAGGATCGCAGCAAACGCAGCCTTCAGCGGCAGGTTCAGCTGTTCGGGCATCAGCACAAGCGCCACAAGCGCGGCCAACATGCCCGCCAGCAGGATCTGCCGATGCAGCCGCTTCCGGTCGGCGAGATGGCCCCAGAACGGCGCGGTCAAGCCGGCTAGGTTCATCACGCCGACGATCATGCCGGCATGCGTCGAACCACCGGCGGACAGTGGCAGCAGCAGCGGCAGCATCCCGCCCTGCACAATGCCGAGGCACGCATAGGCGAGAAACCACGGCTCGATCCACGGCAGCAGCCGGCGCGGAAAGGTGACGAGCCCATGCGGCAGATGTGGATGCGGCAGATGGAACCGATGCCGCCGCTCCCGCTCCAAGGCTTCCGCCGCCTGGTCCAATTGACCACCCCCTTGACCCGGCGACCCTGATATCCCGTCACGATCACCTGGCCAACTCCCGATCGCGCCGCCTTGTGGTGGCCGGCTTGTGGCCTAGGCCATGAACCAGCAGACTGACCTTAAAGGAACCAATCATCGGGAGGATTCCGGATGCGTTTCCTGGCGTTCATCGGAGCACTCGCGATCATCGTGGCGATCGCCGCAATGGTCTTTTTCTTCGGCGGATTCTACAGCATCGCCGCAACCGAGCCGGATCCGGGTCCCGTCGGCTGGGCTATCGTCCATGTCCGCGACGCCTCGATCGCCCACCATGCCACCGAAATGCCGTCGGGCTCGCTCGACGATCCCGCGGTGATCAAGGCAGGCGCGCACGCTTTCGCCACGCGCGGCTGCGTCAACTGCCACGGTGGGCCGGGCGCGGAATGGGCGAAATTCTCGGAAGGCCTCAATCCCGCCCCGCCCGACCTCAAGGACATCGTGGGCGACGCCCAGCCGCGCGAGCTGTTCTGGGTCGTCAAGAACGGCATCAAGATGACGGGGATGCCGAGCTTCGGCTCGATAGGCGTGCCTGACCCGGAGATCTGGTCGATCGTGGCGTTCCTGAAGAAGTTGCCGAGCGTCTCGGACACGGACTTCAAGGCGTGGAGTGCGGCGGGAACGTAAGCCGGCGCGCGCCACGTTGAGTTGTCAGCTCTCCGCCCCCCACCCTACTGTGTGGACGGAACGCTGAGAGTAGAGGGCCACCATGGACTTCGACCTGTTCGTGATCGGCGGCGGCTCGGCCGGTGTGCGGTGCGCGCGCATCGCCGCGGGTCATGGTGCACGCGTCGGCATCGCCGAGGAACGGTTCTGGGGCGGCACCTGCGTCAATGTGGGGTGCGTGCCGAAGAAGCTGCTGGTGCAGGCCGGCGAATACGGCGCATGGGCGGACGACGCCGCCGGCTTCGGCTGGACCATCAAGAAGGGCCCACATGACTGGGCCAAGCTGATCGCGACGAAGGACAAGGAGATCGGCCGGCTCAACGGCATCTACCGCCGTCTGCTCGACAGCGCCGGCGCCAGCATTTTCGACGCCCGCGCCACGTTCATCGATCCGCACACGCTCGACGTCGGCGGCAAGCCCGTCACAGCCAGCCACATCGTCATCGCCACCGGCGGCAATCCGGTGCGCCTGCCGATCTCCGGGGCGGAGCTGGGCATAATCTCCGACGCCGCGTTCTACCTGCCGCACATGCCGAAGCGGGTAGCGATCATCGGCTCCGGCTATATCGCCGTAGAATTCGCCGGGATCTTCGCCAGCCTCGGCGCCCACGTGGACCTGGTTTATCGCCAGCCGCTGCCGCTACGCGGCTTCGACCACGACCTGCGCGAGTCCCTGGTCGAGGCGCTGGTTGCTCAAGGCATCACGCTGCATCCGGGCTGCCGCCCGGCAAAGATTGAAGCCCAGGGCGACCGGCGCGTGCTGACCCTCAGCGAAGGACACGCCCTGCACACCGATCTGGTGTTCTTCGCCACCGGCCGCGCGCCGGCGACGCAGGGCCTCGGCCTGGACAAGGCCGGCGTTTCGACGAGTGAAGGCGGGGCGGTGGTGGTGGATCAGCACCTGCGCACCAGCCGGCACCACATCTATGCCATGGGCGACGTCACCGACCGGTTGAACCTGACGCCGGTCGCCACGGCCGAGGGCCACGCGCTCGCCGACACATTGTTCGGCAAGCACCCGCGCACGATTTCGCTGCTGAACGTGGCGACCGCGGTCTTCTCCACCCCGCCGGTCGCAACCGTTGGCTTGACCGAGGAGCAGGCAGCCGAGCAAGGCCCGGTCGACGTCTTTGTCAGCAAATTCACGCCGATGCGCCACACCATGACGGGCCGCGCGCGCAAAAGCATGTTGAAGCTGGTGGTGGACCAGGGCACGCAGAAGGTTGTTGGCGCGCACATGCTCGGCGAGGACGCGCCGGAAATCATGCAGGGGTTGGCGATCGCCATCGTGATGGGCGCGACCAAGGCGGACTTCGACCGCACCATCGGCATCCACCCAACGGCGGCCGAGGAATTCGTTCAACTGCGGACGCGCACGCGGGTGGCCGGGGTGGCGAAGGCGGCGGAATAGCAGCGGGCCTCACGCGACCCGTCCAGTCCTCCGTCGTCAGTCGCGGCGCGCGGGCGAACTCGCGGAGGTTGGCCGTCAACCGCGTCGCGCCACGCCGGCGTGCCTGAGCCGCAATCAGGATATCGTAGGGTCGGATCGGTATCTTGGCGCGTTCGAGCGCGGCGCGGATGTCGCCTGCCTCCTGGGCATCGTCGGGCTCGAAGTGAAGTATTGGGATCGGCAGCTCCAGAAACGTGGCGAGCCGTTCCGCATTGTCTTGTGCCCGTGCACTCTTGGCGATGCCGTATTGCAGTTCAAACAGGACGATCGTCGGGAGCGCGAAGTCGTCGTTCAAGATCGCACGGTCAAGCCGTTCCGCCAACGCCGGCGGCCCGTGAGCAGCACCCGAAGGCATTTAACACGGAGAAAGTGCGAGGGCCACGGAGCGCCACAGGAGTTTGTGCCTGTACCGCTTGCGGAAGACATCGCCGCCGGACTCCGGCGCTGCGGCGTCGAGCGCTGAAGGCAGAAGCGCCCTACCTGCCGCGGACCACCCTAACCCTCGCCCAGGCTCGTTCCCGCGCCGCCATAGCCGGGCTTGGTCCGGTCATCCCCGCCTTGCTTGGGGTCGGTGACAGAAGCCGCGGGTGGTCGGCAAAAGGCATGTCCCAGGGCGGCCCTTCGGCCCGAACTGGACGGAAGGCCATGGCGACAGGAGAGGAACCGGTGCCGCTCTGGTTGCCCGCTCCGCGCCTACGCGGGGCCCTTGGCGGATGCGCCCAGCGAGCGCGGTGGCATCGGGGAGGCCGTTGGAGAGTGCGAAGACAGTTGATTGGTCAGCGCCGCGTTGCTGTGCATCGCCGGCGACTTTACCCGCCACGATGAGCACGCGGTAAATTAAATTCCGAAAAACATCGAGCTCCTCCGCTATCGAAAGTTTGGCGATGGCCTCTTGACGATAGAACTCATCCATGCTCCGAAAGTTGCTAAGACTGTCCCCGATTCGGAGGGGTTATCGACACGCGGCACGAGCGATGGCAAGCTGGAGCTGACTGATCCATACGCTTCCCAACGTATTGCTAATCGTGTGGCGAACGCGCCACCCAACATTCGCGATATCTATGAGGCGCTCGCCTCATTCCTTACCGGGCTCGGTGATGATGTTCAATTTAAGGAATTAAAGTAAGTACTATTGCGCATTCAAGCGAATCAAAAACTTCGCCTGCGTGGAGGTTTTCCACAGGCGAAGGCCGTGACAGCTTACCTCAAATTAGACCCGAGTACAGTAGCTCTTGAAGCTGGCTTTACTCGCGATGTTCGCAAAATCGGGCATTATGGCACGGGTGATCTTGAGGTATCGATAAAGACCATCGACGATTTTACCAAATCACAGCTGCTTCTTCAGCGCGCATACGAAGGTAGCTAAGTCACGCCGCCACCCTTCCGAAAATTCCGGCATTCGTGTTGGTCTCCACCAACGAGGCCCCCGCGGGATAACTGAGGTTGCTTGCACGACGAAGCGACGTGAACTATCACGTATAGTGATCGCATGGCTGGAACGGCCGCCGGTAACGACCTGAACGTGCCCCGGATTCGTGGAGAATTGAGAGTTTGAAATCAGGCCAGCTGGCTTGATGTCATCTTCTCGGCCAATGTCGAGCCATTCTTCAATTCGTTCGTAATGTCCCGACCCTGCACAATGATGCGGCTGTCGCGCGCAGCGGCAGTCACGGACGGCCCCGTATGAAGGGTACTGGCCGGGTCAGAAACGACGTGTAGTTCGCCCGCTCCTGGCCGCCCTCGCGGCCCTGCCAACGCGTAATGAATGCTTCAGGCCGGTCGGGGTCGGCAGGCATTGCCGGTAATGCTACACTATTTTCAGTGGCATCGACCGTCCACTCTCCTCGTGGCGACGCTTGGCCGTGCTTCTGCGTCTTTACTACAGGGAAGACGTGGGTGCCAGCCCCCTGCCTTCGCGGGGGCATGCTTCGCCGGCCATGACGAGGGGAGCAGCAAGGGCCACTCGGTTGCCTCAGGCGCGCAAACCGCCGAAAACCACGACACAAGGAACCTGCCCGGGAGAAGACGACCGTGAAACGCCGTGCCTTCATCGCATCCGCCGCAGCCGCGGCTGCCCTGCCCCTCGCCCGCCCGGCGATCGGCGCCGCCGCGAAGACCCTGATCTTCGTGCCGCAGGCCAACCTGACCAGCCTCGATCCGGTGTGGACCACCGCGACCGTCACCCGCAACTTCTCGCTGATGGTCTATGAGACGCTGTATGGCCGCGACCTGTCGTTCAATCCGCAGCCGCAGATGGTCGAAGGCCACACCATCGACAGCGACGGCCTGCGCTGGACGATGAAGCTGCGCGAGGGCTTGCTGTTTCACGACGGCACCCCGGTGCTGGCGCGCGACTGCTTGGCCTCGCTCCAGCGCTGGCTGAAACGCGACGCGGTCAGCGAGACGATCAATCCGCGCGTCGACGCGATCGAGACGCCGGACGACCGCACGCTGGTCTGGCGACTGAAGAAGCCGTTCCCGCTGCTGGCGCATTTCCTCTCGAAGGTGCAGCCGCAGCCGGTGATCGTGCCGGAGCGCCTTGCCGCCACCGACCCGTTCAAACAGATTACCGAGATCATCGGCTGCGGACCGTTCCGTTTCCTGCCGGATGAATTCGTCTCCGGCAGTCACGCCGCTTTTGCCCGATTTGACCAATACACGCCACGCCAGGAGCCGGCATCATACACCGCGGGCGGGCACCGGGTGGAACTCGATCGCGTCGAGTGGCGCGTCATTCCCGATCCGGCCACCGCGGCGAATGCCATGACCGCCGGCGAAGTCGATTGGCTCGAACTGCCGCAGCCCGACCTGATCCCGATGCTGAAGCGCGCTTCGGGCGTGACGACAGGTCTGCTCGACATCTACGGCACCGTTGCGGTTCTGCGACCGAACAGCTTCATCGCACCCACCGATAATGTCGGCGTTCGGCGCGCGATGTTGGCGGCCGTCGATCCACGCGAGGCGATGATGGCGGCGATGGGCGAGGACGAGTTGGGCTGGCGTGCGCCGATGGGCTACTTTCTGCCTGGCTCACCGGCGGCGAACGATGCGGGCATGGATTTCCGTCGCAGGCGCTGGACGACCGATGAAGTGAAGGCGATGCTCGACAAGGCGGGCTACGGCAACGAGCGGATCGTGCTGCTGCATCCCACGGACCAGCTTATCTACAACGCCTTCATCACCGTGGTGGCGGATGCATTCCACAAGGTCGGGCTGAACATCGATGAGCAGATGACCGACTGGGGCACCGTGGTGCAGCGCCGCACCAGCAAGGCAACGCTGGAAAAGGGCGGCTGGTCGATCTTCCCTGCCGGCGCGCCAGGTCCGGAGTTTGTCGATCCGATGCTGGCGAACACTTTGCGCAGCCCGGGCGCCAAAGCCTGGTTCGGCTGGCCGGATGATCCCAAGATCGAAGCCGCGTATGAGGCTTGGATCGATGCGCCAAACGACGCGGATCGTCGCAAGCATGAGGCGGAGTTCCAATTGGCCGCGTTCACCTACGTGCCGACCATTCCCCTCGGCCAATACCTTCCGCAGGCGGCGTGGCGATCGAACGTGACCGGCCTGCTGAAGGGTTCGGCTCCGGTGTTCTGGGGTGCTGACAAAAGCTGAAGCGATCTCATCCTCATCCCAGTTTGTCATCCCCGTTCATAGTCATCCGCTCATTGTCACTTTCGTTCATTGTCATCTCCGCGAAAGCGGGGACCCAGGGGCCGCAGTTGCACTGCTACTTTCCTGGGTCCCCGCTTTCGCGGGGATGACAATATTCGCGACAGCCTTTTCCTATGTGCGTTGCAGCGTCTTGCGCAGGAAGCCGGTGCGCTGCGTGGCGCTCGCCATCAGGAACGCGGCGTCTGCGCCGGACAGGATGAAGCGCGCGCCCATCTCGATGTAGCGCTGCATGATCGGCTCGTTGTAAATCCCGGCCATGCCCGGGAATTTTCCATTCCTGCGGCTCGCCGCGATCATCGTCCGATACGCCTCTGCCACGCGGTCGTTGCCAAAGTCACCCGGGATGCCCATTTCGGCACAAAGATCGTTGGTGCCGATCAGCAGCACGTCAACACCGGGGACGGCGGCGATCTCGTCGGCATTGGCGATCGCCGTCGGCGTCTCCAACATCACGACGGTGAGGTTGGCCGCATTCAGCGCCGTGGCCGCCACGCCGGTGGTGGCGGAACGCAGGCTGTAATGCGGCCCGATGCCGCCCATCGAGCGATGGCCGATCGGCGGGTATTTCAGCTTCTGCACCACCTCGCGCGCTTCCGCCGCGGTATCGACGTGCGGCACCACAATGCCGAGCGCGCCGTTGTCCAGCACGCGCGTCGCGATGGAGTATTCGCCGTTCGGCACCCGCACGATCGGCGCGATGCCGGCGTCCAGCGCGGCGACAGCGATCTGCGCCGCAGCCTCGATCGACATCGTGCCATGCTCGAGATCCAGGAACAGCCAGTCGAAGCCGGCGGTCTTCATGGCAATGGCGATCTCGACGCTGCGCGTCATGCGCACGCCGGTGCCGAGCGACAGTTCGCCCTGTTCAAGCTTTTCGCGCGCGACGTTGCGAATTGTTGGCATGACGTGTCCCTTTGCCGGATTACTACCAGCGCGTGGCGATGGCAGTGGCGATCACGCGGTTGAGCGCTGCAAGGTCCATCGGATGGTCGGTCTCGTTGTTGACGGCGACAACCAGTCGCTGACGGCGCAGGATGAAGATGCGCTGATCGGATGCGCCCGACGCCCACGCCGCATCCGCCGGCAGATCGGGGAAACTGCGATCGGCGTTGCTGCGGAAGCACGCAGCGTAGCTGCTGCCCGCATGCGTGGGAGCCAGTGCATAGTCGGCCCAGCCCGACGGCAGCAGACGATCGCCGCCCCAGACGCCGTCCTGCACATAAAGCACGCCAAGTTTGGCGTAGTCCCGCAGCGTGGCGAAGCCGGAGCCGGACGCGATGAGATTGCCGACGCAATCAGCGGAGTGCTGGTAGGTGCTCATGCCCAGACGGTCGGCTAGAAGCTTATAGACGGTCTGATGGTAGGGCAGGCTGCGAGTTTCGATGCGATCGCGGATGATCGCCCCAAGCACATTGAGGCCGGCATTGATGTAGCGGTACACCGAACCCGGCACGGTCGCCACGATGGACCGCTGTGCGGCATCGAACGCGTCGGCGGCGTCCTGGTAAACCGCGCTGTTCTCGAATCCGATGGTTGCGCGGCCATCTGCATCGACCACGGGGAACGCCAGCCCCGAGCGCATGCGCAGCAGGTGATCGATCGTGATCAGATGATGGATGGACCTTGGGTCGCGCCACAACGGAGCGGGCGCTGGATCGTAAACCGAGCCGAGCCAGCCCTCATGGATCAACCTGCCGATCAGCGTGCAGGTGATCGCCTTGGTCATCGACCAGCTTGGCGTCGCGCGATCCGGCGCACCGAACGCGCTGTAGCGTTCTGCCAGCACGCGATCCGGCGAGGCAATCAGGATGCCATAGATGCCCGACGAATGCGCGAACAGTTCATCGAGTGCCGCGGCCAGATCCGCCGGCAGCGCTCCGGGTGGCTCGACCACATCACCGCGCGGCCAGATGCGGCCTGCATCGGGTGTGCTGCGCGCGACCCGAACAGGATCGAATGCAGGCTCGGTGCGCGCGCCGAGCAGAATGCCGCCATAGTCCACGCGCGCAATTGCCGAACCGACCAGCGGCCCGCCGAATTCCCCATCGGTCCAGCGCACGGTGGCACGGCGATCCGCATCGTTGGTCTCGATGACGATGCGTCCGGCGCGATGGGCGGCGATCAGTCCCGCCTGCTCGGCCGCAGCGTCGGGTCGCTCCGTCAGGCCGCCGGGAATACCCAGCGCCCGCCAGCGGAAATGCCGCTCCGCCCTGCTGCGGTCGAGCCCGCTTACATACATCATGTCGGCGAAGCGCTTGGCAGCGAAGTTCACCGTCCGCTGACGGATCACGCGCGGCGAGCCTTCATGCACCACTGGATCGGGCGGCCCATCCGCGAACAACGGCCGCGTCGTGTCGAACGTTAAATCAATCGTGGCCGGCGGAAGCCCGGGAACCTTGTCGTTCATTTCACCGCCTCGGGCTGGCGCGCCTCGACCGGGAGCGTGAAGTAGCGGCTCTTCATGCCCTTCTGATTCTCGTAGAGCGAGCCTTGCAGTTTCGCCGGCGGCAGCGGCAGACGCACCGGCACGCGCGCCAGCCGAGGCTCGCGATGCTCACCGCAGACCATGAGGTCCTTGAATTTTTCGATGCCGGCGGGGAAACCGAGCAATGGCCACGCATCCGCTGTGCGGAACTGGAACAGCAACAGCCGGCGATCGTTGTCGGACACGTTCGGCGCCGACCCATGGATGGCGCGCACGTGATGTACGGTGATCGAGCCCGCCTTCCCGATGAGCGGGATCGCCCTGCTGTAGTCCACATCCCGGCTCGCCGGATGCATCGCGCCGCAGAACACGCCGTCGGTGTGATGGTCATGGATCGGACCGCGATGGCTGCCGGGCATGATCATCAGCGGACCGTTCGCCAGTTCCATGTCGTCGAACATAACGCCGACCGCGGCCAGATCGTCGTTGGTGTGCGGGTAGAACGCCCAGTCCTGATGCCACTCCACCGGTGCACCGAAGCCGGCCGACTTCATGTTCAGCTTCGCGGTGTCGAAGCGGATGTCCGGGCCCCACAGCGCCTGCAGCACCGCGACGATCTTCGGATGGCGCACCAGGCGCGCATATTCCGGATGATGCAGATGCGCCGTCTTGATCCGCCGCACGCGCGGGTTCTCCCGCGTGTGGCTATCCTCGAGATCGTAGATCTCGTTATGAGTCGTGACATCGCGCGCGCGTTCGACAAATTCGTCGGTAACGCGACGCAGCCGCAGCACCTCGTCGGCGCTCAGGATGTCGGGAACGACGATCGCGCCGATCTCGTGGTATTCCGCTATCTGTGTCCTGGTCAGCATGGCTTCCTCCTGCTTGCTGGAAGACTAACATTGCGCCGGAACGCAGTCGAGGCGCGCCAGCCGATCCTGCGTCCACCTGTGAGTTGGTTCATTCCGCCGTGCACCGGGCGCACGCATAGTCGGCGCCGAACCACAGATATCGGGAGGAAAACGATGGCGGACGTACCGCACAATTATCATGCGGTCCGAGGCAGCGAACGGACCAGGCCGGTCAATTCGCGATTCCTCGGCCCGGCCGACAGGAACGAGAAGGTTACCGTCACCATCGTGCTGCGGCGGCGTCCCGATGGCCCGCCAGCACCCGACATCGATACGTTCACGGCAGCGGCCGTCGTCAAACGGCGACGCCTGACGACCGGGGAATTCGCCGAAAGATATGGCGCATCTCCAGGTGACGTGGAGCAGGTTGTCCATTTCGTCACCCGGCATGGATTGACGGTTGTTGAGACGCATCCGGCGCGACGCACGCTCGCCGTCCGCGGCACCGTCGAGCAGCTGGAACAGGCGTTCGCGGTCTCGCTCGGCAGGTTCGAACACGACGTACCGCGCGGTGACCACGACACGCCGCACACCGAAGTCTATCGGGGGCGCGAAGGCCCGATCCATGTTCCGAGCGAACTGGTCGAGATCATCATCGGCGTGTTCGGCCTCGACAACCGGAACATCACCAAACGCAACGCCGCCGATCCGCCGAACACGACCAACATCACCGTTCCCCAAATGACCGGGCTGTATCGGTTTCCCGCCAAATCGGCGGCCGGCCAGACCATCGCGATCTTCTCCGGGCGCGGCTACCGCCACGCCGACATCGTGCAGTACTACGCAACGCTGCCGGCGGGCTTCGTGGTTCCAGCCATCACCGATGTGTCGGTCGATGCCAGCAACAACGGTACAGCCGACACCGAGACCACGCAGGACATCTGCATCGCCGCAAGCGCGGCACCGGGCGCGGCCATCGCGGTCTACTTCACCGCGAACTCGCAGGCCGGCTGGGTCGATCTGATCTCGCGGGTGGTGCATCCGAGCGCCGGCGATCCGGTGTGCTCGGTGCTATCGTCGAGCTTCTATGTATCCGACGGCGACGATGCGGCAACGCTCACCGCCGAGAGCATCAGCGCCAGCTGGGTCACTGCGCTGTCGATGGCGTTTCAGGATGCGGCGATCCAGAACGTGACCATGTGCATCGCCTCCGGCGACACCGGTACGCAATCGAAGCGCACCGACGGGAAGGCCCATGTGCAGTATCCCGGCAGCGACCCGTGGGTGCTGTCGGTCGGCGGCACCACGGTCGGCAACATCGTCGGCTCCTCGTTCGACGAATACGTCTGGAATGACGGCTCGGGCGCGACGGGCGGCGGCGTCAGCGATCGCTTCGGCAAGCCGGCCTATCAGCTCGGCGCCGATGTGCCTGCCTCGATGAACGATGGCCATATCGGACGCGGCGTTCCCGACGTCGCGGCGAACGCAAGTACCGCGAGCGGCTACCCGATGATCGCCGGAGGCGGCACGTTCACCGGTAGCGGCACCAGCGCATCCGCGCCGTTGTGGGCCGGCTTCATCGCGGTGCTCAACGCCGCGTTGGGCGCGAATGTCGGCTTCGTCAATCCTGCGCTGTATGCCGCCGGCACCACCGCGTTCCGCGATATCGTGTCGGAACCCGGCGCAACGGACAACGCGCGCAACGGCGTCGCCGGCTATCCTGTCGCCATCGGCTGGGATGCCTGCACCGGATGGGGCAGCCCCGACGGACTCCGGCTGCACGCCGCGCTGGCCCACCAGCCGATCATGGCAACTGCGCTCGCCGATACAGGAGACTTCGGCAACGTGTGCGAGGGCTCGTTCGCCGATGAGCTGTTGACGATCAATAACTCCGGCTTCGGCCTGCTGTCGATCTCCAACATCACGACATCGTCGCCGAACTTCGTGGTGCCCGGGGTCGCATCCTATCCGCTTGTCGTCAGCCCGGGTGCGTCCATCAACGTCGAAATTCGCTTCCGCCCGACCAGCTTCGGGCCAAAGAGCGCAACGATCACGATATTCAGCAACGACGCGTCCGGCCCGCACACCGTCGCCGTGACCGCCAACTGTCCGGCGCCGCGCCTGGCGCTCGCGCTGGCCGATACCGGCAATTTCGGCAACGCCTGCGTTGGTTCGTTCAAGGATGAGCCGCTGCTGCTGAGCAACAGCGGCTCCTGCACACTCCTGGTCACCAGCATCACGTCGTCTTCGGCAGAATTCCTGGCGCCGCAGGTCTTGTCCTATCCGCTTGCGGTTCACGGCGGCAGCGCGCTGGCGATTCCAATCCGCTTCCAGCCGGCCAGCTTCGGCGGCAAAGCCGCGACGGTCACGGTGAACAGCAACGATCCGGCCGGTGCTCGCACGATCGCGGTCCGGGGCGACGCGCCGCCGGGCAAACTGACCGTCACCGGTTCGACCAATTTCGGCGGCGTGCAGTGCTGCGAGCGCGTGCAGCATACGCTGTCGATCTGCAACACCGGCGAGTGCAACCTGCACGTCAGTCATGTCGGCTTCAGACACCGGCGCCGCGCCTACAGGTTGATCAACAACCCATTCCCCGCAACGGTGCGACCAGGCTCATGTCTCGGCCTCGTCATTCAGTACCGCGCCATCGAGAAGGTGGCCAGGGGATGCGAACTGATCATCGAAAGCGATGACCCGACCGAGCCGAAGCGGCACGTGGAGATCCTTGCCTACACGATCTGGGATTGCTGCGGCGAATGCGGCCAGGAACGGAACAAGTGCTGCTGCAAGCCTCGCGAACGCCAGTGCTGCGACGAGGAGGAGGAGTTGGAGGAGTTGGAGGACTGAAAGGCGTCGCTGCGCCGCTACTCAGCGCACGAACGCGTCGCGGAATCGCTCGGCATCCCCCGTCACCCGCTCAACCGTGGGTGACGGGCAATGGGATCGGCAGGATCAGCGTGCCGGTGTCCGCCACCTCGCGCAGGAACTTCCGCCGCGACGCCACAGCCTGCGCTTCGCGTCCCGGTCGAAGAAATTCGAGCAGTTATGTGTTCGAGCGGGCACGGGCAGCCAGGAAGGCTGAGAATGTCGATTTACCCCATAGGTAAACGCGGCAAGGGCGAGGGTGTCCGGTCGTCCGTCCCACGGACGGCCGACCGCGACGCGACTTGGCTTTGTACGTATGTCGAGCGATGAAGGTGGCTTGGCATAAACCCAAGTCGTTGTTCTTCCTAGCGCGAGACCGATGAGCGGTCACAGGGTTGTCCTCAAATGGCTGCCGTGTCGGCTTTGGCTCTAATGTCGATCGTACTCGACACGCTAGCCAACAAGAACCGACGCTTTCGTCCTCGCCACGGCATTGCCATGGCAACCCGATCAGGCAGCCGGTTACCGTGACAATGCCCCTTGACTGTCTTAAGCTGCCAGGCACGCGAACAGGTCGTCACTTGGACTGGACAGATCCGCCGAATAGAGTCCAACTCCTGCTCCGTCGTCCTGGCCAAGGTCCACAAAGACCAGGACATGCTCTGATCCCGTGTCGGTCAGATTGCCCTTCAAACAAGGAGGAAAAAATGAGCCCTTGTCGCGTCGTCATAGTTTGTGTCGCCCTCGCCGCAATGGGCGTCATGGCACCGCCTGTCCAGGCCCAGACCCCACCGCCTCCCACGCCCTCACCCGCCTTCGAGCGCGCCTTCCTCGGCGAAATGAACCCCGCGACCCGTGCCGAAGTGGAGAAGCGGGCAAACTCTGGCGGCAACACCATCTCGGGTGTCATCGCCACGACGCTGCTCAACGACAACCAGATGGCCAGGCACAGCAAGGCAGGCGGGCCGATCACGGTCGTTGCCGTTGATTTCGTGCGCGGCGTGGTCGTCATTCAGAACGGACCCAACCAGTACGAGCCTGTGCGCTTCGATCCGAAGACACTGCGCATCCTGAACTGACGCAGTGGCGGGCGCTGAGACGCCCACCGCCTGCGTATCCCTCCGTCGGTAATTGGTCGCTAACAGCAGGGCCCGCCTCAACGAATCACGGATAAACGCAGATGAACGCAGATCATCGAATCCGCGTTCATCTGCGGTTGTATTACAGCTCCAGTCGATAGAACCGCGCTGCGGCGCCACTGAACAGGTCGGTCTTTTCCGGTGCACTCGCCCCGCGCGCAAGGATCTTGCAGGCGTTCCAAAACGGCGCGTAGGCGTAGGAGCCCTTGTCCACCGGGAAGTTACTCTCGAACATGCCGCGCGCTGCACCGAACGCCTCGACGCAGGTCTCCACATACGGCTTCCACGCCCCTGCCAGCGTCTCCGACGACGGCGGATCGGCCTTTTCGTGAAAGTCAAATCCGTTGATCCGCATTGCCATGCCGCCGAGTTTGACAAACACGTTGGGACACTTCGCCAGCGCGCGGATCGACGCCGACCAGCGCCCGAACACCTCGTCGCGCTTGCCACCGTAAACCCCGATGCCGAGCGGCCCGCCGACGTGGTTCAGCACGATGCGCGTATCGGGAAACGCTTGCGCCAACACGGTCAGTTCGTCGATCTGCGGATGGTACAGCCACGCATCGAACGACAGGTTCAGCGGCGCCAACCGTGAAAAGCCCTCGCGGAACGTCGCGTCCGCCATCAGTCCGGGCGGCGGCGCATACGCGGGGTTCATCAGCGTCGGATCGCCGTCCCAGGCGGTGATATGGCGGATGCCGCGGAACCGTCCGCCGCCGGCACGGATATGCGCCTCCAGCACCGCCTGCACGCGGGCGCCCAGCCGCAGGTCGGCGTGGCCCACGATGCCGGCGCAAACCTTGGTGGCGCCGTAGCCGCCCGACGCGCTCATCGCCGCCACGCCGTTGACGAACTCGGTCTCGCCGACCGGCTTCATTTCCTCCGGCCCGCCCGCGCGATGCATCGAGCGGCACTGCACGAACACGGTAGCGACGATGTTGTGCCCCGCGTTGGTGTCGGCCAGCAGGTCGTCGAGCATGTAGACCCAGCCTGGCCGCTCCCACAGATGATGATGCGGATCGACAATCGGCAGATCGGGTTCCAGGATCGCCTCGGTCCGCCGGGCGAGCCAATCGTCGCGGACCGGCAGATATGGGCTGCTCGCAGCAGTCTGCGTCGTCGTGCTCATGTGTGGTGCCCTCCCCCAATTGACTGGAAAATGCGCTATGCGTTGCCGTTACGCCGCGCGTTCCGCCTGCCACTGCCCCCTGCCGAACTGGCTCAGATTGACCGGACCGCGATGGCTGTCGGTGGCGCTGCCGAGCAGCACCTCGCCTGCCATACGGTCGGCATCCACCGTGCCTTCGAAACGATAGGCGATCGAGCTGCCCTCATGCCGCGCTTCGAACTCCATCAGGATGTCCTTGGCTGTCAGCCTGCCAATCACGCTGCCAGCGAACTGCTCGGATTCCTGGCAGCCGGTCAGCTGACTGCCCTGTTGCCGCAGGCGCAGTCTGTGCAGGCGCTGGCCGTGCAGAAATTGCACATGGAGGGACCATTCGCCGGACAGATCGATCATCGGCGGCGGTTCCTGCACCGGTTGCAGCGCGCGCGCCGCAGCCAGTGCGGCAGCGACCGCCGTGCCGACCTCGGCAGCTTCGCCAGGCTGGAACTGGAACGGATCGATGGTCACCGAGTTCGCGGTCGCCGTGGTGTCGTCGATAATGATGCGTGGCGTGCCGTCGAGCAGGCGCGCCCGCAGGCCCATGCCGTCCAGCGCAATGCCATCCCAGCGCACGCGCAGCGCGGGGACGCGCACGACGCCGGCGGGCGCGATCACATCGCTGCCCACGCCGGGCACTTTTGCGACCCGCCGCGCGATCTCCTGCAGGTCGTCGTGCCAACGTTGCAGTTCTACGTTCTCGTCGCGCTCCTCTAGCCAATACTCGACCGCAGCCAACACGCCGATCACGTCCTCCTTCGACACCTTCATCGGACGGCCGAACGCCTGATGCGGCGAGGCGTTGCGCCATGCCGCCTGCACCAGCTTCCTGTTGCCCAGCAGCAGGCCGCTGGTCTGCGGTCCGCGCAGGAACTTTCCCCCGCTGTAGATCACCATGTCCGCGCCGCGCAGCAGCCATGGGCTTGGCCGTTCCAGGTGCTCCGACGCGGCGTCCACCAGAATCGGAATGCCAAGCGGCTTCACCCGCACGACGATTTCTTCCAGACGCACACGCGAGTTTTCCTCGTTGGTGCCAAGGATCGCAACCATCGCCACCGGCTCGGCGAGCGCGGCTTCGAGATCGGCAATCGAGTCGATCTCGACGATGTGCGCGCCGACCATGCGGATCGCCTGATCATAGGCGAAGCGCTGGTTGCGCGGCAGGATCACGCGGTTCACCCAGCCATCGGTGAACGGCAGGCGCAGCATGCGAACCGGATCATTGCCGGCGACGCAGGCTGCCGATGCGAGCGCCACCGCAGCCGCGCTGCCGCATGTGACGATGCCCCACTCGGCGCCGGTCAATTCGGCCAACCGCCGCCCCGCCGCCTCCATCAGTTCGTCAAGGTTGACGAACTGGCGCGACGCCTGGTCCATCGCGGCGCGTACCTGCGGCAACATCAGGCTGCCGCCGTGCATCGTTCGCACGCTGCAGCAATTGATGAAAGGACGCACGCCCAGTGCAATGTAAGGGTTGGCATTGCGCTCGGTTCTCTCAACCATGGGACACGCTCTCCGCCGCCACCCGATAAACCGCGGTTTCGAAATCATCCAGCAGCCGCAGCACCGTCGGGTCGGCGAACGGCAGTATTTGGGTCAGCAACACACCCGCCACATGCTTCTTCGGGTCCAACCAGTAGTAAGTATTGAACAGCCCAGCCCAGGCGAGACTGCCGGCGCTGCGTCTGTCAGGTACGTCCTCGGTATTGATCAGCCAGCTCAAACCCCATTTCTTCGTTATGCCTGGAAAGAAGTCGGCATCGTTCGACATTGTCGGGCTCTGGGATTTCAGCGGCTGGACATTCAGTTCGCCGATATGGTTCTGCGCCATCAGGTCGATCGTCTCGGGTTTGAGGATGCGCTTGCCGTCGAGGGTCCCGTCGTTCAACACCGCCCGCAGGAATGCCAGATAGTCGGGGCCGGTGGAGCACAGGCCGCCACCGCCGGCGAAGAATTCGGGTTTCGCCGACGGCTGCGCTGGGAGCGGTTGGAGCGAGCCGTCCGGAGTGCGCGCATGGGCCTGCACCGAGCGCCCGGTCTGTTCCGCGTTTGGCACGAAGCCGGTGTCGCGCATACCGAGCGGGGCGAAGATGTGCTGGCGCATATAGGCATCGAGGTCCAGGCCGCTTACCGTCTCGACCATGCGGCCGGCCCAGTCGATGTTGATGCCGTACTCCCAGCGTTCACCGGGTTCAAAGGCAAGCGGCATGTTCAGTGCGGCGAGTTTGCCCGACATCACGGTGGGAACGCCGGTCGCTTCGACGTAGCGGTTCAGCTCCGCATTCCAGACATTGTAAACAAAGCCCGCGGTGTGCGTGAGCAGCTGCCGCAGCGTGATCTTCCGCCGCGCCGGTCGCAGACGCGGCTTGCCATCGGCATCGAAGCCGTCCAGCACCTGCGGATCGGCGAGCTCCGGCATGATCTCGCCGGCCGGCTGATCGAGTGAGAGCTGCCCGCGCTCGACACACTGCATCGCCGCGACGCCGGTGACGGCCTTGGTCATCGAGGCGATCCGGAACACTGTGTCCAGCGTCATCGCCGCGCCATCGGTCAGGCCGCGGCTGCCGAACGCACCCTGATAGCATATGCCGCCGCGGTCCGCCGCCAGTGCAACGACGCCAGGCACGCGGCCGGAGCGTGCCGCATCGTTCAGCAGCCGGTCGATGTCTTTCCCCGCCATTCGCGTTCCTCCGATCCTGATCGCGCAATATGCCGTGCAGTTGCACCGGCTGGCCAGCGGGGCAAGAATGGCCGGACCAACGAAACCCGGCCCAGGGAGCGTCAGGATGATCGAGAGCGAAATCATCGTCACGACCAAACATGGCAAGATGCCAACGTTCATGGCCGCTCCGGATCGACCTGATCAGTCCCCGGGCATCATCTTCTACATGGACGCACCGGGTATCCGCGAGGAGCTGCGCAACATGGCCCGGCGCATTGCAAAGCACGGTTATGTCTGCCTGCTGCCCGACATGTATTACCGGCTGGGCACCGTGCGCTTCGACATTCCGCGCCGGGATGACGGCATGTCGGGCGTGATCCGCGCGTCGATGAACAGTCTGTCCATTCCCTTTGTCAACGACGACACGGCTGCGATGCTTGCTTGGTTCGACACGAACGACCGCGTGAAGCCGGGGCCGATTGGCTGCGTCGGACACTGCATGAGCGGACGTTACATCACCTCGGTTGCGGCGGCATTTCCGCACCGCATGGCGGCGGCCGCGTCGCTGTACGGCGCGGGCATTGTCACCGACAAGGAAGATTCGCCGCACCTGTCGCTCGGCAAGATCAAGGGCGAACTTTACTATGCGTTCGCGGAACACGATCAGTCGGTCCCGGCGAACGTAATTCCTGATCTGAAGGCGGCCTTGAACAAGGTTGACGCGAAGGCGGCTGTGGAAGTATTCCCGGGAACGCATCACGGCTTCTGCTTCCCGGAGCGTGCGGTCTACGACACGCTCGCGTCCGAGACGACATGGACGAGAATTTTCGCGCTGTGGGATCGGCATTTGAAATAGCGAGGCATTTGCCATGGACGAGATCATTGCCGGGACGCCGGTATTCACCGGCGAGCGGGCGCATGCCGGGTACCGGCTCAACCGCATGGCGATGTCGCTGACCGATGCGGTTAATCGCAAGCGGTTCGTCGCGGACGAATTGGGCTACGCTCGCGAGATGGGCCTCGACGAGGCCGAGGTTGAAATGGTGCGGCGGCGCGACTGGAAAGCGATGAACGACGCTGGCTGCAGCATCTATCTCCTGATCAAGATCGCCGGTGCGCTGGGCCAGTCCTTGCTTCAGGTCGGAGCGCACACAAGCGGGCGGACGCTGGAGCAGTTCATGGCCGAGCGGAAGGGACACTGACCATGGGTCGGATTGTTGGCGGCATTGGTTCTTCGCACGCGCCATCCTTCGGTACAGTCTACGACAAGGGCCAGCAGAAGGATCCACTATGGGCGCCTTTGTTCGATGGCTACGAACCGGTGCGCGCGTGGCTGGAATCGCTGCGGCCGGATTTGTACGTGATCGTTTACAACGACCACATGAACCGGTTCTTCTTCGACGCCTACCCGACATTTGCGCTGGGCGCATGCGAAGTGCATCCGCAGGCGGACGAGGGCTGGGGTAAGCGCGATCTGCCGGACATGCGCGGTGATCCGCAGTTCGCCTGGCACCTGGCGCGCTGTCTGGTGGAGGACGAATTCGATCCGACCATCTGCCAGGAGATGTCGATCGACCACGGCGTCATGTCCTTCATGCCGATGCTTGCCGATACGAACTGGCGGACGCCGGTGGTGCCGATTGCGGTCAATGTGATTCAGCATCCGATTCCGACGGCGCGGCGGCTTTACAAATTGGGAGCCGCGGTGCGGCGCGCGGTGGAAAGCTACGCGGAGAACATCAATGTCGTCGTGATGGGCACTGGTGGCCTATCACACCAGCTTCAGGGACCGCGCTTCGGGTTTGTCAACCAGGAATGGGACAATCGGTTCCTTGACCAGATCGAGGACGAGCCGGAAGCGCTTGCCGTCCTGTCGCACCGCGACTACATGGAGCGCGGCGGCACCGAAGGGATCGAGATGATCAACTGGCTCGCGATGCGTTCCGCGCTCGGGCCGTCGGTGAAGCGGGTGCAGCGCACGTACCATGCACCGATGATCACGGGCTATGGCCTGCTGGCGCTGGCGCCGGTCTGAGACCACCCGCCCGTTGCCGTTGGCATTCACCGCCGCATGTCTTTGACCGTCATGCCCGGGCTTGCCCGGCTTGCCCAGGCTTGAACCGGTCATCCAATAGCACTCATGCCGGAGCAGATGGCTGGGTCAAGCCCCGGCCATGACATGCAACCGGGCGACTCCTTGGGCGTTTCTGATTGCTCCTAGCCGGCGAGCATCATCCTCTCGGAAACTCTTGCAGCAAGCACCGGCTTGAAGATCGATGTGCACGGCGCGGCGTCGAGGTCACCAAATGCACGATGCGACCAACCTGAAACTCGAAGATCAGCGAGCCTGCGGGATGTCGATATACGTGCAGGCGACGCGCGCGCCCTCGGCATGCAGTGCGCCGGCGACGAACTCCACAGCCTGTGCCTCATCGCGCTCGCGGTCGCTGTTCTTGCCGAACGGCATGCCTCTCCTGCTCTGTCGTTGTCGTGCGTCTGGATGATACGGCCACAGTGAAGAACTCGGCATGCCTGCCCCAGTTTCCTGCCGCTGGTATCCGCGATATACCAGGGGTGGCTCGACTGGGGAATGGTTTCCAATGATAACAGAACAAAGAAGACGCGCGGCAATGCCGAAGCTGAACGGGGAGGTTTTCAGGCTGGAGGAATTTCTACCCTACAGACTGTCAGTTGCCGCCAACCGGGTATCGCGACTGTTTGCGCGCCGCTATTCGCAAGCTTACGGCCTGAGCATTCCGGAATGGCGCGTGCTGGCGATGATTGGACGTTTCGGCACGCTGTCGCCAAGTGCAGTCGGCGAATGGACGGCGATGGACAAGGTAAAGGTTTCGCGCGCCGCCGCAGGGCTGGTGGCGCGCGGCCTGCTACGGCAGACGCAGGACCCGCGGGATGGGCGCGGCCGGCTGCTGCACCTCACCCGCAAGGGCGCAACGGTGCACCAGGGCGTGGTGCCGATTGCCTGCGAGCTTGAAGAGCAGCTTGCCGAGGGCATGAGTTGCACGGAATGGAACAACCTGTTGAAGGCGCTCGACAAGCTCAGCGCGCATGCCCAGGGTTTTGAAGGCGCCAATCATGGCACGTCGATCGATTGAGCTGAGAACGGACGATTGCGAACGGAGCCGTCGATTGAGAACGGTGCCGGCCGGTCGGACTCGCGTGTCGCGAGAACTTCGCTAGGATCAACGGACGCAATACGCCGCGGGCAACGCCCAGCCGGCGACACGACGCAGCATCAGGGAGGCGCCCGCATGTCGGGATCACAAAACGGCAGAAGTCCCCGCTCGGTGGCGCTGGTCGGGCCGTACAGCAGCGGCAAGTCCACGCTGTTCGAGGCACTGATGGATGCAGCGGGCGCACCGGTCAAACGGCCGGCCGATCCGCGTAACCGACCGGCAACCACCGAGGTTCGTCTTGGGCATTGCAGCTATCTCGGCGATGCCTGGTCGGTGCTTGACTGCCCGGGTTCTATCGAGTTTGCCTACGAGACCAGTTGCGCGCTCGCCATGGTTGATCTCGCGGTGGTGGTATGCGAACCCACCCCTGCCCGCGTGCTGACGGTGGCGCCGCTGTTGAAACTGCTGGCCGACCAGGGCGTGCCGCACATGCTCTTCATCAACAAGATCGAGACGCTGGAAGGCAGCGTGAGCGATACGCTCGCAGCGCTCCAGGGCTACGCCGGTTCGCCGCTTGTGCTGCGCCAGGTGCCGATCGTCGATGGCGAGACCGTGAGCGGCTATGTCGATGTGGTGAGCGAGCGCGCCTATCGCTATCGCAAGGGCCAGCCGTCGGAGCTTATGCAGATTCCATCGGCGTTGCAGGATGACGAGCAGGACGCGCTGAACAAGCTGGTCGAGGTGCTGGCCGATCGCGACGACACACTGCTTGAGAAGGTGCTTGAGGACGTCAAGCCAACAACCGCGGAGATCTACAACGACCTGCGCAAGGACCTCGCGGCCGGCGCGGTGATCGAAGTGCTGGTCGGTTCGGCGGAGAATGCGGGCGGTGTGCGCCGGTTGTGGAAGGCGCTGCGCCACGACACGCCGATGCCGCAGGAGACCGCCGCGCGCAAAGGCGTCGCGGAAGACGGACCGCCGCTGGCGCAGGTTTTCAAGACCGTGCACGCGGGCCACACCGGCAAGCTCTCCTATGCGCGCATCTGGCGCGGCACGATCAAGGACGGCGTCACGCTTGGCGGCACGCGGCTCGGCGGCATTTATCGCATGCCGGCTGCCGAGCTTTCCAAGGTGGCCGAGGCGGTCGAGGGCGAGGTGGTTGCGTTAGGACGGCTGGATGGCGTGCCGACGGGCGCCACCATTTCGCCAGGTGCGACACCGGAGCAACTGGCGTTCCCCGCACCGCCGCCGCCGGTCTATTCGCTGGCGATCGTGACCTCCGATCACAAGGACGATGTGAAACTCAATGGCGCATTGCAGAAGCAGCGGGAGGCGGACCCGACCCTGACAGTTGAGCACGAGCAGGATACCAGCGAGACCGTGCTGCACGGCCAGGGCGAGATGCACCTGCTGGCGACGGTCGATCGCCTGGCGAAGGACTACGCACTGAAGGTGGCGACGCACAAGCCGCAAGTGGCTTACAAGGAGACGATCCGGCGCGCGGTGCATGAGCATGGCAGGTTGAAGAAGCAGAGTGGCGGACATGGTCAGTTCGCCGATGTGAAGATCGACATCGCCCCGCGCGCACGCGGAGAAGGGTTCGCGTTCATCGACAAGATCGTCGGCGGGGCGGTGCCGCGCAACTTCATTCCCGCGGTCGCCGAGGCGGCGGAAGAGTCTGCGAAGAAGGGGCCGTTCGGCTTTCCGGTGGTGGACATATCGGTGACGCTGGTGGACGGGGGGTTCCACTCGGTGGACAGCTCCGACATGGCTTTCAAGACCGCGACAAATCTGGCGATGAAGGAAGGGATGGCGAAGGCGGAGCCGATCCTGCTGGAGCCGGTCAACCACGTGACGATCAGCGTGCCGAACGAATTCACGCCGCGGGCGCAACGTCTGCTGACCGGACGGCGCGGACAGATCCTGGGGTTTGCCGAGAAGGATGGCTGGCCCGGCTGGGATGACGTGGAGGCGCTGGTGCCGGAGGCCGAACTGCACGATCTGATCATTGATCTGCGATCGCAGACGCTGGGTCTGGGCACCTATCGCAAGCGGTTCGACCATCTCGCTGAATCACGTGCCGAGATGAAGCGCGGGGCCGCCTAGCGATGATAGCCGGATCAAGTCCGGTCATGACGATTGGAGGCCGGTCTAACGCCCGGAACTACACATGACGCTGTTCGATCTGACCGGCAGGGTGGCGATCGTCACCGGCGGCAACGGTGGCATCGGGCTTGGCATGGCTCTAGGTATGGCGTCCTGCGGCGCCACGATTGTCGTTGCGGGGCGCGACGAGGAAAAGGCGAGATTGGCACTGGCATCTTTGCGGGAGCTCGGTGCGCAGTGTGCGTTCATGGCAGCCGACGTGACGAAGAAGGCGGCCTGCGTGAAGCTGGTGTCGGATACGGTGGCGGAGTTTGGCCGGCTGGATATCCTGGTGAACAATGCCGGCACGGCGATCCGCAAGATGCCGCAGGATTACACCGAGGAAGAGTGGCATCACGTGCTGGACACCAACCTGACCAGCGCCTTTCTGTGCTCGCAGGCCGCGTATGCGCCGATGAAACAAGCGGGCGGCGGCAAGATGATCAACATCGGCTCGATGATGTCGCTGTTCGGCGCGCCGTATGCCACGCCGTATGCGTCGAGCAAGGGCGGCATCGTGCAGATGACGCGCGCGATGGCGACGGCATGGGCCAAGGACAACATCCAGGTGAACGCGGTGTTGCCCGGGTGGATCGACACCGATTTGACCCGGCGCGCGCGACGGGAGGTGGAAGGGCTGCACGAGCGCGTGGAAAACCGGACGCCCGCGGCCCGCTGGGGTGTGCCGGGCGACATGGCGGGTATTGCGGCGTTTCTTGCGAGCCCGGCTTCGGATTTCGTCACCGGCACGGCGATACCGGTTGATGGCGGGTATTCGATCGGGATGTGACGGCGTCACGCCCAATCGAAGGAACGCGCGATCGCCTTGTGCCAGGAGCCGGTCAGCGCTTCGCGCCGATCCCGCGTCATAGCGGGCGTCCACGTGTGCGTGACGCCCCAGTTGCGTACCAGATCGTCCGTACCGTCCCAGTAGCCGACGGCCAACCCTGCCGCATAGGCTGCACCAAGCGCGGTGGTTTCGATCGTGCGCGGGCGCAGCACTGGCACGTTCAGGATGTCGGCCTGAAACTGCATCAGCAGTTCGTTCACGACCATGCCGCCGTCGACGCGCAGCGTGCTGATCGGGATGCCTAAATCACGTTGCATCGCCTCGATCACGTCGAGCGTCTGGTATGCCGTCGCCTCCAGGGCGGCGCGGGCGATATGGCCGGCGGTGGCGTAGCGCGTGAGGCCGGCAATAACGCCACGCGCATCAGCGCGCCACCATGGCGCATAAAGACCAGAAAATGCGGGCACGAAATATACATCGCCGTTGTCGGCAACCGAGGCGGCGAGCGTTTCGATTTCCCCGCTCGTCCTGATGAGACCGAGGTTGTCGCGCAGCCATTGCACGAGCGCGCCGGTGACGGCGATCGAACCTTCCAGTGCGTAACAGGCTTTGTGTTCGCCAAGCTGCCAGGCGACCGTGGTGACGAGACCACTGGTGGATGAGACCGGCGTCTCGCCGGTGTTCATCAGCAGGAAGCAGCCCGTGCCGTAGGTGTTCTTCGCCTCGCCGGGGGTGAAGCACGCCTGCCCCATCAGCGCGGCCTGCTGGTCGCCTAGGATGCCGGCGATGGGAACGCCATCCAGTACGCCGGTTGCAACGCCGTAGATCATGGACGACGGCATGATGCGCGGCAGCACGACGCGCGGAATGCCAAAGGCGGCAAGCAGCGTATCGTCCCAGGCCAGCGTTGCCAAATTCATCAGCTGCGTTCGGCTGGCGTTGGTGACGTCGGTCAGATGCAACCCGCAAAGCTGCTGGATCAGCCACGTATCGATCGTCCCGAACAGCAGGTCACCGGCGTCGGCACGCAGGCGCGCGCCGGGAATGTTGTCCAGCAGCCAGCGCAGTTTGAGGGCGGAAAAATAGCTCGCGAGCGGCAGTCCCGTCTGTGCGCGGAAGCGGTCCTGGCCGCCATCGCGGGCGTAGTCGGCCACCAGGAGATCGACGCGCGTGTCCTGCCAGACGACCGCGTTGTGCATGGGTTGTCCGGTGATGCGGTCCCACACCAGTGTCGTCTCGCGCTGGTTGGTGATGCCGACCGCGGCGAGATCGTGTGAACCGAGTCCGGCGCGGTGCAGCGCATCGGCTGCAACCAACTGCGTGTTCTGCCAGATCTCCAGCGGATCGTGTTCCACCCAGCCGGGCTGTGGATAGATCTGCCGATGCTCCTTCTGCGCCGAGGCGATCATCGCGCCCGTTCGATCGAACACGATGAAGCGGGTGCTCGTCGTGCCCTGATCGATCGCGCCCATATACTTGGTCATGCTGTCCCCGGGAGATCCTACAGCCACAGCGGATCGATCGGCCCCTTCCCTGCCAGCACCGCGGCGATGTTGTCCAGCGCGCGAAATCCCATCGCGTTGCGGGTCTCGATCGAGCCGCTGCCGATATGCGGCGACAACAACACATTGTCGAGCCCGGCAAACCGCAGATCGAAGTCAGGTTCTGAGCGGAACACGTCCAGGCCGGCGGCAAACAACTGCCCAGATGTCAAAGCGCCATACAGCGCATCCTCATCCACCAATCCGCCGCGCGAGACATTCACCAGCACCGCGCCGCGCGGCATCAGCGCCAACGCCTCCGCATTGACGATCTTGTCGGTCGTCGGACCGGCCGGCGCGTGCAGCGACAGGAAATCACAATGCGGCAGCATGTCGTGGAACGATGCGAAATATCTAGCTCCTCGCTCAAGGTCCGCCGACACTCGGTTGCGCGAATGATACAGCACCGTCATGTCGAAGCCGCGCGCACGTTGCGCCATCGCTCTCCCGATGCGACCCATCCCCAATATGCCAAGTGTTTTACCGGACACGCTCACGCCCAGCAGGTCGCCCTGCCCGATGCGGTAGCGCCAGCCGGCGCGCATGATCCTGTCGTATTCGTAGGCGCGCCGTGCCGCCGCCAGCAGCATCATGAAGGCGAAGTCGGCGGTGCATTCGGTTAGAACGCCTGGCGTGTTGGTCACGAACATGCCGCGCGCCTTCGCGGCCGCCACGTCAATGTGGTCATAGCCGACGCTGCTGGTGGCACCGACCCGCACACTTGCGGGCAGGCGGGCGATCGCATCGGCGGTCAGCGGCAGCGTGTTGGTGAACATGATCGCATCGGCCCGGTGCGCGGCGGCGGCATCGATCACCTGCGCCGCGGTCATGTCGTCCTTGCCTTCGACCACCAGCGCATCGAACTCGTTCCGTGCCCGCGTCACCACGTCGCTGGGCATCAAGGCGGCAAGCACAAGGCGTGGCTGCATCGGCATATCCCTCCGTTCGGGCGTATTCCAGGTCATCGCAATCACGCCTGCCACGGATCGACGACTGGAACCGACAGATCGGCAAAGTGCCTGGCATTGTGCGTTGCCAGCGTGGCGTGACTGGCGATGACGATGCCGGCGATCATCGTGTCGCGCATGTCGCCAGGCTGCTCGGCGCGTTGCCGCTCCGCCATCAGGACAGCGGCGGCGTTCGCGGCGGCAGTGTCGAATGCTGCTATCCGATGCTCGATCTTCTGGGCGACCAAAGTCTCCATCGCCAACTGCAGACGAGTACGGCGTCTGCCGAGCGCGAGGGACTCAATTCCGCGACGGATCTCCATGATCGTGATCGAGGTTGTCCAGATGGAGACGCGCGGTTGTCGGTCCAACCAGGCAGTTACCTCTGATCGCGGCGGTTCGTGCATCAAAGCGGAAATCACATTGGTGTCGAGGACGACCATTCAATCGAATGTCGCTGGTTTGACGGCGTAGCCACGGAACTCGTGGATCTCCTCACCCTCGCGAAGCCCGATCCCACGGAACAAAGCCGCGATTTCGGTCCCGAGACCGCGCCCTTGCCGGGCCTGCTCCTTCACCGCATCACGCAAGATGGCCCGCACCTCTTCCTCCATGCTCCAGCCATGGGCGGCAGCGCGGCGGCGGAGCTTGGCCTTCACCGCATCCTCCAGATTGCGCACCACGAGCTGGGCCATCCGCTACTCCTCTGATATCACGATAGCGAGGCTGGTTCGGCGATGCAAGCCAAGCGCTTGCCACGCCCGGACCGACCGGCTTGACTGCCGCTTCCGACCAACCAGACCGAGGACTTGATGCCTTCAGCGCGACTTGCCATCGATATCGGCGGGACCTTCACCGATCTGGCGGTCGAGCATGACGGCAGGCGGGCCACAATCAAAGTCCTCACCACGCAGGCGGCGCCCGAGCGGGGCGTGATCGGCGGTGCGCGCGCAATTCTCCAGGCGTCCGGCGTGACGGCGTCCGATATCGACATCGTCATCCACGGCACCACGCTCGCTACAAACGCGGTGATCGAACGCAAAGGCGCGCGCACCGCGTTGCTGACCACGCAGGGGTTTCGCGACGTGATCGCGATGGGCAACGAGAGCCGCTACGACCAGTACGATCTGAATATCGGTACTGCCGGAGCCGCTGGTGCCGCGCCATCTGCGCCTTCCAGTTCCCGAAAGGCTGGACAACGAAGGCAACGTGTTGCTGCCGTTGGATGTCGGAGCGGTCCGCGCGCTGGTGCCCGCGCTTCGGCGCGAGGGGGTGGAGAGCATCGCAGTGGGCCTGCTCCACGCCTTCGTCAATCCTGCGCACGAGCGACGGCGTACGCGACGTTCTGGCTGAGGAACTGCCGGACATTCCGGTTTCGCTCTCCAGCGAGGTATCGCCGGAGATGCGCGAGTGGGAGCGGTTCTCCACCACCGTCGCCAACGCCTATGTACAACCGGCAATGGCGCGCTATCTTCGCGGGCTGGCCGATGGGCTGCGTGCGATCGGTATCTCGGGTCCGCTGTTCCTCATGCTGTCGGGCGGCGGACTGACCACCGTCGAGACCGCCTGCCGCTTCCCGATACGCCTGGTGGAAAGCGGCCCGGCCGGTGGCGCGATCTTCTCGGCGAGCATCGCGCGACAATGCGGCATCGCGAATGTGCTGTCGTTCGACATGGGGGGAACCACCGCGAAGATCTGCCTGATCGACGATGGCAAACCGCAGACGGCGCGCGCATTCGAAATTGCGCGGGTGGGACGGTTTCGCAGAGGCTCCGGTCTGCCGCTCAGGATTCCGGTGATCGAGATGGTGGAGATCGGCGCCGGCGGCGGCTCGATCGCACATGTGGACACGATGGGCCGCATTGCGGTGGGCCCGGAAAGCGCGGGGGCCGATCCCGGGCCGGCCTGCTATGGACATGGCGGCACCGAACCCGCGGTGACCGATGCCAATCTTGGGCTCGGCCGCTACGATCCGACCCGCTTCGCCGGCGGCACGATACAGCTGGATGTTGCGGCAGCCCATGATGCGCTGCTGACACGAATCGGCGGCAGGCTGGGCCTGACCGCGGAAATGGCTGCGCTCGGCGTGGTCGAAATGGTTGACGAGAACATGGCCAATGCCGCGCGTGTGCACGCGATCGAGTCCGGCAAAAGCTATGAGGGCCGCACGCTGATCGCCTTTGGAGGCGGCGGGCCGGTGCATGCATGCCGGGTTGCGGAGAAGGTTGGCATCAGGCGCGTGCTGGTGCCGACTAGCGCCGGAGTTGGCAGCGCAATCGGCTTTCTGCGTGCGCCGGTGGGCTACGAGGTTGTTCGCAGCCTGTATCAGCGCTTTTCCTCGTTCGATGTTGCCGCGGTGAACGCCCTTCTGGATACCATGGAAACCGAGGCGATGGCGGTGGTGACGCAGGGCAGCTTCGGCGCGCCAATCACGCAAATCCGCGTCGCCTATATGCGCTATGTCGGCCAGGGCCACGAAATTCCCGTGCCGCTGCCGGCCCGTCCACTGGGCGAGCGCGATGTGGCGGTGATCCGAGCCGCCTATGACACGGAATACACCAGGTTCTACGATCGTCCGGTGCCCGGCTCCGATGTCGAGATCATGAGCTATGCGGTCGTCGTGGCGACGGTGCCGGAGGATGCGCCGGTTGTAACTGCTGCGGTGGATGATGTCGTGTTCGCCCCGGACGCCACAGCTGCGCGAACGCAACTGGTGCGCGACACGATCACGGGCAAGGTCTCGCCATGGTCCGTGCATGATCGGACCGCGCTTGCACCTGGCGTGCAAATCGTCGGCCCGGCGATCATCGCCGAAGACGAAACTTCCACACTCGTCGGCCCGGGCTGGAGCGCGACGGTGAATGGGCTGGGCTACCTCGAACTGACGCGGGAGCTACAGGGGAATGCCAACTAATGTCGCATGAAACCAACGCGCTGGCACAGATCCATCGCCAGATCATGTGGAACCGCCTGATCGCCGTTGTCGAGGAACAGGCGCAGACCATGATCCGCACCGCCTTCTCGACCACGGTGCGCGAGGCCGGCGATCTTTCCGCCGGCATCTTCGATGTCGCCGGGCGCATGATGGCACAGGCCGTCACCGGCACACCCGGCCACGTCAACTCCATGGCCGAAAGCGTCGGCCATTTCCTGCGGAAATTCCCCATCGACACGATGCGACCAGGCGATCACTACATCACCAACGACCCCTGGCTCGGCACCGGCCACCTGCACGACCTGACCGTCGTCACGCCCGCCTTCCACAACACGCACATCGTCGGCCTGTTCGCCAACACCGCACACGTAATCGACATCGGAGGCCTCGGCATGGGACCCGAAGGCCGCTCCGTGTTCGAAGAAGGCATGTATATCCCGATCGTCAAATGCTTCGACCAGGGACGGCCAAACGAAACTTTCTTCGACTTCATTCGCGCCGGTTCGCGCCTGCCCGTCGAACTCGAGGGCGACATCTACTCGCTTTGCGCCTGCAACGATGCGGGCACGCACCGCCTTGTAGAGATGATGGACGAGTTCGAGATGGACAGTCTCGATCCGCTCGCCAACTTCGTCTTTGAAAGTTCCCACCGTGCCACGCTGGCCGAGATCGCGCGCATTCCCAAAGGCACCTATCGCGCCGAGATCAGCTCCGACGGCTACGAGGAGCCGGTCACGCTGAGGGCCGAGATGACCATCCTCGATGACGGCATTGAGGTGGACTATGCCGGCACTTCGGGGCTGTCATCACGCGGCATCAATGTTCCGCCAGCCTACTGCCGCGCGTATTCCTGCTTTGGCATCAAATGCGTCGTCGCGCCCGAGATCCCCAACAACTGGGCCAGCCTCGCGCCGTTCCGCATGAAGATCCCCGAAGGCTGCATCCTCAACGCGCCCCATCCCTATCCTGTGTCGGTGCGCCACGTGATCGGTCACCTGCTGCCCGACCTGATGATGGGGTGCCTGCACCAGGCGGTACCTGAACGTGTCACCGCGGAGGGCGCATCCGCCTTATGGAATCCGCCGTTGCGCGGCGGCTCATCGGTGTCCGGACAGGCGCGCGGCAATCGCCCGGTGTTGCCGGATTTCGAGATCATCACCTTCAACTCCGGCGGCACCGGCGCGCGCCCCACCAGCGATGGGCTGAACGCCACAGCCTTTCCGTCCGGCGTGCGCACCATGCCGGTGGAGGCGACCGAGAATGTCGCGCCGATCGTCTTCTGGACGAAAGAACTGCGCGCGGACTTAGGCGGCGCCGGACGCACCCGCGGCGGTGTCGGCCAGATCATGGAGATCGGCGCCAAGGGTGATCTGGAATTCGCGGTCAATGCCATCTTCGACCGCGTCGCCAATGCGCCGAAGGGGCGCGAGGGCGGGCTGAACGGGGCGTCCGGCGTGGTCGCGCTGAAGGGCGGCCAGACGCTTCGCACCAAGGGGTTCCAGGTGATCCCTGATGGCGATCGGTTGGTTCTGAAACTACCCGGCGGCGCAGGCATGGGCGATCCGACACTGCGTGATCCCGTGCTGGTCGCACGCGATGTGCGCGACGGGCTGGTTTCCGCGGAAAACGCACGCACGCTCTACAAGGTCGCGATCAATGGCGAAGGGACCGTGGACGCGCAGTCCACGCAGTCGCTCCGCAGCTGACGCGGTTTCCGGCACACCGGAGATCGCACGACGCGATTGCGTAATGGAGCAAACCCGCTCTAAGGTCGGCAGACGAGGACCCAGAAAAGAGCCCATGCGCGCCGGCCACCGGCCGCCATCGGCCGCACAGGGAGAGGCAGATGGACGAAGCCATCGAAAAATCGGCAATGCGCAAAATTTACGTTCGCCTGCTGCCGTTCGCGATCTTCAGTTACTTCCTGGCCTACATAGATCGGATCAACGTGAGCTTCGCTGGACTGACGATGCAAGGCGACCTTCAGATGTCCGCCGCCGCGTTCGGTTTTGCCGCGGGTACATTTTACTGGGGCTATTTCATATTTGAGGTGCCCAGCAACGTCATCATGGAAAAGGTCGGCGCGCGGATATGGATCGCCCGGATCATGATCACGTGGGGGATCTTTGCCGGCCTGACCGCCCTGGTGGTTGGAACGAACACCTTTGCGCTCGTTCGCTTTTTCCTGGGCGTGGCGGAGGCCGGTTTCTTCCCAGGCATTGTGCTTTACTTCACCTACTGGTTCCCGGCTCACCATCATGCGCGGATCGTCTCGGGCTTCCTGATCGGGCTGCCGATCGCGGTGGCCGGTGGCGCACCGATTTCCACAGGATTGCTGGGCCTGGACGGCCTGTTCGGCCTGCGCGGCTGGCAGATTATGTACCTCGCCGAGGCAATACCGACCGTGCTGATCGGCATCGTCACCTTTTTCGTGCTGACCGATCGGCCGGAGCAGGCGAAATTCCTGACGACGGAGGAAAAGACGTGGTTGGCCGCAAAGCTGTCAGCCGAACGCCACGCCAAGGAAAAAGTGCGAGTCTTCAGCATATGGCAGGGAATGTTCGACACGAAGGTTCTGCTGCTGGCGCTGAACTACTTTGGCATCGTTACTGCCAGCCTCGGGATGCTGATCTTCATTCCGCAGATCATCAAGTCGCTCGGCCAGTTCAGCAACATGACGGTCGGGTGGCTCACCATGATCCCCTATATTTGCGGCGGCATCTCCCTGGTGGTCTGGGGCCGTATCTCCGACCGGATGCACGAGCGCCGATGGAACCTGCTCGGGGCCTGCATTGTCTCGACTGTCGGACTGGTCATCGCCGGCATGACGATGGGAACCTGGTGGGCGCTGGTGGGAATGTCGATCGCCGCCGCGGGCTTCTATGGCTCGAAGGGGCCGTTCTGGGCCATGCCGTCGATGTTCCTGACCGGTACTGCCGCGGCCGCTTCCATCGCGTGGATCAATTCAATCGGCAACCTCGGGGGATTTTTCGGGCCGTGGTATGTCGGCGCGATGAAGGATGCGACGGGCGGTTATGCCGGCGGCCTGTATGGATTGGCTTTGCTGGGCCTGATCGCGTCGTTCGTCTGCGCGTTCTTCCTGCATATCCCGAACCGCACGGCCGACCTGCCGGCCGTGATGGCTTCCGAGGCCGACTGACGCGCGGTCGGGCCGGCCCCGCCTAGGGCTGGCGAGCCCCTCCCGCCTCCGAGAACACGAGTGGCACCGCCGCCTGTGGCGACTGGAGCCAGAACGTGAAGCTTTCTTCGATATACAGCCGCACGCGCTCGGCATCATGGTCAAGATAGCCGATGGAGAAATCCTGCCCGACCGTCAGTTCGAAATCCTCGCCGCGCGTCGACAACACCACCGCGCCTTCAAGCCCGGGCGCCCATACCAAAGGCCCATCGATCAGCCGCCGGACATGTTCGAGAACGGGGTAGCCGCCAACCGTCGCTTCCGTGAGCCCGGTGTAACAGCGCTCGCTGAGTGCTACCGCGAACGGCCCGCCGACCCCGGCGTCGCGCAGCCGGTTCAACGCGGTCGCCACGAAATCCGGGTAACTGGCATAATCCTCATCGAGCTGAACGGCAACGTCGTCGCGACGTTCGCAAATCCCGCTGATGCCGGCAGCCGGATAGCCATGGAATATCGCGCGATCCTCGGCTATGGCGATCCTGCGCGCCGCCTCGATGACCGGATCGGTGTCCGGATCCTTGGCGCCGCGATCGATCGCGTCGAGTTCACTGCGGCGCATCTCGAATGGCACGCGCAATTCGACCAATGGCAGCACCTGACGCAGTCGCGCCTCCACCCTGCCTGATGACGGCGGCTCGACGGGGTTGCTGCGACCGGTGCCGACAGCAGATGCCTGCCAGCCCTGTGGGCCGTCGAAATCGACGAGCTTCCGCGCAGCCAATGTTGTCTTGAGCGTCCGGCGCGCCTCCTGCTCGATCTCCTGCCACGCCGCGTCGGAGATGGGGGCCAGCTCCCTGTACAGATGGTTCATTGCTCAGCCCTTCAGACTGCCGATCGAGAGGCCGCCGGCGGCACCAGCCGTTCCTTGCGCCGCGGTTTTCACCTCCCGGATCGGCCCCTGGCTGAACAGATACGTCTTGAGATGCGCGCTGAATTCGTCGTCATGCCGACGCAGCCATTCCAGCAGCATCGACGCATGCTCCTTTTCCTCATTGCGATTGTGCAGCAGCACCGCCTGAAGTTCAGCGTTGCTGCTTCCCTTGATGCGCTGGTCGTACCAGTCGATTGCCTCCAGTTCCTCCATGATCGTCGAGATCGCCCGATGCCGGTCGAGAATGTCCGGTCCCAGCTTTTCCCGTTCCTCGTGCAAAACCTCGCCCGCCATTGTCGCACCCCATCCATGTCGCGCTGATGACTGATGTTGCTGTGTAGGGCGCGCCTTCACAACCCCAACATGCGAACGTGACTGCCGGCGGCATAGCACAAACGCTTCAGCGGCATAGCCCAAGGGATTGCCCATGCACGACAGGCCTGCTGTCCTATCACCGATGGACAGCATGCTGATCTCGCTGCTCGGCTTCTCGGTGGCGATGTACATCACGCCGGGCCCGAACAACGTCATGGTTGCCGCATCGGCGGCAAATCATGGCATCCGCGCGACCGTGCCGCACATGCTCGGAATAGTGGTCGGATTCGCCCTGATGCTGACGCTGGTCTGCGCCGGCCTCGGCTCGGCGCTGGTCCGCTGGCCGCTGTTGCTACCGCTGTTCCGTTGGGCGGGCGCCGTGTGGCTCGTCTGGATCGCCTGCCAGATCGCAAGGGCACCCGCACCGGGAGAAGGCGGCCGAACGCGCGTGCTCGGATTTGCCGGCGCCGTGGCGTTTCAATGGATCAATCCAAAGGCATGGTTGATCGCGGTCGGCGCTGCCGGCGAATACCTGTCGCCACATCAACCTCTCGTCGCGCAACTGAGCCGCATCTTCATCGTCTTCCTCGTCGTCGGCTTGCCGTGCGTGCTGGTCTGGGCGCTGCTCGGCAGCGGCGCCGGCCGCCTGTTGCGATCGCCCGTTCAGCTACGGGCGTTCAACGTCGTTATGGCCGTAGTGCTTGTCCTGTCGGTGCTCCCGGTGTTGATTGAAGACTGACGGCCGGGAGGATACGGCATGAAGATCACACGCATCGACGCTTTCCAGGTCAGCTGGTCGCCGAACGACAAGCCCGCGCAACGCAGCGCCTTCGTGCGCATCTTCACCGACGATGGCATCAACGGCATCGGCGAGGCCTCGCCGATGCAGGGCGGCCTCGCCTCGCTTGGCATCATCAGGCACGATCTCGCGCCCGCGCTTATCGGCAAAGACCCGCTGGACCACGCGGTATTGCTCGATACGCTGCTGCATACGAACGTCAAGCTCGGCCCCGAGGGTGCGCTCAGCGGCGCGCTGGCGGCGCTCGACATCGCGATGTGGGACATCAAGGGCAAGCTGACCGGTCTGCCGATCTACAAGTTGCTCGGCGGCGCCTGGCGCACCGCGCTGCCGTTCTACGCCTCGATCGGCGGCAACGGCGATCGAAGCCTGGACGACGTACTGCGCGTGGTCGAGACGCGGTTGCAGGACAGGCCGGCTGCGATCAAGATCCGCTTTGACAATCCGCGCACCGAACTGGACCGCGATATTCCAGGTGACATCGCGAAGGCGCGTGCGGTGCGCAAGCTGGTGGGCGATGGGTTCTCGCTGGCTTTCGATGCCAACAACGGGTTCACCACGGGCGGCGCCATCCGCGTTGGTCGGGTGCTGGAGGAACTCGGCTTCTGGTGGTTCGAAGAGCCTGTGCAGCACTATCATGTGAGAGCGATGGGCGAGGTCGCGCGCGCACTCGACATCACGGTATCTGCCGGCGAGCAGACCTACACGCTCGCGGCGTTGGCCGACCTGATCGACGCCGGCGTGCGCATGGTGCAGCCCGACATCGTGAAGATGGGTGGCATCACCGGCCTGATGCGCTGTGCCGCACTGGCGCATGCACATGGGGTGGAACTTGTGTCGCATCAGACACAGCCGATGATCGGTCATACGGCCAACATGCACGTTGCGGCGGCGCAGTTGCAGGCGACCAAGCCGGTGGAATGGAACGATCCATCGACCAGGACCCACGCGGTGTTCGAGAACCCGCCGAGGCCGGTGGATGGACTGTTCCATCTGCCCGATGGGCCGGGACTTGGACTGCGCGTCCATGAGGCGGAACTGGCGAGGCGCTCGATTGCGATCTGAAGCGCTCACCATGGAGGCACGACGGACCGACAGAAACCATTCGTGACCTTCATGGCCTGGCCATTCGAATTCGTGCGGGCAGGCCACCGATCTTGCTTTCGGGACAGTCAGCCCGACTGCCGCCGACATGCCTCCGGGTGGACGGCCGCACCGACCTGTATAAACTCCCCCGGATGGATGGACCGAACACCGTCACGCCACGCCTCAGCACGACGGAACTGCTGTCCCGGCTGGTGTCGTACGATACGACCAGTCGCAATTCCAACTTGCAGCTGATCGGTTTCGTGCGCGGCTATCTGGACGCGCATGGCATTCCGTACCGGGTCTCCACCGACGCGACGGGCCAGAAGGCCAACATCCACGCCATCATTGGGCCGCAACAGCCGGGCGGCGTTGCGCTGTCCGGACACGTCGATACCGTGCCGGTGGAGGGTCAGGCGTGGAGCGCCGATCCATTCAAGCTGCGCCGCGCCGCGGGCCGGCTTTATGCGCGCGGCGCCACGGACATGAAGGGCTTCGTCTCCGCCTGCCTCGCCGCTGTTCCCGACTTCAAGGCACGCAACCTTGCGCGCCCGCTGCATCTGTTCATCAGCTACGATGAAGAAGTGGGCTGCCAGGGCGCGCAGCGGCTCATCGAAGATTTGAATGAGTCCGGCCTGAGGCCGGCGCTGTGCGTCGTGGGCGAGCCATCGGGCATGCAGCCGATCCTGGCACACAAGGGAAAGTTGAACCTCCTCGTGCGGGTGCGTGGCAGGCCCGGCCATTCGAGCTTGCCGGCAACGGGTGTGAACGCAATCCATGCCGCCGCCGAGGCGATCGCCCATGTCGCCGCCGAAGCACGCCGGTTGGCGCGGGAAGGTCCATTCGAGGACGGCTTCGACCCGCCGCATACCACGATCCATGTCGGCACGATCCAAGGCGGCACGATCCTCAACATCATCCCTGAGCGCTGCGAATTCACCATGGAATGGCGGACCATCCCAGGCGATGACGCGGTGGGCCACGTCGAGCGCCTGCGCGCATTCGTCGCAGCGACGATCGAACCGGCGATGCACGCCGTGCATCGGAACACCGGCTTTGACTTCGAGGTGCTCACCACCATGCCTGGCATGTCGCTCGACCCCAATCACCCGCTGACCGCGCTCGTCAAGCAGCTCACGGGTTCGAACAGCACCGGCAAAGTAAGCTACGGCACCGAGGGCGGCTACTACCAGAACGCCAGCATCCCGACGATCATCTGCGGCCCCGGCCATATTGCCCAGGCCCATCAGCCGGACGAATGGGTCGCGCAGGAGCAACTCGACGCGTGCAACGTCTTCATCCGCCGTCTGGCGGATCGGCTGCTGGCCTGACCGGGACAGGCGAGCGCATGTCCCCGATCGCCCAGCCTCCACTTCCGGCCTTCGAGGTGCGCTTGACGGCACCCGACCTCAGCCGCTGGGTGGAAGGCAACACCGGGGTCGCGGGTTTCACCACGCGCGCATCCGACCAGCCGGGACCCCATGTTGCGCTGCTCGGGATCTCGCATGGCAATGAAATTGCCGGCGCGATCGTGTTGGACCGATTGCTGCGGGCCGGCCTTGCGCCCAGCCGGGGCAAGCTGACCCTCGGCTTCATCAATCTCGCGGCCTACGAGCGCTTCGATCCACGCCATCCGACCGCATCGCGTTTCGTCGATGAGGATATCAACCGGGTCTGGGACCCGGCGGTGCTGGACGGGCAGCGTCATTCGATCGAACTCGACCGCGCGCGCGAAATCCGTCCGCTGATCGACACCGTCGATGCGCTGTTCGATCTGCATTCCATGCTATGGCCGTCGGACCCGCTCATCCTGTGCGGCACGTCGCCGAAGGGGCGGCATCTCGCGATCGGCGCCGGCGTGCCTGGGCTCGTCGTTGCCGATCATGGCCATGCCAGCGGCCGGCGGTTGATCGACTATCCCCGGTTTTCCGACGCAGCCACGCCGTGCGCCGCCAGCCTTGTGGAAGCCGGACAGCACTGGGACGGCATGACGGTTGATACCATGCTTGCAAGCGTTGCCGGCCTGCTGCGCCAACTGGATACGGTCACTGAGCATCCCGTGCTGCCGCCGCCACCCGCCCGCGTCAATCGCCGCTTCGCCGAGGTCACGGTGGTTGTGACCGCCGCGACGACCGGCTTCGCGTTCGTGCAGCCCTATCGCGGCGGCGATATCATCGCACGGCGCAACACGCTGATCGCGTTGGACGGCGAGACGGAGATCCGCACGCCGTACGACGACTGTCTGCTGGTCATGCCGAGCCTGCGCCCGAGCCGCGGCCACACGGCGGTTCGGCTGGCGCGTTTCGTGGCGACGTGAGAGCAACGGCGGCCAACGCCTGACGCTGACGGAGCCGATCAGCAAGCCGCACCTGCGGGGGAAGGTGGAGCGGGACGGTGTCCGAGCATTCTAGAAGGCATCGGGTCGCCGACAGTCCGCGGGACATCATCGACAAATTCGCCAGCATCCGGCTCTAACTGGGCGATTTTGATGCGGAAGGCCTGGCTGCGGACCGGCTCCGCTCCGATCCGGTCGAGCGCCGCCTGGAACGCATTTGCGTGCCCTTCGCGGCATGGGCAACCGTTTGCGGCACTCCTAAGACCAGATCAATTTCTAGGTGATCTGGGAGGTGGACGCGACCCGGCTTCCTCAGTTGGAGAACGCCACCATGCAAGCATTCGAAGGGTGGCGGCCCGAGGGCGAGGCATAGGCAGAAAGATCGAGCCGGTACCAGAATGTTCCCGATCGGGCCCAGTCGTAGGCAAGGGACAGCGGGACGGAGATCCGCACTCCGTACGACGACTGCCTGCTCGGGCATCCGTGCTGTTGTGCCGGCTACGGAATGTCACGGCGAAATGCCGCTAGGCGACGGCCAGGCGGCGTCGAATTAACTGCCTTTTGCCGGGCAACGATGGACCCGGTGAGCTAGACATTGTGGTATGCTAAGCAAATCGCTGCGAAAGAAACCTTCGGCATTCCCTTGCTGGGCGCTGGAGGAATGGATGGCGGCAGGCCAGATTGCAGAGCCTCGATTGACCCGTCTGCGGGTCAGCTTTACACGGTCATATCAGAGGGCTAACGTACACCTCCGAAATGGCTGCGCCGAATTCGACCGCACAGATGGCGGTCTGGCGAGCGGTGGTCAAGTGCGACTGGGCGTTTGGCAAGGGTGGGTGCGGACCGCTCAAGACAGAACGAATGGTTCCACACACGAAACACGAAACCTGATGGCGCCAAATAGCGGCGCCAAACACACACGAGGTTGATGTTGTCGCCGGATACGCGTTGGACAGCGTGGCTGAGACGGCTGAACCTCATCCGCCATATCCGGCTCGACGTTCCCTGGTTGGGCGGGGCAGCCCGCCATTTGCTCAGTGGCCGTGCCCTCATCGTCGGCGCCTTGCTGCTGCCGGCACTTCTGTACGGCGTCGTGGCACTGCAGGACCGCAAATTGGTGTTAAACCGCGCCGAACTGCTTGTTTCGAGCACCGACAGGATATTCGAGGAAAATGCCCGTGGCGTGCTCCAGACCCACAAGCTCATCGCCAACATGGTAAATGACCACATTCGTGGTCTGGATTGGCAGGAGATTGCCGCCTCGGAAGCGCTGCACGAATATCTCGCCGACATTGTGCGCAACTATCCACAAATCCAATCCCTGTGGCTGATCGATCGCTCCGGACACGTCCGCAATACCAGCGCTGTGTTCCCGGCTCCATCGGTCAGCGTGATCGATCGCGACTACTTCATTGCCCTGCGCGAACACGATACCGGGTTGTTTTTGGGACGGCTCGTCCATGGTCGCGTTTTCACCGAGGAAATCTTCAACGTTGCGATCCGCCGATCGAGCCCGTCGGGCAGTTTCGACGGTGTCGTCGTCGTGTCAGCATTGCCATCGTACTTCGCGAACTTCTGGAAAGACGCGGCCGGCGAGCCGGGTGCCGCTGCCGCCCTGGTTCGCCAGGACGGAGCAATTATCGCGCGCGAGCCTGCGGCCAATGCCGACACGCCACCACTCCCAGCGACCAGCCAGCTCATGCAGGCGATCGCACGGAGCGATACCGGCCTCATTCGCGGTGTTTCGGCGATTTTTGGCGGTGAGCGTCTCTACGCGTTTCAAAAAGTTTCCGGCTTCCCGGCTTATGCGGACTACGGCATCAGCGTGAAGGGCGCCCTTCGAACCTGGCACCAGCACCTGATCCTCTATGGTGCATTCTTCGGAGTCGGAACGCTCGCCCTGGCGGTGCTGGCGGTTGTCGCAGCGCGACGTGCGGAGCGGGAGGCAGCCGCGCTTCATGCCTGGCGCGAGACCGCTGAGCGATTGCGCGAGGAAGCCGAGCACCGCAAGATCATCGAGGGCGAACTGCGTCAGGCGCAGAAGATGGAAGTACTCGGACAGGTTGCCGGCGAGGTCGCACATGACTTCGGCAACATCCTGACTGTCATTTCCGGCCGGTTGGAAATGCTGCAAAATCATCCCGGCGATGTCAAAATGCTGACATTGGCCCAGGAAGCAGCGGCGCGCGGCACGAGTGCGGTCCATTCGATGCTTTCGTTTGTCCGACGGCAACCGCTGCGCTCCCAGGTTTTCGATCTGAATGCCACTTTGGGAGGCATGGAGAGCCTGCTGCGCCAAGCCACGGGTGCGCTGGTGCGGCTCGATATGGTGTTGGCGCCCGCGCCATGTTGGACCGAGGCCGATCAGAACCAGACGGAACTCGCAATTCTCAATCTTGCCCTGAACGCGCGCGATGCGATGCCGGAAGGGGGGACGCTCACCGTGACGACCAAGACGGTACGATTGGCAGGCGAACCGGACGACCTGGCAGGCGATTTCATCACTCTTGCCGTCACAGACACGGGAACAGGCATGCCTCCCGAGGTAAAGGCCAGAGTGTTCCAACCATTCTTTACCACCAAGGGGCCAGGGAAGGGCACCGGCCTCGGCCTGAGCATGGTTTACGGCTTCGCCAATCAGTCACACGGTGCCGTCACCATCGACAGGTACCTGTCGGCCGAGGCACGTCCGTGGTGCTGTATTTGCCGCGCTGCGTGCCCAAAGCGGACAACGCAATGATGAAGCAGCACACTGAGGATATCGCAGCCCCATAGGGGAAACGCGGCCCGCTCAACCGCGGATCAGCCGTCCACCTCACCGGGTATCGGCTCCTTGCCGAACCCCGCGATGATCGCCGTCACCTCGTCGATAGCCGCCTGCGCGGCCGCCGCGTCTGTACCCTTGGCGACGATCGCGACACCGTTGCCGCCGGGCCGGTAGAACGGGTAGCTGCCGATATCGAGCTCGGGAAACTTCGCCTGCACCGCGCCCAGCGGCCCGGCGATGATGCCTTCAGGCAACCCGACGACATGCACCGCGCACGATACGACCGGCGCCCCACCCTTCAGTCGCGGCGCCAACCATTCAAACATCGACTGCATGACACGCGGCACGCCCGCCATCACATAGACGTTGCCGATCTGGAAACCGGGCGCTACCGACATCGCATTATCGATCAACGTGGCGCCGCGCGGCATCGTTGCCATGCGCTGCCGTGCCGCGTTGAACTCACCCGGCTTGTAGCTGCGCTCCATCCGAGCCCAGGCATCCGGATGTGGCTCCCACGGCACGCCGAATGCCGCCGCAATGCATTCACTGGTAATGTCGTCGTGCGTCGGCCCGATGCCGCCGGTGGTGAACACATAGTCGAACATCGCGCGGACTTCGTTCACCGTGCCGATGATCGTCGCGGGCACATCGGGAATCACCCGCACTTCGCGCAGTGGAATGCCACGCTCGCCCAGGCCCTTCGCGATGAACCGGATGTTGGCGTCCTGGGTGCGGCCCGACAGCACTTCGTTGCCGATGACCAGCAGGCAGGCGATGGGGTTCTTGTCGGGCATCGGTGCGTCCTTAGAGGAAATCGCGCAACAGCGGGATCAGCGGCTTGTCGGCCGGCGGCATCGGGTAATCGGCAAGCTTCTGAGGCCGCACCCAGGCAAGCGTCTGGTTCTCGCGCGGCTTCGGCATGCCCTTCCAACGGCGGCACAGATACAGCGGCATCAGCAGATGGACGCGCTCGTATTCGTGCGACGCAAAGGCGAACGGCGCGAGGCATGCGGCGGAAACGTCGATTCCCAATTCCTCCCTCAACTCGCGGATCAGCGCGGCTTCCGGCGTCTCGCCGGGGGCGAGCTTGCCACCGGGGAATTCCCACAGGCCGGCCATCGGCTTGTCCTCCGGCCGGCGCGCGAGCAGCACGCGGCCATCGGCATCGACCAGGGCACAGGCCGCGACCAGCAGCAGCGGCTTGACGCCAGGCTCAGCCGCCTCCTGAACCGCCTCGGCGTGGCCGAAAATATCCTCGCGGCTTGCCTTGAAGCGCCACACCGGATGTTCGCCACCGCGCGCGAGGAAGGGTCTCGTGGCATCATCGATCTGGCGAAAGCCGATGCGCCGCAGCACGGCGACCGAGGCCGGGTTGTCGGTCACAACCCCGGCTTCCAGTCGCTCGACGTTGAGATTGGCAAGCGCCCAGCGCGCCACGCGCCCCGCTGCCTCGGTGGCCACGCCATGACCCCAGAACCGCCGGCCGACCCAATAGCCCAACCTGCCGCAGCGTTCCTTGGCGTCAACCTCCAGGCGAACGGTTCCGACCATCACCTCGTGCTCACCCTCCCGGCCAGTGATCGCCAGAGTATAGGCGCCCCCCTTGGCCAGTTCGTTCCGGGTGGACAGGATCCACTCGTCCGCCAACTCGCGCGGGTAGGGGAACGGGACTGTTGTCAGGTTGCGCGCGACCTCCCAATCATTGACCAGCCGGTGCATCGCCTCGGCATCCTCGGGGATCAAGGGGCGTAGGATCAGCCGTTCCGTGGCGAGCGGCGCGAATGTGTCGGGAGGCGCCAAGGGATCGAGCACCGCGGCAAGGTGCGCCTCCGGGGCTGACCCAGAGGCCTGTCTGGTCCGCCTGGATTTCCTGGTCTTGACCGCACGCAAATTTGTCATCGTTGGTGTATCGCATGGACTCGCTGGGTCCGGCACGCCGGAGGGCGGCGAAAGTGGCTCAGTCCTGCACATCTGCGCAAGCTCGCCGCGTCTTCGCACCGCACCAAAGCCGGCCATGCTGGCATTCCATACACTCCTGTAACAGTGGATTGACGATCCATATCGCCCGATCTGCTACCCACGCGGATTATCCATAAACGGGGGAAGCGGGACGCGTGGGAGCAAACGTCCAGCCCACCATCGATGAGCAACTCCGGCTAGCAACGCTGCGGGAGTATGGCATCCTCGACACGCTGCCCGAAGACTGTTTCGACAATCTGGTCCGCGCAGCGGCAGCGTTGCTCGCCGCACCGATCGGTCTCATCTCGCTGGTTGATGAACGGCGGGTCTGGTTCAAGGCACGGGTCGGCCTCGACGCGGTCGAAATACCCCGCGAGCACGCGTTTTGCGCCCACGCCCTGCTGACGGGCGGCGCGGCGATGGTGGTAGCAAACGCCAACGTCGATCCGCGCTTCCGCGAAAACCCGTTGGTCATCGGCGCCCCGCACGCCAGGTTCTTCGCAGGCGTATGGCTCACCGCGCCGAACGGCATGCCGATCGGCATGCTGTGCGTTCTCGACGCCGTCCCACGCACACCGCCGGACACGCGCCAGATCGCCGCCCTGACCGACCTGGCTGCTCTCGCCATGGAGGCGATCGAACTGCGCAGCGCGGGACGTGCAGCACAGGAGACCGCCCGCATCAATCGTCTGGTCGCCGACCGGCTGCACGAGGCGCATCGCGGCCTGCTGGCTGCCTACCGCGCGAAGAGCGAGTTCCTGGCAAGCCTGTCGCACGAGTTGCGAACACCACTGCATGCGATAATCGGCTATGCTGACCTGATCGCCGCCGCGGTCCCGCCACCGCTGGCTCCGTCCGGCCATGCGCAGGCGATTTCCGAGGCAGGGCGACACATGCTGACCCTGGTCAACGACATCCTGGAATTCAGCCGCCTGGAAGCAGGACAGGTGCCGCTCGCCTGGCACCATGTGGCATTGCCGGGTCTGGTTGACGAAGCGCTGCGGATGGTCGGCGCCTTCGCCCGCTCGCACGAGGTTCGGATGGTCCAGGAGGTCGGCTGGCCGGATTGCAAGGTGCGCGGCGATCCGGTGCAACTCAAGCAGGTGCTGCTCAACCTACTGACCAACGCGATCAAGTTCACCCCACCCGCCGGCACGGTTCGGGTCGGTCTGTCCAACGACGGCGACGGTGCGGTCGCGCTGGACGTGGACGACACCGGCATCGGCATAGCGCCCGAGGACATCGCCAAGGTGCTGACCCCGTTCGGCCAGGTGGTGGCGCAGGACGGCGAGCCGCGCGAGGGTACCGGGCTCGGCCTGCCGATCGCCCGTTGTCTGGTGGAGCGCCATGGCGGCTCGCTCACGATCGAAAGCCGGCCGGGTGAGGGGACCAGGGTGCGGATATCGCTGCCCGCTCTGCGCCGAAGCGCGGTGGGGCTGGCGTCATAGCATTGACCGCGGCTGCTCTGGACGCGACGGGCGCGACGCGCGAGGGTCGCGCACCAGCGGGAAGAGGCTCGGTCATGCAAATCGGCATTCATCTGCCCCACATTGGCCGCAAGGCCAGCCCGGACGCGATCCGACGCGCCGCCCTGCAGGCCGAGGAACTCGGGTTTGCCGATGTCTGGGTGAGCGAGCACATCATCATCCCGAAGGACGCAAACTATCCGCCGTCGGCGAATTTCTGGGACCCGGTGCTGACGTTGACCTGGGCCGCGGCTTGCACGCAGCGCGTGAAGCTTGGCACCAGCGTGCTGGTGCTGCCGATGCGCCATCCGCTGCCGCTGGCGAAGGAACTGGCGACGTTGCAGAACCTGTCGCGCGGGCGGCTGATCCTGGGCGCCGGCGTCGGCTGGATGGCAGCCGAGTTCAACGCGCTGGGCGTGCCGTTCCGCGAGCGTGGCCGTCGGATGGACGAGGGCATCGCCATGATGAAGGCGGTATGGAGCGAGGACCCGGTGAGCTTCCCCACGCGTTGGATACCGGCCGAAATCACGGAGATGCGCATGCAGCCCCTGCCCTGCGCACCGATCCCGATCTGGATCGGCGGGTCATCGGATGCAGCGATCGCACGTGCCCTTAGGCTGGACGGCTGGCACGGCAGCCGCGTGACCCCCGAGGAGGCACCGGCGATGGTACAGCGTCTGCGTGCGGGACGCCCGGATGGGGGGTTCACCGTCTCGCTGCGGACCGCGTACGACGGCAAGGATGCGGGCGCGCTGCGCGGCCGGCTGGACGCCTACAAGGCAGCCGGCGTGGAGCACGTGCTGGTTGCGCCGGAGGAGCGCGGCATCGAGGAGTATCTCGGCGCCGTGGAGCGCGTGGCGCGCTGCGCCGAGGGGCTTTGAGAAGGTGGCCTCATTTCGCCCTGTTCGGCATTTCCACGCTTCCGTCATCCGCGCACTCCCAATCGTCATTCCCGCGCTTTCAATTGTCATTCCCGCGAAAGCGTGAAGCCAGGCGACAGCATGCTCGATGCTTGGATTCCCGCTTTCGCGGGAATGACGATAGAAGTGCGCACGTGACGATAGATGCACGCACGCGGCGAATGCGAACGACCAGCCCGTGATCCTTGCCACTCATTGTTTGCCGGAGCTTGCACGATGATCGACCCTGCCACCGACCGCGTCTTGATCACCGGCGCCGCGGGAGCCATCGGCACCGCGCTGCGTAACGGCCTCCGCGGCGAATGGCGCAACCTGCGCCTGACCGACGTGAAACCGATCACCGATCCGACGCCCAACGAGGAATGCATCGTCGCCGATGTCAGCGACCGCGCCGCCGTCGAACGCCTGACGGATGGCGTGGCGGCCGTGGTGCACCTCACCGGCGTGGGCGGCACCTACACGCTGGAGGACCTGTTCCGCGTCAACGCGCGCGGCGTATTCGACGTGTTCGAGGCAGCGCGCCTGGCCGGCGTGCAGCGCATCGTGTACGCCTCCAGCAACCACGCGTTCGGCTGCTATCCGATCACCGAGCGCGTCTCCCCTGCGCTGCCGCCTCGCCCAGACAGTCTCTACGGCACGTTCAAGGCGTGGGGCGAGACGATGCTGCGCTGCTACTACGATCGCCACGGCATCCGGTCAGTTGCGCTGCGCATCGGCACGTATCGGACGCTGCCGATCGACCAACGCTCGCTCGCCACCTGGCTGTCGCCCGGCGATGTCGCGCGGCTGGTGGACTGTTCGCTGCGCCATCCCGACCCCGGCTGTCTGGTGGTGAACGGCTATTCCAACAACACGCGCATCAAAACGTTCGATCCGAATTGGGAATTCCTCGGCTACCACCCGAAGGACAATGCCGAGGATCACGTGGAGATGCTGCGCGGCATGGGCGTTGACGTGGACGGCCCGTGGGAATGGCCCGAGCATGGCGGCTCGCACGCGCGTGCACCGGAGCGCGCACCCCGGCGCTCCGACTGAAAAGCGCCGGCGAACCGGGGCGGCAACACAAGGGCACTCGCATGACCGCCGCTCTGGCAAGACTTTGTTCGGGCCGCGTTCATTACGCCTGGATCGCGCTGGCCGTGGCCTTCACGGTTACGCTTGGCGCGGTCGGCGTGCGCGCGGCGCCCGGAGTCATCATCGTGCCGCTGGAGCGCGCGTTCGGCTGGAACGTCAGTACCGATCTCGGCAGCGATTTCGCTGAACATCCTGCTGCTTGGGCTGACCGGTCCGTTCATGACCGGACTGATGGAAACCATCGGGCTCAAACGGACCATCATGATGTGCCTGGTGGTTCTGCTGATCGGCACCGGGCTTTCGACGTTCATCTCGGCGCCGTGGCAGTTGTTCCTCACCTGGGGGTTCCTGGTCGGCATCGGCGCCAGTGCGGGCGCGGTGGGAATGTCTGCGGCGGTCGCGAACCGCTGGTTCGTCATGCATCGCGGACTGGCGATGGGTATGCTCACCTCGGCCAATGCGGCGGGGCAGTTGATCTTCCTTCCACTGCTCGGCGCATTGTCGCAGCGTTATGGCTGGCAGAGCGTGTCGCTGACGGTCGCCGGCGCCGTCGCGGTGCTGCTGCCGCTGGTCGCGCTGCTGCTGCCGGAAGCGCCCGCGGCCATCGGCCTCGGACCGCTGGGCGCCGACATCGAACCGCCGGTTCCCCCGCGAACGCGCAATCCCTTCACGGTGGCGATCGACGGCCTGCTGCGAGGCGCGCGCTCGTTGGATTTCTGGCTGCTGGCACTGAGCTTCGCGGTCTGCGGCTTTTCGACCAACGGACTGATCGGTACGCACCTGATCGCCTACTGCGTGGACAACGGCTACACGCAGTTCGCCGGCGCCGGGATCCTGGCGTCGCTCGGCATATTCAACCTGATCGGCGCGACCGCGTCGGGCTGGCTTACCGACCGTTACAACCCGCGCGTCCTGCTGTTCTGGGTATTCGGCTTGCGAGGCCTGTCGCTGCTGATCCTCCCGTACACGAATTTCGATCTGGTCAGCCTGACGATCTTCGCGGTGTTCTACGGGTTGGACTGGATCGCGACGGTGCCGCCGATTTTCGCCCTGATCAATCAGGTATTTGGCAAGAGGGACGCGCCGGTGATCATCGCGTGGATCTTCGCCGCCCATCAGATCGGCGGCGCCACCGCCGCGATTGGTGCCGGCATGGTTCGAAGCTGGACCGGCAGCTACGGGCTGGCCTTCATGGCCAGCGGCATGGCATGCCTGATGGCCGCAGCGTTGGTGTTGCGGATCGCGCGGCCACGGCACGCGGTGGCGCTTTCCGGCGACTGACGCCGCCGGGTGCCAACCCGCGCCTAGACCCCGGCGTATTCCTCCGAGATGTCCTTGTTCGTGTAGTCGGTCAGCAGCGCCGTCGCGATGATGCCGACGATGGCGCACAGCAGGATGTACAGGGCGATCGGAAAGGTCGAGCCGTAGGTCGCGAACAGCCATGTCGCGATGAACGGCGATGGGCCGCCGGCAATGACCGACGCAAGCTGGTAGCCCAGCGAGGCACCGCTGTAGCGCAGTCTCGGCGTGAAGCTCTCGGCGATCAGCGCCGCCTCCGGCCCATACTGGGTCATCACCGGGATCAGCGATATCGCAATGGCGATGAAGACCACGACTGGCTGACGGGTATCGAGCATGGCGAAATAGACGAAGCCGAAGATCCCCATGAACACGCACCCCAGCATGAACATGTTCTTGCGGCCGACGCGGTCCGACAGGTGCCCTGCGACGACGACCCAGAGAAAGCCCAGGACCGTCTGGCAGATGACCGCCAGCAGCAGGAAGTCACGTGAGAAGCCGAGCACCGTCGTGCCGTAGGTGAAGATGAAGGCACCGACGATGTAGCCTGGCGCCTGTTCCGGCAGTCGCAGGAGCGCGGTCAGGGCGACCTGCTTCGGCTGGCGCTTCAGCACCTCCCACACCGGCGCGCGCTCGACGCGCTCTTCGTCCAGGACGCGCTGGAACACCGGGGTCTCGAGGATGCCAAGCCGGATCCACAGTCCGACGCCGACCATGACGATGCTGATAAGAAACGGAATGCGCCAGCCCCAGACGAGAAACTGATCGCCCGAGATCCAGCTGAACACCAGCACCGCCACATTGGCGAGAAACAGCCCGGCGGGTGCGCCGAATTGCGGCCACGCCGAGAGAAAGCCGCGGTTCTTGTTTGTGCGCGCCCATTCCATCGCCAACAGGACTGAGCCGCCCCATTCGCCGCCGACGCCGATGCCCTGGACCAGTCGAATTACCGTCAGCAACACGGCGCCCCAGATGCCGATGCTGTCATAGGTCGGGACGAGGCCGACGGCGACGGTTGCAATGCCGGTCACCAGAAGCGTCACGATCAGAGTCGCCTTGCGCCCGATGCGGTCGCCATAATGGCCGAAGATGGCCGCCCCGATCGGCCGCCCGACAAAGCCGATGAAGAACACGGCAAAGGCTTCGAGCACACCGACAAGCGGGGCGGATTTCGGAAAGAACAGCTTGCCGAAGACCAGCCCGGTCACCGTGCCGTAGAGCAGGAAGTCGTACCATTCGATCGTGGTGCCGACGGTGCTGGCGATGACCGCGCGACGCAACTGCGCGCGGTGTTCGTCTGCGGAAGTGCCGAAGGCAGCGTTTTCAGCTGTTGGCATCGGATGTCCTCCCAGGTTTTCTTATTGTGCGCGCTCACGACCGAAGTCGGCATCGGAGGCGCTTTTATTGCAGCGATGGTAGCAGCCGCGACAGAAAATGGAAGAGACAGTTTCAACAGCGGTCGCGCAAGGTCGTCGTAGGTTGTACAAACCGCGCTAATGGGAAACGCGCGTTCGACCGCGCGTCTGCGGTCGCGTCCCGTCGTGGCCGGCGACTGCCACGACAGGGGGGCTGCCCGACCGCGGGCGCGCAGAGAGGTTCAGTGTATCGGCGGCACCGTACGGGCTCTGCTGAGCGATGCACTTTGGAAGGCCAGCCTGGAGACATTGGAATAAAGTTCCTGCGGACCCTTCAGAGCAAGGTCGGACAGCGACACGATGCCCACCACCTTGTTCGATCCGCTGAGACGAACCGGGAGATGATGGATGTGCTTGTCTTCCATCGTGCGCAACGCATCTTCGACCCTTTCGGTCTCCTGGCAGTAGGTGATACCGCTGGTCATGATCTGTCGCACCGTCGTCGTTGTCGGGTTGAGACCCTCGGCAGTTGCACGCGTGGTAAGATCCTTTTCAGTGAGCATGCCGATGAAGCCGTCGCTGTCATTGACCGGAAGACAGCCTATGTTGCGGTCGCGCATTCTGCGCGCAGCCTCGGTCAGGGTGGTCGTGGGCGTTGTCGATTCAACGTTGCGAGTCATCAGGTCGCGAATGAGCATGATGGGCTCCTGTCATGTTAGCCGGACCGACGGAACCGATCCGTCGATGGTGTCCGCAACCCGTTAGCCGCAAATCATAAATCAATGCTTAATTTGGCGAACCGCCAACGGACACTCGTCCAGCGCGAACGCCACATGCAACCCATCGCCATCGACGGCTCGCGCTATGGGCCGTTCCAGCCGAGGTAACGGCAACGAAGCCAAACGTCAGCGCCGAATGCACTCCGCCGCTAGGCCGCAGCCGCCTTGTTGACGTTCGTGGCTCAGGTGCCGGTCAGAACGGAATTTCGTCGTCCAGATCGCCGCCCTTGGGAGCCTCCCAGGATGGCATGCCGCCGCGTGGGGCACCCGTAGCCACCCTCTGGGGCGTCGCGCGTTCGCTGCGGTAGCCGCCGCCCTCTCCTGCACTGCTGCCTTCGGCGCCCCCCGCGCTATCCAGCAGCGTCAGTTCGCCGCGGAAATTCCGCAACACCACCTCGGTGGTGTATTTCTCCTGACCCGACTGGTCGGTGTATTTCCGCGTCTCCAGGGCACCTTCCAGATAGACTTTCCGGCCCTTGCGAAGGAAGCGTTCGGCGATTTCGGCCAGGCGTTCGTTGAAGATGACCACCCGGTGCCACTCGGTGCGCTCCTTCCGCTCGCCGGTCTGACGGTCGTTCCAGGTCTCGCTGGTCGCCACCGACAGGTTGGCGATCTTGGTGCCGGACTGGAGAGTTCGAATCTCCGGGTCCTTGCCGAGGTTGCCCACCAGGATCACCTTGTTGACGCTGCCCGCCATCGATTTCAATCCTTCACCAACGGAGGCAACCTAGCCGCTGCCCCCGCACGCTGTCATCCTAAACGGGCATCGGTTAACAGGCCTTCCCAACGCCCCAGAAAATCGCCATATAGACCGGGAACATCCCGAGAACAAGTAGGACGCTGCGGCATGGCCGGCTCCATCCACGTTCGCGGCGCGCGCGAGCACAACCTGAAGAACGTGGATGTGATCATCCCACGGGACCGGCTGACGGTGATCACCGGCCTGTCCGGCTCCGGCAAGTCGTCGCTGGCGTTCGACACGATCTACGCGGAGGGCCAGCGCCGCTATGTCGAGTCGCTGTCGGCCTACGCGCGGCAGTTTCTCGAACTGATGGGCAAGCCGGACGTCGATTCGATCGAGGGTCTGTCGCCAGCGATATCGATCGAGCAGAAGACGACAAGCCGCAACCCCCGCTCCACTGTCGGCACTGTGACCGAGATCCACGACTATATGCGCTTGCTGTGGGCGCGCGCCGGCGTGCCCTACTCGCCCGCCACGGGCCTACCGATCGAGGCGCAGACGGTGTCGCAGATGGTCGACCGCGTGATGGCGATGCCAGAAGGAACGCGGCTGCTGCTGCTCGCCCCGGTGGTGCGCGACCGCAAGGGCGAGTATCGCAAGGAACTGGCGGAACTTCAGCGCCGCGGCTTTACCCGCGTGAAGGTGGACGGCTCGTTGTACGAAATCGGCGAGGTCCCGTCGCTAAACCGCAAGACCAAGCACGAGATCGAAGCGGTGGTGGATCGCATCGTCGTACGCGACGGGATCGCGCCGCGGCTTGCCGACAGTTTTGAAACCGCGCTCGCGCTGTCGGATGGCGTGGTTTACGCCGAGCACGCGGACGCCAAAGGTTCCGAGGGGGGCGAGCGCACCGTGTTCTCGTCGCGCTTTGCCTGTCCGGTATCCGGCTTCACCATCGAGGAGATCGAGCCGCGACTGTTCAGTTTCAACAGCCCGCACGGCGCATGTCCGGCGTGCGACGGGCTCGGCGTCGAGAGCTTCTTCGATCCGCAATTGGTGGTGCCGGACGAACGGCTGTCGCTGGCGGACGGCGCGATCATGCCATGGACCGGCGCGCAGAGCCCGTACTATGACCAGACGCTGCAAAGTCTGGCGCGGCACTTCAAGGTGACGACGCGCACCCCGTGGCACGATCTGCCGGAGCGCGTGTGCGATGCAATCCTGAATGGCACCGGCGAGGAATTTGTCGCATTCACCTACAAGGATGGCGTTCGCGCCTATACGGTGACCAAGCCGTTCGAAGGCGTGCTGCGCAATCTACAACGCCGCATGCAGGAGACGGACAGCGTCTGGGTGCGCGAGGAATTGTCCCGGTATCAGGCGGAGAAGCCCTGCGCCGTCTGCAACGGCGCGCGGCTGAAACCGGAAGCATTGGCGGTGCGGGTGGGCGGCAACCACATCGCCGATGCGTCCGAACTGTCGATCCGCGCGGCTGCTGCGTGGTTCGCCACCGTCATCGACACGCTGACGCCGCAGCGCCAGGAGATCGCCCGGCGCATCCTGCGCGAGATCGGCGAGCGGCTGCAGTTCCTGGTCGATGTCGGGCTCGACTACCTGACCTTGTCGCGCGGTTCCGCCACGTTGTCGGGCGGCGAGAGCCAGCGCATCCGGCTGGCCAGCCAGATCGGCTCCGGCCTCACCGGCGTGCTGTATGTGCTGGACGAACCATCAATCGGCCTGCACCAGCGCGACAACGAACGACTGCTGATAACGCTGCGACGGCTGCGCGACCTCGGCAACACCGTTCTGGTTGTGGAACATGATGAGGAGGCGATCCGTGCAGCGGATCATCTGATCGACATGGGTCCGGCCGCGGGCGTTGACGGCGGCAATGTGGTGGCGGAGGGGACGCCGGCCGAGGTGTCGGCGAATCCCAAGTCGTTGACCGGGGATTTTCTCGCGGGGCGGCGGCGGATCGAGGTGCCAATGCTGCGCCGACCGGTGCAGACGGATCGCTTCGTCCGTGTGGTGAACGCTCGCGGCAACAACCTGAAGTCGATCAACGCCGGGTTTCCTTTGGGCACGTTCACCTGCGTCACCGGCGTATCGGGTGGCGGGAAATCGACATTGGTGGTGGACACGCTGTACAAGGCGGCGGCGCGGCGACTGATGGGGTCGGGCGAGGTACCGGCATCGCACGAGCGCATCGAGGGTCTGGAACACCTCGACAAGATCATCGATATAGACCAGTCGCCGATCGGCCGCACGCCGCGCTCCAATCCTGCCACCTACACCGATCTGTTCGCACCGATCCGGGACTGGTTTGCCGAACTGCCGGAGTCCCGCGCGCGCGGCTATAAACCGGGACGCTTCAGCTTCAATGTGAAGGGTGGACGTTGCGAGGCGTGCCAGGGCGATGGCGTGCTGAAGATCGAGATGCACTTCCTGCCGGACGTTTACGTGACATGCGATGTTTGCAAGGGCAAGCGCTACAATCGCGAGACGCTGGAGATCAAGTTTCGCGACAAGTCGATCGCCGAGGTGCTGGCGATGACGGTGGATGAGGCGGTGCCGTATTTCAGCGCGCAGATGCGCATCCACGATCGGCTGAAGATCCTGCAGCAGGTGGGACTTGGCTATATCGCACTCGGCCAGCAGGCCACCACACTGTCGGGCGGCGAGGCGCAACGGATCAAACTGTCAAAGGAACTGGCGCGGCGTGCGACGGGACGCACGCTGTATATCCTCGATGAGCCGACGACGGGTCTGCACTTCGAGGACGTGCGCAAGTTGCTGGAGGTGTTGCACGCACTGGTCGATCACGGCAACACGGTGGTGGTGATCGAACATAATCTCGAAGTCATCAAGACGGCCGACTGGATTCTAGATCTCGGTCCGGAAGGCGGCGACGGCGGTGGCCGGATCGTGGCCCAGGGCACGCCGGAGGACATCGCCGCGAGTCCCGCGAGCCATACCGGGCGATTTCTGGCTCCACTGCTGATGCGTGCGACAAAGCAGAAGACGCGGCGACGGGCATGAAGCAGCTCCTCCATTGAGATGAAAACAATTGCCTGATAGGAAGATTGCCTTGCAGAAGCAGGAGACTTTGATGCGCTACTTCAGTTGCCTACGCGCAAACGTTGCTGGTACGATTCTGTCGGTGCTGGTGCTGGTCGGCGCAGCGGTTGCACTGAGCGCCTGCAATACCACTGCGGGCGTCGGTCAGGACGTCAGTGCCGCGGGACACGCGGTGACCAATAGCGCTGACAAGGTCAAACAAGGAATGTAACGAGGAACGATCGAGTTCCGCCACGAGACCGCCGTCACGCGACCCGCGTCACCGGAACGTGATGCGGCCGGTGACACCAGCCAGCATGACCGCCAGGCGGTCACCCAGACCGCGGTGCGGCGGAAACGGCAGCCCGCGCCGGAGATCGCGGCTGGCCAGCACGGCCGGCAGAGCGGCGGCAAGCGCCCGCTTCGGCAAACGTAGGGGTCGATCCAGCAAGCCAAGTCCTTCATGGATCATTCGGCGTATCACAGCCTGCACAGGCGCCGCCGCCGGAGACGCGATGATCTGCTCGCGCGTCAGTCCGTGCTCCGACAGCACATCGTCAGGCAGCATGCAACGTCCCTGCCGCGCGTGTGTGGGTACGTTGCGCAGTACGCCTGCGACGCCATAGGCGGCGCCCGCTGAACGAAGGACCTCGGGGTCGGGCGCGCCCAACAGCCGGCCGGCGGCGACCGCCAACCCGCCGGCATTTCCCAGCACATAAGCCCGCCAGGCCTCCAGCGTGTCGATCGTCGGCTCCGCCTCGATCTCGCGGGCATCGATCAGAGCCAGCAGTTCGGGGCGACCGAGTTCTCCCGCCTCGATCACGCCGGCCAGCGGTTCGGCGACTTCATGGCGGCGTCGGGCCCCTTCCACCACCTCGCGCCACCATTGCAGCCGGATCAGTGCCAGCGGCGGCTCCGACACCGCCTCGCGCGCCCGCGCCAGTTCATGGTTGAACGCGTACAGCGTCAGCAGCGCATCGCGCTTCTCCGGCGGAGCGAACAGCGCAGTCAGGAAACGGTCAGGGTCGTGCCGGCGCACCAGGGCGACGATCGCCTCGTTCAGGGTGGTGGTGCGCGCCGCGAACCCCGGCCGGCTTGACGCGTTCCACCCTCGGGTCATAGCTACAGGCCGTTCCTGTCGAACTGCATCGCTTCACTGCAACCAGCGGAGGTCGCTCCATGGCATTCGAACTTCCTACACTCCCCTATTCCAAGAACGCCCTCGCGGCAAAAAAGATGTGCCAGGAAACCCTGGAGCTGCATCACGGCAAGCACCACCAGGCCTATGTGACGGCGCTGAACGGCTTCGTCGAGAAAGACCCCAACCTGCAAGGCAAGTCGCTCGAGGACATCGTCAAGCTGTCACACAACAAGCCGGACATGGCGCCGGTGTTCAACAATGCCGGCCAGCATTGGAATCACATCCTGTTCTGGCAGTGCATGAGCCCGAACGGCGGCAAGATCCCCGGCGCGCTGGAGAAGAAGATCGTCGAGGATTTCGGCGACGTGGCGAAGTTCAAGGATGCATTCAAAACCGGCGGTGTTGGCCAGTTCGGCTCCGGCTGGGTCTGGCTGGTGCTGGCCTCCGACGGCAAGCTGAAGGTGACGCGTTCGCCAAACGGCTCCAACCCGCTTGCCACCGGCGAAGGTAAGGCGCTGCTCGGCTGTGATGTGTGGGAGCACAGCTACTACCTCGACTTCCGCAACGTCCGCCCCGACTACCTGCAGAACTGGGTGGATAACCTGGCGAACTACGAGTACGCCGAGGCGCAGCTGAAGGCGGCGTAATCGAAGCGTAATCGATTCTCTTCGTGATGGCCGGGATGGGCCCGGCCATCACGGGAGGCGTCAGGACACCTTTTCCTTGACCGGCTTGGGGTCGTTCGCCGCAACCGGGCGCACTACGCTGGAGATCGTCTCGCGCAGCACCGTCACGCGGATGTTGGGCGCGATCTCCACTTCGACCTCGTTCGATGCGACCTGCTTGCCATCCTTGTCGGCGACCATCGGCACGCGCTGCACCGTTCCGATGATGCCACCACCGGTCACCACGCGGTCGCCGCGCTTCAGTGCCGCCAGCATCCGTCGCATCTCCTTCTGCTTCTGCTGCTGCGGGCGGATCAGCAGGAAGTAGAACACCACGAAGATCAGTACCAGCGGCAGAAACTGCGTCGCACTGCCGAACATGCCGGTGATGTCCTGCGCGTAGGCCGGAGAGATGAGCATCGACATGGTTTCCTGGGTTGCCTCGATTGGGGCGGGACCATACTTTCCGCCCCCTTCCCGTCAAGCTTACCGGACCCGTATCGATGGACCAACGCCTGATCGAGCAACTCAGCCGCATCACCGAGGCGCTGGAACGCCTAGCGCCGGCGCCGCAGGAGGTGATGGACCTCGGTTCGGCGGATGCCTTCGTCTGGCAACCCACGCCTCCCCGCCTCGTCCCGGTGGCCAAGGTTTCGCGGGTGGACATCGCATTGTTGCAGGGGGTGGAGCGGCAGAAGCAGATCCTGCTCGACAACACGCTGCGGTTCGCCCGCGGCCTACCGGCCAACAACGCCATGCTGTGGGGTGCGCGGGGCATGGGCAAGTCATCGCTGGTGAAGGCGACGCACGCGGTCGCGAACGCCACGCTGCCCGGCAGCCTGGCGCTGGTCGAAATCCACCGCGAGGACGTGCGCTCGCTGCCGCAGTTGCTCAATGTGCTCCGTGGCAGGCCGCGCCGCTGCCTGATCCTGTGCGACGATCTGTCGTTTGAACGGGAGGACTCCGACTACAAGGCGCTGAAATCGATCCTGGAAGGTGGCATCGAGGGGCGGCCGGACAACGTGCTGTTCTACGCCACATCCAACCGCCGCCATCTGATGCCGCGCGACATGATCGAGAACGAACGTTCCACGGCGATCAATCCGTCGGAGGCGACCGAGGAGAAGGTGTCGCTGTCAGACCGCTTCGGCCTCTGGCTTGGCTTTCACAATTGCGACCAGGACACCTATTTCGCCATGGTGGACGGATATGCGGCCAGCATGGCGCTGCCGATCGAGACGGCGGCCCTGCATGCCCAGGCGGTTGAATGGTCGATGACCCGCGGTTCCCGCTCGGGCCGAGTTGCGTGGCAGTTCATCCAGGACCTGGCCGGTAGGCTCGGGGTGAAATCCGACTGACACACGCGTTCCGAATCGTGGGAACAATGACTAGCCTCCTTGTCCGGCCAATGGGAAGGAGCACGCCGTGTCGGATTTCCTGTCGTTCGACAACTTCATCACGCCGAAGATTATCCGCATCGTGTTTGTGCTGGGGCTTCTGCTGATTGCGCTCGGCGCGCTGATCCGCGTGGCGATCGGCATCTGGACGTTCAGCATCCTGGGCGGCGTCATCGTGCCACTGATCGGGGCGTTCATCGTCGCCCTGCTGTGGCGCATCTACTGCGAGGTGATCCTGGTATTTTTCGACATGCGCGACAAGCTCGCCGAGATCGCGGCGCGTCCGCGTGGTTGACAGCAATGGATAGGGCAGAGCGATCCGCTTTGGCTGAGGTGGTTTGCCTAAGGTGGGTTGCCCTCGGCTATGCTGTCCGGCGGGCGTGCCAACACCGCAGCGCGAACCGGCGCTCGGTCCGCCTTGTCCGCAGCGTCTGCCAATATTTCATTGAGTGTGCGCAGGAATTCCGTGCCCGCCTCGGTACGCTGGATCAGCACGCTGCGCCGGTCGTGCGGATCGTGCCTGCGACGCACGAGATCAAACTCCGACAGACGATCCAGTGCGCGGCTGATCGCTGTCTTCCGTATGCTGAGCCGGGATGCCAGGCCGCGAATTGTTTGCGCCTCGTCCTCCATATAGCACGTCAGAAACGCGCACAGTTGACGCGCTGTCAAATCGGGGCCATCGCGGCGGACCAGCCCAAGAATAGTGTGGCGGAGCACATCAACCCACGGTTCAGCAGGTTCGATACCCATCGCAAAGTCCTCTTCACGACAGCCAGAACCTTCTCTTAGCGCAAATCTCACAACAATTCACCTTTTCGAGATGTTGCCGAGACGCTGTGATTGGGAATAATCCGTCCCCGCAGCTTTTTTGACACTTGCAAAAATGACAGAGAGCCGCCCGCTGTCCGTTCCCCGGGAACGGAATTGAGTTTGCCCGCGACCCCACCGCCAGTCGCGATCGCATTCAGGTCGCGGCGAACCTCTGGGCCCGGGAACCAGCGCACTCGGCAAGTGGTCGCGAAGTCTCGCGGTCCTGGCCGCCTTGCCCTTCACCGCAGCGAAGAGAGAGGCCAGGACCGCAAGGTCAAGAGGCTGCTACTGCATGTCTTCGCAGAGCGGCGTCTTGGTGATGACCTCCTGACCCGACAGGCCGACGGCCGACGGATCGGTCTGGACCATCAGCGAGCCGAGGTCGTCGGCGACGCCCAGGCCGGTGCTGAGCGAAATGCCGCTCAGGTAGGTGCGGGTCTTGTAGGTCGTCCGGCCGACGAGGTCCTTGCCGAGATGGGCCTGGATCACGAGGCCGCCCAGCGGGCCGGTATAGATATAGCCGGTGCCGTCCGCCGCGACGTGGCCGGTCAGAGAACTCGGCTGGGTGATGAGCGCCGAGGTGAAGCCGGCGTTGGCAGTCATGGTGCCGCATTTGTTCGCGGTGTTGGCGATCGTGGTCCGTCCGACATTCTGCGCGGCCGAGCCGCCGACCTGGTACGCCGAGCTGGAAAGATCAGCCAGGATCAGGTCATGCAGCTGCGCAGCGGTCGTTCCCGCGGGAATCGGGCCACCGCCCAAGTGGATGCACTGCGGCCAGGCGCCGCCCTGTGTACCGCCGGGGGTGTTCAGGAACGTGTTGACCACACGCTGGCCACCGATATACGGCTGACCGTCCGGACCGAAGGTCGATGCCAGGTTGGTGGCAAGGCCGCTCTGGCCAATGCCCCCGCAGAACACCGAGCTGGCATCCGGTACGAAGAAGCCCGGGTCGAGCGGCTTGCCGGGGTCTCCGGGGTTGCCCAGCGGATCGATGCACGCCCAGATCTGCGCCTGGCTGCGGCGGTTGGAGATGGCCATGGCGAACTGGCCATCCGGGCTCACCGATGCAGCCTGGAGCTTCAGCCCCTCGGGGATGTCGGAGTAGTAGCTGAACGAACCGACGGTCTTGCCGATCGGGCCGTTGTTGTCCAACTCATAGTGGAACAAGCCGCCCTTGATGCCGGCGACGAACATATAGGACGTTGCGGTTGCCGCAGTGGTGGCCACAGGCACGCCACCGTTGTTGAAAGCGGCAATCCCGCAGCCGAGCTGGTTGGCGTAGCTGTTGGCCGGGTTGGGTATCGGGGTTGTGGTTGTGGTTCCGTCGGGGTTGGTGATCGTAAAGCCACTGAGCTTGGTCGGATCGCAGACCGGGGTGACGGGTGCACCCTGGAACGGGATGTCGCCGAGATTGGTAACCTTGCCGTTCTTGATGATCGGCAGGACGATGCAATCCTGAGACGTGCTTGGCGGCAGAATCCAGGCGTTGGTGACCGTCCCGGCTTTATTCCCGGCATCACCCAGCTTGCACAGCGTGGAGCCCTGGTCGAACGCCCAGTTGTGCCCGCCGCCCGTCGGTGCGCCGGTGGTCTGATCGTTGGTCGAGACGTCCGGGATGAAGTTGGAACCCTCCGTGCTGGTGAAGACGTTCGGCGACCAGTTGGCTGCGACCTTCACCGGCGCTTTGCCGATCTGATAGCCGCCGGCGGGGAACGTAGTGCCGTCCAGGCAGGTCGCCCAGGCGGCGTTCTGCGCACCGAACGAGAGTGCGGCAGTGGTCGCCAGCAGGGCGCGGCGCCAATGCAGGCGCGGATTTCGATTTCGGGCCATTTGGTACTCCTCTCCTTATGCGTGGTCTGATCGACCGAATATAAAGTTGCATAATCGCAATCTAACGGCAAGGATAATTATATCGAATTACAACATTACTCATACCGATTACAGGATGGTCCCGATATCAAAATAATAATTTGATAGGCACTTGATGGAAGAAACGCGAAAAACGTACACAATGGGTAATTGTTTGCCCGATACGGTAGAGCCGTCGTCTGATTTGTCCTGTTTCCGTTACGGTTCTGTCGCCATAATGACTGGTGCAGACAGTCAATTCCCCTGTTGTCTGTCTCCTGGATATCTGCCTGACGGCGCAAATCGAACGGTGTCGAGAACGAAGGCGCCGTTGGTCTTCACAGTGTCGACATGGATCCGGCGTAGGTTCCGGTGCTCCACTTGTGGCAATATCAAGATTTACCCCAACCCTCGCGTGTGAGGCTAGGCGGACAACGGCACGTAGCCACGACGGAATGGACGGAGTGCAACGCCATACCGTTACAAATACAGTTTTCATCGTGCACGGAATTACTTGCCCCGCCTTCGCAGGCATGCCCGCCATCCACGACATCGCCGATCACAGCACGAAATAGACGCGAATGGGCCGCCTTCGCCGACCATGACGGTGCCGTGAGGCCGGGATCAGATCAAATTGCGTGATGAGCGATGAATGGAATCCGATCGCGTCATCGGCAGTCCGTTGCGGCAATCACCCGCTCCCAACGATACCATCCGCATGACCGAACCTCGCGGACCTCCCGAACCTCGTCGAGAGCATTGAACCCGCGTAGAATTCCGTCGAGAGGTGGATGATGACCGAGGATCGCATCCCGCGCTCTGCCATGCCGTCGATCGCCGTCATGCTGGTGGTCTGCGCTGCCGTCCTGTTCGGCACCGCGGGCCGAATGGATGTCATCGAATTCTGGTGCTGGCTCGTGGAACTGGCCGCAATCTGCGTGGCCACCGTGCTGATCATCGAACCCGACCTGGTGCGCGAGCGCATGCGTCCCGCCGGGAAGAGCCCATCACCGGGATACTGGCTCAGCACCCTGCTGTTCTTGGTGATCCTCGCGATCGCCGGACTGGACCGCGGTCGTCTGCACTGGTCGGACGGCGTGCCGGTGTGGCTGCGTGCCACGGCGCTACTGCTGTTCGCGCTCGGCTGGGTGCCGGTCATCTGGGCGATGCGCGTCAACCGCTTCTTCTCGTCCGCCGTCCGGATTCAACCCGATCGCGGACAGCGCGTGATCAGCGGCGGACCGTACCGCTTCGTACGCCATCCCGGCTACACCGCGGCTCTGGTCGTGATTCTCGCCAACGGTATCGCACTGGGCTCCTGGCTGGCAGCCGCAATCGGCTGGGTCGGCGTGCCCATCCTGCTGTGGCGGACGATCAAGGAAGATCGGATGCTGAGCGCCGAACTGCCCGGCTACGCGGACTACGCGGCGCGCGTTCCGTGGCGACTGTTACCCGGCATCTGGTGAGGCGATGCACTCCACCCCGGCCATGTAGGGCCATAGCACGGCCGGGATCAGGATCGATCCGTCGGCCTGCTGGTGGTTCTCCATCACCGCGATCAATGCCCGCCCAACCGCCACGCCTGACCCGTTCAACGTGTGCACATGGGCGACCGTCTTGCCATCGGCCGCGCGGAACCGGGCATTCATCCGCCGCGCCTGAAAATCGCGACAGTTCGAGGTGGAACTGATCTCGCGCCACGCCTGCTGGCCGGGCAGCCAGACCTCGAGATCGAATGTCCGGGCGGAGGGAAAGCCGGTGTCGCCGGACGACAGCACGACACGGCGGAACGGCAGTTCGAGCTGGCTCAGCACCTTCTCCGCGCAAGACACCATGCGCTCCTGCTCGGCCACGCTGTGGTCGGGATGAACGATCGACACCAGCTCCACCTTGCGAAACTGATGCTGGCGCAACATGCCGCGCGTATCCCGTCCCGCGGCGCCCGCCTCGGCACGGTAGCAATCGGTCAGCGCAGTAAGGCGGATCGGCAGATCCCTTTCCGCCACGATCTCGCCGGCGACCGTGTTGGTGAGCGGCACCTCCGCCGTGGGGATCAGGAACCGCCCATCCAGCGTTTCGAACAGGTCGTCGCGGAATTTGGGCAGGCTGGCCGTGCCGTAGGCGGTGGCCTCGTTGACCAGGGACGGAACGACCATCTCGGTATGGCCGTGATCGCGCGTGTGCAGGTCGATCATGAACTGGCCAAGCGCCCGCTCCAGCCGCGCCAGCGGACCGCGCAGTACGACGAAGCGCGTGCCGGCAAGCTTCGCCGCGGTGGCGAAATCCATCATGCCGAGCGCTTCGCCCAGCTCGAAATGCTGCTTCGGCTGAAAGCCGAGATCGCGCGGCGCGCCGTGCTGCTTCAGCACCACGTTTGTGGTTTCATCCGGGCCGTCCGGCACGTCCGGGTCCAGCACGGCGGGCAGGTTTTCAAGGATGCTGCGGATTTCTTCATCCAGCGCGGCAGCCTCCCTCTCCAAGCCCTCCATCTCGCCGCGCAGCGCCACCACTTCGCTTTCCAGTGCAGCCGTGTTGGCGCCGGTGCGCTTGCCCTGCCCCACCTCGCGCGACAGCGCATTGCGGCGCGCCTGCTTTTCCTGCAATGCGGTCAGCACCGCGCGCCGCTCGGCGTCCTTGGCGAGGATGTCCGACGACGCCGGCGCCAACCCCCGCCGCGCCAGAGCGGAATCGAAACCGGCGGGATCGGCACGAATGGTTCGGATGTCATGCATATCTGCACCAATGGAACATCGTCATGTACTGTGACGTGGGAGGCACATCACACCTCGACCGGCTTCGGCTCAACCATCTTCGCCGCAATGATGGAGATCTCGTAAAGCGCGATCAGCGGGATCGCCAACCCGGTCTGCGTGATTACGTCCGGCGGTGCAAGGATCGCTGCGACGACGAACATGCCGACATAGGCGTAGCGGCGGAATTTCCTCAGTCCCGCCGATGAGACGATGCCAACCTTTGCCAGCAAGGTCAGCAACACCGGCAGCTCGAAGGTGATGCCGAAGGCGAAGATCAGCTTCATCACCAGGTCAAGGTATTCGCTCACCTTCGCCTCAAGCTGGATCGGCACGCTGCTGCCGGTCGGACTCTCAAAGCTGATGAAGAACCGCCAGGCGAACGGAAACACGAAGTAGTAGGCCAGTGCCGCCCCAAGCACGAACAGCACCGGGGTGGCCGCCAGGAATGGGAAGAATGCGCGCTTCTCGCTGCGATACAGGCCCGGGGCCACGAACAGCCAGACCTGCGATGCGATCACCGGGAAGGACAGGAAAGCTGCGCCGAAGAACGCCACACGCAGATAGGTGAAAAACACCTCATAAAGCTGGGTGAAGATCAGGCGTCGCGGTGTGCCGGACTGTTTCTCCAGGATGTCGACCAGCGGCTGGGCGAGGAAGCCATATATCTGCGCCGAGAAGTGGTAGCAGACGACAAAGCAAATGAAAAATGCGGCGATCGACCACATCAGCCGACGGCGCAGCTCGACCAGATGATCGAGCAGAGGCATCGGCTTGTCATGGATCGGATCGTCTTTTTCTTCGGTCGTGGACATGGTCAGCTTTCAGGGAGTGCGCCGTCTGTCGTCTCAGGCGGAGGGACGCGATCGGCGTTGCAACACGACCTCGGGCGGAATGAAAGCCGGCGGCTCCGGTTCGACGGCCGTCTGCTGGGTGGGGTGTTTTTTGGTGCACGACCCAGGCGGCGGTGTCATGTTCGGTGGGATGAAGGCCGGTATCTGCGATGGTCCCGAGGCAGGTCCCGCCTCGATCGCGATCTCTGCCGCCCGCTCTGCCACTGGCACCGGACTCGGTTCGGGCCCGACGCCAGCATCGGCGACGGCCGGCGCCTTCGCGGGGCTTTCGAACTGGAGGTCGCTCACGTCGACCTCCTTCATGATCGGGGATGCGGCCGCCGGAATCGTCGGTTCCAAAGGATTGGTGGCGAAGGTGCTGCGCAGCGAGCCATCCGAGTCCACCGCCCGTTCGATGTGGCCCTTCACATCGAAATTACGGATCTCGTTGAACTGATTGCGCACTTCGTCCAGGTTCGCGTCGCGCACCATCTCATCGACGTGGGTCTGGAACTCGGCGGCCATGCGGCGCGCCTTCTTGATCATGTTGGTGATGCCGCGAATCGCCGCCGGCATGTCCTTCGGACCGATCGCGATCAGCGCGACGGCTGCGATCAAGGCAATTTCGGACCAGGCAAAATCGAACATGGCGCTAGGTAGCAGCGATCAGTGATCAGTGGCCAGTGATCACGGCACGCCGCCTTCCGGCGCCGCCTCCGAGGCTGTCTGCGATTGCAGCGCCGGTTGTGGGGGTTCCAGCAGCAGATCCTCGCGGCGGGGCAGTTCGCGCAGGTCCTTCAGACCGAACTGGGCCAGGAACTGCGGCGTGGTTCCCCAGAGCGTCGGTCGCCCCGGGCTCTCCTTGCGGCCCTTCGGCGCTATCAGGGCTGCCTCCAGCAACGCGTCGAGCGTCTGTTGCGCCAGGCTGGTTCCGCGAATTTCCTCGACCTCCGCACGCGTCACCGGCTGGTGGTAGGCAATGATCGCCAGCGTCTCCATCGCCACCCGCGGCAGGCGGCGGGGAATTTGGATCACCTTGCGCAGCCTAGGCGAGAGGTCCGGCGCGGTGCGGAACTGCACGCCGCCGCCGATTTCGACCAGCTCGACGCCCCGCCCGGCATAGCGCTCGCGAAGAGCGGCGATCACCGCATCGGCGTCGATGTTCTCGGGCAGCAGCTGTGACAGGGCGCGCGCGCCCACCGGCCCGGCGCTGGCGAACACCAACGCCTCCGCCAGCCGCAGGGCTTCTTCGTCCGGAGCCACGGGCTCCGCCGGCTGTTCGTCTGTCATGCCCTACTCCTCTACCCCGTCGGTGGCGCGCCGCACCAGGATCGGGCCGAATGCCAGTTCCTGCCGCAACCGGGCACCGCCGCTGCGCGCCAGTTCGAGACTGGCCAACAACGTACTGGCCAGAGCGGCGCGGCGCTCCAGCGGGCCGCCGAACGTATCCGGCAAGAACTGGTCGAGGCTCGTCCAATCGGGAACGCTGCCGAGCAGCGAGGCGAGGCGCTGCAGGGCGTCCTTCACGCTCCACAGACTGAGTGGGCGAGGCTGATAACGCCGCGTGGCGCTGCCGCGCCGGACTCCCAGCAGATAGGCCCGCAGCAGCGAAGCCAGGTCCAGCGCCAGGCGCGAGCGGTCTATTTGCGTGTGGTCCTCGGGTGCTCCACGTCCGAACACGTCATGGCCGAGCTGTGGCCGGGCAGCAAGCCAGACGGCGCCAGCCCGGACCGTTTGAAGATCGCGCAGACGGGCTGCAAGGATGTCGGCGGCGAGTTCGCCGTCTTCCGCGGCCTCGCTGCCTTCGGGCAGCAGCAGGCGCGATTTCAGCCAGGCGAGCCAGGCCGCCATCACCAGCCAATCTGCCGCCAGCTCCAGCCGGATGCGACGCGCACCCTCGATCATGGCGAGATACTGATCGACCAGCGACAGAATCGAAATCTTCGCCAGATCGACCTTCTGCGCCCGGGCGAGGTCGAGCAGCAGGTCGAGCGGACCCTCGAATCCATCCAGCTGCAGCAACAGGCTGTCCGGCTCGCGCGCGTCAGCTGCGGACGACGGCTCTTGCTGCTTCATCACGGTGTCACCATAAGCCATTGAATTCAAAAGCTCTATGACTTGATTGCGAAGACATGAAAGTGGGTTGGAACGGTGCTGGGAAGGACCCCCTATACCTCGAAGCAAGGCGGCAATGCCACCCAAGGGATGGCGGGAGCAGCGGGCCTGCTGGACCATTGCGCCCCTTCATGGTCTCGCGCAGTGTCGGCCCAACGCCACTGCTTCGGACGAATTACCATGGCGAAGACATACGCCACCCTTCAAATGAGCCAACCGCAGCCGCACACGCTGCTGATCTCCCTCAATCGTCCCGAAATCGCCAATGCGATGAACACGCAGATGGGCCTCGACCTGCTGGACCTGTTCCACGGCATCGGCGGCGCGCCCAACGAGCAGCGTTGCATCGTGCTCACCGGCACTGGACCGCGCGCGTTCTGCGCCGGCGGCGACCTGAAGGAGCGCAACGGCATGACGGATCAGCAGTGGCAGGATCAGCACCTGATCTTCGAGCGTGCCATCCGCGCCATCGTCCAATGCCCGGTGCCGACCATCGCCGCGGTGAACGGCGCAGCGTATGCCGGCGGAATGGAGATCGCGCTCTGCACGGACTTCATCTATGCTGCGGAGCATGCCCGCTTTGCGCTGACTGAGGTGACGCTCGGCATCATGCCGGGCGCTGGCGGCACGCAGAGCCTGCCGCGCGCGGTGGGGGCACGGCGCGCCAAAGAGATTCTGCTCACCGGCAAGCCGTTCACCGCGCAACAGGCGTTCGACTGGGGCATGGTGAACCGCATCTGCGCGGTGGAAACGCTGCTGGCCGAAGCGCTGGAAACCGCCGCGGTCATCGCCGCCAACGCGCCGATCTCCACGCGGCAGATCAAGCAATCGGTGAACTACGGGCTTAACATGGACCTCGCCAGCGGCATGATGTTCGAGATCGAGGCGTATAACCGCATGGTGCCGACCGAGGACCGCCGCGAGGGCATCCGTGCCTTCAACGAAAAGCGCAAGCCGAATTTCCAGGGACGCTGAGGAGCATCGCGACATGAACGTCATCACCGACTTCGCATCCCAGGGGACATCCCGCGGCCTCACCGGCGCGCTCTCCGAGCAGGCGCGCACGCTGACCTACGCCGACCTACCCGACGAGGTGCGTACGCTCGCGCGGCAATGCGTGCTGGATTACGTCGCCTGCACGCTGGCCGGATCGAAGGAGGATCTCGCCGACATCCTGCTTGCGGAAATGGCCGAGCAGGGCGGCGCGCAGATCGCGACGGTGCTCGGTCACGCCGAGCGCCTTCCGGTGCTGTCGGCCGCACTGGTCAATGGCGCGGCGTCGCATGCCCTCGACTTCGACGATGTGAACCTGGCAATGACCGGGCATCCATCGGTCGTGCTGCTGTCGGCGCTGCTTGCGCTGGCCGAGGAGCGCGGCAGTTCCGGTGTCGATGTCATCACCGCGTTCGTCGCGGGCTACGAGTTGCAGTGCCGACTCGGGCTGCTGCTGGCGCCTGGTCATTACAATGTGCTCGGATTCCATGCGACAGGCACGCTCGGCAGTTTCGGTACCGCCGCCGCGTGCGCGCACCTACTGGGTCTCGAGGCGGAGCAGTTCGTCACCGCGCTTGGCATCGCGGGAACGCAGGCGGCGGGACTGAAGTCGATGTTCGGCACAATGTGCAAGCCTTTGCATGCCGGCAAGGCGGCGTATCACGGCTTGCTCGCCGCCCGGCTGGCCAAGCGCGGCTTCACCAGTCGCGGCGATGTGGTGGAGTGTGCCCAAGGCTTCGCCCGCACGCACAGTCCCGACTACCATCCGGACAAGGCGCTGACCACGCCGCACGGCGGTTTCCACATTCGCAACAACCTCTTCAAGTACCATGCCGCCTGCTACATGACGCACGCGCCGATCGAGGCCGCGCGTTTGCTGCGCGAGCAGCATGGGCTCACGCCCGATCGGATCGCACGCATTCATCTGAGCCTTGACGAGACCTGCGATCGCATCTGCAACATTCCCGCGCCGCGCACCGGCCTGGAGGCGAAGTTCAGCCTCCGCCAGACCACGGCAATGGCGCTCGCGGGCGTCGATACCGGCGGGCTTGCCAGCTACTCCGAGGAAACTGTGGCCGATCCAACGCTGATCGCATTGCGCGACAAAGTGGAATTCGATTTTCACGCCGGCCGGTCCAGCACAGTGGCCGAGCTGGAACTCGAACTGACCGATGGCAGGCGCGTGACGGCACGATACGATTCCGGCGTTCCCGCCGCCGACATCGATGAACAGGGCAAGCGGCTCGCGGAAAAATTCACCTCGCTCGCCGAGCCGGTCCTGGGCGGCGCGAAGGCCCGGGACCTGCTTGGCGAAATCGATCGGCTTGAAGCATTGCCGGACCTGCGCGGCCTGATGCGTCTCTGCGCGTCCTGACGCCGAACTGATCCGCCGGAGCGGCAACTTCGTCGGTGCATGCGCGTTTCTCTGGCCGCAACAATGCCAAAGGACTACGACATGGCCAGCATCCACGACCCGAAGAACACCTCCGGCCGGCTGATCGGCGCCGACCAGGTGCAGGGCACCTACATCTACAATCCCGCCGGCGACAGCCTCGGCAGTGTCGAGGATGTCATGATCGACAAGGTCAGCGGTAGGATCGCCTACGCGGTGGTCGGCTTCGGTGGCTTCCTCGGCATCGGCGATCGGCACTATCCGCTGCCGTGGGAGAAGCTGAAATACGACACGTCGATGGGCGGGTATGTCGTCGATCTCGACCGGAGAACGCTGGAAGGCGCCCCGTCCTACGCCACCGACGAGACGGTGGGTTGGGAAGACCCGGCCTGGGGTCGCCGGGTTGACGACTATTACGGCGCCCATCCGTTCTGGGACACGCCGTAAACGCATACGGTCCCCGGCGGCCTCCGGGGCGGCTGGAGAAAAGTCCTCCCCCTCCCCGTGCGGGAGGGGGAAAATTACACGTCGGCCTGCGCTTATCCTGCAGTTCGGAGGAGATTCTAACCGAACGCGGCGAGCATCTCTTCCAGCGCCTTCAGTTGATTGCCCGCGGCCGAGGACGGTACGATGACTGGCGTGCGCACACCGGCGGCATACCATGCATCCAGCTCGTCACGAACGCGCGACGCCGGGCCGAACAACGAAACGTCCGCCAGCCATCGATCCGTCAGATACCGCGGCACGTCGTCGTGACGATCTTCGGCGATGGCACGCTCGATCGCTGTCATTTCCTCGAAGTATCCGGCCTCCTTCCAGTAGTTGCGGTAGTTCGGCAGGAATGCGTAGGGCGTCAGCGTGCGGCGGCAGACCGCTTTTGCGGCTTCGATGTCGTCGCTGATGCAGGTCGGCAGCATGTTGCCGATAAGGAACGCCTCGTCGTCGCGCTTCGCCGCCGGCAACACCGCGAGCGATGCCGCCATGTGCGAGCGCGCGGCGTTGGCAAACATCACGCCTTCGGAAATCTCGCCGGCCAGCGCCACCATCCTTTGCCGCAGTGCCGCGATGATGATCGGCGGCATCTCGCCGAGCCCCTCCTGGGCGTGAAGTTTCTCGACGAATGCCCGCGTGTCGGCGAGCGGCTTGCCCACCGTCACGCCCATGCGCAGATGGCTCGGCGCGTGCGCAACGCCGATGCCCAAACGGAAGCGTCCACCGGACACCTCATGCATGAAGGCCGCGCTCTGCGCGAAGTCCTGCACCGTGCGGGCGTAGATCGGCGAGATGGCGGTACCGAAGGTAATGCGTTCGGTGTTCCAGGCCAGCGCCTCACACAGCGACATGTTGCCGAACATGCTGGGCGAGAAGATGCCGGTGTACCCGCGGCGCTCGATGTCGCGCGCAATGTTCATGGTGAGCCGGCGGCGGCCTGGTACTGCAACGAGGCTGATGGCGGGGAGCGTCTGTGGCATCGCTGGACTCCTTCAGAATTGCGCCAGACGCTGCCCAACCTCTCCCACATCGTCAAACCGTGTTAAGCGGGGCGTGATGCGCATTCTGTTCGTTACTTCCAACCGCCTCGGCGATGCGGTGCTGTCGACCGGCCTGCTGGACCACCTGATCCGCACGCATCCCGAGGCCAGCATCACTGTCGCCTGCGGTCCCGTGGCGGAAGGTCTGTTCGCGCGCATGCCGAATTGCGAGCGCACTATCGTGTTCGACAAGCGACCCTACAGTCTGCACTGGCTGCCGCTTTGGGCCTGCGCGGCAACGACACTCTGGGACCTTGTGGTGGATATCCGCGGTTCGGCGCTTGCGTGGATGGTGCCGGCGCGCCGACGCGCGGTGATGCGACGCAGTTCCGGCCACAAGGTCGCCCAACTTGGCGCAGTGCTGGGCCTCGATCCGCCGCCTATGCCGGTGATGTGGACAGCGCCCGAGGATCGAGCGCGCGCTGCTGCGTTGCTGTCGGCGGGTCGCCCGGTGATCGGTCTGGGCCCGACCGCAAACTGGGCGCCGAAGGTCTGGCCCGCCGACCGCTACGCCGCCCTGTTCAAAGCGCTGGTCGCCGGCCCGCTTCCGGGCGCCGTTCCCTTGGTCCTCGCGGGTCCCGGTGAAGCGGAACGAGCGATCGCCGCCCCGCTTCTGGCTGCCCTGCCGGATGCGATTGATCTCGCCGGCAAGCTGACGCTGCCGGAGGCGGCGGCATGCCTCGCGCGATGCGCGCTGTTCGTCGGCAACGATTCCGGTCTGATGCACCTCGCCGCCGCAGCTGGCGCACCGACGCTTGGTCTTTTCGGACCGACACCGGCGCACGAATATTCGCCAGCGGGGCCAAGGGCTGCCGCGGTACTGTCGAAGACCGAACGCATGCAGGATTTATCCGTTGCAGCCGCACTGGTGGCGGCCACGCGGCTGATCGAACAGCCCCACCCCGTCATCGCGTTGGCCGAATCGCACCGACCAACGGACCCTACGTCTATACCACCTCGTCGAGTTCAGATCCCCACATCTTCTCCAGCGCATACATCGCCCGTGCCTCCGGCTTGAACAGGTGCACGACGATGTCACCGGCATCGATCAGCACCCAATCGGCGCCGTTCGAGCCTTCAACCTGCACGCGCTTCAGCCCGGCCTCGTGCAGTTTCTCCGACAGATGCTCCGCCATCGCGGTGATCTGCCGGTCGGCCAGGCCAGTCGCGATCACCATACGGTCGCAGAACGACGCCTTGCCCTCGAGATCGAGTGTCACGACGTTCTCCGCCTTATCGTCCTCCAGGCTGCCGACGATCACCAGCTGCAGTCGCTGCAACGCGGACGGCTCGGCCTTTCGTGACCGGCGTGGTGCGGCGACGCGCGGACCAGCCGCAATCGTCTTCTTGCGCGGCGTGCCAGGCGTGTTGCCGGCCGCAGACAACGTCGGCTTGGCGATCTTTTTGCGCGGAGCGGCTCGATGCCGCGCGGGCGAGAACGGTTTCGGCAACTTGGCTATGACTCTGCTCCTCTGCTGGCACGGATCGCACTGGCCGATGCGGCGTGCTGCGGAACGCACAAAAAGACCCAGGCGGGCGCGGGAAGTCCGGATAACACCGCAGCCAACCGCATCGGCCGTCTTGCACGGGCCAGTCGGTGCGCCGCCTGACCAGCCAATGCACAATGATTGTAGCCGTGCCGCGGCAGAACAGCGAAGGGAATACGGCGAACGATCTCCAGCCAGCGACGCCAGCGCGGCAATTGTATCAGAATGTCGGCGCCCATCAGCCAGACGAAGCGCGCACGGGGAAACTGGCGCAACAGACGCCGCAGCGTATCGACAGTGTAGCGCGTGCCGAACGCGGCCTCGATAGCGCTTGCCAGAATGCGTCGCCCGTCCGCGATGGTGCGCGCCGATGCCACACGCACGCCGAGCGGAGACATGCCGCGTTGCGGTTTAAGCGGATTGCCGGGTGAAACTAGCAGCCACACCTGATCGAGCCGCAGACGTCGTCGGGCAAGATCGATGATATGGCGATGCCCCGCATGCGCCGGATTGAACGAACCGCCGAGCAGCCCGATGCGCATGCGTCGCCGGTCGCCAAACCGGGGGATCGGCTCATGGGCCGGCGGCGCGTTCAGGGACGCACCTGCCCGGTGCCGATCACCAGGTAGCGATAGGTCGTCAGTTGCTCGGGCCCCACCGGGCCGCGTGCATGGATGCGCCCGGTGGCAATGCCGATCTCGGCGCCAAAGCCAAATTCTCCGCCGTCGCAGAATTGCGTCGAGGCATTCCACAACGCCACCGCGCTATCGACGCCGTTGAGGAAACGCCCGGCCGCCGATGCGTCTTCGGCGACGATGGCGTCGGTGTGTTCGGAGCCATGGCGCGCGATGTGTGCCATCGCCGCATCAACGCCATCGACCACCGCGACCGATAGAATCGCATCCAGCCATTCGGTGTCGAAATCCGCTTCGCTCGCCGCGGGAAGCTCGGGAACGATATCGCGCGCCGCCGCATCGGCGCGGAAGTCACAGCCGAGGGCGCTCAGATCGGCGACGATGTCCGGCAGCAAGGCGGGCGCGATGGCACGGTCGATCAGCAGAGTCTCGGTCGCGCCGCAGATGCCGGTGCGGCGCATCTTGGCATTCGCCACGATGCTGCGTGCCATCGCGTGGTCAGCGGACGCATGCACATAGGTGTGGCAAAGCCCCTCGGCATGCGCCAATACCGGCACGCGCGCCTCACGCTGCACCCGCTCAACCAGGGACTTTCCACCGCGCGGCACGATCAGATCGAGTAGCCCGGCCGCCGCCAGCATCGCCGCGACATAAGCGCGATCGGCATTCGGCGCGACCTGCACGCAGGCGTCGGGTAATCCCGCCGCGCGCAACCCCGTCACCAGTGCAGCGTTGATCGCCTGAGCGCTGTACAGGCTCTCCGAACCGCCGCGCAGGATGACGGCATTGCCCGACTTCAAGCAGATACCCGCGGCATCGGCGCCGACGTTCGGCCGACTTTCGTAAATCATGCCGATCACACCGATCGGTGTGGCGATGCGCTGAATGCGCAGGCCGTTCGGCCGAGTCCAATCGGCCAGCGTGCGGCCGAGCGGATCGGGCAGTCGCGCGATGTCCTCCAGCCCTTTGGCCATGGCATCGACGCGTGTTGCGGTGAGCGTGAGCCGGTCACGGAATGCAGCAGTGCCGCCGCAGGCCGCGAGGTCGGTAGCATTGGCAGCAAGTATCGCGACGGACTGCGATCGCAATGCCGCAGCCATCGCACGCAACGCGGCATTGCGTTCCGCATCCGGCAGTCGCGCCAGGACATGCGAGGCGGCGCGCGCGGCGCTAGCTGCGCGTTGCAGATGCTGGGTCGCTTCGGTCTCGATATGCATCCGTGGCCTTCCTCTCATGTCAGTCTGCCTTTGCGATGCAGCTTAGAGCAAGGCAGATGAATTTGACGCTTGAGATGGGTATCGCTGCGCTCCACCGATCCTTGTATCTACTGCATCCCGTCAGAAGTGGGATGGGTTGACCCCTGGGCTTGATCCCTTAGACGCCAAAATAGCCGTCATCGCTACCACCGATCATGGCCGGGCTTGGCCCGGCCACCCACGTCTTGCGCTGCTTCGCGCGTCAAAATTGTTAGTGACGGCTGGAGTATGTCCTCGGGCGGCCCTTTGGCCCGACCCGTGGGCCGGCCATGACAGGAGGGTAGTGCTGCCGACATGGCGCAAATTTAGCGCCAATGGGGCTTGATCCGCGGGGATACCCATAACGCCCGTCCTAACTCAGCTCAGAGTAAGACCAGATCATCACGGTGGATGATCTCATCGCGTCCATGCCAACCCAATATCGTCTCGATTTTATCCGACCGATGCCCGGCAATGCGTTCCGCATCGACGCTGGCATAGGCGGACAGGCCGCGTGCCAATGCCCGACCGTCGGGCCCTCGGACAACCACCGGATCACCGCGCTCGAAGGTGCCTTCGACACCGCGCACGCCGGCAGGCAGCAGGGAACGGCCGGCGGCGAGTGCGCGCGCGGCACCGGCATCCACCACCAATGCACCGAGCGGAGCCAGCGCGCCGGCGATCCAGCGCTTGCGGGCCGAACGACCTTCGGGAGCGGCAAGGAACCACGTGCAGCGAGCGCCATTCTCCAATGCCGCGAGCGGATGGTCGGTATGGCCATACGCGATCGCCATCGCACAACCCGCCTGTGTGGCGATGCGCGCCGCCACCAGTTTGGTCCGCATGCCGCCGGAGGAGTAACCGGGCGGCGGTTCGCCACCCATCGCCTCGATCTCCGGCGTGATGGCCGGCACGAGCGGGATGTGCGCGGCGGCGGGATAGCGTCGCGGATCGGCGGCATAGAGGCCGTCGATGTCGGACAGCAGCAGAAGCTGGTCGGCCTGCGTCATCTCCGCCACCCGCGCCGCGAGACGGTCGTTATCGCCGAAGCGGATCTCCGCGGTCGCCACCGTGTCGTTCTCGTTGATCACCGGAATGCAGCCGAGGCCGAGCAGCGTGTTGAGCGTGGCGCGCGCGTTGAGGTAGCGGCGGCGATCCTCGGTGTCGTCCAGCGTCAGCAGCAGTTGCGCCGCGGTTAGGCCTTGTGCCGACAGCGCCTGGCTCCAGGCCTGTGCCAACTTGATCTGTCCGACCGCCGCCGCGGCCTGCTGCTCCTCGAGCCGGAGCCGCCGCTGTTGCAGGCCAAGCGAGCGCCGCGCCAGTGCGATGGCGCCCGAGGAAACCACGATCACGTCCACGCCGCGCGCCCGGAGTGCGGCAATGTCCGCCGCCACGCCGTCGAGCCATGCGGTCCGGGGCGCGGCCTCGTCGTGATCCACGACCAGTGCGCTGCCAATCTTCACCACGATACGCTGCGCTGAAGCGACGGAGGGGGTCATGGCGGGTGGTCCCCTTCTTCCTCTCCCCTTTTGGGGAGAGGGTCGGGGTGAGGGGCATCGTCTGCTGGCTGTAGGGGCCTCATCCCCTCACCCCAACCCTCTGCCCCAAGGGGAGAGGGAGCTGACTGGATCATTCCCTGCAGCGTCCGCAGAACCTCGGGCACACCCTGGCCGGTGACGCCGGAGAGCAGCATCACCTTCTGGCCGGACGCCTTGGCCAGCGCCGCCTTCCGCGCCGTCGCCTCGCGCGGCGTCATCGCATCAGCCTTGTTGAGCCCGATCAGCTCCGGCTTGTCCGCCAGCCCGCCGCCATAAGCGGCAAGTTCCTCACGCACCGTCCGCCATGCCCGCACGACATCGCCGGCAGCACCGTCCACCAGATGCAGCAGCACCGCGCAGCGCTCGACATGGCCCAGGAACCGGTCGCCCAATCCGGCGCCCTCATGCGCGCCCTCGATCAGACCGGGGATATCGGCCAGCACGAACTCTTCCGCCGCCGACAGCCGCACCACACCCAACTGCGGATACAGCGTGGTGAACGGATAGTCGGCAATCTTCGGCTTCGCGGCCGAAGCCGCGGCGAGCAAGGTCGACTTCCCGGCGTTCGGCAGCCCCACCAGCCCGGCATCGGCGATCAGCTTCAGCCGCAGCCAGACCCAGCGCTCCTCGCCTGGCCAGCCCTTGTCCGCCCGCCGCGGCGCCCGGTTGGTCGAGGACTTGTAGTGCGCGTTGCCGAACCCGCCGTCGCCGCCGCGCAGCATGACCACGCGCCTGCCCGACACATCCATGTCGGCCAGCAGTGTCGCGCGGTCCTCGGCCATGATCTGCGTACCGACCGGCACCTTGATCACCACATCCGGCGCGCCGGCTCCGGTGCGGTCCGCGCCCTCGCCGTTGCCGCCCTTCTTGGCACGGAAATGCTGCGTGTAACGGAAGTCGATCAGCGTGTTCAGGTTGGCGACGGCCTCGAAGACGATGTCGCCCCCCTTGCCGCCGTTGCCGCCGTCAGGTCCGCCGAACTCGATGAACTTCTCCCGGCGGAATGCGCACACGCCGTTGCCGCCGTCGCCGGAGCGCAGGTGGATCTTGGCCTGATCGAGAAACTTCATCGCCTGCTTCCAACGATGGCCGGATCAGGTCCGGCCATGACGCTTGATGAGCGGGCATTCGCCCGCAGCTACACAGCAAAACGGGGGCCGGCTGGCGCCGACCCCCGTTCGAAACGCAAAGGGTCCCGGCGCCTTACTCGGCGGCAGCCGGCAGCGGTGCGACGGACACGTGCACCCGATCGTTCGACCGGCGCTTGAACTCCACCTTGCCGTCGATCAGGGCGAAGATCGTGTGATCGCGCCCGAGGCCAACGTTGTTGCCCGGCTTCCACTTCGTGCCGCGCTGGCGAAGGATGATGTTGCCGGCGATGACCGCTTCGCCGCCGTACTTCTTGATGCCGAGGCGCCGGCCTTCCGTGTCGCGGCCGTTGCGCGAGGAGCCGCCTGCCTTTTTGTGAGCCATGCGTGCCTACTCCTTCCGCTCGGCGTCGGGTGAGGCCAGGTTCTCGGGCGTGTAGCCTTCGACGATGCCCTCGCCTTCCGCTGCCTCCAGGCCCGCCGGCGCGTCGGGCTCGGTGACGTGCATCGGCGGATGACGGGGGGGGTGTTCGGCTGGCGGCGCCACGTCGGCGGACGGCGCGGCGTGATGGTGCTCGGGAAGGACGGCCGGCGTCTCGCCATAGACGACCCCGGTGTCTTCCGCCGCCTCGAGTGCGGTTCCGGACGGCTCGGACGCCGCAGCCATTAGCGCCTGACCATCCTTCTCGAACCCGGCGATGCGCAGCACGGTGACGTGCTGGCGATGGCCGTTCCTCCGGCGGCTGTTCTGCCGGCGGCGCTTCTTGAAGATGATGATCTTGTCCAGCCGGTCCTGCGCGATCACGGTCGCGGTGACCGAGGCGCCCGCCACGGTCGGGGCGCCGAGCGTCAGGCTTCCCTCGTTGCCCACTGCCAGGACATCGGTGAAGGTGACGGTCGCGCCGGCCTCGGCTTCCAGTTTCTCGACCTTCAGCACCGCGTTCGGCGTTACCCGGTATTGCTTCCCGCCGGTGCGGATCACTGCGAACATCACACGAATTCCCACGCCATCGCGGGCCGTCAGGAACCCCGGCGGCCGGAGAGCGCGGGTTATAGCGGTCGGCCGCCGTATGTCAACGCGTTCAGCACCGACGCGGGCAGGGTCGGGGGCAGCACTTACATCCCCGCAGGCTTCGCAGTAGCGTGATTGATCAGTCAGAACGAGGATGGGACGGAGATGAATGCAGAGGCCGGTGGGCAGACCTGTCTGAAGGGCGTCAAGGTGCTGGACCTCACCCAGTTCGAGGCGGGACCATCCTGCACCGAGGCGCTGGCCTGGCTCGGCGCCGAGGTGGTCAAGCTGGAAAACCCCAGGAGCGGCGATCCCGGCCGGGCGCTTGGCGGAAAGGCCGGCGTCGATGACCCGTATTTCCTGCTGTTCAACGCCAACAAGAAGTCGATCACGGTCAACCTGAAGGACCCCAAGGGTCTGGCGCTGGTCAAGGAACTCGCCGCCAAGGCAGATGTGATGGTGGAGAATTTTGCCCCCGGGGCGATCGAGCGGCTTGGGCTTGGCTACGACGTGATCAGCAAGCTCAACCCGTCGATCATCTACTGCCAGGTGAAGGGCTTCGGCGAAGGCAGCCCGTACGAGAAGAACCTGGCGTTCGACATGATCGCGCAGGCCTGCGGCGGCACCATGAGCATCACCGGCGAGCGCGACGGCCGCCCGCTGAAGCCCGGCCCGTCGCTGGGCGACACCGGCACGGGGATGTTGCTGGCGGTCTCGATCCTCGGCGCGCTGTACCGGCGCAAGGAGACCGGCCAGGGCGATCACCTTCAGGTCGCGATGCAGGACGCGATGCTGCACTACATCCGTATCGCCTTCGCGGCCCAGCATCGCACCGGAGACACCAAGGCGGCGGGCCGCGCGGCCGACAGCAGCGTGTCCGGCGCCAATCCGCCGATGGGCACCTTCCCCTGCCAGGGCGGCGGACTGAACGACTACGTCTATGTCTTCACCAGCCGCGCCAATCCCGAGCACTGGAAACGGCTGCTCGGCGTGATCGGCCGCGAGGACCTGGTCGGCGATGAGCGATACGAAAGCCCGGCGGCGCGCTCGGAACGACCGGATGAGGTCAACGCGATGATCTCCGACTGGACCAAAAGACACACCAAATACGAGGCAATGGAAATCATCGGCGCGGCCGGCGTTCCGGCGGGTGCGGTGCTCGACACGCTGGAGCTCTACAACGACCAGACCTTCGAGAAGCGCAACATCATGCAGACGATCCAGCATCCGACGGTCGGGGCCTTCAAGATGGTCGGCTGGCCGGTGCGCTTCTCGGGCAACCCGCCGCCGGTAAAGCCGTCGCCCCTGCTCGGCGCGAACAACGAGGACGTGCTGACGCACTGGCTCGGTCTGGACAAAAGCGCCATCGGCGGCCTGAAGAGCAGCGGCGTGATCGGTTAGAGGAGACGGACCAATGGCGGAACTGACGGGCTCGGAAATCCTGGCGAAGTGCCTGAAGAAGGAAGGCATCGAGGACATCTTCTATATCATGGGCGGCCCGATGCTGCTGGCCGAGGCCACCTGCATCACCGAAGGCATCCGCATGATCGACGTCCGCCACGAGCAGGCGGCGGCGTTCGCGTGCCAGGCCTACAGCCGTCTGCGGCAGACGCCGAGCGTGTGCATGGCCGCGTCGGGGCCGGGCGTGACCAACCTGATCACCGGCATGGCCAACGCGCTGATCGACTGCTGTCCGGTGGTGGCGTTCGGCGGTTCCAGTCCGATCAGCCAGTTCGGGCGGCAGGTGTTCCAGGAGATCGACCAGGTCAAGTTGATGGAAGGCTGCTGCAAACATGTCGATCGCGTGCACAACCTGAAGCGCATCCCGCAGCAGGTGAACTTCGCGCTGCAGCGCGCGATGACGGGCAAGCCCGGCCCGGTCTACGTCGATATGCCTGGCGATATCCTGTACCAGAAGATCGACGAGAACCTGGTGGACTGGAGCTTCGCGGGCCGCAAGATGGACAGCCGTCCGCTCGGCGATCCGCGGCAGGTCAACGCACTGGTGAAAGCGCTGGCGGAGGCGAAGCAACCGCTGATCGTGTCGGGCTCCGGCGTCATCTGGTCGCGCGCGTGGGCCGAGATGCAGCAGTTCGTCGAGGTCGGCCGGCATTCCGTTCTACACCACCCCGCAGGGCCGCGGCGTCGTGCCGGACGATCATCCGTGCTCGTTCCTGACGATGCGCAACACGGCGTTCTCCGATGCCGACCTGATCATCGTGCTCGGCACGCGGATGAACTACATCATCGGCCACGCCGCGCCGCCGCGCTTCGGCGGCAACGCGAAGATCGCCCGCATCGACATCGACCCGGAGGAGATCGGCGCCGCGGCGCGCGGCGTGGACATCCCCATCGTCGGCGACTGCAAGATGGTGCTGGGCCAGTTGCTCGACGGCATCAAGGGCAAGGTGACGCAGGACAGCTACAAGGCCTGGCGGCAGAAGCTGGCGGATGGCGAGGCGCAGAAGCGGTCCGCGGCCGGCGCGAACAGGTACGCCGAGGACGGCGACATCCATCCGGTGCGCATGCTCGAGGAGATCAAGAACTTCGCCAAGCGTGACGCGATCCTGTGCGTTGACGGCCAGGAGACGCTGAACTTCGGGCGCCAGACGATGCCGACGTTCTCGCCGGGGCATCGGCTGAATTCGGGGCCGTTCGGCACGATGGGCGTCGGACTGCCGTTCGGCGTGGGCGCCAAGGTGGCGTGCCCGGACAAGCAGGTGATCGTCGTGCACGGCGACGGATCACTCGGCATGAACGCGATGGAGATGGACACCGCGATCCGCCACAAGATCCCGCTGCTGATCGTGGTCAGCCTGAACGGTGGCTGGACCGGCGATCCGAACCGCGAGAAGCCGGGGCGCGATCTGGGCTACATGCGCTACGACAAGATGTGCGAGGCGTTTGGCGGGTACGGCGAGTACGTGACCAAGCCGGAGGACATCCGCCCCGCATTGGAGCGCGCGCAGGCCAAGGTGGACGAGGGCATGGTGGCGCTGGTCAACGTGCGTACGGACTATCGCGCGCGCTATGGCGGCGTGCGGTTCTCGGATTATTCGACATAGGCAGTCCCCTCCCCCGCGCAATGATATCATACGCAAGTACGAGGCCGTATCCGCGCTAAAGGAGCAGAGCGACGCAGTAAGAGCCCTCGGCGCCACGTCGCTCTACCTTTTTGGATCTATGGTGCGCGATGCCGCGACTTCCACCAGCGACCTCGACCTGTTCATCGACTATGATCGAAACAGCCGCTTCTCGCTCATCGAACTGGTCGGTATCAAGCAACTGTTGGAGCAGCGGCTCGGCATCGCGGTCGCTGTAACGACCCGCGTTTTAGCCTTGACCCTCTACTGCGCACGCGGATCGAGACTTCCGCCGAGCGCATCTTCTGATGCCGGAACTGATCCGTCCTGCCTTGCGGGCTATACTGGAAGCGACCGAAGGACGCACCTCTTCATTGTCATGGCGGGCGAAGGCCCGCCATCCACGTCTTTGCTGCCGGCACAGAGAAAAGACATGGATGCCGACCCCAGCCTTCGCTTGGGGCAGGCTCTGCGTCGGCATGACGACGGTGGTATGACCGTTGCAGCACTTGGAGCATTTTATTCTGCGGCGGATCCTAAAGTGGCAGCGCTCGATTGCTCGCAGGAGATGTCGGGTGCAATGCACGGAGGCTGATAAACCCGTCGCCGATCGGCTTCCCGGCGATGCCGGCCTATGGCCAGGCCGCGCCCAGCACGATGCCCAAGAGGATGGCGATCAGAATCTGTACGTGCAGCTTTCTGAACAAGTCGCTCAGCTCCCGCGCATCTTCACCACCACCTTGATCGCGTCCTCGACGCGGTCGCGCGCGTATCGCAACGCGGTCGGCAGTTCGCCCAGTGGGAACGTGTGCGTGTGGATCAGCTTTGCATCGAACCGCCGCTGTCCCATCAGGGCAGCGGCACGGTGGGTCGCGCTCCTGCCCTCACCGCGGATCCCGAAGACGTAGATGTTATTGCGCACGATGTAGGCGAGATCGACCGAGACCGGCTCGTGCGGAAACGCCGCGAGGCAGATGCGGCCACCGCGGTTCACCATCCGCGCCGCCTCGTTCAGCGCGTTCGGGGCGCCGGAGCACTCCAGGACATATTGCACGCCCCTGCCGCCGGTGATGCGCTGCACCGCCGCCACCGCATCTTCGCTATTGACGTTCACGACGGCATCGGCGCCGAGGCGTTTCCCCATCTCGAGCCGACGGTCGCGCGTCCCGGTCAGGATGACCGGCTGTGCGCCCAGCGCCTTGGCAACGCCGACGCCCATCAGCCCGATCGGGCCAGGCCCGATCACGACGACGCCCTCACCGGCAATGATGCCGCCCAGCACGTCGAGGCCATACATCGCCGTGCCGGCGGTGACGATCAGCGTCGCCTCTTCGTCCGACATGTCGTGCGGCACATGGACCATCGTGTTCACGTGGTTCACCGCATATTCCGCAAATCCGCCGTCGGTACTGAAGCCGTTGGCCCGATGTCCCTTGCTGTGAAACCCATAGTTCAGGCACGAGGTGTACATGCCTTCGCGACAACGCTGGCAACGCCCGCATCCCGCATGAATCTCGACGGCGATGCGGTCGCCAGGCTGGTACTCGTCCACGGTGGGACCGAGCTTCACCACGGTGCCCATATATTCGTGGCCCGGCGTGTAGCCCTTGTTGAAGGGCAGCTCGCCCTCGATGGAGGCCGGCAGGCCGTGGCGGATGATTTCGAGGTCGGTCGCGCAAATGGCGACCGCGTCTATCCGCACCAGCACTTCGGCAGGTCCAGGTTCGGGCACCGGCTTCTCGACCAGGGCCAACTCCTCAGGGCCGCCGAGAACCCAGGCCTTCATGGTCTTCGGGACATGGTATTGGTTGCCGAGATTTGTCGAGGGCATGTCCGCCACGGTCATTCACCCGATGTTTGCTGAATTGCCGCCGAGCGTACCGTTGGCAGGTGACGGTAGCAATGCCGCGACCCTGTGACCACGCCACCGATGCGGCTACATTGCTCCACGCAGAAGAACAGGACCGGCATGCACATCGCCACCTCCCCCGCCTTCAAGGAGAACGCCCACCGCGCCATCGCGGATGCCGGGCTCCAGCGGGCACTCGCGCGCAGCGGGCCGAGCTTCATCGCACGCCGCGCCTCGGCCGTCGCCGCGCTGCCGGAATTCGAACAGCTCCGCGATATCGCACGCGACATCAAGAACCACACGCTCGCCAATCTCGACTTCTATCTGGAGGAATGGGAACGCAAGGTCATCGCCGCCGGCGGCCATGTGCACTGGTGCTCGACCGCCGATGAAGCGCGCGCCGCCGTGCTGGACATCTGCCAGGCGGCGGGAGCGCGCACCGTCACCAAGGGCAAGTCGATGATCAGCGAGGAGCTGGACATCAACGACCACCTCGAACGCCACGGCATCACCCCGATCGAGACCGACCTCGGCGAATACATCATCCAGCTTCGCCACGAGCTGCCGAGCCACATCATCGCGCCCGCATTCCACCTGAACAAGGAAGACTGGGAAGAGAGCTTCCGCAAATCGCATACCGACCTGCCGCCCGACCGCGTGTTCCACGAACGGCGCGACATCCTGACCGAGGCGCGCACCCGCCTGCGCCAAAAATTCCTGGCAGCCGATGTCGGCATCACCGGCGCCAACTTCCTGATCGCCGAGACCGGCAGCAGCGTCATCGTCACCAACGAGGGCAACGGCGACCTGACGCAGACCCTGCCGCGCGTGCACATCGCGCTGGCCAGCATCGAGAAGATCGTCCCGACGATCGAGGACTGCACAAGCCTGCTGCGCGTGCTGGCGCGCTCGGCGACAGGACAGGATTTTTCCGTCTACACCACGTTCTCCACCGGAGCACGGCGACCTGGCGATCTGGACGGACCGGACGAGTACCATGTCGTGCTGCTGGACAACGGCCGCTCGGCGATGTTGGGCACTGAGTTCCAGGACATGCTTCGCTGCATCCGCTGCGCCGCATGCATGAACCATTGCCCGGTGTATGGCACGGTGGGGGGACACGCGTATGGCTGGGTATATCCCGGGCCGATGGGCGCGGTACTCACGCCGGCGCTGATCGGCGTCGCGCAGGCCGGACATCTGCCGAATGCCTCCACCTTCTGCGGCAAGTGCGAGAGCGTCTGCCCGGTGAAGATCCCGCTGCCCAAGTTGATGCGCCACTGGCGCGAGCGCGAGTTCGAGCGCCACCTGACGCCGCCGGTGGTGCGCACCAATCTGGCGCTGTGGGCATACTTCGCGCGGCGGCCTGCGCTGTATCGGCTGGCAACGCGCGCGGCTGCGATGGCGCTGGGACTGATGGGCCGCAAGCGCGGACGGTTCAGCAAGCTGCCGTTCGCCGGCGGCTGGACCGGCGGGCGGGACCTGCCTGCGCCGGAGGGTGACACGTTCTTCGCCCGCTACGCCCGCGAGCAGCGCGCGGGGCGGATACGATGAGCAAGGACGCGATGCTAGCCGCGATACGCCGAGGGCTGCGTCGCGGCGCGCTGCCGGATGATCAGACAGCGATGCTGCGCGGACGGCTCGCGTCGCATCCGCGGCATTTGATTCCCGTGCGCAGTCGCATTTCGCACGCCGAGCAGATCGCGCTGTTCGCCGCCAATCTGGTGAAGGAATTCGGCTCCGTCGACCGCGTGTCCGATCTCGATGCCGTGCCGGAGGCCGTGGCGGACTATCTCGCCTCGCAAAACCTGCCGACCGACATCGTGATGGCCCCGCATCCGGAGCTGCAAGCGATCCCCTGGCCGACGCGTCGGCTGCTGCGGCTGCACGAAGGACGCGCGGAGGCGTCCGACACGGTCAGCCTGCAGCACGCATTCGCCGCCATCGCAGAGACCGGCACGCTGATGCTTCCATCGGCGCCGGAGCGCCCGACGACGCTCAACCTGCTGGCGGACACCGAGATCGTGCTGCTGCGCGCATCGCGGGTCGTTGGCGCGTACGAGGAGGCGTGGGACCTGCTGCGTGGCGAGTTCGGCGGCATGCCGCGCAATGTCATGCTGGTGACCGGCCCGTCGCGTTCGGCCGACATCGAACAGACGCTGGAGCTCGGCGCTCACGGCCCGCGCCGGCTGCACGTGGTGCTGGTGGAAGACGCAGCGCAATAACGCCGCGATGCCGCTCTGGCCCCTAATCGCGACCCTGGCCGCACAAACACTGGCCACCATGGCGCTGTTCTCGCTTCCCGCGATCGCCCCGGCGGTCGCCCTGGCGCTTGGTGTCCGGGGCGAATTCGTGGGGCTTTTTGTCTCGGTGGCCTACGGGACTGGCATCATATCGGCGCTGCTCTCGCCCGGGTTCATCCATCGCTATGGCGGCGTCCGCGCCATGCAAGCTGTGCTGGTCGCCGCCGCGGCCATGCTGACAATCGCGGGCGGCGGCAGCGTCGGCTGGCTCGTGGTGGCTGCCGTCGTTCTGGGCCTCGGTTACGGAGCGGCGGCGCCTGCCAGCACACACCTGCTGGTGCCGCACACACCGGCACGCATCTTCAATATGGTTATGTCGCTTCGCCAGATCGGAGTGCCGCTGGGCGGAGTGCTCGCCAGCCTCGTGCTGCCGCCGCTGGTACTGATCGCGGGCTGGCGTGAGGCGTTGCTGGCCGAGCTTCCAGCGATACTGCTGCTGACGATCCTCCTGGAACTTCCCCGCAACGAATGGGACGCGGCACGCGAACCGGGGCGACGGGTGGTCGGGCGCGCGTTGCTGCAGCCGTTCGCGCTGCTCCGCGAGGCGCCGATCCGCCGCCTGTCGGTTGCCAGCTTCGTGTATTCCGGGACACAGCTCACCTTCGTCGCCTTCATGACCGTGCACCTGACGACGACGACCGACTTCGATCTGATCCATGCCGCGCGTGCCTTGGCCATCTATCAGATTGCCGGGGCGGTCACCCGCCCGATCTGGGGTTGGATCACCGACCGGTTCATCACGCCGGGCCAGACGCTGGCGGTTCAGGGATTTGGCATGGCGGCAGCCTCACTGACCGCTGGCCGGTTTGGGCCTGGCTGGCCGAGCTGGCTCGTTCTCGTGGTGGCCGCGGTCGCCGGGTGCACGGCCGGCGGCTACACCGGCATCGCCTACGCCGAATACGCCCATCTCGGCGGGATCAGACGCACCGAGGCCACCGGCCTCGGAACCGCCATCATGTTTGCGGGTGTTCTACTCATCCCATCGAGCTTCGGATTAGCAGTGGCGACGCTGGGCGGATACAGCCTGGCATATGGCACACTGGCGACGCTTGCCTTTGCGAGCGCGGTGCTGCTCTGTCTCGGCAGCAGGACAAGCCGCGCCGCTTCGACCTGACCGAAGCCGATCGCGCGCGGGTCCGCACACGAGCAGCGTCGGCCGGTCGGAAGCAGGTAACCGGGATGCCGCCCGTGGGAGCGGCACCTGCTCTTCCAGCCCCTAGTGCCCGGTTGTGGCGGTCGTCGTGGGGATGACAGTGGAGCCACCGCCATTGCCCACAACATAGGAGAAGCCCCAGCTTACCGGCACGAAATTCAGCAGATACTGCTGGAAGAAGTCGAAGACCTCAGCGATGCCGGTTTTCGGCACATAGACCACGTCGTAGGGCGCCAGCCGCACATCGGCGGTGGCATCGCGCCCTTTGATCACGTCGCTGTAGCGTGTCGAGAAGAACTCCGGTACGTCGTTCGGGCCGCGACGTATGATGAATATGGCGTCGGCGTCGCCGCGCACCTTGTGGCCGCCGGCGCGCGCGATTGCCTGCGACAACGTCAGCGTCGGCCCGATGTTGATCATCTCGCCCGGATTATTGACCTCACCGCCAACATAGAGCCGGGTGGGCGCGAAGGATTTCACCACGACCGAGAGCCGTGGATTGCGCAGGTCCTTGGCATAGTCCTGGCGCAGCGCGGCCGCCAGTTCTGGCACCGTTCGATTGTAGGCAAGCTCATCCGTCACGACCGTGGTCGAGATGCGCCCGTCTGGCCGCACCGCCACCTCCTCGTTCAGCTCCGGATTGAGCATCAGGCGAACGTCGAGCACGTCCCCGACCTGGATACGGTAGGGCGCCAGTTCCGCGACGTATCCTGCCGAGGGGTCCGGCACCGGTGGAGCTGGTGTCATGTTGGCCGTTGACGTACAGGCAGCGAGTGCTGCGGCCGAACCAAGCGTAAGCACCCCGCGCATTGCAATCAACTCCGACACGATCCGTCGAAGAGCCGAGGAGATCGGTGTCACCGGCCCGGCCGCCGCTGGCCGCGTCCCGTCGCTGCCCCCCGCCGGGCACTCAGAACATCCCGATAGTGCATCCATTGCTTGTTATCTCTCCCCTTCGACCAGGCTGCTTGCGTGTCACTCGAGGCTCGTGCGGACTGCGCGGGCCCGGTGCGCCGCGCGATAGGAAGACTGCCAGGAACCGTCATCGGCAGGATCGCGATATCTGCCAGAGGGCCCGATCTCGGACGTATCAGACATCGGGCCAGCCGCCAAATCCGCCCGTTCGGACGCCGTGGAGGTCGTCCCGCGCCTACATCGACGGGCCAGTCAGACGAGACAGGCTCGCGAACTTGCAAAAGAAGTTCACGAACCGATAAATTCCGACGTTGCTCCAACAGACAAAGTATATCCTGAACACCCTCGCGTTCTAAAGGCAAGCGAGAACACTGTATCTTAGCGGCTTAGATTTGCTCACAATTGCTTTGGACCAGTCACGGACTTGTGAGTTTTTTTGGCGCGTCTGGCGACGCGAGGAGGCCCGGACCAATTCCTGGATCGGGTCCGGAGACAAACCATGACGACAAGGGGTGCGATACGGCCAATGAAAATTGCACGCTGCACATGGGCGGACGGCGACGATCCTGCGATGGTTGCCTACCATGATCAGGAGTGGGGGGTGCCGCATCATGATGACAGGGCGCTGTTTGAGCTGCTGACCCTCGAGGGTGCGCAAGCGGGGTTGTCCTGGCGCACGATCCTGAGCCGCCGCGACGAGTACCGCTGCGCTTATCATGGCTTCGATCTCGAGCGTGTCACCGGCATGCACGATGCCGACCTGGAAAAACTGCTGGCCGAATCGGGGGTCATCCGCAACCGGTTGAAGGTGTTCTCGGTGCGCGACAACGCGCGAACGGCGCTTGCCGTAATCGCCGAGCATGGCAGCCTGGACGCCTATCTGTGGTCGTTCGTCGGAGGCAAGCCGATCGTCAATCGTCGGCGAGGCTCGAAAGAATTGCCCGCGACGACAGAAATTTCGGACCTGATGAGCAAGACGCTGAAAAAACGCGGCTTCCGCTTCGTCGGGTCCACCATATGCTACGCATTCATGCAGGCGACCGGAATGGTGAACGATCATCTCGTCTCCTGCTTCCGACACAAGGAGTCCACGCATGCAGAACACTGAAGAGATCTGGCGCCTGGTCGATGCGAAAAAGGACGACTTCGAGGCCTTGAGCGACCGTGTGTGGGGCATCCCGGAGCTGTGCTATGGCGAATTTCGCTCCTGCGCAGAGCACACGACGATGCTGGAGCAGCACGGTTTCCGGGTGACGAAGAACGTCGCCGGGATACCCACCGCCGTGATGGGCGAAGCGGGGCACGACGGTCCGGTGATCGCCATCCTCGGCGAGTACGATGCGTTGCCCGGACTGAGCCAAGAAGCAGGCGTGGCAGAGCCGAGGCCGCTGGCGGGTGACGGTTATGGCCACGGCTGCGGCCACAATCTGCTGGGTTCGGCGTCCATGCTGGCGGCGACCGCGGTGAAGGATTACCTCGCCGCGCAGGGCATCAAGGGACGCGTGCGCTACTACGGCTGTCCGGCCGAAGAAGGTGGTGCGGCGAAGGGTTTCATGGCCCGCGCCGGCGCGTTCAGCGATGTGGACGTGGCGATCTCGTGGCATCCCGCAGCCTTCTCCGGCGTGACCGAGGCGGTATCGCTCGCCAACACACGCATCGACTTCACGTTTCACGGCCGCGCGTCGCATGCCGCCGCGGCGCCGCACCTGGGACGGAGCGCACTTGATGCGGTGGAGCTGATGAGCGTCGGCGTGAACTACATGCGCGAGCACATGCCGTCCGATGCGCGCATCCACTACGCGGTGCTGGATGCCGGCGGGATCGCGCCGAACGTGGTGCAGGCACGCGCCAAGGTGCGCTACCTGATCCGTGCGCGCGAACTGCCGGAGCTGTGGCGGCTGATCGAGCGTGTGCGCAAGATCGCAGACGGCGCCGCGCTGATGAGCGAGACCCGGGTGGAATCGCAGGTGGTCAGCGCGGTCTCAAACCTGCTGGCGAACTCGCCGTTGGAGAAGGCAATGCACGACAACCTCCAGCGCCTGGGACCGCCGCCGTTCGACGACGACGATCGGGCTGGTGCGGCGAAGTTCCAGGCGACGCTGTCCGAGGAGGACATTGAGGCCGCCTATCGCCGCGTCGGCCTGCCGATGCAGCCAGGCGTGTCGCTCTGTGACAGCGTCGTGCCGCTGGATGCCAAGAGCGCACCGATGATGGGCTCCACCGATGTGGGCGACGTAAGCTGGGTGGTGCCCACGGTGCAGGCCCGCGGCGCAACCTATGCCATCGGCACGCCGGGCCATTCCTGGCAGCTGACTGCTCAGGGCAAGCTGCCCGCGGCTCATAAGGGGCTGGTGCATGTGGCGAAGGTGATGGCTGGCACGGCGATCGACGTGATCCGCGACGAGACGTTGCTGGCGCGGGCGAAGGCCGATCATCAGGCACGGGTGGCGCGCAAGCCGTATGTGTGTCCGCTGCCGGACGATCTGGAGCCACCGGTCAAGATGTCGGCGTAAGAAAGAAAGCATCACCACAAAGACACGAAGACACGGAGTTCACCGTCCTTCGTGCCTTTGTGGTGAGAATCTATTCTTCTCGCGCCACTACGGCACCCTCGGGCCTCGGTGCAGGCCGCACAAGAGTTTGGTAAAGTTGAATCGCCGCCAGTTGGTCTGGCAGCGCCACGATGCGGTCCCCATCCTGCCGGTCGGTAGCACCCACCGATGGAGAGAGACCCATGCAGCCGCGCATCGATACCAAGCATATCAAACCGGAAGCCTATAAGGCCATGCTCGGCCTGCAGGCCTATGTCGACGCCACCGGACTGGAACAGTCCTTGCGTTATCTGATGAGATCGGTTCGGATCAATGGATGCGCATTTTGCGTGCACATGCACCTGCGCGATGCGCGCAAAGCCGGCGAGCCGCAGGAGCGTCTCGACCTCGTTGCCGTCCGGCGCGAATCACCGGTGTTCACCGCCCGCGAGCGGGCCGCGCTGGCATGGACCGAGGCCCTGGTGGCTGACAGCCATGTGCCCGATGGCGTCTGTGAGTCGGTGCGGGCGGAATTCTCTGAACAGGAACTGGTCGATCTCACCATGGCGGTCGTGGCGATCAACGGCTGGAACCGGATGATGGTCTCGTTCCGCATACGCCGGCCGCCGTGCGCCACGATTGAGGATACGGCGGTCCACTCAGTGCCGGGGCTCGGACGCCATCTCCTGAAGCCCGGCGCAATCCCGGATCTCGATGCTACCGCGCTCGATGTTGATCGTCGCGTCACGGCGGAGGTGCGCCAGAACGCGGCATACCGTCTCTATGGTCAGCCCGAGATGATCGGCCATGTCGGTGCGGCTCATCGGCATGTCCAGGACGCCTGCTCGTGTCTGCGGTAGCCGTTCGGCCATTTCCAGCAGAAACGTGGCGATCCGTTCTGATGCAGTCTTGCGTCCCAGCAGCAGGAGCCGCGTGTGCGCCATGCGCAGGCTGATCGAGGTCAGGTCGCGCAATCGCCGCGCCAATGGGGCGTTACGCTCGGCCAGTGCGTCCACCATGCGCCGTGGATAGCGCCGCAGCACGACATCCGACACGGCCTCGGCCGCAAAATCATGCGTCCCCAGTGCGTCGAAGCCAAGCAGGTCCCCCGCCATCAGAAACTCGCCGATCTGGCGCCGTCCGTCCTCCATCAGCTTGACCATACGCACACAGCCACGCAGAATTCTGTAGCAGGAACTTGCCTCCTCTCCCTGGCCATGGATTTCCTGATCACGCTGGACCGAGACTGTGGCACCGAACTGTTCCAACAGATCGAGCGCATCGGGCTGTGGCGGCGGCTATATGAAAGGCCGCATGGCCGGCTGGCGCTCCGCGCTGCCGGTGTGCCGTTCCACCGTCTGCAGTGTTGTACCTTGCATTCCGCTCTCCATACCCCGTCGTGGGCTGCCCCTGATGTCGGTGTATCGGTGCGCAACCCGGACCGGTATTCGGAAACGGACGTACGGGATGGTACGTATATCATCGGAGCCTCATCTCCCGAGGCCAGGTCTCACAGGGCATTGTCTCGTGGCTCGGGCGCCGGGGGGGTCCTGATGGCTGATGCACCTCTGGTCCACGTGGTCGACGACGACGAGGCAGTGCGCGACTCACTGGCCCTGCTGCTTAAATCGTCAGGCATGTCGGCGCGCACGTACAATTCGGCAGCCGCATTCCTGAAGGCATTGCCGAACCTCGCATCCGGTTGCGTGCTGACCGACATGCGGATGCCCGATCTGGATGGGCTCGAGCTGCAGCGACGCCTGATGGAACTCGGGGTGCAGATGCCGGTTATCGTCATGACCGGCCACGGCGATGTGCCGATCGCGGTGGAGGCCCTGAAGGCTGGCGCGGCAGACTTCCTGGAAAAGCCATTCGACGACGCGCAGTTGCTGGCGGCGGTTTCCAGCGCCCTCGCCGCCGGCCAACGCACACAGGATGAACAGGCCGCCTTGGCGGGCATAGCCAGGCGGCTCACCAGCCTGACGCCGCGCGAGCGCGAAGTTCTGGACCGGCTGGTGGCCGGCCAGCCGAACAAGACGATCGCCTATGACCTCGGTTCCAGCCCGCGGACCGTTGAGGTGCACCGGGCAAGGGTTATGGAAAAGATGGGCGTTCGAAACCTGCCGGAGCTGGTCCGGATGACAATCGCGGCGGAGCGGGCAACACCGTTGGGGAAAGCACCGCGACGTTGACCTAGGTCAAGGCGCATCTTCGAAAGTTCAGCCAGCATGCAATCTGCGAACCCAGACGCAATTGCCTGCCTGGGCGATGGAGCGAGCGAAATGCATAACGGATCCCACCACTTGGTCGGGGTAGTTGATGACGACGACGCGGTGCGCAACTCGCTCCAATTCCGTTGGAGACGGCCGGTGTGTCCGTCGTGACCTACAATTCCGCCGCACATTTCCTCGATGAAGCCAAGCCTGCCGATCTGGCGTGCCTCGTGGTGGACCAGCACATGCCGGACCTGACGGGCCTCCAACTAGTCACGCGGCTGCGCGGCCAGGGCGTGACCCTCCCGATCGCCCTGATCACCGGCTCCCCCTCGCCCGATCTGGTGCGATTGGCGCGCGAACTCGGGATTGCCAATGTCCTGGAAAAACCGTTGGACGACGACGTTCTTCTCGACTTCATCAAGCGCGCCCGCGCCTGATTGCGTCCTGCGCCGCGCAGAATTAGCTTGGCCGCCATCACGGCTGCGGTATGGAATCCGGTGATGGAGCAGCCGGACGGGTCGGTCGAAACAGACGCCATTGCAAGTGAATCCGCGCTGTTGCGCTCGATCCTTGACACTGTTCCTGATGCGATGGTCGTGATCGACCACAACGGCATCGTCCAATCGTTCAGCAAGGCTGCGGAGCGGCTGTTCGGCTACACACCGATGAAAGTCCATGGCCAGAACGTCAGGATCCTGATGCCGTCCCCTTATCGCGGACAGCACGACGGCTACCTGAAGCGCTATCTGACCACGGGTGAACGCCGGATCATCGGCATCGGGCGGGTCGTGGTCGGGCTGCGCAAGGACGGTACCACGTTCCCGATGGAGCTGTCGGTCGGCGAGGTGAACCAGAACGGGCGCCGGCTGTTCACGGGCTTCATCCGCGACCTTACCGATCGTCAGCAGACCGAACGGCGGCTGCAGGAACTCCAGGACGGATTGCTGCATGTGTCGCGCCTGCGGTCGATGGGCCAGATGGCCGCGGCACTGGCGCATGAGTTGAACCAACCGCTGACCGCCACGGCCAATTATCTCCGGGCTGCGCTGCGGCTGCGCGAACCGCCGACGCAAAATCTGCCCCGCGCGCGCCAGGCGGTGGCTCTGGCGGCGCAGCAGACGCAGCGCAGCGGCGAGATCATCCGCCGGCTTCGCGCTTTCGTGGCACGCGGCGAGGTGGCAAAGCGCCCCGAGAGCATGGCCAAGGTGATCGAGGAGGCCAGCGCCCTGGCCCTGGTCGGCGCCAAGGAGCATGGCATCAAGGTGATGATCCGAATTGATCCCGATCTGCCGACCGCCGAGGTAGATCGCGTTCAGATCCAGCAGGTGCTGCTCAATCTGATCCGCAATGCGGTGGAGTCAATGGAGGGTCGGGAGGTCCGCGAACTGTCCGTCGGCACTGCGACGGAAGGCGGCGCCGTGCTGGTCAGCGTGGCCAACTCGGGCGGCGGCATTCCGCCGGAAATCGAGACAAAGCTGTTTCAGCCGTTCGTCACGACCAAGCCGGACGGCATGGGTATCGGCTTGTCGGTCTGTCGCACCATCGTCGAGGCGCATGGCGGCCGGCTGTGGGTCGAGCGGAATGTCGGCGGTGGCAGCGTGTTCCGCTTCACCCTGCCGCCCGGAACCTCGACCGGACCGCCCGGCATCGATTGACCCAGATCAATGCCGGGGCATGAGAACCACGTTATCCGGCTGCCAACGACGGAGGCAGCCTGTGCAACCGGAAACCCATTCAGGTGACGAGGAGTTGGTTGCGCTGGCGTTGGAGACGCGCCTGACAGCCGAATCGATTCCAGATGCCACAATCCACGATCGATTGATCGAGATCGCGGATGAGTTACTCGATCTGGCATGCTCCATGGAGAAATCTGGTCACGAGAGCCGCGGATTTGGCTGGCCTGCGTGACCTAATCTGCATTGGACATCGGAGGGCGTGAACCGTTTGTTATGAAGTCTCGGGCTCAACTGTGGGCGTCCAACCGGCGTCCGAGGAACCCAGATGTCGTACTTCCCAGCCATTGTGGCGCAGATCGCGCTGGCAGCCCATGAGGCAGCCGAGACCTTCGCGACTTCCCCAGGGACCCACGTAATGTCGCTGTTTTCACCACCCAGTTCGGACCGAGTTCCGCTGTCCCTGCGCACTTCGCACGAACTTTGGGCGAGATCGGCTGAGCTCGCCCGAATGGCCGTTACGGCGAGGACCACGGACGCCCGCGTTGCGCTTGAAACGCTGGCAGCCCGTTTTGCGGTGCTGGCGGCAAAGCGCGAGGCCGTCGAGGAGACCGTGCTGAAGAGCCAGGGCGCCGACGAGGACTGACCGGCCGTCAACGGATCGCCCTGGTGAGCTGTCGGTAACGCGCCGCAACGTCGGCGCGTCAAAGCCGGGCGGTGCCAGCACACGCAGTGGCGGTTGCACCTGCCGCGGTACCCCAGGCAAGTGCATCTGAGGGCGCGGCTCCACGTGCGAGTGCCAGGGTCGTGGCTGCCAGGAAGGCATCCCCCGCACCCACCGTGCTGTGGACAGGGACGTCCATTGCCGGCATTCGCACCACGCCATCCGGCGTGGCCAGCAAGGCTCCGTCGCGGCCCAGCGTGAGCGCCACCAGCCTGGCGGAGCCCTGCCAAACCAGGTCCATGGCATGCGCGTCCTGAGCTGCCGGATCAGACAGGTCGCGATCCAGAAGGTGTTCCAGTTCGCGCAGGCTGGGCTTGACCAAGGCCACCCTGATCCAACGCAGCCCGGAGTGCTGGTCCAGATGTATCCAGCACGAATGGCAATCCACGGCGCGCCGCAATTCGCGCAACCTGGGCGTACGCGTCGTCCGGGACGCCATTCGGCAGGCTGCCGCTGGCGATGAGCCAGTCGCCCTCGACCTCCTCCAGCACAGCGAGCACAGAACGCCATTCAGCTTCGGCCAACGTGGGGCCTTCCGGCACGAAGCGATATTCCAGTCCGCTGCCGAGGTCCTGCACATTCAGACTGACCCGCGTGCGCCCCTGAATAGGCACACTGCACCGTCTAACCCCGGCCTCGTCCAGCATTTCCTCCAGGACCCGGCCCGACGCGCCACCCGCAACCAGGACAGCGAGCACATCGCCGCCCAGTTCATGCACAACGCGCGCGACGTTGATGCCGCCACCGCCAGGATCGGCATGCTCATGATGCATGCGGATCTTATGGGTCGGAACCACCGCCTCGGCGTCGGCAGCGAGGTCCAGGGCGGGATTCACAGTCAGGGTGATCAAACGGGGTGACATGGTGCGCCAGGATACAGGTTGCCGCCGAACACTTGATTGATCCACGTCAATGCTTTGCTAATGACGACGTGGCCAGATGCGCCGGTTATCTCGTGCCCGACCCGCTTCTCTCGATGCGGCCAGTCGGGCCGCCCCGGAGAGCGGAGCCAAAATGGACGATGCACAAGGACTGGCAACGTCGCGGAAGGCCCACGATCTGACCCCGGTCGTCGATCTGACGCTGCGCCACGGCCCGGGACCATTCCGTACCCGCGTGCCGGACTATGTCTCGCTGTTGCCGCCATGCAACCACGCGTGTCCAGCCGGAGAGAACATCCAGGGCTGGCTGGCCCTGGCGCAGGCGGGTGACTACCGGCGGGCATGGGAAACGCTGATGGCCGACAATCCATTGCCGGCGACGCATGGGAGGGTCTGCTACCACCCGTGCGAAACCGCATGCAATCGCGCTGAGCTGGACTCCGCCGTGTCGATCCATGCGGTCGAGCGTTTTCTCGGCGATGCGGCGACTGCCGAGGGCTGGACCGTGGCGGTCGCGCCGGCCACGGGCAAGCGTATTCTGGTGGTGGGCGCAGGACCGAGCGGCCTGTCAGCGGCGTATCACCTGACCAGGCTCGGTCATCAGGTCGAGATCCACGAGGCCGGCCCGCTGCCCGGCGGCATGCTGCATTTTGGCATTCCTGCCTACCGCCTGCCACGCGACGATCTGATGGCGGAAATCGCCCGCATTGAACGAATGGGCGTGCGGATCGTGCCGAACCACAAGGTCACCGACGTGATCGCCGAACGTGACGCCGGCGGGTTCGATGCCGTGTTCATCGCGATCGGAGCGCACGTGGGCAAGCATGCGGAGATCCCCGCGCGCGACGCTGTCCGCATGCTGGATGCTGTGGCGCTGCTGCATGACATGTCCACCGGGAATGCACCGAAACTGGGACGGCGCGTCGTGGTGTACGGCGGCGGCAACACTGCGATGGACGCCGCACGCACGGCACGCCGCCTAGGCGCCGACGAAACGCTGATTGTCTATCGCCGCGACCGCGCGCACATGCCGGCGCACGAATCCGAAGCCGACGATGCCCTGTCCGAGGGCGTGAAGATCAAGTGGCTGACCACGATCCCACAATATCGTCGGCGCCACGCTCACGGTCGAGCGGATGACGATAGACGACAAAGGCCGCCCTCAACCGACCGGTGAGTTGGAGACGCTGGAAGCGGACACCGTCGTGCTGGCGCTCGGCCAGGACAGCGACAGCGGCTTCCTACGCACCGTGCACGGCGTGGAATTCAAATGGGACACGGTGGTGGTGGACCGGCAGATGATGACCGGCCATCCGGGTCTGTTCGCCGGTGGCGACATGGTGCCGGCGGAGCGCACCGTCACCGTAGCGGTCGGCCACGGCAAGAAGGCGGCGCGCTGCATCGACGCCTGGCTGCACGGCGAGACCTACGACAAGCCGGCGTCTGCGTCGCTGGTGACGTTCGACATGCTCAACTTGCCGGTGTTCACCGATGTCGATTCGGCGGTGCAGCATCACCTTGCGGGCCGGGAACGGGTTTCAGGCTTTGGTGAGGTGCTTGCCGGGTTGCGCGAGCCCGAGGCGCGCCATGAGGCGCAGCGATGTCTGTCCTGCGGCAACTGCTTCGAATGTGACAACTGCTACGCCGCGTGTCCCGAGCAGGCGATTGCCAAACTCGGACCCGGCCAGGGCTACAGTGTCGATGACGCGAAGTGCACCGGCTGCGGCACGTGCTTCGAACAGTGCCCGTGCCATGCGATCGAGATGGTCGCCGAGCGAGGCTGACCACACCACACCATTGGGCTCCTCCTCGCCTCAAGAGAGGAGGGGCGTTTCCTCCTTTCTTCTCCTCCCCCTTTGCCAGACTTGGAGTCCGCAATGCTGACGAACCTCGTGGTCATGGACGGCAACACCGCGGTGGCGCACGTCGCCTACCGGGTGAACGAGGTGTGCGCAATCTATCCGATCACACCCTCCTCCACGATGGCGGAACTCGCCGATGAGTGGTCGGCGCAGGGCGTCCTCAACATCTGGGGCAATATCCCCGTCGTGCAGCAGATGCAGAGCGAAGGCGGTGCGGCAGGCGCGGTGCATGGCGCGCTTCAATCCGGCGCTTTGACCACGACTTTCACCGCGTCGCAGGGGCTGCTGCTGATGCTGCCCAACATGTTCAAGATTGCTGGCGAGCTGACGCCCGCGGTGTTTCACATTGCCGCCCGCGCCCTCGCGACCCAGGCGCTGTCGATCTTCGGCGACCATTCCAA
>CAWEVI010000033.1:0-33967 GCA_963812475.1 uncultured Alphaproteobacteria bacterium
GAGTCGGAACTAAATCTTAAACCGAACGAGCAAGTCGTCGTGTGAGCAGCAAGACGGAAGCGGCATAGAGGAAGGCTGTTGCCAACTCGAGCGTTCCTTCGAAGTCCTTGGCGAGGCGGCGGTTGCGCCCGAGCCAGGCCAGGAAGCGTTCGACCACCCAGCGCCGGGGATGCACGGCAAAGCCGATTTGGCCAGCCTGCTTGCGCACGATCTCGACGATGATTCTGGTCGCGGTCGCCACTCGGTCGGCGGCATAGGCGCTATCGGCGAAGACCCGCTCGATGAAGGGGTACAGCGCGCGCGAAGCCTGCAACAAGGGAATGGCGCCATCGCGATCCTGGACCGAGGCCGCATGGACCTGGAGTATCAACCCTCGGCCATCGGTATCGACCATGGCTTCACGTTTGCGCCCGTTGATCTTCTTGCCGGCGTCATAGCCCCGAGATCCACCGGCTTCCGTGGTTTTGACGCTCTGGCTGTCGATAATCGCCGCACTGGGGCTGGATTCGCGGCCGACACGTTCGCGATCCAGCATCACCAAGTGGTGGTTCAGATTCTCCCAGGTTCCGTCATCGCGAAATCGGGTGAACCAGCGATAGGCCGTCTGATGCGGCGGGAAATGCTCCGGCAGCATGCGCCAAGGGCAGCCGCCGCGCAGCACAAAGAACAGCGCGTTCATCAGTTCGCGCATTGGCCACGACCGACGGCGGCCAGTCTCGGCAGGTGGCGGCAGCAGCGGCGCGAGGAGCTGCCATTCTGCATCGGTCAGATCACTTGGGTAGCGCAAATCGTCCCGGTCATGCTCTGCCCGGGTCTCGGGGGTCCACATCGAAGGCTCCAGGAATGGGGGAGCGCTCAAATTCCATGGAATTGTCGGAATTCAACCCCCCCATGGCGGTTTCGAGACAGCCTCTGAGACGCCGGCCGCACCTCGTTCTCAAACCATTCGTCCAGCACGTGGTGCAGGAAGACGTTGGAGAGGCAGGGTGAGATCACGTCCCCTTGCGGGGAGCCCTCGGTTGTGCGGCGTAGGAGACCGTCTTCGACGGCCCCAGCCTTCAGCCATTTGTCGATCATCCTCCGGATGACACCATCCGTAACTCGTCGGTCGAGGAACGTTCGAAGGTGAGAGTGCGAAATAAAATCGAAATACTTGCGTATATCGATATCGAGCACCCAATAAAGTCGCTTCGCCCACAGCACATTCTGCAAAGTGCGGAGCGCCTGATGACACAATGATCTCACGATCAAAGTGACGGCCCTCGAAGAGTTCGTCCAAACTCAGGAACTGAGCCATCACACCGCCTCCAACTCACCAACGGACTGCATCGTAGAGAGGCCGGCAAATTGCACCAGAGCCCGCATTGTGATGCGAGCGGCGACGCGGTTTGAATTGCGGTGATTAGGCGGGAGGCAGCGGGCGATCGTCGCCATCGGTGACGTCGGACAAACCCATGCGGCCGTGCTGCTGGATCTGGCGAAACATAACGTCCTGGTCTGCGCCATACTTGGCCGCGGCGGTGATCTGCGTGTGGTCGGTCACCGGCGACGCGCACTGCTCGTCGTAATTGTCGCCGGCCACGAAATGAACCGCCTTTGGTGGGAGTAATTTGAGCAGGGTCAACTGTTCCCGTGGACAAACATGAACGCGCTACCGCTGGCGGTATCGGTGCCAAACGTGACGGAAAGGCGGCCGTTGTTCATATCGGCCTGTGTAAATCCTGCTAATGTCAGGGATGCGGTGGGTTTACCGGATGCCGTGGCATGCAACGTCAGTCCAGTAAACCCAGCCGCTCCTTCATTGTCCGTCCAGGCGAGGTTGAAGTCTTGCGGTGTGACGCCCCAGATGGTCGCAGCATCACCAGCATGAAAACCGACAACCGTACTCCAGATGTCGGATGTGGGTCCACGATCATCCACGAAGAAGGTGTCTGTTCCGATGCCACCGGTGAGGAAATTCGAGCCAGTACCGCCGTCCAAAACATTGGTGCCGGCACTGACCTCAATCGCGTCCGTGCCGCTGCCGCTATGCATAAACCAGTTCGGTGTGCTCGTGGTGATGTTCAGACTATCGCTAGTAATGTTGACATATTCGTCCTGCAAGCCCGCTACTGGACCAGTATAGGGTTGGCCAATTGCGGCAATTGTCTGGCTGTTGGTGGTATTAAAAACAGACAAACCCGGAGGGATGCTTTGCAGCAATGGTGCACCTAAGGGAGTGATCGACGCTTGGCCCGTGCCAGTGCTGGCAAATGTGAGACCCATCACACCAGCATCGCTTATCGGAACTGGTTGAAAATTCGCGTCCAACGCTCGAATTCAACCCCGACTACACTATCCTTTGTTACGGTGAGAATTTGTCCCGGTTCTACTAATTAAATCGCACCAAGACCGGCTGCTGTCTTAGGGGCAAACGCGTAATGCGACACACCATCGGGCGTTGGTAATGTGATGGTGCCCAAATTCGGCGAACCAGCTTGCAGATCAAACGAGAACGTGCTGGCACCCGAGGGATCGAAACCAAAGAGCTGACTAATTGTCTTGACGAGGAAGGGATCAAAACCAAGAGGCTGGTTGAGAGCCGCGGTAGCCTTGGCCACGGGACCCACCAGAGAGACAAAGCTCAGGGGTGCCTCCCGGTCGACCTGCTTTGCGTGCAAATCCGAAATCACGGAATTCGTCATTTTATGATGTTTCACTGCGAACGCCCAGGTGTCCGGATTGGGGTCTGTTAACGTTACTTGTTGCCCAATTGGCGTGCCAGCCAGTGAGACCTGATCACCCGCGACGCGATAATTGATACTTTGGATTGGGCCGACGACCCCCGGCAGGTTAAGCTCAGCGAGGGGGATGAATTTATTGCCACCGGGTGCATTGAACACGGTAGAAGACAGCCCAGCAGCCTGTCCGACGATCTGTGCGAATCCTCCGCCCAATGAATGGCCGGTTATGGTGATGTTCGCCTTGAGGAAGGTTGCCTTGACCTTCGCGACGAATTGCGCGGCGCTCGCGATATCATCCACGATTGCCTGGGTTGTTACCGCGTTTGTTGCAAAGGCCAAATCGTCGCCAAAAATATTGTTAACCAGATTTGACAGGTTTCCCAGATGGTGCCGCGGAAGGCGACCACAACTTGATTGCCGTCTTGATATGCTGCACCGAAAAAGCCATTAGGCGTTCCAGGCGCTACACGACCGGTGATGTTTGTTCCCGTGACAAACAACGCCCCACCAATTGTAGGGATAGAGTAGCCATCGATGGTGGCAGGTGTGATCCACTCCCCGCGCTACCCCCTGACCCTGCTGTGGCGGTCCCTGCGTCGTATACCCCACTTGCGAGGTCAGCATATTGATCGATTGTAGGGGGAGGCACCTCTTGGATGTTCCCCGTCGCGGTTGCGCTATTGGCACTTCCGGTGGCAGTTACGGTAAATCCGACATTCGGTGAGCCAGAGAAGATGTGATTGCCGACCGGAATGCTGATTGTGGCCGAGACTTGCCCAACACCAAATAACACTGTGCCAGTCGGGAAAACTGAACCTTGAAAATCACTAGCAACCGTCGGATTACTGCCAGAACCGGTGACGGCATAGGTCGCGGTTGCAGCGTGTGAGGTATCGCCGCTGCGGGTAACAGTGAAGGTGAATGGGGTTGGGGTGGTTCCTTGGGTGGCAACCAATGGCTTGTTCGCATCGATTGCCACAATCGAAAGCTTTCCAGTGGTTGGCTTCGGTGGTGGTGCAGGCGGCGGCGGGGGAGGAATGGGCGTGGGCGTCCCCCCGCCCAGACTGTTCGGCGTGAGTTTGGTCATCGTCTGGAGGTCTTGGTAGGCGATGTCCATGTCGTTGGCAGCACCCTCATCAAAGAGAAGCGCCGGCCCGGGCGTTAATCCACCCCCTACCTCGCGCGGCTGGTCGAGGACAGACAGCCCTGGCAGATCCGCCGTCAGCGAGCTGACATCCATCTGGAAAAAGCTCTCTACTTGGCTCAGTAGATTTGGATCAGCCTCGCCCTGAAACGACTGGAGATAAGCAATGGACGCCCTGTCAGCGGAGAGGATTTCATTGACGATGATGGTCGCTTGTGCCGAGGTCGGCGCCACTTTGGCTGAGTTTACGCCGATGCCGATATTCTGAGCTATCGACGGCTGATCCAGATGGTGTGTGGTGAGATCGCTACCGATCTGCGTGATCTGTTGCTCGATGCTCTGAAACGCTGTGTTCTGTTGGCCTGTGGCAGCCATGCGTCGATCCCCCTACCGTGTCGATCGCTGGGCGGTTCCAACGCCGACAAACCTGTTTTCGTGTGCCCGCCGGGCAGCGCGTCATAATTGGCGCCGTCAAGCCTATAGCGAATGCGGGGGCATCCAGCAAAACGGCGAGTCAGTCCTTGTCGGAAACCTGCCACTTCCTGCGGATTGCCGGCCGAATGCCCCGGCCACAGCCACCCGATCCGCGGCAGCTTCTGCGGTTGCTGGGCGCGGCTGCGGCATGGAGCGCTGCCCCAGCCACAATGATCACGACGAGCTGCGCAAGGACCCAACGTTGGCGGTGCTTGCGGGCAAGTTGAGCCCGGGTACCGCGGATGGACTGCGAGCCGTTGGCTGGCAAGATCTGCGGTTGAACCTGACGGGCGATCGCCCAGATAAACCGATCATCTCGCGTGCGATTGCAGTTGTGACGACAACTGTCTTCTTGCCCGCGGCAACAAGGCGGCGATACCGCGCGCAGAGACGCACTTGAGCCTTCCAGGCGATATCCCGGATGCCCTTCGGCAGGCCATCGATGCGATCGTGCAGTTTTCGGCTGATTCTGGCTTGCATCCGATAGGTCCAGGCTCCCTCGATCAACGCTCGACGAGCCTGATTATTGCCGGCTTTCGTGATGCCGCCTCTTCGCACACTGTCGCCGGTCGAATGCTCGGACGGCACAAGCCCAACATAGGCCATGAGTTGGCGGGGGTTGGTAAACCGCGCAAAATCGCCGATCTCGGCGACGATGAGTGATGGCGTTGATGAACGCCACTCCCCGCATCGCCTGGATCGCCGTCACTACGGGTGCCATCGACAAATGCCCGAGAAGCTGCTCAATCTGCTCCACCAGCAGGGCGATCCGCTTTTCGGCATCTTCAACGGCGTGGATGTAGTCCTGCAGGACGATCTGCTGAGCGGGATGGGCGAAGCGCACAGTTGTTAGCCAACGCCGGTAAGCCACCGTCCAGGCACGCTGGCCGCCATAGGTCTGGCCATGGCGCAACAGGAACCCGGCTGAGGTGCTGCCGTGCCTTGCCCAGAACGCGCGCCGCTGTGGCTCGCGCACGAACAAGATCGCGCATGGCTTCGTGGGCCGCATCAGGCACCCAAACCGCGGTCAGTTCTCCGGCTCGGTGTAACCTGGCCAGCATCGCCGCGTCGCGCCGGTTGGTTTTGACCCGGTCGCCAGCCTTCTTCGGAATCAACGACGGAGCCACCACCGTGCAGTCCTGGCCAAGCCCGCTCAACAGCCGATGAAGTCCATAACCACAGGGGCCCGCCTCATAGCAAAAATGCAGCCGTTGCCCGTGCCTACCCAGACGCCCCACCAATTTGACCAAGATGTCGGCGCGGTTCTCAACCACACCATAATCTCGGACATCGCCGCCTCGCCCATCCTCGGCGATCGCAACCGATATCGTCGACTTGTGCACATCCAATCCAACATAACTCGTGCTACTTTTCATCTGGCTCGTCTCCCATGCATGAGGCTCTGAGCCGTCGTCCGACGGCTTAACCCTCGGATGATTGCATGTCGTGAGGCGAGCCACCTTCAGGTCATGGCGCGAACATAGGGACTAAGCATTCGACCGGAAGCTCAAGCGTGACCATACTATCAGCGGCTACATAAGCGACGGGGACGCATGCAGTCGCTCCGTGCCTTCTTGATTATTCCTGTCTTGCCTCCGGGCGGCTCGCTCACCGGCCGATGGCGTTTCATCGCTTGGAACGACGCGGACGCGCGGTCGGAACGACATGCCCCCGCCGGTCGCGGCTGACCGAAAGTGGCCGCAAAGCAGGCCTCCCCTCGGATAAGGGGAGGTCGTTACATCACTTGAGTATTGGAGGAATGAGGTTAGGAAAGACCCCATTGATCCTTTTTCAACAGGAGGATCTTCGTCTTTTTCTCGTCCCAATCCAGCTTCGCCAGTCCGTAGGCATATGTCTGTTTGGGGCTAAGCGAGGTCGACACGCCGCCGGAACCGCTGACCCTGCCGTTGACGTTGAGATTGACCACTCCGGCGTCGACGCTCAGCGACACCGATTTGCTGGTTCCGAACACCTCGGCCGTGCTCGCCTCCAGAACGGTGAAGACCGTGTCGACCAGGCGTGCGTCATTGCCGTACTCGATCAGCCGCTGGATGACGTTGGGCGCCGCGTTTGCCGCCGCTCTCAGGTCCTCGTCGTCGATCGCGAACTGAGCCAGCTTGATCCTGCCTTCCCGCAGGTCCTTCAGCGCTGTCTTGGATGAACCCTTGAACACGGCGGCGACGTTGATGTTGGCAAGCAGGTCCGCCTCGGATACCCCGGCGTAGTCGCTCTCAATGATGGCGCACTTTCTAATCTTCATCTTCGGCAGCGGGATCCTGCCCTGCACCTCGAGGTAGTTGACGCTGAGGACTGGTTCCCTTTTCCTGCCATCGCCCCCGAGTGGGACTTCCGACGCACCGCCGCGGAACCAACGCATGTCCTCAAACACCATGTGGCTGTCAGTGATCTTCAGATCGCTCAAGATTAGCCTCCTTGTTGAGTAGAGTTGTTGGGGAGAACGTCCCGTTCATGCGGAACGCTCATCCGCAGCGTATGCAGAGATTATCGGCCGGCTCAGTGAGCTGGCTCACAAAACCTTGCCAGTTTGTTTTTCCATCCCAGCCGCGAAATTGCGGACATTGATATGCGTCAAATTGTTGGGGAGCTCCTTGCCTTTTGGGGGCAGGATTCCCAACATTACCCTGCACATTCATTTCCTTGTTCCGGGCGGCGGGATCGCACCTGATGGTGAAAGTTGGGTCGCCTGCCTGCCCGTTCCTGAACGTCAGGCGCGATAGATGCCCCAGAACACCGGGAAGCCGACCACGTGCCCTGTCAGGCTCGCCGCATCGCCATGCGCTGTAGGTAAAAGCCGAGGGGGATATAAGCTGGACTTTGGCCATTTTCGTGTAGGTCGGCGGTGGCTCAGTTGAATGCGACACGCTGCATGGTCCCGTCATCGAGCGCGGCACGATAGATGGCGGCTGCAAAGCGTGGCTCGTCGCCCACACGCTGTGGACCGACGCGGCAGGAGGCCAATTTGTCGGTCAGGACCTCTTCGATCATCGGCCCGTGGACGGGCACCATGACGCCGTTGGTGATGGCAAATTGATCCACCTCGCATAGCCGACCGGCGAAGCACATGCCGTGCCGCGCAGTCGCGGCCAGCCCCTCATCGACCAACCAGGTCTCTTCTTGTCGGAGTTGGTCGGTAACGACGAGACCGCAAGTGTCATGGCGGCGTTCGATCCGCCAGATCGAGAACCGAGCGCGGCACATCGCCTCGAGCATCCGCATTTCGTCGGACCCGGCTGGCAGTTTTGCGGCTTTGACATAGCGGTCGATCGCTCGGGTGCGGCCCTCCTTGGCGGTATAGATGGCCAGGTCAAACACCAGTGTCAGTTCCTCCGTGCTGTCAGCGATCAACACCTGACCCGCGGTCAGCCCCAGACGTCGCGCACTCTCCATGATGGCAGGTTGGGCGAGGAATTTGACGGCCGCAGTGTGATGGCGTGTGCAGATCGCGCGCAGATGGCGATACCGGCGTAGCACGTCCCTCCGCTTCATCAGCATTCCAGCTTCCCCATTTCGCGTCGGTCCCCAGCGAGACACTGTACTATGCGGCGATGGCGGCGAGATCGTCACCGCAGCTTCGATGGTGTTGAATCGAATGTGATGGATTGACGGATTCGCAGTCAGCCCGGTGGCTGAGAGTCTTTCCCCGAATACCGATTCGGGGGGATGCATGACGGATGGCGTTTCAGGCCGGTTCGTATCGACCAGACTGGCCGCTTGGATGCAGCCGTTCCAGTCGGGCTTTACCGCACCGACCTGGCAGCACGTGCTGGTGCTGATCGTCGGTGCAATCCTGGCCCCGGGACGCCGCACCGTAGCCGCCGCCCTGCGCGTTATCGGCCTCGACCAGGACCCGCACTTTACCAACTACCACCGAGTGCTGAACCGTAACCAGTGGTCAAGCCGCTGGCTCGCACGGTGCCTGTTGCGACTGCTGATCGCGACCTTTGTTCCGACGGGGCCGGTCATCGTCGGCCTCGACGACACCATCGAGCGGCGCTGGGGTGCCAAAATCAATGCACGCGGCATCTATCGCGATCCTGTCCGCTCATCGCGCAGCCATGTCGTCAAAGCGAGTGGCCTGCGATGGCTGTCGCTGATGTTGTTGCCGCAGATCCCATGGGCCGGGCGTGTCTGGGCATTGCCGTTTTTGACCGTCCTGGCACCGTCCGAACGCTATGCGCGCGAGCGCCAGCAGCAGTACAAGAAGCTGACCGATTGGGGCCGGCAGATGCTGCTTCAGCTGGTGCGCTGGCTGCCCGAGCGTCGCATCATCGCGGTCACCGACGCCAGCTTCGCCGCCATCGAGCTGCTCAATGCGCTGCGCTGCTGGCTTTGCATGATCACCCGCCTGCGCCTCGATGCCCGACTGTTCGACCCTCCGCCACGCCGCCGAGCGGGCACCATCGGCCGGCCTCGGGCGATCGGCAAGCGCCAGCCGACCCTCGCCGAGCGCCTCGCCAATCGCAGAACGCGCTGGCGGCGGTTCCAGGTCACCGGCTGGTATGGCCGCGGCGAGCGCCTGGTCGAGATCGTGTCCGGGACCGCCATCTGGCATCATCCCGGCCGCCTCGTCCCGATCCGCTACGTGCTGGTCCGCGACGTCGCCGGTGAACTCAAGCCACAGGCCTTCCTGTGCACCGACCTCGACGCCGACCCGCTCGACATTTTGCGCTGGTTCGTCCGCCGGTGGTCAATCGAGGTCACGTTTGCCGAGGTCCGCCGCCACCTCGGCGTGGAAACCCAGCGCCAATGGTCCGACCCCGCCATCGCGCGCACCACACCCGCCCTGCTCGGGCTGTTCTCACTGATCGCCCTTTGGGCCCATGACCTCTACGAAACTCAGATGCCGCCGCCGCGCACCGCGAGTTGGTACCCGAAACCCCTCCCGACATTCAGCGACGCGCTGGCTGCGGTTCGACGCGAACTATGGGCCGGACGCAGTTTTGAAACGTCGAGTCAAATACACAATATAGCCAAACTCTCCCACGTTACACTCAACAGCTTGATAAACGTCGCCTGCTATGCTGCTTGAGTGGCCAAAGTCCAGCTAAGGCACCTCTTCCATGACCGTTCGCTGGATGTCGGCGCAAATCGCCTTGCGGACGGTGTCGTCGGGAGCATCAAACCAGGCATCACGCAGCTGCTCCAGTCGCGGGCTTGTGGGCCAACCAGGGTACGCAGCCCTGCCGTTGCCGCGTATCGCCACGTGGACCGCGGGGTCAGCTAGGTCGATCGCCGGCGTGGTGGTCAGGAACACCGACCAGCCGCCCCGTTCGAGTGGCTCCTGCGACGTACGGCGCCGGAGCACGGTCGCCCAGTCGGACGAGGCCTCTTCCATGTTGAAGTCCAACCGCCGGAACAGGTCAGCCGCTACGGCGGCTATCATGCTGGTCGATGGCACGTCTGTGGGCGCCAGCAGGCGCATGAGTTGTTTGTTGTAACCGGCGTCCCTTATCAGCGCGCGTGCACGATCCAAGCTGCGTTGACCGGTCAGCGGTTCCAGCCCGGCCACAGTTGCAGACGGCAGGCTTGGCGGGAACACGCCGGTATCAACCTGGAAAGCGCTGGTATCGTCGCCCACGATAGCCCGCATGAAATCGTCCTGGACGATAGCCGGCAGCAACGCCTGGCGAAGGGCTCGGTTGTCGAACGGTGGATGCAGGTGGTTGAACCGCAAGATGGCCCCAGATCCGGCAAAATCTCTCGGTAGGATCGTGATTGCAGGGTTACGTCTGAACGCCTCGATCTGTTCGGGCGTGGGGTTTGAATACCAGTCAACCTCGCCCTGCTGCAGGGCCGCGGCAGCCGTCGCCGGATCTGGGATGCTGCGCCATTCGACGCGATCGAAGTACACGATCTTTGGACCCGCCGTGAGGCTGGGCTCGCCAGCCGCGGCGGGCTGATAGGCCGTGTGCCGTTCGTAGGCGGCGAAGCTGCCGGCATTGAACTCATCAGCTTTGAACCGGAATGGACCGGACCCGGTCGCATCCTGGATCGGCTTATAGGGATCAGTCCGCGCCAGCCGCTCCGGCAACACGAAGGCGGGGTTGGCGGGATTAGCCAATGCAGCGAGCAGCAACGGGAATGGCCTGTTCAAGCGGAACACAATGCGCCGGTCGTTAATGGCCGACAGCTCGTCTGTGGCGCTCTGCAGCTTCTGGCCGAACGTGTTGCGCTTCATCCACCGCCCAATGCTGGCGACGGCATCCTGCGCACGCACTTTCTCCCCGTCGTGGAAGACCAAACCATCACGGAGCACAATGGTCCAGCGCCGCCCCTCATCCTCAACCACGTGCCCAGCTGCCATCTGTGGGCGGACCACGAATGCCGTGTCCACGCCGTAAAGTGTGTCGTAGACCATGTAGGCGTGCGGCGAGCTGGGAATGCCCAAGATCGGGTCAAGAGATGGAAGGCTAAAGTTCGGCACGTAGCGCAGGGTGCTATCTGCTGGTGTTGCTGGCCGAACACGCCGGGACTGCGCGATTGTTATGGCGGCCGTGGCTCCCGCCAGAAGCAGGTGACGCCTACGCATGGCCCCTTTCCGTTGCTGGCAGTTTCAACGCCCGAACAGCAACCAAGCGAGACTGAAATAAAAAGCGATGGCGATCAGAATACCAGCCTGCAAATGGCGCCGCTCCCGACGCCCATCCGGCTCTGGGCGGCGCTCGCCCCTCATCCCTGTTCTCCTTGCGGCGGCTCCACTTCCCAACGGCAGTGTCAAGGCTGGCGGCCGCGAGGACTCTCCGTCTGTCCACTGCCGCATCCCTCTGGTTCTGACGACCGCTGTGCAGGGGCACCCAATGAATACCGCAATAGAGTGACGGTCAGCAGATGCGGTCAAATCGTGCTCCCAGCGGCGCTGGGCGGCCAGCTCTCACCCTGTGAGGCGGCGCCCTCGATTGCCGCGTCGTGGCCCCCACCACCCTGATCGGGCTGCGCGCCAGCGCGCTCCGGCGGTCCGAGTTGCTCAACCCGTCCTGGTCTAGGTGGGATGGATCACCCCTCGCCTCCGGCGCGGTTCCTGTCAGCAGCTTACTCCACCACGCACGATAACAGCCGTGGCGGAGCACGGACGAGGGCGTGCCTGCACACTGCGTCCGCACCTCCCTCCTCGTGCGTACCAGCGTCAGCCAAAGCAGGCTTCGCCCGGCGTGCCGACGGCCACCGCACGCCAGCTAACTGCCGAGTTCGCAGCCGCTCTGCTGCGCCTCGTGGCGCCAGGCACTGGGGCTTGAGGCGGCGCGGAACCGTGCTGCCTGACCGCAATTTTGCTGGCTGCGGCCTCGATCAGGGCGCCTACGACTAAGGCGTGGTAAGCAGAAATTCGGCTGTCGAGCGATGCCCGTCTGCCTGGGGGTTTGCCTCCTTGCGACGCCGCCGACCAGAAGCCCCCCTGCCCTTTCCCAGTGTTGGCACTCTGCCCGCAGTAACCTCGGGCCTTCGGCCACATCTGCAAACGACCGTTTGAAGACACCTTGTTGATTTGTCGAACGATGCCTACCCGGGGGGACCCTGGTTGTGGTCCGGCTCGACCGCCCCGCCCCGATCAGTCACCTCTCGCCGTTATCGAGCAGCTCGATAGAACGGAACAGCTCGGGCGAGCCGATGCCCTCCAGCAAAGGTCTGACCGTGGATGCAAACGTCGGACCCGCCCTGCCCATCGCGATCTGTGCCACCTGTTAGTTTGAGCCACAGAAATACGGAAATACGCTTACACGTTTTTCTGTGTCCAATCTTCGATCAGCTGGCGCACTTCGTCGATCATCCGGGTACTTCTGAGGGCGCAGGTCGCCTTGAATCTCGCATGCAACGCTGGCGACAGATCGATCGTCAGCCGCGCCACTTTGGCACCTGGCCGTTCGTGGCGGTGGGCGCCTTCTGGGGCCGCTGCTGGCCGCTCCCCGCCCGCGACCCAGTGATCAAGCTCGGCCCGCGGCAATTCCGCCCGCTGTGGCATCGTGAACGGCGTCTTGCTCATGTGACGGCCTCCCGAAGCTCCAAGAGGATGGCCCGGATTTCCTCTGCTGCCGGCCCGCTCGGATGCTGCTCAATGACTGTCATGCCGCCGGTCATCGCCTCCGCATAGGCTACCCGCTGTGTTGTGCCGGCCCGGAAAATAGGGATGTCGAAATGGGCCAGAGCGTCAGTGATGTCGCGACCGAGCACCGAGCGGCCGATTTTCCGTGAAACCACAAATGCAGATTTCTGTGTTTCTTTAAAACTCTGTGCTTCCTTCACCAGTCCAACCGTCTCTCTACTAGCCCAAAAGTCGGCTCCAGAGGGTTGCACCGGGATCAGCACCAGGTCCGCCGCAGCAATGGCCGATCGGGCGACCTCGTAATTCCGTGGCGCTCCGTCAATCACGATGTGATCGTAGTCACCTACCATCCTCGGTAGATCGCGGTGCAGCACCGGCTTGGCCAAACCCACCACCTGGAAAGGGGGAGGAGTTGGTCGGACTGCCGCCCAGTCTTGTGCAGTCTGTTGGGGATCTGCGTCGATCAGCAGCACACGCCTGCCTTCAGCTGCCAGTGCTGCCGCCAGGTTGAGCGCGATCGTCGTCTTGCCGGCTCCCCCCTTCTGATTGACCACTGCGATGATCACGAACCGCGCCTTTCTGTGCGGAAAGGCGCGTACACAGAAAGGCGATTCGCTGCAATCACAAAATCACAGAAAAACAGAATGCATGACGCTCGATTTCGCCTTGCGGGCCGCGCGACCGATGTCTCGGAACGCTTCTCTCTAGTCAGGCGGAAGAGGGCCGCGCAGCTGTGGGGTTAAGTGACGCCCAGAGTTCAAGCGAGCCGGGCAATCGGCGGCCGGGATGGGTGCAAGGTGATCGCCTTGTCTCCGAGGTCCACTCGGGCCTCAGGGTAGGCGGCGAGGGCAGCCTGTAGTGCCTCGGTGAAACGCGGCTTGAACTGCCGGACAGCCTTGAAGCCTGTGCCGAATTGTGCGTGCACCGCAGGCCATGAAATGCTGGTGGCCTTGGCCAACCCATGCAGTCGCCACGCCAGCCAAACGTATATGTCGAGCGACATAGAGCGGTCGCGCAGCTGACGGATGGCGGCCTCAAGCAATGGGACTGGGTGATCCCGAAGCGCGGCATAAAAGGTTTCATCAAGCACAACTCGATCTTCCCAGAGCGAGCCTTGGGTGCTGTCCTCGGCGTGGAAGCGTAGGCCAGAGCGGACTATGGCCCCGCGCTCGAATCCATCTGCCCCGGCATCGTCCCAGAAGAACTTCAGACTACATGCGGATATACGGGCTGCCTGCTCGCGCAGGGCATGGGCTGTCTCGCCGCCGATAGCCAGGCCCATGCGTTCCATCCAGTCGCGCATAGAGCGGCCAAGTGCCACCTCGCGGCTACTGGTACGGATGGCCTGTGTTTGCAAGTAAAGCAGGATCATCCGGGCGCGGGCACCATAGGGCACCCCGAAAAGCTTGGTTTTGCCGGCGTGTTTCAGCCTACCGGGCTCCACCAACAACGTGACGCGGTGCCCCTTCTTTTCCCAAGGCTCATCGTTGGCAAGCTTCTTGTGCGGCAATGCCGTAAGGCAAAAGCCCGTGTAGCTTATGCCGATACGTTGCGTGTCATCGGCAAGCACCTCTGCCGCGATGTCCACTAGGGGACGCGCTCTGACATCTACCAGCTCGCGTGCACGCTCGCGGCCATGTACAAGAACTAATCGGTGGACGTTGGTTGTGTCACTACTGCCTGCCAACAGCGTCTCTCAATAGCAATGTTTTGGCACACTGCCGCAGCAAAATTCGCGCTGTCAACTGTGGGGTTAAGTGACAAGGCTATTAGGAAGGTAATTGTTCTTAGCTAGTAGTTTCGTCACTTCTCCCCACAGGATATCTGCGAGTCGCGTCACGTAACCCCACGAATGCCGTCACTTCTCCCCACGGGAAAACTCGGTAAGTTCGGGGAATAAGGCAGCGTCACTTAACCCCACAGGATAAACCATGCGGTTCCGTAAGCGCCCTCTGCGCCGAGTCGCGGCTCGATCAACGGTATGCAGCCCACGTGCAGGGGGAGAGCAGGGAAGGGGGGCGTCTTGCATTCACGCCTCATACGCGCCACGCAGCCAGTCAACCACCAGAGAAAAGCCGGTCCCTTACCCAAAGGAGGATGACTCTGATCGCGGCCGTTGCCCGCGGGCTGAGGCGTTGTCCTGGCCTCTCCGTTTAACCCACCGAAAATTCCCTGTTGGAACCCTGGGCCCCGGTTGAGGGTCGAGAAGCCGGCTTACACGAGGCAAACCGCCCCTTCGATTGCCACCGTCGTCGTTTGCAGCGCCGCGGCAGTCTGCCGCTGTGCAATCGGGGCGACGCAAAATGGTGGGGCCAGCCGATCGGCCTCAGCAGGGCAGGGACGCTGAACGTGCTCACAAACTGCCCGCACGGCTGCCAAAGAAGCCACCCGAGAGGCGGCGGCGGTCGGCGGGGCAGGGCGCCTATGAAAAAGCCCACCGTACACGGACAGGCGGCGTCACATCATGGGGTGCAGGATGCCCAGGTGAAACCCCTGGCCAGGCTCGTGGTTGTTCACCAGCAACCAAAGGGACAGAGAGAATGCGGATCTTAATAGCTTGCCTTGTGATGTGCGTGGCTGGCTGTAGCAGCAGCTATGACAAGGGGCCATTGGGCTATTCGAAGCGTGGCCCGATTGAGCGCGCTGAGCCCGACGCCGATCACAATTCGCTCAACACTGACAACCAACGGCAGGGGCTGCAACTCCAGAATGCCGAGTACAGGCGCGCGTACAACCCCGATGCTCAGCCCGTCCCGATAGGTGTCGAGCCGCGCGACGGTGTCGTCGCGCACGCCGCCACCCGGCTGTTTCGGCGATAGCGCCGGCGCCGCTGACACGGTCCGGTTCGATGCAGGCGATTACGTTGGATATATGCGGCGAACGGGCCGGTAAGTGTTGCCCGGCCCGCTGCATTAACGCTCTGACGCAACGCCTGGCTAGGCGGCTTTCTGCTCGATCTGTTCCGGCTTATGCGCGCTGCCGCCAATCTGGATTTGGCGCGGCCGCATGGCTTCCGGGATCTCGCGAATAAGATCGATCGAGAGCAATCCATTCACCAGATCAGCGCTCGCTACCTTGACGTAGTCCGCCAAGTTGAACCGGCGCTCAAAAGCCCGGCTGGCAATGCCATGGTGCAAATAGAGCTGCTGCTGGCTGGCGTTCTTGCTGCCCGAAACGGTCAGCACATTCTCCTGTGCCACAATCGATAGATCCTCCGGACCAAAGCCAGCCACTGCGAGCTCGATCCGGTACGATGTTTCGCCGGTTTTGGCGATGTTGTAAGGGGGATATCCCTCGTCGGTCTGCGATGCGCTGAACGCACTATCCAATAGATCGAAGACCCGATCGAAGCCAACGGTCGACCTGTTCAGGGGAGCAAAATCGTAGTTACGCATGGCCACATCCTCTTGCAAGCAACGTGGAACACGAGACGCCGGATACCCTATCCGGCGTCCATTTTCGGCCCATTCACGGCGCCGACGACGGCGTAATTAGTAGCCTCGATAGCCCGTTCAAGAGGGCTCCGGCCGTTCCTGCTTGAAAAAGACCCCTGGCCTCGCCGGCGGGTCGGGGAACACCTGCCGCCTCTGACGAAACCTCGAATGCGTATACCCGTCTCGATGGCGGAGTGTCGGGGTAGGGGATGAGGCACAGAAAATTGACGGATCGGTAGTCTTCTTGCGCCGATTATAGGCGGCAATGGACAATGCCCGCCCCTCTCCGACATGCCGGTAGACCAGCTCACGAGGCAGGCGAGAAAGTATCTGCGCATGGCCGATCAAGCACGCTCAGAGCCGGTTCAAAATGCCTACCTACGGTTAGCGAAGCGATATGAAAGGCTGGCAGCGGAGCGAAAGGCCCGCGATGAATGAAGCTAAGCGCCCTGTACCAACGGACGCGCGCTGGCGGCAGCCGCGAGCGCGCGATCGCCGGGAGGACAGACAGTGACGTGGACGCGCATCACCGATCCCGAACAGGTTGAGGGGCCGCTGTCCGTTTGGTTCAGCACCCGGATGCTCGGCTTACGGGGCAAATTCGGCCTGGTGCTAACGACGGGCGACGTTCTCAGGATCACGTGCATCAACGCTCTGCACGAGTTGCCGCATGGCGTGATTCTGCTCGATGTTCTGCTGGATCATGCCGGCATTCCCGACGACGTTGATCAAGCCTGGCAGAGCAAACACTATCTCGGCGCGCCCATACCGGGGGCGACAATGGCGACCGTGAATTTTGCCCATGTCGTCACAGCAGTGGAGTTTGTCGTCGCGGAGATTGTCGAACCACCGGATGAAAAAGCTCTGATGGACCGCGACGAAATCGACGCAGGGCGAGCCCCGCTCGATCCGTTGGCCGAACCGCTGGAGCGAAACACCTCAGAGATCGCTCCGCAGGAGGCGCAGCCATGACGCCGCGGCTGTTCCCGTTGCCCGGTATCTGATGGCCGCAGCAATCTTACCGCGATGACCATTGTGGTTGGGCGTGCCTCAGAACAGGACGCAGCGTGCGCGCCGCGTCAGGAAGGACAACGTCCATGGCCGCTCCCGCAAGCGCGACACAAGCGCTGCGGACGACCGCATCCTGCCGAACCACTGGTTCCCGCCGCAGGAGGGCATGGAGCCCACCGACGTCGCGAGCCGTCGTCCGCTGCCGCCGGTCTTGGCGCATGGGCGGCAGTGCGCGGCGACGAATAGGATGACTACCGTGTTGCCCGCATTGCGACTGGCCATATGAGCTGTCGCGCTATACGCGACCTGCAAGAAGCGAGGACGGCTTCGTTGTGGGCTTCGTCCCGCGGATTGGCCGGCTCTGCCTTTACCTCGATTGTCAACCGGCGCGCAAACGGGACCCCTTTGAGTGCTGGCGGCGGACCGCAGGCGCAACTTGATGCGCTGGCCATCATGGCCGGCATGGACCAAGCGCGCGTCCGGGCTGCGATGCTGGCGCGCATGAGCGCTAGCTAGCGCGCGATGACGGCGGCGCCAGTGGTAAGCGTCACAGCGGGCAGCACGCACTGTCCGGACTGGCCAGCATTGGCATTGCCGATCTTGCTGTTCGTCAGATGCGGCACCGAGGGACCATGGTCGTCAGCAGGCGGGGCGAATTTCGGGAATGCGTGCTGTGACGGTGCTAATGATAGTGTGCTTGTCGGCGTGCGGCACGAGCCCGACGCTTGAGCAAGCATGGGATGAGCAGCAGGACAACTGGGGCGGACATGATCAGCAGGCGCAACTTGATGCGCAGGCGATCATGGCCGGTATGGATCAAGCACGCACCCGGGCTGCACTACTGGCTCGCACGGGGCGCTAAGCAAGGGGCCACGCGTCCGCCACAGGCCGCATTGCGCGCAGATGGCGTCGTCGTGAGCCACATCGTCTGATGGGCCGGGCGGCTGACCGACCTTTGACTTGGCGTTCCATTCGACGCCACCATATCCGCCCCATGCCCGACGACGAACCGGAAGGCCTGACGCACGCCGAACGCCAGGATGTCGAAGAACGCTCCGCTCCACGCTCCCCCGTCATCTACGAGGTGGTCCGCCAGCAGGGCGAGGACGAACTCTGCCGCCCGGACAGCTCACTATTCTGGTCAGGTATCGCGGCGGGAATGACCATCATGGCATCGGTCATCGCGCAGGGGGCCCTACGGCAGAAACTGCCCGATGCACCATGGCGCGAAGTAGTATCCGGCATCGGCTACAGCGTCGGCTTTTTAATGGTCATCCTCGGCCGCATGCAGCTCTTCACCGAGCAGACCATCGTCACGGTGCTCCCCGTCATGGCCGCACCAAGCTGGCCCAAGCTGTGGGGCATGGCGCGCCTCTGGACCATAGTCTTTGTGGCCAACATGATCGGGACGTTTGTGGCAGCAGCCGTGAACACGAAACTGCGTCTGGTGAGCCCGGATCTGCTGGCGTCGATGCTCGCGATATCAGCGCCGCTCTTGCACAAGAGCCCGCTTGACGTGCTCGCCCAGGCGGTGCCGGCAGGGTTCATTATTGCCTCCGTTGCCTGGATCCGCGCCGCGATCACCAACGGCGACTTTTGGGTCGTGCTGACGCTGACCTACGTTATCGCTCTCGGCGAATTCACCCACGTCATCGCCGGCAGTGCCGAGACCTTTCTGTTGCTGTTCGCCGGGCGGATTGAGATTGCGCCCGCGCTGGGCGGCCTGATCGCTCCAGCGCTGATCGGCAATGTCATTGGCGGAACTGGGCTGTTCGCGCTGCTCGCCCACGCCCAGGTTCGTCAGGAGCTTTAGCGGCGATGCGCCTGGCATCGGGAGAACAGCGCTTGCCCTACTTGGACAAGTGGGAGCGTCAGCTCCCACGGCCGCCGCCAGCGGTCGCTGAACTGCCGTTTGTTGTCCGCCCGAGTCCGCTTGTGGGCGGTCGCCGCGAGAGCGGGCCATCGCCGCCTGGAAGCCGCTGCCGGTGAACCCGGGGCTGGTCAGGCTGTCAGGACCGCTATGCTCAATTCACCGCGCTTCCGTGACAGCATCTGTATTATCTCGATCACCCCTCGGGCTGCCGACATTACTGCTCCCAATCCTACCACTAGGGCCGGGCTGAAGCCGTAGCGAAGCGCAAAGCGCTCCTGGCTTCGCCCGACTTTCGTGCGGATCGCCTTTACGTCCGCATCCTCGGGGAAGTGGACAATGTAACCCCCTGTGGCGTCGCCGCGCGGCGATGGCGCGCCGCCCTCTGGGACGTTATGGTAAGTCGGGGCGTGCGCACGTAACCGTCCGTTGCGAGGGTGGCTGAGAATCGAACCGAACCATCCACCGGCCCGACCCTCGCCTTCACCGGCGGCGGGCTCACTTTTTTCGGCATTACGGTGCCAGCCAATTAGGGCGGGAGGGTTTGGTCGCGCTCCATCGACATTCCATGCTCCCACTGGGCCGCTCGGCGTACCGCTCGACGGCCGAGCGGCCCATGGGGTTTGGGCGCGACGGATCGCCGCTCTGTCGGCCGTCAGGCTTATGGTAGTTGGGGATACGTCCCAACCTGAACCCCTTCCACAACTTTCGGGACTACCAGATCTCGACATTACTGGTCCTGCTAAGCGTAGCCCAACTGTGGGGCCGCACTAAACCGGCGGCGCGGGTTTTACCCGCCCCTCTGGTCGCGGCGTGCGTGAGGGCAGGATCGGAACCTCGACTTGCAAGAAGAGGTCCGATCTGCCCGGGCGCCCCGCTTGGCGGCAGCGGCCGACTATCAAGCCGACGGTGGGGGCTAAGCTTATTAGGCGTGTGCACTATTTACCGACAAGATACCGCAATATTGCTCTGACCGACATTTACGATGCTCTTGATCTAGATCAATGCGGCGTTCTGACGACGTGTGCGATGGTCAGTGTTGCCGTGCGCAATGACGTGCACTGTGACTTCGCCCAGCCCACGAAGTTGGCGTCACCAGGCTATAAGCATGCGCCGGTGAGATGCTGGGGTCTTTTTTACATCGCCAAGCCGGCGCGAGAACTGCCACAGGTCGGGCTTCTTGAATCGCCATGCCAGGCATCTGCTACGTGCATTATGGGTCGGAATAAAAAGCAAAATCGCGTTGCACTATCTGGGGGAGCGTCGCCATATCTAGGTCGCGGACCGCACATACCCCTCAGATGGTCCTTGGATTCGCCAAGATCGGTTCGTCCGATTAACCGAGTCCACCCGTGAAGGACCTCTCTCAGAAATGGATGAATTTCTGGCTCGGCCTCCTGCCAGTGTGGCGAGACTTTTGCAGCAACAGGCTGCCTTGGCCGCATTCGGAAGCTTCGCCTTCCGCGAAACTGATTTGCAAAAAATCCTGACCGAATCCGCACGGATTTGTGCGGCGTCGCTGGATGTTCCGTTCTGCAAAGTCTGCAAATACCGACCGAAGGACGTCATCTCCTGATAGTGGCGGGATGTGGATGGCAGCCGAACGTGATTGGACACGTGATCTCGCGGGCTGACGAGACCACCCCGCAGGGGAGAGCCTACGTCACCAGCGCTCCGGTTATTATTCAGAACGTCCTGAAAAACAACGGGTTAATCCTGCCCGATTTCTATCGTCAACACGGGATCATTTCAACCATAGACGTTGTAATCAGGAGCTTCGAAGGCCCAGCTTATGGGGTTTTGGAGGTTGATAGTCCGAATGAGACTATCTATGACGCCAATGACATCAAACTCTTGACCGGATTTGCAAACGTAATTGCCGAGGCGGTTGCAACGCAGAAGAGGGTGGAAACCCTGAAGTTGTTTTCCTGGGAGTTGTTGCAGCACAGGGTCCGCAATAACCTCCAAAATATCCAAGGGATGCTGGACGTATATGCCGAAACACTGACCACCGATAAATCGAAAAAAGGCATTGAGACGATTATTCTCCGCCTTGTCACTATGGCGCAAATGTATGACCACCTACTCGGTGCTGGAATGGGTAGCACTGTCGATTTTGGCGACTACCTGAGCGCACTCTGCACCAACCTATCCGGCCTTCAGGGAGAGGGGAGCCACAATGTCGAGCTCGTCTGCATCGCAGAAACTACCCAACTCAATCTGGATACAGTGACCGCTGTGGGACTGGCCGTTGCTGAGCTCGTAACGAATAGCTACCGCTATGCCTTCCCCGCTGGCAGGGGAGGTACCATCAATGTCTCGCTGCACGAGGTGCCGTCGGAAGGACAGGTAATACTGACGATCGCAGACGATGGGGTCGGTTTTGACAATGGCATCGGAACCAATCGGCGTGGCCTGGGACTGGTGGAAACATCTTTTTGGAGACAGTTAATGGCTCGATTACCGTAAAATCAGATAGTGGCACTGCTTGGATCATGACATTACCGGTTGGGATTGGATAATAGGCGTTGCGTTATTGCTAAATGCGTTTCCTTTTATTGCGGGATACGCGCAATGCACCACCTGCGCATCTCTCTCCCGCTTGCGATGATGGAAGCGGGTGGGGGTGATGCTGTTAGTCGTTGACGACGAAGAGGGCGTGCGCACGGTAGTGGCGGAATTCCTGGATGACCTGGGATATTCGGTCCTTCAGGCGGAGGGCGGAACCTGAAGCGCTCTGCTTTGCTTGCCGACCATACCCTCCTTGCGGATGATGATCACGGACATCCGAATGCCTGGGATGTCTGGCATCGAACTAGCTGATGAGGCTGTTCGTCGCCGTCCAGAACTCAGAATTATTCTGATTTCTGGTTATGCCCAGCAGCAGCGCCCGTGGCGGCCTTTCCTTTTGAAACCGTTTAGATTGTCCAGTTTGAGCGACCTCGTTGCACGCGAGATGGAGCGGAAGTAGTTGTTTCGCGATGCCACCCTCGCACCCGCACCAGCAAGGACAGTTGCTGTTTAGGCAGGGCAGCGATCTGACGGGCGAGGCGGTTTGCTTGAACCTTGGGGGTGGAACGGTGGAAGTGGTGGGCTCCCAAGTCCTGATAGAACGTGCCGTCGCGGAGCATGTGGTAGGCGGCGGTGAGGATCGAGGTGGCGACGGCGCAGATGGCCTTCTTGGGTCCTCGACGAGAGCGGAGGCGCTGGAACTGGGCCGGTAAATAGCTGGCCTTTTTGCGGCTGGCCGCCCAAGCGCATTACACGACCGTGTTCTTTAGCCAAGGCGCGCCCTTATTCGGCGTGTCGTAATACATCCCGAGTGGTGAGTAATCGGGCGTCTTGAAAAAGTTCTGGCGCTGGATTACGGCCGTGTGCCGTAGAATCAAACCAGTCAGAAAGCTGCATGCGGTGAAATCGGCACGTCCAGTTTGAATGAGCGGGATTGGGATAACGGACCGCTCGCGACGCGTTACCGAGCCTTGCGCTCTCTCTTAACTCTACCTCCCACACCTTTAGCGAAGTTGCGGACGCGGTGACGATTTATTTGAAGTCGTGGGAGACGGACGTGTAGCAGGTAGAACCCTATTGCGGGATTTCCTGCGCGTGGTGGGCAACCATCAGCCACTTACCGCCATGCTTCTCGAATATATTGGTCACGATTGTGGGGCGGCTGGAGAGCGGGGTGCCGTCCTTCAGTTTACTCGCCTTCCCAATTTCTTCTTTGCCGAACGCCCAAGCACTATCTCCGTAGACGTGCACGTGCGTGTCCACTGGCATGAGAGAGGATTTGAGATAAATTAGCAAAGTTCCTGGTCAGCAAAGATTGCACCGCCGTCCAGCCAATCGTCGGTTCCTTCGTGCGAGGGACTGCGAAAGCGACATAATCCTCATGCGCCCACACCTTTTCCATAGACGGCATGTCTAGCGCCAACTCGGCGGCGTAAAAGGCATTGTTCGCCGCAGTCACGGCTTCGATATCAGCCGCAGACTGAGCCCGCGCCGCGCCAATCCCAGGGAGAAGAGCGGTCGCTAAAAAGAGGCCGCAGAGTGTCCAATTCATCTTTTCCTCCCGTCTCGCACCGGTTCTGGGTTGCCCGGTGATAGGTGCCGTCACGCGGTGCTGAAGCAGACCTAGCATGGGACCGGATCGATAGGAAATTTAATTTGGTTCGCCGACAACGTCAGCATCATGTGGGGGCCGCCGCTTGCTGGTAGAGAATTCTTGAATTCAGTGGCTAAACGCACGGGCGCCGCCATCCTTGTGCATGAAAATACGCACAAGCATCTGCAGTTGGCAATAGAGAGTCGAAGATTGAGAATACAGCTTCCCCGCCCCGCCGCTGGCGGCCGTGCCGAGCGAGGTCTTCGCCACGGAGAAGGCGCTCAAACTCTGGGATTTGCCGGTCGTGCCCCAGCCACCTCTCCTATTGCAGCTTGAGGAAGCCATCGAACGTGGCACTATTGAGTGGTCGATTGAGTCATCGCGCGCGGCCGAGCGCCGCCTTTTCAGACTGGCTGGCTGCTATGGTCCGAGGGATAGCGGCGAAAGGGGGTGATTGTGATGCACAAGCATCCAGAACATCGGGACCCAAACCCCAATGCGTGGCTTGGCCGCGTCAATGTTTTGCTAGCGTGGGCAGCGAAAGCCCGACAGGAGAGTGAGGAAGCCAAGAGGCGGAGCGATGAGCGGAGGCGCGTGCTGTCTGGGGCGATGGAACTGTGGCGTAGGAAGCGGGGCGAATGGCTTTCTCGCGGAGGGCCTGGGACGCGCCGATGATTACGCAAGAAAAAGCCGCCGAGGTTGGCACCAGGGGCGGCTAAAGGTTGGGAAATCAGACGAAGGGCGACAGGCTAGCGCGCGTTGTCGTCGGCAACAAGGCGCGGTCCGGGAGCCGGGCCCTAACTCACGGATGGGTGATTACAGCCCGCAGATTTGGGTGGCGTCCGGTCCAGGCCCGCGTCCATGCTCCTTGCATGTTCACCGTATCTGAAACTGAAGCCACTACGATCCGCGCTGTCTTCGAGCAGCAGGGCGAGTTGTCGGCCGCGATTGAGTTGCGCCGGCTGTTTCCTGGCATCACGGACAACGTGCAGGCTCGGGAGTGCGCGCGAGTCATTGCTGGTTGGATGCCGTTGCCGGCTCGACCGCCCAGGCTGCTCGGGTCCGGAAGTCATAGGGGGCGGCCCCCGGCGATTGGAGGGACCGGGGGACCTGACCGCGACCGCCGGTACAACGGTTTCGGCTGACCGGAAGAATATCCCGAGATTGCAACGAGCGGCGCGGCTCGATAGGGGTTACCCCATCTGCGGTAAGCAAGTCGCGGGATCGGAGCGGCCCCGCTGCCGGCTTGGGTCCCGACGGCATGCGCTGAAAGCGCCATGACGACGGGAGAAGCGATGCTGCCAGCAAGCACGAAGCCAGGAAAGCAAGGCGCGCACTTGAACTACGAAGGAACCGCGCTAGAAAATCCGGTCTAGCGTGCGACCTGCGGTTTAGTCAGGCTGGCGTCAGTGTGCAACCTGTCATCTCCCGAAAGAGATAGACCGCAGCTTTCCCCCGCCACAATCAAGTGGCGGACTGGCTTGGGTCGTCATGGACCGTTGCATCGACAGAAGAGGATGTGAAAGGCTCTCAATGATTTTGTGCGCATGCGGAGTGGCCAAGCCGCAGACGGGGCGGGTCCGCCTCTATATATTCGCCCAGGGCGATCTTCCCGTCGTCGTAAAGGCAGTAGTAGCGGACAATCCCCCATATCGCTCCCTAGCGTTTCCAGGGTGTTAAACAATAACATTCCGAAATAGCAACTTGATTAAATCGCCGCTCCCAGGGATATAACGATTCCCCCTAAATAGGTTTCTGCCCTTTTTTCTTAGTAGAGAACTAACTCCCAAAGATCGGCAAGGAAGAGCCGCCCAGGCGAACCGGGGCGGCTGAAGGTTGAGAAATCGGCGACGACGGTAGGCTACCGCGCCCCGCCTCCGGGTGGAAGCGCCAGCTCTCGCAGCGCCTGCATGGTCCTGGCGCGCAAGCGCTCCCTCCGAACTTCGGCAGAACGTGCATCGGTGCTGACGAAGCCAATCTGATCGCGTTCGTCTGTTCGCCGCTGTCCAAGGGACGCACGCGGCGGACGTTGATGCTACTGGAAGCCGCCGTAGTGGAGTTGAACCTCGCGCCAGCGACAACACAACGGGGCGGACGCTCAAAAACGCGCTCAAACCCCCACCTCCGGAAGCAATGGATCATTCCGCCAGAGGCCAATATTCCGGCCCCCCGAGTTCCCCATCTTACTCGATATGTGGATGGGATTGACGAGCAGTTAACGTTGTAATCACGCATCTATGATTTGACCAAAGATCAAAACCGCCGTCAATCTGGTTCGGGGCCAATAACGTTCTCAATAAAACCCCACTCCAGGAGGCAGAAAACCATGAAAATCGCAGGATTCCCCACGCTGTCCAAGGCCGATACCAAGGCCCGGCGGACCGATAGGCGCACACGTCGTCGCACCCATCGTCGGACAAAGTAGCGCTCCGTACTAAATATCTTGAATATCTGACGCCGACACGCGCCTGGACGGGCCGTCTAGCAGGCGGTCTGTCTGGGCGCGTACGCAAATGAAGTTAGGTAATGCAGAATTCGTCGGTTTCGCGAGCATGTTCCAGCTTGCGCGACGGTTCTGGCCTTACCTCGCGCCACTGCGTCTTTGGATCGCCGTTTCGGTCGCACTCAGCGTGGCGCTGCCGCTGATTGGTGGTGCAATCCTCTGGCTGATCAAGACATTCGTAGACAACGTCATCGACGAAGATCGGTTTAGCATCTTGCCGATGCTCACCGCTGGCTTCCTCCTGGCGGCAATAGCGAAGGTCTTGGTCGATTTCGTCGCGATGCGTCTGGAAGCCTGGATTGCCGAAACCATCGTCTACCGCCTGCGTGCCGATCTTTATCATCACGTGGTAACGCTTTCGCCCGGCTCGCTCAGCCGACACAGCACCGGTGACGTCCTGGCCCGCCTCGGCAATGATGTCGAGCGCACCGAGGTTCTAGTCTATAGCGGGCCCGGGCTGATGGTTGCCGACGCTCTCGCGACGGTGTTCTTCACCCTGGTACTGTTTGTCATCAGTTGGCGCCTCAGCCTGGCGTCCTTGGTCGTCCTGCCGCCTGTCGCTTTTGTGGCTATGCGCTACGCCCCACGTGTCCGCCGTGCAGCTCGGATTGCGCGCCACCGAGCCTCGGGTTGGCTCGCGCTCGCTGAGGAGAAGCTCGCGGCAGGTCCGATTATCCATGCTTTCGGCGCCACCGAGGCCGAGGCGCAACGATTTGCCGCCGCCTGTGCCGCGATGCGAAGAGCCGAGTTGAGAACAGTGGCAATCGAGGCGTGGCTGGATCTCGCGATTGAGGCCGCCGCCATGCTGGGTGGTTTTCTGATCGCGGCCGCCGGTGCGTACGAACTGTGGCGGGATGAGTTGAGCCTCGGCGACTTGGTGGCTTTCCTGGGCGCCATCAGCAGGCTGCACGGGCCAGTGCGCAGCCTCTCCAAAGCCACTGGCAAACTCCAGCGCGGCGTTGCCGGCGCTCGGCGGGTAGCCGAGCTGTTAGATACGCCAAGCGCCGTCAACGAAGCCAAAGGCGCGGCGCCGCTGGTCGTGCGCCGCGGTGCAATTGAGTTTCGCGATGTGGTTTTTGGCTATGGTCGGGGCAACGACGCACTGCTCGGCTTGTCGCTGTCCGTGGCGCCCGGAGAAACGGTTGCCATCGTCGGGCCGAGCGGCAGCGGCAAGTCCACTCTGATCCAATTACTCCTGCGTCTCCATGATCCGGACACCGGAAGTATTCTGATCGACGGAACGAATATTCGTGATGTCAGCCTGGCATCGCTGCGACAGGCTGTCGCAGTCGTGTTCCAGGAACCGTATCTGTCCCGCGGCTCGATTGCTGAGAACATCCGCTATGGTGCAGGCGACCCCAGCCGCATGGCCGAGGCAGGGCGGATTGCTTGTGTCGAGCCGTTCGTCCACCGCTCGGCGCAGGGTTGGGCGACTCAGGTCGGACCGCAGGGCGGATGGTTGTCGGGCGGCCAGCGGCAGCGAATCGCGTTCGCCCGAGCCTTGATGCGCGATGCACCGATCCTGGTGCTCGACGAGGCGACCGCCTCGGTCGACAGCGAGACCGAGGAACTGATCCGTGCCGCTGTCGCCGCACTGCCGCAACGCACTATGCTGTTGATCGGCCATCGACTGTCCTCACTGCGCTGCGCCGATCGGATCGTCGTCGTCGAAGGCGGGCGGGTCGTCGAGAACGGCACGCCTGAAGCCCTCCTGCGGCCTGGCTCGCGTTACCACGAACTGTTCGCCGCGCAGCTCTCGCCGACGGGGAGGGAGCAATGAACAAGGCGCCGAGGCTGCGCGTTGGCAGCAAAGTCGGTGACGCCCTGACCGTGCTTGGCGTGATCGATACGGGCGGCCACCACTCGACGGTCTACATCGTGTGGCACCACCGCTCGTGGTGCCCGATGGCCTGTAAGCTCTACCCGTGCCAGGCCGACGCCGACGCCGAAGCCGAAATCCTGGCCGATCTCGCTCACCCCAACATCGTCCGCCTGCTCGGCACTGGGCGCCCAGCGTACGTCCTGATGGAGTTCCTTGAAGGACCAACGCTCCGCGGCCTCATCCGCGCGCAGGGCCGGCTGAGCGTGTCTGATGCCTTGCGGGTTGCGGTACATCTCGGCGCCGCTCTCGCGCACATGCACGCGCATGACATGGTTCACCTCGATATCAAGCCGTCCAACGTCATCGTCACCCACGGCCGGCCGGTGCTGTTCGATTTGGGCAGCGCGCAAAGGCGAAGCGAATGGGCGCGGCCTCACCTGGAGGGAACGCAACCCTACATGGCGCCGGAGCAGTGCCTCAGCCAACCTGTCAGCCCAGCCACAGACGTCTTCGGCCTCGGCGTAACCGTTTACGAGCTGCTAACCGGCAAGCTGCCGTTTCGACTGGGATCACCACGCCGACCCTACCCTCAGACGGAGGATGAGCCGATCCCACTTCGCCGATACCGCCCAGGAATCTCTGTGTCGCTCGATCGGATCCTGGTAAAATGCATGGCGCCTACAGCCGTGCAACGTCCTTCCCTTGCAGGACTGATTCTGGCCTTCCATGACTTGATCGGCTCCGGATCACCCATGTGGCCCGAGGGGTTTCGACCGGATGCCGCAACATCCTCGTCGGAGTTTGCTCATGCAATCCCTCCTATGGACGTTGCCGGGACTGGCTCTGGGGTTCCTCTCCGTTTCGGGAATGGCACAGACCGCGACCGACCGGGCCATTAACGACAGCGATATCCGCCGCGCCGAGCAGTCGCGGCTCGGCGCAGCGACGAGCCAGGAACCAGGTGGATGGGACATCGAGATCAACCTGCCGGTGTATTGGTCGAGCAATGCAGTGCAGCTATTCGGCGATCAATCCAACCTGACCGGGTCGCCGAAGGCGGACTGGCATGTCAGCCCGGATGCTCTGCTCCGCTATACGTATCAGTTCGACTGGGTGAAGGTCTCGGCCAAACTTAACGTCGGCGAGGACAGATACTTCCAGCAGATAACAGTCAATCAGGACGCGATCTTCGCAACGCTGAAGGCCGAGTTCACCGATGGCCGCTCCGACATGTTCGTGCCGTACGTCGCCTACACGCCGGAAGTCGACTTCCTGCCATTCTTTGCTCATTGGCAGGACAGTTTGCAGGATTTCTACGGAGGCTTCACCAGCGGCATTGGTATCAAAAGTGGCAGGCCCGTCGAGTTCCGTGATGCAGTCGATCCGGGTGACTTCTCGGTGCTGGTCGATATCCGCGCGGGCCAGCGGCTGGCTGCGCCCAAGGAGCTCGAGAACACGTTCTTCCGTGTGTCGGCGGACTTCATCTATGTCGCGACTCCGGACCTCTCTCTCTGGCTCACGGCGGCCTACCGATTTCGTCACTACCCGGACTTCTCCGGGGAGCAACGTCATGACAACCGTCTCAGTGCCATTGCGAAGGCGGTCTGGACGCCCGACTGGCTCACTCGTCGTATCAAGGGTGCGGAAATCGACTTCGAGGTCGCCTGGTACAAGAATTATTCGAATCTCTCGTTCGAACAATACACCGTATGGGAGGTCGGACCATCGGTGCTGTTGGCGTGGCATTTCTGATTGCTGCCCGGTAGACCGACCCTGGCGAACGCCCTCTCCCGATCCACGGTCTGGTCGGCCAGTCCGAATTCAGGATCAAGCGCGATGTCATGTGGAGGTAGCGAGCCTACCGGAAGCTGTGGCCGATGGCCTGCTGGACGAGGCCGACCGCTGATCGTTCCGCTGCCCGTGTGCGCGCGGTAAAGTCCGCTAGGCCTTACGGATTCTGCACCATGAATAGCGACAGCGATCTCTACGGGGACGACATCCGTCTGTGGTCTGAGAGGCAGGGCGCCTTGCTTCGGCGTCTCTCCGCTGGAGAGGCGGTGTCCGAACAAGTGGACTGGTTAGGGCATGATGACGATCAGCGTGCGGCCCAGAGTGAGGTCGCCCGATTGACCGCGCGCCTCGCGGCCGCCGAAGCAGAGGTCAACGAGCTTCGTGCTCGACTTGAGGGTCTGGCTGGCAAGCTCACCGACACGCAGGCCGAATTGGCCACCGCCCAGGACCAGGTGGAGACAGCCACTGTGCGTGCTGTGGCGGCGGCAGAGTCAGAGCAAGCCATGCGGCAGGCCGAAGCAGTGCGACAGGGCAGGGGGCTCTGGGCTCGGCTCAAGGCGGCGTGGTGGGGCGCGTAAGCTAGCATTACGGCAATCCGACACCACGACCCAGGCGAGTGAGCTTGGTTCGCCATGTCCTCCGGTGGAGTTCCGGAAGCAGAATTGTACTCTGCCTCCGCTGTCGGCTGGTGATGTGAATTAACTCACAGCACAACTTACGGCTCTGCGGCATGAAGTCCGCAGTTCACGGCAGATCGCCTTGATCGACTTCCCCTGAACGAAATACGCCCGGCGGATCTTCGCGACCGTCTCCACGATCAACATCCTGATCAAGGCCCCCGCGCACAAAGGGAGCCATCGTGGACCCCAGTGTCAGAGGGGTCCCTTTTGGACGCCGATCACCCCTCAAATGGAGTGCGCCCCTGCGGGTGGACAGGATCAAGCTGCTGATTTGACCGTCTGCAGGGCGTGTTGATCCTCGAACTGCATCGGGCTGAGATAGCCGAGTGCAGAATGCAGTCGCTTGGCGTTATAGACCTCATCGATGAAGTGCGGAAGATCCGCGGTGACGTCCTCGAACGTCTCGTATGCTGCAAGGTAAACGGCTTCGACCTTCAGGGTCTTCATGAAACTCTCAGCCTTGGCATTGTCGTAGGGATTGGCACGACGGCTCATTGATCCGGCCAAGCCATGCTCGACGAGCAGCTCGCGGTAGACTTCCGATGCATATTGGGATCCTCGGTCCGAGTGGTGAATGCAGCCTTTGGGAGGCTTGCGGCCTTTGATGGCAGCCTTCAGAGCAGCGACAGCGATCCGGGCGTCCATCGATCGGCTGATCGCATAGCCGACGACCTTTCGTGACCATGCATCGAGGATGGCGGCGAGATAGACGAAACCGCCCGGGATGGCGACATAGGTCAGGTCCGCGACCCATACCTGGTTCGGGCGATCGGGAACGACATCTTTGGCCAGGTCCGGGAAGATCGGTCCGCCATGGTCACTATCGGTCGTGACCACGTATCGCCGCCGTCGCTTCGGCTGCAGGTCGTTCTCTCGCATCAGGCGGCGAAGCTTCTTGCTGTTCACAACCACGCCCTGGTGGCGGAGGGCCGCTCCCACACGGCGGTAGCCGTAGCACTCGAACTCGTCGCAGATCGCGCTGATCCGGACGAGCACGTCGCTCGGCGCTATCTGGACCGGGGGAGCATCATAGAAGGTAGAGCGAGACAGGCCCATCAGCTCGCACCCCCTGCTGACCGAGATGCCATTGGCCCGGTGACGATGGAGGTAGTCGCGCTTCTCGGCCGCGGTGCGTGCTTCAAAGCCCCCTTTAGCAGCTCGATTTCCAGTGCCTGCCGGCCCACCATCCGCTCGAGAGCCGCGATCTTGGCCTCGTATTCTTGGAGCAGATCGGCCGCCTGCACGTCTTCATCCAGGGCGCCGGCCTCGAACTTGCCAACCCAGATCCGGATCAACTGCCGCGAGATGTCGTGCCGCTTTGACAATCCATGCAGCGTCTCACCTGCGATGAACTCCTCAGCGACTTGACGCTTGAACGCGACGCTGTGCGATCGATGCTTCGTCATGGCTTCCATCCTCCGGAAGCCCGGCAGAGGTGGTCAATTCTCTTCCCTCAATCTGTCCACCCGCAGGGGCGCACTCCAAAACGGGGTCCTTTTTCCACGCCGAAACACAGCATGAAGAAGCTTTCTCGCGCTCGGGGGGAAGAAAACAATGACCAACAAGCTCGGCCTCAAAGCTGCAATTTTCGGCCTAACCCTTGGCATTCCGCTCTATACCGCGCATGCGCAGAATACCGACGATGGCGTCGTCGACAAGCCGCTTGCCACCATCCAGGGGGAAACCCCAGGCATCCATATCGACATACTGAGTATCAAGCGTTCAGAAGGCGGCATGGTGACCATGCGCGCCGCGTTCGTGAACGAGTCCGGCGCGCCTGTGAAAGGTAGCGCCTTCCCCGGTACGGACGGAAGCGGATGGCGGGTCTCATTGTTGGATTACCAGGCGAAGAAGAAATATGGCGTGGTGATGTTTGATGACGGTTCCTGCCTCTGCACTACCAACCTAATCTACAACAGGGATTTCGAACCGGGCCGAAAGATCCTATGGGCCAAATTCAGGGCGCCCCCGGAGTCGGTGGCGAAGGTGACTGTGCTTGGGAGCAATGGCGAGCCGGTGGAGGTCATCCCGATCACGCGCTGAACTCCTGGAACGCCTGCGCCGCAACCGGGGGCTCGACTAAGCTTGGAGGCCACAGCGCTCTGAGGAGGAATCCTGCGAAGGCCCTGTGGGTGTAGAACTCGCAGCTCGGTCGGCCTCCCTGCCGCGACGGGTGCCTGGCCACGGGAGGGACGAATAGGGAGGGAGGCACCATGTCGGATGCAGTGCATTTCGATCGCGATGAGACCGACAGGCTTCAGGCCATTGCCGCGGAGGCAAGGGACGCACTTGTGGATCGGGTGCGGGCAGAGTTTTCCGACGATAAAACGGCAGAAGCCCTTTGTTTCGCGTTGGCGATCTTGGCCGCGTCAGGGTTCATCCCGGGCGAGGTCGAGCAACAGCACGATATGGCCCTGGCGATCAACCAGGTGGTTTCCGGGTCCAGCTACCCGATCCCCTGGCGCATGACGCTCACCGCAGCCGGGTGACGGCAGCAGACGCGCGTCGTTCCCCCCCCCTCCAAATGGCTACCCCTCCGCCCTCGTCCCCCCCCCCCCCCGCTGACCCTACGCGCGGGTCTGGTCGGTGCCGTGGCCAGGAAGTATAGCGCCGCCGGCCTACTCGCGGCGATGGCGCGTCCGGGAAAAACCCGCGAACTGATTGGAGTGCCGCCGGGCGCGGATTGTGCCACGCCATCCACGCTCGCCCGATCGCCGATGCCGGCCCGACGGCGTGACCAGCCTACGCGGTAGTACGGATTTCGCCGTGGCGTGACGCTGCTAGCCGCCCCCGCACCCAACGGAAGGCGGTATGAGCAGTTAGTCGTGTATCTCGAAAGGCGCGCGTCCGTGACTATCCCGAAAGTTGCTGAGTGAGGCGGACACTGCCCAGCGACCGTATTCCAGGCGTGCGCCATCGGCGATAGTCCCCAGCTTGCGCCCAACGTGGATCGCCCAGGCAGTGTTCGGGCTCATAAGCGGCAACGCGATTGGATTTACCAAAGGAGAAGCGATCGGCGGGCGGGAACTTGTGCATGAGACCCCACATCAATTCCTCCGATTGCACCTCAGCCTCCGTTACAAACAAAGCGGTGTGGAAAAGCGTCCCAAAATCAACTGGAAGTCGCTGCCATTCGGGGGCGCCGATATCAACCGAAAAGCCGGATGCGGCAAGTCCACACGTCCAGTCTAATCAGCGAGGAAGGGGGCGAGGCTATTCTAACTGCCCTCAACCGCACCCTTCCTCGACTCTCTCATTCAGAGTATCGCTGCGGCGGAAAGCAAATTTCTGTCCTGATCCGGAGCAGCCCCGCGGTCGGAACTTTCACTGTCCTAGGTAGACAAACGCGGGAAGGTGTGCGCAGGACGTAAGCGGGTCAGCTGCTGCGCGACAAATTTCGGCTAACACGACAATTCCCATCTGGGGAGGTCTAGTAGAATGACGATGGAACGAATCGCGACACGACAGGCGCCGCATCACCGCGTATTTTGCTCTATAGGTCAGTCCGCTGCGGCCACCTTCGAGGCTGGATTGCATTCCGCCTTGCTGTAATCAACTAAGGGACGACTGTCGCCCCAAAAATACGATACGGGGCGATTCCATACAGCGAAACGATGGGTGTATCAAACGATACTGGCAAGTGACGAGATCTGTCTTTCGCATTGAGCGTGCCTCCCAAGGAGTTTGCCCATGATCGCACCAACCACTATCCGCCGCACTCCCTTCCTTATTGGTGTCTTCCTGATTACACTGTCCTTACTGATATTCCAGATTACTCAAACTCGTATTCTATCTGTTATAGCGTGGTATTATCTGGCTTTTTTTGCAATAAGTGTTGCAATGCTAGGGATGACCGTGGGCGCTGTCATGGTCTATCTCCGACGTGAAGAATTTGAGAAGGTGCACTTACCGATAACCTTGTCACAGTTCGCGCGGGCCACCGCGATCGGGATCCCTCTCTCGATTTTGGTCCAATTTTGTTTGATCACTTCATTTGCCGTTTCAGTCACCACCATTGTCTCCTGGAGTATGCTGCTCGTCACGATGGCGATACCTTATGTGTTTTCAGGCGTGGTTGTCAGCCTTGCTTTGACGCGGAGTCCTTTCCCAACTGGCCAGGTTTACGGCGTCGACCTCCTTGGGGCGGCGCTAGGATGTGTGGCCGTCATCGGCTTGCTAAACGTCCTCGATGGGCCAACGACGGCCGTTGTAGCCGGGGTGTTCGCTGCTCTGTCCGCCTTCTCATTCGCTGCGAGTGCTGCGCCGGGCGACCGCAAGCAGCTTCGCGCGCGCACTTGGTGGCGGCGACCGGGTCCGATTGTTCTGGCACTCGCCGCGATAGCGGCGATCAATG
>CAWEVI010000034.1:0-15902 GCA_963812475.1 uncultured Alphaproteobacteria bacterium
ATCGCAGCGATGCGGCAATACTCTCCAAGGATGCCAACCACGGTATTAAGAAAGACACTTTTGCCGTTTCCGCCAGGTCCATAGACGAATAGCAATGCGTGCTCGCGTGTGTCGCCAGTAAGCGAATAGCCAATCCATTGTTGGAGAAACCGGATTAACTGTTCATCCTTATTGGTCGCATCCTGTAGGAACTTATCCCATAAGGGACAATGCGCATCATCGGCCGGCGAAACCGATGCAAGCTTGGTGATGTAGTCGTTTGTGTCTGCTGTCCTGAGTTTCCCGCTGCGCAGATCAACGACGCCACCCGGCGTTCCTATAATCCAAGCATCTCGATCCCATATCTCGGATGTAACAGCGAAAGCGCGGTCTGATTGTGCAAACCGCTCCACCGCTGCTGCCGTCGCGGCCTTAGACATCTTGCCATTGGCTTGATTCTCTATTGCGAGTTGCCGGCAGATCTGTCTTGCCCAAGAGAACGCAAGCTTAGTTTCGTCCGGCCGCCAGTGCGTGCCAACCCATTCGTACCATTTTCCTGTGTGATGGCAGTAGCGAAGTTGATCGGCGAACTTGGCGGCAAATGCGAGTGCAACTCCGTCTTCCGTGAGGTCGAAACCGTCAACTGCTGCCGGGTCAGTCTTTTCCCATATACGCTTCAACTCACGCTGATTGTTGGCTTCGCCCTTTTCCTTTGTCCAATCTGCTGTTTCAGGATCAGCGTGTAAGGCTTCAACCATTTCCTCGAATGTCTTACCCTTGCGGCGAAGTGCTGCGCCTTTGCGAAATGCGGTTGCGCTTCGTGATGCGTCTGTGGATGACGACTTGCCCTTGCCTTTTACCTTATCAGCGAAAGCAGGGCCGGCTTGTTCAATCAGCCAACGGAAAACGTCCAGAGGTATAGTGCGTAGTTCGGTTGGTGTGTCGTCCTCTCCTAAGCTTTCCCAGGTGACGGTGAAGTACCGATTACTGACGTAGAGTTCGATTGCGGGAGGGTGGTCAGTTCCATCCTTCCGCTTGAACTGCCGCCCATGTTCTGCTGGACGCATCATGGTTCGCAATTTAGGAACATCAGATGGATTGACGAGGCCGAATACCTTAAACCCTCGCCTGGATGGCGATATTTCAGTGTATGAGTAGAATTGCGTGATTACCTCGACTGCCCACGGTTCGGCTGATCCAGTTTCCGGATTACGGCATGTATCTAGATCGATGCCTATTAGGTGTTTGTCGCCGCATTTACCGAGTTCAATGCCGACACCACCGCCGCTTCCGTTGACGATCTCCTTGGCAACTGATGCCGCCTGATCGTGCGAAAGCCACGTTGCTGGATTATCGGCTTCGGCTTTTCGGCTGGCGCTGACGTATGGGATTTTAGTTGTCTTCCCGTCGCGCGTTTCATTGCGCCACGCCACCCACTGGGGGAGCGGAACAACGTCCTTCAGGGTTATGATCTGTGCGGCGCTCACGGCATATCGGCCACGATGGAAGCCACCGCCAGGTCCCACGGCCATTCGGGCTTGTCGCATAGGACAGCTGCGACCTGTTGCTGTAGATCGTCAGGTATTGGAACGGCGAGAGCATCGCAAGCCAACTCTGGCCTGAGTGTCTCCAACATCTTATTGGTGGTTGCCCGCAGGATGATATCGTAGGCATGAGCCTGGAGGACAACAGGGTCAGGCACAAGCTTGCCGACACCATGCTCGTCTAGCTTGCGCTCAAGAAAACTGATGAACACATCGGACGGCATTGCGTTCAACTCGACGCGCCTGTCCGATAGGAATACTATTTCTTCGTACGATGCACCGTGTTCTCTCAGCGTTTCTCTGCGCTTATCCCAGAAAGACGGCTCATACGGTTCGTCGTCTAGGCCCATCTCATTAATATCTGAGAGCCGTAACCCGAGATCCACCACAGTCACCCGATTGGTGAATGTGTATCGTCGGCTGTCGGTGCCGAGCGTGCCGAAGATGGAAAAACCGGATGCATCGAAGTCGTGGAGCACGAAGCAACGTTCCATACCTCGCGCGACCAGGCCGTCCAGCAGCTGGCGGAGCGCCGTATTGCTCATCCCTTTGGTGGATGTGATGGCTACATCGAACCGCTCTTTAATCAACGCATGCGCCAGGAGCGCGTTAAATCCTTCCTTTTCGACGAACAGGACATTCCTGTAGCGGTTTTCGGGTCCGGTGGTGGACTTCATTAGTCCAGGAGCGATTGATGCAGCGGCCGGTGGCGCTGGTCTCTCGCCGAGATACTGACGGACAGCGACGGTGCCGAGACCGAAGTTGTGGCCTGTATGCGGTTCGGTGAAACTGCCTCTGTCGTCGTACACTACATCCCATTCGTGGCTTTCGGGATGGTTGTCGATGTAGTCAGGTAATACGTTCTGCGTGAAGTAGGAGTCGGAAAGTTCCCTCCGTCCTGTCAGTTCCAGGATGAATGGTCGAGCCGCGTAGAATATCTGCCTAGCATTGGCTGGCAGCGTGCCGTTGGCACTGGCGATGCGGTAGGCGGTTGGCATAACACGCTCGGCCGCCTCGACGATGGACATACTGCCGGGCGGTTTGTCCATCGCGTTATGTGCGCGGGCGCATGCCTTGCCTATGGCTGCGACAATTCCTTCGCCGAACGGGGAAAGTGCCGGTTCTTTGCCGTCCGTTGCCAGTTCAATGAAAGGCGCTATGACGCTCAGGACGATATCGTAGTGCCCGGTTTTCCCCTTGATGCTGCGCAAAAGGCCGCATCCCTGGACGAGCAAGCCATCAGGGCTGGAACTGGCGGAAAGCCGGCTAAGGGACACAGTCCGGTTGAGCAGTAGCCGTATCTTGGCGGATCCAGCGCCCCGTTGGGTTGATCGGTGGCATGTCGCCCATGCCTCAACTACGTATGGTATCTCAGTTGTGGCACGGGTGAAGCCGGTGACTTTGTGATAGAGTCCGTCTTCGTAGGCATCCGGACCAATATCACCCAGCCTGGACGGCGGTACGGTTGCAACGAACCGCCGAAGTGTACCGTGGAGTTCGGTCACGGCGGGGAGATCCAAACCGTGGGCCGGTTGCCTGTCGTGGTGGATGATACCGAACCAGCGGGCAACATCTGCCACGGTGGTCTCTGCCGGCGCCTGCAACATGAGATCCCGCAGATCGCGGGGTGAATACCAGTAGGGTGACGACGGGCCATCATACGTACGGCCGAAGTCAGCGATGCGCACCGTCTCACGCGCCAGGTCGCCATAGTCGTCGTCGCCACCGTCCAATGTGATGCAGACCGTCAGGCCGGTTGTCATCTCGACAGCGCTGTCGCCGGTGACGACGGTAAGGCCGTTTTCCCGGTCTACCGCCAGCTCTATGCGCCGGCCACGGGTGATGACAGTTAACGTACCTCCAAAGGCTGCGAGGGCGCCCATGACGGCGCGCAGTCCATTACCGACCATCCCGCGTGATGTCCGCCGTAGCTGCTTGCTCGATACCAGCGGCCGGTTGACGCTGAACAGTCGCGGCACATCGTCAGGATCAAGGCCGGGTCCGTCATCGGCCACACCCCAGCCATTTCCAACTCGCTCTATAACCGCTGTCGCGCCGGCATCGAGGGCGTTGTCCACCAGCTCACGCAGCACGAGCCTGCGAATGTCCCCAGGCTGGCAGCCGGCCTTCTGCGATAGCGTTCGGGGATTTATGAACAGCGACCAGTCGGTCCGTTCAAAGAATGGCGGTTGCCGCGCCAGCCGTTCCCGTTCCCGTTGTTGACGCTTGCGCTCGGCAGCCGGTGTGCCGCCTGTCACAGCTGCGGCGGGTGACTGGGCATGCTCAGTGGTCGCCGCAACGGATGTCACAGCAAGCTGGTTCATGCGGGGAACCGCAGGATGGTGGCGCTCATTGCGCACCTCCTGGCAGTTGCGTAGTGGCGTCAGAGCAACTAGTTTCTTCTGTGCTGAGACTGCCAGAACTTCCGATGAACGCCTGGGGCGGCCGCCCCGGGCGTTTTCGATTCGGAGGTGGTGGCGCCTGCCAGATCGCACGCAACAGGCGGTCGTGTAGCCGGCTCGCCGCGGCGGCGTAGTGTCCGCCGTCCATTAGAATCCGTCGCCGCGAAGAATCCGGTCGCTCTTCTCTCGAGTTGCGCAGGCCACTTCGAGCGCCTGCATCGCGCGTTTCCGGGTCCAGTCGCGGATCGCCTCGCGCATCACCTCAGACACGCCGCCGTAGTCGCCGGAACTGACGGCGCCACGCACCTTCGCCACCAACTCGGGCGGAAGGGAAAATGTCAGCTGGGCAGTCATAGCGAGTCCTTATAGCTCCCACTTGCCAATTGGATATAGTCGATTATATTGCAATTGGCAAGTGGGAGCTATAGGGTGCACAAGATCCCCCACGGAGATCACAGTGACGGGTGTCGAAGAAACATTCGGATCGGCTGAAGTGGCCCGAGCCGCTGGGTTGAAGCGGAACACGCTCGATACCTGGCTGGCGCGCCGCTATCTGCCGCTGCCGGCAGGGCCGGGTACCGGCCGCGCGCGGACTTATACTTTACTGGATGCTGTTAGGGCCGCGGCGATGGTCCACCTGACATCGATTGGCGTTACTCCTGCGCGTGCTGGCCAGGCCACGACTGCCGTCGGGCGGGTGCCGATGCCGGGTGACACTCTAATAATTACAGCCGATCCCATCGGCAGCACTTCGCTGGCCGCCTGTCTTCACGCTGGGGTAGGCGGCCCAACTGAGACCGACATTCAGGCCGTCGGCGGCCGCATCGTGATCTCGGATTCTGATGGCAACAGGTTACGTCCGCCGGGCCGCTACCAACTCGATTTGTTCGCGGTGGCCGAGCAGGTTCGACGCGGCCTACGTGATCCTGACTGGCGCCCAGATATGGCGCAAATCGAGGCCCGACAGTACGACCAGCATATAGTTCTGCGCCTGCCGAATACAGAAGTCCCCCAGCAACAACCCGCCCACGACGGAACGCAGAAACGCCGCACGCGTAGGACTGGCCGGAAATGAGCCTTCTTCCGCCTCCGCCATTCACTCCCGAGGGCCTGTCGGAACGCTGGGCCTGTAGTGTCGACCAGGTGCGGTCACTGTGCCGGCGCGGCCAGCTACGGCACTTCAGGGTCGGCAAAAGCTTGTTTCGGATCCCCCTGGATGCGGTAGAGGAATACGAAGGATGCGTCTCAAGCTCTATCGAGGATGGTGGTACGCAGTCTGGCGCGAGGCAGGGGAGACCAAGCGCCGCGCGCTCCGCACCCAGGATCGTCATGCTGCCGACCGGGCCTTAGCTGACTACGAGCGCCTGCTTGCGACACCGACCGGCACCGTCGGGAGCATCTACGCCGCATACTTAGCGGACAAGGGCACAGAGCGGGCGCGGTGGGCCTGGAAGCAACTCGCCCCAGCCTTCAGCCAGGTCCGCCCGGATCAGGTAAACCGCGCCGCCTGCCGGGCCTATGTGGTGGCCAGACGCCATACTGTCGGTGACGGGACGATACATACCGAACTGACGTTCCTGCGAGCGGCCCTGCGCTGGCACGACCGTAACACGCCGGCACTCGTGGAACTGCCGTCGAAGCCACCGCCAGCGGATCAGTCTCTCACCAGGGGCCAGTACGAGACGCTGCTTGCCTCCACCGACACACTGCACATACGCCTGTTCATCGTCCTGGCCCTGGCGACCGCCGGCAGAATGACCGCCATCTTGGAATTGACCTGGGACCGCGTCGACTTCGATCGGGGGGTGATCCGGCTTGGCACTGGCGAGAAGCGGCGCAAGGGACGCGCCACAGTGCCAATGACAGACCGAGCCCGCCGTGATCTAATGGCAGCGGCCGAGGCGCGGACCAGCCCTTATGTGGTCGAGTATGGCAGCGGTCCAGTGAAGAAGATCAGGAAAGCGTTCGCCTCTGCCGCGGCCGCAGCCGGTGTGCCTTGGTGCACTCCGCACGTCTTGCGGCACACCGCGGCGGTGTGGATGGCGGAGGATGGTGTTCCGATGGCAGAGATCGCCCAATACCTTGGCCATACCGACAGCCGGATCACCGAACGCGTTTACGCCCGATTCAGCCCGTCCCACCTGCGCCGCGCCGCGCGTGCACTGGGTTGAACGGTACACAGTGCGCTGCGGTTCACTTTGCCCACGTGCCTGTGGATGTTCGGGGTAAGTTCACGGTTTTACACAGCGCCCGGCCACGGAATTCAGCCACCTTCCGCCCCGTCATGCGACGTGATTGGTGTTCGGGACGCAGGGGCCGGAGGTTCAAATCCTCTCACTCCGACCAGCCCGAGTTTCCTGGCAAGCGCAGTCAGCCTGGATACCTCTGCTGTCCCGGTGCATGCCGGACCCACGTCTTCCACAGGCCCGTCATGTCCGTCAGCGGCTTCGTCATTGCCTACAATCGGGCGCACCTGCTCGCGACGTGCCTTCGCTCCCTGCGCTCTGTTGACGAATTGATCGTCATCGATAAATCCTCGACCGACGATACGCCGCGCATCGCCCGACGCTACGCCGACCGGGTGATCACGGTGCCCTGGTCGCCGACGGTCGAGGAGACGCGAAGCTTCGCTCTGGACCAGTGCCGGCATGACTGGATCGCGTTTCTGGACGACGACGAGATGCTGAGCCCGGACGCCATCGCCTACCTCCATGCGCCGCGCGCGGCGGATGGCCCTGAGGCATTCTTGCTGCCGCGTCGCCACTGGATCCTCGGCACGTTCGATGCCGACGCCTACCACTGGCCCGAACACCAGATCCGTTTCTTTCGCAAGGGCGCGGTTGCCTTCGGCCCCATCGTGCACGGGGGCATCGAGTTGCTCACCGACCAGGTCGAGCGAACGGCGCCAGAATCGCCGATATTCATAGAGCATTTATCCCATGCTGATACGGAACAATGGATCGAACGCACCAACCGCTATACGTCCCGCCCCAAGCGCATCAGTGCCGAACCCGAAATGGTGGACATGATCGAGTTTGCCCACAAACGCATCGACCACTGGGTGGCGCTGAGCCGTCACAGCGACCGTAACGACTACCCGGCCGCCATCGCATTGCTGCGCGCGGTCTATGACATGGTGGACCGAGTGAAACTGTGGGAAGCACGGCGTGGCCATGACGGGGCAGGCGCTTTCACGACACGCTGCGCGGAACTGGACCGTGCCTACGACGAACTTGAGATCCGTCTCGGCATTGCAACCGGGATGCACCGGGTCGAACCGGCCGCGGGCGGCGTGCTGCAACGCCTGATCGGACGCATGCGTTGCTGACCGATCTGTCCGCCGTCGCCCGCACCGGCGCATCGCTGCATGCCTGGCGACGCAGGCTCCAACGGTGGCGCCGAACTCTGCTGGCCGAAGTGACGCAGCCGATCTATGCACTTTATGGCCGGCGCCTGCTCGAACAGGTGATGCAACGCCCACCCCCGCGCCACGTCGGCATCATCCTGGATGGCAACCGCCGTTTCGGGCGACTGTCCGGCCTGGTCGATCCTGTGCAGGTATACGCGCAGGGCGCCCAGAAGCTGGATGACCTGCTGAATTGGTGCGGCGAGCTTTCGATCCCGGCGGTCACCTTGTGGGTTTGCTCCACCGACAACCTGGAACGCCACCCCCATGAGGTCGCCGGCATCCTCGGCGCACTCGAGCTAAAGCTCCGCGCGCTCGTCAGTGACCCGCGCATCCATAGCCGGCGCGTCCGCGTCCAGGCGATCGGCCGGCTCGATGTGCTGCCGGAAAGTACGCTTGCGGCGATCCGCACCGCGGAGCAAGCCACCGCCGGCTACGACGCGATGGTGCTGTCGATCGCCGTCGCATACGGCGGGCGCGAGGAGATCGCCGACGCCGTGCGGGAGATGCTGGTCGAGGCAATGGGCAGCGGCGCCTCGTTGTCCGAGATCATCGCCGGCGTATGCCCCGAGAGGATAGGCCGGCATCTCTATCTCGCTGACGCGCCGGAGCCCGACCTGATCATCCGGACCAGCGGCGAGTTGCGGCTGTCGGGCTTCCTGCTCTGGCAGAGCGCCTACAGCGAGTTCTATTTCTCGGATGTGCTATGGCCGGCGTTCAGGAAGATCGACTTCCTGCGCGCAGTGCGCGCGTTCCAGCAGCGCAGACGCCGCTACGGCCGCTGACGGCGCAGGCGTCGGCGGAGCCTCGGCAGGTAGCCGCGCATGAATGTGCGCAGCGAGCCCTGCATCAGACCAAACTGTCGCTGCACCAGATCGCGCTCGCGTCGGAGAGCTTCATTCCGATCCTCCGATGCGCGACGCGCCTGTTCCGAACGATCCGCGCGCTGGGATGTTTCTCTCAGATCATCGGTTACTTCGGTGAATTCGGCCCGCACCCGTCGGTGGTTCTCGGTGGCCTTGGAGAGTTCGGCTTGCATCCGAGCTAGTTCGACGCGGACCTGGGACAGTTCGGCCTGCACCTCGGAGAGGTCAGCCTGCACCCGGGAACGTTTGAACTCCGTCTCCTGCAGGCGGTCGGCGAGTTCCACGATCCTTGTCTGCTCGCTGCCAACGTCGCCCCTATCGATGTAGAGGCTCGGTGGCAGTGGCGGCGGTTCGCGATCGGATGCGACGGCGATCAGGTACGGCGCGCGCGGCAGTCCGATGCACGCTTCAAAATGCGCCTCGCCGCGCCGATCGAACACCAGCGGCGGCGCGGTCGATCCGGCTTCGGCAAGCAGCGCCGAGCCGATCAGCGCACGTTGCTGCATCACCTGCACGTGCCGAAACGTGCCGCGCAGGAGTGCTGCGAACTCGAGCCTGCTCAGCTCATGCACGTGGAACGGGTTCGCCGCCGACCCGGGCGGGGAATATACGTCGCGATCCGGCGTGCTGACAATGAATCTGCCGTCCGGCCGCAACACCCGGCGGACCTCGCGCAGGAAATCGTCCTGCCGCCCGAAATGTTCGATCGTTCCAAACGATACGACTGCGTCCACGCACGCATCGGCCAGCGGTAGGGCGCGCGCGTCGGCTCGCAGGTACCGCAGATTGGCCCGTACGAAATTACCGACGGCGCCCTGCACGGTAGGTCCGGAGTACTCCACGCCGACCACCGAGCGTGCAACCTGCGCCAGGAGCGCCGAACCGTAACCCTCGCCGCTGGCGACATCGAGCACGTCGAGGTCCGGCACGAGCGCACGAGCGAACAGGTAGCGATGATAGTGCTCGATCTCTATCTGGCCGCCGATGGCGGTCGTCAGCCGTTCACCGGTGAACGGCTCGGGATGCTCCGCCGTTTCGCGGCGGAAGATCTCACCCATCGTCGTACCTAATTCAGCCGCGTGCGCAGCTCATCGATCGCGCCGCGTATGCGGTTGGCTGCGTCGCCCTCCGGCACGAGCATGAGGAAGCGCTCATAGCAGCGCAGCGCCGCGGAGACGCGATCAAGTCGCTGATTCATCACCGCGGCCTGCCGCCAGAGGTCGGCGTGATCGGGCGCGATCCGCAGCATGTCCTCGGTGCAGGTCAGCGCACCGGGCATGTCCCCGGTCTGCAGACGGCGGCTCATGATGTTGTTCTGCAGGCGCAGCAGCACGCGCCGTGCATTCATCGGCCGTAACAGCCCCGGCCGCAGTTCGGCATTTTCGCCTTCAACGCGCTTGAGCAGGGCACGCAGATCGCGCGCATCCAGCGCCACGCCGCCAGCAAACACGTCGATCACCGCCTGAACGCTCTTGCCTTCCAGCGCGACCAGGAAATGCGCGGGAAAATCCACGCCATGCGCGCCCCATCCGGCTGCGCGCGCGGCATGCAGCCAGACGATGCCAAGGGCAACCGGCAGCCCTCGGCGTCGCTCGATCACCCGGATCAAATTGGCATTGGCCGGAGCGTCGTAAGTCTCGACATCGCCAGCGTAGGCATAGCGGCCGGCAATCAGCCTCGCGAGCGCTTCAGCTCGCATGCTCGGATCGGAAGTGCCGATCGTGTCGGCGAGCGCCACCGCGTCGCGCGCGAGATCGGAGAGGTGCGCGCGCGCCGCCTGCCAATCGGCATCCGGCGCATCGACGCGCGCGAGTTGCAACGCCGCATCACCGATGTCGATCTCGGTATCGGGCAGCACGCCGATCGCTTCCAGGGCGGTCCGGGGTTCGGTCATCGTCGTCAGTGTGGAGGTGGCGGCGCTCGCGCGCAAGAAGGATCAACCACAAAGACACGACGACACCAAGGCGCTCTTCGTGTCTCTGTGTCTTTGTGGTGATCAATTCTTATTCAGCCGCCGGTAGGTAGAGTTCCTTGCCCTTTTCAGCGAACTCTTTGCTTTTCTGCTCCAGCCCCGCCATGCGTTCCGCTTCAACGCGCAGGTCCTGCGTTATTCGCATGGAGCAGAACTTCGGCCCGCACATCGAGCAGAAATGCGCGACCTTGTGCGCCTCCTTCGGCAGCGTCTCGTCGTGGAAGTTTCGCGCGGTGTCGGGATCCAGTGAAAGATTGAACTGGTCCTGCCAGCGGAACTCGAACCGCGCCCGGCTGATCGCATCGTCGCGCAGCTTCGCACAGGGATGTCCCTTGGCGAGATCCGCCGCGTGCGCCGCGATGCGATAGGTGATCACCCCCACCTTCACGTCATCCCGGTTGGGCAGACCGAGGTGTTCCTTCGGCGTCACGTAGCAGAGCATCGCGGTGCCAAACCATCCGATCATCGCCGCACCGATCGCAGATGTGATGTGGTCGTAGCCGGGCGCCACGTCGGTGGTCAGCGGTCCAAGCGTATAGAACGGCGCCTCGCCGCATTCGCGAAGCTGCTTGTCCATGTTGAGCTTGATCTTGTGCATCGGCACATGGCCGGGCCCCTCGATCATCACCTGGCAGCCCTTGTCCCAGGCGACCTTCGTCAACTCGCCCAGCGTCTCGAGTTCGGCGAACTGCGCGGCATCGTTGGCGTCTGCGTTGGAGCCGGGACGCAACCCGTCGCCCAGCGAGAACGACACGTCGTATTTGCGCATGATGTCACAGATGTCGCCGAAGTGCTCGTAGAGAAAGCTTTCCTTGTGATGCGACAGGCACCAGCGCGCCATGATCGATCCGCCGCGCGAGACAATGCCGGTGACACGCTTCGCGGTCAGCGGCACGTAGCCGAGCCGCACGCCGGCATGGATGGTGAAGTAGTCCACGCCCTGCTCGGCCTGCTCGATCAGCGTATCCTTGAACACCTCCCAATCCAGCTTGTCGGGTTCCCCATCGACCTTCTCGAGCGCCTGGTAGATCGGCACCGTGCCGATCGGCACCGGCGCATTGCGGAGAATCCAGTCGCGGATGTTGTGGATGTTGCGACCGGTGGAGAGGTCCATCACCGTGTCGGAACCCCAGCGGATCGCCCAGACAAGTTTCTCGACTTCCTCCGCGGCGCCCGAGGTGACGGCAGAGTTGCCGATGTTGGCGTTGATCTTCACCAGGAAGTTGCGGCCGATGATGACCGGCTCGAGTTCCGGATGGTTGATATTGGCGGGAATGATGGCACGGCCGCGCGCGATCTCGGAGCGGACGAATTCGGGCGTGACGAATTCGGGGATTTCGGCGCCGAAATCCTCACCGTCGGCGCGGCGATCGGCGGCGCCTTCCAGCGCCTTCTGCCGGCCGAGGTTTTCACGGTGCGCGACGTAGAGCATTTCCTCGGTGATGATGCCGGCGCGGGCGAATTCAAGCTGGGTGACATGCTGGTTTGGCTTGCCGCCATACACCGGATGGTCGGCGGGGCAGAGTGGCACCAGCCGGTCGCCGCTGGCGCCGCCGTTGTCCTCGGGCTTCACCCCGCGCGCGTCGATGCGCGCGAAGCCGCGTTTGGCCAGCCACTCCGCGCGGATCGGCGGCAGGCCGGCGGCCAGATCGATGGTAACCGAGGGATCGGTGTAGACGCCCGATGTATCGTAGGCGCGGTACGGTTCCTCGCGCGCCGTCGGGTCCAGCGCGATCTCGCGGAACGGGACGCGGACGTCGGCGCGACCTTCGGGCGAGGTGTAGATCTTGCGCGATCCGGCGATCGGTCCGGTGGTGACCGTGTCTGGCCGGGCGGCGGTTTTCGACTGGACCGTCATGGACCCCTCCTTGTTGCGTCGCGGGCATGCAGCGGAGGGACGTGGTGCTTTCGCAAAGGCTCCCGTCCCTACGCCGGCATGACCCGGTTCAGGTTCAAGGGTCACCGCGCCGCCGCATTGGACTGCGGCTCTGTCGGTATCTCAGCCCCTGCGGCGGGGCCCCCCTCGGTGGTTGGTAGGATGGGGTGGGTTGGGGGTGCTGTCAAACCCGTGGTGACGAGCAGGCGCGCCGAGGTCCAGTCCGGCCAACCCGCTTGACGCCGTACCGGCCGAGGCTAAGTTGCTGGAGCCACCTGACGTTGCGTACGCAGCCTGAGCGTACGGCGGGACAGGGAATAACGGGAAGGGAACCACAGCGATGGTGGCCGTCAACGTCTCGATTTCGAGGTTCTGCAAAGCGACCGTCATGGGCCTGCCACTGCTGTTCCTGGCGGCCGCCCCGGTGCGCGCGCAGCAGGCGCAGGCCGTCGATCCCACAAAGGACATGCGTCCCGTCAGCGACGAGATGCTTCGCAACCCGGATCCGGGCGACTGGCTGATGTGGCGTCGCACCTATGACGGTTTCGGCTTCAGTCCTCTCGACCAGATCACCAAGGATAACGTCAAGGACCTGCAGGTTGCCTGGACGTGGTCGCTGACCAGCGGCGCGACCGAGAGCACGCCGATCGGTACACGACGGCATCCTTTATATCTGGAACTACGCCGACAAGGTGCAGGCGCTGAACGCGGCCACCGGCGATCTGATCTGGGAGTATCGGCGCGATCTGCCGCAGACAATCATCGACCAGGCCGGCAACAACATGGCCAAGCGCAACATGGCCATCTATCAGGACAAGCTGGTGGTCGCCACGTCCGACGCGCATCTCGTGGCGCTTGACGCAAAGACCGGCGAGGTCGCCTGGGACCACGAAACCGCCGACTGGCGCAAGGGCTGGCGCTACACGGCGGGGCCGTTCATCGTCGGCGGGATGGTGCTGCAGGGCATGACCGGCTGCGGCAACGCCGAACCCGGCGGATGCTTCATCACCGCGCATGACTTCAAGACCGGCGCGGAGAAGTGGCGCGTGTGGACCATCGCCCATCCCGAAGATCCCAATTTCAACACCTGGAACGGCGTTCCCCTGGAGAGCAGGTTCGGCGCATCGGCATGGGTCGCCGGCTCGTTCGATCCCGAGCAGAACCTGGTGTTCTACGGGATCGGCCAACCGTATCCGTGGATCGCCGAGATGCGCGGCACGCTGCCGCTGAAGAAGACGCCGCCTGGCCTTACCAACACCGCGCTCTATTCGGACTCCACGTTGGCGATCAACCCCGGGACCGGCGAGGTGAAGTGGTACCACCAGTATCTCCAGAACGACACCTGGGACCTCGACTACGTGTATGAGCGGATGCTGATCGACCTGCCATTCAACGGCGCGACCCGCAAGATGGTCGTTACCACCGGTAAGCTCGGCATCATCGAGGCACTGGACCGCACCACCGGCGAGTGGCTGTGGGCGAAGCAGACGGTGCCGCAGAATGTCGTCGCCAGCATCGATCCTAAGACTGGCGCAAAGACCATCAATCAGGCGGCCATCCCACATATCGGCCAGACCACCGTGAATTGCCCGGCGGACCCGGGCGGCCGCGGCTGGCCGGCGACGGCGTACAATCCTAATACGCAAACACTGTTCCTGCCGCTGAATGAGTTCTGCTCCAACACCACGCCGACACCGCTTGATCCCGGCCAGGCCTATACCGGCGGCGGTCGCGCCATCTTCGCCCGCACACTGGTCCCAGGGAGCGATGGAAACGTCGGCCGGATCGACGCGATCAAGCTGACCGACCGCTCGACCACCTGGTCATTCCGCGAGCGTGCGCCTTCCACCGGCGCGGTACTGCCGACGGCGGGCGGCGTCGTGTTCGCCGGCGCGTGGGATCGCAACTTCCGCGCCTGGGACGACGCCACAGGCAAGGTGCTGTGGCAAATTCGTACCAACAATGCGATCAACGGCTTCCCTGTCAGCTACAGTGTGAACGGCAAGCAGTATGTCGCAGTGTCGGTCGGCAACGGTTCCAGCCAGGCGAAGTCGCTTGCGACGCTGACGCCGGAACTCACGGTACCGGACGGCGGCTCGGTATTGTGGGTCTTCGCCCTGCCCGACAAGAAGTAGCAGCAGGCGACGGGGTATTGGCGAATAGCTCCCCCTCCCCTTGCGGAAGGTGGCTGGGGGGAGGGGGCCACGCTCGAGGGACTTGGGTGAATTTTCGTCGGCTGGCCCACCAACCCCAACCGCCTCCCGCAAGGGGAGCGGCACGATTGTTATCCAGACTTCTCCTTATTTGCAGTCTCTTCGTTCTATGCCTCGGCCCTTTGCGCGCCTACGCCGACACGCCGTTTGTTGTGGACGACTGGCGGTTCGGCACTCACGAGACCAACGCCGCACTCCGCTACTGCATCGACAGGCGCGATCCCGATTGGCCCGTCGCACAGAAGATCGCCGCCGCAGTGGTCGCCGCACTGCTGCTGCAAGGGAAGGAATACCTGATTGCCGATGACCTGAAGACGGCTGACATGTCGGGCGAGGATCTGGACGATACCTACCGGATGCTGATCCAACGCTGCGATGTGTTCTTTGGCTTCAAACTGGTGCCGGACGCCTATCCTGCGTGGGTCACCATCACGCGGCCTTATTATCGCAGCTCCTATGTCTATGTGGCCGCAGATCCCGCCTGGAAGTCGCTCGGCGACATGCCGACCACACGCGCGATCGGCGCCACCATCGGTACCGGCGCCGACATGCGGCTGTCGCAATATCTTCTTGCCGTCAGCGCCGACAAACGCTGGGATAAGTTTCCGATGGCATCGGACGATGCGGCTGTCCGCGCGGTGATGGACGGGACGACGGGGGCGGCGCTGGTGTGGGCGCCGGCGCTCTGGGCGTTGCGGAAGACCGATGCCGCGATCGCCAAACTGCCGGAAATGGCGCCAAGCCCATTGCCGATATCGACCGCCGATGTCGGCGCAATTCTGCTGAGCAGGCAGTCGTTCCTGCGCACCAGCCTCGATCGGGCGATCGCTTCGCTGACCGCGGACGGCACCATCGCTGCGATCCTGAAGGACGCGAACTTTCCCGGCACGCCGGTGCCGTGACCGTCGCGCGATGACGCCAGAGACGGCGATCCAGGTCGGCGCCGTCAGCAAGCGCTACGGGCGAACGCTCGCGCTGGACGACATCAGCTTCGATGTGGGGCGCGAGGAATTGTTCGCGCTGCTCGGTCCCAACGGCGCCGGCAAGACCACGCTGCTGCACATCCTGTGCACCATCCTGCAACCCGACAGCGGCAGCGTGCGCATCGCTGGGTTGGACGTCATCGCGCACCCCACACGGGGCCGCCGCGATTTGGGCGTGGTGTTTCAGGAGCCGAGCCTCGACGACCGCCTGACGGTGCATGAGAGTCTGATTTTTCATGGGCTGGTCTATGGCGTTCCGCGGCGGCTGCGACGGCAACGGATCCAGGAGATGCTGGCACTTGTGGAACTGACGGAGTGGCGGGAGAGCTGGTGCGGACCTTGGCCTCGGGCATGAAGCGCCGCGTCGAGATTGCCGCGCGCTGACCGCGACTCCCGCATCCTGTTCCTCGAGGACCGACCGTCGGGCTGGATGCGCAGTCGCGCGAGCGGATCTGGCAGTATGTCGGACGCCTGCGCCGCCAGCGCGAACTGACCGTGGTCGTCACCACGCACTACATCGAGGAAGTCGAGGCGTGCGATCGGGTCTGCGTCATCGACCGGGGCAAGATACTCGCGATGGACACGCCGGCCGCGCTGAAGCTCGCGCATGGCCAGCAGCTTTTGCGGGTGGTACAGAGAGAGGATGCGACCGCATCCGAGA
>CAWEVI010000035.1:0-3221 GCA_963812475.1 uncultured Alphaproteobacteria bacterium
TTCTGGTCGATCGTGCTGACGCGCGCGTAGCCGACATTTGCCACGGGGAGCGTCCGTTTTCCCGTCCGGCAATCATGTTGTCCGGCTTCCCATCATCAGTCCAGGATTTCCGGACATATCGCGAGCTGGTCGCTCAACGTTCGTTTGCCGGACAGCCCCCAGTAGGGTCGCCGCCATCTATCGGGAGGACAAAGATGGCGCACCGACAGCTGCTGACCGACGAGGAGCGGCAAGCTCTCCTCGGCATCCCACTTGATGCCGACAGCATGGCGCGGTGCTTCACCCTGTCCCGCGCCGATCGGCACCTCGTGGCGGCACGCCGCCGGGATGCCAATCGTATCGGCTTTGCCGTTCAGCTTGCTTTGCTTCGCCATCCCGGGATTGCTCTCGCGCAATTGGAGCAGCCCGTCGAACCACTCGTTCAGTGGCTGGCAAAGCAGCTTGAAATTCCGGCCGCGCCGTTCACCGGATACGCGCGTCGCCCACAAACCATGACGGACCACGCGCGGCTTCTCGCCATTACCCTGGGTCTTCGGTCGTCGGCGAACACCGATCTGCCGATGATGATTGAGGCTGCGGCTCAGGCGGCCTGGAGCACCGATCGCGGACAGCCCATCGCCGCCGCGGTTGTCTCTGCGCTCCGCGCAGCCGCGGTCATTCTGCCGGCCAGCAGTGTCATCGAACGGACGGCAATAGCCGGTCGAGCTCGCGCTCGCAGGCGTGCGGCGGACGCTCTGCTCGCGGCGGTTTCCGACGAGCAGGTTGCCAAACTCGACCGGCTGCTTGTGCTTGACGCATCGGTGAACACGACACCGTTCGCTTGGCTCAAGGCGATGCCAGTTGCACCGAAGGCGGACCACATCCGCGAACTGCTCGATCGGCTCCGCCGGGTGCGCGACATCGGCCTGCCGTCTGAAATCACAACGCGAATCCATGAAGAACGGCTGCGGCAGTTCGTGCGTGAGGGCTACGCATCTGATGCCCATCAACTCGGACGTTACACCGCACGCCGCCGACGAGCGATCCTTGTCGCGACGACGATCGATCTCGAGGCGCGCCTGACGGATGCGGTGCTGGACATGGCAGACAAGCTGATCGGCGGTTTGTTCGCCAGGGCACGCAATACGACGCGCCGTCGCTACGCCGCCAGCGCCGGCGACGTGGGCCGGCTAATGCGCATGTTTCACGGGACAATCGAGGCGCTCGCGGTGGCACAGGCCAATGAGCGCGACGCCTTCGAGGTCGTCGACGAGGCGGTTGGCTGGGCGAAGCTGCTGCGCGTGCGCGGCGAGGTCGAGGACTTGGCCAAACTGGCCAACGAAGATCCGCTGCTCCGAGCTGCCGACCGCTGGAGAACCCTGCGTAGGTTCGCTCCCGACCTGATCGAGGCGCTGGAGTTTTGCGCAGTGCGCGCCGGCGATCCGATGCTGGCGGCGCTGCAACTGCTCGCCGAACTCAACCGATCCGGCCAACGCGAGGTGCCGGCGGACGCGCCGATGCCGTTCCGCAAGGAGTGGCGCCGCCTCGTCACGGAAAGCGGTGCACCGAACCGACGTCTCTACGAGATGGCAGGTACTCGCAACCCTGCGCGACAAGCTGCGCTCGGGTGACATCTGGGTCGAGCGCTCGTCCAACTATCGCCGGTTCGACAGCTACCTCTTGCCGTCCTCCGCCGTCCCGGCCGCCGCGGCAGAGCTTGGCCTGCCGGCAACAGCAGATGAGTGGCTGACGACGAAGGCCGCCGAACTCGATCGCCGGCTGAAGCGCTTCGCACGACGGCTGCAGCGGGACGAGCTGGAGGGTGTCGAATTTCGCGACGGGCGCCTGCAGGTGTCGCCGGTCAAGGCGACCATCACGCCTGAGGGGCGCGCCTTTGCAGACGTAATCGAGGCGATGATGCCGCGCGTACGCATCACCGAGTTGCTGCACGAGGTGAACCGGGCGACGGGCTTCGCGGCCGCTTTCACCAATTTGCGCACCGGCGAACGCTGTGACGAGGAGAACGCACTGCTCGCCGCGATCCTGGCGGATGCCACCAATCTCGGCCTCGGTCGGATGGCGGCGGCCAGCCATGGCGTGACCCGCGACAAGCTGGTCTGGACCGCCGACGCCTACATCCGTCCCGAGACCTACAAAGCGGCCCTTGCCAGGATCATCGATGCGCACCATGCGCTGCCGATCGCGACGATCTGGGGCGACGGCAGAACCTCTTCTTCGGATCGGCAATTCTTCCGCTCCGCCAAGCGCGGTGACGCCGCTGGCGAGATCAACGCGCGTTACGGACACGATCCCGGCCTCGGCTTCTACACCCACGTCTCGGACCAGCACGGCCCGTACAGCGCGCGCGTCATGTCGGCGACGAGCCACGAAGCGCCATACGTGCTCGATGGGCTGATGCACCACGGCACGGCGCTGCGGATCGGCACGCACTACACCGACACCGGCGGCGCGTCCGATCACGTCTTTATCCTCTGCACCCTGCTGGGGTTCCGGTTCTGCCCACGGCTGCGCGACTTCCCCGATCGCAAATTCGCCTGCATCGACCCCGCTGCCACCTACAAAGATCTGCAGCCGCTGTTCGGGCGGCGCATCCGGACGGACGTCATCCGCGAGCACTGGGACGAGGTACTGCGCCTGGTCGCGTCGCTACAGGCTGGCACCGTCCTGCCGTCCGCGATGCTGAAGCGGCTGGCGGCATTCCAACGCCAAAACCAGCTCGACCTTGCCCTTCAGGAGCTGGGGCGGATCGAGCGGACCCTGTTCATGCTGGACTGGCTGGAGTCACCGCAGCTCCGGCAGCTCTGCCACGCCGGCCTGAACAAGAGCGAGCAGCGCCACGCCCTCGCCCAGGTGATCTGCACGTTCAAGCAGGGGCGCATCGCTGACCGCGGTCCGGACGCGCAGCAGTTCCGGGCTTCCGGTCTCAACCTGGTCATCGCGGCTATCGTCCACTGGAATTCCACGTACCTGGCCGATGCCGTCGATCACCTGCGCAGCGAACGCCACGCTGTCCCTGCCGAACTGCTCGCCCATACCTCGCCGCTCACGTGGGAGCACATCGGCTTCTCAGGAGACTTTCTGTGGGATCGCGCCGCCGCCACCGCGGGCCAGCGCAGGCCGCTGAACCTCAGCCGAGAAAGGATGGCGGCATGACGAGAGCGCGCATGTTCACCGGACGTTCGCTCTTAGCGTTGTTTAGATAACAACCGACGCTCTGCCCT
>CAWEVI010000036.1:0-242968 GCA_963812475.1 uncultured Alphaproteobacteria bacterium
TGAAGATGGCCGCCTTTTGCGGGCCTGCCAACGAACGGAAGTCTTCGGACTTAAGCACCCGAGCCGCCTTCCTGCACCATCCAGCCGCGAACGATCGACAGCGTCTCGTCCGGGTGCTTCTCCACGAGTTCACCGATCCGGCGCAGCGAGGAGGCGCGCATCTGTCCCTCGATCTGGGCGATGTTCACCATGCTTTCGTCCTCGAGCAGACGCGGGGGCGCCGAAGCAACCGAGAGGGCGGTAATGCCCGGGCCGGCCAATGCGGGAGTCATCGGCCCACCCAGCGCTGCCAGCGGCGCCTCGCCGCCAGCGAATGTGCCGGATCCAAGCGTGGTCAGCCGTAGCACCATCGGCCGCAACACGAGCAGGAGCACCATCACGCCGATCACGCCGAACAACGCGGTCTGTGCCAGATGGAGCAGATCCGCCTTGTCCAGATGCAGGCCGAACAACCCGTCGGCCTCCGCCATCGGCCCGGCATCCTCGACGGCGAAGCGCAAGCTGACGACTTCGACGTGGTCGCCACGCTTCTCGTCATAGCCGATCGCTGTCTTCACCAGACCGGTGATGCGGTCGAGTTCCTCGCCCGCACGCGGTTGCCAGGCATGCTTGCCATCGGCGCCCACGGCGTCCGTGCCATCGATCATGACCGCAAGGCTGATCCGGTCGATCTGCGGCTGTTCGCGGATCAGGGTGCGGACGGTCCGACCGATCTCATAGTTGGTTGTCTCCTCCTGGCGTGCGTCCTGCGAACCGGCGCCTTCCTTGCCGGCGTCCGCGTTCGGCAGGTTGTTCTGCACCGTCACCGTGCTGGGAGCCTCGGTGCTCTTGGTGTTGTTGGTGACAGTCTGCGTGCTGCGGGTTACCTGCCCCTCGGGGTCATAGCGCTCCTCGGTCTGGTTAACCTTGTCGAAGCTCATGCGGACCGACGCTTCGGCGCGCACGTGACCGGCGCCGAGAGTGCGCTCCAGCATTTCCTCCACTGCGTGCGCCAGCCGGAGTTCGGTGGCGCGACGTACTTCCTCGGTGCTGAGCGCGGCCGCGGCCTGCCCCACGGGTTCACCGGCGCGCGCCAGCAGGTCACCACGTGAGTCAACGATTGCGATGTTCTGCGGGTGCAGTCCTGGCACTGCGGCGGAGACGAGGTTGAGGATGGCCTGAATTCCCTCGCGATCCAGCCGGGCGACGCCGGCCATCGTCAGCATCACGCTGGCCTGTGCCTCCTGACGCTCGCGCGCGAAGGGTTCGCGCCGCGGCAGAACAAGGTGCACGCGCGCGCCACGCACGCCATTGATGGTGCGAATGGTGCGCACGAGTTCACCCTCCAGCGCGCGGGTCTCGTTGATCTTCTGCTGGAATTCCGTCGCGGCGAGACCGTCGCCACGATCGAATATCTCGTAACCGACCGAGCCGCCGGCCGGCAGACCCTCCTTTGCCAGAGCCAGTCGGGCATCAGGGATCTGGTCGGCCGCCACCAAAATCTGGCTGCCGTTGCCGGCGATACGGTAGGCGATATGGCGGCGAGCCAACTGGTCCACCACCTGGGAGGAGTCGCGCAGGTCGAGATCTCCATAGAGCAAGGCCATCGGCTCGGTGCCGCCACGCAGCATCATCAACGCGAGCATTCCGAGCATGCCCAACGCAACTGCTCCCATCGCGGCGAGTTCGAGCGGGGCCCAGGGCTCGCAGCCCGTCCACGAGGGCCTTCATTGCCATCCACCTCTGCGCCTTCAGCGAGGCGCGTGCTCCGTAGCCTGGCTCGTTTCTCGGCAGCCGGGCCGTTTGCCGTGGAGTGGAGATTGCGCTGCCGCACTTACCCTGCCGTTAACAGCCGGGCAGATTATGCCGGGTTGGCATCGTAAATGGCACGCTGCGACGTGCAGTTGACTCAGTCGTACGATGCACTGCTAGCATCCGGGCGATCGTATCCGCCGAGTGCGCCGAATGAGGACTGCGAAGAATGCCCTTCTCCACCGATGGAATGGTGTGGATCGAGGGCGGGACATTCCAGATGGGGTCCAACCATCACTATCCGGAGGAAGCCCCCGTGCATGCTATGCGCGTGGACGGCTTTCACATTGATCCGTTCGCGGTAACCAACCGACAGTTTGCCGCCTTCGTTGGCGCCACGGGCTATCGCACCGTCGCCGAACGAGCACTGGACCCGACCGACTATCCAGGTGCATCGGTGGACATGCTCAAGCCGGGTGCGCTCGTGTTCCGCAAATCGCGCGGCCCTGTCGATCTGCGCAACATGCGCAACTGGTGGGCGTGGAAGCAGGGTGCATTCTGGCGTCATCCGGAAGGCCGCGGCAGTTCGGTTGCCACGCGCCTGGATCATCCGGTCGTGCAGGTCGCGTTCGAGGATGCCGCAACCTACGCGCTTTGGGCCGGCAAATCGCTGCCGACCGAGGCGGAATGGGAATTCGCGGCGCGCGGCGGACTCGATGGCGCTGAATTTGTCTGGGGCAGTGAATTCGCACCGGACGGCCACCTGATGGCGAACACGTGGCAGGGGGATTTTCCCTGGGAGAACCTCCGCAGTGACGGGTTCGAAGGCACGTCTCCGGTCGGCGCCTTCCCGCCCAACGGCTATTGCCTGTACGACATGGCAGGGAATGTGTGGGAGTGGACCACCGACTGGTACGGCACACGCGATCGATCCGACATCGCGCAAGTCTGCTGTATGCCGGATGGCTCACTCAGCGACGCGCTGGAAGCAAGCAGCGATCCCGCCCGACCCCGTGTGAGCATTCCGCGCAGGGTGGTCAAAGGCGGCTCGTTCCTCTGCGCCCCGAATTACTGCCGTCGCTATCGCCCAGCGGCGCGACACGCGCAGATGATCGACAGCGGCATGAGCCATATCGGATTCCGCTGTGTGTCACGGCCAACGTAGATAGAAGGGGAAGGTTCATGGCCAACGGTAACGGACGTGACGACGGCCGGATCAACCGGCGCGCGATGCTTCTGGGGGGCAGCTCCGTTGTGGCGGCGACCGCGTTCGTTGCAACGGCTCAGGCGCAGAATGCACAACCCGGCCAAGCGACAACGTCGCGGTCGGACAGCGCTGGGGCCGGCAAGCCCAACATTGTCGTCATCTGGGGCGACGATATCGGGCTGACGAATCTGTCGTGCTACTCGATGGGGCTGATGGGCTATCGAACGCCCAATATCGATCGCATTGCGCGCGAGGGGATGCTGTTCACCGACTACTACGGCGAGCAAAGCTGCACGGCGGGCCGTTCCTCGTTCATCACCGGCCAGAGCGTGTATCGCACCGGACTGTCAAAGGTCGGATTGCCGGGTGCCGAGATCGGGCTGCGGGCCGAGGATCCGACGATCGCGGAAATGCTCAAGCCGTTGGGTTATGCGACCGGTCAGTTCGGCAAGAATCATCTCGGAGATCGCAACGAATTCCTGCCTACGGTGCACGGCTTCGATGAGTTCTATGGCAATCTTTATCATTTGAATGCCGAGGAAGAGCCTGAATTGCCGGATTATCCGACGCAGGCGGAGTTTCCGAATTTCAGGAGCCGGTTTGGCCCGCGCGGCGTGCTCGACTGCAAGGCAAGCACCGTTGACGACCCAACGGTGGACCCGCGCTTCGGGCGTGTCGGCCGGCAGGTCATCAAGGATACCGGTCCGCTGACACGCCAGCGCATGGAGACGATCGACGACGACATAGCCGCGCGCTCGACGGATTTCATCGACCGGATGCACCAGGCCGGAAAGCCTTTCTTCCTCTGGGTGAATTTTACCCACATGCACCTTCGCACCCATGCCAAGCCGCAAAGCGTCGGCCAGGCGGGGCGATGGCAAAGCATCTATCATGACGTGATGATCGACCATGACCGCAACGTAGGCACCGTGCTGGCTAAGCTCGACGAACTCGGCCTGGCAGACAACACGATCGTAGTTTACGGCACGGACAATGGCCCACATGCGAATTCCTGGCCGGATGGCGCGACGACGTCGTTCCGCAGCGAGAAGAACACCAACTGGGAGGGCGCGTTTCGCGTGCCATGTCTGGCGCGCTGGCCGGGGAAGATCAGGGCCGGCACGGTGTCGAACGAAATCATCGGCCACCATGACTGGCTGCCGACCTTCGTGGCGGCGGCGGGCATGCCCGATGTCACGCAGCGACTGCGCGACGGCTATACGATCGGGGATCGCACCTTCAAGGTCCACATCGACGGCTACAATTTGCTGCCGTACCTGACCGGGCAGGAGACCGCCAGTCCGCGCAAAGGCTTTTTCTACTTTTCCGATGACGGTGACCTGATGGCGGTGCGCTTCGACAACTGGAAGCAGGTCTTCATGGAGCAGCGTGCGCCGGGCACACTTCGGGTGTGGGCTGAACCGTTTACGACGCTGCGGGTACCGAAGCTGTTCAATTTGCGGACCGATCCGTATGAGCGGGCCGATGTGACCTCCAACACCTATTACGATTGGCTGTTGGACCACGCCTTCCTTGGGGTTCCGACGCAGGCGCTTGTCGGCGAGTTTCTGGCGACATTCAAGGAGTACCCGCCGCGGCAAAAAGCAGCAAGCTTCAGCGTCGATCAGGTGATGGAGAAGCTGCGACAACCAGAGCCGGATTGAGTTCGCCGCCGGACTCCCGCCGCCGCGTGAACTACGAAAAGCGGGCTTGCCGGCGGGGGCGATCCTTCCCACACTCCGGCGCAGAAGAACACACAAGGGAGGGATACGATGCCGTCGCCGCTGCTGAAGCACTGCGCCGCCGCCAGCCTTGCGCTGCTCGCCACCACGGCGATCCCGGCCCTGGCCGCGCCTTACATGATCGTCGGAAATGACGAGAAGCCGGGCACCGACGCGCAGGGCAAGCCCATTGTCAATCCGACCGGCAAGGACACCATCCTGATTGTCGATCTCGCCAAGCCGGAGGAGCCGAAGGTCGTCGCCACGCTGCCGCTCGAGAACTCCATCGTCGGACCACCCACCAACCTCGCGATATCGCCAAACGGCAGCATCGCCCTGGTGGCCGACTCGATGACGGTTGCCGAGGAGAATGGCGTCCGCAAACAGGTGCCGACGGATAAGGTGTTCGTCATCGACCTGAAGGCCAGCCCGCCAAGGCTTGTCCAGACGGTCACGGTCGGCAAGCAGCCCTCCGGCCTGTCATTCAGCCCCAAGGGCGACATGGCGCTGGTGGCCAATCGCGTGGACGGCACCATCAGCGTCTTGAAGATCGACGGCACGCAGGTGACGCAGACCGGGACCATCCCGATCAGCCCCGGCGTCGCGCATGTCGAGTTCACGCCCGACGGTAAACATGCGTTGGCAGTGAAGTCGCCGGACAACAAGCTCGCCGTGCTCGACGTCGATGGCGACAAGGTCACCTACAACAAGCTCGACCTGCCGACCTACGCGTTCCCGTACAACGTTGTGGTCTCGCCCAATTCCAAATTGGCGATCACCGCGGACAACGGCAATGGCGGATCGTCCGACGGCAATGCCGACGCCGTCAGCGTGATCGACCTGGAGGGCGCCCATCCGCATGTGATATCGCACGTAACGGTGGAAGACGCGCCGGAGGGACTGGCGATGAGCCCGAAGGGCGACCTCGCGGTGGCGGTCAACGTGAACGGCTCTAACATGGCGCAGGCGTGGTTTCATAAGCCGACCGGTAGCGTCACGGTGCTGCGCATCCAGGGCAAGACAGTAACGCCGATCAAGACGATCCAGGTGGGTGTCCTCCCCGAAGCTGCCGCATTCTCGCCCGACGGAAACTACATCTACGTGGGCAACTTCGCCGACCAGGATTTTTCCATTCTGAAGGTGGACGGCACGGATGTCATCGACACGGGCAAGCGCTTCAAGGTGGAGGGCCATCCCGCCTCGGCGCGCATGGGCCCACGCTGAGCGTCGCTCGGCAGGGTCAGTTCCCCACTGACTGCACCTTGCTGAAGTCGACCGACAGCGCGCCAATCCGCAGCTGCATGCCGGTCGACAGGCTCTGCACGCCGGTCGCCGTGCCGACCACGCTGAATGGCAGCGCCGAGACGGTGCCGCTGGAGTCCGCTGCGGCCACCGCGACCTTGTAGGCGCCGTCCGGCATCGTCGCGCCCGAGGCGTTGCTTCCGTCCCAGGTCCAGGTGTTGGTGCCCTTGACCGAGGTCAGCGTTGCGTCCTGCAATTTCGTGCCACTGTCGTTGTAGATCGCGATCGCCACCGGCTGCGCCGTCGACGTCGCGAACTGGATCGTCCCCTTGCCGTTCTGCAACGCCAGGTGATCCGAGGTGACCGTCACCTGCTTGCCCGTCATGTTGGAGCCCTGCATCACCTCGCCGGCCTGGGTGAGCTGGATCAGCGATGTCAGGCTGGTGTTGGTGTTGATCTGCTGCTCCACGCTGGAGAACTGCACAAGCTCCGTGGTGAACGCATTGGTATCCATGGGGCTGGTCGGGTCCTGATTCTGCAACTGCGTCATAAGCATATTGAGGAAATCGGTGAAATTGCCGGACAGCGAGCTGAGCGCGGTAGCGCCGGTCTGGGTGGCGGCCGATGTGCCGGAGGCTGCGCTCGCCGTGGCGTTGGGGGCACCGGCGGCGGCGGCGTTGGCCGCGGTGATCAGGCTGTTCTGCTGCGCGGCAACCGAGGCGATACTCATGGCGAAATGACTTTCATGTCAGGCGGTGATGTCGAGGCCGGCGCGCACCCACTCTGGCGGTACGGGCAATGCAAAATCGGCGTTTGTATCGTCTGCGTCGGCAAATCCGTCGCGCGCCGGCCGGCCACCCTGATGGAATGCACCGGATGACGCATCGCCAGCGCCAGACGAGCCCGTGCCGGTAGCGCCGGGTGCCGATCCTACCTCATAGCGCGTGCCTGCTTCGGCGGTGGCGATGTGAAATGCCACACTGCGGCCATCAGGCGGAACTCCTGCCTGGTCCAACGCGCGCTGCAATTGCGGCTGGTCGCGCAACAGCAGGATCAGGGTCTCGGGCTTCTCGACGGTTATGTCCACATGTGCCGGTGCATCCGGCGGCCGTTCGACACGAATTTGCAGGTGGCCGAGTTCCGGCGGGTCGAGCCTCAGAGTCAGCTGCTGCGTGCCATCCGGGGCACGGGCCATTGACACCAGAACGGGGGCGACTTGACCGGCGGGTGAAGCAACGGTGGGCCGGGGTGAGTTGGGCGGCGTTGGCGCGGAAGGCACGGGTGCCGGCAGCACCGTGCTTGCCGGGAGCGATGTCAGCGACGGTTCGGCTGCGACCTGTGATGCGGGTTGCGCCGATGGAGCGTTGCCTGCCGCGGCTATGGCATCGTGGGCGGGCGGTGATGGCCCATCCGGTATAGTTGATAGGGGCTCGGCTGGGCTCGGTGCCGCGAGATGCGAGAGAATGCTGTCGCCGGGTTTCCTTGCCGCGGCAGAAACATCCTCAATCGCCGCCACGGACGGCCGGGCGGGTGCTTCCGGCTGCGGCGGTGTGCCGGGATCGGTGGGTGGTGGGGTGAGCGGCACGCCCTGGAACAATGGTAACGCGGCCGGCGCAACCTGTGACGGCGGTCCCGTCTGCGCGAGCGGTTGGCGATCGGTGGCCGTGCCCTTTCGCGTGGCTGCGGTGGCGGAGCGCCCAACTGCCGGTGGAACCGGCCCCGTTACGACCGAAGGGTCCGGCAGGGGCAGCGGCAACGCTTGGGACAGCGGCAACACTTGGGACAGCGGCAACATTTGGGGCAGCGGCAACGCTTGGGGTACCGCCGGTGTCGGCGTTGCGGGAGCGGGCGGCAAAACGGTCGGTTGGTTCGCGACGGGCTGCGCCGCCGGCACCGCTGGCTGATCCGCTGTTGCCGTGGCGGTCGTTGCCTTCACTGCCGTGTTCGCCATCGCCTTCACGATCGCTGCATCGAACTGCGGCGCGGCAGGCACCACGCGTGACCCGCCGACGGCGGGTGCCTGACCAGGCATTACCGTTGGCGTGGCTGCTGGCGTCTGGGGCGTGACAGGAAGGCTTGCTTGCATTGCGTTCGCTCCGTGAGGCAAGTGGACAGCAAGGCGCGTGCCAGCGGTCGGCGATCGGCAATCGGCGAGTGAACCGGGCATTGCCATCGGCATCGGCAGGAAATGCCGGGTCGCTTATGCCTGGCGCGCGGATGTTGTGCGATTGCACGGCGCAATTACCAACAGAATCATACCACCGCTCTGGCACGCTTCCTGCGAAGCGGTGTGCAGGCGAACCACCGCCACGGCCTTCGCAGGAGCGATACAATGTCCTTGTTCGGCGCGATGAACACCGCGATCAGCGGACTGAACGCGCAATCCAACGCGTTCGGCAACATCAGCGACAATGTCGCCAACGCCGAGACGATTGGCTACAAGCGTGTGGACACCAACTTCATTGACTACCTCACCACCAGCAATGCGAGCGTCAACGCGCCCGGCTCGGTGGTGGCGCGGCCAGACTATGTTAACAACGTGCAGGGCACGGTCACGCAATCCGACAATCCGTTGGGCCTCGCCATTGCCGGGCAGGGGTTCTTCGCCGTGTCGCAGAAGACCGGTGAAGCGAACAGCCTTCCCACCTTCAGTCCGCAGAAGTACTACACCCGCGCAGGCGACTTCCAGATGGACAAAAATGGCTATCTGGTGAACAGCGCCAATGAGGCGCTCAATGGCTGGCCGGTCGATCCGGCCAGCGGCGTGGTGAACCAGAACACGCTTGCACCGATCCAGGTGACGCAGACCGTGTACAATCCGGTTGCCACGTCGACCGTGACGTTGGCGGCCAATCTGCCGGCTACCCCCGCCGTCGACACCGTTGCGACACCACTTTCATCCGATATCGATGTTTACGACTCACTGGGCACCGTGCATACGGTGACCCTCAACTGGTCAAAGAGCGCGACTGCCGCCAACACCTGGAGCGTGGACATCCAGATACCGGTCATCCCCGCCACAAACCCACCCACCACAGTCAGTTCCGGGACCGCCAATGTCACATTCGGCGATCCGGCGGCGGTGCCCCCGGTGCCGGCGGGTACGGTAGATGCCGTGGCGGATGCCGGTGGAACAGTTCCGCTGACCAATGTCTCACCGGCGTATGATCCGACCAATCCGGCCGCTCAGCCATCATGGCTGCAGTTCACAACCAATTTCGGTTCCGGCCCGCAGACGATCCAGTTGAACCTTGGGACCTACGGCCAGTCCGACGGGGTGACGCAATACGCCGGCACGCAGTACAGTTTGCGCGGCCTGACCCAGAATGGTGTGCCGCCTGGCAGCTATTCGAGCGTTACCACCCAGGCGAATGGCAACATCGTGGTGAACTACGACAACGGCCAAAGCCGTACCATTGCTCAGGTGCCGCTGATCACCTTCAACGACCCTGACCAATTGCAGCGCCAGGATGGCCAGGCGTTCACCGCAACGGTCGAATCGGGGACGCCGCTCGCCGAGCAGGCAAGCACCAACGGTGCCGGCAACCTTGTCACCGAATCGGTCGAGAGCTCCAACGTCGATATCGCCACCGAGTTTTCCAAGCTGATCGTTGCGCAGCGTGCCTATTCGGCAAATACCAAGATGGTGACCACCGCCGATGACATGCTGCAGCAGACGATCGACATGAAGCGTTAGGACATATGGGTTAAGGTTCTGACCCATGACTCTCGACGGCACACTGTCGATCGCGACTGGCGGCTTGGCCAATATCAACCGCCAGATGGCAGTGGTCTCGCAGAACGTGGCCAACGCGAGCACGCCGGGGTACGCGGTCGAAATCAGCACCCAGGAGAGCCTCACCGGCAACGGCGAGGGACTCGGCGTTCGCAGCGGCCCTGCAATTCGAGACATCGACATGGCGCTGCAAGCGGAGACCTTTAGCCAGAACGCCACGGTCGCCGGATTGCAGACGCGGCAGAACGCCTTGCAGGCGATCGATGCAGTGCAGGGCACACCCGGTCAGAGCGGCGATATTGCCGGTCTGCTCGGCAATCTGCAGGATCAGTTCTCGACATTGCTGAACAGCCCCGACAACCAGACACAGCAGAGTCAGGTGGTGTCGGCTGCGACCAATGTGGCACGGGGTATCAACGTGCTCAGCAACGCCTACACCTCGCAGCGGCAGACGGCGCAGGACGCGATTGTCTCGGAAGTGGCAACGCTGAACGCCACACTGAGCACGATCGGCGGCCTCAGCGACAAGATCGTCACGCTGAAGGCTGGTGGCCAGAGCATCGCGGACCTGGAGAACCAGCGCGACACCGCGGTGGCGTCGCTGTCGCAGGTGCTCGACGTGAAGGCGCTGGAACAACCCAGCGGCGATCTGCTGATCATCACCCAATCCGGCCTTACGCTACCGATCCGCGGCGCCAGCCCGTTTGGCGTTGCAGATGCCAATATCGCGCCGGGAAGCGGTGCGCCGCCGATCATGCTTCGCGGCACCGATGTCACGGCTCAGATGCAGGGTGGTCAGATTGGCGCCAATGTAACGCTGCGCGACACGACGATGCCCACCGACCAGGCGGAGCTCGACGAACTGGCGCAGAACCTGGCAGGTCGGTTCGATGCACAGGGCCTTACGCTGTTCACCGATCCTAACGGAGCGGTGCCGCCGAGTGCCCCGGTCGGGGCGCCACCGCCGCCGGTGCAGACCGGCTACGTCGGATTCGCCGCGACGATTGAGGTCAATCCGACGCTATCGCCGTCTGCGGTTCGCGACGGCACGCCATCGATCTCGGGTGGGTTGGCCGGATTCACCGGCATTATTAGCGCCGTGTTGAATAATGTGTTGGGTGCAGTGCCAGTGCTGGCGTCGCAGGTCTTGGGTCTGGGATCCGCGGGCAACCTGAACGCGCCCTATGTCGCGCCCGCGACACTGCAACAACTTGCCTCCACCATGGTCGCGGCCCAGGCGCAGGACAGCGCAACCACCACCAGCCGGCTCGGCACCGAGCAGGCGGTGCAGACCACGCTGGCCACCAAGCTATCGGCGCAGAGCGGCGTGAACATGGACACCGAGATGTCCACCATGATTCAGTTGCAGAACGCCTACGGCGCCAACGCCAAGGTCATCGCCGCCGTGCAGGCGATGTGGACGCAGTTGCTGAGTACCGTGCAATGAGGAGACGGCCATGAGCATCGCTGTCGGACCGTCCGACTACGGCATGTTGGGAAGCCTGATCGCCAATGCGTCGTCGGTGAAGCAGAAGCTCGATACGCTCACCAATCAGGCGAGCACCGGTCTGATCGGCGACACCTATGCCGGGCTGGGCACCGGCGCACCGATCGCGCTCAATCTGCAGCCGCAGATGGCCAACCTGCGGACCTGGCAGAACAACGTCGATGCCGCCACGGGCCGCATGACGGTGACGCAGACGGCGATGACGAACATCCAGTCGATCGCGGCAAGTTTCTACGCACAGCTCAACACCGTGGACGGCATCAACGCCAGCGCGGTGGACAGCATCGCGGCCTCGGCGCGCGACGCACTGTCGCAGGTGGCGAGCCAGCTGGATACGCAGAACGGCGGCGTCTACGTATTCGCCGGACAGGACACGAACACGGCGCCGGTGCCTGATCCGGACAACATCCTCACGTCGGGGTTCTATACGAAGATCAACGCGGCGGTCACCGCGTTCAACGGTGTGGTGCCCAACGACGCGGCGGGGACGGCGAACGCGACGTTCGGCGTCGCGACCTCGAATGTCGCCGGCACCTCGCCGTTCTCGGCGAATTCGTCGCAGTCCGCCACAGCACTCCGGGCACAGCTTCCCACGGTGCAGGTGGGCCAGAACAGCACCGAGAAGATTGGCCTGCTGGCGAGCGCCAACGCACTGATACCGGCTTCGCCGCCCGGACAACCTGCTATTCCCGGCGGACCGGCGACCAGCACCGGCTCCTACATGCGCGACGTGCTGCGCGCGCTGGCCACCATGGGTTCGCTCAGCAGTTCCCAGGTGAACACGTCCGGCTTCCAGGCCCTGGTGCAGGACACTCGCACCAGCATGTCCGGGGCGATTACGGCCATGGCGCAGGATGTCGGCGTCTTGGGCAACACGCAGTCTTCGCTCACCACCACCCAGAGCCAGCTTGCGGATACCCAGACTGCGCTGACCGGGCAGGTGACTTCTGCGGAGGATGTCGATATGGCGAAGACAATGTCGCAGCTTTCGCTCGTGCAGACCCAGATGCAGGCGTCCTACCAGCTCATCGCGACGATGAGCAGTCTGTCACTGGTGAAGTTCCTGCCGGTCTCTTGATGTGGTCTATGATGGAGCAGGCGCGCGTTTTGCGGGCGCGGTATTTGACGCTAGCGGTTGTTGATCGGATGCGGACGCGGCGGGGGCCGGCGCCGTGGAGTCTGCAAACGGGGCCGGACCCGCATGGGTTTCGGCCCACTTCTGATATGCCTGAAGCTGGCGCTGACTTGGAATGGATTTGGTGACCACGCCGGTGTCGCTGCGAAACTCGAGCACGACCAGGCCGAGGGCCGAATCGAGCCGCAGACTTGGATTGGGGATCGGTGAAGGGTTGGCTGCACGCTCCGGCTGAGGTAGCGGCTGGTTCGCCGCCGGCTTCGCCTCGGCGCTGCCTTCGGTGCCTGTGTGCACCGCCGTGAGAGGTTGGACGACGAGATCGTTGGGCATGGACAAATGAACCACAGACGTTCTGAGCTCTGAATCGGCTGATTGTGCGCTCGGTCCGGTTAAGCCCGGGTTAAGTGCTGCTGACCAAAACGATTGCCTCCACTTCAACGGCTATATTGAGCGGCAGGCTGCACATGCCGACCGCCGACCGCGCCGGGCGGCCACCTTCACCCAGCACCTGTACAAATAGATCAGTGCAGCCATCGATAACCTTCGGATGGTCGGCGAACGTCGGCACAGCATTCACCATGCCGAGCACCTTCAGCACCGCCTCGACGCGGTCCAGCGTGCCGACCGCCGCGATCATGTTGACCAGCAGGTTGAGCCCACACAGCTTTGCAGCCTCGTGACCCTGCTCGATCGTAAGATCGGCGCCGAGCTTGCCGGTGATCATCGTCTCATCGGCGCGGCGCGGCCCGACGCCAGACAGGAGCAGCAGATTGCCGGCGAGCCGGAACGGCACGTAATTGCCGATCGGCTTCGGGGGCGACGGCAATGTCAGGCCGAGATCCGCCAGGCGTTGGTCAGCACTCATCGCGATGATCCTTCCTCACGCAGTGTCAGGGAACCAATTCCGGGGCTGGGGCGCTCGCCATTCCTTGTGCTGCCCGGCGCCGCGAGATTGCCCGGCCGAAAGCATTACGCACAGGCGCGCGCCAGGTCGCCGACATCGGCCGTCGTTCCGACCGCCCATGTCCGATCGACCAGTTCCCTGCTGCGCGCCAGCCCAATGATCGGCTCGGCAAGTTCTGAGAATTTGTGCGTCAACTGCGCGTCGGTCATCGGATTGGTTGCGCTGCCGATGCAGTGATCGATTCGGCATGTGTGGATGCGTCCATCCTTCAGCGCGAGCGTAACCTCCGCGGCATCGGCCGACACGGATCCGTCTCCCACGACCGTCACCTTGTCCTGAAACGCCGCGACCGCCGGATCGCGTACCGTCGGGTCCTGCAATTCCTCGATGCGAGCCGTCCCACGGATCAGCGTGGCAGCGGTCCAATGATACAGACTGACATGTGCCTGCAGCTCGTTCTGCGGATTGCGTCGATCGCACAGCGCCATCGCGCCGGGCGACGCCTTGATGCGCACCGTGTCCACCGTGGCGGGGTCGATCGCGTGATCGCGCCGCAGTTGCAGGCAGGCATCGATGATCGGGTGGATCACGATGCCGCAGGGGTACGGTTTGTAGGTATTGCGCAGGATCTCGAAGCGTTCCCCCAGTCCGTCCACCAATGACGGCAGATGCGCCTGCTGGGCGAAGACCTCCAGATAACCGTACTTGCCTTCCAGAGCGACCGGCGAGGCGGTAAAGCCGCGCTCGGCCAAAAGCGCCGCGCGCAGTCCGGTCTGTGCGCCCTGCGCCGGCATCAGCGACGACACCATGGTCGCGTGCATGACACGGAAACCAGCGGCCTGCGACAGCGCAATACCGATCGCGTATTGCAGTCGTGTTGCATCGAGACGCAGCAGCTTTGCGGCGGCCACTGCGGCACCGACGCCGGCGGCGATGCCGGTCTGCGACCAGGCGACGGTTCCATTCGCCGGCGGCACCGAGATCGCCTTGGACAGTCGGCACACCAGTTCCACGCCCAGTGCGAACGCCAGCAGGAAATCCGCCCCGTTCGTCGGACGCCGCTCGGCCAACGCGAGCGCGGCCGATGCAACCGGTCCCGACGGGTGCACCACTGCTTCGGCATGCGTATCGTCGTACGAATAGATGCTGGAGCCGAGACAGTTGATCAGGCAGGCGTGCAGCGCATCGGCCTTGCGGCGGCGGCCGATCACCGTGGCGTGTGGCGCGCCGGCATATTCGCCGAGCGTGTTGTCGGCGATCTCCACCACCTCGTGCCGCGCGCCACCGATCGTGCAACCAAGGATGTTGAAGAACGAACGGAGCGTTTCCCGCCGCACGCTCTCGGGCAGGTCGGTCCAGCGTGCCGACAGTACGTAGTCGGTCAGTCGCGACGTGATGTGGCCTGCCGCGCTGGCGAATGCAATAGATATGGCTGTTCCCCTTCAGAGCGGGCGTGTCGCGCCGCCGTCACTATCGATCATGCAGCCCTCGATGCTGCCGAGATTCAAACCCATTTCGCTTCCTGCCCGCTTTCTTCCCGTCAAGCCCGCGCAGCGTGTATTCGCGCCCGTTGTGGATGATGCGAGCAATCAGGTTGGCGAGCAAACCGTGCCGGCGTAAACCAAGTTCCGTATGGTCTGGAGGTACCGGGTGGAGTGGGTGGACTGCATTGTGGTGGGAGCCGGTGTCGTCGGTCTGGCGGTGGCACGTGCCCTCGCGTTGACCGGGCGCGATGTGATCATCCTGGATGCCGCCGACGGCATTGGCACCGAGACATCGTCGCGCAACAGCGAGGTGATCCACGCCGGCATCTATTATCCGGCGGGCAGCCTCATGGCGCGGTTCTGTGTCGCGGGCCGCAAGGCGCTTTACGACTATTGCGCTGCGAAGGGAGTGCCGCACGCGAACTGCGGCAAGCTTATCGTCGCGACCAACGCCGAGGAGGACGCGATGCTGGCCGGCATCAAGCGCCGCGCCGAGATGAACGGCGTGGACGGCATGCGCGTGTTGACTGCTGCCGAGGCGACCGCGATGGAGCCGAACCTGTCGTGCACCAGCGCGCTGTTGTCACCCGTTACGGGGATCATCGACAGCCACGCCTTCATGCTGGCGTTGCAGGGCGATGCCGAGAATGCCGGCGCGGTACCGGTGTTCCTCTGCCCGGTCACCGGCGGGCGCGTGGTACAGGGCGGTGTGGAGATCGATGTCGGCGGCGTCGATCCGATGACCTTGGGTTGCCGGTTGGTGGTGAATTCCGCCGGCCTGCATGCGCCTGGCCTCGCGACCCGGATCGCCGGCATGCCGAACGATCGCGTTCCGCCGGCGTGCTATGCCAAGGGCAACTACTTCACGCTGTCGGGTCATTCGCCATTCTCGCGGTTGATCTACCCGGTGCCCGTGCCGGGCGGCCTCGGCGTGCATCTGACGATCGACCTCGGCGGCCAGGCGCGGTTCGGTCCCGATGTGCAATGGATCGAGGAAATCGACTACACGGTCGATCCCGCGCGCGCCGACAGCTTCTACGCGGCGGTGCGGAAATACTGGCCGGCGCTGAAGGATGGCGCGCTGCAGCCCGGCTATGCGGGCATCCGTCCCAAGATCGTGCCGCGCGGCGCGCCGGCGCAGGACTTCGTCGTGCAGGGCCCGCAAACCCATGGCGTCCCGGGGTTGATCAATCTGTTCGGAATTGAAAGCCCGGGCCTGACCGCGTCGTTGGCGCTGGCGGATCATGTGGTGGAAGTTGCAGCGACGGGCTAAGAAAAAGGGCGGGAGGATCAATGCGCATGTCCCCATGGCGAACCTTGAACCTGGCCGTCGTCCTTTTGGCGGCCGGGGGCGCGACGGCAGTTAATGCCGATCCCATTCCGGCGGTTGCAGAAGCAAGCAACATGCAAATCGTCGGCCATAGCGACCTGAAGGGTGCCGGTAAGGGTGGCGAAGGGCTCGCGCTGCGGCAATATCCAAATGGCCAACGCGTGTTGTTCCTGGCTCATGAATCCGCGCCGATGTGCTTCACCGTCATCGACGTGACGAAACCGGAGGATCCGAAAGTCATCGCTCAGATTCCGGTGGAGGCTGTGTTCGCACGCTGCAACTCGCTCGGCCTGTCCGGCACGACGCTGGCGGTGGCGCACCAGGTCGAGACGGCGGGGCAGCCCTATGCCGGCATGGACGTATATGACGTGGCCAATCCGGCGCATCCGAAGAAGCTGTCGCACTTCGACACCGCGGGTCCGCATTCGCGCGGCGTGCACTATCTGTCGTTTGACGATGGTCAGTACGCCTATCTCTCGACCGGTGCGAACGACTTCACGCCGCGCAACAAGGATGATGACCAGTTCCTGATGATCGTCGATATGCGTGATCCCGCGCACCCGACGGAGGCCGGCCGCTGGTGGTTGCCCGGCACGCGCGACGGCGATGCGGAACCGTCGCCGCCGCGGGTGAAGCCGTTCGATACCGGCATCCGCATGCACACGCCCTCCGTGTCGCCGGAGCGGCCCGACCGTGTCTATATCGGCTGGATCGATGGCGGCCTGATCATTCTCGATATCGCCGACAAGGCGCATCCGAAGCTGGTGACGCATCGTTCGTGGCAGTCGCTCGGCAATGGCTTTGCCCACACATTGGTCGCCATTCCGTCGCGCAATCTGATGATCCAGAGCGAGGAGGCGACGGCAGCCAACTGCAAGGACTGGCCGAAGCGCGACTGGGTCTGGGACATAAGTGACGAGACGAATCCGGTTCCACTCGCCGTGTTCCCGCCGCCTGCGGATTTCGCCGCGTTGTGCAAAGCGGGTGGACGGTTCGGCGCCCACAACATCGACATGAACAGACCGATCACGACCTCACGCACGTTGACCAGAACGGTGGTGGGCAGCTTCTTCAACGGCGGCATCCGCGCCTATTCGATCGAGGACCCTTACCATCCGGTGGAGATCGGCTATCTGGTCGAAGCCGCGCCGCCGGGGAACTCCACGCACACGATCCAGATCAACGATGTCTATGTCGATGAGAATGGCTTGATCTACGCCAACGACCGGTTGAGCGGCGGGCTGGACATCGTCAAATACACCGGCGCCGTGCCGCTGCGGTAGTGCAGACGGCCAAGCTCTTCTCGTTATCACCGTTGGGGGCGCGAGGGGCTGATCAACTACGCGCCTGGTCCGGCCGGAAGCGCACGCCCTTCCGCGCATAGCCCCCGCCGAGACCAATCGGCGTGCCGTCCGCGCGCCAGCAGGCGGCGCCGGTCATCGTGCCGTCCGCACCAAATTGAATTGCGCTCATGCCGCCACCGACATTGCCGACCGCCGCGACATCGTGTCCGCGGTCGCGCAGCGCGCCAAACACGTCGGACGGCACGGCGTTCTCCACCTCCACGCCGAAGCCCTGGGTCCAAAGTCGCGGCGCCTCCACCGCCTCCTGCACGCTCATGCCGTGGTCGATCAGGTTCGACAGCGCCTGCATCACCGAGGGGAAGATGCGCAACCCGCCGGGCAGCCCGAGCGCATAGCACGGCTTGCCGTCGCGCAGCACGATCACCGGCGACATCGACGAGGTGACGCGCTTGCCTGGCGCAATGGAATTCACCCGGCCCGGATATGGCGTGAACACGAACATGTAGTTGTTCGGGATCATCCCGGTGCCCGGCACGATATAGCGCGCGCCGAACAGCGAGTTGATGGTCTGCGTACTGGCAACGATGTTGCCCATGCCGTCGGCCACCGTCAGATGCGTGGTATGCGCGCCCTCACCCGGCGCCACCTCGGCGCTCCAGGTCTGCGCGTGTGCGAGGTCGATGTGCCCGCGGCGGTCGGCCGCATAGGACTTCGACAGCAGCTTCGCCACCGGCACCTGGACGAACGCCGGATCGGCGGTCGCGGCGGCCCGATCCGCGAACGCGATCTTCAGCACCTCGGCCAGCAGATGCAGTGTGTCAGTAGATCCGAAACCGAGTGCGCCGATGTCGTAGCCCTCCAGAATATTCAGCATCTGGATGATGTGCAGCGGTCCGGATGACGGCGGGGGTGGCCCGACGATGTCGTAACCGCGATACGTGCCGCGCAACGCATCGCGATCGATCGTGCGGTAGCCGGTCAGGTCGTCGCGCGTGATGTAGCCGCCGGCCTTCGCCATATGGTCAGCGTAAGTCCCACCGAGCGCCCCGGTGTAAAGCACATCCGGCCCTTCGCGCGCGATGCTGCGCAGGGTCTCGGCGTAGTCTCCGGCGACGAGGCGCGTGCCGGGCTGGATCGGCGCACCTTCCGGCAGATAAAGCCGGGAAATCTCCGTGTCGTGCGCCATGTCCGCGGCACAGTCGGTGACGCATTCATGCAGATACGGGGTCACGCGGAAGCCGAGCGAGGCGTGACGGATCGCCGGCTCCATCACATCAGCCAGAGGGAACGTGCCAAATCGCGACAATGCCTCGCACCACCCCTTCAGATTGCCAGGCGCGGCCACCGCGGTCGGACCCAGCGCGTTCTTGCGCCCGATCGCGTCCATCGTGCCAGGCGCTGCGTTGGGGTCGGGCGTGAAGGTTGTCGGGCCGGTCGCGAGCGGAGCGGTGCTCTGGCCGTCGATCACCACATGGCGGCCATCGGCGAGCCGGATATGCGCCATGCCGCCGCCCAGGATGCCGACCATCATCGGTTCCACCACGGTCAGCGCGAAGAATGCCGCGATCGCCGCATCGATGGCGTTGCCCCCGGCTGCCAGCATCTCCGCGCCGGCCGCCGAAGCGAGCGGATGATTGGTGACCACCATACCGCGCGTGCCGGTCGCCGGCTGCTTCTCGCAACGGAATCGAGTCCCCGCGCGCGTGCGCCAGTCGATCTCGGGCATGGCCGGTCCTTTCATGCGATGATCCGGCGATCAGGATGCGCTGGCCGCCTCGACGCGGCAAACGGCGTCATCGCATAGACCGCCAGGAGGAACCGGGGTGGATCTCGACCCATACACCGCCGCGGGTTTCGCGGGCGTCGCGCTGATCGTGGCGGCCTATTTCGCCAATCAGCAGAATTGGCTGGACTCCGCGGACTGGCGCTTTCCGGCGGCTAACCTGGCTGGTTCGTTGCTGATCCTGGTATCGCTCTGCACGGCCTGGAACTTTCCGTCCGCCGTGATCGAGGTGATCTGGGCCGCGATCAGCCTATACGGGCTGAGCCGGCACCTGCGCCGGCGCTAGACCGCCTCGGCGCTGAACCGACGGGGTGCGGCGCAGCAGGCGCAGCCGCCGGGGTGGGAACGGAATGGCGTGGAACTGGCCGGCTCGGCACGTGCTCCGCCGATTGCGGGGCTGGTCAGAGCGCGTGGCGCCGCATCGCCGCAGGCCGGGCAGGCTTGCGGCAGGGCGAACTCTGCCATGGGATGCGGTTCACTGAACGGGCCGCAGCGCTCGCAATCATAATCGTAAGTGGGCATTCGGGCCTCGCAGATCGAAACTGGTCGGAGGCCAGTTTGCCACTGCCGGGCGGTCCCGGTCCAGGGCGGCGATACTTTGTGCAAACCGCGTTGGCGCGGACGCCGCCGCGTCAATTCGGATGGTCCGGCGTCAAATTACCGGAAGGCGATCGCTATCATCGCTGAAGCGCGGCGCCGGCGCGCACCTTGCCGAACAATCCGCCAGGTGCAGTCACCAGCAGCAGGACGGCCGGCACGCCGACGGCGACGGCGATAAGCAGGCGAAGCGCAACCAGCGATACCGGCGATTGCGGCTCCGTCATCGCATGCGGCAGAACGAACGCTGCCGTTGATGCAAGCAGCATGGCGCCTAGCATTGGCCCACCTGCCCGCAGCGGGCGCACCGGGCGGGTGCGCAGGACGTGAGCGTTGGCATGCAGCAGATAGGGGCTGATGAAGAGCTGAGCGCCGAGCCAGACCAGCATGGCTTGAAACGGCGAGGCCGGGCGGATCAGCATGACGCCGAGCACGGTTGCCGTCAGCGCGGCGATGTTGCCGATCAGCGCATATCGCGGCGCGCCGCGCGCGATGACGGCCACACCGGCGGGAAACGCCAGGAACAGCCATGCGGTCAGCGCGATCAGCGGCAATGCCGCCGCGCCGGACGGCTGCCAGACCGGACCAAGCAGGATCTGCACAAACGGCTGAACGGACAAGGCCATGAGCCCGCATAGCGGGAATGCCAACAGGCTAGACCAGGCAAGGCAGCGATCCAGGGCGGTGCGCAATCCCGGCAGATCGTCCTGCCGTTCCGACAGCAGTGGCAGCATCAACCGCCATTGTGCGGTGAACGCGAGCTCGCGCACCGTATCAACCAGCCGGAACGCCATGTGCACCTGACCGAGCGCCGCCGCGCCGGCCGTACCACCGATCAGCAGCGCGAACAGGCGATAGCGTCCATGCTGGATGAGCGTGCTGGCCGTCAGCGGCACGCCGATGCGCAGCATGTCGCGCAGGTCTTGCCAGCGGATGATACGCCGAGGCCGTGTGGGGCAGCACACCAGCAAGGCCAGTGCGCCCGCCGATGAGACGATAAATTGCTGCGACACGAGTGCCCATGCGCCAGCTCCCGCAAGCGCGGCGGCGATGCCGGTGATCGTACCCAGCCCCTGGCCGACCAGCGTGCGTCCCGCCAGCGCCTTGTAGGCTCGATTTCTTGTCAGCAGACCCTGGACCGGCCCCGCTGCGCCGACCAGGGGCAGCGGCAGTGCGAGCAGGGCCGACATCGATACCAGCCGATGGTCTCCGACCCACCATGCAACCGGCTGCGCCAGTGCGACCTGCACGACTGTGGCAGCGACGCCGACTGCGACGGATGCCCATAGCGCACTGGAGAATGACGCATCGTCCACTGCGGCGCGCTGGACCAACGGATCGGCGAACAAAGCGTTCACCGCGACCCAGAGCAGAACATGCACGGCAACCACAGCCGCACCAATGCCAACCTCCGACGGGCCGATCAGTCGGGCAACAATGAAAACGGAAGCGAAGGAAAGCACTGCCGAAGTCCCTGCTTCGAAGCCTGACCAGAAGATGTTGGTTGCGTGGGTGCGGTTCATGGTACGCGTACAGCCGGCGCGGGTGGCGCTCGTAGCCCGGTGACTTGCAAGGTGACGAACGGAGCGGGGCGGCCGACAGTCCAGATCAGGCTCACGGTCGCGAGCAGCGCTGTCAGAGGTGCCAGCCACATGATGCGGCTCTGATAGCGGTCGTGCGGGCCTGACAGACCGCCGGTGATCGCGGCGTTGCCCAGCAGAGCCAGCAACACCGCGATGACAAAGCCCGCCACGACATGCTGGCGGCGCAGCGCGATCGGCAACGTCGCGCAACAGGCAAGCACTCCAAGGATTGCAACGGCGCTGTGCAGCGCCTGCATCCAAGCGGGAATACCGAGCGTGCCTTGAGTTTGGCGTGACGCTGCGTAAGCGGCGATCTCGAAGCGGGAAAAATCGCGCTCGATGCGCGGCGTGACCGTGGAGGGCCAGGGCTGTAGGCCGTCGCCACTGGCAAACCGTGTGAGCTGCTGAAGTGCGTTACCCAGGAACGCGCGCAGTTCGGTGCCGGGCGCGGCGCGAATTGCGGAGGCGATGATCGCGTCTGCGTCGATCGAAACGACTTTGGGGCCACCCGCATTGGCCAACGGGCCATCCTCGCGCCAGAGAAAATCGTCGGAACCCGGCGGAAACTGATCAACGAAAGCGCATAGACGCCAATGCGTCTGCGGACAATCAAGGCGCAGCACGTCCATGCCCGGGCCGTCGTATATGACGCGCGCCAGCAGGAAGACGTTGCCGTATGGCGATAGTGAGACGCGCCCGACCCCTACGACATTCACGGCAACCATGGCAGTTGCGGCCAGCATAAGCGGGGTGATCGTCATCAGGAGGTCGCGAAGGCCAAGCGATGTCGCCGCACCGAACCGGCCGCGCAACGGCAGCAGGATCAGCAGCAGACCGAAAGCAAGCAGTAGGTGGGACTGATGTGCTGCGATCATGAACGCGGCGAAGATCACCAGCCAGATGCGTTCCCGATGCGACAGTCGCTCGGGAACGAGCACCAGAAGCGCCAGAGCGAGCACCAGAATCGGGGTAAAGATGTCCGGCATGAGCTGCGCGGCGAACCAGGGCAGGGCAGTTGCAACCGACAGAAACCCAACGCAGGGCAGGAGCCACCACCCGGAGACCTGCGGCAGCAGCGCACGTCGCAGCAGGTGCAACGTATGGGTCACCAGCAGCGTCTGTGCCACGATCACCGGCCAGGTCGTGATGGTCATGTGCAGGGAAAACAGGAACAGGCTATAGAAGACCGGGCGATCCCAACCGAGATAGCGTTCGATCGCCTGAGACAGATACGTTCCCGTGTCGGAGAACACGAGCGGATATCCATTCCACAGCGCCGGCCACAGCAGCACTGCGGCCGAAAGCAAGATCGGGGCGGCGTTGGCTGGCCGTTCGTCAGTCCGCATAGCCGTTGGGGTGCGCCTCGCGCCAGAACAACGCGGTGCGCACGATCTCATCAAGGTCGGCGAAACGTGGCCGCCAGCCAAGCTCGCGGTATGCGCGCTCGGACGAGGCCACCAATATTGCCGCGTCACCAGGCCGGCGCGGGCAGAACCGGTATGGTACCATCCTTCCCGACACGCGCTGCACGGCTTCGATCACCTGCAGCACCGATTGGCCCATGCCGTTGCCGAGATTGATGGTGATGCTGCCACGCTCCAGCCGGTCCAGCGCCAGGAGATGGGCGACCGCCAGATCGGTCACGTGCACGTAGTCGCGCAGGCATGTGCCATCGGGCGTGGCATAATCGCTGCCGTAAACATCGAGTTCCGGTCGCCGCCCGAGTGCTGAATCGATCACGAGCGGTACCAGATGCGATTCCGGTCGGTGGTCCTCGCCGAAGCGTCCTTCCGGATCTGCGCCGGCTGCGTTGAAATAGCGCAGCGACGCGAAGCGCAAACCATGGACCACTTCCGCCCAATGCAGCGCGCGCTCAAGGAACCACTTGCTGTCGCCATACGGCGATTCAGGATGCAGCGGCGCATCTTCCGGGATCGGCACCGCGTCAGGCGTGCCGTACACCGCCGCCGTCGAAGACATCACGAAGCGCAGCACGCCGTGTCGCACGCAAGCCTCGATCAGCCGCATGCCGTTGATGCCGTTGTCGATCAAATACCGGAACGGCAGGCGCATGCTCTCGCCCACCTGGGAAAGTGCCGCGAAGTGGAACACAGCGTGCCACGGCCCATCGGCCAGGATCGTATCCACGATGCTGACGTCCGACAGGTCCGCAACGATCAGCCGCACCCCGGACGGCACGGCCGCGCGGTGTCCAGTGCGCAGGTTGTCCAGCACAACGACGGTGTCGCCACGCGCGGCGAGCGCAGCGACGAGGTGGCTGCCAACATAACCGGCTCCGCCGGTGACCAGATAGCGCCGCGCCATTGTCTGCCTACTCCCGGAAGTAGCCGCCGTGGCGCGGATGATACACCTCCGCATCGGCGTAGCCAGAGCGCACGTGGGCGCCGACATCCACCTGAGTCAAGACCGCGCCGACCACGTTGGCGTGGGCCTGCTCCAGCAGTCCGAGAGCATTCAGCACGACATGGCGTGGCGTATCCCGCCAGCGCACGCACAACACCGTGGCATCGGCAAGGCCGGCGACGATGCGCGCATCTGTTACTGCCTGCGCCGGTGGGGCATCGAGCAGCACAAGGTCGTAGTCCTGCCGCAGCGTCTGCATCAGGCGAGCCATCGTGGCCGACATCAGCAGGCCAAGCGCATTCGCTTCGCCCGTGCCGCCAGTGATGTAGTCCATACCCGTGGCCCTGTCCTTGCCGATGACATCGGCGGGCGAGGCTTGACCCTGCAGGCAGTCGACAAGCCCTGGACGCGGGCCAGCCTGCGTCAACCGGGCGAGTGAAGACTGCCGGATGTCGCAGTCCAGCACGATGACCCGCTCGCCGTTCATCGCCGCGAGACGTCCCAGCGCGAGGGTAGCCGTGGTCTTGCCTTCCTCGGGCCGCGCCGCCGTTATCGCAACGATGTGCGGTCGGTCCGGCCACAGCGACAGACCGGCCCGCAGCGAGCGCAGCTGCTCAGCGAGCGCCGACAGCGGGTTGTTGGCGGCATATTCGTCGATGCTCATATGCCCCAGCGTTCGCCGCCGAATATGCGGTATCAAGGCGAGGCAGGGCAGCCCGAGCACCGAGCGGATATCGTCGCCGCTGCGAAAGGTTTGGTCGGCCAGCTCGTACCAGTAGACCAGCAGCAGGCCGAACATGATGCCGAACGTCGAGGCGGCTGCCATCAGCAAACTGGTGCGCGGAAAGCTCGGCTGTTCCGGCGGAAGTGCCAACGAGATCTCATGCGCATCCGGCGTCTCGATCGCCGATTGCTGCGCCGTCTGCTGCATGCGCTCCAACACCGACTGCAGCAGGCCGCGCGACGCATCGGCATCGCGCTGCAGCGCATTCAGCGGAATCTGCGCCTGCAAATCGCGGTCCAGCTGACCCTGTACCTCGCGCAGGTCCTGCTCCAGCGAAGCCACCCGCTCGCGATCGGCACTCACGTCGGCGTCGATGGCGGCGACCGCGCGGGCAATTTCCGCTGCCACGCTTCGGTCCGCCTCGGCCAGCTGAACGCGCAGGCTTTGCACATCCGGGTGACTGGGACCAAGGCGGCCAAGCATCGATTGCATTTGCGCGGCCAGCTGCCCTTGGCGGACTCGCAACTGGACGACGGAGGGCGCGATTGCCGCCTGTGCGGCCGCGCCGGTCCGGCCGCTGGCGGCATCAAGCCGACCCTCCGCCGCGGCCAGGGCGTTGCGGGAATGCACCAGCTCTTCCGTCAGCAAACTCATCTGCTCGGTATCGACCCTCGCATGCATTCCCTCGACCAGACCCTTCTGGACACGGTATCTGGCGATTTCGTCTTCACTGCGACGCACCTCATCGCTCAGTTCCTTTGCTCGTCGCTCCAGCCATTCCCTGGCGCGCGCCACGGCGCCGTATTTCATACCCAGCTGGGCCTTCACGTAGGCGTCCATCGCATCGTTGACCGCTGCTGCCGCCAAAACGGGGTTCTCCGCGGTAAACGAAACGTCCAGCACGTGGGACGACTTCAGCGGCGTGACGATCAGCGCAGCCTGCACTGCCTGCAGTGTCGCATTGCGTTCCGGGTCCAGCCGCGGCCCCAACAGGTCATTGGCTGGCGCCGACGCCACAGCCAACCTGGGTATGACCCGAGCGAGCCACCGTCGCGCCGATGCCACGGCACGCTGCTGCATTGACGCCGGCCGAATGGCTACATTGAACTCCGGATTCGCGTGCAGATTGAGCCGATTGGCCACCTGCTCCACGAGGGGCATGCCCCGCAGCACCTCCGCCTGCGTCGCCATCACGGCGTCGGTGATCGGATCGGCCCGTAATATGCTCTGGAGCTCGCGCACCTTGTATTCGCTGGCGTCGTACAGCAGCGTGCCGGTAGCCGTGTAGAGCGGCGTGAGCTGGCTGATAGCGATATAGCTCAGCAATGGCGTAAGCAGCAGCAACGTCAAAAAGGGCATTTTGCGCCGTCGCAGAACGGCAATGACGGCTGCACCGCTCAGCGCCGCCGCGTCATGTCGTTCGGCCGGCGAATACGACTGAGAGCGATCACGCCGTGGCCTCGGCGGCGCTTGAGGTGCTCCTGCAGGTCGGTCGAGCATCGCCTGTCCTGGGTTGGGCCGGTCAAGCGACCCGATCGACCCTGTATAACCTCAGCCGCCTTAATTCCTGGCTAATCGGCTGTTGGCATAATCAGCTCATGAAACCCTTCGTCCTCGCGGGTGAGGTTCGGTCTGCATGCCTGTGCCTTGCGACGCTGGTCATGCTGACGATCGCCGGTTGCGGCGCGCCGGGGAGCGAACTTCCACTGCTGCCGGTCGCAAGCCCGGCCGCTTACAATCTGGGGCCTGGCGATCAGGTGCGCATCATCACATACGGCGAGGAGACGCTGACCGGCGAATTCAGGGTTAACGACAGCGGCAGCATTGCCCTACCGCTGATCGGGGCCGTGCACGCTGCCGGCCTGACCTCCGCCGAACTGGAAACGTCCGTTGGTTCGGCGTTGCAGCGGGCCAATCTCGTGCGCGATCCGTCGGTGGCGGTGGAGGTCATCGCCTATCGTCCGATTTACGTGCTCGGCGAGGTCAACAAGCCCGGCCAGTATGCATATCAGCCGGGGATGACAGTGGTGACGGCGGTGGCGGTGGGTGGCGGCTTCACCTACCGAGCCGTGGAGGGCTATGCCGCCATCGTTCGAACGGTTGAAGGCAAGGCTGTCGAGGGCAGGGCCAGTCGGCAGAACTATGTTCTGCCGGGCGATGTCATCACGATCTTCGAGCGTCGATTTTGAGGGCGGCGACTGCGAGGGTAGTGACGGATCGGCGGCAGGCGTTCATCAGTCGGTTGGTGGGCCGCGGTCGCTGCATTGCTCGCAGTTGAGGTATCGCCGGACACCGTCGGCGCAAGTCAGAAGCGACGCTCCATCGGTTCGTGGACCGAACGACGACACCGCGTTCTGAGCGCAGTTTTTCAGCCCTCGCCGGGATCGGCATTGAGACCGGCCGCGGCAATGCCGGCGATGGCGGCGGCTTCATCGTTGTCGGAGTTGTCTCCGGAGATTCCAACCGCGCCAATGATGCCGCGGTCGGCGCCGCGGATCAGCACGCCGCCAGGCACCGGGATCAGCAAACCGCCAACCGCATGGGTGACCGCCGCGATGAAATGCGGCGACGCCGCGGCGCGCTTGGCCAGCGCGCGCGATCCGATGCCGAGCGAGAGCGCCCCGTGTGCCTTGCCCTGGGCAATCTCGGCGCGGCGCAGGCTGGTGCCGTCTTGCGCGGCATAGGCCTTGAGCACGCCGCGCGCATCCAGCACGACGACCGCGAGGGGCTGGAGCTTGTGATCCCTGCCGTGCTGCAGCGATGTGGCGATGATGGTCTGCGCCTGCTCGAGTGTGAGTTGGGGCATGCTCAGGTTTCCTCATTTTCAATGACGGGATGAAGCGGCGGTCACGGCTTGACGAGAGGCGCCATCAGGGGCTCGGTCAATGGTCAGGTGATCATGCGGGGTCGATCAGCAGCAGCACGGCCGGATGGTATTTTTCCGCGTTCCCTGCCTGCTCCGAGGCCTTGAGGCGTTGCATGGCAAGCTCGGCACCGGGCACATCCAGACCGGAAGCAGCGGCCATTTCCAAGGCATAGGACAGGTCCTTGATTGCGTAGCGCGTCGAGAATGCCCGCTCCGGGAAGTCGCGCGGCAGCATCGACTTCATGCCGTGGCTGCGCAGCACGAAGCTGTCGCCGGAGCCTTTGGCGATGGTCGGCAGCAGCACCTCCGCTGCCACGCCGTTGCGCCGTCCGATCGCGATCGCCTCCGCCAGCGCAGCGGTATTCTGGAAAACCAGCATGTTGTTGAGGATCTTGGCCACCTGGCCGCATCCGATCGGACCGCAATGCGTAACGTCGCTGCCCATGGTCTCCAAAATCGGCCGGACATGGGCGAACACCGCGTCCGACGCCCCCACCATGATAGAAAGCTCCCCCCTTGCGGCGGCCTCACGGGTGCGGGCGACCGGCGCATCGGCGTAGCCGATCCCGCGCGCGACCAGCCTTGCGCCGATCTCGCGGGTAAGCGGCACCGACGAAGTGGACGTGTCCACCACGCACTGTCCCGGTCGCAGGTGAGGCTCCAGTTGCGCGATCACCGCCGCCACCGCCTCGGCGTCTGGCAGCGACAGCAAGATCAGGTCGCATCGCTCGGCGATTTCGGGCAACGCCGCTGCCGCCACGTGCTCCGCGGCCAGACGCGCCAGCGGCTCCGGACGGAGATCGTGCGCCAGGACGGTCCTGCCCGAGCGGCGGGCAAGGTGGCCGCACATCGGTTCGCCCATGACGCCCAGTCCGATGAAGCCGAGCGTGACAATCGGCCGCAAGCCGTTGGTCTGGTTGGACATCGTCTGCTCTCCCCGAACTGAACCGAGCAGTCTAGACTGCCCCTTGAACAACAGGGAGGGGGCCATGTTCGCAGCCGTCCGAGGCACGCGAATCTACTTCGACGTGGAAGGTACGGGCCTTGTCCCGGACGGCCCTGCCATGCGCGAGCGACCGTCGGCGATGCTGATTCATGGCGGCCCGGGAAGCGATCACAGCGGGTTCAAGCCATCATTCAGTCCGCTCGCCGCGCGCATGCAACTGGTCTATTTCGACCATCGTGGACAGGGTCGGTCGGCAGTCGGCGACCCTGCGACCTACACCCTCGACGAGAACGTCGAGGACATGGAGGCGCTGCGCCGTCATCTCGGCCTGGGGCCGATCGTTTCGATCGGCACATCATACGGTGGCATGGTGGCGATGGCGCATGCCGCGCGCTATCCCGATGCCGTTTCGCATCTGGTGTTGATCGTCACCGCTGCGCATGGCGGCTTTATCCAGCGCGCGCAGGCAATCGTCCGCCAACGTGGAACGCCCGAGCAGCAGGCCGTCTGCGAAACACTGTGGAACGGCGCGTTTCGCTCGGTCGAGGAGATGCGGCACTATTACGCCGTGATGGGGCCGATGTATGCGCAACAACACGACCCGGTGGAGGGCACTGGGAGCCGGAGGCGTGCGATCTATTCACCAGACGCGCTCAATCGCGCCTTCGGACCCGATGGGTTCCTGCGGCATTTCGATCTTCGGCCGGAACTCGGTCGGATTATGGCGCCCACGCTGATCATGGCCGGACGGCACGATTGGATCTGTCCGGTGGAGTTTTCCGAGGAGATCCATCGCCTCATTCCAGGATCGGACCTTCGCGTTTTCGAGCATAGCAGTCACTCGATACGCGCCGACGAACCAGAGGCAATGACCGATGCGATTCTGGGATTTGTCGTGTATCGGACCTGACAAGACCCTGAATTTGCAGGATTAGAGGGTCGCCACCGGGTCTGGATCAAGCCGGCGCGGGATCGGTCATTCGTCGGATCGTGCCGGTCGTGCTGTGGCCCTGCTGCAATTCCACCAGCAGCACAAGTCCACCCCAGCTTCGCACGAGTTCGGCGCCAACCACTTCGTCGATCTTGTAGTCGGCTCCTTTCACAAGGATGTCAGGTCGCAGGGTCTGTATCAGTGCGATCGGTGTTTCCTCGCCGAACAGCACCACGAGATCGACCGGCGACAGTGACGCCATCACGATCGCCCGGGCTGTTTCGTTCTGCAACGGACGCGTGGGGCCCTTCAGCCGCCGCACCGAGGCATCGGTGTTCAACGCCACGACCAGCCTGTCGCACCGCGCGCGCGCTTCGGTCAGCAGGTGGACATGCCCGGGGTGGATCAGGTCAAAGCACCCATTGGCCAGACCGACCTTGAGCCCCTGCGCCCGCCACCCGGCTACCCGCGAGGCCGCTTCCTCGCGCGTGGCAATCTTGCTGTCGGTTGCCACCAGATCCTCGAGGTGCAACACACCCAGCAGTTCCTCGCGGCTGACCGTGGCAGTGCCCTGCTTGCCCACGGAAATTCCCGCCGTGATGTTGGCGAGCACCGATGCCGCAGGCAGCGAAGCCCCTGCGCCCAGCGCCACCGCGAGCGCGGCCACCAATGTATCACCGGCTCCCGACACGTCCGCCACTTCGCGCGCGCGGGTCGTGAGATGCATCGCGGGCTGATCGCGGCGCACCAATGTCAGGCCCTTCTCGGAGCGCGTGACCAGGACCGCCTCGGCACCGATCGTATCCAGTGCCTTGCGACCGGCGCGATCCGCATCCAGATCATCCGCGGTCTCGATACGCGTGGCCTCGCGCACCTCGTGCTCGTTCGGCGTGAGCACGGTCGAGCCCCGGTATGCGGCCAGGTCCACGCGCTTTGGATCGGCAATCACCGTGCGACCCATCGCCGAGGATCGCGCGATCACCAGGCGCAGCACTTCGTCGGTCAGAACGCCCTTGGCATAGTCCGACAGCACGACGATGTCTGCCGTATCCAGCGCGTCGGCAAACCGTTCCAGCAAGGTGGCCGCGGTCGCCTGATCGATCGCCGCGGTGATTTCCTCATCGAGCCGCAGCAATTGATGCACGCCGACCAGGAAGCGTGTCTTCGCGGTGGTAGGCCGACCGGCCGCCACGACAAGATGAGGTACCACACCGGGCGATGTCGCTAGCAGCCGCGCCAGTTCCGCACCTGCCGCATCATCGCCAATCACACCGACCAGCGCGACATGGCCGCCCAGCGTTGCGACATTCAGCGCGACATTCGCAGCGCCACCCAGCGTCGCCCTGCTCGACGAGGGCCGCAGCACTGGTATCGGCGCTTCCGGTGACAGACGGCTCGCGCTGCCGCTGACATAGCGGTCAAGCATTACATCGCCCAGAACGAGCACACGGGCATCGGAAAATCGGCGAACCAGGCTCGCCAATTCGACATCTCCGATCCCTATACCGGTTTGATTGTCCATAGCGAGTCACTCCCACCAGCGGACTGGCCAGCTACCGGGACACAGCCAAGAACTGTCCTCTGTCAAGATTCCGCCGGCGTCAACGCGGGATTCCGAATGGCCGTGCCACATCCTCGGGTCCGGCGGATTGCCGGTTGCTGGGGCCGATATCACATGCGGACTGCCCAACTTGCAATGGCATCACGGATATGCGCAATTCGAGATAGCAACATGCGGGCCTTCCCGCTATCAATTCATCCACGCGATACTCATTTGGAGCGACCGCGCTTCGGTCCACCGGGAGCCACCGTGAACTACCTTCCGCCGTTCGATCTGATCAGGCGTCTCGTCGAGATATCGACGGTCAGAGGTGAATTGCGCGTCAGTGTCTCGTATGATGATTTTATAAGAATTATACGTATGATGATTTCGGGCGTCGAGGTGGATGAGGCGTGGTATCTCAAACAGTATGAGGACATAGCGCTGGCGGTTACCGAAGGCTCGATCAGCTCGGCCAAGCAGCATTTCAAGGACGATGGGTATTTTGAAGGCAGGCTGCCTTTCCCGATGCCCGTCAGTGAACGATGGTATCTTGAGCAGTATCCCGACGTGGCTGAAAGCATGCGCAAGGGCATCGTCGCGTCCGGCGAACAGCATTTCAAGGAGGACGGATATCGCGAAGGGCGACTGCCCTATCCACTGTAGGTAATCGCGCCAGTCCGCTGTACTCGTGCGCCATTGCCATCGACCGGCAATTCGTGTCGGCCACTGATCAAGCCCAGCCCGGGGTCGGTCGCGCAGATGCCGGAAGCCTGGCAGCCTCCGCCGGACCGAAGACTCGTTGCCATTGGGGCGTGCGGCGGTTATGACCGTTGCATGGACGATGATGAGTTGATCGCGCTGGCTTCCGCGCTTGCGCTTGAGGCAGGCGCCGCAATCCTCGCAGTGCGGAAGCGCGGATTCGAAGTCGTGCGCAAGGAAGACCGTTCGCCGGTGACCGAGGCGGATCATGCCGCCGAAGCGATCATCGTCGCCGGCCTCCGCAAGGCCACGCCAGACATCCCGGTGATCGCCGAAGAAGAAGCGGCGGCGGGGCGGATCACGGCGCCTTGCGCGGAATACTGGCTGGTGGATCCGCTGGATGGCACGCGCGAATTCGCCGCTGGCAATGATGAGTTCGCCGTGAATATCGGCTTGGTGCGCGATTGCACGCCAGCGCTGGGCGTGGTCGCCATCCCTGCCGCAGGCGAATTGTTCGGCGGCATTGTAGGGCGCGGCGCATGGAAGCGTGTGGGCTCGTGCGAAGTGCCCGTCAGAGCCCGTATTCCGCCGGACGAAGGCCTGACGGTGCTTGCCAGTCGCTATCATGGCAACAGCACGCGGCTGGATGACTTTCTGCGCGGCAGGCGCGTTGCGAAGCTGATCAATTTCGGCTCGAGCGTGAAGTTCTGTCGGCTGGCGGAAGGAATCGCCGATCTTTATCCCCGCTTCGGCCGTACGATGGAATGGGACACCTGTTCGCCGCAGGCGGTGTTGGAGGCTGCCGGCGGCACGGTGCGGACCTTCGAGGGCGAGCAACTGCGCTACGGCAAGGCAGGCTGGGAGAACCCGCACTTCGTATGCACGGGCCGGCTGGCCTGACCATCAAGCGCTGGCTGGCGAAGCCAACCGGGGAGCCGAGGCGAGTCGACGCTGACGTTTAGCCCCACGGCAATTTGCGCATTGCACAATTCCGTATTGCCTCCGCGTCGGCGTTCCGCCAGCCTCTCCAGTTGCGACAACAGGGGGGTCGAAAGTCATGAGACAGATTTGGGGCTGCCTGAGACACAGCCTGTACGCGGCCGGACTTGCCGCGACGCTGCTGCTTCCCGGACCGACGGCACATGCGCAGGGCCTGAGCTTCCCGGGTCCGACGGTCGAGGCCATCAAAAAACGTGGCATGCTGGTGTGCGGTGTCGATACCGGCGTGCCGGGCTTCGCCTCGCAGGACAATACCGGCCGATGGAACGGTCTGGATATTTCCTATTGCCGTGCCATCGCGGCCGCGCTGAATACCGATCCGGAGAAGATCCGCTACGTGCCGACGACGGCGGCCGCGCGCTTCACCATCCTGCAATCGGGCGAAATCGACGTGCTGATCCGTGACAGCACACTGACGTTCACCCGCAACATTCAGCTAGGTTTGGACGAGATCGCGGTTAACTTCTACGCCGGCGAAGGCTTTCTGGTCAGCAAGAAGCTTGGGGTCAGCAAGATCACCGAGCTCAACGGGGCGACGATCTGCGTGATCACCGGCGCAACGCTGGAGCTGAACATTGCAGATTTCGCGCGTTCCAACGGCACCAAGATTGGCACGTTGCTGTTCGACAAACCGGAGGAAGCGGTGCAGGCGATGGAGGCCGGCCGATGCGATGGTTACACCGATGATACCGGCAGCCTCGCCGGTATGCGATCGACGCTGAAGAGCCCGGAAGACTGGGTCGTGTTGGACGGGGTGATCAGCAAGGAGCCGCTGGGCCTGCATGCCCGCTCCGGCGACGAGGCGTGGCATCGCATTCTGTTCTGGTTGCATGGCGCTCTGCTCACAGCCGAGGAAACCGGCGTCACCAAGGCCAATGCGGATCAGATGAAGGCGACCAGCAAGGATCCATTTGTGCGCCGGCTGCTCGGCGCCGAAGGCGGCTTCGGCAAGCTGCTCGGACTCGACGACGAATGGGCGCTGCGCGCGATCAAGGTCAGCGGCAATTACGGCGAGATCTATGAGGAGTTCTTCGGCCCGAAGGCGCTCAACCTGCCACGCGGGTTGAATAATCTCTGGTCCAAGGGCGGACTGCAATACTCGCTTCCGTTCCGCTGAGCGGAGTGGCGGCAACCGTACCACCGCCAGGCTGGTCGCTATCGCGGCTGGCCAGAGCCTGGATCTGGCAATTCGTCGCGGTTGCCGCCTTCGCGGCGCTGGTGCTGTGGCTCGGCCACAACGCCCGCGTCAATATGACGCAGCGGAACATCACCTTCGGCTTCGACTTTCTCTGGCACACTGCGGGATTCGATATACCGTTCCATCTGATCAGCTGGGAGAACACCGACACTTACGGATATGCGCTGCTGGTCTGCGGGCTGAATTCGCTGCTCTGCGCGGCGATGTCGATCGTGCTGGCCTCCGCGCTGGGCCTGCTGATCGCACTGATGCGGCTCTCCGGCAATCCGCTGATGGCCGGCATCGCGCGCAGCGTCATGGAAGTAGTGCGGAATACGCCCCAGCTTGTGCAGATCTTCTTCATCTACGTCGCGGTATTGCAAAGCCTGCCGCCGCCGCGCCAGAGCGTGGTCATGGGCTGGGGCTTCTTTCTGAATGTGCGCGGCCTGCTGATGCCCTCGCCGAATCTGGAACCCATCGTGCTGTTGCTTGGCGGCGTGACTTTCGCGCTCGCGGTAATCGGTTGGTGGGCGCGTCCGCCCGGTTCGATCGCGGGCGTGTTGCTGGGTCCCCTGCTGGTTGCGGCCTGGCTGGTCGGAGCGGCCTTCAGTGCGGATTGGGAACTGCCGGCAATGCATGGCTTCAACTTCACGGGCGGGCTGCGCCTCCCGCCCGAACTGCTCGCCCTGTGGCTCGGCATTTCGATCTACACCGCAGCCTTCATCTCCGAGATCGTGCGCGCCGCGATCCTCGGCATACCGCATGGCCAGACGGAGTCCGCGTTGTCGCTCGGTCTGTCACGCGGCTTGACGATGTACCTGGTGATCCTGCCGCAGGCGCTGCGCATATTGATTCCGCCGCTGACCAGCCAGTATCTCAACATCATCAAGTCCACCACGCTGGGCGCCGCAATCGCCTATCCCGACCTGCTGCAGATCTTCGGCCGTACCGTGCTGAACCAGTCAGGCCGCGCGGTGGAGGTTATGACCTTGCTGATCGGCGTGTTCCTGACGATCAACCTTGCGACCTCGGTGGTAATGAATCGCTGGAACCGAAAACTGATGGAGCAGGGCCGATGAGACCCATGCTGCGAGCGCTCTTCGGTACCAAGTTGAATGCGGCGCTCACCATGGTGACGCTGGCGCTGGTCTACCTGACGGTGCCGCCGTTCCTGAACTGGGCGCTGGCCCACGCCACCTGGGACGGGTTGAGCCGCCGCGCCTGTGCGCCGGACGGAGCATGCTGGGCATTCGTGAAAGCGCGCTTCCCCCTGTTCATCTACGGCCGCTACCCGCAACCCGAGCGCTGGCGTGTCGATCTGGCATTCGTGCTGCTGGCGACCACGTCCAGCGGTGCATTGTTTGCGCGGCGACGTGGTTGGTGGGTGGCGGTGCTCCTGGTGGGCATGCCCATTGTGGGGGGCGTGCTGCTGGTCGGCGGCGTGTTCGGACTGCCTGCTGTGGCAACCGGCGACTGGGGCGGGCTGATGCTGAACGTCGTATTGACATTCGTGGCGGTCGTCGGATCGCTGCCGCTCGGCATCCTGCTCGCGTTCGGCCGGCAGTCCAGCCTGCCGGTGGTGCGCTGGGGCTCGATCGCCTTCATCGAATTGTGGCGCGGATCGCCGCTGCTTGCGGTGCTGTTCATGGGACTGATCATGCTGCCGATGTTCCTGCCAGCCGGCATGACGGTGGACAACCTGATCCGCGCCATCGTGGTGATGACGCTGTTCGAATCCGCCTACATGGCGGAGACCGTCCGCGGCGGCCTGCAGAGCGTGGCGAGGGGACAGACCGAGGCGGCGCTGGCGCTCGGCATGCATACCGCGACGGCGCAGGCCCTGGTGGTGCTGCCACAGGCGATGCGGCTGGCAATACCGGGGATCATCAACATCGTGGTTGACCTGTTCAAGGACACGACGCTGGTTTCCATCGTGGGGCTGTTCGAGCTGATGGGCGTGATCAACCAGTCGCTCAAGGATCCGAACTGGCTCGGGCTGGCGATCGAGGGCTATACCTTCGCCATGGGACTGTTCTTCGTGGCCTGTCTGGTGATCTCGCTCGCCGGACAGACACTGGAGCGGCAGTTCGGCAGCGCCGCGCGGACACCGCGGCGGTAAGCGAGAGGTTTCGTCATGACCATCGAATTCATCGGCATGATCAGCCATCGGCATGCCTCGGAGATCCATCCACCCGGGCCGGCGGTGCTGGATCGAGGCTACATCCGCGACTTTGCCCAGGCGGCCGAGGCGGCGAGCTTCGATCGAGTGCTGGTCGGATATTTCTCCGATGGTCCCGACGGTTTTCTGCTTGCGGCGGCGGCGGCGGCGCATACCGAGCGGTTGGGCTACCTGATCGCGCATCGACCGGGCTTCGTTGCGCCGACGCTGGCGGCACGGAAATTCGCCACGCTGGATCAGATCACCGGCGGACGCGCGGCGATCCACGTGATCTCCGGCGGCGACGACGCCGACCAGCAGCGCGACGGCGATTTTCTTCCCAAGGACGAACGCTACGCGCGTACCGACGAGTACGTGCACATCCTCAAGCGCATCTGGACCGAGACGGGTCCCGTGGATCATGCGGGCAAATACTATCGGTTCAACGGCGCTTCGACCGCGATGCGCTGCGTGCAGCAGCCCCGCATTCCGATCTATTTCGGTGGCGCCTCGGATGCGGCGATCCCGGTTGCCGGCAAGCATGCCGATGTGTACGCGCTGTGGGGAGAGACGCATGAGCAGGTGCGCGAACTGACAGCGCGGGTGCGCGCGGCGGCGGCACTGCATGGGCGCGAGGTGCGGTTCAGTCTGTCGCTGCGGCCAATTCTTGCGCCGACCGAAGACGAGGCCTGGGCGCGCGCCGAGCAGATCAAGCGGAGGATTGCCGAACTGCGGGCGAAGGCAGGCCTGGGTCCGCGCGATCCGCCGAACGAGGGTTCGCGTCGGTTGCTGGCGGCTGCGGCACAGGGTGAGCGATTGGACAAGCGACTATGGACGGGTGCCGCCCTGCTCACCGGTGCGCGCGGCAACACCACCAGCCTCGTGGGCACGCCGCTTCAGGTGGCCGAAGCGTTCTGCGACTACTACGACCTCGGCGTCACCACATTCCTGATCCGCGGCTTCGATCCGCTGGATGACGCGATCGAATACGGGCGCAGCCTGCTGCCGCTGACCCGCCAGTTGATTGCTGAGCGCGCGCGGATCGCTGCGGAATAGAGCGATGCCCTTGCTCGGCAAGGCAGTGCGCCACGAGTGGGCGTTGGACCGGGATTTTCTCAGCGTCAACCACGGCTAATTCGGTGCCGCGCCGCGCGTGGTGCCGGCGGTGCAGCGGGACTGGCAGCGACGCATGGAACCGCAGCCGGGCCGCTCCATGCGTGTCGTTCCGCCGGGTTCGCAATGCAGCCGATCGCCTGGGAGCGTTCATCGGCGCTGATGGCAAGGACATCGCGTTCGTCGACAACGCGACACCGACTGCAACGCCGTGCTGCGTTCACTGCGTTTGCAACCGGGCGATCAGATCGTCGTGCTGACCCATGGCTACGGCGCGGTCCGCAAACCTGGTGTTTTACGTCGCGATCGTGCCGGTGCGCCGATTGTGGACCATATCGCCTCCGGCAGCGCACTCGTGTTGCCGCTGCAGCGCATCGCATGTCCAGGCAGGCGCCATCTGGCTGCGAATTTCGGCCGCGGCCTTTAACGACATCGAGGATTACGAGCGCCTCGTGGCAGTCGTCGCCCGCGTGGTGCGCGAGGCAGACTGACGCTTCTTGCCCGGTGCGGCCAGGCTGGCGAGCGAATAGTTCTCCAGCACGCCGGCCACGGCGTCGCGCGCCTCGCGCATGAGATGCTGGAGGCGGCACGAAGCGATGTCGACGCAGTCCGTGCACGGACGGAACCGCGTCACGCTGGCGCAGGGTGTCAGCGCCAGCGGGCCATCGAAGATGCGGATGATGTCGGCGATGGAAATCTCTGCGGCGTCGCGCGACAGGTGGTGCCCGCCATGCGATCCGCGTCGGCTATCGACGATGCCGTGGTCGCGCAACTGGACCAGGATCGCCTCCAAAAACTTGCGCGGAATGCGCTCCTGTTCCGCGACTTCGGCGGTCGGGGTCCAATCCTCGGTGCTTGCCCGCTCGGCCAGCATGGTCGCGGCGCGGACAGCATATTTGGCCTTGCTCGAGAGCATGCGGGTCTCGTGCCCCTGCCCGGGCGCAGGGTCAACACCCTCTTTCGGGCCATGGTCCGCCAGATCCCTGTGCCGGAGTATTCAGTTGACTCGCCCGCGGCTAGTTGCCCATAATTCCTATGTGTATAGTAGGAATAAGGGAGGGAAGCATGGCGAACCCATCGCGATCACCGTCATCGGCGCGGGATTCAGCGGCACACTGCTTTCGCTGCACCTGTTGCGGCATTGCCCCCCAGGGACGCACATCCGCCTGATCGAGCGCAACCGCCAGTTCGGACCGGGGCAGGCCTATGCAACCGACAACCCAAACCATCTGCTGAACGTGCCGGCCGGACGAATGAGCGCGTTTCCGGATCAGCCGCGGCACTTCCTGGACTGGTTGCATTCCCGACCGATGCACGAGATGGATGGCGTCATGCCCGATGGCGGCAGCTTTGTCCCACGTCGGCTGTTCGGTCGCTACATCCGCCAGCAATTGCACGACGCGTTGCGCCGGCAATCGTCCGTTCATCTGGAGCTGCTGCATGGCAGTGTCGCTTCCATCACGCAGGAACCGCGGAACCTGCGCCTGCACATCGAGGACGGCCACGACATTGCGACGGATATCGCGGTGCTGGCGCTTGGCAATTTTACGCCCGAGCCGATTCCGGTCGCCGACAGCATGTTCTACGATCCGGCGCTCTATTGTGCGGATCCGTGGTCGCCGAGAGCCTTTGCCGGATTGCATCCAACTGCTCCGGTTCTGCTGATCGGCGCTGGCCTCACGATGGTGGACGCGGTGATCTCTCTGCTTGATCAGGGGCATGTCGGGCCGATCCACGCGGTTTCGCGAAGGGGGCTGCTGCCGCGGTGTCACACATCGGCGGTCGCCACGCCGCGCGGACCGATCGCCTATCCAAGCGGATTGCGCGCATTGACGCGCTTCCTGCGCGAGGAGTCTGAACAGGCGCTGGCTACCGGCGGTACGTGGCAAGGGGTGATCGACGGGTTGCGTCCGGTCACCCAGGAAATCTGGGCGACGCTATCAGCGGATGATCGCCAGTGCTTCCTGCGGCATCTGCGCACGTGGTGGGACGTGCATCGCCACCGCATCGCGGCGCCGGTTATGGCACGGATCGAAGCAGCGCGAACGAGTGGACAGTTGTGCGTCCATGCCGGCCGACTGCGCGGTTACGAGAGCGCCGGGGGGAGGATGACCGTGCGGTTCCGTCCACGCGGAAGCGACGATATCGCCTCGCTGCGGGTCGCTCGGGTCGTGAACTGTTCGGGACCCGCCACCGACTACCGGCGCGTCGTCGATCCACTCGTGCGTTCGCTGCTCATTGAAGGGACCGGACGACCCGATCCGTCACGACTTGGTTTGGATGTCTCCGAGCGCTGTGCGTTGCGCAGCCGCAGCGGGGCCGAGTCGCGTCGACTGTTTGCCGTCGGTCCGGTCACCAAGGGCGCATTCTGGGAAATGACCGCGGTGCCCGACATTCGCCAGCAATGCGAGCAACTGGCCCAAGGCTTGGCGCGTCTGCTGGCTTCGGCACCGCGGCCGGGCGCACGAGAGCGCGTGGCGCACGCGATTGGCTGAACGGATGCGGGCGACGGCGACATGCTGATCGATTTGTCCTGCGCACGCTCGGCCTCGAAGATGATTTCAAGCCAGCGGGTCACCGTGGAGACCGTGCGCCGATCCAATCGGTCGAAACCGCCGCCTCTTGTAAGTGGCGCAGCATCCTAGGATCTATAAAACAGCCGGCGAAACAGTCCCCGTTTCGTCGCCTGCGCCTGCGAAGCACGACATTCCGCTGGTGTAAGCCGAAACCGGTCGGGACCGTCGATCATCGCGCTTTCGATCTCGGACCGAAACTGCCGCAGTTCGGTGTCGTCCCCCCAAGGCGATCTGTAGCCCGGCTCCGCCATAAGCCGGCGCGCGAGATGAAGATTGCGCTCCTCCTCCTCCTTTACGTAAAAGCTCGGAGTGCTTACCACCGTCAGGTCACCCTTGATCAGGCTGAACAGCACTTGCTCTTCACCGTTGATTCGCTCGTCCGTTCCGCCATAGCCCACACGGACAAGCCGGCGCGTATGCTCCACATGCTCATGCCCATAGCCATGGAACCGCGGGTCGAGATAGCCGCCGAACGTCAGCGCGGCCCGCGAATAGCTCGCGCATTGTGCAGTTACCTTTTTGGAGCGCACGGGATCGCCGGCCGTCCCGGACCCGGATAGAAAGTACTCGCTCATCCAGTCGGCCGCAAAGTTGACATGGCCCCAGCGCCGTGCCGCCTGTATCCAGGCCGCTTCCCAGCCAGACTTGTTCGGTCTCGTATCATCTTCGAGCAGAATCACCGTCTCGCACTGCAGCATATGCGACAGCAGAAACAAGGCGCGGTTCTTGTTCCACGCGATCCCCATGTTCACCCCGGTGATCACCGGCACCTTGTCGTCGCGTAGCATCCCCAAGGTGCCGTCGCTGGATCCGTCGTCGGCAACCACCAGCGCAGCGTTCGGCTGGCGGGTGAAAGCCCGCACCCGATCGATGGTCTCGCTCAGGATCGCGCGGCGATTATAGGTGACGATCCCGATGCCGACCGGAAAAGGCATACTTCACCCCGGGCAAACCAGCGTTGTCCTAGACGGCGCGACCCAGGCTGGCACATCTCATTCGCGTCGCCCCCGTCATCCCCGCCTTCCCGGGGATGACGAATAAAGCGCGGGGATGCCGAGAAGCAACTGGGGCGCACCCTCAGCGTGGAGCCCTTGGCAACTCCGCGGTCAGTCTATTCTCCGGCTCGAGCAGCAAACCGACCCGCGGTCGTGCGAAACCTTTCTCGATGGTCAGTACTGCACGCCAAACTTACTCCAGTCGCCCATCACTGGCCACCAATCCATGACCCCACCCGTCGATATCGTTCAGTCCGACCCTGCATTGCCGGCCCAGGCAGCATAGATGGCGAGCATCGCTCTGGCCAAGCGACTGCCGGTCTCTCTCGCAACCCGCCAACGGGCGCTGTTCGCCGTACTGTGCTTTGTCTGGGGCACGACGTGGCTCGCCATGAAGATCGGCATCGCGGCGGTGCCGCCTGGGGTGTTCGCTGGAACACGGTGGGCAACGGCCGGTCTCATGCTGCTGCTGTGGCGCTGGGGCCGCGGTCAGCGCCTGCAGATCCCAATGCGGCTGACCGGGCGGCTGCTGCTGGTCGCAGTGCTGATGGTAGCGCTCAATCAGGTGATCCAACTCTATGGATTGCGCTTCATCACGGCAGGCCTGGCTGCGGTCCTCTCTTCAGCACTCACTCCGATCGCGCTGTTGAGCTTCGCGGTGGCTTTCGGGCAGGAGCGGCCGTCATGGCGTCAGCTTTTGGCCATCGCGGACGGCGTCGCAGGCATCCTGGTCCTGTTTGGCCCATCGGCGCTGAACGGCAACCTGGACTCCTGGGAGCTGTTTGGCGCGGCGGGGGTGATCATCGGCACCTTGTGCTACTCGGCCGGTTCGGTGATGGCGCGGCCGTTGATGAATTCGCTGGCGCCGGCACAAATGGCGGCCATGACGAACCTGATCGGCGGCGTGATCCTGCTGGCCGCATCGGTCGTCTTCGAGCCGGGCGCAGTGGCCGCGCTGATCCATCCGTGGGGGTGGCCCGCGGTCGTCGCCTGGCTTTACCTGCTCCTGCCGGGTTCGATCCTTTCGACGGTAATCTATTTCCTGTTGGTACGCGACTGGGGTGCCAGCCGCACCGGCACCTACGCATTCGTATCGCCGGTCATCGCGGTCGGACTCGGCACCGGCTTGTTCGGCGAAAGGCTGAACTCGGGCAACGTCGTGGGCATGCTGTTGATGCTGGCCGCGGCAGCGGTCGTCCTCCGGCGCGGCTGAATGAGGTGCAACTGCCTGCGCGGGTGACGCGGCTTGGCGTGGCCTGTATGGTGTCACAGGAAACCACTGCGCCCTGGCAAATGAGGGATCATGGGAGGAACCACCACCGCGGTCCGACAGACCGGCGTTCGGACATCGCGAGGAACCGCCGACGCCACGACCGGCGTGCAGCGCTGGCTCGACCGCCAGTTCGCCCGCCTGGCAGTGCTGCCCACGACGGCGATGATGCTGCTGATCTTCGGAATCCCGCTGCTGTTCTCGCTCTATATCAGCTTCGAAGGGTGGGCGCCCGAGCAGGCGCTGTTCGCCGGCAGCTTCGCCGGCCTTGCCAATTACCAGGACCTGCTGACCGATCCGCAATTCCTCAAGAGCCTGTCGGTGACGTTCATTTATACCGCCGCCACTGTCACGACGGAGCTTGCCTGCGGCCTGGGAATTGCTCTGTTGCTGAACATTGACCTGCCGTGCATCGGCTTCTTCCGCACCGCGCTGGTGGTGCCGATGATGATCACTCCAATCGTCGCGGCGCTCTGCTGGAAGCTGCTGCTCGATCCCGATCATGGCGTGGTCAATTACTGGATCGGCAGCCATATCGTCTGGCTTGGCCGCCCGGACACCGCACTGATCTCGGTCATGGTGGTGAACCTCTGGCAGAACGCGCCCTATGTCGCGGTGCTGCTACTCGCCGGGCTGCGCTCGCTGCCGAGCGAGCCGGTGGAGGCCGCATCGATCGACGGCGCCAGCCGGCTGCAGGTGTTTCGACACATCACGCTGCCGCTTCTGCGACCCTACATCCTGGTGGCGCTGCTGCTGCGAACGATTTTCGAATTCCGCGCATTCGACAACATCTATGTCATGACCAGCGGAGGTCCGGCGAACGCCACGATGACGCTGTCGATGTTCACCTATCTTGCCTCGTTTGTGCGCTTCGATCTCAGTCTCGGCGCCGCGGCGTCGTGGCTGATGCTGCTCATGTGCCTGTTGCTGTGTCTGTTCTTCATTGCGGTGATCCGCCGGCGGGAGACGAACTGATGTTGCTATCAGGATGCTCTCCCTCCCCTTGCTGCTGGGTGTTGGGGGAGGGGAGCCGCCCCGGTTTCCCGCAAACCTCTCCCCACAGTGCCCTTCCGCAAGGGGACGAGGAGTCCTTGCGATGAGCGCGCTCTCCGGGGTCGGCTCGCGTGGCAGCAAACTAATGTTCGCCGGCTCGGTTTACCTGGCGCTGATCGCCGTGACCGCGGTGTTCCTGTTCCCCTTGTTGTGGGTGATCGGCCTGTCGTTGAAGACGCGCTTGCAGGTATTCGCCACGCCGCCCCTGTTCCTGTGGCGGCCGACGCTGGAGAACTATGTCGGCGTGCTGGGGCAGGCTGACTTCCTGCAGGCATTCGTCAACAGCCTGGTCATCTCGTCAGGTGCGGTGATCCTGTCGATCTGCGTCGGCGTTCCGGCGGCGTACGCCTTTGCTCGGTTCCCATTCCGAGGCGGCTCGTTTCTGTTCTTCTCGCTGCTGGTCATGCGCATGCTGCCGCCGATCGCGGTGCTGGTGCCGATGTATATCCTGTTCAGCAAGTTCGGTCTGACTACCACCCGTTTCAGCGTGATCCTGGCCTACAGCACGTTCAGCCTGCCGCTGGTGGTGTGGATCATGCGCGGCTTCTTCGAGGATCTACCACGCGAACTGGAAGAAAGCGCGTGGGTGGATGGTGCGTCCCGTCATGCCGCCTTCCGCCATGTAGTACTGCCTTTGATCAGGCCAGGACTGGTGGCGGCCAGCATCCTGTGCCTTCAGCTTGCATGGAACGATTTCCTGTTCGCAGCGGTCCTGACCAACAACGCGACGCGCACGCTGCCTGTGCTCATGGCAGCGTTCTCCGGCGGCGACACGGGAGTCGACTGGGGTGGCATGACCGCGTCGGGCGTGCTGGTGATCCTACCTGTCATCGTCTTCTCGTTCGCCGCGCAACGCCATCTGGTCGCGGGGCTGTCGTCAGGTGCGGTGAAGGGCTGACCGACTTCGATCTGGTCCGACCCTCGCGACCGGAGTCGTCCGGCTGATCGGTGCCTAATCCGCGATGCCCAGGCGGTCGGCCATCACGGCCAAGCGATGGCTGGCACTGCCGAGCCGCTGCAGCATCACCGGAAGCTGTGGCCGCGCCGGCAGGGGACCGTCCTGGAGGAAATCCGACCAATCGGCCCACTCCTGCTTCGACAGCAGCAGAACACGCCGCTGATCATCATCGCTCAGCTGCATCTGATCGCCGAGGTGGCTGAACACCTGGAACTGGCTTCTGGCGAGATTGTCGGTGGCAAACCAGGTCATGCTCTGTAGCATCGGGGGAACCTCTCTCTCGTGACATCAGCGAACACGCAAAGGCTCGGTCGAGGCAAGGGCGGAAATTGGCGGAGGTTTTGTTGGATTTGTGGCAAACAAACACCGTTCGGTTACCGCGGGCCAGTTCGGGATAGTGCGGATCGGGATATTACGTACTGGTCGGACCTTGGCGGACCGGTGATGTCGGGCGTGACGGAATCCCTTGGACCTGCCTATCCTGCGCGCGGGGCCCCGCCGGGGCACAACTGGAGGCATGGATGGAACTGGCTCAGGCGCGCAAGGCGCGCATCGTCCCACGAACGGGGGGACGCGCGTTGGCGGACGCGCTCGTTGCACAAGGTATCGATCATGTCTTCGCCGTGCCTGGCGAAAGCTATCTCGATGTGCTCGATGGCCTGTATGAGGTACGGCAGAAACTGAAGCTGGTCACCTGCCGATTTGAGGCCGGCGCGGTGAACATGGCCGAGGCGTACGGCAAGTTGAAAGGCCGTCCTGCCGCGGCGATGGTGACGCGCGGCCCCGGCGCCTGCCATGGGGCGATCGGCGTGCACATCGCGATGCAGGACAGCACGCCATTGCTGTTGTTTGTCGGCCAGATCCCGCTGGCGGATGCAGGCCGCGATGCATTCCAGGAAGTCGATTATCGCCAGATGTTCGGCCCACTCGCCAAGTGGGTGACCCAGATCGACCAGGCGAAGCGCATTCCGGAAGTCGTCGCGCACGCGGTGGACGTAGCGGTTTCGGGCCGCCCGGGTCCGGTGGTCATCGCTCTCTCGGAAGAGATGCAGAAGGACATGATCGAGGTGCCTGACCTGCCCCGCGCAACGGTCGTGTCGGCATATCCGGATCCGGCCGCGCTGACGCAGTTGCGCACGATGCTGTACCGGGCGCGCAAGCCACTGGCGGTGCTCGGCGGTTCCTCCTGGACGGATGCGGGACGCACCGCGATCCGCGACTTCCTGCTTGGCAACGACCTGCCCGTGACTGTCGGTTTCCGGCGACAGGCGCTGTATGACGGCACAGCGGACAATTTCGTTGGTGATCTCGGCGTTGGCTCCGATCCGGGACTGATCGCCAAGGTCAAGGAGGCCGACCTGATCCTGGCGATCGGTTCGCGCCTCGGCGACGCGGTGACGCAGGGTTACACGCTGCTCGACATGGCGGGCAGCGTGCCGATCATCCAGGTGCATCCTGAGGCCAGCGAGATAGGCCGCGTATTCCGCCCCGCACTCGGTATTGTGGCCGATCTCAATGCGTTCGCCCATGCCGTGGCAGCACTCGAGCCGGTGCAGACCAACTGGATGGACTGGATGGAAGAACTGCGTTCGCTTCGAGAGGCGCAGCGTGCGGTGCCGAATTACGAGGGGCGGCTCAATCTCGGGACGGCGATGCAGGAGCTGGAAACGCTGCTGACGCCGGATGCGGTAATCACCACGGATGCGGGCAACTTCGCCGGCTGGGCGACGCGCTTCATCAACTTCCGCGACGGTCAGCGCTACATCGGTCCGACCAACGGCGCGATGGGCTACAGCGTTCCAGCCGCGGTTGGGGCGAAGATCGTTTATCCCGATCGAATGGTGGTAAGCATGGTCGGCGACGGCGGCTTCCTGATGACTGGTCAGGAAATCGCCACGGCGTTCCACCATGGCGTTGCGCCGATCGTGCTGGTGTTCAACAATCAAATGTACGGCACGATCCGCATGCATCAGGAGCGTGCCTACCCCGGCCGTGTTTCCGGCACGGCGTTGACCAATCCAGACTTCGCCAAATTCATTGAAGCATTCGGCGGCCATGGCGAGGTGGTCAGCGACACCGAGGAGTTCGCGCCCGCGTTCCGGCGTGCGTTGGACAGCGGCAGGCCGGCGGTGATCGAACTTCGCATGAACCCGGAGCAGATCACCACGCGTGCCACGATCGCCGAACTGCGGACCGGAAAGCGGGCGCCATCCGCTGCGAAGCCGAAGCGGGCGACAGCGTCGCGGCATCCGAAGCCGGCGCGCAGTGCGGGAAAGAAGCGCGCTTAGAGGAATTGGCTGCGCCCACCATTACGGGGAAGGCTGTCACCTCGATGAGCTATGGGTTCAGTCATCAATTTCAAATCGATGCAGCCGGTAAACGGACCCCGCCATCTCCGAGCTCGGGGATGGAGGCGGCAGTGCGCTATTATCGTGCGGGAGACTATGCAGAGGTCGAGCGCTGCTGTCTTGAGTTGATCGCGCATGATGCGCTGCATTTCGATGCGCTGCATCTGCTGGGTGTCGTTTGCCTCGATCAGGCGCGGTTCTCGGATTCGGTCAGTTACCTGACCCGCGCGGACAGCCAGCGCCCGGACGATCCGCGGATACAGTACAATCTGGGTTCCGCGCTGCTGGGACTGAAACAGTATCGACAGGCCGAGCCGCATCTGCGGCGCGCAGTGGCGTTGCGTCCGCGCGATCCCGGGGCGCTCAACAACCTCGGCAACGTGCTGGCCGATATGGGACGCCATGAGGAGGCGATTCAATATTTTCGACAGGTGCTGGACATTCAGTCCAACCATGCACCGGCGCACTACAACATGGGCCAGTCGTTGGCGGCGCTGGATCGGCTGGAGGAGGCGCTTGTCAGCTTTCAGTCAGCTCTGCAACATGGCGCCGGCGCGGATGCGAACCGGCTGGCCGATGTCTATGCCAGTCTGGGCGAGGCGCTGGTCGGTCTGGGACGCTACGACGATGCGCTCGCCGCGTGCCGCGCGATGCACGCCTTCAAGCCCGAGGTGGCAGAGTGGAATGAAAGCCTGGCCCTGCTGCTGCTCGGCCGCTACGCCGAGGGGTGGCTGAAATACGAGGGCCGCTGGTTCGTCCCGGACCATGACCGGCCGCGCGCGGATGCTCGTCTACCGGATCTGGCGGAAGTTGCCGGCAAGAGCATCCTGCTGACCTGCGAGCAGGGGCATGGCGACATATTCCAGTTCGCCCGCTATGCGCCTCTGCTGGGTCGTCTCGGTGCACGTGTTTTCCTTCAGGTTTACGTTGAGCAGAAAGAGCTGATGCAGACGTTGGAAAATGTTGAGATGGTCCTCGCGAGGGAGGAACCGGAGCCGCCGACTGACATCGTCACACCTCTGCTGAGTATGCCCCTGGTGTTCGACACCGAACTCGACAGCGTTCCAGCCGATGTACCGTATCTACGTGCGCCAGCGGCCAGGCTGGAAACTTGGCAACAGCGACTGGGGCCACGCACGCGGCCGCGTATCGGCTTGGCCTGGTGGGGATCGCAGCATATTCCCAAGCGGTCGTTGTCAATCGAAACGCTGCTGCCCGTGCTCTCGCTGCCTGGCATCGAATTCCACGGACTTCAGAAGGAGCTTCCCACCGCACAGGGTGACTGGCTGGTGACGCATCCGCTGGTGATCGATCACAGCCACGAACTGCACGATTATGCCGATACCGCAGCGCTGATCACGCTGCTGGACCTTGTCATCACCATCGATACGTCGGTGGCCCATCTGGCCGGAGCGATGGGCAAACCGGTGTGGATCATGTTGCCATACAGCGCCGACTGGCGCTGGCTGCTGGATTGCGACGACAGTCCCTGGTATCCGACCGCGCGTCTGTTCCGTCAGCACCTGCGCGGCGACTGGGATGGCGTCGTGGCCGATGTGGCGAGCGAAATCGTCGAATGGTCGGGCAACAATTAGCGTGTCAGGTCTGGGACCCTGACCGGTGGCCGACTCGGGCGAACCAGGATAATCAACAGCGCGATGGTCAACCGATTCGTGCATGCAGGGGCGATATGCTGCCTCGCGGTTTTGACGGCGTGCAGTGCCGCCGACTCTCAACCACAGACGTTCCGGACCGGCAGCCAGTTGGGGCAAAGCAACACAGCAGTGCCCGTCAGTACAATTGCTCAAGGCAACGCGGGAGCAACCAACAGCCCGGTTGCGCTTGCTCAATCGGCTGCGAACACCGCGGACGCATTCTTCTCGAAGCCCCAATGGCAGGCGATCCGTAACCTGACCGGTGGTGCCCGCGGGATATTCATTGCGCCGAGCTCAACCAACATAGGTTTCATCTTGGGCGCTCAGCAGGGTGTCGGCGTCCTGCTGGCGCGCCACCGCCAGGTCTGGAGTGATCCTGTCTTCATCCGCCTATCCAACTACGACGTCGGGTTTCTGGCAGGCGCGTCCAAATCCGAAGTGATGATGCTGGTCCTCACCGACAGCGCCATCAATCAGTTCGTCGATGGCGTTTCAAAATTGAGCGCCGGTGGCAGCTTTGCCGTAGGCGACTGGGGTGTTGGCGGCATCGGCGCGGGCGGAATTTCGGGCGGCGCACAAGTCCTCACGGTCGAAACCTCGTTGGGCCTTTTTGCGGGGAGTGGCCTTGGGTCGATGAAAATGAGCCTCGACCGGGAGCTGAACGCCGCAGCTTACGGAGGTGGATTTGACGTGAACAGGACCCTTGCCGGCTCCGGCGGACACTTCCCTGCCGCTGCTGGATTGCGCCAGACTCTCTCGACTGCGGTCCGTCAATCGTGGGGGCCGTAGCGCCTCGCCCAAGCTCGATCTCGGCTTCTGGTCAAGGAACGGTCAGCCGCCAGGGTCGCCGTTTCCACATCAACGACCGACCGCGTAGCCCTGCATGCCGCGCGGATTGGCGCCGGCACGCATCTGATTGCCTTCGATCCGCGCTCCGGAGATGCGGCCTTCAGACCAGTCCTCGCCTTTCTCCGCATGGTGACCGCGGGCCTTCAGCTCGCCCAGCACCTCGTCATCGAAGCGGCCTTCGATCACTACCTTCCCAGGGCGGGCCACGCGCGGCCAGAAGCTCGACGGCCAATGTTCGGTGTGGAATGACGGTGCGTCGATCGCTTCCTGGATGCCCATATTGTGATGGACCATGCGCAGGAAGAAGGTCAGCGCCCATTGGTCCTGCTGCTCGCCGCCCGGCGTGCCGAACGCCATCCACGGCTTTCCCTCGCGCAACGCGAAACTGGGCGACAGCGTGGTGCGCGGGCGCTTGCCAGGCTCCAGGCTGTTCGGCAGGTCCGGCTTCAGCCAGAACATCTGTCCGCGCGTTCCCATGCAGAAGCCGAGTTCCGGAATCACTGGCGATGATTGCAGCCAGCCGCCCGAGGGTGTCGCGCTGACCATATTGCCGTCGCGGTCGATCACGTCGAGGTGGCAGGTATCGGCGCCTATCACGCCGAGTCGCGCCACGGTCGGCTCGCCCGCGCCCGGCGCGCGCGTCAGCAGGTTTTGACGGACAGCCCCGTCGCGATCCACGACGGGTGTGTATGCCGGCACAGTGCCCGGGCGCAGTTCGAGCGATGCATCGTGCGCGACGAGCATCCGTCGTTCGGCGTTGTACTCATCGGACAGCAGGGCTCCGAGAGGAACGCGGACGAAGTCAGGATCGCCGTAATAGGCCTCGCGGTCGGCGTAGGCGAGCTTGGCGCATTCCACCACGGTGTGCACGAACTCGGCGCCAAGCGGATCCATCGCGCCAACATCGAAACTGCGCAGCAGGGCAAGCTGTTGCAGGAATACCGGGCCTTGGCTCCACGGACCGCACTTCAAGACGGTGTGGCCGTGGTAATCGTACGCTACCGGATCTTCGACGGTCGCCGACCAGCGAGCGAAGTCGTCGGCTGCCAGCATACCGCGATGGCGGCGGCCGGTAACGTCCAGTACATCGGTGGAGCGGAAGAACGTGCCGACCGCCTCGGCGACGAAGCCGCGGTACCAGGCCGCGCGGGCGGCTTCGATGCGAGCCTCGCGTGTTGCGCCCACCGCTTCGCGGCAGATGCGCTCGTAGGTAGCGGCCAGCGCAGGCCGGGCAAACAGGCCTTCCGGCGCAGGAACCGTGCCGCCAGGCAGGAATACCGCGGCCGAGGATTTCCATTCGGTCTCGAACAGCATCCGCATGCCTTCGATCGTGGCGCTGATGCGCGGCACGATGTGGATGCCGTTCCTCGCATAACCGATCGCGAAGGCGAGCACGTCGGCGAGTTCCCAGGTGCCCCAGTCGCGCAATGTCAGGCACCAGGCATCGAACGCACCCGGCACCACCGCCGGCAGCACGCCGGTCGCGGGAATGAGGTCGATGCCAAGCTTCCCGAAGTTCTCCAGCGTGGCGGTCTGCGGCGCGACGCCCTGTCCGCAGATCACGTGCTGCGTCTGCGTGCGCGCCGAGTGGATGATGATCGGCGCATCGCCGCCCGGCCCGTTGAGATGCGGCTCCGCCACCTGCAGGGTGAATGCCGTGGCCGCGGCGGCGTCGAATGCATTGCCGCCTCGCTCCAGCACCGCCATGCCGACCTGGCTGGCGATCCAGTGCGTGCTGGCGACGACACCGAATGTGCCGGCGATCTCGGGGCGGGTGGTGAACATGCAGGTTCTCCGTTGCGTGGCGCGCAGGCTAACGCCACGTTGTGTGCCGTCAATGTGGGGATGTGATGCTGGTTCTGGTGGTCGGGCCGAGTGGAAGCGGGAAGGATACGCTGCTGGAGTGTGCGCGGCATGCGCTGGCGGACGATCCGCGGTATCGCTTCGTCCGGCGCGTGATCACCCGCCCCGCCGACGCCGGCGGAGAGGCGCACGAGGCGGTAACACCGAAGGAGTTCGCCACGCGCGATTTCGCATTGCAGTGGCAGGCGCATGGATTGAGCTATGGCATTCCTGCCGCGATGGTCGATGACATCAGACGCGGCCACGTCGTCGTGGCGAATGTTTCACGGACTGTCATCGCGGACGCGGCGCTTTGGTTTCCGGCGCGGGTCATCGAAGTGACAGCACCTGCGGATGTACTCGCCGCGCGGCTCACTTCGCGTGCCCGGGAGAATGCTTCAGATGTCGCGGCACGTCTGTCGCGAAGCGTGTCGGTGCCGGATCATGTGCACGCCGAGACAGTGATGAACGACGCCTCGCTGGAGGACGGTCTCGCGCGGTTCCTCGCCGCACTCAACCGCGCAGCCTCAGCCGCTGCTCGATGAGGAAAGGTTTGCCAGGAGCCGGCTGAACGAACAGGCAGATATCGGTCACGCGTCGCGGCAATGCGAGCGCACGCGCCAGATGTGCCTCCGCCGCAGGCAGGTAGAACCGCTTCTCCTCGGCAGTCAGCCTGCGGGTCAGCGTCATGTGGAAGAACCACGTGTCAAACATGTAGGGGTAGCCCCAGCGGACCAGCATGGCGTCCTGCCGCGGCGTGAGATTGGCCCGTCGGCGACGTGCCATCTCCGCGTCGGACGTTGCGGCTCGGAACCTATCGAGGCGCTCGACGCAGGCGTCGGCAAGTGCCTGCAGGGGCGGGCAGGGGACAGTTTCGCGCAATGCCAGGAAGCCGAAGACATCGCACACCGCGAGCGGCGGCAGATCGAACGGCTCGGTTCGGCCGGCGAGTTCGGCGGCCGCCTCGACAACGTCGAACCATTGACGCCCTTCCGCAAGCCGCATCGGCGGCTTCAGTGTCGCGTGAAACCCGTAGAGCCGAGGCTCGGCGGTAACCTCCGCGATGTTTGGAATATCCGGTTGCGGCACCAGCGCGCCGTTTGCCGGATCGCGGCCAAGCCAGTTGGTGGCTTCCGCGAACAGCGCATCGTCCGGTTGCGGCGCGTAGTACACCGCGACACGTGCCTCGGGACCCATCAGGCGACGCGCTCGCCACTCCGCCAGACCTGGCGCACCACCGGCAGTCCATCGTGCAGGCGCACACGCACGAGGTCGGCGCGCTGCCCGGCTTCCAAACGGCCACGATCGAATAGTCCGGCAAGGCGCGCCGGCCGGTCCGTCACGAATGTGACCGCCTGTGGCAGGCCGATGCTCTGCGCGCATTGGAAGGCAGCCTCGACCAGGCTGTTCGGCACGTAGTCGGATGCAAAGGCATCGACCGCGCCGGTCTCTAAAAGGTCCGCGGCGGCTACGTTGCCGGAGTGCGAGCCGCCCCGCACGATGTTCGGCGCCCCGGCGATCACCTGCATGTCGGCGGCTTTTGCTGCACGTGCCGCCGCCATCGTCACCGGGAATTCGCTGATGCCAATTCCATCGGCGGCGTTCTCGGCGATTTCCTCCTCGGTCCGGTCGTCGTGACTGGCGATGGCGATATTGCGGCCCGCTACGCGATCGAGCAGAGCACGGCGGTGCGGGATGCGTGTCCGCTCACGCTGCGCCTGCAATTCAAGGATGCGGCGTTCGATGTACTCGTCGTCCAACCCGCCGCGGCGTCGCAGCGCTCGGTAAAACTCAAGATCAGCATACTGGCCAACACCCGGACTGTGGTCCATCAGGCTGACGATGCGAATCAGTGCGTGATCCGCGACGCTGTCGAACAGCGCCAGCATGTCGAGCGCCGGAACCTCGCACCGCAGATGCAGGAAGTGCTCGGCCTTCAAAAGATCAGCGTCGCTGAGCGCATCAAGATCGACGACGCCATCGCGGAATGTGCGGATGCGCTCCTTGTCGAATCCAAGATCGCCGAGACAGAGCGCGTCGAACACGGTGGTGATGCCGGCAGCGGCGCATTGCGCATCGTGGGCGACCATGGCGGAGCGTGACGGCCAACGGGCCAGCGCTCGTGGCTGCACCTGACGTTCCAGATTGTCGGTGTGCGTGTCGACGATCCCCGGCATCAGGTAATCGCCGTCCAGATCGCGCGCTGAGAGCGCCGCGGAACGGTGCGGCTGCACATCGGTGATGCACCCGTCCCGCACGACGAGGGTTCCATGCAGCGTTGAATCCGACAGAACAAGAACTGCGTTGGTGAAGATCGTCTCGTCGTTCATGCCGCGTCCTGTAGTGGCGTCAGCGGGAACAGGCGGTCGGCGATCGCATCGCGCACGTCGGTGTCGTGGCATATCGCAAGGATTGCAATGCCGCGCGCCTTGGCCTCGGTGATCATGGCGACGACCACGGCACGGTTCTCGGCATCGAGCGATGCGGTCGGTTCGTCGAGCAGCAGCACCGGATGGTCGCCGATGAAGCCGCGCGCCAGGTTCACGCGTTGCTGCTCGCCCCCGGAGAAGGTTGCCGGGGGCAGTGTGTGCAAGCGGCGCGGAATGTTAAGACGCAGCAACAGTTCGGTGGCTCCACGGCGCGCCTCCTCCAGCGTCGCGCCGCGGCTGATGCGGACTTCCGCGACCACATCGAGAGCGGGCACGCGCGGCACCACGCGGAGGAACTGGCTGACGTAGCCGAGCGTGTCATGACGGATGGCCAGGATGGTGCGCGGGTCAGCGCCGGCGAGATCGACCATCTCGCCGTCATGGCGGATCAGGATGCGGCCGGACTCGGCGCGGTAGTTACCATACAGGCTGCGCATCAGCGTCGATTTGCCGACACCCGACGGCCCGGACAGCACGACGCATTCACCCGCGTGCAGTTCCAGGCCAATGCCCGACAGGACAGGAATACGCACGCCATCTTGCAGGTGGAGCGTAAAGCTTTTCGCCAATGCATCTGTAAGCAGCATCACCTGTTTCATCAGTCTGCGGTCCCGGTAACGCTTGGTTCAGTTGCGGTGCCCATGGCTTCAGCGCAGCGCCATAATCGCTTTCGCGGCAACTTGCTCATGCCTGCAACACCGAACTGACCAACAACTGCGTGTACGGGTGTTGTGGGTCGTCCAGCACCTGGTCGGTCAACCCGGTCTCCACCACACGCCCGCGTTGCATCACCGTGATCCGATGCGCCAAAAGCCGCGCCACCCCGATGTCGTGCGTCACCAGAACCGCGGCGATCTTCAGGCGCGACACCAGAGTGCGGATCAGGTCGAGCAGCCGCGCCTGCACCGACACATCGAGCGAACCGGTCGGCTCGTCCATGAACACAAGGCGCGGATGCGTCACCAGCGTACGCGCGATCTGCAGCCGTTGCAGCATGCCGCCCGAGAAGGTGCGCGGCATGTCGTCCACGCGATCCGCGTCGATCTCGACCTGGGTCAGCCAGTCGATCGCCTGTGCCCGGATGTTTCCGTAGTGCCGCGCGCCCTGTGCCATCAGACGCTCTCCGACATTGCCGCCGGCGGTGACGTTCATGCGCAGGTTCTGCCGCGGGTCCTGATGCACGAAGCCCCAGTCGGACCGGTGCAGCGTGCGTAACGCCGGCGCTGGCATGGCATGCACGTCGTGCAGCCGTCCAGAGGGGTCGCGATACCAGACGGTGCCCGCATCCGGTGCCAGACGCCCGGAGAGCACGTTCAGCAACGTCGTCTTGCCGGAGCCCGATTCGCCAACAACGGCAAGCATCTCGCCTGGCCAGAGATCGACGTCCACTTCGGCCAAGGCACGAATTGCGCCGAATGACAACGACAGGCTGCGCGCGGACAGCAGCGTGGCGTCGCTCATTCCGCTGCCTCCTGGAAGCCCTCGGTGCCGACGTGGCCCGCGCCGCGGCGCTCGGCGCAATGGTCGGTGTCCGAACAGACGAACAACCGGCCGCCACTGTCGTCGATCACCACCTCGTCCAGATAGGAATCGGTCGCGCCGCACAGTCCGCATGGATGCGGCGCACGGATCGCGCGGAACGGATGGTCGTCGAAATCGAGCGATCGCACGTCCGTCCAGGGTGGAATCGCGTAGATGCGCTTCTCGCGCCCCGCGCCGAATAATTGCAGCGCCGGCATCTTATTCATTTTCGAATTGTCAAATGCGGGAATTGGGCTCGGCGACATCAGGTGACGGTGGTTTACCATTACCGGGTAGTCGTAGCTGATCGAGATTTGACCAAACCGGGCAATGTCCTCGTAGAGCTTCACATGCATGAGACCGTAGTCGGCGAGCCCATGCATGCGCCGTGTCTCGACGCGTGACGGCTCGAGCCGATACAGCGGTTCGGGCTGCGGTACCTGATAGACGATGATCTGGTCTTCCCGCAGTGTCTTTTCCGGAATGCGGTGCCGCGTCTGAATCACCGTCGCATCGGCAGTCTGCGTGGTGGTCCGCACACCGGCGGTACGGGCGAAGAACCGACGGATCGACACAGAGTTTGTCGTGTCGTCGGCACCCTGGTCGATCACCTTCAGCACATCACCGGTACCCAGCACCGAGGCGGTGACCTGAATTCCGCCCGTGCCCCAGCCGTACGGCAACGGCATCTCGCGCGAGCCGAACGGCACCTGATGTCCGGGAATCGCTACCGCCTTCAACAGCGCGCGGCGGATCATCCGCTTCGTCTGTTCATCCAGGTAGGCGAAGTTGTAGCCCTTCATGGTGCAGGCTCGAATGTGCTTGCGCCATCATGGCCGGGGCTGATCCGGCCATCGGCGGCATTGCTCCGGAGGTCGCGGAAAGACATGGATGGCCGGGTCAAGCCCGGCCAGGACGGTGCTGGTGTCACTGACCTCATTCCGCTGCCTCAGCGCGCGCTTCCGTCCGCGCGATCTCGCGTCTCATGCGCCGCACGTTCTCGATCTCGCTTTGAAAATCCACGTAGTGCGGCAGTTTGAGATGCTCAACGAATCCGGTCGCTTCGATATTGTCGGCGTGGTACAGCACGAACTCGATATTCTGCGCCGGCGCGGTCACCTCCTCGCCGAGGTCCTCGGCCCGCATGGCGCGGTCCACAAGCGCCATCGCCATCGCCTTGCGCTCGCAAAAGCCGAAGACCAACCCGTAGCCCCGGGTGAACTGCGGCGATACCGTCTTCGACCCCTTGAACTGGTTCACCATTTGGCATTCGGTGATGGTGATATCGCCGATATCGATCGGAAATCCAAGTTCAGGCGGTTCGATCTCGACCGACAGTTCGCCCATTCGGATTTCGCCAGCGAACGGATGACTGCCGCCGTAGCCGCGCTGCGTGGAATAGCCGAGCGCAAGCAGGAAGCCTTCGTCGCCGCGCGCCAATGCCTGCAGCCGCACGTCGCGGTTGGCAGGAAACGTCAGCGGCTCACGCGTCAGGTCGCCTGGTTCGTCGCCGCCTTCGCCATCCGCTTCAATCAACCCCTCGTGGCCCAGGATGTCGGACACGCGCGGCATCGCTGCCGCGTCGGGTTTGGCCTGCGGCGCCTGCACGTTCGCAGACTCCTCGGCCAGTTCGAAATCCAACAGGCGATGGGTGTAGTCGTAGGTCGGACCGAGCACCTGACCGCCGGGCACGTCCTTGAATATAGCCGAGATGCGCCGCTTCAGCCGCATCGCGCCGGTATCAACCGGCAGCGAATGCGCGAAGCGCGGCAGCGTGGTACGATAAGCGCGCAGCAGAAAGGCGGCCTCGATCAGATCGCCCTGCGCCTGCTTCACCGCAAGCGCGGCAAGTTCCCTGTCATACAGCGAGCCTTCGCCCATTGCGCGATCCACTGCCCGACCGAGTTGACCCTCGATCTGCGCCAGCGACAGTTCCGGCGTCGCGTGGTCGCCGCGTCGCTCTTCGGCCATCCATGCATGGGCATTGTCGATCGCCTGTTCTCCGCCCTTCACCGCGACATAGGCCATGGTTCAGGCCTCCTCGATCGTGATGCTGCGCGGGAGTGCCGTCACCGCGGTATCGGCGCACAGCACGACATCGACACCGCGTGGATAGAGCGCGTGGTTTTCCTGCCAGATGCGTGCAAAGTCTCTTGGCAGGCCGTTGACCATCAGCGGCGCGGGCACGCGCAACCCGGGACCCGACAGTCGATAACGCGCCCCGTTGCCCAGCGCCGGAACCTGCAGGACCAAGGTTGCGGAGCTCTCGGGTGTCTCGTGTGTGCCGCTCGGCAGTATTTCCAGTTTCGGCAGCGACAGAGCGAGCGCGAACGTCGCCGCCTCGGGTGCCTCGACGATCGTCGCGCCGCAATGGAATGCCAGCCAGTCGCGCGCAGCGACGGCGGCCGGGTCCATCCATAACGGCGTCTCGTTGTCGATCAGGGTCAGCAGCACCGCGGCAGTGGCGCGGTCGAGCGGTGCCGGCACCATCAGGTTCTGCCCCACATGGTGCAGGCGTCCCGGCCGCGCCATTGCGTCGAGCACGGCACGGAACGTGGTCTGTGCATCGCGTACCGGGTCCGTAAAGCCGGGCTGCGAAACGCTTGTACTCATGCGCGCATGTTCCGCATGGCGAAGAATTGCACGCGTGTCGCTGCCGCCTTTGCAGCCGTTGCGTCATACCCGGCCTGCTGCGCGGCGGCGAGCGGTTCGATCAGGGTGGCAAGCAGCCGGGGCTGGCGCGCAGGATCCTGCAACAAGGCGTCGGCCAACGCTGCCATCTCCGCCTGACGTTCGTCACGGCCGGCGACATAGGCGTGACCGACAAAGCCGGCATTGGTGCGTACGGTGCAGCGGGTGATCGTCATCTCGCCAAGATTGAACGCCGCACCGCCACCGCCGGTCCGCCCACGCACCATCACCAGGCCGGCGTCGGGTCCTCGCAACCGCTGGTATTCCGGGATGCCGCCTGATGCGCCAAGCAGTTCTGCGACCGTCGCCGAGTTGGCGCGGGCAAGGACCGCCATCCAATGGCGGCGCACTGTGTGCGGCTCACCGGGGGGCGGTTGGTCCATTGGCTGGGCTTCGGGCATGGCGGGTGCCTGGGCTTGTGCAGATGTCTAGACAGCTAGCCCTCCAGCCGTCTATCGTCAAGCCTCACTCGCACAGACGGACGCCTCGATGGATGACATTGCGATGAAGCTGCCGGAGCCCGTGTCGCGACACGACGGCGTTGCGCTCTGGCGGCAGATCGCCAACCGATTGCAGCAGGATATCGGCTCGGGCAGCTATCCGCCGGGTGGACGCCTGCCTACGGAGGCGGAGCTATCCCAGCATTTCCGCGTGAATCGCCATACCGTGCGCCGCGCACTTGAAGAATTGTCGCGCGGCGGGTTGGTGCGCGTCGAGCAGGGGCGTGGCTCGTTCGTCGCCGAGGACGTGCTGGAATATGCGGTTGAGGCACGCACGCGCTTTTCCGAGTGGGTTCGCCGCCACAACAAGGAACCGTCTGGGCGGGTGTTGCAGTTGAAGGAGACAGCGGCCGATCAGCATGTCGCCTCGGCGCTCGGTGTCCGGCCCGGCAGCAAGGTTGTGTTGCTGGAACGGCTGGGTTTTGCCGATGATCGCCCGGTTTCCCTGGCGCAGCACTACTTCCCCGTCGTACGGATGCGCGGCGTGCTGGACGCGCTGCGCGGCTCGGACAGCATCACCGAGGCGCTGAAGGCGGTGGGTGTCACGGACTATCTGCGCCAACTCACCCGCGTGACGGCACGGCTGCCGAACCCTGATGAGGCGGAACTGCTCCGTATGCCGCGCAACCGGCCATTGCTGGTGACCGAGAATGTCAACGTCGATCGCGCGGGCGTCGTAGTGGAATTCGGTACCTCGCGCTATCCCACACCGCGCGTCCAGATTGTCTTCGAACCGTGAGAGAGAAAGTCATGGAAATGCTGCGCATCACCGGCGGCCGCGTTCTGCTGCGTTCCGACGGCGACCAGATGGTGGACCTCGCGATCGAGGACGGGCGGATCGCGGGTATCGGCCGCGACGGACGTGGAGCGGAACTCGACGCGCGCGGCCTGCTGGTGCTTCCAGGCATCGTCGATATCCATGGCGATGCGTTCGAGCGGCAGTTGCAGCCGCGTCCCGGGGTCGGGTTTCCCACCGATGTCGCGTTGCACGATACCGAGGCGCAGCTTCTGTCCAACGGCATCACTACCGCGTTTCATGGCGTGACGTTGTCCTGGGAGCCCGGGCTGCGTAGCCTCGATGCGTGGCGAAGCCTGCTCGATGCGCTCGAGGCACGACGTTGGACCTGCGACATGCGCGTGCATCTGCGCTGGGAGGCGTACAACCTGGATGCTCTGGACACTGCGCTGGCCGACATCGCAATGGGCCGCGTGCATCTTGTCGCGTTCAATGATCACACTCCGGCCATCCTGAAGAAGATCGACGATCCAGTTGCCGGGGCGAAATACAGTGACCGCGCAGGCATGCGCCTTGAGGAATTTCGATCTCTCGCAGCGCAAATCGCCGCGCGCGCCGATGAAGTGCCCGCGGCGCAGGAACGGGTCGCCGCCGCGGCGCGGGCGGCCGGCGTGCCGATGGCAAGCCACGACGACGACAGTATCGCCACGCGCACCGGCTTTCGCGCGCGTGGCGCACGGATCTGCGAATTTCCCATGGCCGAGGAGGTCGGAGCGGAAGCCCGTGCTGCCGGTGACTGGGTCGTCATGGGTTGCCCGAACGTGATGCGGGGCGGCTCGCATCTGGGCTGGGCTTCGGCGGCGCGATTGGCCGAGGCGGGTATCTGCAGCGTGCTGTCGTCGGATTATTTTTATCCGGCGATGCTGCGTGCCGCTTTGATCCTGGCGGGTCGCGGCGTGCTCGATCTGTCGCAGGCGTGGGGGCTGGTTTCAGAAAATCCGGCTGCCGCGGCTGGGCTTTCCGATCGTGGCGCGATCGCGGAAGGGTTGCGCGCGGACCTTATCCTGGTCGATCCAAATGTGCCGTGCGTGGTTGCGACGATAGCCAAAGGACGCATCGCGTATCTCGCTGCCGAAGGTGCGGCCAGGCTGTCGGCTGCCAACACTTGAGCATCAAATCCACAGCGAGACACTGAGATTAGAAGGAAGTCGATCGTTGCGCTTCGTGCGAAGCGCATGTCCACTTTCTCAGTGCCTCTCGGTACTATCAACCTTCCAAATCGCCGCAGCCCGTGGTGATTTTCCGATAGACGGCAGATAACGCGCTGCGTCGCTTGTCAGTATCCTTCAAGGGTCATCGCACACAGGCGATTGCACCGACGCAAGGCAAGGGGAACCGCAAATAACGCAAAACACGCAAATGAAGGTTGGTGCGACATTGCCTCAAGTCTGGCCCCTGGCCGGGCAAGCGCGCCATTTGCGTTTTCTGCGTTGTTTGCGGTTCCTCTTCCTGTTGGCTGATCCAGCCTGAAACCGACATGGCGAGGCACCCATGCGACCTTCGCTTTGGTTTGGTTGCGGCCAACGGCTGCGCTGTGCATCCTCGGTGTTCTCCGTGTGGTAACTTACTTCCTTGCTTGCTGACTTGACTTCAGCCTTTCGTATATGCTGGCTGAACACGGATGAGGGACTGCGTTGTCCGATGAACTTCGAATTCGCTGACGAGTTGAAACAGCTGCGCGATCAGGCGCGGCGATTTCTGACGGAGAAATCGCCGCCGGGCGTGGTGCGCCAGGTGTTGGACGGCGCCGAACCGTATGCCGCCGCGCTCTGGCGTGACATGGCCGAGATGGGCTGGCTTGGCGCGGCGATCCCCGAACAGTACGGCGGCGCCGGGCTTGGCTATGAAGGGCTCTGCGTGCTGGCCGAGGAACTTGGTCGCGCGCTCGCGCCGGTTCCCTTCACGTCGTCTGCCTATCTTGCGACTGAGGCGATTCTCGCGACCGGCAGCGAGGCGCAAAAGCGGAAATGGCTGCCCGTGCTGGCGGACGGCTCGACGATCGGCACGTTCGCGCTCGCCGAAGGTCTCGGCCAACCGGACCCCGGCAATGTCCGGATGCGCTGCAGCGTTGGCCGGCTCAGCGGCAGCAAGTGGCCGGTGGCGGATGGTGGGATAGCCGACATCGCCATCGTGGTGGCGCGCGACGAGTTTGGCGAAATCGCGTTGTTCCTCGCCGATCTCACCGGATCGACCGTGACGCGGCACAGCTTGACGACGGTCGATCCCAGCCGCAACCACGCACGGATCGAATTCGCCGGCACGGATGTCGAGAAGCTTGGTTCGGGAGTGACCGGTTGGCCGGCGGTGCAGATGCTGCTCGAGCGCGCAGCCATCATGATTGCGTTCGAGCAGGTCGGCGGGGCGGATGCCTGTCTGCAGATGGCGCGCGGCTACGCCATGGAACGCTACGCCTTCGGCCGTCCGATCGGATCCTTCCAGGCGATCAAGCACAAGCTCGCCGATGTCTATGTCGCGATCGAACTGGCACGATCGAATGCCTATTACGGAGCCTGGGCTTTATCCGCGGATTCAGCCGAATTGCCGCTGGCCGCGGCCACTGCGCGCGTGTCGGCAACCGAGGCATTTCACCTTGCCTCAAAGGAGAACATCCAGACGCATGGCGGCATCGGCTTCACCTGGGACGTCGACTGCCACCTGTATTACCGCCGGTCCAAACAGCTCGCGCTGGCGGTTGGTGGCGCGCCCTATTGGAAGAACCGGCTCGTCGAATTGATCGAGACGCGCAACGCGGCGTAGGGGGCGAGCATGGATTTCAACGATACGCCAGAAGAGGCTGAGTTCCGCAATGCGGCCCGCGAATTTCTTGGCGCCAATGCCGAACCGAAGAGTCGCGCTCGGCCGGTGCTTCGTCTCGGCGACATCGGTGGCGATGCAGTACAGCGGTGCAAGGCGTGGCAGGCGAAGAAGGCCGATGCGGGCTTTGCTGGCCTCACTTGGCCGAAGCGGTTCGGCGGGCGCGAGGCGTCGCCGATCATGCAGGTGATCTACCAGCAGGAGGAGGCGGCCTACGCCGTTCCCCGTGGTCTGTTCGAGATCGGCCTCGGCATGTGCATCCCGACGATGATGGCCTACGCAAAGCCCCAACAGCTCGAACGTTTTGTGCGTCCCGCGCTCCGCGGCGAAGAGGTCTGGTGTCAGTTGTTCTCCGAGCCGGGGGCCGGGTCGGACCTCGCGGCGCTGCGCACACGCGCCGAACGCGATGGCGATGATTGGATCATCAACGGCCAGAAGATCTGGACCTCGGGCGCGCATCTCTCCGATTTCGGCATCATCGTCACACGCAGCGATCCCAACGTACCGAAGCACGAGGGTCTGACCTTCTTCTTCCTCGACATGAAATCGCCGGGCATCGAGATACGACCGATCCATCAGATGTCGGGTGCCTCGCATTTCAACGAGGTCTTCTTCACCGATGTGCGCGTTCCGGATGCACAGCGGCTGGGCGCGGTGGGGCAGGGATGGAAGGTTTCTCTCACCACCCTGATGAACGAGCGCCTTGCGGTGGGCGAGGAGCACCGGCCGGATGTCGAGGATCTGGTGGATCTGAGTCGTTCGCTCGTGCTGGATGGCGCGCCCGCAATACGCAACAGTGCGGTGCGCGAGCGGATCGCCGAATGGTATGCGCAAACGCAGGGACTGAAATTCACCCGCTTCCGCACAATGACGGCGCTCTCGCGCGGACAGACGCCCGGGGCGGAGAACTCAATTCACAAGCTGGTCAATGCGGGCAAGCTGCAGGACATCGCATCCTACGGGCTGGACCTGATGGGGTTGGCCGGCCTTGTGATGGACGATGACCTGGCGCAGGCCTACGCGATATTCCAGCAGGCGTTGCTGTCCTCGCCGAGTGCGCGCATCGCGGGCGGCTCCGACGAGATATTGCGCAACATTATCGCCGAGCGGGTGCTCGGCCTGCCCGCGGACATTCGCGTCGACAAGAACAAGCCGTTCAATCAGGTTCCGACGGGCAGGCGCTAGTGCGAGCAGCCAAAACCGACTGCTAGTCTTCGAGTCGGAAGCCGGCCTTGATGGTCACCTGATAGTGGGAGACCTTGCCATCCTCGATGTGGCCACGGACCTGCTGGACCTCGAACCAGCCGAGATGGCGGACGGTCAGGGCGGCCTTTTCGATCGCTCGGTCGATTGCCTTGCTGACACTCTCCTCGGACGAGCCGACAAGTTCGACAACCTTATAGACATGCTCGGGCATTTGCGGTTCTCCCTATACTGGCGGTCCCATCAGACCCGGTCGCGGGCGGGGTACTTTACCGCAACTGCACCACACACGCGAAGGGTGCGAAATGCCCATTGCCGCCTTCGCCCACAAGGGGCCGCGTCAATCCCGAATCTGTGTGGTGGACGCCTCTGGGGCACGGCAGCGGCTGCGGATCATCCCGATCATTGTCCGTGGTCGCAACATCCTGAGTGCCGTCGTGGCCGTCCGGATGACCCGTGATCCGAAGAGCCGACCCATCCGCACACATCTAATGCCCAGAATCATTGAAGCGCGGCACGCAAAGTACGTCATGGCCGGGCTTGACCCGGCCATCTGTAGCCGCATGAGATGGCCGGGTCAGGCCCGGCCATGACGGCTCAGCAACTGTGACTCGCGTTTCAGCGATGGTGCGTACTTGGACAGCATGCAAAAGCGACGAGGAAGTTGTGAATCAGGTGGCTGAGGATCGCGACATTCCCGCTCCGCGCCGGTTGATCGCGGTGCGTGGCAGGCGTGACGTGCTCCTTACTGTCGGGCTGGCTTTAGTCTCCCTGGACGCATGCACCAGGCCTGCTGAGCCGATCGCGCGTGCGCCAGCGACGCTGCCAACGGCACAGCCGCCCTCGTCTGCGCCTTTGCCATTCGACGAGGCCGTGCTCACGGCCGCCAACGCAATCTTCTCGAGCGCGACTGTGGCGGATCGGTCCGGTGCCGTCCGACAACCTGTCGTGATCGACCCTCTTGTTGACGGCGTCACCGGCGAGCAGTTGGCCGCAACGCAGACCATCGGTGCACGCATTGCCGCGCTGGCGCGCGAGAAGTATCCACAGTTCGCCATTGAACCATTCGGGCCGCAGGCGGTCAGCCGTCTCCCCTATGTGATTGTCGGCACATTCACGCCGGTCAATGCTCGGAACGTGGCGTCGGGCGACCGCGAAGCCTATCGTTTCTGCCTCATCATGGCCGATCTGCGCTCGGGCAAGGTCGTGGCACGGGCGTGGGTGCGCGCACGGCTGGAGGGTGTGGACGCGTCGCCGACTGCCTTTTTCCGGGATAGCCCAGCCTGGACCGACGACGCCCAGATGAAGGGCTACATCGACACCTGTCAGGAAACACATGTCGGCGATCCGATCAGTCCCGTCTATCTCGAAGGCATTGTTGCCGCCTCGATCATCAGCGAGGCGATCGACGCTTACACCGCAGGCCGTTATCGCGATGCGGCCGATCTTTATGGCAATGCGCGTGCGAGCAACGCGGGCAACCAGTTGCGGGTGTATAACGGCCTGTATCTCGCGAACTGGAAGCTCGGCCGTCAGGAGGCGGCGGCGACGGCGTTCGGTGAGGCGGTGGACTTTGGCCTGGCCAATCGTCGCCTCGGTGTAAAAATCCTGTTCCGCCCCGGTTCCGTCGCGCTGGACCCGGGTGCCGACGCTCAGCCCTACGACATGTGGATGGAGCAGATCGCGATCCGGACGGCGCGGAACCGCGCCTGCCTGCAGGTCACCGGCAATACCAGCAGGACTGGAACGGCTGCGCTGAACGACCGACTTTCCGGGCTCCGTGCCAACTACATCAAGGAACGCCTGGAGGCTGACGACCCAGGCCTGAACGGCCGACTGATCGCCACCGGCGTCGGCGCCAACGCCAACCTGATCGGCACCGGCGCGGATGACGCCACCGACGCGCTTGACCGCCGTGTCGAGTTCAAGGTCATCCCGCAGTGCGGATAGGGACGAACGTGACATGGTCCGCCTGGGGATGTCGGACAGGGCCTATACACTTTTGGTCACCGCCACTGTGCCAGTACCGCCGTCCCACGTGCCAAGCTGCACGACAAGCTTGCCAATGTTCTCGCCTCGAAACAGCATGCCGAGTGCGCGAGGTGCCTGGTGCAGCCCATTCAGGATGTGCAGGCGCTGGCGCAACCGGCCCTCGCCGTGGCGTGCGGCGAGCCAGGCGCGGGCCTCCTCATATCGGTCGTGGTAATGGAATATCTGGAAGCCCTGCATCCGGCCGCGCCGCGCCAGGAGCTGACCGAGGTTGCGAATGCCGTACGGCGTATCGGCAGCGACCTGGGAGATGCGGCCACACAACACGACACGCGCTCCCGTGCGCAGATGCGACAGCGCCGCATCCAGTGTAGGTCCGCCGATGTTGTCGAAATAGAGATCGATGCCGTCAGGACATGCCTGTCCGATCGCCGAGGCGAGGTTCGGTTCCGCCTTGTAGTCGATGACCCGGTCAAGGCGCAGATCGTCCGCCAGGTAAGCGCACTTCTCCGCCCCGCCGGCGATGCCGACGACATGGCAAGCCTCAATTTGCGCGATCTGTGCGGCGATCTGACCGACCCCGCCGGCTGCGCCGGACACCAGAACCCGCTCGCCCGGCTTTACAGTTCCGATATCGCGCATTCCGAAATAGGCGGTCACGCCGCTGAGGCCGAGCGGGCCGATCCAGGCCTGCGCATCGCCACGTGAAAGATCGACCTTCTGCAGATATTTCGCGGGCAAGGTTGGATGGGTCTGCCAGCCCAGGCGCGCCTGCACCAACTCGCCGGGTTGAAATCCAACGGCCCGGCTTTCCAGCACGCGCGCAATTCCCCCGCCGCGCATGACCGCGCCCAGCGCCACCGCCGGCTGGTAGCCAGGGTCCTCTCGCATCCACGACCGCATCGCCGGATCGATGGACAGGAAGATCGTTTCAAGCAGCACCTCCTCGGACGCGGGCGTGCGTAATGGCACTTGGTCCGCGACGAAGTTGTCGGGTTCCGGGATACCCGTGGGCCTGCCGCGCAGCAGAATACGATGATTGATCTCAGTCATCGTGATCGCCTCAAGCCGCCATCGACGACACGGCTATTGGGGGTCAACGGATTGTTCGCCATCAGTTTTCTGTCCTCCTCGATGCTCGATGCCCACCGCCGTTTCCGCGATCAATGTAGCGCACCGCGCGGCGACGCAAATCGGCCATGGGACTTGCGACACCGGGGCTGTCCGACGGGCGCAACGGACTCCCCAATCGGCATGTCATGTGCCGATCGCATCGGCGTCCCACTTGCCAGTCAAGTCACCGCCATGCCGAATAATGGCCTCGATGACCTGCGGTATCCGTGTCGCAGTGGCAATTTCCGGCACTTCGGAGGAGACGGTCCCATGAGAGTTGGCCTGTTCTATCAGATTCAAGTCCCCAAACCCTGGACCGCAACCAGCGAATCCCAACGCATCCACGAAGCGCTGGAACAAATTCCCTTCGCCGAACAACAGGGCTTTTCGAGCGTTTGGTTTTCGGAGCATCACTTCCGCCCCGTTTGGTCGCACAACAGCGCCCCTGACCTTACCCTCGCGGCAGTCAGTCAGCGCACCAGCCGTATCCGCCTCGGCATTGGTGTTGTCCTGGCTCCGATCCATCATCCGCTGCATGTGGCGGCACGCATGGCGACGCTCGACATTCTCAGCCATGGGCGCGTGGATGTCGGCCTCGGCCGGACCGGCTATCCCTATCAGCTCACGCCGTTCGGGACGGACCTGCCCGACACGCGAGGCATGTGGCAGGAGTTTGCCGACGTGCTGCCACGCATCTGGACTGAGGAGACTGTTTCCTACCAGGGGTCGTATTACCAGATTCCGCCGCGGGAGGTTCTGCCAAAGCCTGTACAGCGTCCGCACCCCCCGCTGTGGTCCGCGTGCGGCAGCGACGAGACGGCGCGTCTGACGGGCAGCCTGGGCATGGGAGGACTGTTCGGTAGTGAGGGAGGCCCGGTCCGCGTTCAACAGCTCATGGCGCTGTATCAGGACGCGTTGCGGACGGCGCCGGGCAACGGGGCGGGGGCCACAAGGCGTGCTGCACTGATGACCGCAGGCTACTGCCATGAGGATCCGCAGGTCGCGGCCCAGCGCGGCACTGAACTTGTCGGTTGGTACATCGAGCAGCAACGCGAGCGTGCCCGCCTGGTATGGCGCGATTACGATCCGGCAACCGTACCGCCGGATTATCAAGGCTATTACGCACGCGATCAGCGCCTCGCCAGCGGGCCGCATCCAGGGGAGCCCACACCTCAGGAGGTGCGTGAGCAAGGCACGACATTCTGCGTCGGCACGCCGGCGGACTGCATCCGGTTCCTCAGGTTGTACGAAGCCATGGGCATCGAGGAGGTGTTTTTGCTCTGTGCCATTGGACCGGCACAGCACCATGAGGTACTTCACACCATTCGTCTCTTTGGCGAGCAGATAATTCCGCACTTTCAGAGCAGGGAGACGCGGACGCCGGCGGCGCAGGCATCGGTGGGGTCAGCCTGCTGATCAATTTGGCCACCCGGTGATGTGAACCGGTTCACTGCGGGGCGCTTCGTCCGCATGCAATGTGGCGCCCGTGCTCGAAGAGGAAGCACGGCAAGAGCTGGCGGAGGAAGGCCCCGATGACGATATTCGCTTTCGCTGGACTGATCGCAATTGCCGTCATCGCCGTCGTCTGGGGCTCCACGGCCATGGCACTGCGGCAGTCCCAACAGGAACAGGTCGTGATGGAAGAGACCGGGACGGCACCGGGCTGGTCGATCACGCCTGCTCATCTCCGCATGTGGTGATCGCCGACACGGTGGCGATCAGCACCGGCAACCGTCAGGGCGCCCTGATGGCGGGCAATCGGAGGGACAGGATGCAGGTTATTCTTCGCGCCGCCATGGCGATATTCGGCCTTGGCATCGGGTCGGTCTATGGTGGTGACGGCGACGGCCAGTCGGCAACCACGCTGTTCACCGCGCGCCAGGAAGGCCGGGGAGCAGCCACCCGCACGGTCGAAACGCAACCCCCAACCGTTGCGGCTCAGAATGGCGGTGCGGCGGTCACCCGTTCCCAGCGTCAGGGCGCGTGGCCGTTCCGCGTATTCGCATTGCCATAGCACGCGCAATAATGCTCGTTCGGATCGGTTGATTCGACACGCCGTGCCCGTTGTCTGAAAGTGAACGAACGCCACGCTCACTTACAGGACGGAGAGGAAAATGGACGCCTACAGCAAAATCGTGTTGACCGTGATTGCGACTGCCTTGACGGCAATCGCGTTGCAGCATGCGGGAATTGTTCCTGCTTTCGCTCAGAGCAATGCGATCCAGCGAGTGGCGATATGCAATTGGGACGGCAGCGGTTGCACCACGGTGTTCAGGAACGCGCTCTACGTCTTGCCGCGATGATGCGTTGTTCAGTGGCCCCTTGCCGGTGGGCTGGCCCGCGTCAAATCAGAATTCGCGCAACACTTCGCGCAACGTCGTCCCGGTATAGGCGGTGCGAGCCAGGCCACGGCGTTGCAACGCCGGTACCAGACCTTCGGTGACCTCGGTGATGAAACGGCGGCTGGTGCGTTGAAACGGCGTGCTGATCAGGAACCCGTCGCCGCCCACCGCCTCCATCACCAGGCCCATGCGCTCGGCCACCGTATCGGGCGAACCGATGAATTCCAACTCCGGCTCCACCGCCTCGAACCGCTCCATCGCAAGTCGGCGCAGCGTCTTGCCGCTGCCCCATTGCGCGAACTTGTCGAGCGAGCCTTGCTCGCCGTTGGTGGTTAGGTGGGGCAGTGGTTCATCCAGCGGGAATTTTGAGAAGTCGATATCGGTGATGCTCGAAATGCCGGCGAGCGAGCGCTCGATGAACGCCGGTGACGCGATCATCCGCTGGTATTTGGCGTGGGCCTCCGCGTCGGTTTCCGCCAGGATCGGGTAGACCAGGAACAACACCTGGGCGTGGTCCGGATTGCGCCCGAATTTCGCCGCGTGGCCGCGCACGTCATCACGATACTGTTTCATACCGCCGATGCCATTGGCCACGGCGATGATCGAATCCGCGTGCCGGGCGGCAAAGGCCCGGCCGCGCGGCGAGCCGCCCGCCTGGACGAACACCGGTTGACCCTGCGGCGAGCGAACCGTGTTCAGCGGCCCGCGCACCTTGAAGTACTTGCCCTCGAAGTTGATCGGCCGGACCTTGCGGAAGTCCGCATAGGTGCCGGTCTCGTGGTCCATCACCACCGCATCGGAATCCCAGCTGTCGAACAATTTGCAGACCAGATCGACGTACTCGTCCGCCATATCGTAGCGCTCGGCACGTGGTGGCAGACGGTCCAGGCCAAAATTCTGCGCCGCCGCGTCCTCGCCGCTGGTGACGATGTTCCAGCCGAACCGACCATCGGCGATGTGGTCGAGTGTCGAGCACAGACGCGCCAGCATGAACGGCGGATAGGCCAGCGTGGAGAACGTCGCCACCACGCCCATTCGCCGGGTGACGGCACTGATGAGCGCGGCGAGCGGCGACGGGTCGTGCTTCGGCACCATCTGCGCATGCTTCAGTCCAGCTTCGGCGCTGCCGCCATAGGTCTCGGACACCATCAGCGTGTCCTCGATCATGATGTAGTCGAAGCAGGCTCGTTCCATCGCCTTCGCCATGTCGACGTAGAACTCGCCGTTCCACGGCGATCCACCGGTGGCCAAGGGGTGATCCCACTCGCCAGGGGTGAAATTCATGAACCAGGCAAGATGAAGGGGCTTCGCCGGCATCGATGACCTCCAGCCAATCGTGTTCATCCCGTAGGCAATGGGAAGCAGCCCTTATGCATACGTGGATTATGCAGTGCGGCACAATGCCGAATTGCCATCTATGGGGCAGGTGAACTTTGCATATGAATGAATCTTGTGCGAAATGCCCGATAGATACGCACGACAGCCTGAGCTTTGTGCCGACGCTCGACGCAATACCGAAAAATGGCTGGCACGCCCCTTGCTCCGCAGGCATGCGACCGGGCAGCGACAGGGGGCTTTTGCATGCGCGATTCAGTCAATCCGCCGATCACGCGCCGCGGCGTTCTGGCATTGGCCGGCGCGGCAGCGCTGCCGGTACCCCTGGCCATAGCGGCGGAACCGTCTGTCATTCGCATTGCCTATCCGGCAGCGGTAGCCACGCTCGATCCCGCCAAGTTCCGCGTGGGCGGCCTAGAGTACAACTACGCCCTGTGCGTCTTCAGCCGCCTGACGAAACAGGACACGAAGCTCCAGGTCCAGCCGGATTTGGCGGAAAGTTGGGACGCCAGCGAGGACCTCAGGACCTGGACGTTCCATCTGCGCCCGGGCGTGAAGTTCCACAACGGCAAGCCGTTGGACGCCTCTGACATTGTCTTCACCTATGGGCGACTGCAGGACAAGGACGTCGGATCGGTGTTGCGCGCGGCGCTGAGCGTGGTGACCAAGGTCGAGGCTGTGGACCCGTTGACCGTCCGGTTCACCCTGTCGATTCCATACGCCGACCTGCCGGCGGTGACCGCGGGCTACCAGTCGATGATCGTCTGCGAAAGCGCGATGGACACGCTGACGACGAGGCCCATCGGCACCGGCCCGTTCCGCTTCGTCGAATATCGTCCAGGCGACCAGATGGTGCTGGAGAAAAACCCCGACTACTTCCTGCCGGGCGTGCCCAGGCTCGACCGGGCGATCCTGCGCGTGATCCCGGAATACACCACCGCCGTAGCCGGACTGGAAAGCGGCGCGCTCGACATTGTCTACGACATTCCGCCCGAACTGACGGACAAGCTCCGTCGCGGCAGCGACGTGGTGGTTGATGAGGTTGCCACCGGTCAGTGGCAGGGCATCGTCATGAACAACGCGTTCAAGCCGTTCGACGATCCGCGCGTGCGCGAGGCCTTCATCAAGCTTGTCGACAAACCCGCGTTCACCGACATCGCGACCTTCGGCCATGGCGCACCGACCGTGACGCCAATTCCGCCGAGTCACCCCTATTTCCGCCAGGACCTGTTGGCCGCCCCCGACATCGCGGGAGCGAAGAAGCTGCTCGCCGATGCGGGATTCGCCAATGGTATGACGATCGAGATGTTTGTGCCGGGCAGTGCGCCGCCGATGGAGCGCCTGGCCACCGCATTCCGCGACGCGGCCAAGCAGGTCGGCGTCAATGTCGAATTGCGCGTCGTGCCGCCCGACAAGTTCGATGCCGAGATGGAGGGCAAGGTTCCCTTCAATGTGGACAATTTCTTCGGGCGCACCACACCGGATCTGATGCTTTACGCCTGGTACCACAGCACCGGCTCCTGGAACAACACGCTGTGGCACTATAACAATCCCGAGGTCGACAGGATTCTGGACACGGCGCGTGCCACCGGCGATAAGTCGAAGCAGGCAGAGCTGTACGGCAAATTCCAGGAGATTGTCGCCAAGGATGGTCCTGGCAGCATAGTCTATGTCACCAACTTCGCCTGCGGCCTCAGCAGGAAGGTGCAGAACTTCGCTGCATCGCCCTTGATGTTCGTCGATATCAGCAACGTGACCCTGGCCGCCTGAGCGCTCGCCGGACGGTCGGGGCCGGCAAGGATGACCGTTTACGTCCTGCAACGGCTGGGCGCGGTCGTGCTGATCCTGATCGCCATGTCGCTGCTGGTGTTTCTCGCCACGCATGCGCTGCCGTCGAACACCGCGGCGTTGATCCTTGGCCAATACTCCACGCCGGAGACGCAGGCTGCGTTGGAGCACAAACTCGGCCTCGATCGTCCATTGCCGGTACAATACTGGCTGTGGGCCAGCCGGTTCCTGCTTGGCGACATGGGGCAGTCCATGGTCATGGAACGGCCGGTCGCCCCGATGCTGTGGGACGCCTTCGACCGATCGGCAATCCTGGCGGTGGCAGCAATGGCTGTCGTCTCGATCGTGGGTCCGGCGCTTGGCCTGGTCGCAGCCGTCTGGCGAGGACGCTGGCCCGATCATGCGGCTTCGGTGTTCGCCTATCTCGGCATCTCGCTGCCGGAATTCTACTGGGGCCTGGTACTGATCCTGGTGTTCGGCAGCACCTTCCATCTCCTGCCCACCTCGGGCGCCGCCAGCCTGGCCGATGGACTTGGCGTCTTCGTTGCCCATCTGGTGCTGCCGGTGGTGACGCTCACGCTGACCCTTCTCGCCCATGTCGCGCGGCTGACGCGATCGAGCATGGTCGAAGTGCTTGACAGCATGTATGTCAAGGTGGCGCGGGCGCGTGGCCTGCCGGAGCGGATCGTCGTTCTGCGTCATGCGCTGCGCAACGCGCTGCTGCCGACCATCACGGTTCTGGCGCAGGACTTCGGCTTCCTGATCGGCGGCATCGTTGCGGTTGAAACGATCTTCGCCTATCCCGGCCTTGGGCGAATGTTGATCTTCTCGCTTGAACGGCAGGACCTGCCGATGATGCAGGCGGCGATCCTGGTGCTCACCGCAGTCTTCTGCCTGGCCAATCTCGGGGCGGATCTGCTCTACGCGGTCGTCAATCCGCGCATCCGCTACGGTGGTTCGGTTGACTGAGGCGGTGGCGATGGCAGTTGTCGCGCGCCGAGGCAGGCGGTTGCCCAAATCGCTGCTCGTCGGGGGCGCCATTGTACCTGGTACTGGTCCTCATCTCCGCGCTGGCGCAGGTGATCGCGCCCTATCCGTTCGATCAGATGCACGTTCGGGATCGTTTCTCGCCGCCCACGCTGCGGTATCTGGCGGGGACGGACGAGTACGGGCGGGACGTTTTTAGCCGGGTGCTGATCGGCTCGCAGCTATCGCTGATCCTGGGTCTGACCGCGACGCTGATCAGCATGGCGATCGGCGTGCCGCTCGGGCTGCTCGCGGGTTTTCGGCGTGGCCTGCCCGACGAGGCGGTGATGCGCGCGCTCGACGTGATGATGGCGTTTCCGCCGATCATGTTGGTGCTGCTGATCCTCGCGGTCACGCCACCAAGCCTGATGAAGACGGCTGTCGCGATCGGGGTTCTGTCCGCGCCGCCGATCGCCCGCGTCACGCGCAGTGTCACGCTGGATCTGATGACCGGCGAATTCATGGAGGCCGCCCGCGCCCGCGGCGAGCGCCTTTGGTACATGCTGCTGTGCGAGTTGCTGCCGAACGTCTGGCCGGTCCTGATGGTGGAGGCCAGCCTCCGGGTGGTGTTCGCCGTACTGTTGGGCGCGGTGCTCAGCTTTCTTGGGTTCGGTGTGCAGCCGCCAGCGGCCGACTGGGGCCTGATGATCAGCAACGGGCGCGCATTCGTGGACACCGCGCCATGGATCTCATTGGCGCCCGGGCTCGCGATGAGCATCACGGTCATCGGCATCAGCCTGTTCGGCGACGGGATGCGCGAGGTGCTCGACCCGCGGCTCGGCGGACGCCGATGACCTGCACGGCGCTGCGCGGATCGGCACTGCTGGAAGTTTACAATCTGTCCGTTCGCTACAACGGGGATGACGGACAGACCGCAGCCGTGCAGGACGTGAGCTTCCGGCTCGATCCGGGCAAGGCGCTGGCCATCGTGGGCGAATCCGGCTCCGGCAAGAGCAGCGTGGCCGGTGCGATCCTGAATTTCCTGGGACCGGCAGCGCAGACCGCCGGCGAAATCCTGTTTGAAGGCCGGGACCTTTTGCGTCTCTCGCCGGCGCAGCGGCGGTCCGTACTCGGGCGGCGGATCGGCGCCGTGTTTCAGGATCCGTTCACCGCGCTTAATCCGGCGCTTCGCGTCGGACCGCAGATCGCCGAGCCGATGGTGCAGCACCTCGGGATGAAACTGCCCGAGGCGCTGCGTCGCGCCGTGTCGCTGTTGCACGAGATGGGAATCCAGCGGCCCGCCGAGGTCGCCCGTGCATTTCCCCATCAGCTCAGCGGTGGGATGAAGCAACGCGCGCTGATCGCCGCCGCACTCGCCTGCGAACCGCCATTGCTGATTCTGGACGAACCGACCACCGCGCTGGATGTGACGGTGGAAGCGCAAATCCTGCACCTGTTGTCGCGGCTGCGGCGGCGGAAGGGCGTGAGCCTGCTGTTCATCAGCCATAATCTCGGTGTCGTCCGGCGGCTCTGCGACGATGTCGCTGTGATGTACGCCAGTGAACTGGTCGAAATTGGCGACGTGCGCCGCGTGCTCGATCGGCCGGCGCATCCATACAGCAAGGGGCTCCTGGCATCGCGTCCACCGCTCGAGGCTTCGCCGCGTGGCAGTCGTCTGCCCGCGATCGCAGGTCAGATGCCGGTTGCCGCAGATCCAGGTTCGGGATGCGTATTCGCACCACGCTGCCCATTCAGCGAGCCGCGCTGCACTTCAGCGGCGTTAACTTTGAGTTTAGCGCCCGACGGCCACGCGGTGCGGTGCTGGAAAGCCGATGCGCTGGGGCCATGGCCGCGCAAGCATGTCGCGGCTTTTGCCGGCCCGGCATTCCGCGCCGGCGACGCGCTGGTGAATGTCACCAGGCTCAGCAAATCGTTCAGCACGAGCAGAGGACTGGCCGACTGGCATCTGTCGACCAGCAACGGTCTGCCGCGTCTGTTCCGGAAGCCGGCGCGCCTACAGGCCGTCGATGAGGTGTCATTTTCGATTTCGGCCGGCGAAGTGTTTGGTTTGGTCGGGGAGAGCGGATGCGGCAAATCGACATTGGGCCGGCTGGCGCTGCGGCTGCTTCATCAGAGCAGTGGCAGCGTGGAATTCGATGGCGCGGACCTGGGCCAGTTGCCCGGACCCGAACTGAGCGCGTTCCGCAAACATGCGCAGATCGTATTTCAGAACGTCGGCTCGTCGCTGAACCCGCGGCTCTCCGTGGCCGAGGCGCTGGAGCGTCCGCTGGCCTTGTTCGGGTTGGGCGCGCGGCGCGAGCGGACGACCCGTGTCGAACGGCTGCTTGCGATGGTCCGGTTGCCGGCGTCGTATCGGACACGCTTCCCCCATCAGCTCAGCGGCGGGGAACGACAGCGGGTTGCAATCGCGCGGGCGCTTGCCACTCAGCCACGATTTATTGTCTGCGACGAACCGGTATCCGCGCTCGACGTTTCCGTGCAGGCGTCGATCGTCAATCTGCTCGCCGATCTCCGCGACGAGTTTGACCTGGCCTACCTGTTCATCTCCCACGATCTTGCTGTCGTCGCACAACTGTCGGACCGCATCGGCGTCATGTATCGCGGTCGGCTTTGTGAGGTCGGCACTGCCGCGGATGTACTGTCGCCGCCGTACCACCCCTATACGCGGATGCTGCTGGCTTCGGTTGCCGATGATGATTTGACGGAGCCGGACGCACCGCCCAATTCTGCTGTCGTCGCTTCTGACCGCGGCTGTGTCTTCTCGTCACGTTGCCCGCGCCGCATCGATGGGGTCTGCGACACGATCGCACCGCCAACACGGATGGTGAACCCGACTCATGCGATCGCCTGTCATCTGGAAATGGCCAATGCTGAGATGTCGCCAGCCGGTTTGCAGCAGGAAACCCTGCGGCGACCGGCGAACTGACGGCCAACGTCGTGAACAATACCAGCAAGGAGAAGACTGAAGATGGCTGCCGACCACTTTCACCTCGCATGGTTTCTACAAGGCTCGAGTGTCCAAGCGTGGGGCGAACCGTGGACCGGCAACATCAGCGACGAATGGATGTCGGCGGACATGTTCCTGGATCTGGCACGCTCTCTGGAGCGGGCACGTTTCGACTATTTGCTGCTCGAGGATTCGATTTATGTCGGAGAGACATGGCGCGGGTCGCGTGAGATTTATCTGAAAAACGGCATGTCGATCCCGCGCCAGGAACCGTCCGTCGTCGCGACGCTGATGGTGGCCGCGACATCCCGGCTCGGCATCGTGCCGACCCTGTCGACCTTCGCCTATGCGCCGTATCTGGTGGCTCGGATCATCGGAACGCTCGATCAGGTGTCCGGCGGCCGTGCAGGTTGGAATATGGTGACTGGAAGCTCCGATCTGTCGGCGCAGAATTTCGGCTTCGACAAGCTGCCACCGCACGACATCCGTTACGACATGGCGGATGAATTCATGGAGATATGCACGCGGCTCTGGGACTCATGGGAGCCTGGTGCGATGGTCGCGGACCGGAACTCCGGTGTCCTGACGGATCATGCGAAGGTCCACACCATCGACTTCGAAGGCAGGTACTACCGGTGCCGCGGGCCGCTGAACTCGGGGCCATGCCCGCAGGGCCGGCCGGTGATCGCCCAGGCAGGCGGCTCCGAGAAGGGACGCACGTTCGCGGCCAGGCACGCCGACACGATCGTTGCGCACATCAAGGGCGCCGACAAGATGAAGGAATACCGTGACGACGTGCGCGCGCGGATGAAGGCGTTCGGCCGGTCGCCGGATATGTGCAAGGTGCTCTATCTGATTTCGCCAATCCTCGCAGAAACCTCCGACGAGGCCCAGGACCGCGCCAGGCAGCGCGAGGCGAACGCGGCACAACATCTGGATGCGCGATTGGCCCAGTTGGGCTGGATCACAAACATCGATTTTTCGACATTCGATCTCGACCAACCGGTCGGCGAGCTGACAACGAACGGTCATCAGCAAAGTCTGGCGCAGTTCCTCCGCAAGGCTGGGAAGCGCACGCTGCGTGAGGCCATCATCAGCTATACGAGCGGGGGTGCGTCCATCGATCTGGTAGGGACACCCGATCAGGTCGCCGCGCAGATGGGCGAGGTAATGGAAGAGGTCGGCGGCGACGGTTTTCTGTTCTCGATGCCGAACGTAAACCGCAGGACGATCGCCGAAATAACGGACGGGCTCGTTCCCGCATTGCAGCAGCGCGGGCTGGTCCGCACCGCGTATGGCAGCAGGCACCTGCGTGACAATCTGCTGGAGTTTTGATCCGGAGCGCTCTCGCCGCGAGCGAGTACTCTCCGTTTGGCTGAACGGCGAGGTTGCGACCCCTTGCAGGAGCGCCAGCGCAACCTATCGCGGCTGTCCGGTCGCGTCGCGAAGTTTGGGCCAGGCCCGACGGTGCGGGCATATTCCGATTTGTTGCATTGCAGCACAGCGCCGCATAAGCTTGTCATCACACGACAGAGCATTGAGCCGTCCGGCCGGGAGTCCGCCGGCATCAGGCGGCCGGTGACGCCCCGTCGTGCCGCAGGGAGTTCTATATGAAAAGACGCCACTTGCTTGGCAACGCTGCTGTCGTGCTTGCCGCTGCTGGTCTCGCGCGCCCGGCCATCGTCCGTGCCGCCTCCGCCACGACGCTGAAATTCGTCCCCTACGCCGATCTGGCACTGATCGATCCGCTGGTCAGTGCCTTCGTAACGCGCAACCACGTTATGATGGTGTTCGACACACTGTTCGCACTCGACGCAAGCGGGGCGGTGCAGCCGCAGATGCTGGCCGGCTGGACTGTCGAGGACGGACAGAAGACCTGGAAGCTCACGCTGCGCGACGGGTTGATATTTCATGACAGCACGCCAGTGTTGGCCCGCGATGTCGTGGCCAGCCTGCAGCGTTGGGGCGCCAAGGATGCGTACGGACAGGCGCTGATGGAGGTCACCGACGAATTGTCTGCGCCGTCCGACAAGCTGGTGCAGTTTCGCCTGAAACGACCATTCCCGTTGCTGCCGCAGGCGCTGGCAAAGCCGACGAACCTGATGGCGGTGATCATGCCGGAGCGGCTGGCGAAGACCCCTCCCGGCACGCTGCTCAACGAGATGATCGGCAGTGGTCCGTTCCGGTTTCTTGCCGAGGAACGCGTGTCGGGCGCGCGCAACGTCTATGCGAAATTCGCCGGCTACGTGCCGCGCGAGGGGATCACGAGCTTCACCGCCGGTCCGCGCGTCGCACATTTCGACCGCGTCGAATGGCTGACCACGCCCGACCCGGCGACCCAGGCTGCTGCGCTGCAGGCCGGCGAGGTGGACTGGGTGGAGCAGCCAGTGATGGATCTGGTGCCGTCGCTGCGCAGGAACGCCGCACTGAAGGTCGAGGTCGTGGAAACCACAGGCCTCATCGGCGTACTTCGGTTCAACCATCTCTATCCGCCGTTCGACAATCCCGCGATCAGGCGCGCCGCTTTGAAGGCGGTGGACCAACGCGAGTTCATGGCGGCCGTCGCCGGCGAGGCGGACCCCGGCGTGATCAACGATCGTGTCGGCTTTTTCGCGCCGAATTCGGCGTATGCGTCGGACGCCGGCATGGCGATGCTGAATGGCCCGCATGACCCCGCGATGCTGAGGCGCGAGATCGAGCAGGCCGGCTACAGGGGCGAGAAGGTGGTGTTTCTCGGCGCCGCCGATGTGCCGCGCATCAACGCGATCTGCCAGGTCGGCGCGGACATGCTGAGCAAGATCGGCCTCAACGTCGACTATGTCTCCACCGACTGGGGGACGGTCGTGCAGCGCATCACGCGGAAACAGTCACCTGTCGAAGGTGGCTGGAGCATTTTCGGTTCGATGTGGGGCGGCCTCGATTGGGACAATCCGGCGGGCGATGCCGCACTGCGTGGCAACGGCGCGAACTCCTGGTTCGGCTGGCCGACCGCGCCGAAACTGGAGGCGCTGCGCGACCAATGGCTGCATGCACCCGATCTGCCGGCCCAAAAGGCGATCGCGCGGGACATTCAGGCGCAGGCGTTCGAGGACGTGCCGTGCCTGCCGTTGGGTCTCTATTACCAGCCGGTCGCCTATCGCAACAATCTGACCGACGTGCTGAAGGGGCTGATCCTGTTCACCAACGTCCGGCGCGCGTGACGGCCGCGGCCCACAGGCGGCGAAGAAGGGCTCACGCGCGCGTGTCTGTCCTGGCTCGTGAGACTTGGTGCGGGCGGTCGGAATCGAACCGACACTCTGTTGCCAGAACTGGATTTTGAGTCCAGCGCGTCTACCAGTTCCGCCACGCCCGCTTACCGCCAATGACCGGCGCCTCGCGCTTGGCAAACAAACGTCGGTCGCCGCAGCCTATGCCATTGGCACGACCGGCCGCAACCGGTTCGGCACGAAGCTGGACGCTTCTGCGAACGGTGCACCCTTTGGCACGGTGCAGCCCGCGTATGCGCCGTCGCCGTCATGGTACAGCCCGCGATGCGCGTCCAGCGATGTCCACACCAGTCCGACCTGGTGGTAATGGAACTGTAGCGCCCTGCGCCTCCGATCGGATCGGTTTGCGGCAGTGTAGTGATGGATCAGGCTGTGGAAGATCAGCGCGTCGCCAGGGTTCATCGGCAGGCCCTCGCGTTCATCCATCCGGACCAGATCGGCGCGGATAGTGCAGAGATTGATGTCCTTCGCAGGCACATGCGGCACCGGCCCGCGCAGATGGGAGCCGGGGATGACCTGCATGCAGCCGTTATCCCGCGTCGCCGGATCGAGCGCGATCCACACGCCGAACATCATGTTCGGGTCACTGCCACGAAAATAGGCGGCGTCCTGGTGCCACGGCTTTTCGCCGCTGATCTTCGGCGGCTTCACAAGTGCCATTTCCTGCAGCAGCACGCGACCCCGCCCCATCAGAGCATCGAGGATCATGTGGAGGCGGGCCGACATCGCCGCGCGCAGCAGCGCCGGCGAGCCATCGGTGAAGTCGCCGAACTTGCGGATCAGGTCGGCGCGATCCATCGCGGCGGCGGACGCGTCGTCTGCCTCCGGCTCCAGCGCGATGAAGGCACCCGTGCCGTCACGCTGCCCCGGCTCCAGACCCGGGTTCGCCGCGAGGTCGCCGAGCGCGGTCAGGCATTGCTCGACGTGGTGCGGGTCCAGCAATCCGGGAACCACGAGGTAGCCGTCGCGCCGGTAGCGGCCGATTGCATCGAGTTCGAGCGTGGCAGCGGCTATCTTGTCCGCGTGGACTCCCATTCCAGGTCTCCTGCCGAGCCGCCGGCGACAGCCGGACAATCATCCCCGGAGCAAATCCGGCAACGACGGAGCAGAATGCCACGCCAATCAGGGCAAGCCCAGATCGTGTCGAATGACGTCCGCCGCGTTGACCCGCACCTGCTGGCCGACTAGATACCGCGGATGGCACTCATCGGGTGTAGCTCAGCGGTAGAGCAATCGGCTGTTAACCGATTGGTCGTAGGTTCGAATCCTACCACCCGAGCCAACCAGCGTTGAACTGCGCCCATTCGGTACCGTGTTTCAGTCGCGAGGCTCGCGGACTCCTGAGCCTACACGCCTTGGTCGGTGAAACATGCCTCCGAATTATGGGCAGGGTCGGCCATCCGCAGGCGGCCCAGACCGGTCTCGGTTTCCCTGGAGGCCCACACGGATCATTGGCGTGATGGCCTGAGATACCTGCGCCCATTCTCTGCGACTATGCGCGCCAGTCTTGGGTCGGCGTGGCCATTCTTGATGATCCGTTCCATCGTGCCGCTTACGCTATAATCGCCACAGCTTCGACAGGAATAGTCGGCACGGTTGCAGACACGGGGAAGAAGCGTTGCCTGCCCGTTACCGCAATGCATACAAGTTACGGTCTCGATGCGCCTCCGATCGACGGGCAATCATGTATCTCCGGGTCGATGTTAACGTCCACGTGCCGTCAGCAATCCTCGCCAGTGACGAGCTTGGCCAGTGCCGCGTAGTTTTTCCGCTATCTGTGCATAGGCATTCGTCAGGACCGGGTCGGTTGCCATTCTCGATAGCTCGCGGAACTCTGCCACCCGCGTCAGGTAGAGAGCTTGCCTCTCTGAGACTGACTCGCCGTGCGGCATTTCATAATGTAATGCCAACGGCCATCGAATAGCAAGTTACGGTTTCGGAATTAATCGCTCACCGCGTATTTGCCCAGCGGGTCCTCTCACGCAGGCCGCTCTCCGGGTCTATCTGCATGGGGGCGGGGCGCCGTTGGAGCAGACCACGGTCGAGCCTGGCGGTACAACGACCGTCGTTGGCGGAGGTGGAGGCGGATTGCTGCTGCTGACGCACCCCGCAAGGCCGAACAGAAGTGGCAACGCCAGTGATGAACGACGCATCTTGGTTTCCCTCTCAGATCAGTTTGGCTTCGGCCGGCGACTATTGTCGCCGTCCAGTTGACGGTTCCGCCGCCGCCTATTACCCCAGCAAAGGAAAACCAGCAAAATTCGTGGCATAGCGATCACCAGATCGCGCGTGCCCCGAGGAGATGTCCAGCAATGTCACTCATCCTGCTCGTTATCGTACTCGTCCTGCTGTTCGGCGGTGGCGGCTACTACGGTCACCGCAGGGGATATTATGGCGGTGGGGGCTTGAGCGGCATATTGGGCCTGCTTCTGATTATCATCATCGTTCTGTTTCTGTTCGGTGGTCTGGGAGGTGGCTACTATCGCTGACGAGGCACTATCCGGCGTTCCAATCGACAGCGGACGAGCGGATCGCCTCCAGATGGTCAATGTGATACCGATGCGTGGGAGACACGCCATGTCCTCGTGTCAGGAACCCGATGGCTGGATCTGACGGGATTCCAGCAGCCCGTGTCGAGGTCACGGCAAGGTTCCTCGCAGAGTCCGGGGCCAAGCAGGTCGCCTACGAGGCGCAGCGGCGGATCTGGACAGCAGCCTTCCACCCATCGGAGCCGCGGACCCAGGCTGCCTCGCGGTCGCGTCGTGCCGGCAGGATACACGACCCGCGCCAGGGAAAGCTCGACATCTGAGTTTCGGCCCGTGAGTTTCGGCCCGTCGCGCACGCCAGCCGACCTCGACCGCGAAGTCGCCCGGGCGTTTGTCACCCGCGGCCCGGGTCACCGGCGTGCAGCAGGCAGAATGCCAGGCAGGTCCAACCCGTGTTCGCGTGCGCAGTCCAGCGCACTGTCGTAGCCGGCATCGGCGTGGCGCATTACGCCGCTCGCCGGATCGTTCCACAGCACGCGTTCGATCCGTCGCGCGGCGGCGTCCGTCCCATCACAGACGATGACCATGCCGGCGTGCTGCGAATAGCCGATGCCGACACCGCCGCCGTGGTGCAGCGACACCCATGTCGCGCCGGATGCGCAGTTCAGCAGCGCATTCAGCATCGGCCAATCCGACACGGCGTCCGAACCATCCAGCATCGCCTCCGTCTCGCGATTCGGCGACGCGACCGAGCCCGCATCGAGATGATCGCGGCCGATGACGATTGGCGCCTTCAACTCGCCGCGCGCGACCATTTGGTTGAACGCCAGACCCAGCCGATGTCGGTCGCCCAACCCAACCCAGCAAATCCGCGCGGGCAAACCCTGGAAGCGGATGCGTGTGCGCGCCATGTCGAGCCAGTGGTGCAAATGCGGGTTGCCGGGCATCAGTTCCTTTACCTTGGCGTCGGTGCGGTAGATGTCCTCCGGATCGCCCGACAGCGCAGCCCATCGGAACGGCCCGACGCCGCGGCAGAAAAGCGGGCGGATGTAAGCCGGCACGAAGCCCGGGAAGTCGAAAGCCTGAGCCACACCTTCATCCTTGGCGATTTGGCGGATGTTGTTGCCGTAGTCCAGCGTTGGAATGCCCATGCGATGGAACGTCAGCATCGCGCGCACATGCTCGGCGATGGAGGCGCGCGCAGCCGAGGCGACGTCGTTCGGCGCGGTCTCGCGGCGACGCTCCCATTCGGCGACGCTCCAGCCCTTTGGAAGATAGCCGTTGGCCGGATCATGCGATGAGGTCTGATCGGTCACCACGTCGGGACGCACACCACGCCGAACCAGTTCCGGCAACAGCTCCGCGGCGTTGCCCAGCACTGCGACAGATATCGGCTTGCGCTCGCGGCAGGCACGTTCGATGACGGTCAATGCTTCGTCGAGGTTGGCCACGCGCATGTCGAGGTAGCCGGTCTGCAACCGCATATCGATCCGGCTCGGCTGGCATTCGATCGCCAGCAGCGATGCACCGGCCATTGTCGCGGCGAGGGGCTGCGCACCACCCATGCCGCCGAGGCCGGCGGTAAGGATCCAGCGTCCCGCGAGGTCACCGCCGTAGTGCCGGCGCCCCACCTCGACAAAAGTCTCATATGTGCCCTGGATGATTCCCTGGCTGCCGATGTAGATCCAAGAGCCAGCGGTCATCTGGCCGTACATCATCAGGCCCTTGCGATCGAGCTCATTGAAATGGGCCCACGTCGCCCAGTGCGGCACCAGATTGGAATTCGCAATCAGCACGCGCGGTGCGTCCTCGTGGGTGCGGAACACGCCGACCGGCTTGCCCGACTGCACCAGCAGGGTTTGGTCCGCCTCCAGCCGGCATAGCGTCGCGACGATCCGGTCGTAGCTGTCCCAGTCGCGCGCGGCGCGACCCATGCCGCCATAGACCACAAGGTCGCCCGGACGTTCCGCCACCTCGGGATCGAGGTTGTTCATCAGCATGCGCAAGGGCGCCTCGGTGAGCCACGACTTTGCCTTGAGTTGCGTGCCATGCGGCGCACGGATGGTTCGCACATTGCTGATCTGCGCCATTCGATCATCCCCCATCACTGTGCGACGCCCGGACGGGCAGGCGTGCAGCGCCGCATCGCGGGTCACGCTGGAACAGCAGCAGCCCGCTGGCGAAGCACGAAACGTTGCAGCTTGCCGGTGCCGGTCCTGGGCAGCGACGCAACGAATTCGATCGCGCGAGGATATTTGTATGGCGCGATCTCGGCCTTCACGTGGTCCTGCAATGCGCGCACCATCTCGGGACCCGCGGCGTCCGGGTAATGCAACACGACATAGGCCTTCGCGATCATGCTGCGTGCCGCATCGGGTGAGGCGACCACAGCGCATTCCGCGACCTCGGGATGTGTCAGCAGCGCTGATTCTACCTCCGGGCCCGAGATGTTGTAGCCGGACGACAGGATCATGTCGTCGGAGCGCGCCTGGAACCAAAAATATCCATCCTCGTCTTGACGGTAGGTGTCGCCGGTAACGTTCCAGCCGTTCTGCACGTATTCCGTCTGCCGCGCATCGGCGAGATAGCGGCAGCCGGTCGGACCGCGCACCGCCAGCCGACCGATGCTGCCGTGCGGCAGGTCATTGCCGTGCTCGTCGATCAGCTTCGCCTGGTAGCCGGGAACCGGGATGCCGGTCGCGCCGGGCCGGATCTTTTCAATCGGCGCGCCGATGAAGATGTGCAGCATCTCGGTGGAACCGATGCCATCCATGATCGCAATTCCGGTCGCGGCATGCCACGCGTCCCAGGTGGGTTTGGGCAGTGCTTCCCCGGCCGAGACGCAGATGCGCAGGCTACCAACGTCGCCGGGTCGCATATTGGCAAGCATTGCGCGATATGCGGTGGGTGCGGTGAAGCATACGGTCGGCCGTAGCGTGCGGATGGCATCCAGCAGTCGTTCAGGCGACGCCTGCTCCAGGAGAAGGGAACTGGCACCGACACGCAGGGGAAACAGCACTGCCGCTCCAAGTCCGAACGTGAAGGCTATCGGTGCGCTGCCGCAGAACAGGTCGTCGGCGCACGCACGCAACACATGGGCACCATAGGTGTCGCAGGTCGCCAGCATGTCGCGATGGAAATGCATCGTGCCCTTCGGTTCGCCGGTCGTACCTGACGTGAAGGCGATCAGGCACACATCATCCGCCCTGGTGGCGCAGGCAGCGAAGTCGTCGGTCTCGCGTGCCATCGCTGCCAGCAGGTCGTCGGCGGACGGGCCGCCCATCGCCACGATGCGCAAACCGGTGCGGGTCCGCGCGGCCGTTTCAAGGTCGGCCAGCAGGCGATGATCGCACAGCGCCAGATCGATTCGCGCCTTGTCGATGATGGTGCCGAGTTCCCCCGCTCGCAGCAGCGGCATGGTTGCAACCGCAACACCCCCCGCCTTGATGACGGCGAGATAGGCGGCAACCATCAGCTTCGTGTTCGGTGCCCGCAACAGCACCAGCTTGCCACGGACCATGCCAAGCTGGTGCGAAAGGACATTGGCGATGCGGTTCACACGTGTGAGCAAATCCGCATAGCTCCATGTCTCGGTCAGCGACATCAGACAGGGTCGCAACCCTTCGCCGGCTGCAACGCGATCATCCAGCAGCGCGGTCACGCAGTTCAGTTGATCCGGGTAATGCAGGCCGTCGAGCAGCAGATCGGGCCATTGTTCGCGCGGCGGCAGGTTGTCGCGGGCGAAGCTGTCAAACGGGAAGGATTCAGGCATGGCTCGTCACGGCCGTCGCCTCGATCTCCACCAGTGCTTCGTGCTCCACCAGACAGCTTACGCCGATCACGGACATCGTCGGGAAATGCCTGCCCATGACACGGCGATAACCCTGGCCGATCGCTTTCGCTTCCAGGCGGTATTGCTCCATGTCGGTGACAAACCATGTCATCCGCACGACGTCGGTGGCTTGCGCGCCTGCTTCGGCAAGCAGTGTCACGATGTTGCTCAGTGCCTGCTCGACCTGCGCCGCCATGCCTTCTGCGATGCGCCCTGTCATCGCATCCCAGCCGATCTGTCCGGCAAGACTTATCGTCGATCCCTTTGCCACGATGCCATTGCTGTAGCCTGATGGCCGCTGCCAACCGACGGGCTGAAGAATTCGGTGCATGGTCATGTCACCTCCCCACCGGCCACGACGATCGACTGACCGGTCATTGCCGAAGCCGCATCACGGCACAGGAACGCGACGGCTTCGGCAACTTCCACGGGTGTCACCAGCCGTCCTTGCGGATTGTAGCGCGCGAGGGTCGCTTCCGCATCGGCGATGCTGCGTCCGGTCTGCTGCGCGATCGTGCGGGTGGCGCGTCGGACGAGGTCGGTGTCGGTGAAGCCCGGACAGACCGCGTTCACCGTCACGCCGGTGTGCGCCAGTTCGATCGCCAGGGCACGGGTCAGACCGACTACGCCGTGTTTCGCGGCGCTGTACGAAGCGGTGTAGGCGTAGCCCTTCAACCCCGCGGTACTGGCAATATTGACGATGCGTCCCCAGCGGCTTGTGAGCATGTGCGGCAGGACGGCGTGACAAGCCGCGAACGCCGATGTCAGATTGACCGCGATCATTGCCGACCAGTCCTGCGGCGTGGACTTCAGAAACGGCTGCGAGGACGCGGCACCCGCGTTGTTCACCAGGATGTCGAACGAACCCAGTTGCCCGATCGCGGCGGCGAGCATCTCCGGCTGCGTCACGTCCGCCACTTCAAAGGTGGCACCAAGCTGGTTCGATGCTGTCTGCAGAGCGACACGATCGCGGCCAAGTAGCGCCAATGCCACGCCTTCCTGCGCGAGCCGTTGTGCGATCGCCAAACCGATCCCTTTCGCGCCACCAGTGACGAGGGCGCGCCGCGGCGGCGTCATATGATGATTGCCGGGTCGCTGTCCCGCTTGAGCGTGCGTTCGAATTGCGCCTTTCCGGCGAGATACTGCTTTGGCCACGCCTGTTCTGCGTAGCCAAGCTCCGCCGCGGCATGCAGGGCAAAATGCGGGTTGGACAGATGCGGCCTGGCCAGCGCACACAGATCGGCGCGGCCCGCCGCGATGATCGAATTCACATGGTCGGGCTCCGTGATGTTGCCGACGGCCATCGTGGCGATGCCGACCTCATTGCGGATGCGGTCGGCAAACGGTGTCTGGAACATCCTGCCGTAAATCGGCTTGGCCTCGATCGAGGTCTGCCCGGCGGATACGTCGATCAGATCCACGCCCGCCTGCTTGAACGCGTGCGCGATCATCACCGCATCGTCCACGGTGATGCCGCCATCCACCCAGTCGGTGGCCGAGATTCGCACCGACATCGGCTTGTGCGCTGGCCATGCAGTGCGCATGGCGCAGAACACTTCGAGCGGATAGCGCAGTCTATTTGCCAAACTGCCACCAAATTCATCCGTGCGGTGGTTGGTCAGCGGCGAGATGAAAGACGACAGCAGATAGCCGTGCGCGGCATGCAACTCGATCATGTCGAACCCTGCCACTTCCGCATGACGCGTCGCGCGGATGAAGGCGTCGAGTATCGCATCCATATCCGCGCTGGTCATCGTACGCGGAACCTGATTGCGGGGGCTCCAGGATATCGGGCTTGGTGCGATAAGCTCCCAGTTGGCCGTGTCCAGTGGTTCGTCCATGCCCTCCCAGCCGAGGTTGGTCGAGCCTTTCAGGCCGGAGTGGCCAAGCTGCATGCAGATCCGCGCGTTGGATTGCCCGTGCACAAAGTCGACGATGCGCTTCCAGGCCTGCATTTGCGCTTCGCTGTACATACCAGCGCAGCCCGGCGTGATGCGACCCTCCGGTGTGACACAGGTCATCTCAGTGAACACCAGGGCTGCACCACCAAGTGCACGCGCGCCGAGATGGACCAGATGAAAGTCATTTGGCATGCCGTCCCGCGCGCTGTAGGTCGCCATCGGCGAAACCACCACGCGGTTGGCAAGCGCCATGTCGCGGAGTTTGAACGGCAGGAACATTGGCGGAATCGGCCGGTTTGGTGTTCCGCTTCCGGCATGTGCGGCAAGCCAGCCCTCGATCCCTTCCAGCCACGCGCGGTCACGCATGCGGAGATTCTCGTGGCCGATGCGTTGGCTGCGGGTCAGGAGACTGTAGGCGAACTGCTGTGGTTCCAGATGGGTGTAGCGAGCGACGTTCTCGAACCATTCGGTGGAATTGCGGGCTGCCGACTGGAGTTTCAGCACCTCGATCCGCCGTTCCGCTTCATAGGTGGCAAGAGCGGCAGGAATGTCTGCGCCGCACCGGTCGATGGACTGCGCCAGCCCGATCGCGTCCTCCAGCGCAAGCTTGGTACCGGAGCCGATTGAAAAATGCGCGGTGTGCGCGGCATCCCCCATGAGCACGATCCGCTGTTTCACCCAGGTCGCGTTGGAGATGCGATGGAAATTGATGAACTGCGAGCCGCGCAGGTGACGCATGTTGGTCAACAGTGCGTTCCCGTCGAGCCATAGTGCGAACAGGCGTTCGCAGAAGGCGACCGATTGCGGCACATCCATTTGATCCAGACCGGCAGCTCGCCATGTCGCCTCGCGCGTTTCGACGATGAATGTCGAGGTGTCACCGTTGAAGCGATAGGCATGGGCCTGGAACCAACCCCACTCGGTCTCGACGAAGATGAAGGTGAAGGCGTCGAACAGCTTGTGCGTGCCGAGCCAGGCAAACCGGTTCGTACGCTCGTCGATCGAAGGACCGAAATGTTCCGCGTAGCGGGTTCGGATCGTGCTGTTGATGCCGTCGGCTGCCACGATCAGGTCGGCATCGGCGAATTCGGTGACATCCAGCACCTCACGTTGAAAGATCAGTTCCACACCAAGTTCCGCCGCGCGTTCGTGGAGGATGTTGAGCAGTCGCTTGCGCTCGATACCGCAGAAGCCGTGGCCACCGGAACGGATGACGCGGCCCTTGAAATGGATGTCGATGTCATCCCAATGGACGAAACTGTCGCTGATGTATCGTTCTGTTTGCGGGTCGCCGCCCTTGAGGTTGCGCAGTGTTTCGTCGGAGAACACGACGCCCCAGCCGAACGTGTCATCCGCGCGGTTCCGCTCGATCACGCTGACGCGATGGGCGCGGTCGCGCAACTTCATCAGTATCGCGAAGTAGAGACCGGCCGGGCCGCCGCCGATGCAAACGATCCTCATCGGGTCTCCGTGCTTGACGGGAAGTTCGTTCATACCTGCATTATCCGGCGCGCGGCAAGGAGGCGCTGATGGTCCATCCGATGCACGGCCCCAATCTCTTCAAGCTGGGGATCTTCTCGGCCAACGCCGATGGCGGCCTGACCCTGACGCGCGTGCCTGAACGCTGGCCGGCGCGCTGGAATGAGGTGGTCGAGGTCGCGCAGATGGCGGACCGCGCCGGTATCGAATTCTTCCTGCCGATCGCACGCTGGAAGGGCTTCGGCGGCGAGATGAACAGCCGTGAATGGAGCTTCGAGACCCTCACCTATGCCGCGGCGCTTGCCGGCTTCACGCGGGATATTGCGCTGTTTTCAACCGTGCACGTGCCGATGGTGCATCCGGTCTTCGCGGCCAAGGCTCTGGCGACGGTCGATCATGCGTCGGGTGGCCGGGCCGGACTGAATATCGTATGTGGCTGGAGCCCGCAGGAATTCGAGCTGTTCGGATTGCCGATGATCGAGGACCGATACGAGCAGGGCCTCGAATGGGCCGAGATCGTGGAGCGCATTTACGCCGGTGGGGTCCCTTTTGACCACGAGGGCCGGTTCTACAAGCTGAAGAATGTGTCCGGCCACCCACTGCCGTTGCAGAGACCGCGTCCGGTGACGCTGAACGCAGCATTTTCGCCGGTGGGACGCGATTTCGCGGCGAAGACGGCGGATTTCCTGTTCACGACGTTCGTCGACATCGAGGGCGGTCGTCCGCACATCGCGGACATGGCGGCACGCGCTCATGCCGCCGGGCGTGAGGTTGGGGTTTACACGACATGCCACGTCGTGTGCCGGCCGACACAGACGGAGGCCGAGGATTATTACGAGCACTACGCCGTACGCATGGAAGATACCGCCAGTGTGGACTTCTACATGGACGCCAAGGAGCGGTTTTCGTCATCGCATGACCCGGAGGCCTACCGCCTGCACCGCAAACGCTTCGTCGGTGGCGCCGGCACCTATCCGCTGATCGGCACGCCGCGCCGGATCGCCGGGGAAATGGTGCGGATGAGCGAGGTCGGTTTCGCCGGCACCACAGTATCGTTTGTGAACTTCAAGAATGAGCTGCCGTATTTCATCGAGACTGTGCTGCCCCTGCTACGGGAGGCGGGTCTGCGGCAGGCGTAGCTGCCAGCTCGATCTCATCGGGGAACGGCTGCCATTCTTCCGCCGGGTTGTCGGGCGGCACCGCGGCCAGGAGTCGGCGCGTGTAGGGATGTTGCGGGGAAGCGAACACGGTCTCTGTCCGACCCTGCTCGACGATCGCACCGTGATGCATCACCAGTACGCGATCGCACAGATGCCGGACCACCGACAGGTCGTGGGAGATGAACAACAGCGCGATGCCACGGTCCGCACGCAGACGCTCCAGCAATGCGAGCAACTGCGCCTGCACGGATACGTCGAGCCCCGACACGATCTCGTCCGCAATAAGCAGGCGCGGTACGGCACAGAGCGCGCGGGCGATGTTGACGCGCTGACGCTGGCCGCCCGACAGCTGCGTGGGATATCGGTCCAGCATGTCCGCGCCAAGCCCGACCTCGGCCAGCAGGACGCGCGCGCGTTCCATGCGTCGCCCACGATCCATCGGCTGCCATCCGGCCTGCAGCACCTGCGTGACGATATCGCCAACGCGGCGACGCGGATTCAGCGCCGATTGCGGATCCTGAAACACCATCTGTGCCCAGTGCAGGCGGTGTCGCGAGTCCGCGGAAGCCCCGCGGGTGACGTCGCGACCGCCGAGTAGGATGCGTCCGGTCGAGGCGTGCTCCAGTCCCATGACCAGCCGCGCCAATGTACTCTTACCGCTGCCGCTCTCGCCCACGAGGCCAACGAACTCTCCCGCTCCTACCTCGAAGGTTACGTCACGCACTGCCCACGTTTCGCCGGATCTCTGGAACGGCCGACCGCGGGTGCTGAAGCGCTTCCCGGCATGATCGAGCCGCAGCAGCGCATCGCCGGTGTTGGTTGGCGGCATGATCGCGTGGTTTGGCACCACGATCCCAGCCAGATTGCTGGAGTGCAGGCATGCCACTACGTGTGATTGGCCGGCTGTCCGGTCGGGCGGATCGACCGTCCGGCAGTCCGCGTCCGCAATTGGACAGCGTGGTGCGAAGCGGCAGCCGTGCATGGCGGCCAATGCCGCAAGGCCCGGCATCCGGTCCGGCAAGGCAAATAAGCTCCGCCGGGAACCGGACATGGCTGGCGCGGAGAGTTGTAGGCAGCGTGTGTAGGGATGCGCCGGCGCGGCGAGCAGCGAGGCAGCGGGGCCACGCTCCACCGCGCGACCGGCATAGAGCACGATGATCTCGTCGCAGATGCGCGATGCCAGCCGGAGATCGTGGGTGATGAACAGCACCGAGGTGCCTTCGTCACGCTGCAACTCGGCGATCAGCTGGACGATCCGCGCCTGCACGGTCACATCCAAGGCGGTCGTCGGTTCATCGGCAACGACCAGACGCGGGCGCGCGGCGAATGCGAGGGCGATCAGCACGCGTTGGCACATGCCGCCAGAGAGCTGATGCGGGTAGCGGCGAAACAGTGCCTCGCCGTTGGGCAGATGCACTTCGTCAAGCAATTGCAGGGCTCGTTCCCGTCGTCTGCTGCGCGACAGAATGCCGAGACGCTTGAGATGTTCGTCGAGTTGTGCGCCGACCGTCATCACCGGATTGAGCGCCGTCATCGGCTCCTGCGGGACGAACGTGATTTCCCGGCCGAGCAGTGCGCGTCGGCGTGCTGGTGTCAAACGCACCATGTCTTCGCCGCCGAGATGGAGCGTGCCGTTGGTAATGCCGAAACCCGTGGGCAATGCACCTACGATGGAGCGGCCGATCATCGACTTGCCTGCACCCGATTCGCCAACGACGCCGAGGATGCGACCCGGCGCCAGGTTGAAGGACAGCCGCCGGATCACCTCGATGTGTCGTCCGCCGAGCCTGGCGCCGATGGTGAGATCCGCCGCTGCGAGGATGGTCAGGCGCTCCGGGCGGCGCCGAGGCGCACGTCGAGTGTTCGGCGCAATCCGTCTCCCAGCAGATTGAACCCGGTCACGGTCAGGAAGATTGCCGTCATCGGCACCAGCAACGTCCATGGCGCCTGCGCGAAGCTGGTCCGCGAGTCGGCGATCATCTGACCCCAGGCGGCCTGATCGGCCGATACGCCAAGCCCGACGAAGGAGAGCACGGCCTCCACGATCACCGCGATGCCCATCTCCAGGCTGAGCAACGTGATCAGCAGCGGTAGGGTGGCCGGCAGGATTTCTCGTGTCAGCGTCTGAAGATGTGTGAAGCCGGCGAGACGCGCCGCAGCGACGTAATCGCGCCGCACCGTCACCAGTACTTCGGCGCGCAGCACGCGGCAGAAGCGCGTCCAGTCCACAAGGATGATGGCGAGAACCACCCTGTCGGCGCCGGTGCCAAGTCCGACCATTAGGATCAAACTCAGAATGACCGGCGGGAATGACATCCACACCTCGACGGCGCGACCGATCAGCCAATCGACGAAACCGCCAAAATAGCCGGCGATATGTGCCAGCACCGACCCAAGCACCGCCGCGCCGCTGGCAGCGGTGAGGGCGACGAGCAGCGCGACGCGCGCGCCGAACAGCAGGCGCGAGAACTCATCGCGCCCGAGGCTGTCGGTGCCGAGCGGGAAGGTTGGGTCGCCCCCATGCTGCCAGGCAGGTGGCAGCAAGATATTCAGCAAGGTCCTGATCGCCCGGATCGTGTCCCGCCAGCAGCGGTGCAAACAGCGCGCACAGTGCAACCAGCAGGATCAGTGCGCCGCCGGCTACAACACGACCGGAGCGCAGCAGGCGCAGCGCGATCATGATCCGCGCAACCGCGGATTGAGGATCAGCACCAGCGCATCCACGACCATGCCGATCAGCAGCACCATGATGCAGTACGTCAGCCCGACGGTCTGGATGATCGGCAGATCGGCGTTACGCACCGCGTCCACCATCAAATTGCCGAGGCCGGGGTAGGAGTAGATGACCTCCACCAGCAGCGTGCCGCCGAACAGGAATCCGAACTGCACGCCCATCAGCGTGAGCGTCGGCAGGATCGCGTTTGGCAGCGCATGGATGATCAGGATGCGCCATTCGCCGATGCCGCGCAGCCGCGCCTGGCGGATGTAGTCCTCCTGGTACACGTCCAGCAGGCTGGACCGCAGCACGCGCATGATGGCGGGCGAGAAGGCGATGCCGAGCGCGGCGGCGGGCAGCGCGAGATGCGCGAGCGCGCTGGCGAACGCGGCGGGCTGGCCGGTCAGCAGCGTGTCGATCAGCAGAAATCCGGTGACAGGCGTCACGCTGAACTGCGGTCCAAGCTGGCCGATGAACGGCAGCAACGGCACCAGCACGCCGAACACAAGAATGAACAGCAGCGCCCAGAGGAATTCCGGCACCGACAGCAGAACGGTCGTGCCGAGATCGCCCATTGTCTCTGCCGGCCCTCCGCGGAGGTGGAACAGCAGCAGGCCACCGCCAACTCCGAGGACGCCGGCGATCAGCATCGCGCACAGTGCAAGCTGGATGGTGGCGGGCAGGGACGCCGCGACGAGGCGCGCGGCATCGCGGCGTAACTGGATCGATTTGCCGAAATCGCCATTTAGCGCGCCGCGCAGCCAGATCGCGTATTGCGCCGGCAGCGGTTTGTCGAGGCCCATCTCGCGCCGTTTGGCTTCAACGTCCTCGATCGTCGCGTTGGGTGGCATCGACATCGCCGCGGGATCGACCGGCAGCAGTCGCAGCGCGACGAACAGCAGGATGGACACTGTCAGGAGGATGGGGACCGACATCAGAATGCGCCGGCCGAGCAGGAGCAGGATGGTGGTCACACCTGGTTCACGTCCAGCGCATGGTCTGCGCGAGTACCCAGCCGTTGGCGTATTTTGTCACCGCCAGGTTCTTCTGCCGCGCGACGGTCTGCACGCTTTGCAGCAACGGCATCTTGGCGCCGGTCTCGATCGCTTCCTGGTCGATCGCTTTCCAGCCGGCGAACCGCTTGTCGGTGTCGGCGACGTTGAACAGGTCGATCACCTTCTGGCCGATCGTCATGTCCTGCCATGGCGAGAATGGCAGCTTCGGGTTGAGCATGTAGCCAACGAAGATTTCGGGATCACCGGTGGCGTTGTCGAAGCTGTAGAGCGTCGCCTCCGGCAGCTTGTGGCCACGGTTCAGCTCGAAATACTTGGGGTATTCGATCACCTGGACATCGGCCTCGATGCCGATGCGCTTCCACATCTGCGCGATGGCGCGGGCGATGTCGTAGTCGCCGGGAAACTGACCGTTGGTGGTGGCAAATCCGATCTTTGCCGGCTTCTCCGGACTGAATCCCGACTTCGCCAGAAGCTGCTTCGCCAGGTCCAAATCATATTTGAACGTGAAATCCGCCATATAGCCGGGCGTGCCGGGGGTTGCGAGCTGCGACAGCGGCACCGCGGCGTTGTTGTAGAAGGCGCGCGACAGGGCCGCCTTGTCGATTGCGTGATGCGCCGCAAGCCGCACGTTGATGTCTTCGAAACCCAGATCGTTGCGCACTTGCAGCAGGATGATCCGCGTGATCGGGTCCAGCTCGGCCGTGAGTTTCGGTTCGCCCTGCAGGCGGACGGCCTCGCGCACCGGCAGGTTGATCGCCAGATCCACCTGACCGGACTGCACCGCCGCCACGCGAGCCGAAGGGTCCTTGATGATTTGCACGGTGACACGTTTGATCGCGGGCTTCGGCCCCCAGTAGTTGTCGTTGCGCTCCAGCACGATGCGCCCGTTCACCTCCCATTCCATCAGGCGATAGGGACCTGTGCCGACCGGCTTCTGCGCGAAGGTCTGCGCACCGACCTGCTCGACGTAGCCCTTGGGAACCAGATAGCTGCCGAGGAACGCCAGCCACACCGGCGCTGTCGGCGCGGGCGAGCTGAAATGCATCACCGCTTTGGTGGGTGACAACACCTCGATGTCCTGCACCTTGCGCCAGGAATTGGCGATGTCGAGACCCGGTGTGGTCTTGATGCGGTCGAAGAAGGTGAATTTGAAATCGTCGGCCGTCATCCGATCGCCGTTGTGGAACTGCACATCGTCGCGCAGTTCAACCGGCATTGTCAGGCCGTCTGGCGACAGTTCCCAGCGTGTGATCAGATGCGGGACCAGCCTGAGGCTTGGGTCCTGGTCGAGAGGCTGGTCGAAAACCGCCTTGAACAGCGACTGCGCATCGGGCGTGAAACGCTGGTTCGGATCCCAGCTTGGCACGTCGCTCGGCCACGCGATTGTCACCGCATCATCCGCCGCGCGCACGATCGCGGGTGCGGCGAGCGTCGCGGCGGTCAGTGCGAGAAAGCCGCGGCGTGATGCTGCAAGCGTCATGAGGCCCCCTTTTGATTACCGCGAACGTAAGCGCGCGGGTTGCGCCGGACAAGCTATGGCACCGGTCTCGCCGTCAGCACCGCGTGGCCGCCGTCGTCGTTGCGTGCTGTGATCCGAACGCGCGTGCCGGCATCGCCGCCGTCAGGGAGAAAGCAGATGACAGTCGGTCCCGGATCGAGCCGGACCAGGCCAGCGCGCAGCGGCAAACCGTCGCGGAACGCTGTTTCATGGCTGCGGTGCAAGGTCGTCGCCGCCAGTACTTCGCCGCCTTCCGCGTCGGTCACGCGCCATTCCAACCTGTCGGTCAAACACAGGGAGCAAAGTTCGCGTGGCGGGTATTGGACCGTGCCGCACGCGGTGCAGCGCTGTAGCGCCAGCTTCCCATCGGCCGCGTGTTCGGCCATCTGCTGCATCGGCGTCATCTCGCCAGGACCGCGGCGGCGGTACAGAGGCCGCGATCGTAGTTGATCATGCCGAAACCGCTGACCAAAGCATGGCGCGCTTCAGGCACATTGCGTCCATCGGCTTGGCCGGTCAGCTGACGAACCGCCTCCACCAACCCGAGAAAGCCACCGGCGGCGCCTGCCTGGCCGCCGGACAGCTGACCGCCGCCGGTATTGTGCGGCAGGTTCCCGCCCGGTCCGAAGTCGTTGCGCCGGATGAAGTCCGCGCCGGCGTCCTTGGCGCAGAATCCGAGGTCCTCAAATTGCAGCATCGAGATCACCGGGTAATCGTCGTAGGTCTGCACCACGTCGATGGCATCAGGCCCGATCGCCGCCTGCTGCCACAGCGCGTCGGCGTCCATTGCCCAGCCGCCACGCCACTGTATCGGATCGCCCGGAAATGCGTTGTGCCGCTCGATGGTGGCGAGGATGCGCACGCAAGGCAGGCCGACCGATGCCGCTGTGGCTCGGCGCATCACCAGGAAACCGTCCGCGCCGGCACACGGCATCACACAGTCGAACAGATGCAGCGGCAGCGCGATCGGCGGGGCGGCAAGGTATGCCTGCAACGTCAGCTCGTTGCGCAGCAGGGCCAGAGGATTGCGCTGTGCCCATTCCCGCTGCGCCACGCACAGCTTGCCGAAGTCCTCGCACGTTGCGCCAGTGCGGCGCATGGCGTGGTCAGTCAGAAATGCGAAACTCTCGTTTGGGCCGCCGGCGCCGTACGGCCAGACGCAGTCGCGCGAGAAGCTGCTGAACTGAGCCACCAGATCGTGAAAGGTATCGCGTCCATTGGTGTCGCCGGCCATGCACGCCACCACCTCGGCATCGCCGCACTGCACTGCCCTTGCGGCGCGACGCAATGCCATGATGCCGCATGCGCCACCGGCCGGCAGGAATTCAAGGAAACGCGGCGACAGCCCGACATATTGCACGAAGGGCGCGGGACCGTCCGGTGCCAGCGTAAAGCTGGACAGGCACAGGCCATCGACCTGTTGCTTCGCAAGTCCGCTCACCTCCAGCAGTTTGCGCAGCGCAGTACCCAACCACCACGCGGCCGATTTCTCCGATCTGCGCACGTACGGCACGGTGACCGGCGCACAGACGACTACGTCGCCATAGTCCATCATGCTGGCGCAGTTCGGCGCTTCAGGTGGCGCGTGTCGATGCAGTCTGGTGTGCCGGCAATCTCGCGCGCCCAGGTTCTCAGCGCGCCGCGCTGGATCTTGTTGGTCGCCGTCAACGGCAGCGCATCGACGAACGCGACATAGCCCGGCGCCTTGAAATAGGCGAGCTCGCCGAGCGCATGCGCCACGATATCCGCCGCATCGCGGGCCTTGTCGCCGACCGGCTCACGCGGAACGATGCATGCCAGCACTTCCTCGCCGCGCAATTCGTCGGGGACCGCGGCGCACGCCACGTCGCGGACCAGTCGATGCTGCCGCAGCACGCTTTCCACCTCGGCGGCGGCGATGTTTTCTCCGCTGCGGCGGATCACGTTCTTCCAGCGATCGACGAAGTACAGGTTTTCGTCCGCATCCCGCCGCACCACGTCGCCGGTGTGGAACCAGCCGCCTTCCCACGCCGATTCGGTTGCCTGCGGATCGCCGAGGTATTCGGTGAAGAAGCCGGCACGCGGGTCCGGTCCTGCGGCGCGGACCAGCAACTCGCCCGGCGTGTCATCGGCGATATCGACGCCCGACTGGTCCACGATCCGATATTGCATGAAGGACTGGGGGCGCCCGAAGCATGACCGGCCGACATGGCGCGGCTCGTGGCTGGCGATCACCACCGCGCCGCCGCCGGTCTCGGTCATCGCCCATGCGTCGATCATCGGAATGCCGAAGCGAGCCTCGAACGCGGCGTGCCAGCGCGGATCAACACCCGGTGCGAAGCCGAAGCGCACGTCATGTGCGCGGTCGTCGGGCGTGGGATCGAACCCCAGCAACATCGTCGGCATAACGCCCAGGCTGTGCAGGATCGTCGCCCTGCTCTCGCGCACGATCTGCCACCAGCTCCGCGGATGGAACCGGTCGAGCGGGATGATGCATCCGCCGGTCAGCACCATCGCAAGCGTTGAGTAGGCCATCGCGTTCACATGAGTCATCGGCAGGGGCGTGATCAGCCGCTCCTGGCCGGGCCGGAGCGCGCACAGTCCGCCGATCTCGGAGTACCAGCGTCCACAGCGGATGAAATACGCATTGGACAGCACGCAGCCTTTCGGCGTGCCGGTGGTGCCGGACGTGTAGAGCAAGGCGCATTCCGTGCCAGCATCGGGCATCTGATCATGTGCGCGAGTGGGCGCGGTGGCGATCTCCGCCTCATCCGCTGCGACCGAGCATGAACCGGCGTTCCTGCTCACCGCGTTTCGCAGTGTGTCCGTGTGAATCGGGGCGCCGACAGCGAGGCAGATGCCGCTGTGCCGCAACAGGTAATCCAGCTCGCCAGCGCGCAGGTCCGGATTGAGCGGCACGACGCTCGCGCCCAGTCCGTTCAGTGCAAACCAGTGTAGGAACGTCGCCGGCTGATTCTCCAGCATCAGGCCGACACGGTGACCGACGCCGTATCCGGCCGTCCGGTAACGCTGGGCAATCGCCTCGACCTCCGCCGCGGCCTGACCGTAGGTCAGGGTACCGGGCGCGATACCGTAGTGCCGCGCTGTCTCACCGGTGACATGCAGGAACGGCCGATCATGCCAGGCATCGGCGGCGTCCCGAAATACCGCGTAGACGGTGTCCGTCAGAGCGGATCCCAGTCGAAGACCTCGCCCGAGCGATCCAGCGGCATGAACGCGGCCTTCAACGCAGGCGCCGCATGTTCGGCAATACTTTCCGGCGTCCAACCCTCGGCGCGATGCACGATACGGATCGGCCGCGGTGAACTGAACAGGATGACCTCGTTCATCCGCGTGCCAAACACCTGGCCGGTCACGTCCTTCGCTGCGTCGGACGACAGGAACACCGCCATCGGTGCGTTCTTGTCTGGCGTCATCTGCTGGATCTTCGCCACCCGCGCCTGCTGCTCCGGCGTGCTGGCCGGGATCGAACTGGTCATGCGGCTCCAGGCGAATGGCGCGATGCAGTTCGATCGCACATTGTAGCGTTTCATATCGAGTGCGATCGACTTCGACAGCGCGGTGATGCCCAGCTTGGCCGCCGAGTAGTTCGCCTGGCCGAAATTGCCGATCAGCCCGGAGGTTGAGGAGATGTGCACGAACGTGCCGCTCTCCTGCTTGCGATAGTGTTCGGCCGCTGCCCGGCTGACGAAGAAGCTGCCGTTGAGGTGGACGGCGATCACCGACAGCCAGTCCTCGGGCGACATCCTGTGGAAGATCACGTCGCGCAGGATGCCGGCGTTGTTCACCACGCCGTCGATCCGGCCATAGTGATCGAGTGCGGCCTGAATGATCTTCTGCGCCGACCCCCACTCGGCGACAGAGTCAGTGCTGATTTCGGCTGCGCCGCCGCGCTGTTCGATCAGTTGTTTGGTCTGTTGGGCCGGCGTGGCGGACTGTCCCTCACCGGACAACGATGCGCCCACGTCGTTGATGATCACCTTGGCACCCGCCGCGGCCATGGCCAGCGCGATCTCCCGCCCGATGCCGCCGCCCGAACCGGTCACCGCCACGACCTTGCCTTCCATCATGCCAGCCATCAGGTCCTCCTGTGCGTGGGGCCACCTGACTACTGGCCAGTGGCCACGGCGACAACCCCTGACGGTTGCGGCGGTGCGACTTTGGGTGAAAAAGTGGCGGAATATCCGCCATGGCGTGTCGTGCACACAGACCACAGCCGACCGGTCCGCCGACGTCGCAGTGGCATGCATGGTCCGGCCAAGCCCGGGAGCCCGCACCGGCGTGGTGCAAGCAATCCGCTGCCATGGCATTGCCGTTTAATCTGATGGTACCAATTATTGTCGGTCTGCACCTTCGCGACGTGCGGTGTTCGGACGAACGCGACCACCGCACTCGGAATGTTCTCAAGCCAGACGCGCCTACAACGTCTTCAGAAATTCGACGAGGTCAGACTTCTGGTTGTCGCTCAGGCCAAGCTGGAACAACGAATCATAATGATTGACCACGGCGAGCAGGTCGGGGGCGCTGCCGTCGTGGAAATACGGCGGATGCTGCCAGAGCGCGCGTAGCGGTGTCGTGCGATACATCTTCGTGGCGCTGCGCGATGCATACACCGGTTCCTCTCCGACCTCGGCGGGAGCGGAGGTCGTCGAGCAATGCGGCGCTGTTATCCTCACGCTGCCTCCCTGTCCATTGGCATCGACATCCATTGGACCGGAGGGACAGCGAAAAGGTTCCCGACCTTACAGCCCGAGTTCGTTCAACCCGGGTGATCGGTCGGCCGTGGCCCCACTGGCTGTCCAAGGAGGCACCGTCTGGCCGTGGCAATCGGTACATCGTTAATGCACGCCTCGCGACAGCGCGAGACTTTATGTGTCGGCATCATCACGACGACCGTCGCGCTCGTCTCCGCCTACAAGTTCGCCCCGGATTATCCCGAGCGCAATCAAGCCAAACCTATTCAATGATGTTGCGTAGCAAACCTGTCCAAAACGCGGATACATGGGCCGGTGTCGCAGTGACTACCGCGCGTCGCCGCAGCGCTCCATCAGTGATTGGCTCCCCCGCCCAGATGACACTCCCTTCGTGGGAGGCTACACCAAACCTGCTGATTCCGGCTCCGCCGGCTTAGGGGGTTACGATCATGGAAGACACAACAACGGTTGCTGCATTGAGCCACGTTATCACCGACCTGGAACGCCAGACCATGTCCCGTGTCGCTCGCAGGCTGCTGCCACTGTTGATGGCTTGCTACTTCGTCGCATATCTCGACCGTGTGAACGTCGGCTTCGCCTCCCTCACGATGAACAAGGCCCTGGGCTTCACCTCGGCCGTCTACGGTTTCGGCGGCGGCATCTTCTTTCTTGGTTACTTCATATTTGAGGTACCTAGCAACATCCTACTCAGCAAAGTTGGCGCGCGGGTATGGATAGCGCAAATCCTCATCACTTGGGGCATCATCTCAGCCTGTACCGCCTTCATAGCTGGACCGCTGTCATTTTACTCCGTCCGCTTCCTGCTTGGCATTGCCGAGGCGGGTTTTTTTCCAGGCATCATCCTCTATTTGACCTGGTGGTTCCCATCTTATTATCGTTCGCGCATTGTCGGTGTGTTCATGGCCGCGATTCCAATATCCAACATCCTGGGCTCACTCGTCTCCGGCTTTTTGCTCGATTTGGATGGTTGGCTCGGCATCGCCGGCTGGCAATGGCTGTTTATCATGGAGGCGGCGCCAGCGGTCATTTTGGGAGTGGTGTTCTGGCTCTACATGACCGACTGGCCATCGCAGGCAAGCTGGTTGCTGCCGGCGCAGCGTGACTGGTTGATCGCTCGTTTGGACGCGGAACAGTCCCAGCGCGAGGCTATTCGCCATTACAGCCTGAAACAGGCCCTGTTGGACAGGCGCGTGCTGCTTCTCAGTCTGGTTTACTTCGGCGGCACCTTTGCCGGCTATGGGATCGTATTGTTCCAGCCACAGATCGTGCACCGGCTTGCCGCAGGGTTTGGCATGACCGGGATCGTCAACGCCATCCCCTACGTGTTCGCTGCCGGTGCCATGGTACTTTGGGGCCGTCACTCCGACCACACCGGGGAACGTCCGCGCCATGTCGCGATTGCCTACGCGGTCGGCGCTGCGGGGTTGATCGCCACGGCGTTGATGACCGATCCGGTATTGACAATGGTCACTCTGGTGATTGCTGCGATGGGTCAGTCATCGACCGGTCCGACGTTCTGGAGCCTGCCGACGGCGATGCTGTCAGGCACGGCGGCGGCGGGCGGTATTGCCCTGATCAACGCGTTGGGCAATCTGGGCGGGTTCTTCGGTCCCTACCTGTTCGGGCTGATCAAGGATGCCAGCGACGGCAGCTTCACGTTCGGACTGATGGCACTCGCCCTGGGCCCGATCCTATCGGCATTGATCGTCCTGGCGTTGGGGCACGACCGACGACTGGAGCATATTCCGGCACACCAAGCGTCGGCGGGACGGTGATCAATCTGTAAGCGCCTGTGCTGACCGTCCGATCGCGATCTATGAACATGCGAGGGTCTATGGGGTGGGCGCCGCGATATTTAGCGACACCCTCGCTCCTGGATCCGGCCCGCGCATGCCAAGGCGCCCGAGGCCTGGCAACTTGATGGCCGGGCGACGGAGATCGAGGCCGGCAACCGCGCCAAGGATGTTCACCTCGATGCCCTCGACCCAAGCAAAGGTCAGCCCGGCATAGCCATCGAGGGTCAACTTGACGCCGGTGCCGGAGGGCGCCAGGCGCAGCCAGCGGCCGTCGTAAGGGTAATCTTTGCCGATTGCAGTCGGCGGCAACGTACTGCGGATCTCCGGTACCGCGTCCATTACGGCCGAGACGAAAGTGTTGGAGTTCGGGCCCGGCCACGCGCGGTAGTCACCCTGGTTGTTCAAGTCGTATGTCTGGATTGCCGTTTGCATTCGGGGAATCAGACCTGCTGCCGTTTCGCCATCAGCCGCGAACACCACCTCTGGCACGTGCCCGAACCATCGTCCGTCCGGCTCGAAGCCATTCAGGCGAACCGTCTCGCTCCAGGCGGTGTAGTCGTAGCGGGTGTAGCTGGCCGCTCCAGCCGGTTTGAGTACGATCCAGCAATGGGTAGCAAAGACGCCGCGCCAGCGTACAGTCTGGGCCGCGAATATTCGCACAACGGCCTCAGGATTCTGCATAGCCGGCTGCAGATAACCAACGCTGGAGCGATCTGCGAGACGCCAGCCCGCACCAGTACCGTCCATGCGGTAACGCATAGCCGCGATGCCGAGCGGCAGCAGATAAAAAAGAACGAACAGAAACAGGCAGGCCCTGATAAGAGGCATTCAGCTGATCATCCGAGCCAGGTTACGTCGCAACGCGTGATGTGGTCTATGCCGCAGCTCGCGGACACGGGGCAAGAGGCTTCCAACCCGATCCAGGCTGCCGCCCGGCATCCGTATCGGTCATATTTCGGACGTGCGCCTGGGGGCCGCGTTATGACACGCGGTATCCCTGGTCCGCCGTGCTGCCAAATCTTCTGTGACCGCGACCTGAGCCCGAAACTTCCCTCCACTCAGAAGCTCAGAACTAAAATCCTGGGCTGCCGCTGCGCTCATCGTGACGGTGTTTTTCTGTTCGGTCGCCAGGCCGCCAGGACGACGCAGTGGAGTCACGGCTTCAGCCCATGCCGCTCCATGATCGGGGCCAGCAGCCCACCGCCACCGTTCATGGCCAGGTTGCCGCCGTCCATTGGGATGATCGCGCCGGTGATCCAGTCGGCCGCGTCAGACGCCAGCAGCACCGACAGGCCCTTGATGTCGTCCGGCTGGCCGAAGCGTCCAGCCGGGATGCCGCGCAGGAAGGTATCGCGCAGCCACGGATCCGCCTCCATGCGCGGACCCAGCCCGTTGGCTCCCAGCACCTGGGCCGGCAGGATACAGTTCACCCGCACGCCACGCCCGGCCCATTCGGTGCTCAGTTCGCGCGTCATCTGGATCACGGCCGCCATCGCCATGCCGTACACCGATTGCGCCCGCCCCAGCGACGACACCCCCGCGATCGAGCCGATGCTGATGATGCTGCCCTTGCCCTGCGTCAACATGCGTCGGCCCGCAAGCTGGCAGGTGTAGTAGCGGCTGATCACCAGATTGTGGAACGTGGTCCGGATATCCGTCAGCAGCATCTCTTCCGCCGCTCCGACCTTGGCCTCGCCAGCTACGTTGCCCAGGATGTCCACCCGCCCGAACTCGCGGTCCACAGTGGCGAACACCCGGTCGATATGATCGGTGTCGGTCACGTCGCCGGCGATCGGCAGCGCCTTGCGGCCGATCTGCCGGATGCTGTGCGCCGTCGCCTCGTTGCCGGCCTCATTGCGGTCAAGCAGAACGACGTCGGCGCCGGCCTCGGCCAACGCCGTCGCCATGGCGCAGCCCATACCTTGCGCGCTTCCGGTGACGACGGCGGTTCGGCCGGTCAGATCAAACTGGTTCGTCATGGATCTCGCAGGCTGGCACCACGGTCCGGAAAGGCCCGGTCGCAAATAACCAGCAGACTGTTGCACGGATCACAGCGTGATGACCACACAGTCACCATCCTGGCCCGGTGGGGACACGGAGAGAACACGATGGGTGTGTATTTCCCCGCGGCTGGCTGGAAGTACTGGTCGTGTAGGCGGCTGGGGTGCCATGCGCGGCTTGAGACGCGCAGACGCCCAGAGCGAAATCAATCTCGGCGTCTCCATGGAGGAGGATCGGCGGTCATGAACATCCATCCGATGGGCGACCCCGGCGAGACCCTGACCGATTTCTGGGATCAGAGGATCGCCGAACTGCGCCATATCACCGCCGAACAGTTGCGGCATCTCGGCACGGACCAGGTGGTCTACCTGAAGGCCGGCACGTGTGATGGCGAGCGGGCCTTCGCGGTCTTCGGCGCCGACGGGACGCCTCTTGTGATAGTCGATGCCGTCGAGACAGCGGTGATGATGGTTGCCCAACACGGCCTCGATTTTGTCACCCTCCATTGAGCGGAAGGAACGCCGATGTCGCTGATCTCCACTTTGATCGAGCCACACCGCGTGACGCGGGTGTTCTTCGACTGCCGCGCGGTCGTGCCTCATCCCGCGGAGCTGCTGCACATCGAGCAGGCGATTGAACGTTCCATCGTCCGGGCACAGGCTGATGACAATGCACAGGAGCTTGGTGGGGACGCCGAGATTTGGGGCGCTGCGCAATTGGCAGCTTTGTCATAAAGAAAACCGCCGACGGAACGATTGCCGTCTGGCGAGCGACGTTAGGCGGAGCTGCCTTTTGTGCAGCCCGGCGGGCCGCGCGGCAACAGGATACGGTGCAGGTCGACCTGATCGCTGCCTCCTTCGACAGTCTCCGCAGCGACCTGCCTGCGCGCCCAGTTTCCGAACATCGAGTGCATGTCATCACCGTGCGCCGCGTCACTGACCCGCCTATTGGCGGTTTGTGCAAATTTCCGATGTGGGTGTAGCGTAGGAGGTAACATAACTCTGCATCGGGGGACGATTGCACAATGTCCGATACAATTCCTGTATATCGCGGTCTCGCCCAGGCTTTTCGGCTGGAAGATGTAGATACAATCTTCGTGCTGACGGGCGACGGCAACATGCATTGGGAGGCAGCGCTTTCGGAAGATCAGAAGGTAAGAGCCTTCCACGTCTGGCACGAGCATTGCACGGTCGCGACCGCGTCAGCCTATGCATTGGCGTCGGGGAAGGTAGGCGTGGCATCGGTGACATGTGGGCCGGGTGTCACCCAACTGATGACAGCGCTGGCGACCGCCGCCAACAGCAGAATACCACTCGTCGTTTTCGCGGGTGAAAGTCCGATCAATGCCAGTTGGTACAATCAGGAGATCGGTCAGGGCCCGCTGGTCGAAGCCACGGGCGCCCATTACATCGCTGCTCACAGCCTCAGACGCATGTTCGAGTATGTATCGGAAGCGTTCTACACTGCAAAGACCGAGCGCCGGCCCGTCGTGCTTGGTATTCCAATCGATTTGCAGCAGGTCCAGATCCCAACCGACATCAAATACGTGCCTTCTGCCAACCTGATTCCGGATACCGGACCCGTGGTGCCGCATCCGGATTACGTGAACCGGGTGGTCGAGGACATTGCGCAGGCCGAACGCATCATCATTATCGCGGGACGCGGCGCGCAGTTGTCCGGTGCCAAAGCGCTTTGCGAACAACTGGCGGAAAGATGCAACGGCCTGCTGGCGACGACGCTCCCGGTGCGTGGGCTTTTCGAGGGCAATCCACGTTCCCTCGGGATCGCCGGAGGTTTTTCGCATCCGGCCGCGCGCCAGGCCTTTGCAGAGTGCGATCTGGTTGTAACGGTGGGTGCCAGTCTTACCCATCATACGACCGATGGAGGAAAACTCTTCCCGCAGGCTGCGGTCGTGCAAATAGATCCGGCCCCGCAAGGCATCAGGCATGGTCAAAGAATTGCGCGTACATTTCTGCGCGCGGACGGCACCGAGGGTCTGTCCGCAATCATCAAGGGTTTGGGGAACGCGCCTTCACACGGCCGCTCGGCAGCGTGGGACGCGGTCAACATTGCCGGCCGGACCAGGACGGACCCTTTTGATACAATGTCATTCGACGTTCAGACCGGACTCCTCGATCCGCGACAACTGGTGACTGAGCTGAGCCGAGTCATACCCAAGGACTGGGAATACGTGAATGGCTCGGGGCACAACTCATTTTTCACCGCACAGATGCAAGGAGTCAGTGCAGAGCATTTCACGACGATCCGCGAATTCGGCGCTATCGGCAACGAGCTCTGTTACGCCGTCGGTGTCGCCGCGGCGAGACCGGACAAGCCCATCATCCTGACATGCGGTGACGGCGGCTTTATGATGCACGCACAGGAACTCGACACGATTCGTCGCTACGACCTGCCTATCCTTATCTGCGTATTGAACGACGGCGCCTATGGCGCTGAAATTCATAAGCTGCGAGCCGACAAGCTGGATGACAGCGGGTCGATGTTCGGTCGTCGTCCGCTTGCGGGTATCGCCAAGGGTTTCGGCCTTCAAGGCGCTACTATCACCAGCCTCGATCAGATCGGTGGATTGCTGGAGGAGTTCAAAGCGAGCGAAGAACCGACGCTCTGGGACTTCCAAATTTCGGACCAGGTTGTATCGCCCATGATGCGGCGCGGTGTGATGCGACCAAGGTAAGAGGGCGGGGCGCCTCCATGTAAGGTAAGCGTCACCGTATTGCGTGGAGGCGTGCAACAACTGAATTTTCTGCTCCTGTAGATGTCCTTCTGAAGGGCTCCAGAAGGAGGATGTGTGTAAGGAGTAGCGCTGATCATGCGCCACACGTTCAGACGCATCGTCGTCGTCCCGGTTCGCACCGCGGTCACCCCTTCGCGGCACCAATCGAGCCAGCGTCTCCGCACACGTCTCGTGAGACTCGACCGGACGCTCCGGCCGATCGCTGTTGACGTACGGCGCTGCACGAAGCACCCTCCAATCTCAGACAAACACGGAACTCGCCATGGACCCCATCGGACTGAAGGTGTTCTGGCAGCCTGGATGAACCAGCTGCCTGAAACTCAAGGAGTTTCTCTCGGTCCGTGCGATCGAGTTCGAATCCATCAACGTGTTGGAACACCCCACCGGGCTCGATGAGCTACGTCGGCTCGGAGCCCGCTCGGTTCCCGTGCTGTCGCGCGGCGACGACTACGTGTTCGCGCAGAACATCGGCCATGTGGTCAAGTTTCTCGGCCTGAACGAGGCAACCGGTCCGACCCTGTCGCCGGCCGAACTGATCGCTCGTCTAGACGGGTTCCTGTCGGCGGCGCTCCGCCTGATCCCGCAGATGCCGAACGACCGCCTGGACACCGAGGTGCCGAATCGCCCGCGCAGCTACCGGGTGCTCGGCCACCACATCTTCCGCATCCCGGACGCCTTTTTGGAGGTCGCGGCCGGGGAAACACTTTCGTACGAGGGGCTGACCTCGCGCCCGCCCGCCGGGATGCACGTAACGGCCGATATCGTCGCCTACGGGGCGGACGTGCAGCGGCGGCTGGACGCGTGGTGGGATGGCAAGGCGGACAAGTCGGGGCGCGACCGCGTGCAGACGTATTACGGCGAGCAGGCCCTGCACGAGTACCTCGAGCGCACAACCTGGCATGTCGGCCAGCATGTGCGGCAGTGGATCATGCTGCTGGGGATGGCCGGCATCGCACCCGACCGGCCGCCGGTGGATGCCGACTTCGCCGATCTGCCGATGCCCAGCCAGGTTTGGGACGGCTGAGCCGAACCGAACCGGCCGCCACCGACCGATAAGGGTCGGAAAGGTGTTGCCTTCCCGCCCTTCGGCAGGGTCGCAACGTGCGGATTTTCGTAAGCTTCGCGGTGTCGATACGGGCGGCTGACGGCGCGGGCGTTTGACGCGATGTTTTTGGCAGACGGACGGTCTAGGCCGATGTCACGGGATCAGAGCGACAGGCCGTAGATTTTACGAGAGAATGTGACGCGTGTCGTCAGGTGTCAGTCTGCTCCGAAGCGCCAGGACACCCTGCCGCTCCTGCACACCTGCACTTGCCAGATACGGCTGTCATGGCACCAGCGCGTCCGGCCGCAATAGCGCCTCGTGTTTCAACTCGGACCAGAACGCGGTGGGTATCGCATGACGAAATGCGGCCACATTGCGAGCGACGTGCTCCGGGAGCAGGGCGCCCGGGATGACCGAAGCCACCGAACGATGGCCGAGCGGAAATTGCAACGCGGCGGCTGCCAGCGGCACCCTGTGTCGGGCGCAGACCGCCTCGATCCGCTTTACCTTGGCCAGTATCTCCGGCGTTGCGTCGGAATAGCGGTAGCGCGCACCGGGCACCGCGCCGGTCGCGAGGATGCCGGAGGCGAACGGAGCACCGATGACGAAGCCCACATCGCGCGCAATGCAGAGTGGGAACTCGCTGTCCATGACATCGGTATCCAACAGTGTGTACGGCAACGCGACCAGGAAGAAGTCGATGTCCGCCAGATCTAAAAAGCGCGGCATCATGCCGAGTTCGTTGATGCCCGCGCCGATGCCACTGATCAGCCCGGCCTGCTTGAGTTCCGTCAGCGCGCGGAACCCTCCGTTGTGCAGTTCGGTCAAGAGGGCCGTCACCTTCGCATCGTTACCGTGATGCGAGATGTCCAGGTCATGGACCAGCAAAAGATCGATACGTGGCAGGCCGAGACGTTGCAGGCTGTCCTCGAAGCTGCGCATGATCCCATCGTAGCTATAGTCGAACCGATGCTGGAATTGCAGCCCGCCACGCCAGAAGCCGTGCTCGAAATTTTCCGCATCGTGGAAGGCGCGGAACAGCCGGCCTACCTTGGTGGAGAGCACGTAGTCGGGGCGCGGACGGCGATAGAGCGAGCGACCAAAGCGATGCTCGCTCTGACCTCGGCCGTACCACGGCGAGGTGTCGTAGTAGCGGATACCGGCATCCCACGCGGCCTGCAAAGTGGCACTGGCGTCGGCATCACTGACCACATCGAACAGATCGCCCAATCCAGCGCCTCCGAAGCCGAGTTGCGTGACCTCGATGTTGGTGCGGCCAAGTTTTCTGCGGGCAAGCGGGTCCATGCGCCGGCTATCCGGTAATCCCGGCGCGGCGTGTCCAGTATTCCCACGCGCGCGCGTGGCCCGCACTGGACTTCCGCATCTCGGCGATTTCCCCATCGCTGAGATAGACGATGTCGCCACCCATTCGCATCGCCTCGGTCTGGATCTGCGCATTGATCTTCAGGTGAACGGATGTGTGCACCGAGTCCTGGATCGATATCCCGGCGACAGCCGCACCGTGGCCTCGCATCAGCACGACGCGGTTCGCTCCGAGCCCCTCGGCAAGATCGTCTCCCTGCGCGGTCGTCGTCACCAAAAGGTTGGTATCGCCAAACCTGTGGCGAATATCCCAGACGGGAATCTCGGCTCCGATCCCCGCTGCAACATGAAGGAGCGCTCGCAGCTTCACGTCCTGCGCAACGGTAAAGGGGATGACTTCGTACGCGTGGTTATGCACCACGGACATGACATCGGAACGCTTCCGGTAGATCGCGCCATGTATTGGGCGTTCGGTGTACTGAGCACGCCCGCGAAGGTCGACCGGATTGCAGTCCAGATCATATTCGATGATGTCGTCAAGTGTCACGAGCTCCGGACTGCGCGATGCCGACAGAAAGAACCGGTCGGCGCGCTCCGGATGGCGCACGCTGATATGACCGTAGGCATCGACTACACCTTCATGCGCAAGAATGCGGTTGGCTATGACGAGGTCTCGCAGGATGTCGGCAGTACCCATTGCAGCGCTCCTGTTGGGGTCGGAAGGGGATGCCCAGGTTTTTGGCCGTCAGGATTTTCTGATCGAGAGCCATACTGGCCCGGATCATGGATGGATGCATATAATGGCAGAAGGACGGATGGTGCGCCCAACGCTGTGGAGCGGGGGTTGGCCCGGGCGCCCGCCTTAGGTTCGCGGGAATAAAGGAGGTCGTCATGGCCCAGCAGCCGAATCCAGCACGCGAGCGCTTGCGCAGTGTCTTCCCCAAGCTGGTCGAACTCGCGGACAAGGTCGTATACGCCGACATCTGGGAGCGGCCTGGATTGAGCAAGCGGGACCGCAGCCTCATCGTCGTTGCGACGCTGATCGCCACCTACCGCCCCGAGCAGTTGCGAGGGCATCTCGGGCGCGCGTTGGACAACGGCGTTACCAAGGACGAGATCGGCGAAATTATCACCCACCTAGCGTTTTATTCGGGCTGGCCGGGTTCAATGACCGCGGCAAGGATCGCGACAGAGGTCTTTGAGGAGCGCGGTCTGGTCTAGGTAACCAGCACATCCAGTCTGCCAATCAATACCCACAATCGTTCAAGCGTGGTTCGCCAAAGTACGACATGGCCCTACCTGGCCAGGTGGCGGTCGAAGAACGCGGCGATTTCCTCGAACACCTCCTTCGTTTCCGGTGCCCTGTCATTTCGGCCGTACTGTGCGTGCGATGCGGCGATTGCGACGCTTCACATGCCGTTGGAAATCATCGCTTGAACGGCCAAGCGGCCCACCAGTACGCTGGGCACGGACCTGCTCGCCCGGCTCGTCGCAGGGGGCCAGCGCCAACGCCGCCCAGGGCCGTTACAAGCCGCAGCGCGCGTAGAACCGCACGGCGTTATCCCAGAACAGCTTTTGCTTGCGCTCCTCCGTCATACTCTTCCAGCCGAGGACAATCTTGGTTGACTCCGGGAAGGCGCTCTCGCCATGCGGATAGTCCGATGCGTACATCAGCACGTCTTCGCCGACGATGTCGGCAACCATATTGGTGACCTTCTCGCCCTCCGACATCTCGATGCTTTGGTAGTAACGACCTCCCATCACATATTCGCTGGGATGGCGCTTGAGATTGGGCGGCAACGCGGATCGTATGGTCTCCATGTGTTCATCGAGCCGCGCCATCCAGAATGGCAGCCAGCCATGGCCGGCTTCCAGGCAGCCCAGGCGCAGGCGCGGGAAGCGGTCCAACAGGCCACTGCCGATCAACGCGGCCATGTTCCGCATCCCGCACCACGGATGTGCTGCGGAGCGCTGCAGCCATAGATTGTCCCAGGTATCCAGGCCTCCCGGCGCATAGGGTGGCATCACGGTAAAGGTATGCAGCACAGCGGACAGGTCGAGCTCCTGCGCCTCTGCCCAGATCGGATCGAGCGACGGCAGATCGATGGGCGTGCCATAGGGTGCGTAGACCAGTACGCCCCAGGCCCACCGTTCCCGCGCTGCGCGACGCATCTCCTGGACGCTGCCCTCGACGTCGCGCGAACTGACCAGCACGACCCCGCCCAGACGATCTGGAAACGGCCCGCAGTAGTCGGTCATCCAGCGATGGAAGGCGCGATACATGCCCATTTCCAGCGCGACATCCTCGTCCATGGTGAATGTGCCGAACCAGCCCGACGGCAGCAGGAAATTTACATCGGCGCCTTCGAAATCCATGTCGGCGATGCGCGCGATGGAAGAACGATCGACGTCGGGTGAGATGGCCCGCTGGCGCTTCACACCGGTGAAGCCCGCCATGTAGCCGCCCGGCGCGGTCTCCACAGCTTCCGAGTAAAGTCGCCGCTGATATGTGCGCTGTCCCTTGTTGTAGGAGATGTGGCCGTTCCTGCTGGTGGTCTGGAACTGCACCCAACCGGCGAGCCGGGTCTTGTCGTCAGCGGTCAGATAAGGGTCGAGTACATCCACATAGGGTCCAACATGAGCATCCGTATCGAAGAATTTGTAACCATCGCGTGCCATCGTGCGCCTCCGGTCGATAATGAGCTTCAGGAAAGTTTGTCGTCGCCACCGGAGCGGCGGTACTTCTCCAGAGAGGCCGAAGAAAGATAGCGTTCCTCCAGCAGCCGCTGCTTTTCCAGGCCTTCGCCATCCGCGGGCAGTTCCGGAATGATGTAGGGACGATCCTTGCGGGACTCGGCGAACGCCTCCCATGCGGCGATTCCGCGTTCTTGAAAGTCGGCCATGAAATCGGAAAGTGCAGCCCAGATCACATGATGCGAGAAGCCTGGCAGCCAGGCGATCGTCACACCGAGTGCCAGATGCTCCTCGTATGTCAGATAGCGCGGGAGCTTGCCCCGCATGAACGACAACGGGCACGGTACTGCCTGACGCGCACGGGCGATTTCTTCGGTTGAGTGCGGCGATTCCAGTTGCACCCAGTCAACGCCGGCCTCGCGATGATATGCGGCTAGCCGCTCCAGCGCGGCGTCCAATCCGCCGTTGGCGGCGTCGCGGGCATAGCATTGCGCCATGACGACAAAGTCCGGGTCGATCTCGTTTTTCATGTCCACGGCGGCTCGGTAGCGGACGATCGCCTGCTCCAGCGGAACCACTTCCAGTCCCGCGCTCTGGGTCCGGCGTTTGCCCTCGATTGGCTGGTCATCGATCCGGATACCGGCGATGCCGGCATGGATGGACTCACGCACCATACGCCGCACGGCCATGATTCCACCATGGCCGGTATCACCATCGATGATAACAGGCGCCGCGACGCTTTGCGCTATCCAGCCGGCGATCTGCACGCATTCGGTCATTGTGGCGGTTCCAACATCGGCCATCCCGGTATAGCCGCCCACCACCGCGCTGGTGCCCACGAACAGCGCCTCGCAACCAGCCCGTTCCATGATGCGCGCGAGCGCCGCGGTCGGCGGATGCATCACCGAGAGGACCTTGCCCTGACGATGAATGAGCTGCTTCAGGCGGGTTGACGGTTTGGTGTGCTTTCTCCCCGGGGACACCATGTCGCTGCATCTCCTGCATGATCCTCGATTTGGCCGCGAGGAATGACGTTGAATTGCGATCGCGCGGGCGTGGCGGTTCGTTGTGGAATTCGGTCGCCAACCGACCCGGCGACGGCTTCGGAACCACAATTCGCTCCGCCAGGTAGCCCGCCTCCTCGATATCGTGCGTGACGCAGGCGTGAGCTGATCAAGCGCGTTACTCCAAACGATCTGGCTTTCGTAGAAGTATTCGACCGCGACAGCCTCGATCACCATCGTTCGCGACGCCTCGCCGAACGTTGCGGTCGCCACTGGCGCGGGTGTGCGGCCACCATCCGGCGCTTCGGGTTTGGATTTCCTCACTGGTTTCATATACTGAAACTCGGTTTCATATTCGGACTCAAAGGATTGGCATAGCCGGAACCGGTGTCAAGCAAGCACGACATCTGCGAGTGTCGGAGGTTCAGATTGACATGAGCAGCGAACCGGTCGGCCAATCGGCTCGAGTGCACGATCTCCACGACCGCGAGGATTGGCGAAAATAACAGGGGGGAGGATGAGGACCAAAGTTAAAGACCCGCTGATGTTGCATTCCGACCCCGACGTCGCCGCAGTGCGCCGCCGCGCGGTCTCCAAGGCCGCGTGGCGGTTCCTGCCGATCCTTACAATTGCATATATCCTCAACTACCTCGATCGGACCAGCGTCGGTATTGCTGCACTGACGATGAACCGCGACCTCGGGCTCACGGCCTACCAGTTCGGCTGGGGCGCCGGACTGCTGTTCGCCAGCTACAGCGTCCTCGAAATCCCGAGCAATCTGATCCTTTATCGCTTCGGTGCGCGGCGCTGGATCGCACGCATCATGATCACGTGGGGACTGGTTGCCGCGGCGAACGCCTTTGTGGTCGGGCCGGTTAGCTTCTACATCGTGCGTTTGCTATTGGGAGCCGCCGAAGCCGGGTTCTTTCCGGGCATCACGTTTTTCCTCGCCGCCTGGTTTCCGGCGCAATACCGCGCGCAGGTATTGGCGTGGTTCCTTGTCGCGATCCCGGTATCGTCTGTCATCGGCGGCCCGATCTCTGGCCTTTTGCTGGAAATGGATGGTCTGGCTGGCCTGGCCGGCTGGCAATGGATGTTCATTGTCGAGGGCCTGCCGGCCAGCATCGTCGGCTTTTTCATTTTGAGGATGCTATCCGACCGGCCGGACGAAGCGGAATGGCTCAGCGTCGAGGAACGTGCGGCGATGAGCGCGATGCTCGCCGAAGAGCAGCGCGACCGCGCGCGGCACTCGTTGTTATCTGCAATCAAGGATGTGAGGGTCCTGATCCTGACGGCTATCCAGTTCGGCTACACGCTTGGTTCGTATGGGATAGGCATTTGGCTGCCACAGATACTGAAGACGCATGGCTTATCAAATCTGGCAATCGGCTTTGTCTCGGCAATACCATATGTGTTTGCCGCGGTGGCCATGCTGGCCTGGGCTGCCTACGTCGACCGCGCCGGGCGCAAGATCCTGAACCTGACGCTCGGATTTTTGCTGGCAACGGTCGGCTTGGTCCTGTCGGTCGGTTGGCCGCAAATGACGCCGGCTCTGATAGGCTTGACGGTCGCGCTGGTCGGTGTGACCTCGGCGCGCGCGATCTTCTGGACCGTGCCGACCAGCTTCCTGATCGGCCGCGGCGCCGCCGGCGGTCTGGCCTTCATCTCGACGATCGGCTCGCTGGGTGGCTTCTTCGGTCCGTTTCTGATCGGTTGGATCAAGGATTCAACAGGCTCATTCATCCTCGGATTGTTGGCCATGGCCGCAACTCTTGCGGTAACCACAGCATTCTCGGCAGGGTTGCGATTATTTATCCATCAGGATTAGGCCCATGCGTTGTTCCGCATGACCCTCGATTGTTCCCCGGCAGTCCCGCGGGAACCAATCCACGGTGCCCGTGATGAAGGTCGTGAGGTTCGAGACCAGGAGCAGCGCCACGCGGCGATCAGAAATGACAGGGTCCTGCTTGACGCTACGAGCGGCTAGCTCTTCCGGCGGCGGCGCCTGGTCCGGCCGTCCCATTCTTCCTCTTTACCGCGACGGGCGTGTTCGCTGACCAACGCCTCGAGCATTCCAGCGAGCCGCGCGGACAGCCCTTCGGTTCCAACGCTTTGGGCGGTGACGCGAGCGCCTTCGCATATCAGGAAAACTTCGTCGGCGAGACGCTCGGGATCGGCGAGCCTGGCATCGCGGCACAGGCGAATAAGCCGCTCTCGGATGTCGGTCTTGTACTCGCGAATGACGCGCCGCGCCGGATGGTCCGGGTCCGGCAGTTCGACCGCGGCGTTGGCGAGTGCGCAGCCGCGCTCGGCCTCGTTCGCCTTGAAGTCGCAGACATGACGAAGCCACGCAAGTAGCTGACCTTTCGGATCGCCCACGTGGGCGGCGGCGCTCGCATCCCAGGCAACATCGAAATCCTGCTGAAGCTCACGGAGACAGGCGGCGATCAGCACGTCTTTCGAGGCGAAGTGGCGATAGAGCGTCATCTTGTTGGTGCCGGCCGCCTCGGCGATCGCGTCGACGCCGACGGCATGGATGCCACGGCGATAGAACAACTCGCGGGCGGCCGCGAGGATCCGCGCACGCGGGGGCGGGGCGATGCCCTGGCGATCGGCGGCCGGTGTTGCGGTTGACGCGATCATGGTCGCTTCGTCCCTTGACATGTTACAGACCGGTCAGTAACTATTGGGTGTTACCGGTCAGTACCGCCTAATCTAGCGCGTGTGCGAGCCGATTTCCACCCCGGTCCGAAAGGGCACCCGATGGATCACCGCGAGCTCACGCTGGCCGAACTCCTCGCCGATCCGATCACCCTGGCCGTGATGGCGGCGGATCTGGTGGACCCGGCTGCGCTGAAAGCCATGTTGGCTGGACTGGCCGGCAGGCTTCAACTCGCCCGGCCGGCCAAACCAGGACGCTGCTGCGCGGCGCGGGACGATCGGCCATGGTGAACTTCTTCATCCATCGTCCGGTCTTCGCCTCCGTCATCGCCGTTATCATGGTGCTGACCGGCCTGATCGCGTACAGCTTGCTGCCGGTCGCGCAATTTCCCGACATCACGCCACCGCAGGTGGTTGTCACCACCAACTACCCGGGCGCCAGCTCGCAGGTCGTCGCCAGCACCGTGACGACCCCGCTCGAGCAGCAGATCAACGGCGTGCCGGGCATGGCCTATATGTCGTCGGTCAGCGCCAATGACGGCAGCTCGACCATCACCATCACGTTCGATGTCGGCTATCCGATCGATATCGCCGCGGTCGATGTGCAGAACCGCGTGTCCCAGGCTTCGGCGCAACTGCCTGCCATCGTCAATCAGGCTGGCATCATCATCAGCAAGAAGGACCCCAACATCCTGCTGGGAATCAACCTCACGTCGCCGGACGGATCGGTCGATCTCGTCACCCTCAGCAACTACGCCTATCTGCAACTCCTCGACCCGCTGAAGCGGCTCTCCGGCGTCGGCGACGTCACCATCTTCGGTGAGCGGCGGTACTCGATGCGCATATGGCTCGACCCGGACAAGCTCGCCACCCTCGGCATCACCGCGACGGACGTTCAGGCCGCGATTGCCGAGCAGAATATCCAGGTGGCCGCCGGCAGGCTGGGACAGGCGCCGGCGCCGCCCGGCACGGCGTTCGAATTCCAGGTCAATGCGGTCGGACGGCTCAGCGATCCGCAACAGTTCGGCAACATCGTCGTCCGCGCCGGGGCGGCGAGTGAAGCCGTCGTGCGGCTGCGTGACGTAGCGCGTGTCGAGCTTGGCGCCCTGCAATACACGTCGAGCGCGCGGATGAACAAGGATCCGACGGTCTTCATCGCGATCTATCAGACGCCGGGATCCAACGCATTGCAGCTGGATAAAGAGATCCGGACCAGGATGACCGAGTTGGCGAAACGCTTTCCCAAGGGGATCGGCTGGGCAATCAACTACGACACCACGACCTTCGTCTCCGCCTCGATGCACGACGTGGTCATCACGCTCGGCGAGGCGCTGGCGTTGGTCATCGCCGTGGTGTTCCTGTTCCTGCAAAGCTGGCGCAGCACAATCATCCCCGCCATCGCCATTCCGGTCTCGCTGATCGCAACTCTGGCGGTGATGCTGGCGCTCGGCTTCTCGCTCAATACGGTGAGCATGCTCGGCATGGTGCTGGCGATCGGATTGGTGGTCGACGATGCAATCGTGGTGGTCGAGAACGTGGAACGGCAGCTCGAGCAGGGACTTTCCCCAATCGATGCGGCCGTCGCGGCGATGCGGGAAGTGACCGGACCGATCGTCGCGACGACTGCCGTACTGCTGGCGGTCTTCGTACCGGTCGCCTTTCTGCCAGGCGTCACCGGCCGGCTTTACAACCAGTTCGCGCTGACCATCGCGATCTCGGTCGCCATCTCGGCATTCAACTCGCTCACCCTCAGCCCCGCCTTGTGCGCCGTGCTGCTGCGGCATCGGCCGCCTTCGCGCTGGCTGGCATTCCGCGCCTTCAACGCCGGTTTCACCTATGCAACGCAGGCCTACGCAAATGGCATCCGGCGCGTCATCGGCGCGCGCTGGGCTGCGCTTGCGCTGTTCGCGGCCGGCCTTGTACTTACCTATGGGATCTATTCCCGGATTCCGGCGGGATTCCTGCCGGTGGAGGATCAAGGTTACCTGTTTGCGGTGATCCAGCTGCCTGACGGCGCCTCGCTGGAGCGGACCGAGGCTGTTGCCGAGAACGTCCGGAAAATCCTGGCAGCGCAGGACGGCGTGCAGGATGTGATCCCGGTCACCGGCGCGAATTTCCTGACCGGCGCCAATCAATCGAATTCGGCGGTGGAATTCGCCCTGCTCAAGCCATGGGCCGAGCGCGGCGCGAAGCTCACGGCCTCGCACATCCTCGACACGGTTCGTCCCAAGCTTTCGGCCATATCGGACGCGGTTGCACTCAGCTTCGATCCGCCTTCGATCCCGGGCATCGCGACCACCGGCGGTTTCGAGTTCGAGGTCGAGGACCTCACCGGACAGGGCGCCCAGCCGCTGAACGACGCGACCCAGGCACTGCTCGCCGAGGCACGGAAGCAGCCGGAGCTCAATGCGCGTCAAATGTTCAGCACGTTCAGTACATCGACACCGGAATACACGTACGATCTTGACCGCACGAAGGCCAAGCTGCTCGGCCTCAGTCTGCCGGACGTGTTCAACACGTTGCAGATCGAACTCGGCTCACTTTATGTGAACGACTTCACGTTGTTCGGCCGGACGTTCCACGTGACCATGCAGGCCGAAAAGGGCGCACGGGCCAATCCGACCAACGTCTCAGGCCTGTATGTCCGCAACACGGCCGGCGGAATGGTGCCACTTAGCACGCTCGGCGGGCTTAGCCCGACAGTCGGACCGGAGTTCGTGTCGCACTACAACATCTATGGCTCGGCCCTGATCAACGGCGCGCCCGCTGAAGGCTACAGTTCGGGGCAGGCGATCGCCGCTATGCAACGGGCCGCGGCCAAGGCACTTCCTGCCGACTTCGGCTACGAGTGGACCGGCATCACCTATCAGCAGCTCAAGGCAGGCGCGGTTGCGGGCATCGTGTTCGTTCTCGCGATGGTCTTCGTGTTCCTGTTCCTGGCGGCCCAGTACGAGAGCTGGTCAATGCCGTTCATGGTCATCCTGGCCGTGCCGCTTGCGCTGTTCGGTGCGGTGACGGCGCTGTGGGTACGCGGCATGCAGTTCGACGTCTATTCGCAGATCGGCCTGGTCATGTTGATCGGCCTGTCGGCCAAGAACGCGATCCTGATCGTCGAGTTCGCCAGGCAGAAACGGGACCAGGGGCTCGACATCGTCGCGGCCGCCATGGAGGCGGGGCGGCTGCGGCTGCGCCCGATCCTGATGACCGCATTCGCCTTCATTCTCGGTGTTTTGCCGCTGATGCTCGCGTCCGGCGCCGGCGCGGCGAGCCGCCAGTCGATCGGCACCACCGTCTTCGGCGGCATGCTGGGGGCGACGATCCTCAGCCTCGTGCTGGTGCCGGTGTTCTATGCCGTGATCGAGCGCCTGCGCGAAGGCGCCGCCTTGAGCCACAGCGCTGAATCGAGCGACCACAACGGCCTCGGGACAGCCCCGGGCGAATAAACATCGGAGCAGATACCATGCGTTTATCAGCAACCACCGCAGGCTTCACGGCAAGTTCCGTGGCGGCAGCCGTCATCGGCCTGGTACTGCTCGGCAGGTCGGGCCATGGAACGCCAAACGCCGGAGCGCCGGCGCAAGCGGCAGCCATGCCGGTGCCGGTGGCATCGGTAGTCAGACAGACTGTACCGGTCTATCTCGACTATATCGGGACTACCGAAGCGATCCGCTCCGTCACCCTGCAGGCGCAGGTGACGGGCTATCTTGCGTCGCGCGGCGCCGCGGATGGCGCCGATGTCAAGCAAGGCGAGTTGCTCTATCAGATCGATCCCCGGGATTATCAGGCCGCTCTCAGCCAGGTAAAGGCCCAGGCGCAGCACGATGCGGCCGCGTACGACTATTCGCGTGCATCGCAACACCGCAATTCGGTGCTCAGCAAGGATGGTTGGGTCGCTACAGATACCCTCGACCAGACGACAAGCAACTTCCATCAGTCGGAAGCCACCCTCGCAGCGGACGCCGCGGCGATCCAGACCGCCGAACTCAAGCTGGGTTACACCGAAATTCGGGCGCCATTCGCTGGTCGGCTTGGCAAGAGCCTGGTCCATGAGGGAGCGCTGATCAACGCTACCGGCACACAATTCAATACACTCGTTGAGCTCGATCCGATTTACGTAACCTTCAATCCGAGCCAGACGGAACTCGCTGCCATCGTGAAATCCCGGTCGAAGGGCCCAATCGCGGCAGACGTGCAGACATCAGACGATGCGCAGGAGCGCTACAGCGGCACGCTCTCATTCCTTGACAACGCGGTCGATCGGAGCACGGGAACGATCACTGCGCGTGCGACCATCAGCAACCCGGACCACACGCTGCTGCCGGGCGAGTTCGTGCACGTGCGTGTCCACGTCGCCGACCAGCCCGGCGCTCTGCTGGTGCCACAGGTCGCGCTGGGTTCGAGCCAGCTCGGCAGGTTCGTTTACGTTATCGGCAAGGACGGCAAGGCCGAACAACATATTGTCTCGCCCGGCGCCAGCTATGGCAGCCTCGTTGTCATAGACAAGGGGGTGGCGGAGGGCGACAGGATCATTGTTGGCAACCTGCAAAAGATCTCCGCAGGAGTGCCGGTACTGCCGAAACCGGCAAAAGATGGTGACGCGTAGCGCAGGACGCCGCCCACATTGCGACTGTGACACGCGGCGCGAGGCGGCGGCCCCGGGAGCTGTTTGACTTGCACGATGACCACCGCTCGCCAGGCGACGAAGCGTCGCCAAGCGCTGCCGCGGGCCGAGTTTGTTTTCGCTGGAACCAAACTAGCCGTGATGCTCCCCGTGGATGGTTCCCTTGCCGAGGACTATGAGGAGGGTGCCGAGAGGGCCACCAGGGCTTCTTGTCAGCGTGATGTCTGTCTTGTCGGGGAGGCAGCCGAGGGAACTCTCGCCGCTGAATTCGTGCACCACCACCGTGCCGTCATCCTTCGCGGTAATGGCGATTATCTCTTGATCCTTGATCGTGCTGTAGACCGCCAAGCGCTCGGTCCCGCTCAGCGTTATAGGATTTTCGAGGACAACCGTCGCTCTCGCGGATTTATGCTGGCACGTCTCGGTAAATATCGCCACGAAGGAACCGGTCTCCGGATCGATCATCTCAGCCTTACCTTTGAACATCGGCGTTCTCCTTCCACGAATAACCACTGGAATGTCACCATTGGGATCTGAAATCGATGAACTGCATCACACGGCTTGTCGCAAGCTGCTGTCGCGGTCAGTCAACTCATGTTCGGGATATGGGGCCAACAGCAGGCCGAGAACCCACCCTGCATAAAACCGCAGGTCGATCCAAAACCAACTCACCTCATACAGATGCGTTGCCCAGTTTGACGCAGCAGCGACCGCCAACCACAGCACAGCAATTACCGTAAGCCTGAAGGCAGACGAGGTAAAATTGTGGCGTCCCATATTCCGGGAATACCCGAACAGAACGATGAAAAAGGTAGGTATGGCCGTCGCGATCGCCAACTCTATCGACCATGAAAATAGCCATGCAGCCAGAAAGGGCGACAAAATTGCAAACGTGCCGGTCACGATAGCGAGAAGAAATCGGCTGCGAGACAGCCATGCGACCGTGACAGTGAATGGCACCATGGCCCATGCCTCGGTCAGGGCCATTGCGGCTCCAATGCCCGTATCCGGCGATCTTCCGGACACAAAAGCCGTGAGGGCATCATGAAGGCAGACCGACACCAGTGCGAAGGCCATGCTGAGACATACCGTAAAGATCGCACTGCGCCGTTCCCTGTGTTCCATCCCGCCGTGGTGCACAACCAATCGTTGGATGCTGTCGAGCAAAGGCTCGACGAAAAACGCCAGGACCAGGCCGATCAGCAGCGCGGCAAACAGGTCCGTCCGGCTGAAATGGCCGACGGTGACCAAAACACCCTGCCAGATGAATTCGGGGGCAGCCGCGCAGATAGCTATCCAGACCGAGGTGGACAGCACCCCGCCGACGGCCAGGAGTGGAGCACGACCGAATGTCACAGGATATGACCCGTTGAAATTGTTGACTAATTATGACCCCGCTCACGAACCGTTTCCAGTGGGTCAACGCCGGACCCAGCAGTGCAATTCTACTCGACGCTCCAACTGCGCGTACCGTCTCGGCCAGGCGTTACGGTTGTGCGAGGCGGCCGGAGCGACAGGCCGGCCCCACTTCCGGTCGGATGATGTTTCATCATGCGACGCCTGATAACATGTCGCTTGCAGCGCGTCTGATGATGGTCATTTGATTGCCCAGTTTCCTCGAGGAGATCCAACAATGCCGCTTGATATCGCCCCACCGCGCCAGCAGACGACGACGGCGGAACTGCACTATCTGGTACGTCACGGCAGAAAAGCCGGCACGTTACGTGATGGAACCTCCGCCTGGCGTGCCGACATGGAACGGCATCGACGACCCACACACTGTGCTGATCGAGGACGCGCGGGGTTACGGGCCAGAGTTCACCTTGGACCGCAATGGCTTCACGCTGATCAAAGCGCCCACCGCAGTCCGCAACTTCTATGACCCCGGCGAGATCAAGTCGGTTTACTACCCAGAAGTCGAGCGCTTGCTGCGCGATACGCTCGGTGCTTCGCGCGTCGTGGCGTTCGACCACAATGTGCGCAACGGAGGACGCAGCGACCTTCCTCAGCCTTCGCGCAGAGTGCACAACGACCACACCGTCAATTCGGCGCCGCGACGGGTGCGCGACCATTTGGGAGCGGAGGCCGAGGAGTTGCTTAAGTATCAATTCGGCATTGTGAATGTCTGGCGGCCGATCCGTGGGCCGGTGCTGGACTCACCGCTCGCGCTTTGTGATGCGCGAAGCTTTACTGATGACGATCTGATCGCCAGCGACCTGGTCTATCAGCACGTCCGCGGCGAAACGTCGTCGGTCGAGTTCAAGTCTGGGCACCGGTGGTATTACTTCTCCGAGCAGCAACCCGACGAAGTGATCCTGATCCGCGTCCACGACAGCGCCAATGATGGGCGGGCCACGCTGTCGTTCCATACCTCGTTCGAGAATCCGCTGGCGCCGGCAGATGCGCCGCCTCGGGAGAGCATCGAGGTTCGTACCCTGGTGTTCTTTCCGCCGAATGCCTGAGTGTAGATCGGCGGGCCAACAGGCTCGCCGGTCACGCTGGCTGCCCCGTGTGCTGTGGACGCGTCGTCCGCAGCACCACGCAGTGCCGGAACTCAGCAGGGAAGTACAAGCGGGACGGGGGGCTGGCCAGTCAGCCTGCCGGCCGCGATGTCACGAAGCCTGAACGCAAATCATCCGGTGACCCCCTACTCTCATTTCCCGACGCCGCATGGGAGCGCGACACATGACGGAACCCGGCACAAGCGACACGCAGCCTTCCGAGAGAGGCGTCGCACTGATCGTTGGGGGTGGACCCGGCATCAGCTCCAGCTGTGCGAGGCTGTTTGCAAGGAACGGAATGTTTGTCGGAGTCGCGGCTAGAAACCCGGACAAATCGGCCCTAGAGAATCTCGAGAAGACGCACGGCGTATCTCGATACACATGCGATGCGAGCGAGCCAGCTGCCGTGGAGCTGCTGTTTGCGAATGTTGTTCGAGACCTCGGGGTTCCGACGCTTGTCGTGCATAACATCGACGGCCGGGTTCCCGGCATCTTTCGAAAGGGGATTGCCGAAGCCGACCCAAGCATGGTGCTCGACACCCTTCGAAATTCGGCGTTCAGCGCGTTCTTGGTGGGTCAGCAGGCAGCCCGGCTGATGCGCGAGAACAAACCAAACGCAAACGGCGCCAAAGGAACGATCATCTTCACGAACGCAAGCGCAGCGCTCAAGGGCTATCCATCAAGCGGTGCCTTTGCAATGGTATGCCAAGCCAAGTCCGGACTCGCGCAAAGCATGGCGAGGGAACTGATGCCGCAAGGTATCCACGTGGCAAATGTGCCGATTGACGCCGCAATTGGTTGGACGCAGGAAGACGGCACCCGCGCCCACCGGCTGGCGGGAACGACCGTCGACGACAACATGGCCGACCCGGATTACATCGCCGAAACCTATCTCCAGCTGCACCACCAGCATCGGTCGACTTGGGCGTTTGAGGTCGTGTTGCGCCCATGGGTCGAGAAGTGGTGACCGAGCTCGGGCACTCCGTGCACGTTTGAAGCCATGGGCGCAAACGATCGCTCCTCCGTCGTTAGAGGAGCAGCGACCAGCCCGGTGCCGTGCCAGCCCTGTCCTGCTGGTCGACGGCCGGAAAGTGCCTCGGATGCAGACGCCACGATCTGGAGCGCTTCACATCAGGTAACGATCATCGTCCGAAGGCGCGCGTGCGAGGCTCAGGGACAGCCTGACGGCGTGGCAATCAGCATACGTTGATTGCTGGCGGGCTGGATGGCGCGCGGTTTCGCATCAACGGCCCTTGCCACGAAGTGTGGAGCAATTACAGTAACAGCGCGGCGGCGCAACCGCATGCAATTTTCAGTCTGTCATTGAAGCCGTCGGAGGAGGAGCCTGAGTGGCACCGCTCGCTTTCGCTGCACTGATCGTCACTCTCGCCCTCGCTATAGCCTGGGGAACCGTGGCCGCAGCATTGCGGCAGTCCCAGCGCGAAGATGCGGCGATGAAAGAGGCCAGCACTGGATCCGGTCGGTGGATCACTCCTGCTCACCTTCGCATCTGGTAATCAGCCGGCGGGGCGGGGGCGAAAACCAACGTCTGGGTGACGCGCACTTATCCCCTTGAGTTCCTTCATCGCGGACGGTGAACGCCATCTGCCATGCTCACTGTCTCGCGTCCACGGGGACGTCTCGAAGATCACCGCGGCGCTCGCCATGGATACTGCTGGCAACCAGCGTCGCTTTCGCCTGCGAGACGACGGCATTCAACGCGGCCGAACTGCCCAGATCAACCCGCGGTTACGAAGCCAGGTCGAGGCACGGATGGCTTGTGGCCAAACCGTCGGGAAACCCTGGAAACCTTGCTGCTGGACAACATCTGGCAACTGATCGCGGCCAATCGCGTCATCGCGTTTGACGTCGCCACGCTGGTCATCAAGAGTGACCACGTAGCAAACTATTCGGGAGATGCACATGAACGTTCGCCCCGATCGTTCCTCGTTCGGCGCGTTTGGGGGCGGTGGCAGGGCCTCCGCATCGCTGTCCCGCTGCCTGGCGCGGAGCGTGACGGCCGCGGCCTGGCTGCTTGTGGCTGCGCCCTGCATGGCATTGGAATGTCCGACGCCGCAGTCCGCCGGAGCACCTGGCGCGATTCAGGAGACACCTGCCCAGATCAGTGAACTGTCGCAGGTTCTCGCGTCCGGCGACCTCGGCAACCGGATTCCGGTTCTTGTCCGCGTACTGCGCAGCCGTCATCCGGATGTGCCCAGCGGCGAACTGGTGAACTACCTCGTCACAGCCTATTGCCCGGTCGTGAGCGGTCTGACAGGCCTGAGCAACGGGCAGAAGCAGGCCAGACTGAGCGTTTTCGTGAGCCAGGTCGTACAGGCCGCCTATTAGCAATCAATACGGATTGAGCGACGCCCCCTTGCCCCGGCCAGGTCGATGGCGCCGCGGAACGGACCTGGCGATGCAGCTATCGAACGCTCGCTCGACGCTGCCGGCGCGCCATCTCGCCGTCCTGCTGAGCTGCCGGGATTGCCGGCGGAGCAGGGACGCGAGCTACGGGGTAGGTTATACTATTGACATACCGTAAATTACCGCGATCCAATGTGAGCCCATTCACATCCTTAATTTGTAATATCCCGACTAATTGCTCCCGGTAACTGAACATGGGGCGACTTGCCCCGGGAGTATAAAATGACAGTCTTTCATGTAACCGGCAATCAATTGGGCAATACCGCGCTCAATATCACCGCCAACGGTGCGCCGGCAAATACCATAGATGTATCTGGGATCACCGAGATGCATCCGACGACGGCGTACGGGGATCATATAACCGTGAATCTGGCGGCGCGCAGCGAATGGATTGGAGGGTTCAGTCTTGGTCCGGCCGAAAGCAGCATGGTGGTTCAAGGCTCGGGTGAATTCGACAACCAGTCGTCAAACGTCAACGGGACCGCCACCATTGGTGCTAACGTGGTGGGAACCGGAACATTCAACGTCTATGAAGCTCATTCATTCGGCAAGCTCGAATTCATGCACTCGGTATCTGCTGGGCAGACTGTAACCGACTCGGGATACGAGCTGTACGGCGGCGAGTTCGGGGTGGTTCAGGTGGACAATCCGGCGCAGTACCATGCATCTAATGTGCTGGGCTTCGGCGAGATCATCCTGGAAGGATTGAGGGCCACAAGCTACTCCTACAAAAATGATATTCTGTCCATCTTCGACGGCAGGTCGGTGATCGATACGCTGAAGCTTGCCGTGCAGACGATCAACGGTTCTGCGCCGGTCGCCTTTGGCGTGTCCCAGGTGGGCAGCAGTGTCGTGGTTCACGCGGATGGATCGTCGTATCACGATGGCGGGACGTTGTTGCCTGTTCACCCCTGATACGCATGGCGCGTGGTAGGCCGGTTATTACCGACCGGCCTACCCGGTGTACTCCAACACCAACTCGAGAGCGGGCGATGGACCGAGGCTGGCCAGATTTGGCCCATGAGGAGCCGACCTATCCGACATTCTCGGCTCCGTCTGCGCGAGGTGTTCCATTCCTCCACGTTGTCGTCGCATGGCACCCACGCACCGGAATGCGGCCAACATGTGCTGCTTTGGTACCTGTGGCCGGCGCCGGCCAGTCTGGCCGGTAACCGGGCCGATCCTCAACGCAAGGGTCAATCCGCGGCGGGTGCCGTTACGCGGCCGGCGGCAGAGGAGCAGTGGCCGCATATCGTCGCGTCGGAAACTGTCGGTATCGTCCAATCATGACGACGAGATAACTGCTTGATACGGTCTATACCCGATGCGTGCTAGACGTTGACCCGTTGGGGCGCCGTTTCGCAAAGGGTGGAGAGCAATGACCGATACGCCAGACCCACAGCAAGACTTCGACCAACTGGCAGGCAGGCGTATCGTCGACATCCACGTCTGGGCCGTCCGCGAAGGGCTGCGCGGAACTGAGCCGGCGACGCTATTCATGGGCTTGTGTCAGCGGCTCGTCGATGCCGGCGTGCCGGTGTGGCGGGCGTTCGCTGCTACGCGCACCCTACACCCACAATGGGCAGGTTACAGCTACACTTGGTGGCGCGACGGCGGTGGCATCGAGCCGGCGCAATTTCCGCGCGGCGACCACTATGAGCGGATCGTCGCAGACAGCGTCTTTGGCTATCTGCGGCGCGAGTCAGCAGTCGTGGGAAACGGGAAGCCGTCGATATCATTGCGGCGGCGGCTGGCCGGATTTGAGGCGCAGCTTGATTTTCCTGTTCTGGCAGAACTCGCAGCTCATGGCGCCACGGACTACCTTGCCGAACTCGTCGGCCCAGGGGTCGAGGATGCGTCGCGCGGCGACGCTGTCGCCTATTCATTCGCGACTGACCGGACCGATGGCTTCAGCGACAACGACATTGCAACGTTGCGTGCAGTTCTACTTGTGGTCTCGCTGGCGATGAGAGCTTACGCGGGGCATGCAATCGCAGCAGGTCTCCTCTCAGCATATCTCGGCCATGACGCGGGCCGGCGAGTGCACCAGGGGGCAGTAGAGCGCGGCTCAGTCGAGACGATCAGCGCCATGCTGTGGTACGCCGACATTCGCGGGTTCACGACAATGGCAGACGATATGCCGGGGCCTGCCGTCATCGAACTTCTGGACGATGTGTTCGAAACTTTGGCGACCTGTCTGCGTCCCCGGGGAGCCCAGATCCTGAAGTTCCTGGGTGACGGCATGCTGGCGATCTTCCCGCTCGAAAATTTGCGGCCGCAGGAGACGTGTCGCCAGGGGCTCGACGCAGCGCTCGAGGCGATGAGGGCGATCGACTGCATGAACCGGATGCGCCGTGCTGCGGGCAAGAGGCCGGTGGCCGTCGATTTGGCCCTGCATCTGGGTGAAGTGCTGTACGGCAACGTTGGTGCCGCGGACCGCCTCGATTTCACGATTATCGGACCAGCGGTCAACGAGGTCGCCCGCATCGAAACTCTCTGCGAGCCGCTGGGCAGATACGTGCTGGTGTCGGCTGAACTCGCCGCCGCGGTCGGCCAGGACCGTCGTCTCGTACCGCTCGGTCGGTACAACTTGCGTGGTGTGCGCGAGGAGCGCGCAATTTATGGGCTGGAGCCAGACTTGCCGCGCGAACCGCAGAGTCCTGGGGTCCTTTGTTAGTTAGAAGTGTGGGCATATGCTGGTGACTGTGAATTCTCGCGACTTGATGGCGAAACAGCGACGGTGGCGCCACGGCATCCCGATCGTTATGATGCGGCATGCGCTTCTCCGCGGGCACCGTCGCGAATGCCGTCGCCTGGGCCAGAACCCGGGTTATCGCACACAATGCGAGCGCATGAGGTGCCAAGACTCGGGCGCGGCCGCCACAGGGTCGCGCGTGGCGATCGAATAGCATTTGATGTCAGCGGCAGCCTTCCTATCCATCGCCACCCTGAGTTGTCTCCAACCATGACCGAACCGATCGGTCGGCTGGTAATACCTGCCATGGACGTCGCCACCGCGAGCACCAGGCAATGAAAGGATGGACCATGAGACGGTCTGCATGCGCATTGTTGGCATTGGCCAGTCTGGCCGGATGTGCGGACCCGGAGCCGCAACAAAGGCTCGATTCCCTGCGGCAGCAGCTTGACGCGCTGGAGTTCTTTTGCGCCAGAAAGGACCCGGGCGTGTATCCGGAATGCCCGATCAATGCCAGTTCGATTAGCGCAAAAATCCACAGCGTCGAGACGCTCCAGCAGCCCGTCCCTCCGCCTAAATCATTGACGGCCGAGGAGGAGGCCGCGATCATAGCGGGGTCATATAAGTATGATCGGGAGTGGGAAGCGAAGGGTACCAGCGGCCGCGTGCCACGTGAATATGACCGCTCGATTGAATTTGTCCTGACGAGTGGGGCTCTCTTCAGGAGCCCAAGCCTCGATCCCGACCAGCTGCAGTTCTGGTTCCTCTCGAATCCCTACCCGGGGATCATATGTGGATCGGAAAGCCAGCCGAATGTCTTTGGGATAAATACCGACGCAACGAGATTCGCTGCGTACTTCAGCCCTGCGGGAAAACTTTCCAAAATTGCCGAGCCTGCACGGATACCTCAAGAGAGCTTGGACTGGATGTACGCGGATCGTCTCAACGGTCCCATTGCCGCATCGGATGAGGCGGCGTTGTTTCGGATCTGCGGTATCGTACCTGCATCGTAACGACATGATACATCCGAAACAATCCACGGCTCGTTTCCCTACGAGACAGTAAATTGTGCCATCATACCGGCGTCCTCGTGTTCAAGGATATGACAGTGAGCCATGTAGGGCGCGTTCGAGCCGGCCGGATGCGGAAAGTTCAGCAAGATCTCGCTGAAGCCGCCGTCGGATACCGGTGCGATGTCTTTCCAGCCGTCGCGATACGCCTCTGGCTTGCGCCCGCTCTGCGCCACGATGCGAAACTGGCAGCCATGGATGTGGACCGGATGCGGCATTCGGTCATCGCCTTCGGAAATTCGCCAGCGCAGAGCCTGGCCGCGCTTGGCCGTGAAGCCCGCCTCGCCGAGCGCGAAGGACTTGCCGTTGACGCCGTTGGCGGAAAGCTGTGCTGCTCGGGACAGTTCCGGTTGGTCCTCAATCAGCCTGGTGACGCGGGCTACGACAGCCGGATCAATTTTGCCGCCCATCCCCAGACCCGCCTTCGTCAACGGCATCATGCCCTCTTTGTCGCGGAACATGTTCATTACCAGTTCCTGGCTGACATCGGGCAGCGCCGTGGGGATCGTCGGCAATTTCGCAAGCGACGTGGGAAGCGTACCCCGCCCGTCCACACCTTCGGGCCGGATCGTAACCAGGGGCAAAGAACCGTCGAACGGCGGCAGCCGCATGATCGGACCGCCAACCGGCAGTGCGACAAGGTCGAACGGCGCGCCGGAGTGGCAGTCGACCATGACTTCAAAGCGCTCGCCCGCATAGATCATGATTTGCTTCATTTCGACCGGACTTTCCAACAGTCCGCCGTCCGAGCCGATGACGAATAACGAGCGGTCGTCCGAGGCTTTCAGCAGGTAGCTACGGGCATTGGAGCCGTTGAGCAGGCGCAGTCGCAACCAGCCGCGCGCGGCGCGTGCCACGGGATATTGGGCACCGTTCGCCAGCGCGACGTCACCGACATAGCCATTCGTCACCGCGGTCAGATCAATCCGGTCGAGAAACTGCCCGTCGTGCCTGAAGCGGCGGTCCTGGATGATCAGCGGGATATCGTCCACGCCCCACCGGGAAGGCAGCTTCAGCCGGTCCGTCTCCTCGTCGTCGATGATCAGCAGACCGGCGAGGCCCTTGATGACCTGCGCGGCGGTGCTCGGATAGAAATGCGGATGGAACCACAGCGTCGCTGCCGGCTGATCGATCGACAGGCTCGGTCGCCACCGCCCCCCAGGCGCGACTGGCCGGTGCGGTCCGCCGTCAACGTCGCCTGGAATGATCAACCCGTGCCAGTGCACGGTCGTGGGCTCCGGAAGATGGTTGACGAAGTCGATTGTCACTGTCTGTCCGCGCCGCAAACGGAGCGCCGGCCCCAGGAACGGACCATTGTATCCGTAGGTCGCCGTGGGTCTGCCCGATTGGAAATGCGCCGCGCTGGCACCGGCACGGAAGGCAATGACACCCTCGGCATTCGCCCGGATTTCCGGAGGGATAGCCAGGGCCGGCCGAACGGAATTGCTGGTGGCAAGCGCGGGCCGCCCAAGACGCAACGCAGCCGTCACACTATAGGCTGCAACGGATCCCAGAGTGGTGCGACGAGAAATTGCTATCATTTTGGTATCCAAAAGGCAGCTGCGGTGACATTCACTGGAGTTACGAGCCACCGGACTGGCCCGGTTGGTGCATTGCCGGTTGGTGCATTGCCGGTTGGTGCATTGAGAGACGGCCGGAGGACGCACGCAAACTCCTCACCCCGTCTGCGACTGGTTCACCGAAGGCTTCGATACGGCCGACCTGGAAGAGGCAAAGGCGTTGCTGGACCAACTGACGTAACCCGGTGATTGCCAACGGAGCTTCCACGTCAGCGTGCCGTACCAATTGCAAGCGTTGCGGACTGCCGTTCCGGGCGACCCAGCTGCTCTATCAGGATGCGCCGCACCTCGCGCACGGTGAGCGGGTTCGACTGGGTCGAGTGGCCCGAGTGTTCGATCACCACCTCGGACTCGACGCCGTCGATGTGGGCGCTTTTGTATTGCACAACGCCGTCGTTGCGCTCATCCAGCGGGCCGTCCTGCAGCGTCGGAATAATGGAGTGCGCGTGGATGCCCGGCGCCACCGGAATCACCCGGACGGCCCCGATCACCGGGTTGCCGGGTGACATGCCGGCCACGCTGGAGAAATACCGCCGGTCCTTGTCCAGCTTCAGTGCCGCGCTGGCGTTGGTCAAAATGTCGGCGGCGGTGGTCATGACGGTGACCGGCAGGGTCACCAGCTTCGTGAACAGGCCGACCATCGTCAGGCTGGCCTGATAGCTGCCGCCGTGCGGCGTGGAGATGAAGATCACCGTCTCGACGAACGGCAGCGGGTGGACGAACAGCGAGTCCTTCAGCAACGCCTTGGTCTCCGGCTTGAGGTTCAGTTCGTCCAACGGCCGGTTGCTCATCGCGTCCCAGATATTCGTGCCGGACTCGATGGCGACCATCTTGGTCAGCAGTCCACCCTGGCTGTGACCGATCACCACCATCCGACCGAGTGCCGGGTCGGCCTCCACGCCGCCCAAGGCTCTGACGGCGTCATCCAGCGAGTGGCGCAGCACATCGGCCGAGATCGGGATCGGGTTCCCGGTGTTGTAGGTGAAGAACCAGAACTCGTAGTGGTCGCGGATTTCTTTGTCTTCCAGCAGGTCGTTGACCATGTCCGCCCAGCGGAACGGGCTGGAGGCGGTGCCGTGCACCAGGACTACGGGAATTCGGCCGCGACGGTGCGGCTCCAGCGCGAACAGATGATCCTTGGCGTTGGGGTCGTTTGGGTTGTTGAACACATTGTTGAGCAGGCCCGACAGTTCGCGGGTCCAGCCCTTCCCCTCGCTGGCGACCAGCGCGCGCACCGCGGTCTGGTCGTATTCCAGCGGCACCTCCTGGCCGCCGATGCGAATGCCGGTGGTGTCGTAGATCGTGTAGAGCTCCAATCGCGCGGTCAGCGCAGCGCCGGTGAGCTGGCGGCGGGGGTCATCCAACTGGAGCACGGCGGAGGTCGGGACGCGGAGATTTGGCGGCAACACGAGCCCCTTGTCCGGCTGCACCGCCGGGGCCACGGCGGCGGCGAGCGGTGCACCGATGCCGTCGCTGCGGTAGTCGTTCTTGAAGCCCTCCACCTTCAGGTTCATCGTCGGCACGAACGAGATCAGGCTGCGCCCGGCAAATGTCAGGCTGGTCTGGTCAATGGCGACGTCCACTGTGCCGAACGGCAAAGGCGAGGAGCCGCCCTCGAGCGTGGCCATGGCCTCGTTGCTGTCGCGGCTGAGCACCTGGGTCAACGCCAGATTGTAGAAGTCTGCTGCGTGCAGGAACTGCGGGCTGTACGGATTGGGCTTGTCGGCGTCTCCAGCGGGGAACAGGACGGCGTAGGCGTAGAGCGCGGAGGCCAGAAGCTGCGCCTTCGACCTGGTGCGGCGGCCCTCCGCGTAGCTCATTTCCGATAGCGCATAGAGGTCGGGCCAGTGCATGCCGGTGGCGATCGCCTGCGACCGCAGCGCGGCGATGGCGGCTTCGGGCTGGGTGTCGAAGACATCGAGCAGGGCGGCGCGGCGCAGCACCGTGCGCGTGGGCTCACTGAGCTCATCGCTGGAGAGGGCGGTGCGGTTCAGGTCCTCATAGGCGGCGCGAAGGCTCACGCGCTCGACCTTCACCGGCGCGCTGCAGGCGGCGAGGGCGAGGGCGAGGGCGACGAGGCCACAGGCGAGCAGACCGGTTTGGCGGCGGAGCGGTGTCACTGGGCGGAGAATTGGCAGTGGCCTATCGGGGACCAGGGCCGCCGTCGCGAATAGGCCCATCGTTTCACTCTACCCTGCTTCTGCTTCATCCGCCTGCCGTTCACATTGCGCCTGGTGCCTCTCGACCGAGCGCCCATTGCAGCAATCGACCGACATGGGCGCGGAGCAGCTGCGATCCGGCCAAGCATTTATGTTTCCCCGAGTGATCAGGAGCACGTACCGGATAGACCGATGCTCCGCTACCTCCGCCGCAACAATTCGCTCGGCGACCGCATCGGCACCGTGGCTGGGCGTGGCCGGGCGCTGTTCGATCGAGTCTCACGAGCCGTGTGCCGAGACGGTGGATCGTTTGGTGAGACCGGCCCCATTGCCGCCCCGACGCGGGTGGGGCGTCCGGAGTCGGACCCAGGCTGCCAGGGACGGCGCGTTCGTGCTTGTGGCGCGGCCTGATCGTATTGCGCAAAGGGCGGCGGAGGGGCACTTGGTCGCATCGCGCCAGAACAAATAGCTCTCTGCCTGCGCAGCTCCCTTTCATCGCCCGCGTGGCTGCCCCCTTGATCGCCATGTCCGGCACAAGGCGTGTCCTCGGGCGGGCCGGCGGCCCGACCCGCGGGCCGGCCCGGACGTTGAGGGCTACGGCCCCGACCCCGCGCTCGCCGCATCGAGCGCCAGCAGGGCGGGGGTGCGGCCGGCGACCAGCGCGCGCACCAGATAATCCTCGGGCGGCCCGAACGAGGGGTTGTCGGGCAGCCGGCCGAGCTGGCGGATCAGCGCGGCCCGCCCTGGATAGTTCAGCGCATACGCCTCGGCCTCGGCCGCCGGGTCGGGCTCCGGCTCGGCGGCCGGCTCCGGCGCAGGCGTGGGAGGCGGCGGCGGCGGCGGCAGGTCCACGGCCGCGAGCGGGTCGCCGGTGAGCGCGTTGGCCATCAACCCCGCGGCGCAATGCTCGGTCCAGGAGGCCCGGTCGAGGGCGGCGGCGTTCGCCTCCAGCTTCTGCCGTGCCGCCTGCAGGGCCAGCAGCATTCGCAGCGCGCCCTGCGACTGGCGCATCATGCTGGCCGACTGCGCGGAGCATTGCAGCACCCGTGGGAGCGGCATCACCGGGTCGCGGGCCAGCCGCAGGCACTCCATCGCCTGGGCGTTGGCGGCCACGAACTGGCCGGCGAGATGGGCCTCCGCGGCGTTGGCGGGCAACAGCCCGGCGGCTTGCGCGATGGCGGCGTTGTTGCGGTGGGCGTGGTCTTCCGGTGTGCCGGTGACCGGCGGCGGAAGGTTGCGGCGGAGGGTGTGGACGAGCTGGTAGTAGGCGTCGCGGGTGAGCTGGATGCTGAGGTCGGGGTGGTCGGGGCGGGTTTTGGGGTCCATGAGGGAGAATATTGTGTTAGGTACTGGTAACTTTCAACGTTTGTAAAGCAGACCTGTCCCTGTGGCCAGCGATGCCCCAGGTGAAGGCCTGCCGAGACCGGCAGTACGGTGTGGCCTCAGTGACTCCTTGGCTGACAACCTGACCTCCGGTCTTGGCCACGAACGGCTGGTCCGCTATGGAATGAAAAGAGCGGATAGCGAACATTCGGCTTAAGAACCGCCTACGCCGTCACGGCCTTCTGGGCCGCCGCGAAGACGTCGCGTGCGGGCGTCGTACCCGCTACGTGCTCCGTACCCTCGGCTCCGAGGTCCATCCATCCTGCATTCACGGCCTCAAACATTTCTTCGGCAGGTCCGGTGTGGCCCTTCGGGATGCCGAATTGCTCGAACGCTTCCGCCCACCCTGCACGCGGGACTGCAAAGGCCTTCACGTCGCGATTTAGGACTTCACCCAATTGCTCCGCGACTTCATCCGCGGTGACCATCGAACCAAGCTCGACGACGCGCTGCCCTGACCACGCTGGCCCGGTCAAAAGGGTTGCGACCTCCGCGCCGATGTCGTTCGTCGCGACCATGGTCGATTTCCGGTTTGTCGGATTGTAGGTGACCGGTAGCGTTCCGCCCTGGGCGACCTGCAAGCCGTAGAGGAAGTTTTCGAAGAATCCACCTGCGCGCACAAATGCGATTGGCGATATCAGGTCGCGAAAACCTTGCTCCAGAAGCGACAAGGCCGTGATCATCCCAAGCCCGCTGGTTCTGTTCGCACCCATCGACGAGAGCGCAACCACGCGCGGCGACGCTGCCTTCGTGAGCGCCTCGACATAGTTCGCAATCACGTCCTTGGCTTCTTTGTAATCGGGCGAGGGCGCCCAGACAGCCGGCAACATGACGAACGCGCCTTCGACGCCTTTGAGCGCCCGCTCGATGGCCGCCGAATCATTCCAATCTCCGTCTACCAGTTCCACACCCTGGTTCGCCCAACTTGACGCCTTCTCGCGATTGCGGACCAGCGCGCGCACCTTCTTGCCGTGCGCCAACAGATGTCGCGCCGTTGCGCCGCCCACTCTTCCCGTGATTCCTATTACTAAAAACATGTGTTTTCTCCTGAATATGAGGAATGGAGCACTGCCCCTGTTGATTCAACGGATGAGCGGTAGAATGGCCCGGATTCGGGGATCGCGCGCGTAGAGGCCGCCCCATGTCATCGCGCCCAGCAGCAGGGAAATGATTTCCGGCGGCGACCCCAACTCGCCAATGCGGACATGGGCGCAGATGGCACCTCCCAGAAAGCCCGTCACCAGGATCGCGCCGAGGACGGCGGTGGCCGGGATGGCGTAAAGGATGGCGCAGGCGAGTATGATCGGGCCCACGATACGGGTCAGGTCCATCGCGAACCCGGTTTCCTGCAACATGCTCGCGATCTGTGCCGGCGCGAAAAGCTGAATAGTGCCGTCTGCCACCAGAGCGACAACGACAGACGCGCTCATTATCCGGCCGGCCCACAGGCCGTGATGCAAGGTCATAGCTTCAGGCATGTGATGCAGGTTCATAGTTTCGGACACTTGTCATTCTCCGATGGGGGGATCCCAATATTCGGAGCTTACTGTGTCATTTAGGTATGATAAACACCGAGAAAATGAACTCACTGTTCTCTCTGCGGTGAACAATACCGAGGCACGAAAATGCAGAATCTCGAACCCATCCGCATATTCATAGCGGTAGCGGAAATGGGGAGCTTCACCCACGCGGCCGATAGCCTGGGCATCCAGAAGGGGAGGGCCTCAACGGCGGTCCGGAAGCTGGAAGAAGATGTCGGTGTCAGGCTTCTGCACCGGACGACGCGCAGCGTGCAGTTGACGGAAGACGGACGCGCATTTCATGCACGTGCCCGCGATCTGCTTGCTGAAGTTGATGATCTGCACTCAATGTTCGCAGGCGATCGAGTGGCACTTCGCGGGCGCTTACGGGTCGATCTGCCGAGCGAGTTGGCGCGCACCACGATCGTGCCGGCGTTGCCGACCTTCATGGCGACTTATCCCGAGTTGGACCTGGAGGTGTCGAGTACGGATCGGCAAGTCGATCTGGTTCAAGAGGGGTTCGACTGTGTATTGCGGCTTGGACCCATACGGGACGAGACGCTGATTGCCCGCCCACTGGGCCTGTTGCGCATGGTCAACGCTGCCAGTCCCGCCTATCTGGCGCGCTATGGCGTCCCTCGATCGCTGGAAGATCTCCAGCGACAGGAACATCGGACAATTCATTTTTCGACGATGCTGGGCGCAAGACCCATTGGATGGGAATATCCGGACGGCGACAGCTACGCGACGCTTCAGTTGCCAGGTGCGCTGCACGTCAACAGCGCGCAGACCTACGAAGCCGCTGCGCTCGCCGGCCTTGGCGTGATTCAGGCGCCACTCCTGGGGATCGGCAGATACCTGGAGAGTGGAGCGCTTGTGGAGATCATACCCAATTCTCGTCGCCGGGCGCTCGCCGTGTCCCTCGTCGTAGCACATCGGACCAATCTGTCGCGCCGTGTCCGCGCATTCATGAAATGGATCGAAGATGTGCTGACGCCGTATCTGGAATAGCGAGACGAACATCTTCGTCCAGCCTCGAAATCAACATTCTGAGTTCTGTCTGTGGGTGGCGGTCGGCGGCCCGGCGGTCCAACAGAATGCGACACTGAAACCGGCGACCTTTGAAGTTAGACATGAGATATCCTCATAGCCTTATAACGCCACGCCGAACAACTCCGCGAACAGACCGTTGCACGTACCAGGATGATCTCGCTCGCAGGCCACCGCGAAGGCACACCGAGCGCCACCAAGCGCGCATAGCGCAAAACCGCCGGTCTCCGCACCCCTCAACGCCCTCCGCCCGAACCCTTCCCTTCCCCCACCACATGCCGTACCGAATGGCCCAATGCTCCGCTACCTCCGCCGCAACAAGTCGCTCGCCGTCGGCATCGTGCTGCTGTCGCTGCTCGCGCTGTTCATCATCATCGGCAACCTGACGGTGGACACCGACCAAGCCCGCCCGCTGTCCGTTCGCGCGCTCCAGCCACCGTCGTGGGCGCATCCGTTCGGCACCGACCGCCAGGGCCGTGACCTGCTGGCGGCGATGGTCGCCGGCACGCCGCTCACCCTGAAGATCGGCTTCATCGCCGGCTTCCTGGGCGTCGGCATCGGCACCGTGCTCGCGTTCATCGCCGGCTACTACCGCGGCATGACCGACACGCTGATCCGCGGCGTCGCCGACATCGGCCTGACGGTGCCCGGGCTGCTGGTGCTGATCATCATCGCCGTCTCGGTGCGCGGCGGGCTGACGGTGAACGAAATGGCGATCGTCGTCGCATCGCTCGCCTGGCTCAACCCGACGCGCACGATCCGCTCGCAGGTGCTGACCTTGCGCGAGCGCGGCTACGTGGAGGTGGCGCGGCTCAACGGCATGAGCGGGCCGGAGATCATCCTGCGCGAGATGATGCCCAACCTGCTGCCGTATCTCGCGGCGACACTGGTCAATGCGGTGTCCGCCGCGATCCTCGCCTCGATCGGCCTGGAGGTGCTCGGCCTCGGCCCGCTGGAATCGCCGACACTGGGGATGACGCTGTACTGGATCAACTTCAACGCCGCGATCCTGAACGGCTGGTGGTGGTGGTGGACCGCGCCGATCGTCATCATCCTGATCGTGTTCCTCGGCTTGTTCTTCCTGACCGTGGGGCTCGACGAGATCGCCAACCCGCGCCTGCGGCAATCGGCATGAACGCGACGGTGCTGCGGGTCGAGGGACTGCGCGTCGCCTACGACCATCCGCTTGGCGCCGTGCGCGCGGTGGACGATGTGTCGTTCAGCCTGCGAGCGCACGAACGGTTTGGCCTGGCGGGGGAATCCGGGTCCGGCAAATCGACCATGGCGCTTGCGATCCTACGCCTGATCCGCCCGCCGGGACGCATCGACGGCGGCGAGGTGTGGCTGGACGACGTCGCGTTGTCGTCGCTGTCGGACGATGCGATGCGGCGGCTACGGCTCGCCGGCATCGCACTGGTGCCGCAGGGCTCGATGAACGCGCTCAACCCGGTGCTGCGCATCCGCGCGCAGATCGCCGATGCGCTGGGCGATCACGGCATGGCGCTGTCGCAGCAGGAGCTTGCGGCGCGCGTGCGCGATCTGCTCGGCCAGGTGGGTCTCGCGCCTGAGGTGGCGGAGATGTATCCGCACGAACTCTCCGGCGGGATGAAGCAGCGCGCCTGCATCGCGATCGCGATCTGCCTGCGCCCCAAGGTCATCATCGCCGACGAGCCGACCAGCGCGCTCGATGTCGTGGTGCAGCGCCAGGTGATGGCAACGCTCGGACGCGTGCAGCAGGCGTTGGGCGCGGCGGTCGTGCTGGTCGGCCACGACATGGGACTGATGGCGCAATTCGTCGATCGGCTGGGCGTGATGTATGCCGGCCGCCTGGTGGAGATCGCGCCGATCGCCGAGATCATCGCCGCGCCGCGGCATCCCTACACGCAGATGCTGATCGCCAGCCTGCCGTCGCTGGAGCGGAAGGGCATGATGCAGGGCATCCCCGGCCTGGCGCCGCTGCTGCGCGACCTGCCGCCCGGCTGCGCCTTCCATCCGCGCTGTCCGCAGGCGGTGGGGCGGTGCCGCGTCGAGCGGCCGGCGCTGCGGGACGTGGGCGCGCACACGCAGGCGGCGTGTCATCTTGCGTGAAGTGACGTACGTGGCGACCCCATGACGCCATTGCTTGAGTCGCGCGGCGTCACCAAGGTCTTCGGTGAAGGGTTGCTGCATCGCGACCACACCGTGGCGCTCGACGCCTTCTCGTTCGCGATCAACTCCGCGCAACCCTCGATCACCGCCATCGTCGGCGAAAGCGGCAGCGGCAAGACGACGCTGGCGCGGCTGCTGCTGGGACTGGTCGCGCCGACATCGGGCCAGGTGCTCTACCAGGGACGCGACCTGCACGCACTGTCGGGCACGGAGCGACGCGCGTTCCGTCGCGACGTGCAGGCGATCTTCCAGGACCCATACGGCGTTTACAATCCGTTCTATCGCGTGGACCACGTGCTCACGACGCCGGTGGCCAAATTCCGCCTTGCCAAGACGCGGTCACAAGCACGCTCCCTGATCGAGGACGCATTGCGCGCGGTCGGCCTGCGCCCCGAGGAGATCCTCGGCCGGTTTCCTCACCAGCTCAGCGGCGGCCAGCGCCAGCGCGTGATGGTCGCGCGCGCGTTGCTGCTGCGGCCGCATTTGATCGTCGCCGACGAGCCGGTCTCGATGGTGGACGCGTCGCTCCGTGCGACCATCCTCGGCTCGCTGCGTGCGCTCAACCAGGAACGCGGGATTTCGATCATCTACATCACGCACGATCTCGCCACGGCGTATCAGGTGGCGGACAACATCATCGTGCTGTATCGCGCTTCGGTGGCCGAGGCGGGCGATGTCGAACGCGTGGTGAAGACGCCGCAGCATCCTTACACGCAGCTGCTGGTCGCCTCGATCCCGCAGGTCAGTACCGAACGCAGCTGGCTGGAAGAACCGCGGGTGAGGCAGCTTGAACAGGTGCCGGCCGGCAGCTGCAAATTTGTCGCGCGCTGTCCGGTGTCGATGCCGATCTGCCAGCGATCCGCCCCGCCGCTGTTTCGGACCGAGGCCCGCCGGGTGGTCGCCTGCTTTCAATACACCGACACCGGCGGTACGCAGCCCGATGCGCTGGCCACCGTGCTGGCCCGGACCTAAATGAGCTGACCCTCTCGACCAGCATCCGGGTCCACATCCGCCGCGGCGCGCGACCGATCTACGCCCGCGGGCGGCGGCTGAGCGGGGCAATCCCCCTTCATGTAGCCACGCCGACAAAATCGCGGGATAACGGCACCCGAGGAGAACCGCCATGCCCACCAACATCACCGCCCGCACCTGGACGCCCGACACCTGGCGCGACTGCCCGATCCGTCAGGTGCCTGCCTATCCGGATCCGGAACAGCTCGCCTCCATGGAGGCGCGGATCGCCAAGTACCCGCCGCTGGTGTTCGCCGGCGAGGCGCGGCGGCTGAAGGCGCATCTGGCGCTCGCCGCCGAGGGCCGCGCGTTCGTGCTGCAAGGTGGCGACTGCGCGGAAAGTTTCTCCGACTTCACCGCCAACATCATCCGCGACACGTTCCGGGTGCTGCTGCAGATGGCGGTCGTGCTGACCTTCGGCGCATCGCTGCCGGTGGTGAAGATGGGCCGCATGGCCGGCCAGTTCGCCAAGCCGCGCTCGTCGGACAACGAGACGCAGGGCGATGTGACGCTGCCCTCGTATCGCGGCGACATCGTCAACGGACCGGAGTTTACCCCGGCCGCGCGCATCCCCGATCCGGCGCGCATGGAGTTCGGCTATTTCCAGTCCGCCAGCACGCTCAACCTGCTGCGCGCGTTCGCGTCCGGCGGGTATGCCGACCTGCACGAGGTGCATCGCTGGAACCTGGAATTCGCCGCGCGTTCACCGCTGGCCGCGCGCTACCAGGACCTGGCGCACCGCATCGACGAGACGTTGTCGTTCATGGCGGCCTGCGGCATGACCAGCACGACCACGCGCGACATGCGCGAGACCGATTTCTACATCAGCCACGAGGCGCTGCTGTTGCCCTACGAACAGGCGCTGACACGGATCGATTCCACGACCGGCGACTGGTACGGCTGCTCGGCGCATTTCCTGTGGATCGGCGACCGTACGCGCCAGCTAGAGGGCGCGCATGTCGAGTTCCTGCGTGGCGTGAAGAACCCGCTGGGCATGAAGATCGGCCCGACCCAGGAGCCGGACGATCTGCTACGCATCCTCGAGGTGCTCAACCCGGCGAACGAAGCCGGCCGCGTCACGCTGATCAGCCGCATGGGGCACGACAAGGTGGGCGCGCGTCTGCCGCCGTTGCTGCGCGCGGTGGAGCGGGCAGGGGCGAAGGTGGTGTGGCTGTGCGATCCGATGCACGGCAACACGATCTCCACGGTCGCCAAGTTGAAGACGCGCAATTTCGATTCGATCCTGTCGGAGGTACGCAGCTTCTTCGACATTCATGCCGCCGAGGGCACTTGGGGTGGCGGGGTGCATGTGGAGATGACCGGACAGAACGTCACCGAATGCACCGGCGGTGCGCATCGACTCACCGAAGCCGACCTCACCGAGCGCTATGAGACGTTCTGCGATCCGCGCCTGAACGCGGAGCAGTCGCTGGAACTGGCGTTCCTCGTGGCCGAGGAGCTGAAGCAGCGACGCGCTCCGAACGGGCTGATTCAGGTGGCGGCACAGTAGGTGGCGGATGCGGCGGCGGCGGCAACGATGCCGACGCCCCCCTCCTCCCAACCCCTTCCCGCTAGGGGAGGGGGAGTATGAAAGCTACCGCTCTTGCCGCGGACATTGCGGCGCAGACCGACAGCTATTTCAACCGCACGCGTGAGATCGTCGCGCGGTTCGGCGACAAACGTGTAACCTATGCGGTGTTCATGCGCCGCCCGGTGATCTCCGCCCCGCGGCTGATGACCGAATGGCTGGAAGCGGTCGCGGTCGCGCGCGGCACCGGGTTCGACATCGATCTGACCTATGCCGAAGGCGAGTGGGTCGGCGCGGGCGAGCCGCTTGCCTACATCAGCGGCAGCCTGGAGCATCTGTCCGATCTCGAGACCATCCTGCTGCAGAAGATCGGTCCGGCCTCGGTGGCGGCGCACAACGCCTATCAGATGTGTCTTGCACTGCCGGCTGTCGCGTTCCTGGCAATGGAGGCACGCCACTGCGCCGGCGCCGAGATGCAGGACATGATGGCCTATGCGGCCTCGGTTGGCAGCAATGCGGCAAAGCGGGAAGGGGCGAAGGGCTTTGTCGGCAACGCCAATGACGGCACGGCGCACTGGTTCGGTGCGCCGCGCGGCTTTGGCACGATGCCGCATTCGCTGATCGGCTATGCCGGCTCCACGCTGCGCGCGGCGGAGATGTTCCACGAGACGTTCCCCGACGAACCGATGACGGTGCTGGCAGACTATTTCGGTCGCGAGGTTTCCGACGCGCTGGAGGTGTGCGCGCGGTTTCCCGACCTTGCCGGATCGGGGCGGTTGTCGTTCCGGCTGGACACGCACGGCGGGCGCTTCATGGAAGGATTGGACCCGGCCGTGAGCTATGCGGTTTTGGAACGTCACGCACCCGGCGCGATCCGGCGTTATCGCAGCGAGACGGAACTGCGGTTTCTGGTCGGCACCGGCGTGTCCGCGGCCTCCATCTGGCGGATGCGCGAGGCGCTCGATGCGGCGGGCCACTCACGCGCGCGGATCGTGGCCTCGTCCGGATTTGGTGTCGACAAATGCCGTGTGATGGCCGACGCCAAGGTGCCGATCGACGTGGTCGGTACGGGCAGTTTTATTCCGGACGCCTGGCATGAGACCTACGCTACCGCCGATATCGTCGAGTACCGACGGGGTGCCGATGGTGAAGCTCGGCCGCGAATTCCTGCTGCGGAAGAATGGCACGCGAAAGAAGGCGGGTAGCTAGGGGTTCCGACGCTATCGCGATGCGGTGGTGTGCCGAAGCTGACTCTTTCTGCTGTTGAAGTTGACTTCGGCAATTGCCACCCCATAACGTCCGAAGCACGGCGTGCCGGGGCGCCGGTCGGCAACAACAAAGGCCCGGCCAGAGAGGTTCAGGGAGCAGGGAGCGGTGGCCAACATCATTCGTTCCGCGTCGCGCCGCGACGTGTTGAAGATCGGCGGGCTGGCGGCGGCGGGCAGCATGCTCGGCGCGGGCCAGGGACGCGCGGCCCCGAGCCTCAGCTTCATGCACGAAAGCTCGTTCATCCAGACCTATGACGACTTCTTCAAGAAGACGTTGGTTCCGGAATATCAAAAGGCGACCGGTATCGCCGTGGACTACCAGTTGATCAGCGTCGGCAGTCTGCAGACCCGCATGGCCACCGCCGCGGAGACAGGCTCCGGGCCCGACATGACGCTCACGTTTTTCAACTGGCCTTTCCTGTTCGACGACAAACTGGTCGACGTGAGCGACATCGCCGAGGGGATCGGCAGGAAGAACGGCGGTTGGTACGACTCAGCCAAGGAAGCGGTGATCGTCAACGGCAAGTGGAAGGCGATCCCGTTTGGCAATGTCGGGCAGATCATGAACTGGCGCAGCGACTGGTTCGCGGAGGTGGGCATAAAGGACTTCCCCGACACCTGGGACGAACTGCTGGAAGCCGGCATCAAGTTGAAGAAGGCGGACCATCCATTTGGCTTCGAACTCGGACATGGGTTCGGCGACAACCACGGCTGGTTGTATCCGCTGCTATGGTCGTACGGCGCGCGCGAGGTCGAACCGGATGGCAAGACCATCGTAATCGATTCCGACGAAACGGCCAGGGCGGTCGATTTCTGCCGCAAGTTCTTTCTGGCGACCACGCTGGAGGACTGCCTCGGTTGGACCGATGTCAGCAACAACAAGGCTTGGATGAGCGAGCAGATCTCCTGCACCAACAATGCAGAGAGCATTTTGTGGTTTGCCAAGAAGCAGTTTCCCGACATTGCCAAGGTGACCGAGCAGTCGCTGAACCCGCAAGGTCCGAAGGGGCGGTTCCATATCCTCGCGCCGTGGAGCCACGCGATCTACAGCTTCTCGCAGAACCAGCAGGCGTCGAAGGATTTCCTGGTCTGGCTGATGGATCCGAAGCAGGTCGAACGCTGGTACGCATCGGCAGACAGCTATTACGCGCCTTACCTCCAAGCATACGACGACGCACCGTTGTGGCATGTCGAGCCGCGGAACCTGCCGTATCGCGATTCGCTCGAAGACGTCACACCTGCCCGGCTGGCCGGCACCAATCGGCCGGTCGCAGTCGGAGAGCGTGGCGAAATACGTGGTCGTGGACATGTTCGCCAAAGCCTGCGCCGGCAAGTCCACCAAGGAGGTAATTGCCGACGCCAATGCGCAGCTCAAGCAGATCTTCAAGTCAGCCTGATGCGGCGGTGCAAGGTTTCATCGGCATCAACCGCGCATTCATCGCCATGTCCGGGAATGGCCGGTTTGACCCGGCCATGACGATGAATGCGCATGATGCGCTGGGTTCGGCCTAGGCATGTCGGCGCACACCCAGACGCTGGCGCGCGCGACGACCCGCCCACGATCGGCGATGAGCCTGCGGCGCTGGAGTGAACGCGAGGCGGTGTTCAGCTGGCTCATGGTCACCCCGCCGGTGCTGTTTCTGCTCGCGCTGGTCGGCTACCCGTTCATCTATGGCATCTGGCTCAGCCTGGAGAACCGACCGGTCGCCAAGCCCGGCGTGTTCATCGGGCTCGACAACTTCATCGCCAATTTCCACGATCCGGTGTTCTGGCAGGTCGCACAGAACACGTTTGTGTATACGTTCGCGGCAACCGCGTTGAAGATGGCCGGGGGGCTCGCCCTGGCGCTGGTGATGAACCAGGACTTCCGGTTCAAGAACCTGATCCGCGCGATCATGCTGCTGCCGTTCATTGTGCCGACGGTTTTGTCCACCATCGCCTGGATGTGGATCCTCGACCCCTCGTTCAGCGTGGTGAACTGGTTCCTGATCCGCTGGGGTATCGCCAACCCGGGTCCGTCCTGGCTTGGCAACCCCAGGTTGGCGATGTTCTCGCTCATCATGGTGAACACCTGGCGAGGCCTGCCGTTCTATGCCATCACATTGTTGGCGGGCCTGCAGACCATCTCACCCGAGCTGTATGAGGCCGCGACCATCGACGGCGCGACCAGCTTCGCCCGCTTCCGCTACGTGACATTGCCATTGCTGAAGCCGGTGATCTTCATCGTGACCATGTTCTCGGTGATCTTCACGTTCTCCGACTTCCAGCTTGTCTATGTGCTGACGCGCGGCGGACCTGCGAATGCAACGCACCTGTTCGCCACCTATGCGTTCGACGTGGCAATGGGCGGGGGACAGTTCGGGCTCGGCGCCTCGATCGCGCTGTCGATGCTGCCGCCACTGGCGCTGCTGATCGCCGGCATGGCGTGGTACATGCGCGGTGAGAAAACATGATCGTCGAACGTCGCGGCTGGCGGGTGAGGGGGCTCAAGCTCTGGCTGCCGCTTGGCTTCTTTCTGGTGTTCACGTTGTTCCCGTTCTACTGGATGGCGATCACCTCGCTGAAACCGAACAGCGAGCTGTACAGCCGGAAGATCATGCCGCTGATCGTCTATCATCCGACGCTCGAGCATTTCGTGAACCTGCTGACCGAGACCAGCTTCCTCACCTGGACCTACAACACGATGCTGGTGGCGCTGGTCTCCACCGCGATCTCACTGGTGTTCGGCGTCATGCTGGCCTATCCGCTGGCGCGCATGCGTTTTGCCGGGGCGGCGCTGGTCTCGTTTGCCATCGCCGCGACCTATCTGGTGCCGCAACCGCTGCTGTTCATCCCCCTGGCGGATATCATCAACCGTCTCGGGCTGGGCGACACGCTGACCTCGGTGATCCTGACCTATCCGACGCTGCTTGTCCCGTTCTGCGCCTGGCTGCTGATGGGCTATTTCAAATCCGTGCCGCACGAGCTAGAGGATGCCGCGCGCATCGACGGCGCGACGCGGCTGCAGACGATGTTCCGCATCTTTCTGCCGCTTTGCATTCCCGGTTTCATTTCCGCCGGGATCTTCGCCTTCACGCTGGCGCAGAACGAGTTCCTCTATGCGCTGATCTTCCTTACCAAGACCGATGTGCGCACGGTGCCGGTAGGTGCGATCGCCGAACTGGTGCGCGGCGACGTGTTCTACTGGGGCCAGTTGATGGCCGCGGCGTTGCTGGGCTCGATCCCGGTCGCCATCATCTATTCGTTCTTCGTCGAACATTACGTTGCCGGACTGACCTCCGGCGGGGTGAAGGCCTGACCGCAACAATTCGTCATTCCCGCAGAAGCGGGAATCCTGACACGTGGCTGTTTGGGTTCCCGCATTCGCGGGAATGACAAGGTCGGTTGATTCCGCCGCATGGCGTGTCTAGCTTGCCGGCATGAGCGATCTCTTCGCCCCGGAAGGTGGTTGGCGCGTGCGCATACTCGACCTGTCGGGTGGCGCCCAGGACAACATTGTTGAGGAGATCGACGGTTTCGAGACACTGATGCAGGCGAACGCGTTCGCGCGTCGCTATGTACGCGATTCGGTGGAGCGGTGTCGCGCGCCGGGAATGACAACGAAGGAAGTGCTGGAGGCGTGGTTCGCGTTCGGCGAGGACGCTGAGGTGATCGATGCCGGCGGTGCCGGCTGGCGGAGCGCCACCGAACTCGGAGATTTCGTGGACAACATGGCAGGCTCCGAGGACAGGGATTGGCGGGCGCTCGATCCGCGGCGGATCGATGTGGAAGACGAGGATGAGTGAATCGTTGCGGCTATTGGCATGATCAGGGTTCGTTTCGCCGCGAGTCCGACTGGCCACCTGAAACTCGCAAGCGCACGCGTCGCCTTGGCGAATTTCCTGTTCGCACGGCGGTTCGGCGGTCATTTCCTGCTGCGCTTCGACGACACCGAGCGCGATACCTGCAAGCCCGACTGTGCTGAGGCGATCGCCGCGGACCTGCGTTGGCTTGGCATTGATTGGGACGAAACGATCAAACAATCGGACCGGCACGCGTTGTATGCGGCTGCCGCGGAACGATTGAAGCAGGGCGGTCGACTGTATCCTTGCTTCGAATCCGACGAAGAGCTGCGGTCGAAACGCGACCAACGATTGAAGCGTGGGCAGTCTCCGGTCTATGACCGCGCGATGCTGCGTCTGACGCCGGCGCAGCGCGCGTCGGCGGAGGCCGGCGGCAAGCGCCCGTACTGGCGTTTCCTGCTATCCGACCGTGTCGTGGAATGGCGCGACATGGTGCTGGGTCATTGTGAGGTCAAGCTGCCAGCGGTTTCCGATCCGGTCGTGATCCGCGCCGACGGAACGCCGCTGAATACATTCGCCTCGGCGATCGACGACATCGATACCGGCATCAGTCACCTGATCCGCACCGAGGGCCAGATAACCAGGACCGCGATCCAGTTCGACATCCTGTTGGCGCTTGGTGCCGATCCGCGATCAATCGACGTGGCGCATCTGCCGATGCTGACGGACGCCGGTGGCGACAGACCGTCGAAGCGTCTGGATCGGCTCACGCTCCGCACCCTGCGCAACGATGGCTTCGAGCCCGCTTCCATCTCCGCGTATCTGGCGCGCACCGGGCTGCAAGACGGTCAGCCGCCGCCGATGGCCGAGCTGACGGAAGGTTTCGACTTTGCGCATTTCGACACAAGCTTTGACGCAATGCGCCTGTTGGCGTTGAACCGTCATGCGCTGCGGCATAAGCCGTTTGCCGCTGTGGCCGACCGCCTGCCGTCCGGGGCAACCGAGGCATTCTGGCTCGCGGTGCGCGGCCATCTCGATCGCCTGACCGAGGCACGCGGCTGGTGGGATGTCGTCGCCGGGACCATCGTCTCGCCGGTGATCGAAGGCGAACGCGAATTCCTGCATGCTGCGCTTGAAAATCTGCCGCAGGAACCATGGAGCACCGCGGTCTGGACGATCTGGAGCAATGCGGTGACGCGGGCAACCGGGCGAGACGGGGATGCGCTTGTATTGCCCTTGCGCCTGGCACTCACCGGCGAAACCGAAGGGCCGGAGCTATACGATCTGCTGCCGTTGATCGGTCGTGCGCGCGCGGCCAATCGACTGCAAATTGCTGCAAGCTGAGCAACGAGGTGCGTCATGCCCGCATATGAGTTCGTCACCGTCGATGTATTTACCGACCGGCGCTTCGGCGGCAATCCGCTCGCAGTTTTCCCCGATGCGCGTGGGTTGACCGCGGAACAGATGCAGGCGCTGGCGGCCGAGTTCAATCTGTCAGAGACGACATTCGTGCTGCCACCCGAGAACCCGCAGAACCACGCACGGGTGCGCATCTTCACCACCCGTACCGAATTGCCGTTCGCGGGGCATCCGAATGTCGGCACCGGCTATGTGCTGGCCCGGCGGATGGACAAGCCGCCCGAACATCTGGTGTTCGAGGAACTTGCGGGTCTCGTGCGCGTGCATCTCCTGCGCGATGCCGACGGCTCGATTGGCGGAGCGCGCATCTCGGCGCCGCGCGCGCTGTCGATCGACATCGGCATTCCGGAGGATGTAGTGGCCGCCTGCGCGGGACTGGAGCCCGACGATATCGCGACCAATGCGCACACGCCGCTGGTGGCATCCGTCGGCATTCCGTTTGTCATTGCCGAAGTTGCAAGCGTGGAGGCGCTGTCGCGCGCCAGCCCCGACCTTGCCGCGTTCCGTTCCGCCGCGGCGCAGTTCCCGAGTCTGGCGGGTCACTTCGCGCTGCACCTGTATGCGTGGCGCGAGGGCGAAGCGATGCGGCTTCGGTCGCGCATGTTCGCCCCGCTCGGCGGCACGCTGGAGGACCCTGCGACGGGCAGCGCCAATGCCGCGTTGGCCGGCCTGCTGACGTTGCTGGCGCCGGGCGAGAACGCCGATCTCACCTACGATATCGAGCAGGGCGTGGAGATGGGGCGACCAAGCCAGATCACCGCCGCAGCGCGCAAGACCGCGGAAGGTCCGGTGCTGGCGACCGTCGCTGGCAGTTGCGTGCCGGTGATGCGGGGCACGGTGGAATTGTGACGGAGCGGATACGAAAGTCGCTTTTGCGACGCGATATTATATCCAGCGCCCTAAAGTTGACGTGCGGCACTGGCCCCTCAGATGGCCGAGCTTGACTGGTCAAGCCCGACCGTGACGGTTTTGCCGCGGAGCCGAGCCTGTCCTGAGAGTCAACTTCCACGGCGCTTGGCATTAGACTAGAACTCAAGACGATAAAGGCGTACCCACAGATCCGGTTCCGCCCTTGCTTCCTTCTTGACGTTGAAGCGATCGCTGCCGTCCGGCGAGATAAGCTTTGTTGTGCGCCATAGCGACGGCTTCTGCGCGAGCTGCTGGCGGAACGCCTCGGTCGCCCAGATTTGTCCGGGCAGCACATGGGGCTCCACCCGGCTCGCGCATAACACGGCGTCTCCCCCCACCACGATCGGTGGTTCATCGCCGGCGCCAATCTGCATCTGCACTTCGCCGTAGTGCAGGGCTATGCGCAGGAGAGGCTGACCGGTGGCCTGGTACACGTCGTCCATGATATGCCGCGCGGTCTGTGCCAGGGTCACCGGATCGTCGTGGGCGATCAACACGGAATCGCCGGATCCAGTCTCCGCGACGGCCGCCCCGCGAGCCCAGTGGCGCACGGCATCTTCCAAAGCCTGCCGGACCGGGGCGGCGGCACGAGCGTGCATCAAACGGCCAAACCCGTACACGTCACCTTTGAGTACGCAAAACGCGTGCGTGCTGGTGGGACCGGCCGCCCTCTCCATTTCGCGCCATGGCCGGGCATAGCCAACGATGTTCGCCCGGTCCACGCGCTGCAGATAGGCGGGATTGAGCCGTCCGATCACGTCGTGCAGGACCGGGTGGATCAGGTAGTGCGTGGCCTGCGGGAGCATTCCGTCAGGTTCGAGCGTTGCCTCGCCTGGCCGCAGGAACCGCTGTGCCCACTCGCCGCGCACGCGGTCGTAATGGACGTAGCCGAGCAGTCCCACACGGTAGAGCGCACAGAAGACGTGCTTCTCCTCGCCGCCCGTCGCGAGGCTGTGCTCGACGAAGAGTGTCTCCATCTCATCGCGTGTCAGCACATTGCCGGGAAGACGTTGCAGGAGCTGTTCAAGCTCGAGGTTGCCGATATGCGGAGCGATCTCGGCCAGATACTCGTAAGCGATTTCGGTGGCGGCCTGGTGCACGACCTCCTTCATGCGGAGCTCGCTTCGCCGCTCATGCGGACGAAGCGCGGCCAGGCGCTCGCCTATGGTCATCAGGTCGCGCGGGCGGAGCAGCGTGTGGCGGCAGATGAACTCGAAGCCTCCTTCCTCTTCGCGCGTGTATGCGTCGGTAACGGTCGTCCGCCCCACGAAGGCCTCGAGCGGATCAGCCCGCAATCGCTCCGGGCTCGCCAACATGTCGCTCTTCAACAGCCGCACGTTGTTGAAGAAGATCTCGCGGAGGCTCTGGGGGGAGTAGGCGATATCGACAGCGTTGCCGCGGTACTGCTGGGCCATGACGGTCGTCTTCGCAAGACGCGCATAGGCTTCCTTGCGGACGGCGGCAAAGACCTTGATGTGATGATTGATCCGGCGAAGCTGATAGGCGACCTCCACCAGACCGAGCTGAGCGAAGTGCCACACGTTCGGCGACAGCTCACCAGTAACGCTCGGATGGCTCGTGGGGCCCTCGACGTGCTTGTTGAAGTACTCATCGACACCATCGATGAAGATCGCCACCGGCGAGGTGAGCGCGCGCAGGCGCGGCACCAGATGGCCGTCGGTGTCGGTCCCGCAACGTTGCAGCTCGCTCGGGGTGAACTCGAGCAGACGGACGAAGTGGTCGATGACGCCGTGGAGCTGTTCGTCAGCAAGGAGGCTGGCCAAGGCGGGACCGACCTTGAGCTCGCGCACGGCGCCGAGGTGTTTCAGGGTCGCGAGTGATATCGCGGTGAGCCAGATTTTTGACCACGGAAGGGGAGACACGACGAAAAAGGCGAGGAGTTCCCGGCTGAAGATCTTGTCACCGATCGGCTTGTCGAGGAGGGCCCCGACGGGAAGGCAGGCGGCCCGACCCTCACGCTGGCAGAGAATGCGCTTGGCCTTGAGCAGCAGCGTCTTGCCGAATCCCTTGGTGCCGATGACGATGAATTTGTCGTCTCGGTCAGGGCGCAGAAAGCCTTCGATCTCAGGGGTGCGGTGCAGCAGGGATTCGTTGAAATCCTCCGCCACCTGGATGTCGTCCGCATCCACGGTCCAGGCACGCATGCGGTCCCCCCCGTGTAAGCCGGGAGACTAGCTGAAGCCGCGGCTGGGGAGCAAGAACCGGCAGCGTGCGGCGTCGCTTTCACATCCCGGAGCGGCGGTGTCCGGGTTTGATACGGCAGCAAGAACCGGAGTTCGCACGTGCCCCGGATTGACTATGCATATGCCAAGGTTGTCGGACCAAACCGGCCGCCTGCGAAGCCACAACTGAAAGGCACTGGCATGAGCTTGCAAGATGACAACAAGGCGATCGTCGGCCGCTGGTTCACCGACTTCTGGGGTGAAACCTGCGACCTTGGCGTGGTCGATGAGATCGCCGCGCCGGACATGCTGCTGAAGTACTCGCTGCACGAACCGCGGAAAGGTCGGGAAGACATAAAGGCCTTCATGACCGACTTCCGCACAGCGTTCCCCAATCTCAACTTCTGGGGTACGGCTGACCTCATCGCCGAGGGAGACTACGTTGTCGGCCGGTGGGAGGGCGGCGGAACTCACAGTGGTCCGGCCTTCAACGACTTTCTGGCCGGCGGACTGCACGCCAACACTGGCCGGAAAATGCACTTCACCGGCGTCACCGTTCTCAAGCTAAAGGGCGGCAAGCTCGTCGAGGAGATCGGCTTGGATGACGGGGTCACGGCCCTGACCCAACTCGGGTTGCTCCGTACCGTCTGAACCGGGGAAGCCGCCGTTCATCAGGCGGCGGCTTCCTCCTTGCCGCAAGCGCCACCTGATCAACATGGAAGGAGTGGCGTAATGTCTGCCACCTTGTGTAAGACCAAGACCAACGGCACCAACACGTCCCCCGAGACTGGGACGGGCACGCGTTCATCAGCGATCCAGGCTCGGGTCGATGCAGTGGATTGGCCGAACGTCCGCGCCGATCTCGATGCTCAGGGTTGGGCTATCGTGCCGAAGCTTCTGACCGACGCGGAGGCGGATTCCATCGCGGACCTTTACCATCAGGAGCATGGCTTTCGCAGTCAGGTCATCATGGGCCGGCACGGCTTCGGTCGGGGCGAGTACAAGTACTTCAGTTACCCGCTGCCCCCTCTGATCGGTGCGTTAAGGACGGCGGCCTATCCCTACCTCGTGCCCATTGCCAACCAATGGCACGAACGTATGGGCAAGGACGTGCGCTTTCCCCATGATCACGTGGCATTCCTCGATCGCTGCCATCAAGCGGGTCAGGTTCGTCCTACGCCGCTACTCCTCAAGTACGCGCCGGATGATTACAACTGCCTCCATCGTGACCTTTATGGCGAGCATGTCTTTCCGATGCAGATCGCAATCCTGTTGGATCAGCCGGGCGAGGATTTCGAGGGCGGCGAGTTTGTGATGACCGAACAGCGCCCGCGTATGCAGACCCGCGCCATGGTCCTGCCGCTCAAGAAGGGTGACGCGGCCGTCTTCGCCGTGAACAGTCGACCGATGAAAGGGTTGCGTGGCGACTACCAGGTGAAGCTGAACCACGGTGTCAGCAAACTCTATTCGGGCAAGCGGCACACCGTTGGCGTGATCTTTCACGATGCCGCCTGATCCTCATTCACTCGCGCTCGGTGAAGCCTCACCCATCGCCTCCCGCGTTGCTCTCGGCGCACGAACCGTCCTTCTGCGCGGTTTCGCATGGGAGCGTGCGCCGGAACTCGTCGCCACCATCGGCGCCATCGCCGCGGTCTCCCCATTCCGTCACATGGTCACGCCGGGCGGCTGGGCGATGTCGGTGGCGCTGACCAACTGCGGGCAGGTTGGCTGGGTCACCGATCGCACCGGCTACCGCTATGATCCTGTCGATCCGGCGACCGGACGGTCGTGGCCGGCGATGCCTTGGACATTTGCGGACATGGCCGCGGAAGCTGCCGCCGCGGCGGGCTTCAGCGGCTTTTGTCCCGATAGCTGTCTGGTCAACCGTTACGCGCCGGGTGCGCGGCTTTCGCTTCATCAGGATCGCAACGAACGGGACTTCGAGCAGCCGATCGTGTCAGTGTCGCTGGGATTGCCGGCCATCTTCCTTTGGGGTGGCAAGACGCGCACCGAAAAGGCTCGGCGCATTCCGCTGAGCCATGGCGACGTGATGGTCTGGGGCGGGGAGGATCGACTGACATTCCATGGCGTCCATGCCCTGGCGGAGGGCGAGCACAGGCTGACCGGTGCGTATCGCTTCAACTTCACCTTCAGACGGGCACTATGATCGTGCCTGCCCAACGTTGCGCGGTCCGTTCCCGATGTGCTGGTCGGCTCCGCCCGAGTGCCTGGGGTGCAGCGGCACCCGTCTCTCTGGATTGAAGTCATGCCGCTCCAGAATCGCGTCACACCCATGGCCGACATCGTGGCCGCGCCCGAGCGGGGATACTTCACCGGAAATCGGGGGATCATCCACGATGCGCAGACCCGCACGCTGCTCAAGCGGCGCTGGACCAGTCGGACGTGGTTGATATGCACCCTCCACTGGCGCGGTATCCGTCGCGCCGTCATGGCGACCCGCAGTTGGACCGAACTGTTCTTCCTGGACGAAGCGACGGGCCTCGCCGCCGGACATCGACCATGCTTCCTGTGCCGACGAGCGGCGGCTCAGGCATTCCAGCGGGCTTTTCCGCGAGACGGACAGGTGTCGATACCCAAAGCGCGCGACATCGACGCGGTGCTGCATTTCGAACGTCTCGCCGGCCGCTGCAAGCGTTTGCATGTCCTGACGTTGCCGACGGCTGATCTGCCCGACGGCGCCATGGTTCTGCAAGATGGTGTGCCGCACCTGATCCTGGGACGTTTGGCGCGGCCGTGGTCGCTCCGCGGCTATGGCATCCCCGTGACGCCTCTGGATCGTGCGCAGCTGGTCACGCCGCCAGCCACCGTGGCGGTGCTGAGGGCCGGCTACCGGCCACAGCTCCACGCAAGCGCTTTTGCGAAGCGGCCATCGGACGGGGCTGATGGCATCACACAATTTCGGCCAGCCCCGCAATCGCCGCACGTAGTTCGGCGATCCCCTGACCCGTCTCGCTGCTGGTAACAACCACCTCGGGATACGCCGCCGCGTGCCGCCGCGCCAGCGCCGTCACCTCGGCAAGCTTGCGCGCCAAGGCCTCCGGCTTCACCGCATCCGCCTTGGTCAGGACGAGCTGGAACGTCACCGCCGCACGGTCCAGTAGGTCCATCACCTCAGTATCGGCGTCCTTCAGCTCGATACGCGCATCCAGCAGCAGCATAACGCGGCGCAACGTTGGGCGGCCGCGCAGGTAATCGAACATCAGACCCTGCCAGTCCTGCTTCACCGCCTTGCCGGCACGCGCATAACCGTAGCCGGGCATATCGACCAAGGTCAGCCGGTCCGCGAGATCGAAGAAATTGAGCTGCCGCGTCCGACCTGGCTCGGTCGAGACGCGGGCCAGCGCGCGCCGCCCGGTCAGTGCATTCAGCAGCGACGACTTGCCCACATTGGAGCGCCCCGCGAACGCCACCTCGGCTCCCGCCGGCGGCGGCAGCTGATCAAGCCGCTGTGCGGCATGAACGAAACGGCATTCGGCGGCGAACAGCTTTCGCCCCGCCTCGATCGCCGCTGCTTCCTCGTCGTCGGTCAGGTGTGCGCGAGCCTCATGTACGCGCGAGCCCGGGCCGCGTCAGGTGCGTCCGCCGCATGATCAGCCATTGCTGCCCGATCGACAGCAGGTTGTTCCAGCTCCAGTAGATCACCAGCCCCGCCGGGAAACGCGCCAGCATGAACGTGAAGATCACCGGCATGAACTGGAACATCCGCGCCTGCACCGGGTCGGGTGGCGGTGGGTTCAGCCTCTGCTGCAGGAACATCGTCAGGCCCATGATCAGCGGCCATGCGCCGAGATGCAGGAATGGCGAGATCACCGTCGGATCGAACGGGATCAACCCGAACAGGTTGAAGATGTTGGTCGGATCCACCGCCGACAGATCATGGATCCAGCCGAAGAACGGCGCCTGGCGCATCTCGATGGTGACGAAGATCACCTTGTAGAGCGAGAAGAACACCGGGATCTGCACCACCATCGGCAGACAGCCCGACGCCGGGTTCACCTTCTCGGTGCGATACAGCGCCATCATCTCCTGCTGCATGCGCTGCGGCTCGTCCTTGAACCGTTCGCGCAGTGCCGTCATCTTCGGCGCCAGCAGCTTCATCTTGCTCATCGAGCGGTACGAGTAGTTCGCCAGCGGGAAGAACAGCGCCTTGGCGAACACTGTGAACACCATGATCGCCAGGCCGAAATTCCCCAGCAGGCCATTGAGCCAGTCGATCGCCAGGAAGATCGGCCGTGTCAGGAACCAGAAGTATCCCCAGTCCACCGCATAATCGAAATTGGGGATCCTGAGACGTTCCTCATACGCATGAAGCAGCGAGACGACCTTGGCGCCGGTGAACAGGTGCGACGTCACCGACGCCTCGCCGCCGGCCTCGATCGTTTTTGGTTCCTGGGCGACGTAATCCACCTGGTAGTGGTCGCCGTTCTCCGAGGTGTGGCGGAAGTTGACCGTGGATGCGACCGACTGGTCCGGCACCAGCGAGGTCAGCCAGTATTTGTCGGTGATGCCGGCCCAGCCACCGGTCGTTGTTGCCGTGTAGGCGATGCCGTTCTTCTTCGCGCCCTCGCTCTTGGCGCTGGAGTAGGTGTTTTCCTCGAGTTTGCCATCGACGAAGCCGAGCAGGCCCTCGAACAGGATGTAGTAGCCTGCCACCTCGGGCGTGTAGTCGCGCCGTATGCGCGACCAGGGGAACAGCTTCACCGTCTGGTTGGTGGCGTTCTTCACCGACTGCTGGACGGCGAACATGTAGTCGTCATCGATCGAGAGCGTGATCTGGAATGTCAGGCCGGCGCCGTTGTCCCACGACAGGGTAACAGGATGGCCGGTGCTGAGCGTATCGGCCGAGGCGGCCCAGACGGTGTCGTTGTCGGGCAGCTTCACCTGCTCGCCGGGCGCCGCGCTCCAGCCGGTACTGAACGTAATACGGATGGCTCTCCGAACGTGGCTCGAGCAGCCGCACATCCGGTGAATTCGGCTCCAGCGTCTCGCGGTAGTCGGTGAGCACCAGATCGTCGATCCGCGCGCCGAGCAGGCTGATGGAACCACGGACGCGATGGGCCGCAATGTTCAGCCGCGGCACCTGCCTTGGCACTGCCGGGCCGGCGGTCGCAGCGGCAGCACCCGATGTACCCTGTGCGGCAGCGTTCGGCGACGGTGCCGGCGTGGTCTCGCTGCTGGCGATCTGCGGCGGCGGTTTGGGCGGTTGCGGCAGGTGCGGCGCGACGAGCACCTGGAAGCCGAGCAGGATGGCAATCGAGATCGCGATCGCGAGAAAGAGGCGCTTCTGGTCCATTAAGCCCCTGCCCGGCAGTCGTCCTGCCCGCCTTGCGTACCCTCATGGCCGGGCTTGACCCGGCCATCCTTCGCCGATGGCGATGGCCGGGCCAGGCCCGGCCATGACAGAGGGGGCGGGGACGGCCGTGACGTGGGGGGTGGGGCGGGGCAGTCGCAGGTGGGGACCGGATCGTAGCCGCCTTCATGCCACGGGTTGCATCGCAGGATGCGCCACGCCGCGAGGCCGCCGCCGCGGAATGCCCCATGGGCGCGAAATGCATCGACCGCGTAGTCGCTGCAGCTCGGGAAGAACCGGCAGTTGGCCCCGATCACCGGGCGCACCGTCCATTGGTAGATCCGCACCGCACCCACGGCGACATGAGCAGCAGGGGTCATGCGGAGCCCGCCCTCGGGCGTGCCGTTGGTCCGGCCTTCAGGGCCCTGGCGAGCGCCCGCCGAAGATCGTCCTGCAAGGCCCAGAAATCGCGCTTCGCCGTGCCTTCGCGGCCGATCAGCACCAGATCCACGCCCCGCACCGGCTGTCCGGCCAGCACCAGCCTGGCGGCTTCCTTAAGACGGCGGCGGGTGCGGTTGCGGATCACGGCGTTGCCGATCTTCTTGGTTACAGTGAAACCGAGCCGTGCCGGATCGTCGTCGTTGCGCGGCATCATCTGCAGCACCAGCCCCGGCATCGGCGCCTTGCGCCCCTTCGCCGCTGCACGCAGGAACTCCGCACGACGCGTCAGGCGACCGAGCGCAGGCAAGCTCGCCCCGGTTCAGGCCGACAGGCGCTTGCGGCCCTTGGCGCGACGGTGCGCCAGTACTCTGCGGCCTCCCACCGTCGCCATGCGGGCACGGAACCCATGCCGCCGCTTGCGGACCAGCTTCGACGGTTGGTAGGTGCGCTTCACGGCCAAATCTCCGATGATGCCTGGCGGCCCGCGCGAGCACGGGGACGGGCCCCAAATTCAGTGCCCGTCGCAGGCCGCGGCTTATAGGAGGGCGGTTCCCGGCCGTCAATCGCACCACGCTGACATCTGGCGGCTTAGCCGGTGGTTCACATTGTCATGCGACAATGTGCCGAAAGCCACTACATGCATCCGCCATGCGCTTCGTCCGCCGATTCTGGCCGCTCGCCCTGCTGCTTGCGGCAGTTACCGCTGCCTGGGCCAGCGGACTGGCGCAGCAGATCAGCTGGGCCACGCTGGCGCGCAACCAGGCGGCTCTGAGCGGCTGGGTCGCTGCCCACCCGGTCACCGCGCCGGCGCTCTACGTTGTGATCTATGCCGTGGCCGTCGCGCTTTCGGTGCCGGAATCGGCCGTGCTGACCGTGGCGGCGGGTCTGCTGTTTGGCACCCTGTTCGGCGGAATGCTTGCGGTCGCCGGATCGACAGTGGGCGCAATCGCACTCTTCCTTGCCGTTCGGCACCATCTGGCCGATGCGATCGCCGCGCGCGGCGGCCGGTTCCTCGACCGGGTCCGCGCAGGACTGGAACGCGACGGGTTCAGCTACCTGCTCGCCGTCCGGCTGGTGCCGGCGTTTCCCTTCTGGCTGGTCAACCTGTCCGCCGCATTGAGCGGCATGCGGCTGATGCCCTATGCCACCGCGACGTTGCTCGGGGTGCTGCCGGCCACCTTCGTCTATGCCTCGATCGGCGCAGGCATCGGCGCGGTATTGGCCGCAGGCGGCAAACCCGATCTCGCAATCATCTTTTCTCCCCGCGTCCTGGGCCCGCTGGTCGCCCTGGCCGCGCTCTCGCTGCTGCCGGTGGCGTGGCGGCGATGGAGGCGCTCGGATGCCTGAGTTCGACGTGGCGGTGATCGGCGCCGGCGCTGCCGGCCTCTCGGTCACCGCGGTCGCCGCGCAGCTTGGCCTGCGCGTGGCGCTGATCGAGCGGAACCGGATGGGCGGCGACTGCCTCAACTTCGGTTGCGTGCCGAGCAAGGCCCTGCTCGCCGCCGCCCACGCCGCCGAGGCGGCGCGCCGGATCGGACGGTTCGGCTTGCGCCTGCCCGAGCCGGACATCGACTGGGCGGCGCTGCAGGCGCACGTCCACGGTGTGATCGCGACGCTCGCTCCGACGGATTCGGAAGCCCGGTTCCGCGCCCTCGGCGCCACCGTGCTGCGCGGCGAGGCACGCTTTACGGCGCCGGATACGCTGGCCGTGGACGGACGGTGGATCACCGCGCGGCGCATCGTCATCGCCGCCGGCGGCACCGCTGACGTGCCGCCGATCCCGGGGTTGGACCGGGTGCCCCACCTCACCAACGCCACGCTGTTCGATCTGGCCGAACGACCGGATCATCTGCTGATCGTGGGCGGTGGCCCGATCGGCCTGGAGATGGCCGACGCCTTCAGCGGGCTTGGCAGTCGGGTCTCGGTGATCGAGGCGGCCACGATCGCCGGGAAAGAAGACCCTGAACTGGTCGCCGGGCTGCGCGACGCATTGTCCGCGCGCGGTGTGACGATGCTGGAAGGCACGGTGGTAACTGCGGTCGAACCGGGACCGGTCCTGGTCCTCGCCGATGGGCGGAGCATCGCCGGCAGCCATCTGCTGGTCGCGGCCGGGCGGACGCCCAACCTTGATGCGCTCGATCTGCCGTCCGGCAATGTACGAGCTGGGCCAGCCGGCGTCGCCACCGACGGCGGTCTGCGCAGTCTGACCAACCGACGCGTCTTTGCCGCGGGCGACATCGCCGATCCGCAGGGCATCGGGCCGCGCGCCTTCACCCATGTCGGCGCCTATCATGCCGCCATCGTCATCCGCCGCGCCCTGTTCCGACTGCCTGCGCGGATCGACTACGCGGCGCTGCCACGTGTCACCTACACCAACCCCGAGCTCGCACAGGTGGGCGCAACCGAGGCAGAGGCACGCGCCGCTGGACGGAAGGTCGCCATTTTGCGCTGGCCGCTGCCGGACAACGATCGGGCGATCACCGAACGCGATACGGCCGGCCTGGTGAAACTTGTCGTGTCCGGCGACCGGGTTATCGGCGCCGGGATCCTGGCGCCGAATGCCGGCGAGATGATCGGCCTATGGGGGCTGGCCATCGCCCAGCGCGTGAAGCTCTCGGCAATGGCGTCGCTGATCATCCCCTATCCGACCCGCTCGGAGGCCGGCAAACGTGCCGCAAGCAGCTTGTTCACGCCGCGCCTGTTCGCTCCGAGCACGAAATGGTTGGTCCGGTTGCTTTCCCGGTTGCCTTAGGCAGTCGTTCCCCCCACTTTGTTCAAATGACGAAATCGTGTACCACAGCACCGCAGGTCAGACCGCGGCAGAGCCTGTCGGCTCGGCTGTGGCTGCTTGCGACGCTCGCCGTCCTGCTGAGCGAGATCGTCGTATTCCTGCCCTACATCGCCCATGAGCGATCCGACTGGCTGACGGACCGCGTCGAGGATGCATCGCTCGTGCTGCTCGCGGCCTCGGGCGGTCCGCTCGATGCGGCGAAGCGTGACGAACTGCTGCGCCTTGCGGGCGTTGTGGCGATCCATTTCAGCCAACCGGGCGTCACGGATTTGACAGTGGGAGACGTCGGCGCGGCGACCGCGGCGGTGTTCGACCTGCGCCAGACAAACCTGTTTGCGGGTATCAACAGCGCGCTGGCGGCGATGGTCCGCACGCGGGATCGGATGATCAAGGTGGTGGCTAACAGTCCGTTCAGCTCCAGTCTCCGCGTTGAAGTCGTGGTCCACGAACAGGCGATGGGCGATGCGTTGCGACAGTTCGCGCGCGAGTTTGCCGGGCTTTCATTGCTGGTTGCCGGCGTCACCGGCGGACTGGTCTATCTGGCGGTGCTCTTGTTGCTGGTCCGACCCATGCGCCGGATGACCGGCAGCATCGCCGCGTTCCGGGCCGATCCCGAGCGCACGGTGCCGCTTGACCCGAATGACGGCATGGGACTGCGGAATGACGAGGTCGCCGTCGCCGGACGGGAACTCGCCGCCATGCAGCACGAGTTGCGCGCCGCACTCTGGCGCAACGCGAGACTGGCCGCACTGGGCACGGTCGTTGCGAAGGTCAGCCACGACCTGCGCGGCATTCTGACCCCGGCGCTGCTGACGGCGGAACGTTTGCAGGCCCACGCCGATCCCAAGGTGCAGCGTGCCGGCGAGACGTTGGCGCAGGCGGTCGATCGGGCGACCGACCTTGTGCGGCGGACGCTCGACTACGCGCGCGAGGGTCCACCGGCCCTGGCGCTCGGCCCGGTCGGGCTGGCGGCGCTGTTTGACGAGGCGGTGCAGACCGCGCGGCCCGCCAGCGGCAATCTGCACCTGGAGAATGCGATCGATCCGGCCATTGTGGTGAAGGCCGACCGCAACCAATTGTTCCGGGTCCTGGTCAACCTGCTGCGCAATTCCGCGGAAGCCGGGGCGCGCAACGTGCGGGTGTATGTGCGCGGTACCAGGCCGGTTGTGCTCGATGTGGAAGACGACGGGCCTGGCCTGCCGGAGGCGGTGCGTGCCGATCTGTTCCGGGCCTTCGCCGCCAGCATGCAAGGCGGCGGCACCGGGCTGGGGCTGGCCATCGCGCGCGATCTGATGGTGGCGCATGGCGGCGGGATCGAGTTGCTGGAGACCGGGCCAAGCGGCACCACATTCCGTCTGACCCTGCCCCCGGTGGCCGGCCAGACGCCGGCGCAAGCCGATGACCAGCGGATTGCTCCCGCCGCACCCGCCGACGTATAGGCGCGCATCCCCGCAGCTGCGGACCCGGATGCGAGGTGCCGGATGGGAGGTAGAATGTCGAACGGCAAGTGGCTTGTGCTGGCTCTGGCCGGCGGGGTGGCGGTGGTCGGATTGCTGCTGGCCGCGGCATCGCCGGACGGTGGCGCCGCCTATGCGATGGGTCTTGCGCTGTTCGTCGCGGGCGTCGCGTATGCATTCGTGTTCATCAAGCGACACTTCGACCGCAATGAGCAGGGACGGCACTGATGGCGCGTCCCGCCGCGGTCTGGGATCCGGCACAGTATCTGCGCTTTGCCGATGAGCGGCTGCGCCCGGCGCTGGATCTGCTGGCGCGGGTGCCGCTCGACGCGCCGGCGCGCGTGGTCGATCTGGGGTGCGGAGCCGGCAATGTCACTGCGATCCTGCGACAGCGCTTTCCCACGGCGGATGTCGCCGGTGTGGATGGCTCGGCGGCGATGCTGGACAAGGCGCGCGCCGCGACGCCCGGCTGCCGGTTCGAGCAGGCGGACTTCTTCACGTGGCAGCCGGATGGGGCGCCCGATCTGATCTACTCGAACGCCGCGCTGCAATGGGTGGGCGAGCATCCGCGGCTGTTTCCGCGGTTGCTGTCGATGCTGGCGCCGGGCGGCGTGTTGGCGGTCCAGATGCCGGCGATGCACGACACGCCGTTGCGGCTTGTGCCGTACGATATCGCGGCGTCCGGGCCATGGGCCGAGCGCCTGCGCGGGGTCGGCTCCGCACCGGGGATTCTGTCGGCAACGGCGTATTGGGACATGTTGCGTCCGCATGTTGCCTCGCTCGACATGTGGCAGACCACCTACATGCACGCGCTTGTCGGCGAGAACGCGGTGCTGGAGTGGGCGTCCGGCAGCAGCCTTCGGCCGTTTCTGGACAGGCTTTCGGACGAGCAGAGGGCGGCGTTCGGTCAGGCGTATGCCGAGGCCGTACGGCCCCACTATCCGCGCCGCGCCGACGGCACGACGCTGCTGCCGTTCCACCGGTTGTTCATGGTGGCGCGGAAGGCGTAAGCGCGCCGCGCCTCATCATTGCTGATCGCGGCGGGGGGCCGTCGGCATCACCTACTCGTGATGGTCTGCCGTCAGGAGTCACGATCGAATATTTTCACATTGTTAATAAGCGCGCGGCCATGACAGCGCCAGCCATCATCGCATCCTGATAGGTCGGACAGATGCCCAGCGTCATGATAGCGGAAGACGATCTGCTCGTGGCCGATATGCTCGAGGACACTCTTGTCCATGGCGGCTATGAGGTATGCGGCATCGCCCGCACGGTCGCCAAGGCGGTCGAACTTGGCGCGCGCTGCAAGCCTGACCTGGCGATCCTGGATATCCGTCTGGCCGAGGGGGGTCTCGGCACGGACATTCCTGCCGGGCTGATGAACGCGCCTCGCATGGGCATTCTTTATGCGTCGGGCCACACACTGCCGGACCTGACAAAGGCCGACGGTACGGCGGTAATCAGGAAGCCATATCGGCCGGAGGATATGCTTCGCGCGGTCAGGATTGTCGAGCAGATCGTCGAGACGGGCGAGGCGTCGCGGCCATTTCCCGAGAAATTCACCGTTCTGAATGGCGAGTTCGAAGGTACTGCGCCATCCAAGCTGACAAGATTTCCGCGTGATGCAGTTACGCGTCTTTTGCGCCAGCAGGCCGCGCTTGCGAAGTTCGGCACATTTGCTTTCGGCGCGACCGATGTGAAGTCCGTGTTGGCGGAGGCTGCACGTGTCTGTGCCGAAGGTCTTGATGTCACATTCTGCAAGATCTGCCGATACCGCCCGGAGGAGAATGACCTTCTGATTGTGGCCGGGGTTGGATGGCATGCGGGACTGGTGGGCCAGGTTGTCTCGCAAGCCGACAGCAGTTCACCACAGGGGCGTGCATTCGTTACCGAAGAGCCGGTGATCTGCGTCAATCTGACCCGCGAGGCAACCTTTGTCCCACCGGCCTTCTACGCCGATCACAATATCGTATCGATCGTGGATGTCGTTATTCCGGGAACTGGAAGACCGTATGGGATACTGGAGATCGACAATCCCAATGAACATGTTTATGACGAGCACGACATCAATTTCCTGACCGGATTTGCCAATTCCGTTGCCGGAGCCGTCGAGTCCGCGAAGCGCAAAGCCGCGAATGCGGCCACGATCGCCGAGAAGGACCGACTGCTTACGGTGCAGAGTTCGCTGCTGAACGAGAAAGCCGTGCTGGCGCGGGAACTGAACCACCGCGTTCGCAACAACCTCCAGCTTGTGCACGGTATGCTTGACAGGGAAATCAGGTATTCCAATTCCAATTCCAATTCCGGAACGGCAGCATTCAGCGCGATTGCGCGCCGGGTCATGGCGCTGTCCCAGGTCTATGATCATCTTCTCGGCAGCGGGCTGAGCCAGACGATACAGTTCGGTCAATACCTGTCATCGCTCTGTTCGGACCTCACGGCGTTGGAGCGCGTTCAGCATCCAAACATCCGATGTACGTGCCGATCCGAATCGATCTTGCTCGATCTGGACACTGTAACCGCTATGGGTATGGTCGTTGCGGAGCTCATCGCGAACAGCTTCGATCACGCATTTCCGGATGGCACGGGCTCAATCCACGTGTCGCTTTCCGCAGACAGGGCAGGCGATGGAGCTAACCTGGTTATCGATGACGATGGCTCAGGGTTCGTCGATACCGGCCACAGCAAGCGGAACGGCCTCGGTCTGGTTAGGCGGCTGATGGAGCAGATCGGCGGCACAGCGACGCTGTGTTCGGATCATGGCACGGAGTGGACACTGAAGATCCCAAAAAAGCAATTGACCGGGGCGAGCATCGCTGAACCATAGCCTGCTCCCGCGCCCGTTGTCCCCGGAAAAGGCGCCGTTGGTGACGCGGGCTTCGAATGCAAACAAATGATTGCCTCGCCATCCCGGCGCAGCAGAATTCGCAGCCGGCAATGCGATCGACGGGACTGACCCGACGCATAATACGCCGTTTCTTCTCTAAGGAATATGCCGAATGCCCACCGTCATGATCGCTGAAGATGATCTCCTGATGGCCGACATGCTCTCAGACATCCTGGTGAAGAACGGGTACGAAGTGTGCGGCATCGCGCGCACCGTGGACAAGGCTGTCGAAATCGGCGAACGCTATAGACCTGATCTTGCCATTTTGGATATCGGGTTGGCCGACGGGGGGCTCGGAACGGATATTCCCGCCCGTCTGAAGGATGCCGGACGAATGGGCATTCTTTATGCGTCAGGCCATGTTGGCCAGATGACGCTGACAAAAGCTGACGGACAGGCAATCCTTGCCAAACCGTACCGCACTGAAGACGTCATTCACGGCCTGAAGGTGGTCGAACAGATCATCGACACCGACGAGGCCACCCGCCAGTGCCCGTCCGGGTTCCTTGTGCTGAACGACGCATCCAAAAGTATCCCGGCGCCGAACGCCGCCGATGTCGAGCTTGCCGAGCAGAGCAGGCGCGTTCGACGGCAGCAGACAATGCTTGCGCGATTTGGCCTTTTTGCGCTTGCGGAACGTAACCTTGGGAACTTATTTGTGGAAGCCGCTCGCGTTTGCAGCGAGTGTTTCGAAGTCCCCTGCTGCACGATCTACCGATACCGCAACGAAGAAAATGATCTGATCGTCGAGGCGGGGATCGGATGGAATCAAGGCGTTGTCGGCCGGGTCGTGTCGCAGGCAGACAACACCTCGCCGCAAGGTCGCACCTTCATTGCGCGTGGGTCGGTGATCTGCGGGGATTTGACCAAGGATGCCACGTTCGTGCGGTCGTCGCTCTACGCCGAGCACGGCATTGTCTCAACCCTGAATGTCGCCATCCTGAGCGACTATAATGCCTTTGGGGTGCCGTACGGCGTACTGGCAATCGACAGCCCGACGCAGAATCGCTACGACATTTGCGACATCGATTTTCTGACTGGAATCGCGAACGTTCTCGCGCAGGCGGTCGATGCTACAAAGCGCAGGGCGGCGCTCCAGATCGCGGATGACCGTTTGCAGAACATGGTTGACGACAGGGACCGGTTCCTTGCGATGAACAACGCGCTATTGGAGAGCAAGAACCGGCTCCTCGGCGAGAGGACCCTCTTTGTCCGCCAGATACTGCACCGGGTACGCAACAACTTCCAGCTTGTCTATGGGATGCTGAGCAATCAACTTCAGACCACCACAGATGCGGCTGAAGCGCTGGGCATCGGAGCTATCGCACGAAGGGTCATGACGTTGGCCCAGATCCATGATCATCTGCTTGCCTCCGGTCTGAACACGACCATCGATTTCGGCGCATTCGTGCCGTCACTTTGTGCGAGTTTTGAAGAATTGGGTCTGGCTCGACATTCCAACGTCAAGCTCACGTGCCATTGCGAGCGAGTCGATCTCGATCTGGATAGCGTAACCGCCATGGCTCTCGTCATTTCCGAGCTTGTGCAAGACAGCTATTCCCACGCGTTCCCCAACGGCACAGGTTCGATTGGCGTGTCGCTGTCGGTCGGCCAATCAGGCGACGATGCTACAATAGTGCTCACCGATGACGGCACAGGTTTCTTCGAACCGGACCGCAACAAATCAAGCGGTCTAGGGTTGGTCAATCGACTGATGGAACAGGTTGGCGGCGCGGCGACATATCGGGTAAATCATGGCTCCGAGTGGACGCTGACGTTTCCGGTGCGCTCGTCGGCTGGCGCAGAGCGGCAGTGACGGGTTCACGCAACAACGCCCGCCTTGCGGAAGCCGCTGATCAGGTGCTCACGGTCCTCGGACCTAAGTTCGTGCAGTTCGCTCAATGGGAGCGACATGTAATGACGGAAGCCGTCGCCGAACCGCTCGATCGCATCGGCCATCACGACATGCGCCTCGTCCACCTGTCCGGTCTGCCCGAGAGCGGCGATCAGCGTGTTGTACGGCTGTCGGAAATTGGGGAACGAATGTCGCAACTGTCGTGCCACCGCGACGGAGGCAACGTAATCCTCGGCCCAGTAATGCGCCCTGGCGCTGAAATGCAGCCATAACGGGATCAGCGGATCGAACGGGCTGAGACGCATAGCGGTCTGCAGCGGCTGTATCGCTTCGCGGGGCCGCCCACCCCACAGGCGTGCGCCACCCTGCGCGCCATGTGCCGAGGCGGAGTTGGGGTCAAGACTGACGGCGAGATCAGCCTCGGCAAGACTCTCGGCATGCGATCCGGACATCCACAGGGCGCGCGCCAGCGCGGCACGCGCGGTCGCATCCGTCGCATCGATCTTGATCGCGTTTCCCGCGTATTCGAGCGCACGTGGGATGTTCACCGACCGAAGGTCAGGTCGGAACAGCGTGATCTCGTTCAGATATGTCAACGCGAGTGCCGAATCCGCCCGCGCGAACCGTGGGTCGAGTTCGATCGCGCGCCGAAAGAAATCACGCGCCTTCGCATTCTCCGCGGCTTCGATGTTCGCGAAATGCCACATCCCGCGGTGGTAGCATTCCCAGGCATCAAGGCTCTCCGGCGCCTTGCGTGACGCACGCTCGCGCTCGCTGCGTTCCACCGCCGGTTGGATCGCAGCGGTCACGCTCGCGGTGATCTCGTCCTGCATCGAGAAGATGTCGGCAAGCTCGCGGTCGTAGCGTTCGGCCCAGAGGTGTCCGCCTGTCGTGGCCTCGATGAGCTGCGCGGTCACCCGGACCCGGTTTCCGCCTTTGCGCACGCTGCCTTCGAGCACGTAGCGCACGCCCAGTTCGCGGCCGATATCCTTGATGGCAACCGGTTTGTCCTTGTAGGTGAAGCTCGAATTGCGGGCGATGACGAACAGCGAGCGGGACTTTGACAACACCGTAATGATGTCCTCGGCGATGCCGTCGGCAAAAAATTCCTGCTCCCAGTCACCGCTCATGTTGGTGAACGGCAGGACCGCGATCGATGGCTTGTCCGGCAGCGGAAGTGACTGCTGAGGATCGCCCCCCGTGCTGACACGGTAGACCCGCACGGCCCTGGCGATGTTGCGCAACTGCCGTTCGCCGAGATCAACGAAAGTAACGTTGTCGAGCCGGCCCGCGGCATCCTCCTGAACGCGACCGGAAACACAGATGCCGCCGGGTTCGGCCAAGCCCTCGAGCCTGGCAGCTATGTTGACGCCGTCACCAAAGATGTCGCCGTCCTCAACGACTATGTCGCCGACGTTGATCCCGACGCGCCACTCGATGCGCCGTTCGACAGGAACCGCGATATTATGCTCGGCCATCTCCGCCTGAATTGCGATAGCGCAACGCAAGGCATCGACGACACTCGCAAATTCGACCAGAAGCCCATCGCCGGTCGTCTTTACGATACGGCCCCGATTTGCAGCGATCTTGCGATCCATCAAATTGTCACGGAAGGCCTTGATGCGCGCAAGCGTGCCTTCCTCGTCGAGGCCGATCAGGCGTGAGTAACCGACCACGTCCGCGGCCAGGATGGCGGCCAGCCGGCGCTCCGGCAATTGAGACGGCATTGCGCACTCCTTCCGGCCGCGATCCTACACCAGAGACCATCGCGCATAAAATCGGACAAAGTGAAAGGCACGCCCTGTGGCCGCGGCGCAGGATCACGACCGCGCGCTGACGGAAGCGGGCAGCCCAGTGGATAAAAGGTCGCGGATCGCCGGCCACCACCAACATTTCTTCATGCCAGCGATGCAGCGTGCTCTCGGCCTCCAGCACCACGAACCGACGCAGACACGTGCGAGGCGTGCCTGCATGCGACGGTTCCATCCATCCGGCATGCGGCGTGACAACGGATTCCACGCCGTCAGGAAAACCGCTGCGTCGGCGTTCAACCGTTCGAACAGAGCGTCGGGACATCGTTGCCCGATGCGCACCGCTATCTCGTCCGTCCGATAGGTCGTGTCGCGATATGCGCGCAGAAGGCGAGGTGGGATCGGCCTAATCGTCGTGGCGCGCCTCGCCGAGCGCGACATCGCGGTGCACGTGCACCGACATCAGCAGGCCGAAGCCGATCATCACAGTGATCATCGCCGACCCGCCGTGCGAGACCAGCGGCAGCGGCACACCCCCGACCGGGATCGTCCCCATCACCATTGCGATGTTGACGAACACATAGAGGAAGAAATTCATCGCGATGCCGAATGCGACCAGGCGGCCGAACTGGTGCCGGCAGCGCAGCGCGATCGCCATGCCGCCCAACACGATCAGGCCCAGCAGCGCCAATACCACCGCGCTGCCGACGAAGCCGAACTCCTCGCCGATCGTGGTGAAGATGAAGTCGGTCTGCTTCTCCGGCAGGAAATCCAGATGGCCCTGCGTGCCCTGCAAAAATCCCTTGCCCCACATGCCGCCGGACCCGAGCGCGATCTTCGACTGGATGATGTTGTAGCCGGCGCCGAGCGGATCGCTCTCGGGCTGCAGGAACGTGTCGATCCGGGCCCGCTGGTAGCCATGTAGATGTGAATACACAAGGCTCGCGGCGAACGGGACCGGCAGCGCAATCAATGCGAACTTCCACCAGCGAACGCCAGCCGCGAAGAACATCGTGGCACCCAGCGCCGCGGTAATGACGGCGGTGCCGAGGTTGGGTTCCTGCACGATCAGCGCGACGGGGAACAGGACAGCGATTACCGGGGGGATCAGGAACAGCGGGTTGCCGATCCGCTCCCACGACGCGCTGTGGAACCACGACGCCAACGCCAGCACGAGCGCGATCTTCATCAGTTCGGATGGCTGTACCTGCAAGCCGCCAACCTCGATCCAGCGCTGCGCGCCCTTGCCCAGGTGGCCGTAGCGCGCCACCAGTACCAGCAGTACCAGCGACACCAGATAGGTCGGCCACGCCAGCCGGGCGATGAAGCGGATATCGACCAGCGCGATGCCAATCATCAGTACCAGACCCGCGGCAAACCGCAGCACATGGCGCGAGGCGTAGGGCTCCGGCGCCCCGCCGGCGCTGTACAGCGCGACATAGCCCACGCCAGCCAGCGCGCAGAGCAGCAGCACATAGACCCAGCTGATCTGCCAGATCTTCGCCCCGAGATCGAACGAGGGCTGGCGCCACAACCGTCCTTCCCTCATGGCGGTGTCTCGCGCTCGGCGACCTGTGCGGCGGGCTTTTCGTCGCGTCCGCCAGGGTCGCGCTGCAGCACGTCCATCATGATGTCGCGGGCGATCGGGCCGGCGACGGCCGCGCCCGCATTGCCGTGCTCCACCACGACGGACAGTGCGTAGCGCGGCGCGTCATACGGCGCATAGGCGACGAACAGCGCGTGCGGGCGATACTCCCAGGGCAGCTTGGTGCTGTCGAAGTTGCCGCTCTCGCGCTGCTCACGCGACACGCGGCGCACCTGCGACGAACCGGTCTTGTCCGCCATCTGCCAGCGCGCATCGGGCAGTCTGGTCAACGGCGCGGTGCCGCCAGTTTCATTGACCACTGCCCACATGCCCTCGCGCACGATGTGCAGGAACCGCTCATTCAGGCCGAGGCTGGCCCAGTCCGCCGGCTGCGATCCGGGTTGCAGTACGCCGGCGAGTTTGCGTGTCAGATGCGGCTCCACCTTGCGCCCGGTGGCGACGCGCGCCGCATAGGTGGCGAGCTGCAGGGGCGTGACCTGGATGTAGCCCTGGCCGATGCCGGAGACGACCGTGTCGCCCAGGTTCCACGGATGGCCCTGGCCGATGCGCCACTCGCGCGTCGGGATGAAGCCGCTGCGCGCGCCAGGCAGGTCGATGTCCAGGGCCGCGCCCAATCCGAAGCGATGCGCCATCGCCGCGATGCGGTCGATGCCGATGCGGCGAGCGGTTTCATAGAAGAACACGTCACAGCTGTTCTTCAGGCCGCCGCGCAGGTCGAGCGAGCCGTGGCCGTCCTTACGCCAGCAATGGAACCGTGCGTTGCCGACATCGATATAGCCGCCGCAGTTCACCCGGTCTCCCGGTGTGATGACGCGGGCCTCCAGCGCGGCCATCGCCACCGCCATCTTGAACGTCGATCCGGGTGCATAGACGCCCGCTGTCGCGCGATTGAGCAGCGGCGTGCGCTTGTCCTGCGCCCACTCGGACCACTGCGCCTGCGAGACGCCAGCATTGAACAGCGACGGATCGAACGACGGATTGGTGCCCATCGCCAGCACCTCGCCGTTGCGGCAATCCAGCACCACGGCGCTGGCGCTCTCATTGCCCAGCCGGCGCAGCACCGCCTGCTGTAGCCCGCTGTCGATGGCGAGGCCGAGTTCGTCGCCCGGCACGCCCTCCTGACGATCCAGCTCGCGGATCACCCGACCGAGTGCGTTCACCTCGACCTGCACCGAACCGGCGCGACCGCGCAGGTCGAGGTCGTGCTGGCGCTCCAGCCCCGCGCGGCCGACCCGGATGCCGGGCAGCGCAAGCGCCCCATCGTCAGCTACGTCCGCCTCGCTCGGTGGCGCCACGTAGCCAACCACGTGCGCGAACTGCTCGCCGAGCGGATAGATCCGCGTGGTGCCGACATCGATCATTATGCCGGGCAGATCGGGCGCATTCACCTCGATGGCCGCCATGTCGTCCCAGCTCAGGAATTCGCGCACCATGACCGGAATGAACCGGCGATGGCGATGCACCTCGCGGTCGATGCGCGCGCGCTCGTAATCGGCGAGCGGCACGATGCGGGCGAAGTTGTCGAGTGTCGCTGAAAGGTCGGTGGTCTGTTCCGCAACCAAGAGAGCGCGCCAGTTGAGCTTGTTGCCGGCAAGCACGACGCCGAACCGGTCGAGCATGCGCCCCCGCGGCGGCGCGGTGAGCCGGGCGCTGATGCGGTTCTCCTCGGCGAGCGTGGCGTAGCGTTCGCCATCGGCGACCTGCATTTGGTACAGCCGCGCCGCGACGCTGCCGAGCAAGGCCGCCTGAGCGCCCATTACGAGCAGGGCGCGGCGGGTGAACACGCCGGTGCGGTGTGTGCCGTGTCTCATGGAAAGTAAGGTTCACCACAAAGACACAAAGACACGAAGCAAGGATAACTGCGCTTCGCGCGCAGCGCATCAATTACTGCTTTGTGTCTTTGTGTCTTTGTGGTGATTCCTTCTTGTTCCGACATTTCACGCGAGCTCCGGATCAGCGATCGTACGGTGCGCGCGGACGAACACGACCACGAGCGCCGGATACAGCGCGATGGTCAGAACCGCCTGGAACAGCGCCGGCCCGACCGGCAGCAGACGGAACGACAGCAGCGCCGTCAGCGCCCAGCCGAGCAGCGCGGCCCCCACGGCAACGCCGCCGAACGCCAGCCAGCCCAGCAGGAAGCCCTGGCGCATCAGCACACTGCGCCAGCGCAACGCCACGCCGTGGACGATGAGCAGGCTCAGCACGCCAACCCCAAGCGGCAGATACCCCAGCAGGTCGAACAGCACGCCGATCACGAACACCACCGGCGGCGGCATGGCGGCCGGCCGATGCAGCGACCAGAAATAAACGCCGGCGAGCGTGACCGCGGGCAGCAGTGCGGCCTGATCGGCGATGCCGAGCGGCGCGCCGGCCAGCAGCAGCAGCACGACGGTGCAGCCCGCCGGGAACGCGTGCCGCGCGGCGACGTCCAGCCGCCGCCCGAGCGTGGCGCGGGGCCGGATGCCGGGGGTCTGGTCGGTGCGGGCCATCAGCGGTCACGCCGTTCCGGCAAGCGGGCAAGGGCGTCCGGTGCCACGATGCCGGCCAGGCCGTAGTCGAAGATGCGCACCACTTCCAGCCGCTCCAGGAGCGCCGCCGGCACCACTTCGGGCACCTTGGCGCTGCTGAAATGCACGGTGCCGACCGGAAGATTGGCCGGGAACGCACCCGCCTCGGCGCTGGTGACGACGCGCTCCCCTTCCAGCGGCATGCTGCCTTCCGGCCAGTACAGCAGTCGCGGCCGCGGCCCGTTGGTGCCGACCAGGATGGCGTGCGCGCGGGAGTTCTCCAGGATCACCGGGATGCGGCTGTTGAGGTCGGTGATCAGCAGCACGCGCGCGGTGCGCGCGCCCAGTTCGGTGATGCGGCCGACCAGGCCACGCTCGTCGAGCGCGATCTGGCCCTTGCGGATGGCGTGGTTCGGCCCGACCGAGAGCAGCACCGCCTTGGCATAGACCCCGCCGGCATCGGCAACCACGCGGGCGGTGACGTAGGTGGGTGCGGCGTCGGGGATCCAGCGGAGGTTGGCCTTGAGCCGCTCGTTCTCGGCGTCGAGCGCGAGCGCGATCGACTGCCACTGGCGCAGTTGCTCGTTTTCGTCGCGCAGGCGGGCGTTCTCGGCGCGGATGTCCCAGAGGCCGGTGGCGCCGCCGATGGTGTCGCGCAGTGCGGCGATCGGCGGGGCGAGCGTGGCGTAGATCGGCGCCAGGGCGTCCGCCAGCGCCATGCGGGCGCGTTCGGCGAGCAGGGTGTCGGCCTTGCCGAGCAGCATCAGCCCGAACGCCAGGCCGATCAGCACCGGCAGGGTGAGCTTCGCGAGCGCCTGGCGGGCCTGGATGGAGAGACGGATCACGCGTTGATCTACTGTGGGTTGTAGGGTGGAGTATAGCGGAACGCGGGGGACCATGGTGGGATTTCATGGCGCCGAGGCCGCGGGGAAGGACTGCCCATGTTTTGATCGATGCGGCACCCGCCGCGTCGCGAGCTCCGAGGCCAACAAAGTGTCTGACCCTTCGCGAAACCAGTGGCACGTCAGAGATTTGGCACCAAAGTTCGTTCTCGAACCAATGTGGCGTTGCCGTCTCTGGCTGATTTTCAGCTCTGCGTTATACAGACCAATCCTTCAGTTTGACAGTAACCACCAAAGGATAACGAGAGAACGGCCGCATTTGCGCGAGCCTTGACGGGTCGTGTTGGCGGGTGACATGCAGGACGATTAGCTACTCAACCTCCACTTCCTCGAAGTAGTCGATTTCTATGCGCTTGACCTCGACGGTCTGCGCGGTGCGGACGCCCACGTCGAGGGACCATCAGGTTCGTGAGAAACTCCCCGTTGATCACCACGATGCGTGCGGACCCGGTCTGTTTGGCGGCGTCCTGGGTTGCCTTGGTAAAGGTGGAAATCGTGATGAACACAACCTTTTAGAGCCGGGACTTGGCTCGCGATTATCGTGGTCGACCCGCTCGGTGTCCGTTCGTCGCGTTCTTCTTGGCTGAAGAGGCTGTCTCGAAACCGCCCTGGGGGGCTTGAAATCGGAGAATTGCATGGAATCTAAGCGCTCCGCCAATCCTGGAGCCTTCGATGTGGACCCGCGAGACCCGGGCAGAGCATGACCGGGACGAACTGCGCTACCCGAGTGATCTGACCGACGCAGAATGGCAGATACTCGCGCCATTGCTGCCGCCGCCTGCCGAGACTGGCCGGCATCGGTCCTGGCCGATGCGCGAGCTGATGAACGCGATCTTCTTTGTGCTGCGCGGCGGCTGTCCTTGGCGCATGCTGCCGGAGCATTTCCCGCCGCACCAGACGGCCTACCGCTGGTTCACTCGCTTTCGCGACGACGGAACCTGGGAAAGCCTGAACCACGAACTTGGTGATGCTGGATCGCGAGCGTGTCGGCCGCGAGGCCAGCCCCAGCGCGGCGGTCATCGATAGCCAGAGCGTCAAGACCACCGAAGCCGGTGGCCCTCGGGGATATGATGCGGGCAAGAAAATCAACGGGCGCAAGCGTCACGCCATGGTCGATACCGATGGCCGAGGGTTGATGCTCCAGGTCCATGCGGCCTCGGTTCAGGATCGCGACGGCGCAATCCCGTTGCTGCGGGCTTCACGCGCGTTGCTACCCGTTCATCGAGCGGGTGTTCGCCGATAGCGCCTATGTCGCCGAACGTGTGGCGAACGCGACCAGGATCATCGTCGAGATCGTGCGCAAGCAGGCTGGTCAGATTGGCTTTGCCGTGCATCCCCGGCGTTGGGTGGTCGAGCGCTTCCTGGCATGGCTCGGCCGCAACCGCCGTCTGGCAAAGGATTTCGAGGGAACGCATCGACCTCGGCAACAGCCTTCCTCTACGCCGCATCCGTCATGCTGCTCACACGACGATTGGCTCGTTCGGTTTGAGATTGAGTATAAGATCGAGATCATCAGCAATGCGAGCAACCAAGTCCCGCATCGCCCACACTTTTGCGGCGGAGTACTTTAACACCAGTGGCATCCGCTCGGCGAATGTGGGGATGGGCATGTGGCTCCCTTATCAGGCACTGGTGCTGAAATAACGCCCCAGCCGCAGAGCGGTGTCCGCCGTGGTACCGCGCGTTCCGTGCGGGATGCCGGTTACGCGGTTCGGCGGCACGCCGATGGCGCGCGCCAATTGCGCAGCCGTCCTCGATCGTCACGTCTTCCGTGCCGAATGGCTTGATCCTACCTGAGGAAATCGAGCACCATCGCCCACGATGCCTTGGCCGCTTCGGCATTGTAGCCGATCGTCCCAAACGGATATTCGGCTCGCTCCGGCAGACCGCGCACATCGAACGAGTGACGGGCGTCGGGATACAGGATCGAGCGAACTGCACCCGGCGGCGCCCCCTTTACCACGGCCTCGCACAAGGCGGGACGTGCGACATCATCGATCGCTCCCATCAGCATCAACGCGGAGATGCCGGCACCCGACCACGGCGTCTCGCCACGGCAGTCAGGGTAGTGACATCACCGCCCTCGCGAGCATCGGCGGCCCCGGAGGCATGGCCCTCAAGGCCGCGAGGACACCACCGCCGCCATACGACCAGCCGATGACCGATATCCTCGTTGGATCAACTGCGGCCTGATCGCGCGTCCAGGTCACGGCTTCGAGCACGTCCTCGCCGACCTGCGCGTGAGAAACATGGCCGCAGTTGTTGAAACGACCGAGATAGTCCACGAAAACGACGAAATAGCCCGCGGCCTGCAGTTGGGCCGCGCGCTCGTCGTATGGGTTGACGCCATTGACTGCAGCGAAACCGGAGCAGCCGGGCACAAGCAGTACGGCGGGATGCGGCGCAGGGCCTGACGGCGACATCGTGCGATATGGTTCCGTTGCGACGGCGTGGCCCCACGGCAATGGACCCAGAAGCGCCGCACACAGCGCGAAGGACCGCGCTGGCGGCATGATGCCGATTAACCGCATAGGGATTACCGCGGTCCCCCACCCCCTCAGCGTGGCTCCACCGGCATGCGAGCAATTCCCAGCCACGCGATCGGCACGCCGGCCTTCTCCGCCGCCTGTTCCGCGGGCAGCGCCGCATCCCAGTCCATCGCGACGAACCGCCGCGCCGTCACACCCGCGGCGGCTTCCGAGATCAGCCACAGCAGCGGCGGCACCATGATCTCCGGCTGCAGCATCCGCGTGCGCTCGCCGGCCTCGTCGCCGACGATGCCGGTGTTGGTCACGCCGCCCGGCACCAGCACGTTCGAGGTGACGCCGGTGCCATGCAGGTCCGCCGCCAGCACCGCCATTGCCGCCTCGGCCGCCGCCTTGCTCGCGCCGTACAGCAGATAGCCCGCGCGCACCATGGTGCCGAGGCTGGTGGTGACGGTGACGATCCGCCCGCTCCCCGTCCGCAGCATGTGCGGCACCACGGCGCGCGCCATCATGATCGGTGCGGTCGCGTTCACCGTGAGGAAGCGCTGCCATTGATCCGGTGTGATCTCCCACATGCGGATCGGATTGCGTCGCTGGTCCGCCTTGATCGAGGCCTGGCCGATGCCGGCGTTGTTTACCAGCACATCGATCTTGCCGAAGCGGCTGAGCACGTTGGCGACGATCGCATCGAAGGCATCAGGCTGCGCCAGGTCGGTGGGAAGCGCCAGCATCGTGCCGGACTTGTCCTGCACGGTCGCGGCCAGTGCCGCCAACCCGGCGTCGTTGCGGTCCACCGCGGCCACGTCCACGCCGGCTCCCAACAGCCCGAGCGTCATCGCGCGCCCGATGCCGCTTGCCGCGCCCGTCACGATCGCGACTTTCCGTTCCGCTGCCATTGGCGTGTCCTCCGTCGCGGCTGGCTCGCCCGGGCTTCGGTATTGGAGCCGACGGGGCAGCCGCGCGTTATTTCAGGACGGCGAGGCCGGCGAGTCCACATGCGTAGGCAGTCAGCAGCACCGCCAGGATGCCCCACATGTACGTCTTGCCCGGCAGCTCGGCCCGCAATTCCGCGAGCTCCGCCTTGGTTGCGAGATGCGGCAGGGTCGCGGCGAGCATGGCTTCGATCCTGATGGTCGTCGCCTCAAGCCGCGCCACCGCTGACTTGACCTCGCGCATGTCTTCTTCGAGGCGTGAAATTCGCGCTTCCATCCCCCGATCGTAAGGGCCGCCGCCATGTCCTGCAACCGGTATATCGGGCATCGCTCACCACCTCTGCCAGGCAAAGATGCAGCTGTGGCCTCAAGAATTTATGATGAAGCGAATGAATACCATTGCATGTCAAATGGTACTGACGGTAGTCGCCTGCGGCAACCAGACGCTGACCGTGGTGCCGATGCCCTCTTCACTCTCGATCAGCAACTGCCCGCGATGGCGGTTCACCACATGCTTCACGATGGCAAGCCCAAGCCCGGTACCGCCCGCCGCGCGCGAGCGGCCGGTATCGACGCGATAGAAGCGCTCGGTCAGTCGCGGCAGATGCGCGCGCGGGATGCCGGCACCCTGATCCGCGACGGTGACCACCACTCCGGGGCGCGCCGGCCATCCCCGGATCAAGTCCGGGGATGACGCGGGGACCGGGGACACGCCAGGCGATACCACCACGTCGAGCCGCACGGTGCCGCCCTCCCGGCCGTATTTCACCGCGTTGTCCAGCAGGTTCTGCACCACCTGCGCCAGCTGGTCCGCGTCCCCGACAACCGACGGCACATCCGACGGAATGCGCATGTCGAGCGTTACCGCGCGCTGCTGCAGCCGTGGTTCGAATCCCGCCGCCAGGCGCGTCAGCAATTCCGTCAGATCGACCCTCGCCGATGGCACCTGATGCTCGATCAATTCGATCCGCGACAGGCTCAGCAGATCGTCGATCAGCCGGTTCATGCGCGCCGCCTGCTCGCCCATGATCCCGAGGAAGCGTCGCTGCGCCGGCGGATCGTCGGCCGCCGGGCCGAGCAATGTCTCGATGAAGCCGATCAGCGAGGTGAGCGGCGTGCGCAGTTCATGGCTTACATTGGCGACGAAATCGGCGCGCGTGCGCTCCACCGCGCGCTCGCGCGAGCGGTCCGACAGGACGACCACCGCCTGGCCGCCGTCTGCCATCGGCGGCTCCATCGGCACCACCGCCGCGTGGACCTCGCGCGGCACCGGCACAGGCAGGGTCACCTCGGCCGTCTCGGTCTCGCCTGAAGCGAATGCACGGTCGATCGCGGCTCGCAGGTCCGGATGGCGCAACACGGCCGGCATGTCGGTTCCGAACGCCATCCGTGCCGCGGAGTTGGCGCGGCGCACACTACGATCGGTCGCCAGCACGATCAGCGGATCCGGCAACCGCTCCACCACGGCGCCATCCGTGCGGCGGAACTGCTCCACCAGTGCTGTCCGGGCCGCCACGCGTCGTGCCAGCCGCTCCGCCGCACGACCCAGCCGCTGCATTCCCGGTAGCATGATCTCGCGCGGTGGCCGGCCAGTCGGTTCGTCGGCGCCGACCTGGCGCAGCGTCTCGTCCAGCACGTCGAGATCGCGTGACCAGAACAGCGCCAGCGCGAATGCAGCCAGCAGTGTCACTCCGGACGCCAGTAGTGCTGGACCAACGGCGGCCCGGCCCGCCAGCGCCATGATCAGCAGTGCCGCCACTGGAACCGTGGCGATCGCCACCGCCGCTCCAAGTGTGCGCATCACGCGCCTCTACCGAAAGCGAGGGGGCCGGAGCCCCGGCCCTTACGTCCCGGGCTCCGCACGCTGGTGCCGGGCCCGGACCCCGCGTTCGATCGCCGTCGCCACCAGCGGGTCCAGGTGAAGCTCGGTGCGAACGAACTCCAGCATCTCGAGCGTCCGCTGCTGGGTCACCGGGTTGGCGGCGACCACTTCGCAGGCCAGGGCATAGGCGGTTTCGCGCAGTCGCGGCTCGAGTGCGCTGCGCACCAGCCTGGCGGCATGTTGCAATCCGTCCTCTTCGTCCAGCAGCCGGACCGCCGCGTCGGTGACAATACGGAATTGCTCGGTGGTGAAGTCGCGAAACACCGGAAGCGTCTGAACCTGGCCGGCCATCACGCCGATCTCGCGGTCCGACATCCCGCCATCCGCTGCAGCGACCAGGACCATGGTCAGGGCCAGCGCCTCGGGCGCTTCCAGGGCTTCGCGCGAACGCATTGCGGAACTCCGTGCTTCAGCGGCGGACCCTGATGGAACTGCCCGGCCAGATCAAGCGGGCAGCGGCACATCCAGGAACGCACGCGTCTGCCGCACGGCTTCGGCGAGCCCGACGCGACGGATCACGACACCGGCAGGGAAAGCGGACAACAGCCGCGACGGCGTTTGACGGTCGAGCAGGACGAACACGCCACGATCGGTGGCGCGGCGGATCAGCCGACCGAATGCCTGGCGCAGCCGCAGGCGCGCAACCCTGTCGTCATAGGCTTTCGGATTGCCCTCCGAGAGATGGATGCGGCGTTCCCGATGCAGAATGTCGGGACGTGCCCAGGGAACTTTCTCGAACACCACGAGACGAAGCGCGCGGCCAGGCACATCGACACCATCACGCATCGCGTCGGTGCCGAGCAGGCAGCTCTCCTGTTCGATGCGGAAGATGTCCACCAGGGTGGCGTTGCCCATAGCGTCGACGTGCTGGGCATAAAGCGGGATGCCGGCGGTTTCCAGCTCCGGGGCGATGCGCGCATGCACCGCCTGGAGCCGGCGGATCGCGGTGAACAGGCCGAGCGCGCCGCCGCCGGCCGCGATGAACAATGCGCGATAAGCCGCGGCGAGCTGCGGGATGTCACCCATGACGACATCCGTGACAATGAAGGCGCGGGTCTGTGTCGCGTAGTCGAAGGGGCTGGCGACGGCGGCCCGGATCGCCGACGAGGGCAGATGCGGTGCTCCCACGCGTGCCTCCGCTGAGGCCCAGGCGGTTTCCGGGTCCGTGTCGCCCGAATCGCGCAGCGTCGCGGAGGTGACCAGCAGGCCATGCGCGGGTGCGGCGAGGGTTGCGGCGAACGGGATGGTCGGGTCGAGCCAATGGCGATGCAGCCCGACATCGATGTCCCGCACACCGTCCGATGCGCGTTGGACGCGGAGGAACAGGATGTGGTCCGGACGGCGTCCTTCCCCTGGATCGGGTCGCGGCTCGCTCAGGGCGCGCAACATGCCCTGCCAGGCGGACAACGGGTTCAGGGCGCGCCGGTTGAGCGAGCGGCCCGCGGCTTCGATGCGATTGCGTGTTACCGCATCCATGTCGTCCGCCTCCTCATCCAGACGCGCGAGCAATCGTTCGCGCAATGCGCCCAGGGGTTCGGCGATCCGCGCCATCGCGCGGCCCAACCGAACCGCGGCCTCATCCCCGCCGGGGCCAATGGGGAAAACGTCGCATTCCAGCGCCCCGTATGGCGCATCGCCGCGGCGCGCACCGCCAAGTCGGGCGAATACCTGGTGGCGGGCCAGACGCAGAAAGGCCTCGGTCGGGTTCGGACTGCCGGGTTCTTCCGGGCCTCCCAGGTCCCGATGTTCGTTCGCAAGCCGGTTGGACCAGCCGGGCGCGGGCAGTGCGCGAGCGGCCTGAAGTGCCGCCTCCAGAGGCGCCTCCAACATCGGGCGGCCCGCGACAAGCTCCTCGATCCGCCGTTTCAGGCCGCGGGCGCGCGACCGCCCGCCCTCGGCGCCGAGCAGCCAGCGGCGCAGTTCCGCTGTCTCCAGCCCGGACAATTCTGCCGAGAACGCCCCGTCTGCCGCGTCGAACACGTGGTGGCCCTCGTCGAACACGTAGCGTGTCGGGACCGTACCTGTCGTCGAGTCCGCCCCATGCGGCCTGCGTCATCACCAGGGCATGGTTGGCAACGACAAGCTGCGCACTGCGCGCCCGGCGGATCGTGTGTTCGACGAAGCAACGCCGCCAGTGCGGGCAGGCGGCATGGATACATTCGCCGCGCCGGTCCGCCAGGGCGAGGATGGTGGCCGCGCCAAACAGTTCGGCGAGCCAGCCGGGCAGGTCGCCGCCTTGGATATCGCCATCGGCCGTGACCAGCGCCCAACGGGAAATCAGGCCGAGCGGAATGATCGCGGCCGGCCCCAGTCCCGACGTGGCAGCGCCCAGCGCGTCCTCCAGGTTGAGCAGGCAGAGGTAGTTCTCCCGGCCCTTGCGCACCACGACGCGGTTGTGGCGTTCGCTGGGATCCGGGAACAGGTGGGTCAGCTCCGCATCGATCTGGCGCTGCAGATGGCGGGTGAAGGTGCTGATCCACACGCTGCCGTGGTTCTTTTCGGCCCACAGGCTGGCAGGTGCCAGATAGCCGAGCGTCTTGCCGGTTCCGGTGCCGGCCTCCGCCAGTACAAGGTGCGGGTCGCCGCGGGTTTCGCGGGGCGCGAAGGCGGCGGCGGCGGCCCCCGCGTAGTCTGCCTGGCCCGGCCGCTGCTCCGCGTGGGGTCCCAGCATGCTGGCGAGTCGCGACCGCGCCTCGGTTTCCGCGACCGGATGCGCGGACGGCGGCGGCAGCGGCGCGGTGTCCTCCCATTCCGGCAGGCGCTTCCACACGTGAAGCGCCTCGTTCGACGCCACCGCATCGGGCTTGCCTAGTGCGGCGGTGACGAATGGCGTCCACCCCCAGCCCGCCTGGCCCATGCGTGCCGCCAGTCCCGCGGCGTCGCGGTTCAGCGCGATGTCGCGGCCAAGCGAAAGCCGGTGCAGCAATGCGGCCGCAATTTCCGGTAGCAGTGCCGCCTCGGCTTCCAGACCACCCGTCGGCGGTTCGAAATCCAGCATCAGAGCAAGGCCGCGCGGTGTCGGTGCGGCAGGACGGGCCGGTAAGGCGAAGGCATACAGTTCCAGCAGGTCGAACACCGGCATGCCGCGGATGCCTAGCCTGCGGAGCGTCGCGGGTGCATGGACCAGCATTGGCGGGGGCAGGGCGCGCAGATGGACGGCTGCCTCGGCTGCTGGAAGGACCAGCAGTTCGCCGTCGGCGGTGAAGATCGCGGCGCGGCCGTGCCCGGCGACAACGGCGGGCGCATCGGGTAGGGCAATTGGCGCCATGGATTTCAGCTGGCAGAGGTCACGTCCAACTCCCTAGACGCAATCAGGCCGCCGTGCCATCGCTCATCGCACCGCAACCACGAGTAGGTGAGCGCAGGAATTCTTGTCCGGCAATGGCGTCTGGTCTTAATCAAGGCATCGGAAAGGGGACGCGTCATATGAGCAAGACCCTACGGAGCATTATCCTTGCGGCAGGCTGCGTGCTGACCCTGGCGGGCTGCACAACGCCGAACTCAGCCGATGCCGGAGCGCAGAAGGCGCAGGCCGGATCGGTCTTCGTAAACCCTGTGGGTGGTGGCGGAGGCGGAGGCGGCGGCGGCGGATACTGAGACGATGCCCACCGCATTGCGGTCTGCTCTGCTCGCTCTGATGCTGGCATTCGCAGGTTGCGCCGCAGCAAACGGACCTGCACCGCAGAGCAGGACCGTTGTCATGCCGATGGGTGGCGACGGAGGCGCCGGCGGCGGCGGCAGTGGTGGCGGGGGCGGCGGCGGATCGGGGATGTAACGCCTGACGTGACCGAGACTTCACCCGGAAAATGATACGTCGCGATTGACCGGGCACCCGCCGGTTCCTAGCTTCCGCCGGATGGCCGCAACAATTCGCAACAGCGAGACGGTAACCCCTAAAATCTGGCCATTCGAGGAGGCGGCCAAGGTAGCCCGACGGCTCGCGGCGTCAGGCAAGGGACATGCGCTGTTCGAGACCGGCTACGGGCCGTCCGGATTGCCGCATATCGGCACGTTCGGCGAAGTGGCGCGCACCTCGTGGGTGCGTCACGCTTTCACCACTTTGACCGGGTTAAAATCGCGGCTGATCGCGTTCAGCGACGACATGGACGGGCTGCGAAAGGTGCCGGAGAACGTGCCCAACCGCGAACTGCTCACACCGCACCTCGGAAAACCGCTGACCCGCATTCCCGACCCGTTCGGATCGCACGCAAGCTTTGGCGCGCACAACAACGCGCGGCTGCGTGCCTTCCTCGATTCATTCGGATTTGACTATGAATTCGCCTCGTCCACCGACTACTATGCCGCCGGTCGGTTCGATGCCGCGCTGATCCGCGTGCTGGAGTGCTACGACGAAGTGATGGCGGTGATCCTGCCGACGCTCGGGCCCGACCGTCGCGCCACCTATGCGCCGATCCTGCCGATTCATCCGCGCACCGGGCGTGTCATGCAGGTGCCGATGGAAAGCCGCGATCCTGTCGCGGGCACCGTCGTTTGGCGTGACCCGGACAGCGGCGAAGTGTTCGAGACCTCGGTCAGAGGCGGCGCCGCCAAGCTGCAATGGAAAGCCGATTGGGCGATGCGCTGGTACGCCCTCGACGTCGATTACGAAATGTCAGGCAAGGACCTGATCGATTCTGTGCGGCTGTCGGCGCGCATCTGCCGCATTCTGGGCAACCCGCCGCCGGAAACGTTGACCTACGAGCTGTTTCTCGATGAGCACGCACAGAAGATCAGCAAGTCGAGGGGCAACGGCCTGTCGGTAGAGGAATGGTTGCGCTACGCCCCCCGGGAGAGCCTGTCGCAGTTCATGTTCAACGCACCGCAGCGTGCCAAGCGGTTGCATTTCGATGTGATCCCGCGGGCGGTGGACGAGTATCTGGCCAATGCCGCGCGGCTCGGCGCGCAGCCTGCGGACGAGCAGCCGCTCAACCCGGCCTGGCACATTCACGCCGGGCGTCTGCCGAACCACGGCGGCAGTCCGGTGTCGTTCGGAATGCTGCTCAACCTTGCCTCGGTGGTGAATGCCGATACCCCGGCCATGCTGTGGGGCTTCATCCGGCGCTACAGTCCCGGCGCGACGCCCGAAACCATGCCCTATCTCGACAAGCTGGTGGATCACGCGATCGCCTATTACCGCGACTTCGTCCGTCCGCGGAAAAGCTACCGCCATCCGACGGGCCTCGAGCGCGCCGCGCTGGCCGATCTCGCAGAGACGTTGAAGGGCATGGACCACGGCGCGGACGCCGAGGCGATCCAGACCATCGTCTATGAGGTGGGCAAGCGGCACAGCTTTCCCGAACTGCGCGCCTGGTTCGGCTGCCTGTACCAGGTGCTGCTGGGGCAGCAGGAAGGCCCGCGCTTCGGCGGCTTCATCGCCCTGTATGGCATCGACGAGACGGTTGCGCTGATCGAGTCCGCGCTGTCGCGCCCGGCGGACGCAGCCTTGACGCGATGCTGAACCAGCGCACACGCGGCATCCTGAAAACCTGTCTGCGCAACCTGCCGGCGGTGCTGGGCGTGCTGTTGCTGATCGGCGCGCTGTATGTCGTGCAGAGGGAATTCCGCCATCTGCGGCTACGCGACATCGAGGCCGCGCTGAGCGCCATCCCGGCGCACGCGTTGGTGATTTCGTTCGTATGGACGGTGCTCTCCTATGGCGTTCTGACGCTCTACGACCGGCTGGGCACCATCTACGCCGGGCACAAGGTTTCCTACGGACGGGTCGCCTTCGCCTCGTTCTGTGCCTACGCGTTGTCGCACAATCTCGGATTTGCCGCCGTGTCGGGCGCGGCGGTGCGCTACCGGCTGTATGCGCATTGGGGACTGACGCCGATCCAGATCGCCAAGACGGTGGCGTTCTGCAGTCTCACCTTCGGTCTGGGCGGCATGGTGCTGGGCGGCGCAATACTGTTCATCGAACCCACCGCGGTGCCGTTCTTCGGCGAGCACGTGCCGGCGGCCGCGCTCTACGCGGTCGGCGCGATGTTGTGGGCGATCGTGATCGGCTACGTCACGTTGTCGCGCATTCTCGGCACCGTGCGCCTCTTCGGCCACGAGATCAGCCTGCCCGGTTGGCGGATGGCCATCGTGCAGGTGGTACTGGCAACCGTCGATGTCGCGATCACCGCCTCGATCTTCTACGCTCTGCTGCCCACGTCGCCGCATCTGACGTGGCCGATCTTTCTGGGCGTCTATGTGGCCGCCTACACCGCGGGGCTCGCAGCCAATCTGCCCGGCGGGATCGGCGTGTTCGACACTGCCATCCTGCTGGGACTGGAGCCCTACATCAGCGCGCCGCACATCGTCGGCGCGATCGTGGTGTTCCGGCTATATTATTACATAATCCCGTTGTTCCTTGCCGGTTTCCTGTTCACCGGCAACGAGATCCTGCTCCGCGGCGGCGTCATGTTGCGACGGGTGGAGCGGCTCAGCGCGATGCAGGCGTTGGCGCGCTGGAGTGAGCCGGACTTCGCCGTGGCCAGTGCGACCGGCCTGGTCGCCCTCGGCGGCGTCATGTTGCTGTGCCTCGGGATTCTGGCCCCGCAGCCGGACTTTTCCTGGATCGACCCGGATTTCGCCGAAATTGCAAATCAGGCGGGCCAGTTCGTTCCGTCGCTGATCGGTGCCGGCCTGATCGTGCTGGCGATCGGCCTGTCGCACCGGGTTAACCTGGCCTGGGGCGCCACGATCCTGCTGCTTGTCGTGGGTGCGGCCTTCACCGCCACCCAGGGCGAACGACTGTGGATCGCCGCGGTGCTGGTGGTGATCGTCATGCTGGTTGCGCCGCTGCGCAGCTGCTTCTACCGCCACGCCAACCTGCTCAGCGGACCACTCCAGCCGTCCACTGCGGTTTCCCTGTTTGCCCTGGTGATCTGTATTCTCGCGCTGGCCGCTACCCGCCCGCGCGTGCACCTGCTGGCGAACAACGCCTGGTGGGCGGTGGTGATGTCGCGCGAATTGCCGGATTCGCTGCGCCTGACTGTGGCGCTGGCTGTGGCGCTGGCGTTGATTGCGATCTGGCGGCTGTTGCGCCCCGGCAAGGTCCGATGGCTGGCCTGGGATGCGGCGGCGAGGCAGCGCCTGGCCCTGCTGGGCGGCATCATACCGCCGGCGCGGGCTGACGGCCTTGTGCTGGGTGAGGCCGAGCGTGCCGGCATTCCGTTCCGACGCTGCGGGCGGGTGCTGCTCGGTCTCGGCGACCCGACGGGCGCGGAAAGCGATCGGGTGTCGGTCATCTGGCGCCTGCGCGATCTCGCACAACAGGAAGGGCTGGCCCCGGCGTTCTGGCGTGCCGGGCCCGGTCTGCTGAAGGTTTACGGCGATCTGGGGCTGACCGCGTTGGCGCTCGGTCCGGACGGGCTGCCGCTGCCGGAATCGCCGGACGAGACGCCGGAGGCGCGGCAGTATCTGGTCTGCCTTGCCGAGCGCGATTTGTCGGCCTTGCTGCCGATGTTGCCGCAGTTGGCGAACAACCTGGAGATCACGGTGCCGGTGGCGGCGTAGGGCGCGTCTCGATTGGCATGCCAACCGGCCGAAATCGACGACCTTTCACCACCGGTTGATTCTCACTGGCGCCGCGACAGATGGCCGGGTCAAGCCCGGCCACGACGGTGAAGACTGCGCTATGCTAGGCCGTCCTGCGATTCGTGTGGTTGCGCACAATCCGTCAAACGCTCCGAGGTGCCTCGATGCCGGCCGACCTGTTCGCTGCCTTCGCAGCACTATCTGCGGTCGTCGCCATCGCCGCACTAATCGTCGTGCTTCGCCAGGCCGCCATGCTGCACCGTCTGCGCCTGCTGGCCGAGCAGGGGCTCGCCGGAACGCGTGCCGAGGCGGAGACCACGCGCGCGGCACTCTCGCGCGAACAGGGTCAGCAGCGCCAGGAGATCGGCGGACATTTCGAGGGCATTCGGGCGATGCTGGAAAGCAAGCTCCGGGAAATGCGCGACGGCAACGAGGCGAAGCTCGCGGAAATCCAGAAGACCGTGAACGAGCAGCTTCACGCCGCGGTCGAGAAGCAGATGAACGAAAGCTTCAACCGCGTGATCGACCAGTTTGCGGCGGTGCAGAAGGCGATGGGCGACGTGCAGGCGGTCACTGCGCAGATTGGCGACATCAAGCGGCTGTTCTCGAATGTAAAAACGCGCGGCGGGTGGGGCGAGACACAGGTGCGGGCGATGTTGGACGACATCCTGCCGCCCGGCGAATACCTGACCAACTGCAAGGTGCGGCCCGACAGCAACGACGTTGTCGAATTCGCCGTGCGCATGCCGATGAAGGGCGAGGACCGGCCGCTGCTGCCGATCGATGCCAAATTCCCGGTGGAGGATTATGAAAGGCTGCTGGCGGCCTCGGACATCGGCGATGCCGATGCTGAACGCAGCGCAACCCGCATGCTGGAACGGCGTGTGCGCGACGAGGCGAAGAAGATCGCGTCGAAGTACATTAATCCGCCGGTCACGGTTGAATTTGCCGTGCTCTATCTGCCGACCGACGCGCTCTATGCCGAAGTGGCGCGCATTCCCGGACTGGTGGACGACATCGGCCGCGAATGCCGTGTGCTGGTGATGGGCCCCAGTTTGTTTCCGGCGCTGCTGCGCACGATCCATCTGGGGTTCGTCACGCTGGCGCTGGAGCAGAAGGCGGATCAGATCCGCGACCTGCTGGGTGCCACGCGCACCGAGATGCTGAGGATGGACGACGTGCTCGAGCGACTTGCCAAGCAGGCGGGCACGTTCAGCAACACGATCGAGTTGGCGCGCCGTCGCACGCGCGCGGTGGGGCGCAGGCTCCGCGGCGTCGAGGCAATCGAGGCCGTGCGTGCCGAGCACCTGCTGGAACTGGAGCCGGACGCGCTGGCGGACGAATGATGCGTCACGTCGCATCCACCCTTTGATCCCCGATCAGATTCCGGGGACAGCCATGACGTGAGAACCCAATGGTGGCAAAAGGCCATCTGCCTTGATCGCTGGCAGCAGAGTGCAAGGGAAACACTGCAATGGATGATCACATCACGCTCTACGGCAGCTTCACGTCGAGTTCCAGCTATAAGCCGATGCTCTATCTGGCACTGGCGCGTGTCGCATTTTCATTCCGCACGGTGAACCTGAAGAAAGGCGTGCAGAACCAGCCGGAGTATCTGGCGGTCAATCGCTACGGCAAGGTGCCGGCGCTGCGCCATCGCGGCCTCACCATTGTTCAGTCGAACGTGATACTCGACTATCTGGCGCGGACGACGGGACATTTCGAACCCGCGACCGAGCAGGATCGGTGGCGGGCGAGGGAGTGGCTGTCGTGGGAGGCGGACGCCATCACCAATGTTGCCAAGGTGCGTCACTATAGCCGCTTCCGCACGGTGGATCCTGCGGTCATGGCATATTTCCGCCCGCCCGCGGAGGACGCGTTGAGCTTCATCGATCAGACGCTCGCCGGCCGGCAGTGGCTGGTCGGTGAGACCTGCTCGATTGCCGACATCGGCTGCTGGGGCCGTATGGTGTTCATGGCAGAGGGCGGCTTCGACATCGCGACCTGGCCGAATCTGCTGGCGTGGTCGGAGCGGCTCAAGGCGATGCCCGGCTTTGCCCTGCCCTATGACCTGATCCCGAGCAAGGACCGGGAGATGGAGCCGGCCTGAGCCTGAGCCACCCGGTTCACTATTCCTGGTTCGCGGTTTCCTGCATTCCGATGGCAAAGACGATCAGCGCGACCGCGGCGATTGCCCCCAGGGTCAGGAACGTGACGGTGTAGCCGTAGCGATCGACGACCACGCCCGCGGCCAGACCGCTCAGTGACGCGCCGATCCCTTGGACGGTGGCGATCGCGCCCTGTGCCAGATTGTAACGTCCGGTGCCTCGCATGATGTCGGCGATCACAAGCGGCGTGAGAGCACCGAAGATGCCTGCGCCGATGCCGTCGAGCACCTGCACGCCAATCAGCCAGAAGCTGTTATCCGAAAAGGTGTACAGCATCGCGCGGATCGGCAGGACGGCGAACCCGATCAGGAATAACGGCTTGCGTCCCCAGGTGTCGGCCGTGCGTCCCACCAGCAGCGCGATCGGCAGCATCACCATCTGCGCGGCGATGATGCAGGCCGACATCATGGCCGTTGCTTCCTTGGGATAGGCGGCTGCCAGCTTCTGTCCGACCAGCGGCAGCAACGCCGCATTGGCGAGATGGAACAGCATCACGCACATGCCGAATATCAGCAGCGGTCGGGTCTGGAACAGGATGCTGTAGCCAGCGGCACCGGCCGGTGTTCCGGCCGCGTCCGGTGCGCCATTCAAATCTCGCGCCCGATCATTGTCGATGGCGGCGGCCGGGATCGACAGCACTGCCACGGCCGCGAGCACGGCGAACACAGGCACCAGAAGAAATACGGCGCGCTGGGAGTACGCATAGCCGACCGCGCCCGCGGCCAGGGCAATGGCGACGTTGCCCGCGTGGTCGAAGGCGGAGTTTCGTCCCATGCGGCGGGCCAGCTGGTTCCGCGCGTAGAGGCCCAGGGTCAACGCGGCGACCGCGGGACCGAAGACGTCACCGGCGATTGCCATCAGGCTGTTGGCGATTGCGACCGGCCAGAAGCTCGGAACGGCGAAGATGACCGTGGCGCCGAGGGCCAGCACGACAAGTGCCGCGACAATCACCTCGCGCTTGGCGTGGGTCGCATCGATTGCGGCACCGATCGGCGTTTGCACCGACAGGCCGAGCAGACCGCTCACGGTCGTCACCAGGCCGACCTCGGATTGGCTCCAGTGCTGTTGGGTGACAAGGAACACGTTGAGATAAGGCCCGAGCGCACCCCGGACATCGGACAGCAGGAAGTTGATCGCGTCCAGCGAATGGGCTTTGGGCGTCAGCCCACGCATTGCATGCTCTGCGTACAATGCGATATCCCGGACTGCGCCATGTCAGAGTCTTCTCGCGTCATCGTCTACACCGACTACAAGAGCCCCTATGCCTTTCTGGCGAAGGATCTCGCCTATGGGCTCGAACGTGACCTGCGGGTCCGGGTGGAATGGCGGCCCTATCTGCTGGACCTGGCGAGCCGTTACGGTTCCGCGCGCGTCGATGCGAACGGCCGGGTCCTGGAGGAAAATCGGGATCCGCATCAGTGGCGTCGTGTACGCTACAGTTACATGGACTGCCGCCGTCAGGCGCGCAAACGCGGGCTGGTGATTCGTGGCACGCAGAAGATCTGGGACTCGACATTGGCTTTGGCCGGCATGCTGTGCGCGCAGCGCGCCGCCGATCCGGTGTTCCGCCGCTACCACGACATGGTGTTCGAGCGCTTTTGGCAGCGTGCGCTGGACATCGAGGACATGGCTGTGATTGCTGCCGTGCTGACCGAGGCGGGCGCGGATGGGGCTGGATTCCCTGCTGCGGCGCGGGCGCGGTGCGACGAAGTGGCAGAGATCAGCCGGGCCGCGGAGGCGCTCGGCGTTTTCGGGGTGCCGACCTTTGTCGTGGATGGCGAACTGTTCTGGGGAAGCGAACATCTTCCCGACATCCGCGCGATACTGGCGGTATGACGGCCGGAACGGGGGCACGATCGGTCATCGGATCAAACCGAATCGCGCCCCCCGCCGCCGATTGTCAGTGCAGATCCCGCTGCCGGCCGCCGAGCGCTGCCGCCGTGCAGGCAATGAACGCGCCCACCAGCATCGAGAGTGCGGTGAAGATGGAAAGATACATCCCCGCCTTGCGCGCGGCGTCAGCGCTCTGACGCACCGCCTGTTCCGCGGCCTTCTCCTGGGCGATGACGTCGTCCACCCGCTTTTCCGCATCGGCTTGCGAAAGTCCGGTTCGGGCAGAAACAAGTTGCGCCAGATAGGCTTTGTCGGACGCCGGAAGATCGCCGGTCCGCATGCCATGAACAAGTATCCGCGTTGTCTGCGTGCGAACATCGCTGTCGGAGGCGTCCGCCGCAGGACGATCGGTGCGGAACAGGCTGTCAACGAGATACGCGGTCGGATCGGACGACGTGGCGCCCGATCCTGTCGCGGCCTGGGTCGCTGCATGGCCCGCGCCGGAAGCTGCACCGGACGCAACGCCCGCCACCATGTTTGCGGTGCCGCTGACGACAGCCGATGCCGCCGATGCCAAGAACGCCACACCGATCACCGATGCGGTGGCCCACGCCAGGAAGCCATTCGCGGTGTCGCGAAAGAACACCTCATGCGTGTGCAGGCCGGCCCATTTGGTTCGCAGCCGTCCGGTCAGGTATCCGCCGAAGCCGGATGCCAGCCATTGCGTGACGATCAGCCACACCGCTGTCATCACTGTGAAGGTCGTGGCAGTGGCGCCGGAACTTGACCATGGCGACACCGAAGCCAGGCCAAGACCCGACCCCAGCGCCAGAAGGATCAGCGACAACGCCGCCGCCGCGAATGCACCGCCGATGATGGCCGGCCAGGCGACGCCCGACGTGGAACTTTCGAGCGGCTGCCTGTTTCCGGCATCGAGGCCGACGGTGTCCACCATGACTGCCATGTTCTGTTCCTGTCCGGTCAGTGCCAGAGTAGCGCGAGCAGAATGATGATCGGGATCGGCACACCCAGAAGCCAAAGAAGAATTCCGCGGCCCATGTTCATCTCCATTGCTTGATGCGTTGTGACAGGTTCCTGCCAACGCCATTGATCGTTACCGAGTGAATAAGGCGCGAATAAAGGCGATGGAGACAACTTTATGTGCGATGGGACTGATTTGGTCACAGCTGCGTCATAAGATCGTCTCCGATTTTCGCCCGCGCCCCGATCAGTTCCGTTTGGAGGATTTCGCTTTCGTTCCAGCGGCGTGTTCGTCATCGGGGTTGACCGGGGCGGGAGGCATGCCGCCCTTTGGCTGGGGGTCGGCAATGTATTCAAAATCCGGTTCTTCGTTCCACGGACCGCGCACGTCTTCGCCCTGTGACAGGTTGAACACCAGCTTCACCGTGTCATCCGGCTCCACATTGCCGAACATCGGATCCGTGAGCTTGCCCATCGCATCGAGCGCCTTCATGAACATGTTCGCGTGCGTGATCTCGCGCGTCAGCAGATGCGTCAGCGCCTTCTTCGTGCCCTCGTCGTCGCACGCCTTGATAAGCGCCTCGTAGGTCTGGCGGGCGCCGGCCTCCGAGGCGATGTTCGCCCGCAGGTCGCGGACCACGTTGCCGCCCTCGTTGATGTAGGCGGCCGTCCAGCAGCTGCCCTGGCTGTCGAGAAAATGCGGGCCGCCACCTTTGAGCCTGAACAGGGGCGCATCGTAGACGGGCGTCTGATCGATCTTGCTGGTGTGCTGCGCGATGAGCTTTCCCACCATCTCGAGGTGGCCAAACTCCTCCAACGCGATATCCTGCAGCATGTCGCGGATACCAGCGTTCTCGACGTGGAACGACTGGACCCAATACTGCAGCGCCGCCGTCAGCTCGCCGGTTGCGCCGCCAAACTGCTCCAGCAGAAACGTACCGAAGCGTGCGTCAGGCTTCCCGACCTTGACCGGCTGGATCAGTTCCTTGCGGTGTAAAAACATGCTGTCACCTTTTGTTGAAATTACGATTGTTCCGACGCCGTCACGCGATTCATTGTTCGCGAAAATGCGCGGTCGTGAACCACCTCGTCCGCGCGCCGCGCCCTTACAAGCCGGCCCCCATACACATTTCGGATAGCCCCGACCGTATTCTCGCCCGACCGTAATCTCGTACGCCGTGTGCTGGCGGCCTGAGGCCGCAGTCGGCATACTGGCAACAACGAACAGCCGGGAGGGTTCCATGCGCGCTGCCATCTTCCGCAACGGACAGATCGTCGTCGATACGATCGCTGATCCCGCCCCAGCCGAAGGCCAGGTGCTGGTGAAGACGCTGTGCTGCGGCATCTGCGGCACCGATCTTCATGCGGCGAAGTACACCCGGCAGTTCGTCGAACGTTCAAGTCGTGCCGGGGGACGGTGGCCGATGGACCCGACCCGTGACGTGGTATTCGGCCACGAGTTCTGCTGCGAGGTGGTGGATCACGGACCCGGCACCGACAAACGCCTGAAGTCCGGCACGCTGGTCTGCTCGATGCCGATGACCATCGTCGACAGAACCGTGCAGGGCATCGGCTATTCCAACGAGGTCGCCGGCGGCTTCGCACAGTTCATGCCGTTGGCTGAGCGCCTGCTGCTGGAAGTGCCGAACGGGCTGCCGGCCGCACGTGCCGCGCTGACCGAACCGATCGCGGTGGGCTGGCATGCCGTGCAGAACGCGCGGCTCACGCGCGAGGATGTACCGCTGGTGATCGGCTGCGGCCCGGTCGGGCTCGCTGTGATCGCCGGCCTGACGATCAGCGATGTCCATCCGATCATTGCAGCGGATTTTTCGCCCGCGCGGCGTGCGCTCGCGCTGCGGATGGGGGCGGACATCGTGGTCGATCCAGCCGAAACCTCGCCCTACACGAGTTGGAACGACGCCGCAACGCCCGTGGGGTACGATGCAAGCCGCTATGCACAGCTGTTTGGTCTAAGTCCCAAACAGCGGCCTGCGGTGATCTTCGAATGCGTCGGCGTCACCGGCGTGATCCAGCAGATTATCGACGGCGCTCCGCCGGGCGCGCGCATCGTGGTGGTCGGCGTGTGCATGGAGACCGACCGGTTCGAGCCATTTTTCGGCATTGTCAAACAGCTCAATCTGCAATTTGTGCTCGGTTACACCGGCGAGGAATTCGCCGCCAGCCTGCACAATATTGCCGAGGGCAAGGTGGACGTGACGCCGCTGATTACCGGCCATGTCGGGTTGGACGGCGTGAAGGGTGCGTTTGCCGAACTGGCCAGTCCCGAGCAGCATGCGAAGATCATGGTCGAGCCGTGGGGGTAGGAACGTGCCAGGCAAGGTATCACTTTATGCGAGCGTCGGTCCCGAACTGACGCACTACGATGTGGACGTGGACGCCGCCACTTTGACGCGGCGCGGCACGGTCGGCCTGCCAGCCAACGTGCAGTATGCCTGGCCGCACGCCTCGCGGCGTCATCTTTACGTTGCAACCAGCGACAGTGCGTCCGGCATGGGGCAGCAAGGCAACACACACCACGTGACGGCCTTCCGCATCGACCCTGCGAGCGGGGCGCTGAGCCCGTATGGCGCACCGATCCGGCTGCCGACGCGGCCGATCCACATGGCGACGGACATCCCGTCCGCGTACATCCTTGTCGCGTTCAGCAATCCGGGTGCGATCCGCGTCTATCGGATCAACCCCGATGCGACGCCCGGTGAGGAAGTGACGCAGCCCGGTCCGATCGATCCGGGCATCTTCGCGCATCAGGTGCGTGCGGCACCGGACAACCGCCTGGTGATCCTGGTCACGCGCGGGCACGACGCGGCCGACGGCAAGCCGGAAGAGCCCGGAGCGCTCAAGGTGTTCGATTTTCGCGCCGGCGTGCTGAGCAACGAGGTCTCGGTCGCACCCGATGGCGGCTACGGCTTCGGCCCGCGACATTTGGATTTTCATCCGTTGAAGCCGTGGGTTTACGTGTCGTTGGAGCGGCAGAACGCGCTCGACATGTTCGAGCTTGCCGATGGCGCCCTGTCGCCGACGCCACGTTTCCGTAAGCCCGCGCTGGGCCGACTGGCCACGGCACGCCAGGCCGTCGGCACCGTGCACGTTCATCCCAATGGGCGCGTCGTCTATGTCGCCAATCGCGCCAGCAACGCCGACGGCGAGAATTCACTGGCGGTTTATGCGATCGATCAGTCCACCGGCGAGCCGAACCTGATCCAGCACATCAACTCGCACGGCATCCATCCGCGCACATTCCACATCGATCCAAGTGGGCGACTAATGGCTGTCGCTCACATCACGGGGGCGCAGTTGGCGCTGTTCCGCATCGCCGCGGATGGGAGGCTGGCGTTCGCGCGCGGCTATCCTATCGATGTCGGGCAACGCACCATGTGGTGGATGGGCATGCTGGAGCAATAGGATGCCAATCGTCATGGCGCTGGCAGACCCACCCAGCCACCGTCGAATGACTGTTCGCAGATGGCCGGGTCAAGCCCGGTCATGACAACATGAGACAGCCAGCCAGGAAACGATCATGAAATTCGGCGCATCGATGTTCTTCACCGACTATTCGATGACCCCGGCAGAACTTGCCCGTGCGCTCGAGGACCGGGGCTTTGACATCGTCTGGGCGCCGGAACATTCGCACATCCCGTCCTCGCGCAAGACGCCGTTCGTCCTGGGTGGCGAACTGCCGAAGCGCTACTACGATGCGATGGACCCGTTCGTCACGCTCAGCATGGCCGCGGCGGCGACCAAGAGCCTGAAGATCGGCACCGGCGTCTGCCTGATCGCACAGCGCGATCCGATCCAGACCGCGAAGCTGGTGGCCTCCATCGACCAGGTCTCCGGGGGACGCTTCGTGTTCGGCGTCGGCAACGGCTGGAACCAGGACGAGATGGAGAACCACGGCACGAATTTCGCCACACGGCACAAGCTGGCGCGCGAGCGGATCGAGGCGATGAAGGCGATCTGGACGCAGCCCACGGCCGAATACCACGGCGAGTTCGTCAACTTCGCTCCGATGCAGGCATGGCCCAAGCCGGTCCAGACGCCGCACCCGCCGATCCTGGTGGGCGGCGCGTTTCCCTACAGCGCGCGGCGCGCCATCCGCTATGGCGACGGCTGGATGCCGCAGATGACGCAATCGGCGACCACGCCGCTGACCGACCTGATCCCGCGCTTCCGCCAGATGGCAGCCGAGGCGGGCCGCGATCCGGCGAAGCTGCAGATCAACATCGGCGGGCAGAGTGGGGATGTCGAACTGATCAAGCGGTATCAGGATTTGAATGTGGATTGCGTTTCCACGAGCCTGCCGTCGGAAACGGCGGAGACAATATTGCCGGTCCTCGACCGATGGGCTGAGATCATCCGCAAGCTGAACGGGTAACGGAAGGACCGGGCAGACATGGACTACAACGCAGCCTTCGCCGGCGTGAAGGTGATCGACCTCAGTGGCGGCGTCGCCGGCCCGTCCTGCGCGATGATGTTGGCGCAGCACGGCGCGGACGTGATCAAGGTGGAAACGCCGCACGCCGGCGGCGACTGGTCGCGTATTCTCGGTCGCCGCTACGAGGACCACTCGGCGTTCTCGCTCTATGGCACGCTTGGCAAGCGCAGCCTCGCGCTGGATTTGAAAACGCCGGAGGGCAAGGAGATCCTGTGGCGTCTGCTGCGCGGCGCCGATGTGTTCATCGAAGGCTTTCGTCCCGGCACGATCAAGCGCTACGGCTTCGACTATGACGCGGTCAGCGAACGCGAGCCGCAGATCATCTACTATGCAATCTCCGGTTTCGGGCAGAGCGGACCGATGGCGTCGCGCCCTGCGATGGACCCGGTGCTGCAGGCGATGACCGGCATCGTCAACGAAAATCGTGGCGAGCATGACCAGCATCCGCACCGCATCGCGATCTCGCTGATCGACATGTTCACCGGACTGCTGGGGTTGCAGGCGATCGCCACCTCGCTCTATGCGCGACGCGAACTGAAACGCGGGCGGTTCATCGAGGCGAGCCTGATGCAGGGCGGCGCGATGCTGTCGGTGATCCGGCTGATCGCCAACTATCTGGAACGAGGCACGACGCAACGCACCGGCATGCCGAGCGGCGTGTTCAACACCGCCGACGGCCAACTCAACGTCACCATGGTACGGCCCGCCGACTGGGTGCCGTACTGCGAGGCGATCGGCCAGCCGGAACTTGCGACCGACCCACGCTTTGCCGATCCGAAGGCGCGCGGCGAGAACATCGAGGCGCTGCTTGCCATTGTCCGCCCGATCTTTGCGTCGCAGCCCACTGCCTGGCTGGCGGAGCGCTTCACCGAGCGCGGCATCATGAACGGCCGGGTGAACACCTACGAGGAGTTCCTGCGGGAAGCGCAGGTGAATGCAACCGGCATCATCTCCTGGCTGGACCAGCCCGGCGTCCCCGAACCGGTGCCGATGCCGAACATCCCCGGCCTGCCGCCGCTGCGCAACGGCACCAAACGCGCGCACGCCCCGCGCCTCGGCGAGCACAGCGTCGAGGTGCTGGCCGAACACGGCTACACCCGGGCGGAGATCGCCGACCTGCTGGACCGGAAGGTGATCGGCGCGCCAAGGACATCGGTGCCGGCGGAATAGGACAGGTTGACTTACCAATCAGTCTGCAATACTACTGATTGGTATACCAGCACGGAGAGTGAACAGCATGTCCACGCCGAACCAGGTTGACGTGGTCATCGTCGGGGCCGGCTTTGCCGGCATGTACATGCTGCATCGCGTGCGTGGCCTCGGCATGTCGGCGGTCGTGTTCGAGGCGGGAGCAGGTGTCGGCGGTACCTGGTATTGGAACCGCTACCCGGGCGCACGCTGTGACGTCGAGAGCATGCAATATTCCTATTCGTTCTCGCCTGAGTTGCAACGGGACTGGCAATGGAGCGAACTGTTCGCCTCTCAACCCGAAATCCTGCGCTATGCCAACCACGTCGCCGACCGGCTCGACCTTCGCCGCGACATGCGGTTCGATACGCGCGTGACCGAAGCGCGCTTCGACGAGACGGAGCATCGCTGGGACATCCGGACCGACCGCGGCGACCGAGTATCGGCGCGGCATTGCGTGATGGCGACCGGCTGCCTGTCCTCCGCACGGGTGCCGGACTTCGCGGGCCTGGCCAGCTTCAAGGGCAAGACCTACCACACCGGCCATTGGCCGCATGAGGGCGTGGATTTCACCGGACAACGCGTCGGAATTGTCGGCACCGGTTCGTCTGCCATCCAGGCGATCCCGGTCATCGCTGGACAGGCCGCGCATCTGACCGTGTTCCAGCGCACACCGAATTTCAGCATCCCGTCGCGCAACGGGCAGATGACGCCGGACTACGAACGAGCATGGAAGTCGGCGTACCCGCAGCGTCGCGACCAGGCGCGGGACGCGCGCACCGGGGTCCTCAACGACCCGAATGACAAGTCCGCGCTGGAGGTCTCGGACGCGGAGCGGCAGCGCGAATACGAGGCGCGGTGGGAAGCCGGGGGCACCAGCTTCATGGCCGCGTTCAACGACCTGATCTTCAGCCGGCAGGCCAACGACACCGCCGCCGAGTTTGTGCGCAACCAGATCCGCGGCATCGTGCGCGATCCGGCGGTGGCCGAACTGCTGGCGCCGAAGAACCATCCGATCGGCACCAAACGCATCTGCGTCGATACGGACTATTACCAGACCTACAATCGCGACAATGTCACGCTGGTCGACGTCAGGGACGCGCCGATCACCGAGGTCACGCCGACCGGCCTGCGGGCCGGCGATCGCGATTACCAATTCGACAGCATCGTGTTCGCCACTGGCTTCGATGCGATGACCGGCGCGCTGACCAGGGTCAACATTCGGGGCAGGAACGGCCTCACGCTGCACGACAAATGGGAAGCCGGTCCGCGCACGTGTCTCGGCGTGATGACCGCCGGCTTTCCAAACCTGTTCATGATCACCGGCCCTGGCAGTCCCTCGGTGCTGAGCAACATGATCGTCTCGATCGAGCAGCACGTGGACTGGATCAGCGACTGCATCGCCTGGCTGCGGGCGCACCAGGTGGACTGCATCGAGGCGACCGTGGAATCCGAAGACGCCTGGGTCGATCATGTGAACGAGGTCGCCTACACCACGCTCTATCCCAGTGCCAACTCCTGGTACATGGGTGCGAACATTCCCGGCAAGCCGCGCGTCTTCATGCCTTATATCGGCGGCGTCGGCGCGTATCGCGCGATATGTTCCGACATCGCGGCCAAGGGCTACGAGGGCTTCCGCCTGACGGCGTCGCGATTGGCCGCGGCGGCAGCTGAATGATGCCGTAAATCGCACTGAAGGATCGCGGGGTCCCCTGGCGCGGATCAACGCACGCAGCAACTCCGCCGGACCTCGCGCCCCGATGATGCGTCCGCCTATAGTCGGCGATCCGACAAGCGGGGGGACACAGGTATGCCAACTAACAAATACATCAGGCCGACGGTTTCCGCCGCTCCGGCAATGCCACCCCAGCTGATGCCGCAGCCGCCCATCGCCCCATTGGTGCCGCCGGCGCATGTGGTCGATCTGATGACCGTCGATGGATCGGCGGCGTTCGGCGCGCGGTGGAGGGCGGCGGAGGCGAAACTTGTCGAGTGCCCGGCGCTGACCGACTCCATGCCCGAATTCAGGACGACCTACGACGTAGATCCCCATGCCGAACTGCGCGGCTTCGACGATACGGCATGGCCGGAGATCGCCGCGACGGATCTGGGCGCGCGGCGGGGCGGCGGCATGGTGTCCTTCTTCTGGTTCCGCGCGACGCTGATCATACCGGCGCGCGCTGGCGGGTTTGACACCGCCGGGGCGAAAACGGTGCTGACGGTGAACGTCGATGATTACGCGGAGGTCTGGGTCAACGGTGAACTGCCGCGCGCGGCCGGGCGGCCCAGCCCGGCCACGATCCAGGGCTTCAACATGCCCAATCGGCTCGTGCTTCGCGATACCGTTGCGCCGGGCGATACATTCGAGATTGCGATTTTCGCCATCAACGGACCGATCTCGGCCGCTCCGGCAAATTTCCTGTGGTTTCGCGAGGCCAAGGTCGAGTTCTATCGCTGAAGCCGTCCGTGCGTGCCCGGGGCTGCGATCGCTGCACAGCGGCCGGCGCATACTGATTGCTGGCAAGGACCGCGGGACCCGCAACCACCAACGGGCGGCCTGAGGCGAAATCAGTGTGTCGGTTGACGGTGAGCGGTTCGCCCCTCTGTCGTCATCCCCGCGAAGCGCCTCGAAGCGCCTCATCATCCCCGCGAAGCGCCCGCCATCCCCGCGAAACTCCTCGTCATCCCCGCGAAGGCGGGGATCAAATCGCGGCCCGGTCCACGCTTTCGCGAGGATCCGGACAGGGATCGCGGTCCGCGGATCAGCTGATCCGGTCATGTCGGCACGGGCCCAAGGGCAGATAGTGTTAGCCAAAGATCCCGATGGTAGAATTCTGGACCCTATAACAACTATCGATTGTCAGCGAATTCCCGCGTGCTGCGAATGCGCCCGGTGTTTGCCTCGCCGCGAGGAAAATCGGCCGATCCAGCCGAACATTTCTTCTGATTCGAAGGAACAATTAGACCGCGATCAATTCTCCATGACAATTTCTATAGGAAGTTTTTCGCCCTTCTTATAGTTATCCACAGCCCTGATTTGGAATTTTAGGCAGCCGATCGCAAACTTGTCAAAATACCGTTTGCCATCGGCTGATCGCTGATTTCTACCTCGATTGATCCTTTAATAACGTCGCCGTTCCGAACGCGGAGGCGAGCCAATTGCGAGGGCAGATCATGACAGCACGCACTCCCACCGCGGACCATGCTCATCATCATGGACATCATCCTGCCTCGTCCGGCGATATGACCGCGCCCAGCGATACCACCTCGTCCACCGATACGTCGTCGTCCAATGAACCAAGTTTTGATACGGTTATAAAAGATGCCGCGGCGGGATTCGATAACGTCATTGCTTATTCGATCGACGGAACTGGCAACAACCTTTCAGATCCGTCGCTCGGCTCGGCCAATAGTGATGAAACCCGTATCGCACCGGCAAATTTTGCAGCCGGCACAACCAGCACGCCGGTTGATGGTCCGAATGCGCGCGTCATCAGCAATACGATTTTTGCCAACGACGCAAATGCCAATGACCCTGGCGGACGTTCGGCATACATGTATGCGTTTGGCCAGTTTATCGATCACGACATCGACCTCAACATGGACCAGACGGCGAGTCCGGACGGCTCCAACACGATGAGCATCACCGTTCCCGCCGATGATCCGTCACTGCCTCCCGGAAGCCAGATCAGCATAGTTCGTGGCGAGGTCGATCCCGCCAACGGAAACGCAGTCAATTCGGTCACGCAGTACCTCGACCTTTCCCAGGTTTACGGTTCGGATGCGACGACGGCGGCATCCCTGCGCAATGCCGACGGCACGTTGAAAACATCGGCGGGCGATAACCTGCCCATCGTCGACAACCAGTTTGTCGGCGGCGACGTTCGTGCGGCCGAGAACCCTGATCTGACATCGCTCGACGTGCTTTTCGTCCGCGAGCACAATTATTGGGTAGGGCAGCTCCACGCCGAAGATCCCTCCCTCACCGGCGACGAACTTTACGACATGGCCCGTGCCATCACGACGGCGGAATATCAGAACATCGTTTACAGCGAGTTCCTTCCCAGCCTGCTGGGCCCAGATGCGCTGACGCCGTATCAGGGTTACGATCCCAACGTCTCGCCGCAGATCTTCGAGGAGTTCTCGACCGCCGCCTATCGGTTCGGTCACTCGATCGTCTCGCCGACGGAAACCAAGATCGCGAATGACGGTCTGGTGCTGGAACAACAGGATCTGGTTGCCGCATCGGGCGAGCCGACCAGCGCCTATGGCACCAATGGCGGTGCCGATGCGCTGCTGCGCAATCTTGCGCAGGATTTCTCGCAGCAGGAAGGTGCCACGATCAACAGCGATCTGCGCAATATGCTGAATGCCAACCCGCCGGGGGATCAGGGGGATCTCGCCGCAATCGATATTCTGCGCGAGCGTGACCTGGGCATCGCGACGCTCAATCAAACCCGCGAGGCAATCGGTCTCACGCCATACACATCGTTCAGCCAGATCACCTCCGACCAAACTCTCGCGGCCGAACTGCAACAGGTCTATGGCACAGTCGATCAGGTTGACCTGTTCGTAGGAGGGCTGGCAGAAGATCCCGCGCCCGGCGCCATGGTCGGCCAGACCTTTCAAATCGTCATCGCCGATCAGTTCGAAAACCTGCGCGATGGCGACCGCCTGTTCTTCGAGAATCAAGGGTTCAGCCCAACCCTGATGAATCAGATACAGAATACCACATTGTCTGACCTCATCGTCCGCGACACCGACACCACGGCGATGCAATCCGACGCATTTATTGCCACCGTACGGCACGCGAGCAATGTGGCATCGCCTAACCCTGATGCGCCGCAATTGGTCATCGGCATCGACGATGACAACGCGACGATCGCCGGTTCGCCCGGTGTGGACAACACGATCGTCGCGGGTCTTGGAACCAATCAGCAGCTTACGGGCAGTGGCAGCACCAACACGTTTGTGTTTCTCGGTTCCGGCCACAACGACACCGTGACCGATTTCAACGTCAACACCGACAGGCTCGACTTTGAAAACACCATGACGCCGGCCGACTTCAGCAACGTCACGATCACATCGGGGTCGGCAGGTTCCGCGGTCGTCCAGTTCGACGGCAATACCATACAGTTGGCTGGGGTTCTGCCGTCCGACCTGGGCGCGAACCAGTTCGTGTTCAACCAGGACAATCCCGCACTACAGGTGCCACAGACAAGTTGACCGACGGTGCGCGTCGCTCGCCTTCGGGCGGTCTGAGGGAACGCGGCGCGCACGCGCGTGTTCCTGTGCCGTGGGAACGCCCGCGGGTCCGTTCATGGAACCAGCGGAATGCTGGTCCTTGAAGGGAGACGCGGACAATGGCCATAAAGGGAAGTTGCCACTGCGGTGCCACGCAGTTCACCGTCGCTGAGCGACCCGAGACGGTGACCCGCTGCACCTGCTCGTTCTGTTCCAAACGCGGCGCGCTGTGGGCCTACCAGGACAAGGAAGACGATTTTGCGCTGGTCACGGCGCGTGATCGCGTTTCGACCTACCAGTGGGGCAGCTATCAGGTCGAACATCACCACTGTTCGATCTGTGGCTGCGGCACCTGGTCTCGCTCACCCTTCTGGGATCGCGAGGCGAAGCGTCCCGTGCCTGGGCGGTTCAAGGTGCAGGTCAATGCATGGCTGCTGGACGGCTTCGATCCCGCCGCGCAACCGATCGAGGTGATCGACGGCAAGACACTGTGGTGATTCTGCCCCGGCGCCGCGCTATGCGACGCAGCGCTCCCGCTCGGCGCTGATCACATACGCCATGCCGCCACTGCCGATGCGGATCTCCAGCATCGTGGGGCCACCCAGCGTCGGCAGCGGCAGCACCGCGTCGCCGTTGGTCCAGCGGTGCAGCGCCGTGCCATCGCGCTCCGGCGCCTGCCAGCCCTGCGACAGTCGCGGATGATCGACCGGAATCTCCTGCATCTCGCTCGCGCCGCGCAGCACTATCCGCTCCACGTTCACACCAAGACGGCGGCGATCGTCCAGCCACGGGCGCGCATCCGCAGGCGAGCCGGAACGCGATAGCAGGTGCACCTCTGTCGCGCCCTTCGGCAGGGCGAAGATGTAGAGGCCATTCTCGCCATACATCGGGCGTACCGTGCGGCCTTTGGCCAGGATCCGCAGTTCCGGATCGCCGGTGGTCTCAAGCCTTGGCGCCGGCTGGCCCAGCGCCGCCGCACGCGCGGCAAGGCGCTGCCACACCGGCAGCACGCCGGCCTCGTCCCACGCGAACGGCGCGCATGATGCCGCCGCGCGGGTCGGATAGTCCGTCTCGTCGGTCAGGTCGGGGTGCAGCACCAGCGGCTCGCCCGAGTTGGCGAAGAAGCCGCGGTTGCCGGTGTTCAGGTAACTCTCGGCGGGCAGGCCCTCCGCGAGCAGGATCGCATGCGCGTCCAGTTCGACGTGGAAATACTCGACCGAGGTCGAGCCGTTGTCCTGGCGGATCGTCGCGCCGTTCACCAACTGGCGGGCGGCGATCAGCTTGCCGTCGACGAACACCGCGTGATCGGGCGACAGCAGCAGATCGCTGTGCGGCATGTTGTCGGCGAACGCGCCGCGCCGGATGCGGATCGGCGCCACGGTCTCCGGGTGGGGATGGGCGGTCAGGTCGATGCGCCGCCGGCCGATCCACTTGACCGGCTGCGCGACAAGCGCCCCGTCCGCCAGCGTCAGGACGATGTCGCCCTGCATCAGGCTTTCGACCACCCGCTCGCCGGTCGCAGTCAGGATGTGGGTGCCGGCCGCGTAGCAGACGCTTGTCAGAAAGACCTCGGTTCCTCCACTACCATCGGATGCTGTTTGGGCTGCCCAGCCGAGGGTACCGAAACCAGTGATTCCGGAAATGTTCAGGGTGTCGCCGTTATTCAAGACAACGGTACCGGTCGCCTTCGTACCAGTGCCGCCACTCGTGATCGTAGTTGCTCCCCCCGACAGGTCGATGAAGTTGGTCGGGATCGTCGTGGAACTGCCGGCATTGAGCCCGACGGCATTGAGAATGACGTTCGACTGCGCGTTGTTATCCTGAAACTCCCCAAGCGCACCGAGAAATGTGAAGGAAACCGGTTGGTCAGAAAATAACGGGCCATTCGCCTCGAATACGGAAGCTGCCGAATTCGAGATGACCGATTGGAGGGTGGAATTGCCTAGGCTGCCTGTCACGAGCAGCGTGGCGCCATTGGCCTCGAGCGTCCCTGTGCCGGTGGCATCCGAAAAATTGACGGTGCCGATGCCGCCTGTTGCTTCAATGAGGCCACTGAGCACGATCGATTGATTGGTCGCCCCGAACGCGGTGGTCCCTGTTATGTCCACGACACCACCCACGGAAATGGCGCCGCCGAAGTCATTGATCATCGCACCGGACCCCAGGTTCATTGTGCTGCCGGAGGCCGTCGTCAGAGTGCCATTGTTGTTAAGAGTGGCGCCGCTGTTGAGGAGTATGACACCACCCACGGTGGCGTCGTCGTCATTCAGTGTCGCACCGGAACCGATGTTGATGGTACTGCCGGACGCCGTGGTCAGAGTGGCAGCCTTCAGAACGGCGCCACTGTTGAGCAGGTTGATCGTCCCCGCCAGGGTAGTCCCCTGATTGATCGTGAGGCTGTCATTCATGTTGAACGACAGTGTTGCCGTGCCACTATCGATCGTTAGAAAATTGAGTGTCTCCGCCGTTTCATCATAGGTGATCGTATAGTCTGCCCCGGTCGCGTTGATCGTTGCCGTGTCGCCGCCAGCGGCGCCAGGGATGCCATCGGGCGTCCAGTTGGCAGAAGTGCTCCAGTTGCCGGGCTGTGCACTCGTCCACGTAAACGACGACACGCTGTCTCCATCCTGCCTGAAAGTGAAATGATAAATATCTAGCCGTGGAACCAATCGCGCGGCCGAGCTGGCGTTGGTCGACTTTTCGAGCTATTCGCGAACCGAATAAACGGTATCGAACATGAAAGTCAATTAAACCTCGTCCCGATCAGTCACTGAACACATATCAATCGCGTCCGTTAAGCTGGATGTCTCACCAAGTCTCGAGCATCGTTCGTTCTCGCAGCGACGGCGGACGAGCCAAATCCCGCGGGGTCATGCATATGCTCACCGGCCACCCTGACCGGCCACGGGCAGATTTCGCCGTCAAAGCCAGCCCACCACAGCAGACCCCGTGCCAGCTGTAACAACCTGAAAAGAATACGGAATGGAGGGGGTTGGATTCGAACCAACGTAGGCGTACGCCAACGGATTTACAGTCCGTCCCCTTTAGCCTCTCGGGCACCCCTCCGCGCCGGGAGCAGGCGCTCTATGGCGAAACCAGGGGCCTTGTCAACGAAGCGACGACCGCCCGGCCGCAACAGGCCCGCGCGCTCTGTGCATCCGCCAGGCCCGTGCATACACTCCCCGCCGTCCCCACCAGGAGCAAGCCCGATGCTGCCGTCGCAACGCGCGCTGTTCGATATCCCGGACCATGTCTGTTACCTCAATGCGGCCGCGGTCGGCCCGCTACCGCGTGCGGTCAAGGCGGCCGGGAAGATCGGCGTCGCGCGCAAGGCGCAGCCATGGGCGATCCAGCCGGACAATGCGCAGCGGCAGTTTGAACGGGCACGCGCGGCGGCCGCTAGGCTGATCAACGCGGAGCCCGACGATGTCGCGCTGATATCCTCGGTGAGCTACGGCATTGCCACGGCGGGCCGGGTGCTGACGGTCCCCGCCGGCAGCCGCGTCCTGCTGCTGCAGGACGACCACTCCTCGCCGGTGCTGGAATGGCTTGGCCGCGCCGAAGCGCAAGGCTTCATCGTCGAGGTCGTGGCGCGGCCGGACGATGGCGACTGGACCGCCGCCTTGCTGGGTGCGATCGAACGGCAGGGCGCGCCATCGGTGGGTATGGCATCGATCTCCTCGGTGCACTGGGCGGACGGCGGGGCAGTGGACCTCGAGCGCATCGCGATCGCCTTGAAATCCCAGGGCGCCAGGTTCGTCATCGATGCAACCCACGGCGCCGGGGTGATGGCCATCGACGTGCGTCGGCTCGATCCCGATTTCCTGGTGTTCCCGACCTACAAGTGGGCACTCGGTCCTTATGGCAGGGCATTTCTCTACGTCGCGAAGCGCTGGCAAGACGGTGTGCCGATCGAGCAGGCCGGCTCCGGCCGACGGGCCATGAACTCGGAACGGGCACCCTACATGCGCGACATAGCCTACGTCGCCGGTGCCCGGCGCTACGACATGGGCGAACGCGACCACTACGTCTCGCTGGAGATGGCATCGATCGGCATGGAGATGGTCGCCGCCTGGGGCAGCGATCCCGTCATCGAGCGACTGCGCATGCTGACCGACTGCCTGGCGGACGGACTGCGCAATTCCGGCGTGCTGGTGTCCGACTCCAGGGTGCGTGCACCGCACATCCTGAGCCTGCGCTTTCCGCGCGGCATGCCGGACGACATCGTCGAACGGCTGGCCGCGGAAAACGTGTTTGTCTCGCCGCGCCTCGGCCTGATGCGCATCAGCCCGCACGTCTACAACGACGAGGCGGATGTCGATCGGTTCGTCACGACCTTCCGGCGGGTGACCGACTAGAACAGTCGCGATAGCAGTCCCTCGATTGCCGCCGGATCGTCCCAGACGATTGCGACATCGACGACGCGCACGTCCGCGCGCCGTGCCGCCGGCAGGCGGACCGCGTCCTTGCGTGTGGTGACCGGCACCGCGTCCAATCGCGCTGCCTGCTCCAGCAGCCTGTGCAGTTCGGCATCCGTGTATGGATGGTGGTCCGGAAATCCCACGCGGCCGGCGAGAACGACGCCTGCCTCGCCGAGGGTGGTGAAGAACTTGTCCGGCGAAGCAATTCCGGCAAAGGCAAGCACCCTGCGGCCGGCGAGTGCGTCCGCCTCCGACCCATGCGCCAGCCGTGCCCGCAGCAGCGGCAGACCAGACGGCAGAGCCGCAGCGGCGTCGGTAAGGTCCGGGCCGATCAGCACCGCGGCATGACTGCGGGATGCGCCGGCAGCAACCGGCTCACGGAGCGGACCGGCGGGCAGAACACGGCCGTTGCCGAAGCCCGAAGCGCCATCGATCACCAGGAGCGACAGATCCTTGCACAGCGACGGGTTCTGCAACCCGTCGTCCAGCACCAGCACCTCGGCGCCTGCTTCGACGGCGGCGTGGGCGCTGGCCGCACGGTCCGCTCCGGTCCAGGTCGGCGCGACCTCGGTCAGCAGCATCGGTTCGTCCCCCGCTTCGACGGACGTGTCGGCCGGACCGACGCGATGGACGCCACGGCCGCGGCCGCCATAGCCACGCGACAGGAAATGCACCCTGTGGCCGCGCGCGATAAGCCGTCGGCCGAGGTCGAGCGCCAGCGTGGTCTTGCCGGCCCCGCCCACCGTGACGTTGCCGCAGCAGATCACCGGCACCGGCGCACGCCAGCCCGGGCGCGCCACGCGCCGAGCCGTGATCCCCGCTGCGACCGCACCGAACGGCGACAGCAGGAGCGGCAACAGCGTCCCCCCGCCACCGCGCCAGAACGCCGGAGCCCGCGGCACCTCAGGCAGGCCTTGCCGGCATCAGCTCGAGCAACGCGGCGGCGGTGCGTCGGGGCAGATCGCCGTGGCGCCGCACCGCGGCCACCGCCGCGTCCGCCATCGCCTGGCGCCGGCCGGGGTCACGCAGCAGCAGGCCGATCCAGGCTGCCAACTCGTCGCAATCCTGGACGATGGTCAGCCCGCCCGCCTTGCGCAGCATCGGGACGTGGTCGGCGAAATTGCCGGTATATGGCCCGACCGCAACGGCGCACCCGAGTCGCGCAGGTTCCAGCGGGTTCTGTCCACCACCCGGCGGGATCAGGCTGCGGCCAACGAACGCGAGGCCGCTCAGGCGATACCACAGTCCCAGTTCGCCCAGCGTGTCGACGATCCACGCGCCCGCCGGCGGCGGCGGTTCGCCGAGGGCGCGGCGGGCCACGGGGATGTCACCCGCCGTCGCGGCTATGGCAGCGCCCCGCTCGGGATGCCGTGGCGCGATTATGGTGAGCAATCCCGGATGGTCCGCCGCCAGACCGCGGTGCACGGCGAAAACCAGCGCTTCCTCGCCCGGATGAGTGCTCGCGGCCAGCCAGACCGGCCGGCCGGCCAGCTTCGTCTTCAGGCGCAGGAGTTCGGCTTCGTCCGCCGGCAACGGCACGGCCGCGAGCTTGAGGTCGCCCGGGGCCGTCACGGCGCAACAGCCGAATTCGCGAAGCCGCGCCGCGTCGGTCTCGCTGCGGGCCTGGACCCGCGCGAAGCCGCCGAGAACCTGCCGCGCCAGTCCGGGCACGCGCCGCCAGCGGACAAGGCTCCGATCGGACAGCCTGCCGTTGATCAGCATGAGCGGGATTCCCCGTGTCCGGCACGCCGCCAGAATGTTCGGCCATAGCTCGCTCTCAACAAAACCGGCCACGTCGGGGCGCCAATGGTCGAGAAACCGACGAACCCAGCCCGGCACGTCAAGCGGCGCGAAGCGATGCAGCACGCGATGCGTCAGTCCGAGGTCGGGCAGGCGGCGGGCGAACAGGTCGGCCGAAGTGACCGTGCCGGTGGTCAGCAGCAAAGTTGCGTCAGGCGCCTGCTCGGCGAGCGCAGGGAGCACCGGCATGATCGACATCGTTTCGCCGACGCTGGCCGCATGCAGCCAGATCAACCTGCCTGCTGGGCGGGGCGTGCGGTCGATGCCGCGCCGCTCAGGCAGCCGTCCGGCAGCCTCCTTGCCGCGCGACTGACGTAGCCGGAGCGCGACGCGCAGTCCCGGCGCGGCAACGGTTGCGAGCACCGCCCACAGCGCCGCAAGACGGTTCAGACGAGGCACAGTCGATCGGCCTGTTGCGCCGCCGCAGTCAGCGCCGCGCCGATCGCCGGCACCGCTTCCTGCCAACTGTCGCGGGACACCGCGATGGTCGGCAGGCAGACCACCACACCGCGGCCGAACGGCTTCGGGACGACCATTCGGTCCCAGGAGGGAAGCACCCATCGGCGCGTGGTCTGTGCCGCACAGGGCAGCACCGGCACTCCCGACAGCGCCGCAAGCTGGGCGACGCCGGGCGCTGCGACGCGGCGAGGCCCGCGCGGGCCATCCGGCGTGATGGCGATGTGATCGCCGCTGGCCAGCAGGTTGAGCAGTGTGCGCAGACCCTTCGCTCCGCCGCGCGAGGAGGAGCCAAGAACCACGTCCAGCGCGAAACGGCTGACCACCGCGCCGATGAACTGTCCGTCGCGATGGCGGCTGACCAGGACGTGCGCGCGGGCGCGCGAGGCGCGTGCCTCGGGGGAGCGGCGGGCCTGCAGCCAGAGCATCGGCATGAGCGACAGGCGCTCGTGCCAGAAGGCCACCACCACGGGTGCGCCCGCTGCATGAGGGGCCATGTGCTCATGCCCCTCCAGCGACCAGCGCGTGGTGCGCAGCGCGAACCCGAGATAAAGCCCGAGCACGCGGGCGAACGCCGCCTGAGCGATCGGGTGCTGCACCAGACGTTTCATCGCCGCGCCGGTAGCACGCGCGGCCATGGGGGCGGAAGGGACCGGAGCCTGGAACGCGGCCGTCCCGGATCAGTAGACTTCGAGGTAGCGGGCGCACAGCTCGTTCACCGCCCATTCGGTCACGTGCTGCACCTCCGAGCGCTTGTGCCGCAGATACGCTTCCAGGAACACCGGGCCGAACCACGACTGTACGGCCTCGCTGGCGGCCATGTTGTCGAGCGCCCGGGTGAGCGAGTGCGGTAGCGGTTCGACGCCGTCGGCGGACGGCGGGAGGGCCAGTTTTCGGCGCATTCCATCGGCTCCGGCGAAGATGACGGCGCCCAGTGCCATGTAAGGGCTGGCGGCGCCATCCGATACGCGGAACTCGACGTTGAACTGGCGGGCGATGGCGGAAGGGTCCCCGGCGGCGAACACCGGACAGACGCGCATGGCTGCGCCGCGGTCCTGCTGCACTATGTCGATCGCGGTGGGCGCCCAGCGATTGGGCGTGAGCCGCAGATACGACACCGGCGAGGGCGCGGTGATGGCGCAGATCGCCGGCAGGTGATGCAGCACGCCGGCGCAGAACTGTTGCGCGGCCATGCCGAGGCCCATCGGGCCACCGGACGCATAGGTCACCGGTTCACCGGACGCATCCTGGAGGCTCATGTGGATATGGACGCCGTTCCCAACGCCGGACACATCGGGCATTGGCGAGAACGACGCGCGGTGGCCGAGCCGATGGGCCGCGGCGCGTGCCATCTCGCGCGTCATGACCGCCTGGTCGGCTGCCGTCAGCGCGAGGGCTGGCGCCACCGTCACTTCGAACTGGCGGGAGCCGTATTCCGCCAGGAAGGAGTCCGGCGTGACACCGGCCGCGCGCAGGGCTGCGACGAAGGACTCGCCGAACGTGCCTTGGCGGCGGAATGCGTTCAGGCTGTAGGCGTCGCCGTCGCGTTGCTGGTTGCCGGTGTAGACGAACTCCTGCTCGAACGCGGCGATGAGCCGGAGGCCGGAAGCCGCATCCAATGCGGCGATGGCGCGCCGCAGGAATTCGCGTGGGCAGCATTCCCAGGGGGTCCCATCGGTGTTGCGGATGTCGCCCAGGAAGAAATGCTCGGGCGCGGAGTCGTCGCCGAAATCCACCCGCACCTCGGCCGCCGGATCGGGGACGATCATCAGATCGCCAGCTGTGCCGAACGGCGTGTCCAGGATCGGACCGAATGCGGTCTGCATCAGGTTGGAATGGGTCCAGCCGATGCCCTTTCCGCGTCGCACATCGATATCCCGTGCGGGAAATCCCTTGCCGCGGACATGTCCGGCGATGTCGCAGGTGCCGATAAAGACCAGTTCCTCGCGCAACATGTCTATCCCCAATTCAATCGACGCGCGGCCTGCGCTGCGGCGCGCTGCCGGGCCGGTCCAAGCTCGACAATTGCGATCAGGCGGATCGCGCGGCGATCAGCCCTTCGCGTTCCAGCACCGGATAGATGCCACCGCCCAGCATCATCGTCAGCAGCTGCCCGGGCACCGGGAGCACGGTGAGCGTCTGGTCGGTGCGCGGGTTGCGCACGCGCCACGTCTCGATGTCGAGTTCTGCCGTATCGCCTTCCTCGAACGCCGCAGCGACACCAGGGCATTCGCAGGCCAACAGCCCGTAGTTCACCGCATTGCGGAAGAACAGCCCGTTGATCGTCTCCGCCAGCAGGAAACCGACCCCACACATGCGCAACGACCGCGCCGCCGGACGCGACGATCCCATGCCGTAGTTGAACCCGCCGACGATGGCATCGCCCTTCTGCACCTGGTCCACCCAGCCGGGCCGGTTGTTCATGAACACCGCGGTCGCCTGCTCCTCGGCGCTGCGATACAGATACGGACCCGGCAGCATCAGATCGGTATTGATGTTGTCGCCAAATTTCCACACGCGCCCCGCCGTCATGACACGTCTCCCTGGAAGAACTCGGCTGCGCTGGCAATCTGTCCGGCGAGCGCGGAGGCGGCGACGGTGGCGGGCGAGGCCATGTAGATACGCGCCGATGGATCGCCCATACGTCCCTTGAAGTTGCGCGTGCTTGCGGTGATGCACACCTCGTCCGGGCCGAGCACCCCCATGTGACCGCCGACGCACGCGCCGCAGGTCGCCGGCGTGACGATGGCGCCCGCTTCCATCAGCGTCTGCACATAACCCGCCGCCATCGCTGCGCGATGGATCGCCTCGGTGCTCGGCGTCACGATGAAGCGCGTGCCTTGCGCGACCTTGCGCCCCTGCACCACGCGCGCGGCCACCGCAAGATCGTCGAGCGTGCCGTTGCAGCAGGCGCCGATGAACGCCTGATCGATCCGGCGGCCGGCGACTTCGCTGATGCCGACCGAGTTGTTCACCACCGCGTCGGGCAGCGCCACCAACGGCTCGATGGTGCCGAGGTCGATCGGGCGGCGCTCCTTGTAGGCGGCATCGGTGTCTGGGAGCGTCGGCGTGAACGGCTTCGGATTGCGCGCCTTCACGTACTCGACCAGCGTGTCGTCGGGCTCAAAGATCACGAATTCGGCCGACAATTCGGTGCCCATCGTGGTCAACGTGCGGCGGGCGTTCAGGCTCATGCTGGCCATGCCAGGACCGCCGTACTCGATGTTCTGGTTGACGTGCGCGCCCCACCTGCCGGCGATGGTCAGAAAAATGTCCTTGGCCGACACGCCCGGACGCAGCTTGCCGGTGAGGTCGTAGCGGACCGTCTCGCCGACGCGGAACCATGCCTTGCCGGTGGTGACGGCGTACAGCATGTCAGGGCCACCGACGCCGCGCGCCGCGCAATTGAAAGCGCCGGCGCTGCAAGTGTGCGAGTCGGCATTCACCAGGACGGTGCCGGGCAGCGCGTACGCGCGATCGGCAATCACCGCATGGCTGATGCCCTGATCGGGTCCCACATCGTGCAGCCGCTGGATGCCGAATTTCTTCGCGAAGTCGCGGCCGGTCTGCATGCAGGCGGCGGCCTGTGCAGTGGGCGCCGGGACGAGGTGATCGAACACGATCACCACCTTCGACGGATCGGCGACCTTCAGCACTTCACGCCAGCCTTCCGGCAGGAACGACAGGTCGATCAGGCACGCGGTCTCCACGTCGACGACCGCGACATCGCCGGGCACGACCTTTGCCACGCCGCCGGCGCGCGCCAGGATCTTTTCCGTCATTGTCATGCCCATGATTGTCCTCCCACCGCACCTGCTCGCATCGTTCCGGGGCATTCTGGCGCGTCTTGGTGTTCTGTCCAGGCGACGCTAGATTCCGATCCGTCCTCCTGCCCGGATTCGCGCCCCGTGAAACTCCGCATCGCCACCTGGAACATCAACTCGCTCCGCCTGCGCGTCACCCTGTTGAAGGAGCTGATCGCGGCACTCGATCCGGACGTGATCTGCCTGCAGGAGACCAAGGTGCCGGACGAGCTGTTCCCGACGGCGGCGCCCGGCGAGTTCGGTTATCCTTATGCGATATTCCGCGGCATGAAGGGCTACAACGGTGTGGCGATCCTGTCGCGCCGGCCGATCCTGCTGCACGACATCGCCCCTGACTGGTGCGCCAGAGGCGACTGCCGGCACGTCGGCGTCCTGCTGGACACCAAAGGCGGCCCGGTGGAGCTGCACAACTTTTACGTTCCCGCCGGCGGCGACATCCCGGACCGCGCGCAGAACGTGAAATACGGCCACAAGCTCGATTTTATCGCCGAGACCCGCAACTGGTTCGCCGCACGCGCCGGGCTGGCGCGCAACGTCATCGTCGGCGACCTGAACATCGCTCCGCTGGAGCACGATGTCTGGAGCCACAGGCAGTTGCTTGACGTGGTCAGCCATACGCCGGCGGAGACCGAGGGCCTGAACGCATGGCAGAGCACCGGCTTCGTCGATGCGGTGCGGCACTTCGTGCCGACGGACCAGAAGCTCTATACGTGGTGGTCGTATCGCAACCGCGACTGGCGCGCCTCGGATCGGGGGCGTCGGTTGGACCATATCTGGGTGACGCCCGATCTGGCGGGCAGGCTGAAGCGCCAGATCGTACTGAAGGAAGCCCGCGACTGGCCGCAGACGTCGGACCATGTGCCGGTGTGCGTGGAACTGCGGCTCTGATTGCGCCGGCCGCGGGGGGCCGGTAAATCTGCCGACGCGCTGCGGGTGTAGCTCAATGGTAGAGCTCCAGCCTTCCAAGCTGGCTATGCGGGTTCGATTCCCGTCACCCGCTCCAACCTCCTGCGCCACCCCCCACGGGTCCGCCTCAGTAGATGTCGCGCTGGTAGCGCCCTTGCCGCGCCACAGCCACGATCCAGTCGCGCGCCTGTGTCTCGTCGAGCCTGCCCTCGGTCATGGCGATCCGACGCAACGCGGCATCAACGTCGCGTGCCATGCGGTTGGCGTCGCCGCAGACATAGAAATGCGCGCCGTCTTGCAGCCAGCGCCACAGGTCGGCGGCATTTTCCGCCATGCGATGCTGCACGTAGTCCTTGCCGGTCTGGTCGCGCGAAAAGGCGACATCCAACCGGGATAGGGTCCCATCGGCCAACCACGCCTTCAGTTCGTGCTCGTAGAGGAAGTCGTGCGCACGCTGGCGCTCGCCGAACAGCAGCCAGGCGCGCCCCTTGATGCCGAGCGCCACGCGCTCCTGCAGGAAGGCGCGGAACGGCGCGATGCCGGTGCCGGGACCGCACATCACAATGCGCGTGCGCGGATCGGCGGGAAGGCGGAAATGGCTCGTCTGCACGCTGGCGCGGAACGGCCCGGAGCCGGTGGCGCGATCCGCCAGAAAGCCGCTCGCGACGCCATGACGCAGACGGCCTCGGCGCGTCTCGCGCACGACGGCGATACATAGATGCACCTCGGTCGGTGTGACTCGTTGCGAAGACGCGATCGAATAGAGCCGTGGCCGCAGCGGCGGCAGCGAGCGCAGCAGATCAGCCAGCGGTGGACGCGCAGAAGGAAATGCTTTCAGCAGGTCGAGGAGATCGGCGTCGGCGGGTTCGGCGCCATTCTCGCCTTCCGACAGCGCGCGCAACGCGGCGGCATGGCGCGGATGAGCCGCAGCCATCGCGAGCAGATCCAGCGTGCGGTCGAGCGGACGCGCGATGTCCAATGCGTGGGTCAGAGTCTGGCGAACCGCCGCGTCGTCGTGGATCCCCAGCGCGGCCAAGGTCGCATCCACAAGCGTCGGATCGTTCGGAACGGCGATGCTGAGCGAATCGCCCGGTGCGTAGGTCAGTCCCGAATCGCGCAGATCGATGATGACATGGCGCACGTCCTTGCTGGAGCCTGGCCCGGTGAGGGGTTCGACTGCGGCCACGTGCACCTCCCGTCCGGGCAGCGCGACCGGAGCCTGCGTTGTCGGCGCTGCGGGCAGTGGGGGCGCTTCGGCGATCAAGCGCTTCAGTGCAAGCTGCGTCGGCTTGGCTCCCGGCACGCACAGGCTGATCGAACCCTCGCGTCCTTCGGCCAGCGCCGCAGCGTAGCTCTGGCACATGTAGCCGCACTGCCCACAGTCGAGCTGGCCCATCGCAGCCATCAGGCGCTGCGGCAGTGCCCGGCCTTCGGCGAGGGCGAGCCGCTCGGGCAGTTCCAGCACCGGGTCGTGCCAGGGTAAGTCCTCCGCCGGTTCCACGGCTGGAGCGGCGGCGGCGGGAGCGCATGTGGCGGCGTTGCCGTACAGACCGGCCAGGAAGCCGTTCAGCCACGCACGTTGGGTGGGCGAAAACGGCGCGTTGTCGGGGATCAATGGGATGATGGCGTTCATGCCGGGACCGCTCCGACAGAATTTCCCCTCTCCTCGCGGGACCCCCTCCCCCCAACCCCCTCCCGCAAGGGGAGGGGGACAATATTCGCGAGTGCCTCGTCGCTCTGGCGCGCGGTCCAGGTTTGGAAATCCTCGGCTTCAACCCGCCGATCCATCCAGGCAGAGAGCAACGACAGCACCATCGGCGGCAGATCGTCGAACGGCACCTTCGGACGGATCAGTCGGCCGATCGCCTGACGCTCGCCGGCGCCGCCGCCGACGTGCAGATCGTAGCCTTCGACCAGCTCCTCGCCTTGTTCAACCTTGGCGGCAAGCAGGCCGATGTCGGCGACATAGTGCTGTGCGCAGGAGTTGTGGCAACCCGTGAAGTGGATGTTCACCGGCCGATCGACCGTGATGCGCGCATCCAGCCAATCGACCAGTTCCGCGGCGTGGCGCTTGGTATCGCTCGCCGAGAATTTGCACCCGACGTTGCCCGTGCAGGCGACCAGCCCACCGCGCAGTGCCGAGGCGCGCCAATCCAGCCCAAGCGCCGCGATCGCGGCCAGTGCGTCGTCGAGCACGTCATCTGCAATGTCGCTGACGATCAGGTTCTGCCACACGGTCAGCCGCAGCGTGCCGGACCCGAAGCGCTCGGCGATCGTGGCGAGGCCGCGCATGTGCGCGGCCGACAGCCGCGCCATCGGAATGACGATGCCGACATAGTTCAGGCCTGGCTGCTTCTGGGCATGCACGCCGACATGGCCATGCTTGTCCTGCTGCGGGCGCGGCGCGATGGCGGCCGGATCGATGCGGAGCGGCGGCGCACCAAGTATCTCCTCCATCGCTTCCAGGAAGCGCGGCACACCCCAGCGATCGAGCACGTATTTCAGCCGCGCCCTGGTGCGGTCGGTGCGATCGCCCTCGGCGATGAACACGCGCACGACCGCCGCGGCGACACGCGTCGCCTCGTTGGGCGGAACGATCACATCGGTGGCGCGCGCAAAATCGCGGTGGCCGGTGATGCCGCCGAGCCCAAGGCGGTAATACACGCCGGCCGGTACACCGAACCCGTCCACCACCCGCACCGCGCTGAACGCGATGTCGTTGGTGTCCTCCAGCACCGCGACGCGTCCGCCGCCGTCGAACGCGATGTTGAATTTCCGAGGCAGACCGTAAAGCTCGCGATGGTGCAGAATGAAATGATGCAGCGCGCGTGCGTGCGTGCGCGTGTCGATCAGTTCCTGCGGGTCGATGCCGGCTGTCGGGCTGCCGGTGATGTTGCGGATATTGTCCGCGCCGGCACCGCGCGACGTGAGCCCGATGTCCGCCAGGCGCGTCAGCACCTCGGGTGGCTTGTCCGGCCCGATTTCCCGAATTTGCAGGTTGGCGCGCGTGGTGATGTCGGCATAGCCTCCGCCGAGGTCCTCTGCGATCGCTGCCACGCCACGGAACTGATGCGCGTTCAGAATGCCGCCGGGCATGCGCAGGCGGCACATGTAAGCGTTCTGCGCCGGCGCCGCATAGAACAGGCCGAAGAACTTGCTGAGGAAGATGTCGGTGCCCTTTGGGAACCGCGGTTCGGCGGCCATCACGGTGACCTCGTCAAACCGGTCGAGCGGGTGCTTCCTGCGCTTCGCCTCCTCCTCGGCGGTGAGCTTGCCGCCGGCCGCGACGGCGCGGTCCTGGGCGGCGCGATGCGGGTCGGCGGGGTCCGCGACGCCTTCGACCGGCGCGAGCGGCTGCCCGGTGACCGCACGGCGTGCCTCCACGCCCGCCATGAAACCCTTCAGGTACTCCTGCTGATCGGGCGTGAAGGGCGCATCGGCGGCGTTCGTCATGGCACGCGCAGACTTACGAACGAACAGCCTGTGTGGCGCCGGTCGCTGGCACCGGCGTCTCGGCCGGTGTGCGAGCGTAGGTGACGTAGAGCGCAAACCCGGTGAACAGCGCACCGCCGACCAGATTACCGAGCGTGACGGGGATCTGGTTCCACACCCACCAGTCGGCGACGCTGACCTTGGCGCCCATCATCATGCCGGTGGGAATGATGAACATGTTGACCACGGAATGCTCGAAGCCCTGGGCGAAGAAGATCAGGATCGGCATCCAGGCGCCGGCGATGCGACCGACCGTGGAGGTGGATGCCATCGCCATCACCACGCCGAAGCAGACCATCCAGTTGCACAGGATCGCCTTGACGAACACGGTGAGCAAGCCGGCGGCGCCGAAATGCGCATAGCCGACGGTCTTCATCTCGGCGATCTGGCGAATGCGGTCGGCGACGCCGGAGGGTTCCACCTGTCCAGCCATGGTCAGCGCTATGACAAGCAGACCGCCGTAGAACACGCTGCCGATCAGATTGCCGGAGGAAGACCCAGGACCAGTTGGTGATGATGGCGGACGGAGTGGTGTGTCGGGCGATCCATGCCATCGGCAGGAGCGCAAAACTGCCGGTCACCAGTTCCAGGCCAAGCAGCACGATCATGACGAAGCCGACCGGAAAGATCAGCGCGCCCACCAGGGGCTGTCCGGTCTGGACCGTGGCGCCAATGGCCAGGCTGGTGGCGAACCCCAGCAGGGCGCCGGACAGGCAGCCTCGGATCAGCAGGTCCAGCGGACCGAGCCGCGCCTTGGCAGCGCCGGCCTGCACCATGTTTGCGACGATATCGGCGGGCTTCACGCTGTCCATGGTGGTCTCCGGGTTCCGAGGTTTGTTGAAGCTGGAGCAACGGATATGCCAGCCGCTCCACCTCGTCGCTGCATTGCAGCAAAATCGACGAGGAGCGGCAACCATGTTTGCTGACGAGTAGGCAAACCTATGTAACACTGATCAGTTTTGGTGCTACATTGTTTGGAATTTAGCTAATATGCCTACATAATAATCATGCAAGCTGCGCATATCCACAGCACGGCCGGCAATCACCAGCGTGTGCGACCTGATGATCGTTTTTCCCGCTACGCTCCTCGTCATCCCCGGGACGGCGGGGACCCAGTTGCCGCCTGGGTGCCCGCTTTCATGCGGATGACGAGGGTCAAGCAGTGACGAGGATGAAGGGATGGCGACGCTGAAGGGATGACGAAGATGCGGGTCGCCCACGGCGCTTGACAGACGCACGTGCCTAACGTAGTGAACCATAAGGTTATATAACTTGATGGTTTACCGAGCCATGCCGCGCGACCCTCTCACCACCACCTTTGCGGCCCTCGCCGATCCCACGCGCCGCGCTATCCTTGCCCGCCTAATCTCGGGCGAGACAACGGTCACGGCGCTCGGCGAACCGTTCGACATGAGCCTTCCCGCCATCTCGAAGCACCTCAAGGTGCTGGAGCGCGCCGGGCTGATTTCCCGCGGCCGCGACGCGCAGTGGCGCCCGTGCCGGCTCACGGCGGGTCCGCTCAAGGACGCCGCCGACTGGCTGGACCACTACCGCGCATTCTGGGAGCAGAGCTTCGATCGTCTGGAAGACCATCTGCGAGAATTGCAGGACAAGGAGGAGCGATATGGGCGCAGGAAGTAGCGCCGCCACAAGCACTGCCGGCCGGGAGCTTGTCGTCACGCGCATCATCGACGCGCCGCGCAATCTCGTTTTCAAGGCATGGACGGAGCCCGAGCAGGTGGCGCGTTGGTGGGGACCGCGGGGCTTCGTCACGACGCATTGCGACATGGACATCCGTCCGGGCGGCGCGTTCCGCTGCTGCATGCGCTCGCCGGCGGGCACCGACCATTGGAAGCGAGGCATCTATCGCGAAATCGTGAAACCGGCGCGGATCGTCTTCACCTTTGCCTGGGAGGATGCGGACGGAAATCCGGGCCACGAGTTGCTCACAACCGTGACCTTCGAGGATCACGGTGCGCAGACGCGGCTGACACTGCATCAGGCGACGTTCGAAACGGTCGAGCGACGCGATGATCATCGCGGCGGCTGGACCAGCTGCTTCGAACGGTTCGCCGAATACATGAGGAAGGAGGTCGAAGCATGACACAACATCAGATCGTCTCGCGCGACGAGTGGATCGCAGCGCGCAAAGAGCTTTTGCAGAAGGAGAAGGACTTCACCCGCCTGCGCGACCGGCTGAGTGCCGAGCGACGCGCCCTGCCTTGGGTCAAAGTGGATAAGGCGTATCTGTTCGATACGCCGAGCGGCCGGCAGTCGCTTGGCGATCTGTTCGACGGGCGCAGCCAGCTCGTGACCAAGCATTTCATGTTCGGACCGGACTGGACCGATGGCTGCGTCGGCTGCTCGTTCGAGATGGACCACATCGAAGGCGCGCTGGTACACCTGGAGCACCACGACGTGTCGTATGTCGTGGTATCGCGCGCCCCTCTGGCAAAGCTCGAGGCGTATAGGCAGCGTATGGGCTGGCGCTTCAGGTGGGTGTCCTCCTATGGCAGCGACTTCAACTACGATTTCCATGTCTCGTTCACGCCGGAGCAGGTCGCCAGCGGCAAGGCGTACTACAATTACGAACTGCGCGATGTCGGTATCGATGAGCTGTCCGGCCGCAGCGTGTTCTATCGCGACGAGGCGGGGGATATTTATCATACCTACTCGTCCTATGCGCGCGGCGGTGAGCTGTTTCTGGGCAGTTATGCGGTACTGGACATCACGCCGAACGGCCGCAACGAGACCATCAACGGCAATCTGACCGACTGGGTGCGGCACCACGACAGATATCAAGACCAAGACGAGGGCGTCTGTTGTCATTCAGCCTAACGTCGTCATCACCCGACCTAAATCGAGCGAAAGGAATTGCGTATGTCCTATGTCGACGGCTTCGTGCTCGCCCTACCGAAGACCAACATCGATGCCTACAAGAACATGACGCGGACGGCCGGCGAAGTCTGGAAGGAACATGGCGCGATCGCTTACGTGGAGTGCATCGGCGATGACGTGCCGTATGGCGAGATCACGTCCTTCCCGCGCGCGGTGCAGGCGAAGGACGACGAGGTCGTCATCTTCTCGTGGATCGTTTATGAATCGCGCGCGCATCGCGATGCGGTCAACGCGAAGGTGATGGCGGATCCGCGGATCAAGGACAGCATGTCCAACATGCCGTTCGACGGCAAGCGCCTGATCCATGGTGGGTTTGAGATGTTCCTGCAAATGTAGCCGTCACGCGTGGGGGAGAGGTCGGGATGAGACTGTTCTACGGCTGGGTCATCGTCGGCGTGGGCATCGTCGTGACCTGCATCGGGCTGGGCAGCATGATGTCGCTGGGGGTCTTCCTCCAGCCGATGACCCAGGCGCTGGGCTGGTCCCGCACCGGCATCTCGACCGCCGCAACGCTGAACTTCCTGGCTATGGGGTTCGGCTCCTTTGCCTGGGGCACGCTGTCCGACCGGTTCGGCACCCGTGCGGTCGTGTTGTGCGGCGGCGTGCTGCTAGGACTTGGGCTGACGACGGCGAGCCAGGCGTCCAGCCTCGTGCAGTTCCAGCTGCTGTTCGGCGTGCTGGTGGGACTAGCGGCGGGCGCCTTCTATGCGCCGATGATCGCGACGACGACGCGCTGGTTCACCACGAACCGCAGCCTTGCCGTGGCCCTCGTTTCGGCCGGCCTGGCGATGGGATCGCTGCTCGTGGCACCGCTCTCGCGCGCACTGATCTCGCTGTACGACTGGCGCACCGCCATGTTCATGTTGGGCTGCACCGCGTGGCTCGTGGTCCTGCCCGTTGCCCTGCTGCTGCGCCGGCCGCCCGCGGTGGCACTCGCCGCGGGGCCGGCGGCGTCGGACGCAACCGAGTTCACAGTCGGGCAGGCGCTACGCTCACCGCAGTTCGCCGCCATCGCGCTCACGCATTTCGCCTGTTGCGCCGCGCATTCGGGACCGATCTTCCACATGGTCTCCTACGCGATCGACTGCGGCGTGCCGGCGATGGCGGCGGCCACGGTATTTGGCACCGCGGGCCTGTCGGCACTCGGCGGACGCGTCGTGTGCGGGCTGACGGCCGATCGGGTCGGGGTGAAACCGACGCTGCTGGCCGGACTGACTGTGCAGGCCGTGGCCATCAGCCTCTATCTCGCCGCCCAGGACGCCTGGAGCTTCTACGCGCTCGCGGCGCTGTTCGGCTTCTCCTACGGCGGCGTGATGCCGCTCTACGCGATCCTGGTGCGTGAGTATTTCGGCGCCCGCATCATGGGCACCTTGTTCGGCGCCATTGCCATGATCTCGACCCTCGGCATGGCGATCGGCCCGTGGGGCGGGGGCTGGCTTTACGACGCGTTCGGTGGCTACTTCTGGCTGTACATCAGTTCGGCCGGCATCGGGCTGGGGGCGGTGGCGATCGCTCTCACCACCCGCCCACCGGAGCGGCTGCCGGTTGCGCTGGCTGGTGCGGCCCATGGAGTGTGAATGGCAGACAAGCCGAACTTCGTCATGGTTCCCGATACTGAGCCGGAGCCAGAGCCGGAACAGCCGAGGACGCCGACACTGTTCGAGCAGATCCGCGCGCTGCTGCCGTTCGGCGCGCCGAGCCTCCCTGCAACCGCGCCGACACGCCCGCGACTGATCTTCGGCTTCGACGCCACCGCGTCACGCGAACCGGCCTGGGCCACCGCTCGCACGGTGACCGACGCATTGGTGAAGGCACTCCCTGGCGAACTCGATGTCGCGCTGGCGGTGCATGGCGGGTCAATGCTGCACACCTTCACCGAGTTCACCGCGAACCCCGCCACGCTGCGCGACCGCGCCGCCGGCATTTCCTGCCTCGCAGGCATGACGCGGTTGTTGCCCATCCTGTCGCGGGCGCTGTCGAACCCGGGCGTGCGGGTGGTCATCTACATCGGCGACGTGTTCGAGGAATCGCCGGTGCGCGGCCGCAAGCTCGCCGATGCGATGGGGCTGAAGGGGATCAAACTGATCGTGCTGCACGATGTCGCGGACTGGAACGCGCGACGCGACGCCGAGGTGTTTTTGGATCTGGCGCGACGGACCGGGGGCTGCGTGCTGCCGTTCGACGCCAACGCCCCCGCCCGGCTGCGCGAACTGCTGGCGGCGGTCGCGGTCTATGCGGTGGGCGGGAAGGACCTGCTGGAGGAGAAGCGCGGCGAGATGCCCGGCGCGGTGATGCTGCTGGAGCATCTCCGGCGGTGACACAAACGGCCGGGTCGAGCCCGGCCGTCCGTATCCGCAGGCAAACCAGCTATTCCGGTTCCCTTCGGGTTTAGCTGTTGGGGCCGCGTTCCATTGAGACCGGCTGCCAGCGGCGCAGCTTCGAATTCATCAGCACCGCGGGATTGACGCAGCTCATCGGCCACTTGCCGTTGAGAACCAGCGCCAGCTCGCGCCCGACATGCCGCTTGCGCGCCGGATCGAACCGCGCCGACGCGGACGCCGTGTGCGCACTGAGCGTGACGTTTTGCATCTGCAGGATCGGATTGTTGTTGCCGGGCGGCTCGATCTCCAGCACGTCGAGACCGGCGTGCGCGATCCAGCCTTCTTCGAGCGCCTTGATCAGCCCGGCCTCCTGCACCGTCGGGCCGCGGCCGGTGTTGATGAAGATCGCGGTCTTCTTCATCAGGCGGAAGTGCTTCTCCATCAGCATGCCTTCAGCCTCGGGCGTGGCCGGTGCGTGCATGGAGACGAAGTCCGACTGCGACAGCACCTCTTCGAGCGTGGATGGGATCACGCCATGCTCGATCATGACGAGTTCCTCGATGAACGGGTCGTAGGCGATGACGCGCAGACCAAAGGGTTTGGCCCGTTTGGCAACCGCACGAGCGACATGGCCGAACGCGATGAGACCGAGTGTCTGGCCCATGAGGCGCGGGATCTGCAACAGCGCCGGCCGCCCTTCGCGCCAACGGCCTTCGCGCACAATGCGATCCTGTTCGATCGTGCGGCGGAAGCTGGAAAGCAGCAGCATCATCGCATGATCGGCGACTTCGTCGATGAACGTGTCGGGGCAGTTGGTGACCGGCATGCCGCGCGCGGTGGCTGCGACGACGTCCACGCTGTCGACCCCGACCGAACCCAGCACGATGGCGCGGCACTTCTCCGGCAGGCCGTCGACCACCTTCTTGCTGAATCGCATGCCCTTCGCATAGATGGCGTCTGCATCCTTGGCGAATGCGATGAAGCCGTCCTCGTCTGTCGGGCCTTCGACTATTTCGGTGTCGATGCCCTCAAGCGGTTCCATTTCGTAGTCGTAGCCGCCACCCGCGACGGTGAAACTCGCCCCGGCAGGCGTCGCGATCTTGAACTTGGCCACATTCGGTCTCCTTCATTGCTATCCATCATGGCCGAGACGAACCCGGCCATCTGCCCACCGTCCCGTGGGTGGCCGGGTCAAATCCGGCCATGACGATCTTTGCTATGGGCGTCAGGTCTTCGGCGCACGCGCGCGCACCGCCTTCTCGTTCACGTCGACGCCCCAACCGGGACCCGTCGGCAGCACGAATTCGCCGTTCTCGATGGTGGGAACCGTGACATAGAACTCGTCCCTCCAGGGGGCGCTGTCGATGTCGATCTCCATGACGCGGAAATTGGGCACGATGGCGCTGTATGTGGCGCTGATCGCGCTGCACAGATGGCCGTAGAAGTTGTGCGGTGCAACGTTGATCTCGTACACATCGGCCATCGATGCGATCTTCAGCGATTCATTCAGCCCGTTCCAGATCACATCGACGATGGCGACATCGGTGGCGTAGTTGTCGAAGAAAGGCTTGAACTCGCGGCGGCCGTGCAGCGTTTCGCAGGACGCGATCGGACAGTGCGCACCTCGCTTGATTTCCGCCAGCGCCTGCGCGTCGTGCGTGTCGATCTCCAGCCAGGTCAGATTGATCGGTGCGACCGCGTCGGCGATGCGCTTAAAGCCTTCGGTCTTGAAGTTGAAGTTGATGTCGAGATGGATGCCCATGTCGGGCCCCACAGCGGCGCGGATCGCAGTCAGTTGCTCGGTCAGGCCGCGCAGCAGCCTGTTGTCCCAGTTCAGCTCGGGCCAGCCTGGCGTGCGGCCAAAGCCAGGCACGTATGACGCGAGCCTGTCATCCTGGATCGGGATGATGTTGGTCTTCAGTGCCCGGAACCCGAGCCGCTTCACCTCCTCGGCATGGCGCGCGAGGTCGTCGTAACTGTTCAGTGGCGGCACGCCCATCAACTGCGCGCTGCGCACGCGGTAGGTGCCGAAATGCGACCAATAGACCGGGATACGATCGCGGATCGGACCGCCGAACAGAGCGCAGACCGGCACGCCGTAGGCCTTACCGGTCACATCGAGCAGCGCGTTCTCGATCGCCGCGATCGCCTGTTGGTTGATGCCGCCGCGCGACTGCCGGGTCAGCACATGAAGATGCTGGGTAACCTGCTCATAGCGGCGCGGATCCTTGCCGATCAGCACGGGCGACAAGCCACGGATCACATCAGACAGGCCGACTGAGCCGAAGCTTTCGTTGAACTCCGACCAGCCGATGATGCCGTCGTCGGTGGTGATCTTGAGGAAGGAGAACATGCGCCAGCCGGCATCGGCCTGCAGTGTCTCGACGCGCTCGATCTTCATGCAATGCCCCATAAAAGTTCACCACAAAGACACGAAGACACAAAGCTGACCTTCGTGGCTTCGTGGTGCTTTTTCTATTCTTTCACTGCCCCCGTCATCGACGACACGTAGTACTCGACAAAGAACGAGTAGATCAGCGCCACCGGCACCGAACCGAGTAGCGAACCGGCCATCAGGGCGCCCCACTGGTAAACGTCGCCGGTCACCAACTCGGTCAGGATCGCCACCGGCACCGTCTTCCTGTCGGTCGACTGGATGAAGGCGAGCGCATAGATGAACTCGTTCCACGACAGCGTGAACGCGAAGATGCCCGCCGAGATCAAGCCCGGCACGGCCAGGGGCAAGGTGATCCGCCGCAGGATCTGCAACCGTGAGGCGCCGTCGATCAGCGCGCATTCTTCCAGCTCGTACGGGATCGATTTGAAGTAACCGATCAGCAGCCAGGTGCAGAACGGCACCAGGAAGGTCGGATACGTCAGGATCAGCGCCACCGGATTGTCGAACAGCCCGAACTGATAGATCAGCGTGGCGAGCGGAATGAACAGGATCGACGGCGGCACCAGGTACGCAAGGTAGATCGCCAGGCCGGCATGCTGCGCACCCTTGAAGCGCAGGCGTTCGATCGCATAGGCGCAGAGCACGCTGGAGAATACCGACAGGACGGTGGATGCGATGGCGATGGTCATGGTGGTCGTCAGCCAGCGCGGATAGTTGGTTTCGAACAGCAGCACCTCGATGTTGTGCAGCGTCGGCGAATAAATCCAGAACGGGTTGAATTCCTTGTAGTCGTACATCTCGAAGTCGGGTTTGAACGAGGTAACCACCATCCAGTAGAACGGGAACAGCAGCACGATCACGAACAGCGCGAGCGGGATATAGATCGTAACAGTGCGGCGCAGGCCGGAATCCCACGACATGCGCTCCGGTACATCGACCGTGCGGCCGGCCAGGGCCTCCACCTCGACTGGCGCGTTTGGAACGAAGGTGTCAGTCATTGGCTTCGCCCTGCTGCCACTTGCGCCGGCCGACCCCGAAGAAGCACAGCAGCGTTGCACCGATCAGGAAGGGAATCATCGACACCGCGATGGCCGCGCCTTCGCCGAGTTGTGCCCCGGGGATGGCGCGCTGGAACGCGAGTGTCGCCATCAGGTGCGTGGTGTTGAACGGTCCGCCGCGGGTGATCGCATAGACCAGTTGGAAGTCGGAGAACGTGAACAGCACGGACAGCGTCAACGCCACCGCAAGGATCGGCATCAGCAGCGGAACGGTGATGCGGCGAAATCTCTGCCAACCGGTCGCGCCATCCAGCAACGCCGCCTCGTAAAGCGACGGGGAAATGGTCTGCAGCCCGGCCAGCAGCGTGATCGCCACGAACGGGATACCGCGCCAGATGTTGGCCACAATCAGCGACCAGCGCGCCGGCCATGGCGTGCCGAGGAAGTTGATGTAAGTGTCGCGCAGGTGCAGCACGTCCACGATCACGAACGAGATGATGGAGAATTGCGGCGAATAGATCCACCACCATGCGATTGCCGACAGCACGGTCGGCACGATCCAGGGCAGCAGCACGATGGCGCGGATGAACGCCTTGAACGGGATGTGGTGGTTCAGCAGCAGCGCCAGCCATAGCCCAAGGGCAAACTTTCCGACGGTCGCCACCGACGTGTAGAAGATCGTGTTGGTCACCGACATCCAGAAGATCGGGTCGTCTGACAGCTCGATGAAGTTGTCGAGGCCGATGAACTTGCCCGGCTGGCCGATCGTCGTGTCAGTGAGCGACAGCCAGACGCCCAGGCCAAGCGGATAGGTCAGGAATACCACCAGCAGGCCGATCGTCGGCAGCATGCAGAGGAACACCAGGAACGACTTGTTGTCGAACAGCCGTGTTACCCAGCCGTCGGGCTTGCGGACGAACTGGAGGTGTTGGAGGCCTACGTCGACGGTTGCGTCCATTTCTCTCCGCGGGTCTTTGTCCCGCCCCTGGGGTTGGGGCGCCGCCGACTATCGACGGCGCCCCAAGCGTTACGCATCAGGCATTCTTGTAGTACCGCTCGGCCTGCTTTGCTGCCTGCTTCGCCGCCGCTTCCGGGGTGGCATTGCCGGACACGACAGAGGCGAACATGTCCACGACGGTGTAGTTGGCGATCACCGCACCCGAAGCGGCGCTGATCGGCCCTTTGTAGCCGTCGTAGAACGGCGAATCCAACGCCGATGAGAACGGCGCCAGCTTCGGATCCGCCTGCCAGAACTTCATCTGGCTGTACGCCTTGAGTGACTGGCACCAATAACCGATGCAGTTCGAAAGCCACGGGCCATACTGGTCGGCCTCCATCATGAAGCGCAGGTACTCTTTGGCTGCGTTCGGATACTTGCTGTGCTTGAACAGCATCGCGTTCATCGGCGCCGCGGATTGCGGCCTGCGCTTCGAGAGCCCGAACGGCGTATCCTGATGATAGGTGTCGGCCGCCATCGCCTGCAGCTTTGGATCCGGCGAGTTCTTCAGTACGTAGTAAATTGACACGCCGTTGAACGTCATGCCGATCTGACCGGCCGCATAGGCCTGGTTGTTGCCGGCGTCGTTCCAGGTCAGCGTGCCGGGGATCATCGTCTTCTGAAGTTCCGTGGCATATTTGATCGCGTCGATCGTGGCCTTCGAGTCGAGCGCGATCTTGCCATTCTCGTCCACCACATAGGCATTGTGCGACCATAGCAGCCACTCGGAGTAGCCGTTGGCGTCACCGAGCGCGTGGCCGAGCGACATGCCGAACGGATGGCCGGCCTTCTGCAGTTTCTGGCAGAGCGTAAGGAATCCCTCGTGATCGTTCGGGATCTTGTCGTATCCGACTTCATTCACCCACGACTTGCGATACACCACCGGGCCGGTGCCGCCGCCGATTGGAATGCCGATCCAGTCCTTGGTCTTCCACTTCTGGCCGTAGAGCAGTGCAAGGTCGTACCAGCCGCCATACTTGGCCCCGAGGTAGTCGGCGAGATCGGTCAGGTCTACCAGCTTCGAGGCATAGATATGCGGATCGGAGCCGAAGCTGATCACGATGTCCGAGCCGGCGCCGGTGTTGGCGATCACGGCGAGCTGCGGACGCAGATCCTCCCAGCTCACGAAATCCACCTTCACATCCACGCCGGTGGTCTCGATGAACTTCTTGGTGTTGGACTTCCAGAACACCTCGTCCGGGTCGATGAACTTGGCAGGCCGCAGCACGTGCAGGGACGCGCCCTTTTCGATCGGGAATTCGGGCGCCTTCACGTCCGCCGTCGGAACGTCGTCAACCGCCGCTCGTGCCCCGATGATCGGGATCGACGCCGCCCCCAACGCAGCCGCGCCAAGGGCCAGGGAATCACGCCGCGTGATGGTCATTTGGTGGTTTCCTCCATTGCCGGTCGTCTGCGGCCAGGACCCTTGCGACCGGGAAGTCAAAGGTCCGAATGGCTGCATATTCCGCCACGGCGTGTGTCGCGTAAAGCGGCCGGGCGCCTCAGTTGGCAAACCGCAGGCCGGTGCCGGCATCGAATAGATGCACCAGCGACGGGTCGGGGGTGATGCGGATCGTCTCGCCCGGTTTGGCCGACACACGCTCGCGGAAGGCGCAGAGCACCGAGGCGCCGGCGAACTCGGCCAGCACCTGCGTCTCCGAGCCGGTCGGCTCCACCACGTGCACGGTGGCGGCCACACCATTCGGATCCAACTGGAAATGCTCGGGGCGCACCCCGTAAACCGTCGGCCTGCCGTCCGAGCCATTCGGCTCGCGCGGCAGCGGCAGCGCCTCGCCGCCGTCGGCACGGAAGTTGCCGCCCTCGATCCTGCCCTTCAGGAAGTTCATTGCCGGCGAGCCGATGAACCCCGCCACGAACAGGTTATTCGGACGATCATACAGTTCGAGCGGCGCGCCGATCTGCTCCACGTTGCCGCCGTTCATCACCACGATCTTGTCGGCCATCGTCATGGCCTCGATCTGATCGTGGGTGACATAGACAGTCGTGGTGGTGAGCCGCTGATGCAGTTCCTTGATCTCCGCACGCATCGCGACCCGCAGCTTCGCGTCGAGGTTGGATAGCGGTTCGTCGAATAGGAACACCCGGGGGTCGCGCACGATCGCGCGGCCCATCGCGACGCGCTGACGCTGGCCGCCGGATAGCTGGCGCGGATAGCGGTTGAGATACGGCGTCAGGCCGAGGATCTGGGCGGCGCGGGCAACCTGCTGTTCGATCAGCGTCTTCGGCACCTTTGCCAGGCTGAGCGAGAACGCCATGTTGTCGCGCACGGTCATGTGCGGATAGAGCGCATAGTTCTGGAACACCATGGCGATGTCGCGCTCTTTCGGCGCGACATTGTTCACCACGCGGTCGCCGATGGCGATCTCGCCTGCGGTGACGTTCTCCAGCCCTGCGATCATGCGCAGCAGCGTCGATTTGCCGCAGCCGGATGGGCCGACGAGGATGACGAACTCGCCATCGTCGATCTCGACGTTGACGCCGTGCAGCACCTCGGTTGAACCGAAGATCTTGCGGACGTTCCGAATGGAAACGCTGGCCATGCTTCTCCCTAACCGTCATGGCCGGGCTTGGCGCGGCCACCCACGTCTTTTTATAGCGCGCGTCCCAAAATCGTGGATGGTCGGCCTTCGCCGGCCATGACGCGCGACGAGCGGCGGGCAACTGCCCGCCACAAGTACCTCTAGAACTTCGAAACCCGCGTCTCCTTTGCGGTGATGAACTCGAGCAGCGCCGGCTTGCCCTGCTGCGTCTGCTCGATGCCGCGCTGGATCGCCGCCTTGATCTGGCCGGGATCAGTCACGCGCTCGCCATAGCCGCCGAACGCCTTCGCCATGTCGGCGTAGTTGCCCGAGATGTCGGTGGACCGGTACTTCTCGGTCGATACCGGCATCACCTTCAGTTCGATCGCCATGGAGAAGTTGTTCATCAGGCAGGACAGGATGGGGATGCGTTCGCGCACCGCCGTCTCGAAATCCATGCCGGTGAAGCCGATCGCCGCATCGCCCCAGAAGTTGATGCAGAGCTTGTCAGGTTTTGCCAGCTTCGCCCCCATCGCCAGGCCCAGCCCCATGCCAAGCTGTGTGGTCTTGCCCCAGCCGATATACGACATCGGCTCGGTGGAGACCCAGAACGGCGATATCTGATCGCGTGGGCTGCCGGCGTCGTGGGTGATGATCGTGTTGTTCGGGTCGGTGCCCTGCATCAGTTCCCAGATCACGCGATACGGGCTGATCGGCGCCTCGTTTGAATCGAGCAGCGGCTTCCACTGCGCCATCCACTCGGCGCGGACCGCGGTGATCTCGCGCACAACTTCGCCGGTGTCGCGGTTCGACTTGATGGACTGCTTCAACTCGCCGATCAGCGCATCGAGCGTCAACGCCGCGTCGCCGACCAGGCCCACCGCAGCCGGAACGTCCTTGTTGAGATGGTTCGGGTCAAGCGTCGCGTGGATGAATTTCTTCCCCTTCGGGAACTTGATGCCGAAGTTGGTCTCGGTGAACGAGCAGCCGATGCCGATGATCAGGTCCGCATTGGTGACGAAGTGGTGCACCGTCTGCGGCACCGCGTTGCCACCCGAACCGAGCGATAGCGGGTGGTTCTCGGGGAACGAGCTTTTGCCGCCGAGACTGGTGGTGACCGGCGCGCCGAGCAGTTCGGCGAAGGTGCGAAGCTGCGGCCACGCCTCGGCCCACTGCACGCCGGTGCCGGCGTAGATCACCGGCCGCTTGGCCGCCAGGATCGCCGCGGCGGCCTTGCGAATGTCGGCCGGGTCGGGCGCATAGCGCACGTGGCTGATCGGCGTGTAGTCGAGATCGCCGATCTCCTCGCCCCAGATGTCGGTCGGGATTTCCACGATCGCCGGACCGCTGCGGCCGTTGCGCAGGTTGTTGAACGCGCGCCGCATGGCGTTGGTGATTTCTCCCGGCACGATCACATGCTCGGCGATCTTCGCCACGCCGCGCATCTCGCGCGACGCGCTGAAGTTGGGATCGATACCGGCGATGCGCCGTGGGTAGCCCTGCGGGATGACCAGCAGCGGCACGGACTCACTGTAGGACTGGGCGACGCCGCCATAGGCGTTCTCGCTGCCCGGGCCGTGCTGCATGCAGAAGGCGCCGATCTTCCGGCCGGACGTGACGCGCGAGATCGCGTCCGCCATGTGGATCCCGATGCGCTCCTGACGCACGATGACGGGACGGATATCGGCAGCCGCGGCGTACTCCAGAAGGTGGTTGACCGGGTAGCCGCAGAGGATCTCGATCCCCTCGCGCTTCATGATTTCAGCAACTGCCTGCCCGACCTTCATCGCTCACGTTCCCTCTGTTTGGGGGTTGCTCTCCACCAGCGGTCCGACCGTGTGCAGCCAGGACGCCCTGTGCGGTCAGGGTAGGACCCGCGCCGACCGGTGGCAACGGGTGGGGCGATACCTCGACGCACCGCCAATTGGCCGAGCAACAGAAGAGATACGGGATCGGGCGCATTGCGTTGAAGCGATCCCGGCAGCGCGACGCGCGCAACCGACGCGGTGGACAGCGCATAGTACGCGATCACCCGGCCGTTTTCCGCTATCACGAATGTCCGTGAGTCGCCGGTCTCCTGGTTCCGCATGGCGCGGTCGCCGAGCCAGGCATCGTGCGCTGGATTCCCACGGCTGGAGGCGCCGAGGCCGTGCGTCTGATCGAGGGGGTCGATCGCGCGGCCGGTCACACCTGCCGCTGCCCCCCGGCAAGCAGTGCCACGAGCGCGGCGTTGGGCTCCTCGTCGGGTGGCGCGTCGAGCAGCGCCATCAGTGTATTCCAACCCTTATTCGTGCTGATCTCGAACACGCGCGGAGACACCAGAACATCCTTGGCTGCCCGGCCAGCTCTGCTGACCAAGAAGTCAGTCACTGTTGTATGACGCATTTGAGCGGCATTGCTGAGCAGCGATTTGGTGGCCGGCGACAGGCGCACTTCAAGTCGCTCGGTCTTCGCCTGGTGCTGGCGCGCGCGGGCCATGGAGCAATCCGTGACCACGGTACGCAACGATCCTGCTGTCCGGATATCGTCCGGACCCAGAGCGGGTCAAGCGTCCTGTGTCGGGGCAATCGATGCATCGACGCGGGCAATCAGATCGGGCGGCAGCGGTCCGGCCTCGGCGGCGGCCACGCATTCCGCCAGTTCCTCGCGGTTCTTCACGCCCAGCACCAGCGTGTCGATGTCGAGCGACAGCGCATAGCGGTGGGCGATCACCGCCGGATTGGCGCCAATCTCGGCGCACAGGCGACGAAAGCCGGCGGCACGTACATAGTCGCGGACCTCGGGATGGTCGTCCGGCAGCGGGCGGTCGATGGCGGCGGTCAGCGCACCGGCCTGCACCGCGCGGATGCCCATGACGCCGACGCCGTTGGCGCGCGCCGCTGCCATCACCGCACGTGGCTTCGCCGGCCCGTCGAAAAACTTCAGCCCGCCTGGCGAGCCCAGCAGGTTGGCGATGCACTGCACGGCGGCGGGGGCAGGGCGCTCGTTCAGGGCCCTGATGATGGTGTCGGGGTGGCCGATGCCGGTCAGCCCCCAGGTGCCGATCAGTCCCTCGGCGACCAGACGCTCGAAGACCGGACGGACATGCGCGACGAACGTCGGGTAGGGCGTCATACGGCTGGCAGCGTCGCGCCATCCTGCCATGAAGGCCTCATCCGGCACGACATTGGAGTGCAGGAAGAACACGTCCAGCCGCGACAGGCGCAGCCGGCTGAGACTCGCTTCGATCGACCGGCGCAGGATCGTCTCGATGTCGCCGGACGGGGGATTCCCGAGGTTGCACTTGCTGGTGACGCGGACGCCGGGCGGCAACTTGCCGCTGAACGCCTCGCCCACGACCTGCTCGGCCTTGCCGTCGCCGTAGCGCGGCGCGAGGTCCAGCAGGGTGATCCCGGCAGCGACCGCGGCATGCACCGTGGCGACACATTCGTCGAACGTGGTCGGCCCCCAGAGCATACCAAGGCCGCCGCCGCCGAGGGTCAGGCTGGATACAGGCGGGAGTTGGCCGAATTGGTGCTGTTGCATGGGTGTGGCTCCGTGCTGTCTGGTCCGGGATCGTTCAGAAGATGCCCGCCGCCATCCCGGCTGCCAACGCCGTCCCGATGTCGCGGCAATGGTCCAGATCAGCCAACGGGATGACCTTTGGCGCCAGTATCGCCTCCGCGGTCTGAGCGTGCGTGCACACGATCAGCGGATCCGCGATGGGCCGCAGCCGCCATCCCGTAGCGATGCGGGCCATCTGGCGGGCAGCGTTCTCGCCGTCGCTGCCGGCGCAGATCAGCATCGCGTATGGGCGGCCGTTGATGCGTTCCAGCACCTCGTAGTACGTCCGGTCAAAGAATTCCTTCATTTGACCGGCCATCGCCGCAAGGTTTTCCGGTGCGGCAAAAATATAGCCATCGGCTGCAAGCACGTCCGTTCCCTGCGCATCCGCCGCGGCAAGCAGACGCACCCGCACGCCAAACTCCAGGCTGGCGCCTGCCCGGGCGGCCTCGGCCATCTGCCGTGCGCCGCCGGTGCGGGAATGGAACACGATCAGAAGCGTCTTCATCCGGCCGGAGTCTCGCAGCTTGCGGCCCGGACGACCATGGCGTCCCATGATCGCTCCGCTGACCAGGGAGCCCACCATGCTGAAATCGGGCCGCGTCGTATTCGGGCAAATGGAAGAAGTGCTGTTCGGCGTGCCGGCCGCGCAGGCGGTTGCACAACAGGCAACACGGCTCGCAGCAGAACGCGTGTTTCTGATGGTCAGTGGCACGCTCCGTCGTGAAACCGACGAAATCGACAAGGTGCGTGGCGCGCTCGGTAACCGCTGCGCCGGAGTGTTCGACCGAATGCCGCCGCACACGCCGCGGGCCGCCGTGATCGCGGCGGCCGAACAGGCGCGCGCGGCCGGCGCCGATCTGATCGTCACGATCGGCGGCGGCTCGATCACCGACGGCGCCAAGGCGGTGCAACTCTGCCTCGCCAACGACATACGCACGCCCGAAGCGTTGGACGATTACCGGCCGGTCAAGGGTCCCGACGGCGCATTGGGTCCGCCGCCCTGCAACGCGCCATCGGTCAGGCAGGTCACGGTGCCAACGACGCTTTCTGCCGGGGAGTTTTCCGCCATCGCCGGCGTCACCGACGAGCGGCGCAAGGTGAAGGAACTGTTCCGCCATCCGCGGATCATTCCATGCGCGGTGATCCTTGACCCGGCCATCACCGTGCACACGCCCGAGTGGCTGTTCCTGTCCACCGGCATCCGTGCGGTCGATCACTGTGTTGAAGGCATCTGTTCCGGCGAGACGCATCCCTACGCCGATGCGCAGGCGCTACGCGGCTTGTCGCTCCTGGCGCGCGGTCTGCCGCGGGTGAAGGCTGATCCGTCGGATTTGCAGGCGCGTCTCGACTGCCAGTTGGGGTCGTGGCTTTCGATGGGGCCGCTGGCGAGTGGCGTTCCGATGGGTGCGAGCCACGGCATCGGTTACGTGCTGGGCGCGGTGTTCGACATCCCGCATGGCCATACCTCATGCATCATGCTGCCCTCGGTGATGCGGTGGAACAAATCGGTCAATGCCGAGCGTCAGGCGCTGGTGGCCGCGGCGATGGGTCGTGAGGGTGAGGATGCCGGCGACGTTCTGGCCGCGTTCATCGCCGACCTGGGCATGCCGCGGAGTCTCGGTGCGGTGAAGGTCGATCGGCGGGAGTTCGATCGTATTGCCGAACAGGCGATGGGCACGCCATGGGTGCCACGCAATCCGCGGCATATCGATGGTCCGGCGCAGGTGCGGGAGATCCTTGAACTGGCGGCGTGAGAAATCCACGCACCAAGTTGGCCGGCTCGATCCCCGGACCGGATCCAGGATCAGGTCCGGGGACTGCTACGGCCTCGTTTGCGTCCCGCGCCTCAACCAGCTGGTTGTCTGAAACAGCTCTGCCGCCACGCACGCTGTGGCGCGCGCAGCGCCAGCCCGTAGCTACCGTGGTTCGCTCGTCACGCGGCCTGAACAAGGCTGAGCACGGCGCCCTTGCCCCGCACTTCCGCCTCCTCGAACTCGGCGGCGGCGATCGCACGGTCGAGTGCCGCGCGCAGTTCCTTGGCCGTCTCCAGCGTCAACTCGATCCCCGCCCGCGCACCGGGGTCGAGGTCCGTGTTGATGAAGTCGAGCGTGATGACGTCACCCAGCGGCGCATGGCGCGCGTGGTCATAGGCAACCACAGCGTGCGATAGCGGGAACCATTGGTCCCCGCGCTTTGCCATGCCCTCCGCACGTGCAATCTCGATGATGGACGTGCACATGTCCGCCCCTCCTACTTCGCGAGATACTTGCCGAAGAAGGCCCAAATCTTGTCCCAGCCATCCATCGCCTGTTCCGGCCGATAGAGTGGACGGTGCCAGTAGAAGAAGCCGTGGCCTGCGCCATCGTAGCGGTGGAACTCGTAGGTCTTGCCATGCTTCTTGAGCTCGGCCTCGTGCTGGTTCACCTGCTCCGGGCTCGGTGCGCGGTCGTCGTTGCCGAACAGGCCGAGCAGCGGACAGCTCAGGTCCTTCGTCATGTCGATTGGCGCGACGGGCGTCTTCGCGTTCAGCTCCTCCTTGCCCATCACCACGCGGCCGCCCCATTGCTCGACGCAGGCATCGATGTCCTTCTTCTGGCAGGCATAGATGAAGGCGTGTCGGCCGCCCGAGCAGGAGCCGATGAGGCCGACCTTGCCGTTGCAATTGGGCTGCGCGCGCATCCACTTCACGGCGGCTTCGGTATCGCCGACCATCTGAGAGTCGGCAATGCCGCCCTCGGCCCGTACCTTGGCGGCGACATCGTCTGGGTTGCCGTCGCTGCCGCCACCCTCGCGCTCATAGAGGTTGGCGCATATCGCGAGATAGCCGTGATGCGCGAACCGACGCGTCGTCTCGATATAGAGCTCGCTCCAGCCTGGCAAATGGTGAATCAGCACGACGCCCGGGAAGGGACCAGGACCGGATGGTTTGGCCACGTAGGCCGTAATCGGCGTTCCCTTGTCGCCTTTGATGGTCACGTTCTCGCAGGTCATGCCTCGGTAGAATGACATCGATCTTCCTCCATGGGCTTGGGTCTTGGGCCTCCATCGGGCGATCGGACGCCGCGCCGTCACTTTGCTGCCCGAGGGGCGTCACTCCGCCAGTATTCGACGATCGCGTTTTGGGCGCAACACGAGGCGGTGTCGGACGCGCCCCGCGACCAAAAAGGTAGCCTGTCACCGGACGGACACAATCGAAAAATCCTCAAAAGAAGCCCTGAAGGAACACCGCGGCCGGAGCGGAGACACCGGCGATCTTGTTGGTCGCCTGACGGTACAGCTTGCGGTCGATCTCCGTCTCCGGGCCGCCGTCCCGAAGATCACGGAACGATCGCAGTTCGCCCCGGCCGAGGGGCCGGGTGGTCGTGCACGTGCGCTTCACCGTCAGGCTGACGCGACTGCCCACGCCGCGAATGGCCTCGATCACGATGCCCCGTGCATAAAGGCCACGGCCGCCATTGTGCTCCGCGGCGAAAATGAAGACCTCGTCGCCGGCGCGGATGTCCTTGCCGTGCCACATGGTCTTTTCGTCGAACTTGAGCCAATCCGCGTCGTCTGGTCGCGGGGCGGCCTTCACCACAAAGCTTGCCATCGCGTCCTCCCGATCGTCGCTGTGCGGCCTGCTACCCCCTTCGCAGAGGAAACCCCAAACGAGGGCGTTCGCCGGTCTCGCTGACGGGTCTATCGCACTGACAAGGCGGGGCAGGTCCATCCAATGATAGGCTCGATCAATCCGATTAGTTTAATCGATTGGACAGATGAGCGCCGGCGGGCTATCGCCCGCGCCAGGATCAGCAACGCAGACCACGATTGGAGTGAGGCATGAACGCCGAAAGCAAGTGTCCGATGGGCGGCAGGGTCAGTCGGGACGCGGTTGTCCGGAACATGACGAACCAGCTCTGGTGGCCGAACCGGCTGGATCTGTCGATCCTCCACCAAAATTCACCCCTGGCCGATCCTATGGGGCGGGGTTTCGACTACGCCGAGGCGTTCAAGCGTCTCGACCTGAAAGCCGTGAAAGCGGACATTTTCGCGCTGATGACCACGTCGCAGGACTGGTGGCCAGCGGACTACGGCCATTATGGGCCGCTGTTCATCCGGATGGCGTGGCACAGCGCGGGCACATACCGCATCAGCGATGGCCGCGGCGGCGCCGGTGCGGGCACCCAGCGCTTCGCCCCCCTGAATAGCTGGCCCGACAACGCGAACCTCGACAAGGCGCGCCTGTTGCTGTGGCCGATCAAGCAGAAATATGGCCGGAATCTCTCCTGGGGCGACCTGCTGATCCTCGCTGGAAACTGCGCCCTGGAGTCAATGGGCTTCAAGACCGCCGGGTTCGCCGGCGGACGCGTGGACGTTCGGGAGCCGCCCGAGGACATCTACTGGGGATCCGAGGGCAAGTGGCTGGCGGACGAGCGCTACAGCGGCGACCGGCAACTCGAGAATCCGCTCGCCGCGGTTCAGATGGGCCTGATCTACGTCAATCCCGAGGGTCCGAACGGCAGGCCGGATCCGGTCGCCGCCGCGCGCGACATTCGTGAGACATTCGCGCGCATGGCGATGAACGACGTGGAGACGGTCGCGCTGATCGCCGGCGGGCACACCTTTGGCAAGACCCATGGCGCTGCCGACCCGGCGCGCTACGTCGGTCCGGAACCCGAGGGCGCCTCCATCGAGCAACAGGGCCTCGGCTGGAGCAACAGCTTCGGCACCGGCCGCGGCGACGACACGATCACCAGCGGGCTCGAAGGGGCGTGGACCAAGAATCCGGTGAAGTGGGACAACGGCTTCTTCGAAAACCTGTTCGGCTACGAGTGGGAGCTGACGAAGAGCCCCGCGGGCGCCCACCAGTGGACGCCGAAAGATGCATCGGCGGCGGGCACCGTGCCGGATGCACACGATCCGTCGAAGCGTCACGCGCCGATGATGCTGACGACCGACCTCGCCCTGAGGATGGACCCGATCTACGAGCCGATTTCGCGGCGGTTTTACGAGAATCCGGGACTGTTGGCCGAGGCCTTCGCAGAGGCGTGGTACAAGCTGACCCATCGCGACATGGGCCCGTTTTCCCGCTATCTTGGCCCGGAGGTTCCTGCCGAACCGCGGCTGTGGCAGGACCCGGTTCCCGTCGTCGATCACGCACTGATCGATGCGGCGGACATCGCCGCGCTCAAGGCGAAGATTCTGGCCTCAGGGCTGTCGATCCCGCGGCTGGTTACGACTGCCTGGGCCTCGGCTGCGACGTTCCGCGGCTCCGACAAGCGCGGCGGGGCTAACGGGGCGCGCATACGACTGGCACCGCAGAAGGATTGGGTGGTCAACGAACCGGCAGAGCTGGCCGTGGCGCTGGCGGAGCTGGAACGGATCCAGTCGGCGTTCAATGCTTCGCAATTCGGCAGCAAGAAGGTTTCGCTGGCCGACCTGATCGTTCTCGGTGGCTGCGCGGCTGTCGAACAGGCCGCGAAGAATGCCGGCCACTCCGTGGAGGTTCCGTTTGAGCCGGGCCGCACCGATGCGTCCCAGGAGCAGACCGATGTCCACTCCTTCGCCGTGCTCGAGCCCAAGGTGGACGCGTTCCGCAACTTCATGAGCGGCGAACATCGCCGATCGGCTGAGGAGAGGTTGGTCGATCAGGCGCAGCTCCTGACGCTGACTGCCCCCGAGATGACGGTTCTCATTGGCGGCCTGCGGGTGCTGGGGGCGAACTTCGGTGGGTCCGATCTGGGTGTGTTCACCGGCCGGCCGGGTATCCTGACCAATGATTTCTTCGTTAATCTGCTGAAGACAAGCACGACCATGAAGTGGGAGGCAGCCTCCGACGACGTGTTCGTCGCGCGCGATCGTGTGACGGGCGAAAAGAAGTGGGCCGGGACGCGGGTAGACTTGATCTTTGGTTCGAACTCGCAGTTGCGGGCGCTGGCGGAGGCCTATGCGACCGACGACGCGGCGGGCGCATTTGTCGATGCCTTCGTGGCAGCATGGAGCAAGGTGATGAACGCTGACAGGTTCGACCTCGCGTGATGTTGCGGCGGCAGGTCCCCGGCGGATAACCGTCGGGGACCTGTTCCGCGAAGGCCTGTTCGATCGTGGCGGCTCCGGGAGCGGATTCGCGAAGACCGTCCCTTCGAAACCGCCGTTTGGCGGGAGCCGTCCGGATCAATATTGGTCGTGGAGCCGCACCCAGCTCATGGTGCCGGCGCTCTCGTTGCGGCCTTGGGGAACGAGATCGAGCCAGTTGAGCGCACCCATCAGGAGCTCGGCACCGCGACGATGGGTCGAATAGGTGTGGTAGATCGTGCCGCCATCATCCTTCACGAAGATGCTCGCGCCGAACATGTCCTGCGTTTCCCGGATCACCTCGCCATAATTGTAGATCGCGCGGCCGGCGGCGAGGTCCTCGGGCGTGAATGACACGCCGAAATCGAAGTTGAAATCGCTGCCGTGCGAGGAGACCCACGGAAATGTCCAGCCCATCCGGTGCTTGACCTCCTCGATACGCCCAAGCGGCACGCGCGAGACCGCGGCGAACGACAGGTCGGCATGCTCGAAATGCTGCCGCGCCGCGTCGACATGATCGGCGATGAACGAGCAGCCGCGGCATACATTGTCCGATCCCGGCGTCAGCATGAAATGATAGATGGCGAGCTGGCTGCGATCGCCGAACAGGTCGCCGAGTGTGCATTGACCCTCGGGTCCTTCGAAGACATAGGGCTTCTCGATCCTGACCCAGGGCAGCTGCCGGCGCTCGGCGCGGAGCGCGTCGAGTTCGTGGGTCATGGCGCGCTCCTTGGCGAGAAGCGCCTTGCGGGCGTCAATCCACTGTTCGCGCGAAACGATTGCATGATTCATGGTCGATCTCCTTTGATTTATCGGTCAGTGAGCGCGGGTCGGCAGGTGGAAGCGAGCTTCAGCCAGGGTGACACGTGGAAGACGCTCATCAGGACGTACATCGCGGTCATGCCGTCGATCGGCGGGATGCTCGAACCCGAGGAGCAGAGCGCGATCGGGGGCGCATCGTTCGCTGCGACCCACGCCATGAACGCAAGGGTCGGCGAGGCCGCGAGGGCGAGCCAGCCGGCCGCGCCGCGTGCCGGCCAGGCTCCTGCGCTCCCTTTGTTTGCTGCTGAGGACGTTGTCATCTTCCAGCTCCCGATCGATTGTCGCCATTCCCGGCCGTTGCAGGCTCGAGGGGGGATGTAAGGCGAGGCGGACGCCGGATGAGAGTGACAAGTGTGACGGGATTTAGATGGACTCGCTGATCACGGCCGCGGCCCGGGCGCTTGCGGCTGGCGATCCGCTTGCGGCGCTGAACCGGGTCGCGCTGCGCGACGATCCACCGGCGCTCGCGTTGCGCGGCATCGCGATGGCGCAACTCGGCGATCTTACCCGCGCGAAGGAATTGCTGCGTTGCGCCGCGCGTGCCTTCGGCCCGCAGGAGGCGACGGCGCGCGCACGGTGTGTCGTCGCCGAAGCCGAGATCGCGCTTGTCTCACGTGATCTGGGCGGACCCATGCAGATGCTCGGCGCGGCGCGGGTGGCGCTCGCAGCGCGCGGCGATCGGGCGAATGCCGCGCATGCCGGCTATCTCGACGCTCGGCGGCTGCTCCTGATCGGGCGGCTCGACGAGGCCGAACGGACACTCGACGAACTTGATGTCGACGTGCTGCCGCAGGCGTCGCGAACCGGGTATTGGCTGGTCGCTGCAGGCATCGCGATGCGGCGTATCCGGGCGGGGTCGGCGCACGCTGCGCTTGATCGGGCCTGGCACGCCGCGCGCGAGGCGGGAATACCTGCGCTCGCGGCGGAGGTTGACCGGGTGTCGGGCGCGCTCGGCGCACCTGCCGCACGCCTGATCACGCGCGATCGGAATCGGTTGCTCGGGCTTGCCGAAGTCGAGGCGCTGATCGCCTCCGACGTGCTGGTGGTCGATGCCTGCCGCAATGTCGTGCGCGCGGGGACGACGGTAGTTCCGCTTGCCGGTCGTCCGGTGTTGTTCGCGCTCGCCCGTGCGCTGGCCGAGGCCTCGCCCGGAGACGTATCGCGCGAAACGCTGATCGCGCGCGCGTTCCGGGCGCGCGATGCCGATGAATCGCATCGTGCGCGGCTGCGCGTCGAGATCGGGCGGCTGCGCACGACACTTGGGTCGTTGGCCAGATTGAACGCGACGAAGCGGGGATTCTTGCTGAGGCCGCACCGGGCGCGAACCGTCGCCGTGCTCGCGCCGCCCGTGGAGGGAGACCATGCCGAGGTGCTGGCCCTGCTTGCGGATGGCGAGGCGTGGTCGAGTTCGGCGCTCGCGCTGGCGCTCGACGTGAGCCCTCGCACCGTCCAGCGCGCGCTCGAAGTGCTGGCGGAGGACGATAGGGTCAAATCATTCGGTCGCGGTCGGGCTTGCCGCTGGATGGTGCCGAACGTGCCGGGATTCCCGACAAGCTTGTTACTCCCGGCTCCGCCGACGAGCGGATAGGGTGGCAGCATGAAGCACACACGCGCCGAAATCCTTCGCGAATATGGCCCCTTTCCGCACGTCGAAGGCGTGCATGGGGTCAGCTTCGATGGGCAACGGGTCTGGTTCGCCTCGGGCGACAGCCTGAACGCCCTCGATCCGGACAGCGGAGAGATTGTCAATGCGCTCGAGGTCGCTGCTGATGCGGGAACGGCATTCGACGGAACGCATCTGTTCCAGATCGCCGAGGCCGTGATCCGGAAGATCGATCCCAGGACGGGCGAGGTGCTCGGCACGATCCCGGCGCCCGGCCATGGCGGGGATTCGGGGCTCGCCTGGGCTGAAGGGACGCTCTGGGTCGGCCAGCACCGTGATCGGACGATCCATCAGATCGATCCGGAAACCGGGACTGTGCTCCGGACCATCGAGTCCGATCGCTTCGTCACGGGTGTCACGTGGGTTGACGGCGAGCTCTGGCACGGCACCTGGCAGGACGAGGCGAGCGATGTCCGGCGCGTTGATCCCGAGACAGGGGAGGTCCTCGAATGCCTTGAAATGCCGGCCGGAATCGGTGTCTCGGGCCTTGAATCGGATGGGGGCGACCGATTTTTCTGTGGTGGCGGAAACAGCGGAACGGTGAGAGCCATCCGCCGACCAAGACGCGTCGACGCGGTGTCCTGAATGACCGATGGCGAACGTTTTGAGGTCGTATATTGGGCTGCGGGGATCGGGCGCGCCGTATCGTAGTATCCGACGGCCGGACCATGACGAGGATCCGGAGAATTTCAGATCGCCGAGCTCTTGCCGAAAAGGAATTTAACCACAGGGCGCTTGGTTCGCCGGCTTCCGGACTGGCGCTTGATCGGATAGAATTACCATCAAATCGGGTGAAATCGCGGACAGGCAACGTCCGCCAATGGAGGGTGCGATGGATGGTATGACGCGCGCGGATCTGCAAGGCGTCGTGGCGCCGCTGAACTTCATGGCGCCGATGGCGGAGAAGCCGTTTTCCTACAATTACGATCCGCCGCCGGGCATGCCCGTCCGCAACGGGCAGATGATCGAACACAAGGTCACCGTCCGCGATGCGCGCCCGGTCAACGACGCGCTGTCGCTCGACCGCGAGGGCTTCGTCCTGCTGCGCCACCCGACCGCAGCGAGCGATCTCTACGACGAGACGATCATCACCTCGGTCTATTACTCCGAGTGCGAGCGGCTGATGCGGGAGGCGACCGGGGCCAGGCGGGTCGTCGCGTTCGACCATATCGTGCGTAATTCCGCCAAGGCCGCCGTCAAGGGCAGCGGCGTCAAGATGCCCGCCGGGCGGGTCCACAACGACTACACCGCCTGGTCGGCGCCGCAGCGCGTTCGCGACCTGATGGGCGACGAGGCCGAGGAACTGCTGAAACACCGATTTGCCATCAACAATGTCTGGCGGCCGATCGCCGGCCCGCTGCTGCGCTCACCCTTGGCGCTGTGCGACGCCGAGACGCTGGAGAGCGAGAACCTTGTAGGGTCCGAGCTGCGGTATCCGGATCGCATCGGCGAGACCTACGCGATCACCTACAATCCGAACCAGCGGTGGTACTATTTTCCCAGGATGCAGCCGGATGAGGCGGTGCTGATCCGCTGCTTCGACTCGGCGCGCGAGGGGGCGGCGCGGTTTTCGGCGCACGGGGCATTCGACGATCCGCAGACGCCTAGTGACGCGCCGCCGCGCGAGAGCATCGAGGTTCGGACGCTGGTGTTTTATTAGGAGCCTGGCACGGAGGTTCGACAGATTGCGGGGCGATGCGGTTTGCGTGTTGGGCCTCAGTCGGGATGGGGCCAACCGTGATCCGACAGAGTATTGCAAACGCAGCAAATGGTGAGCCTTTGAACTGAGCTTCGACCAATATTCGTAATTGCCGGGCGGCTCATGACAGTTGGGGGACGGCCCGTTTCGGGTTCCAGTCCCACCACCCCGCCGGCGCAGCTTCATGCCAGCTTCCTGGACGGACCCACAGCGGCAGTCCACCATCGGCCGCAGACAATCGTCCAGGGGGGAACACGGTGGCCAGCAGCTCGCGTGCGCGGCTGACAGTGCTTGCGTCATGATCGCCATCATGCGTCCGGCTCTTGTCAACCGGATTGCGCTCGTGGTCGAGGCGTTGGTTGTCGTCACCATTATCGCCAACATCGCAGTGACTTTCAGCAACGCCGTCGTGCGATATCTGACCAATCAGGATTTTCCCTGGGCGTCAGACGTCTGGACCATCCTGATCTCCATCATCACCTTCCTCGGCGCGCCGGCGTATTTCCGCCGCGGCAGCGGCATGGCCTATACCGCGCTGATCGATCAGTCGCATGGCGCGCGGCGGCAGACACTGCAGGCCTGTGGGCTGGCGATCTTCCTGGGCGTCTGCGGCGTGGCGCTGGCTGCCTATCCAGCTTTTTTCTCTGGACAGCTCACGCAGACCTTGCAGGTCATCGGGCTGAGTTCCGGCTTCGTCGCGATCTGGCTCGGCCTGGGGCTGCTGCTGTTCTGTCTGTTCGCGCTCGAGAAACTCATCGCGCTGGAGCGGCGCGCGATCAGCATCGGCGTCACCGTCGCCGTGGCCATGGCGCTTGCAACGTTCGCGCTGCGCCGCGCCTATGATCTCGACGTCATCGACATTGATCCGTTCCTGCTGATCGTGCCGGCGCTGATCATCGCGTTCATTACCGGCGTACCGATTGCCGGCGTGCTGGCGCTGGCGGGGCTGTTGTATTTCGTGATCACCGCCGAGGCGCCGATCACCACGATCCCGTCGGCGATGCAGTACGGCGTGACCAGCTTCATCCTGCTTGCTGTGCCATTCTTCATGGTGGCCGGAACGCTCATCGAAGCCAGTGGGATGGCGCGCCGCATGATCGACATGGTGCAGGAGTGGGTCGGCCATTGGACCGGTGGTCTGCTGGTCGCCGAAGTGCTCGCGATGTATGTGTTCTCCGGCCTCAGCGGATCGAAGGCAGCCGATATAGCGACCGTCGGCGGCGTGATGAAGACGCCACTGCGACATTACGGCTATCCGCCGACGGAGTCGGTCGCGGTGCTGGCGGCGAGCGCCGCGATGGGCGAGACGATACCGCCGTCGCTCATGCTCCTGGTGCTTGGCTCGATCACCAGCCTGTCGGTGGGATCGCTGTTTCTCGCCGGGTTGCTGCCGGCGGCGATTTTGGCGGTGGTGCTGATCAGCGCGGTGATCGTGCGCAGCCATATCAACGGATACTTCAAAGGCCCGCCCTTCCGCCTGGGCCGCGCACTGCGCAGCACGCCGCCTGCAATCCCCGCTTTCCTGGTGCCGGTCATCGTCGTGGGCGGCATCATTGGCGGCATCGCCTCGCCCACTGAATCGGCGACCTTTGCCGTGGTGTACGGCTTCGCTGCCGCTCTGGTGGTGTATCGCAGCATCGGATGGCGCAGCGGCTGGGTTGCGCTGCGCGACGCTACTCTGACTGCCGGCATGGTGCTTTTCATGGTCGCTGCCTCCAACCTGGTGTCGCAGGCCATCGTGATCGACGGGATGGGGCGCACGCTGGCGAGGACCTTCGCGACACTGCACAGTCCCACCGAGTTCCTGCTCGTCACGGTGGTGGTAATGATCGTGGTGGGCTTTATTCTGGAAGGGATACCGGCGATCCTGATCGCTGCCCCGATCCTGCTGCCGATCGCCACGCGCGTTGGGGTCGATCCGCTGCAATATGGTATCGTGCTGACCATGGCGGTTGGCATCGGCGTTTTCCTTCCGCCCATCGGCATCGGCTATTACATTGCCTGTGCCATCGGTGAGGCGCCGGTGAATGCGACGATGCGGCCGAGCCTGATCTATAGCGGGTTCCTGATCCTGGGACTGGTGATAGTCGTGCTGTTTCCGCGAATCACCACCTTGGTTCCAGAGTTTTTCAGCATGCATTAGATACAAACACAGGGAAACGTCGATGCACACATACAGGCTTGCGACACGGCGAAACGTGCTCGCATCCGCGGCTGCCGCTGCTGCGACGGGCCTTGCCGCGCCGGCGATCGGACAGCGCGTGCGCGCGTTGCGTTATGGCAGGATGCCGCCGGCAGACAGCATCTACCACCGCGCCTGCGTCATGTTCGGCGATGAATTGGCCAAGCTCTCTTCCGGCAAGTTGAAGGTGGAGGTCTATCCCGACTCTCAGCCGGTGTCATCTCCCGAGAGATGATGTCTTCGGTGCAGACCGGATCGCTGCAAATGACCATGGCGGTGTCGGCCTGGTTCTCCGAATTCATGAAACTTGCTCGATGCGTTCACGCTGCCGTATATCGTTCCTTCCGCCGATCAGTTGAAGA
>CAWEVI010000037.1:0-278557 GCA_963812475.1 uncultured Alphaproteobacteria bacterium
CACCCGCCTATGTGGGGCCGCCAAGGTAGCGGAAAGGCCCACCCGCCAATGGCGTTCGACATCCCCAAAACACACCCCACAAGCCGCGTCGAGGAAGCCCTCGCCTTCGACGACGTGCTCGTCATCCCCGCCTACTCGCAGGTCCTGCCCTCCGCCACCGACACGCGCACCCGCCTCACCCGCGCCATCCCGCTGAACGTCCCCATCATCTCGGCCGCCATGGACACCGTCACCGAGGGCTCCATGGCAATCGCGATGGCCCAGCTTGGCGGCATCGGCGTCATCCATAAGAACCTCGAACCCGCCGAGCAGGCCGCGCAGGTCCACCGCGTCAAGAAGTTCGAATCCGGCATGGTGGTGAACCCGCTCACCATCCACCCCGATCAGACGCTGGCCGATGTGCGTGCCCTGATGAACACCCACAGGATCAGCGGCATCCCGGTCGTTGAGCGCGAGACCAACCGCCTGGTCGGCATCATCACCCACCGCGACGTGCGCTTCGCCACCGACCCCGGCCAGCGCGTCTATGAACTGATGACGCGGGAGAATCTGGTGACCGTCACCACCGGCGTCGCCCCGGACGAGGCCCGCCGCCTGCTGCACCGCCACCGCATCGAGAAGCTCCTGGTGGTTGATGACGCCTACCGCTGCGTCGGCCTGATCACCGTGAAGGACATGGACAAGGCGGAAACCCACCCGCTGGCCAACAAGGACGAACTCGGCCGCCTGCGGGTCGCCGCAGCGACCGGCGTGGGGCCCGAGGGCCACGCCCGCTCGCGCGCCCTGATCGAGGCCGAGGTGGACGTGATCGTGGTGGACACCGCGCATGGCCACTCGCGCGGCGTGCTGGACGCGGTGGCCGCCATCAAGAAGTTCTCCAATTCGGTGCAGGTGATCGCCGGCAACGTCGCCACCCCCGAGGGTGCGCTGGCACTGATCGAGGCCGGCGCCGACGGCGTGAAGATCGGCATCGGCCCCGGGTCCATCTGCACCACCCGCGTGGTCGCCGGTGTCGGCGTGCCGCAATTCACCGCGGTTCTGGAATGCGCCGCCGCCTGCCGCGAGGCCGGGGTCCCGGCCATCGCCGACGGTGGTATGCGCACCTCGGGCGACATCGTGAAGGCGATCGGTGCCGGGGCGGACGCGGTGATGATAGGCTCGCTGCTTGCCGGCACAGACGAGGCGCCGGGGGAGGTGTTCCTCTACCAGGGCCGTTCCTACAAGTCGTATCGCGGCATGGGCAGCATCGGCGCGATGGCGCGCGGGTCGGCGGACCGCTACTTCCAGCAGGACATCAAGGACCAGTTGAAGCTCGTGCCGGAAGGCGTCGAAGGGATGGTTCCCTACAAGGGGCCGGTCGCCCAGGCGATTCACCAGCTCGTCGGCGGGCTGCGCGCCGGCATGGGCTATACCGGCAGCCGTGACATCGCCGAACTGCAGCACAACACCCGCTTCCGCCGAGTCACCGGCGCCGGGCTGCGCGAGAGCCATGTGCATGACGTGGCGATCAGCCGCGAGGCGCCGAACTACCGCCAGGACTGACGCGTGCCGGCCATCCGCGCGGCGGTGTTCGACGCCTACGGCACGCTGCTGGATGTCCATACCGCCATGGCCCGCTACGCCGATCGCCTCGGCCCCGACTGGCAGCGCATGAGCTTCGACTGGCGGGCCAAGCAGATCGAGTACACCTGGGTGCGCAGTCTGGCCGGTCCGGCACATCACCGCGATTTCTGGCGACTTACGCAGGAGGCGCTGACGCACGTCGCGCAACACCACGGCATCACCGACACCGCGCTCCTGGCGGACGTGCTCGCGGCGTATCGCCGTCTTGGCGCATACTCCGAGGTTCCGGCGATGCTCGGCGCGCTGCGCGAGAAGGGTGTAGCGCGCGCCATCCTGTCCAACGGCGAGCCGGGCATGCTGTCCGATGCCGTGCGATCGGCCGGTATCGCCGAACTGCTCGACGATGTGCTGAGCGTGGAGGCGGTGGGCGTCTACAAGCCCGATCCGCGGGTTTACCGCCTTGCGGTCAACCGGTTCCGGTTGCCGCCCGACGCGATCGGCTTTTGCTCATCCAATCCGTGGGACGCGTTCGGTGCCTCGGCGTTCGGCTTCCGGGTGTTCTGGGTCAATCGCACCGGCCAGCCTGACGAATACGGCCTTCGCGGGACGGTCACCGAGTTGGCGGACCTCGCGGCGCTGCCCGACGCGATCGCGTGACCCCGGCCGGACAAATCGCTGCCGCGATCGAGCTGCTGGCTGCGATCGATGCGACCCCGGCGCGGCCGGCCGATGGCATCGCCAACGATTACTTCCGTGCGCGCCGGTTTATCGGATCCAGCGATCGTCGCGCCATATCGGACCGCGTATGGCGGATTTTCCGGACTCACCAACGTCTTGTCTGGTGGCTGGCCGACAAGCAAACGCCACGGCTGCTGGTCGCCGCCTCGCTGTTGCTGGACGGGGGCGGCATGGTCGATGTGGAGACCACGTTCACCGGCGGCCGCTTCGGCCCCGCCCCACTGGCCCCGTCGGAACAGTTGGCGCTGCGCCGCCTCCAGGGCCGCGCGCTCAACCATGCTTCAATGCCCGACGCAGTGCGGCTGGAAATGCCGGACTGGCTGCTGCCGCTGCTTTCCCCGCGCCTCGATACGGCCGAACTGATGGCCCTGCTGGAGCCTGCCCCGCTCGATCTGCGCATCAACCTGCTGAAGGCCACGCGTGAGGAGGCCGCCGCCGCGCTGGCCGCCGAGGGACTGGAAGCCACGCCGACGCCGTTCTCGCCGTGGGGTCTGCGCATCGAGGGCCGGCGGCAGGTCACCACCGGCCCGGCCTTCCGCGCCGGGCTGATCGAGATTCAGGACGAGGGCAGCCAGCTCGTCGCCGCGTTGACCGGCGCCCGGCCGGGACTGCGCATCGCCGACCTATGTGCCGGGGCCGGGGGAAAGACCCTGGCGCTGGCGATGATGATGCAGAACCGCGGCCAGCTGGTGGCGTGCGATGTCTCGGCCGCCCGGCTGGACGCCGCGGTCCGCCGCCTGCGCCGCGCCGGCGTGCACAACGTGGAACGTCATCTGATCGAGGCCGGTGACAAATGGTCCAAGCGCCGTGCCGGCACTTTTGACCGCGTGCTGGTGGACGCACCCTGCACCGGCACCGGGACCTGGCGACGCAACCCGGACGCTCGTCTTCGCCTCACCGAGGCCGATCTGGCCGAGCTGCTGCCCAAACAGGCGGCGATTCTGGATCAGGCCGCCACCCTGGTTCGCATCGCCGGCCGTTTGGTTTACGCTACCTGTTCCCTGCTCTCCGAGGAGAACGAGGACCAGGTGACCGCGTTCCTCACCCGCCACCCCGGCTTCGCCCTGGTTCCGCTCGCGCGCGCCTGGGAGGGAGGCGCGCCGCCCAATCCGGGCGATTTCCTGTCCCTTACACCCGCCCGCCATGGCACCGACGGGTTCTTCGCGGCTGTGATCGAGCGACGCACGTGATCTCGATCCGCCGTGCCCGCACTGCGGATGCCGTCGCAATCGGGGCGGTGCACGTGGCGACCTGGCGCAGCGCCTATGCGGGCATCCTGCCGGATCGCTACCTCGCCCGGATGTCAGTCCCCCGCCAGGCGGCGCATTACGACGCGGCGATCCGTTCATCCACCGCGGTGTTCGTCGCTGCGGCGTCGGGCGTCGATGTGCCGCAGGGCAGCGGCTCGCGCATCGTCGGGTTCGCCACCGCCGGCCGTGCCCGCATCAGCGGTGAGATCGCCGGCCGCCGCCTGGCGGAAGGCGAGGTGGAGACGCTCTACGTGCTGGACGACTGGCGCGACCGTGGCGTGGGACGCAAGCTGATGCGCGCCGCCGCGGCGCATCTGGCCGAAACCGGCTGCAAGTCCTGTTTCGTCTGGGTGCTGCGCGAGAACCCGAGCCGCTGGTTCTATCAGCGCCTGGGCGGCAAGCCGGTGGCCGAGGCGATGATCCAGTTCGCCGGCCAGAAGGTGCCGCAGATCGCCTTCGTCTGGGATCCGATCGAGCGGTTGTTGACTGCCTCGCCGCAGGCATCCTGAGAACCGTTGGGCTTGTTCCACGTTTCCGGTTCCCAACCGGGAAGAAGGACAACCACATGCGGTATCCCATCATCCTGACCGGCAGCCTGCTCGCCGGCATCGTGTCCGCCCTGCCGGCCGCGGCCCAGACAGCGCCACCGCTGGCCTACGTCCAGCCGGTGGCGCCGCAAGCGGTGCAGGATGTGCAGAACCGGCTGCGCCAGGCCGGCGTTTATAGCGGTCAGATCGACGGGATCTGGGGCGCGGACAGTCAGGCGGCGCTGGAGCGCTACCAGCAGGCCCATCAGTTGCAGGTCACCGGCCAGCTCAATCAGGCCACGGCCGCGACATTGGGCCTCGATCAGAGCTCGCTGCTGGCGATCCCGGCCGCCGCTCCCGCACCGCCGCCGCCTCCGGGCGATCAGCTGCGACCGGCCTCGGTGCAGGCGATCCAGGTTCGGCTGCGCTCGCTTGGCTTCTATAATGGCGCGGTGGATGGCGTCTGGGGCGGCGGCACCCAGGCCGCGATCGAACGGTTCCAGCAGGGCCGCGGCCTGCAGCCGAACGGACAGCTCAATCCGGCAACAATCGCGGCGATGGGTCTGGGGCCGGACGTGCTGGCGTATCGCTGAGGATTTCGCTGCGGGCAGCTATTGCGCGGGCATGGCGAGAGGGGGAATCTCGGGTCGGTTCCGAATGGGACAGGGTCGGGAGAAAACGCCATGCAACGCAGTGAAACGCGCATTCTGACCACGCACACCGGCAGCCTGCCGCGTCCGGCGGAGCTTGTCGGTCTGTATTTGCGGAAGAATCGCGGCGAGCCGGTGGATGCGCAGCTTGCCGAAGTCGGGCGGGCCGCGCTGGAACATGTCGTGCGCAAGCAGCACGAATCCGGCATAGACATCGGCAACAACGGCGAGCAGCAGCGGGAGGCATTCTTCCTCTATGTGCGCTCGCGCATGAGCGGGTTCGGCGGCGCATGGACGCGCATGCCGCGCGCCGATGTCGAACGCTATCCCGACTACAAGGCAGCGATGGACCGAGATCAGCAGCACGTGCAGCAGGTGTCCAGCCGCGCGGAGATCCCCACCGCGATCGGCGACGTGCGATACCTCGACCGTGCCGCCATCGAGCAGGAATGCAACGACTTCCGCGCCACGCTCGACGCGCAGAACAACCCGTTCATCGAACCGTTCCTCACCGCGCCGTCACCGGGCATCGTCGCCGCAGCGCTGCGCAACGACCATTATCCGAACGAAACCGCCTACCTCGAGGCGCTCGGCGAGGCGCTGCGCGTCGAATACGAAACCATCGTCAGGCACGGCTTTCTCCTGCAGCTCGACTGCCCGGACCTCGCGATGGAACGCCACATCTCCTACCAGCATCAGCCGCTTGGCGAATTTCTCGGCTTTGTCGATCGGGTGGTCACAACCATCAACGCGGCGCTGGTCAATGTTCCGCGCGATCGGGTCCGCCTGCATGCGTGCTGGGGCAACTACGAAGGCCCGCACGACTGCGATGTCGAGCTGCACGAAATCATGCCGATCCTGCGCAAGCTCAACGTCGGCAGCTTCGTGCTGCCATTCGCCAATCCGCGGCACGCGCATGAATACGCGGTGCTGAAGGACTTTCCGCTGGATGCCGACCAGACGATCGTCGCTGGTGTAATCAACTCCGTCACCAACTTCATCGAACATCCCAGGACTATCGCGGACCGTATCGAACGCGTCGCAGAAGCGGTCGGCGATCCCACACGCGTGCTCGCCGGCACCGACTGCGGCTTCGACACCTCGGCCGGACAGCGCCGTGTTGCCGAGGACATCGTATGGGCCAAACTTGCCGCGCTCGGCGAAGGTGCCAGGATCGCATCGCAGCGGCTGTTCTAAAAAGGAGTCACCACAAAGACACGAAGACACCAACGTTCCCTCATCTCTTTGCGCGCAGCGCATATCACTGGTTCTTTGTGTCTTTGTGTCTTTGTGGTGAAATTCGCTTGAAAATCAAAGGGGAACGTCGTGGCCGCCACCCAGGAATTCGATTTCGTCGTCGTCGGGGCCGGTTCGGCTGGCTGCGTGCTGGCGAACCGGTTGACCGCAGATGGCAAGACCACCGTCCTGCTGCTGGAAGCCGGCGGCAGGGATCGCGATCCCTGGATCCACATTCCGGCCGGCTTCTACCGCAACATCTACAATCCCAAGGTCGCCTGGTATTACGAGTCCGAGCCGGTGCCGGAATTCAACAACCGTCGCATTCCGCTGCCGCGCGGCAAGGTGCTCGGCGGTTCATCCTCGATCAATGGCCTGATCTACATCCGTGGCCAGAAGCAGGATTTCGACATGTGGCGCCAGTTCGGCAATGCCGGCTGGTCGTACGACGACGTGCTGCCCTATTTCCGCAAGGCGGAGGATCAGGAGCGCGGCGCGGACGATTTCCACGGCAAGGGCGGCCCGCTCGCGGTGTCGGACCTGCGCACCGACCACCCGCTGCACGACGCCTTCGTTGCCGGCGCGAACGAGGCAGGTTATCCGTACAACGCCGACTTCAATGGCGCCGAACAGGAGGGCGTTGGTCCGTTGCAGCTTACCGTGCGCAACCGGCGTCGCTGTTCCGCCGCGGTCGGCTACCTCAAGCCGGCGATGCAACGGTCGAACCTGAAGGTTGAAATCCGCGCCCTCGCGCATCGCGTGTTGTGCGACGGAAAGCGCGCGACCGGCGTGGAGTACTCGCGCGACGGCATGGTCCATCAGGTGCGCGCACGACGGGAGGTATTGCTCGCCGGCGGCGCGATCAACTCGCCGCAGTTGCTGCAACTGTCCGGCATCGGACCCGGCGCGCTGTCGCGGCAGCACGGCATCGACGTGGTGCACGATCTGCCTGGCGTCGGCGAGAACCTGCAGGACCATTGCGGCGGTCGCATCATTTATCGCTGCACGCCCAATGTCACCACGATGAACGAGATCTACCACAGCTGGCTGCGCCGCATTCACCACGGCATGCAGTACGTCCTGGCGATGAAGGGTGCGCTGATGACGGGCGCCGGACCGATGGGATTGTTCGTGCGCACGCGCCCCGAGCTTGCCTCGCCGGACGTGCAATACCAGTTCCTCGCCGGCAGCGCGCAGAAGACCGGCGATACGATGCATCGCTTCCCCGGATGCACGCTGGTCGCCATCCCGTGCCGCCCGGAAAGCCGCGGCTGGCTGCGCATCGCCTCGCCCGATCCCGCGCTTCCGCCGGCGATCCAGCCGAACTATCTCGCAACGCAGGGCGACAAGGAGACGATGGTCGCCGGGCTGCGTGTTTCACGGCGGATTTTCGCGACCGCGGCGATGCGCCGTTACCTTGTCGAGGAGTTCATGCCCGGACCTCAGGCGAAGACGGATGAGGACCTGCTGAACCACGTGCGCGAGACCGCGGGAACCACGTTCCACCAGACCAGCACCTGCATGATGGGGCCCGGTCCGATGGCGGTCGTGGATACGTCGTTGCGCGTGAAAGGCATGGAGCGGCTGCGCGTGATCGATGCCTCGATCATGCCGACGGTAGTTTCAGGCAACACCAATGCGACCTGCATCATGATCGGCGAGAAGGGCGCCGACATGATCCTGCGCGCGGCTTGAGCTCCCTTCCCCGCTGTGCGGAAGGATTGAACAAGCTCGCTATCAAAAGGGCCGGCACGTGGCCGGCCCCCTTCGCCACATGGCTGCGAACGGTTCGTCAGCTGCCGTTGCCCTGGTTCTGGTTCGCCGGGAACAGCGAGATGTACCGGCTGTGTCCGGTCACATAGGCAGCGGTCGGCGCGCCATATTGGTTGGTCGCCACCGCGCTCGGCGCCTGCCGCGGCACGCTTGCCTGCGCCAGAACGCCCGGAATCTGGGTGAACCGTGTATCCGGCACCGGGCCCTCGCCGTCGCCGGCAAAGGCAGAACCGATACCGATGCCAAGCACAGCGGCCGCGGCAAATATCATGGTCTTCATGGTCTCTCTCCTGGTCTCGGTCCCACCCGCAGGCGGAACCACTGGTGGCCCCCTCGCCAGACTGTCAGACCAGTGCGGCTGTCCCGTCTTGCGATGGGTGTGAGATGGACCTGTTGACCCTTGGATATAATCCGGGCCCTTTAGATAAGATTTTTGCGCGGAATGGTGGAATAAATGGACTTGATCGGAGGTCTTCGCAGCTTCGTTCGCGTGGTCGAAACCGGATCGTTCTCGGCCGTCTCGCGCGAGAACCAGGTCAGCCAATCCGCCGTGACCCGCCAGATCGCGCAGCTGGAACAGCATTTTGGCGCGCGGCTGTTCCATCGGACGACGCGCCGCCTCAGCCTGACCGATGACGGCCAGGGACTGCTGACCCATGCCAGACATCTGATCGAGGCGGCCGACGAGATGGAGACGGCACTCGGCCGGCAGAGCAGCGCTCCCACCGGCCTGGTCCGGCTGGGCACCTCGATCGCCGGCGGCCACTACCTGGCGCCGCGGCTACCGGTGTTGCTGGAGCGCTATCCGGGACTGCGCGTCGAACTGGTGATGCGCGATCAGTTCACTGACATGGTGGACGAGCGACTGGATCTGGCATGGCGTTCGGGAGAGATCGCCGATGCCTCGCTGGTGGTGCGGCGGGTCGGTCAGCTCGGACGGGCCGTCGTCGCTGCTCCGATCTATCTGGAGCGACACGGCGCGCCAGCGGTGCCCGAGGACCTGGTGACGCACACCTGCCTGATCCACGACTACCTGCCGGACGCGGCGCTTTGGCGCTTCACCGCGCCGGGTGGGCCGGTGTCCGTGCGCGTCAGCGGCGGCTTCCTCGCCAATGACAGCGCTGCGGTGCGTCTGGCGTGCCGTGCCGGCCATGGCATCGCGTTGCTGCCCGAGATCCAGCTGATCGATGACCTGCGCGCGGGTCGGCTCTACCGGTTGCTGAACGACTACCCGTCGGAGATCGTGCCGGTCCACATCGTCTATCCGTCGCGCCGCAACCTCGCGCCCCGGACGCGCGTCGTCATGGATTTTCTGGTCGAGCAGGCACGCGAGATATCGACGTTGCTGTCGGCTGGCGCGGAGGTATTGACGTGACCCGGGTCGGCCACACAGGCATCATCACAGGCGTCAAAGCCGCGCGATATCGGCAGCGTTTTCCGCCATGGGGAAGTGGGCGGTTTGACCATCCTTGATTGTCCGCTTTCAACCCAAGCCGGCCATCAGCAGCCCGGACAGGTAATCCCGGAAGCGCAGGTTCACGGACGCCCTTCACCGGTGACCGAATCAGGACGGCGGGACAAGCCGTGGGCCGGCCCCCGGCCTTCGCCGGGACAGGTCCGTGCGTCACGCCCCAATGGTCGGATATTCCGCTTCAGGGCGGCCCGGTGCCTGGCGTCACCGCGAACGGCAGGTCGGGTGCCGGCGTTGCGGGATCCACGGCCGTGGGCGGATCGGTCAGCCAGATGGTGAGCCGCTTCCAGGTGTCCTTGAACAGGGTGGCAAGGTTGCCGCCGTTTTCGATGATGACCAGGGAGAGTTCGCGCCACAGCGGGTTGCTCGGCACGATCCCGAAGTCGCGGCAGATGTCGGCGATGACGGCGCCCACCGGGCGGCGGCGCACCTCGGCGGCGATGTCCTCGGGCGTGGGCAGACGGGCGAGACCCGGGTCGGCGGCACGGGTGCTGCGGTCCACGGGCGGGATGGTGCGCGGCTGGCGACGGGATGGGGCGCTCGGGACGGCGGCCGGTGCGGACTCCTGCCGGGCGAGGCGGCTGGACAGTCTGGTCTCGAGCGCGGCGGCGCGCAGCAGGCCGCGGGCGATGCGCGCGAGGATTTCCCCGATGTCGATGGTGCCGAAGTCTCGCGTGACATCGGCGGTGTCGGTGGCGGCGGTGCGCTGTTGCAGCGTGCCGGCGAGTTGCCGGCCGTAGTCGATCAGCGTGCGCAGCAGGCCCAGCAGGCGCCCGGTGCGGGTGGGTGCGTCCGCGCCGGCGGCTGGCCGATCCTGGCGGGGATCGGGGCGGTCGGGTTGGGCGGAGGTGGGCGGGGCGGGCATGGACGGAATATGAACCTATATGGAGGGTCAGTGGCAAGGAATATTTTCTTCACAGTGGCGACAGCGCTGGGTGGCCATGGGCGATTGGCGCCAGTTGGAGCATGACGCAGAATATCGGGTGGCGCGGCTCTGTATGGTCTGCGGCTTGACCCGCGCGGCAGACGCTTGTCCGACGATGGGTCGTTCGGGCATGCAACCAGGGTAGGTACTTCCCGGAAGCAAGTCCGGATCCATCATATTCCGGTCAGAGACGGAGCAGGTTTCCGTAACCGCCGATCGGCGTGCGCACGCCGGATAGGCGGAGGCAATGCCACAGGCTGGCTTGGTTCGCCGAGACGACGGGACGTTGCAGGTCGCGCTCCAGTGCATCGAGAACACCCACGCAACGAAACCCAGTGCCGGCGATCAGGACGCTATCCGCCTCCTGCGGGCAGGCCGCTCGCACCTGCTGGTACAGCGGTTCGATCGCTTGCTCGATGCCCATACCCTGCCGATACAGCTCGCCAGGTGGAACGTCGCGCCATTTCCGGCCGGGATCATAACGCAGACGCCCCGCCGGCTTGGTCCCGCGTTCGCACCAGTCCCGAACAGCCGCCGCCACCAAGCTGTCGTCGAACCAGGGCGGAAATACCAGGAATGGGCGATTTACGCCGCTCGCCTGCAGCGCCGCCGCACAGTCCAGCCCGTTGGTGGTCACCGCCACCCCTCCGCCGAGTTCCCGCGACAGCGTTTCCACTATCGCTTCGTCCCACTGTGGGCCACCCAGGATGCTGCTGGAGCTGTGGCCAACCACGACCGCCGACAGGCACATCGGTGCGAACTGCCGGCAGCCGCGCAGCAGGTCATCTTCCAACTCCACCCCGCTGCGGTCGTCACGCCAGCGCGCCCAGGGTGCCCGAGCGGTTACTCGCGCAGCGTGCACCGACACATTCAGCGGGACCATCGCCCACCACTCGGCCTCGGGCACGACTTCACTGCCGACGATGAACATACCGATCCGGGCTTGCCAGCCCCAGTTGTCTCTCTGTGTCATGGCTTGTCCCGAAAGCGGTTGTTCGCCGAGCTGTCTGTCAACCGGCTCAGCGCTCCTGTCGAACGTTCCAGCCGCGGTTACACCCAGTCGACAGCAGCGAGTGTGCTCTATCCGAGTTCGTCCTGGACACCGGCGTGCGGAACAACTGATCAGCGGCGCGCGCTGGGCGGTTCGGCTGATTGCCAGACCGCCCGCATCGACGTGGTTAGCGCTCGATCCCGGCCAGGGCGTTCTGGATACCCGCCGTTGCCCAGGGGGCCCACGGCATGGTGAAGAACTTGAACCCCTTCTGGACGAAGAAGTTCGGGTCCATCCCGGGCGGGATGAAATACATCCCGGCGGTGACGCCGTGTTTCGCGGTGGTCGCCGCGATTTTATCGAGCGCTCGCTGATAAATGTCGCACTGGTAGTCGAGCGGCACCCCCAGCTCGATCGAAAGATCAGACGGGCCGATCAGCAGGACGTCGACGCCCGGGACCGACGCGATGTCATCGAGATTCTCCAGCGCCTGGTTGGTCTCGATCATCGGCACGATGAGAAGCTCGTTGTTCACGGCATCCATGTAATCACGGTAATTCTTGAACTCGCCCCACTCGCCGCGAACTCCGGCGTTGCTGCGGTTGCCGAGGGGAAAATAGCGGCAGGCGCGCACCATTGCCTCCGCCTCCGCACGGGTGTTGATCATCGGCGCAATGATGCCCCGCGCCCCGGCGTCAAGCGCGAAGCAGATCTGATACGCCTCGTTGGCGGCAACGCGCACGACCGGCGCCGCCTGCTTGCCGCGCATCGCCTGGATCGACGGCTGCAGCTGCTTGATCTCCCAAGGGGAATGCTGGGTGTCGAACAGCAGGAAGTCGTACCCGGCGTCGGCCAGGATCGACACGTCGACGTTCGGTGCCCCGGCCGTCCCGATGACGGTCCTACCTGACTTGATGGAGTCCTTGATGGCGTTCATCTGGCGTCGATTCCTCCCATGGTAGCTTCCGCACCCATTCAACCGACCAACGGCGACGGGCATGTCGGTGCACACCATTATCGCACATTGGCGAAGCGGCGCAGCCTATGAGTCATCCGGACCAGGGTCGCCTCGATGAGGGTCGCCTCGATGAGGGTCGGGGTCAGCCATTCAGCATTGCGCATCCGAAGCTGCCGGTCCGCTTCCCATCTGTGGACGCCCCCTCCCGGTCAAGGGAAAACTTCAGGATCGTCTTGGCGCGTAGTCGGATGCTGCCATCTGTCCGGCCTCTGATGCGGATGTGAGTTGCCGCGGGCCTGTATGGGAGTTCGCGGGCCGGATCCAGATCACCCAAAGCGTGCTCGAGGCACTGTGGAAAGCCCTGGTTCTTCCGACCCCGTCTCGCCGACTGTTGCACCATACTTTCCTTCCGTTCGCCCTACACCGTCGCGGTCCTGACCGGTTTACGCGGCCGCGACCGGAGTTCTGTAATCCCCGCCTTTGACAAGGAGAGCCCAGACAATACGTGCCGTCTTGTTGGCCAGGGCCACAATGACAAGCATCTTTGGCTTGCGGGGGAGCATTTGCGCCAGCCACGAACCCGCCGGCGCTCCACGAAGACAGGCCTGCCTGATCACCGCGCTGGCCCCAAGTATAAGTAAGCGACGGATGGTTCGTTCGCCTCGCTTCGATATCGCACCAAGCTTCCGCTTACCGCCGGTCGACTTCTGAAGCGGTGTCAGTCCGAGCCAGGCGGCGAAGTCCCGTCCCGCCCGAAATCCTTCCGCCGCCGGAACCAGGGCGGTGATCGCCGTCGCCGCGATCGGACCGATGCCTGGGATTGTCATAAGCCGTTTTGCGACTGGGTCGGCCTTTGAGCGCCGATTGATCTCGGCATCCAGTTCCTTGATCTGCGCTTCCAGGGCAGTGAACGTGTCAGTCAATACCCGCAAGATCGTCCGCGCGCTCTGTGGCAAGGAGAACTCCGGATCCTTGACCCTCGCGACTAGCGTGCCGACATGCACGACGCCCTGCGGAAAGACATGGCCGTACTCCGCCAGGTGCCCGCGCAAGGCGTTGATGCATTGCGTTCGCTGATGCACCAGCAGATCGCGGGCTCGGAATACGACGCCGTTAGCCTGCTGCTCCTCATTCTTCACCGGAACGAACCGCATTGTTGGTCGCTGCGCGGCCTCGCAAATCGCCTCGGCATCCGCGGTGTCGTTCTTTTGTCGTTTAACGAATGGTTTGACATAGGCCGGCGGGATCAAACGCACGGCGTGGCCAAGCGCCTCGAGCTCACGAGCCCAATAATGCGATCCCGCGCAGGCTTCCATCGCCACGGTGCAGCGGGGTTGCATGCCGAAGAATTCAAGCAGCTTCGCGCGGGTAAGACGTTTGCGGAAGACCACATGACCGGCTTCATCCGCGCCATGCGCCTGGAAAACGTGTTTGGCGATATCAAGTCCGATTGTAGTAGCGTGTCCCATGGACGTCTCCCTCAGGTGGATGATCAACACCTCCACCTTGGCACCTGGATGCCGTCGGGGGGCGTCCACTCCATCACCCTTTGCAAAAATTCAGACTGGCCCACTACCTCGCCATGACACCAGGGGCACATCCAGCCGCAAAGTCGGCTGTCCGAACGCCAGGGGCCATGGCGGGAATCGCAAAGGCCCGGTCGGCCAGTGGCTACTTCGAAGCCTGTGCCCGATCGACCAGATTGATCTTGCCCATCGGGGTGATCACATCGCCTGGACGCATGTCAGCCGCGCAGGGACCGAGCCACTTGCCGTCCATCTCGCTGGTGCTGTCCGCCCTGCCGAACAACGGCGGATCGAAATGCGTGGCAGCCGCATGGTGATAGGTCGTGTCACTGGTGAACGTAATGACCGTGTGGTTGGTCAAGCGGGTCCGGTCAAGCTGACAGACGGAATCAACACGGACGGTATTGCCGGACACGCTGACCGCGGCCTTGCTGCATATGCTTTTCGCGACATTGGCGCCCATGTCCCGCAGCAGCGTCTCGGTCGCCGCATCGATGCAGATCCTGCTGGTCCGTGCCGGATTGTTCGCATCGACGTTGTTGCGCGTGATCTCCCACAGGCCCGGCCGGCGATGCGGCAATTCGTCCGCCCGCACGATCGCCACGGAGCAGGTCGCGGCGGCACACAGCAGAGCGATGACGCGCACCGCTGTCACGGCACTGCTTTCGCGGCGGCATGATCCGGCAGCGCGTCCCACAATCGGATGCCGCCGGTGATGCCCGCCTCGTTCGAGACGATCTGCACCGTTGCGGGGAGGTCCAGGCGAATATATTTAGAATTGCCACCGCCGATATACAGCGTTTCGCACGTCGTCAGCGTATTGATGCAGTCGATCGCCCGGCGGACATGCTGGTTCCAGCGCTTGCGGCCGATCGCGCGCATCACGGCATTGCCGATATACCGGTCATAGGTTTTGCTGCCATGCACCGGGTGCTGGCTCAGCTCGAGATGCGGCGCAGGCCTGCCGTCCTGGAACAGCGCGAAGCCCATGCCGGTGCCGAGGGTGATGACGCACTCCAGACCGCGGCCGGTGATGACGCCGAGGCCTTGGACGGTCGCGTCGTTCTCCATGCGGGCCGGCGCCCCCAGCTTCTCGGCGAGCGTGTCGGCGAGCGGGAAGGCATGCCATGGCTGCGTCCCGAGGTTCGGCGCGGTGAGCACGCGCCCGCCGCGCACCACGCCGGGGAAGCCGATCGATATGCGGTCGAACGGCCGGAGCGAGCCGACCAGATCGACCAGGGCATCGACGACGGCCGCTGGCGTGGCCGGATGCGGCGTGTCGACGCGCACTGGACCAGCGGTCATGGTGCCGGTCGGGGCAAGGATCCCGGCCTTCAGGTGCGTACCACCAACGTCGATCGCGAGCGTGAGGGGACCGACCGGGCGGGCGGTCCTGGCGCTCTTGTCCATCTGAGTGCTACCTGCTGCTGGCATGGCGGAACGCCTCACTTGCAAGATGAGCAGGCTATAGCGGGTTCTGGGTGACTGGAAATGTTCGCCTAACCAGTCGTGATGAGCTTCCCTCGGATCGGGACCGGGTGGATACCCGTCGTCCCCGCGGGCTTCCAGTTATATTGGACCTGATCCCGGGGTGCCAGGAGACGCGGCCGCGTTCGCAACCTAGTGCTCTGAGTCATTCGGAGGATACGGGCAGTCTGTCGAGTTTGGCCAGGATCGAGGCGGCTGATGCCTTCCAGACGAAGGGCTTCGGCTCGGCATTATGTTCGGCAAGATAGCGCTTGATGGCGGCCTGCAGATCGACCAGCGAATGGAAACTGCCGCGCCGGATGCGCTTGCGGGTCAGAACGGAGAAGAAGTTCTCGACTGCGTTGAGCCATGAGCCGGAGGTCGGGGTGAAATGGAACGTCCAGCGTGGATGCCGTTTCAGCCAGGCTTTGACCTTCGGATGTTTGTGGGTGGCGTAGTTGTCGACGACGGCTTCGATCAGCTTGCCGGTCGGCACCGCGCGCTCGATGTCGTTGAGGAAGCGGATGAACTCCTCGTGCCGGTGCTGTTGCATGCAGCGGCCGATCACGCGGCCGTCGAGCACGTTGAGCGCCGCGAACAGGGTTGTCGTGCCGTGGCGCTTGTAATCGTGCGTCATGGTGCCGCAGCGGCCCGGCTTCATTGGCAGCCCCGGCTGAGTACGGTCGAGCGCTTGGATCTGGCTTTTCTCGTCGATCGACAGCACCACGGCGTGCGCCGGCGGATCGAGGTAGAGGCCGACGATGTCGGTCAGCTTGGTGGCAAACGCGCGATCGCGCGAACGCTTGAAGCTGCGCACACGATGCGGCTGAAGCTTGTGCGCCGCCCAGATGCGCTGCACCGAACTGAGCGAAATGCCCGCAGCTTCGGCCATCGCCCGACCTGTCCAGTGCGTCGCCTGATGCGGCGGTTCGGCGCAGGTCAGCGCCACCACGCGCGCCACCGTCTCGGCGGCGAGCGGCGGCTTGCCCGGTTTACGCGTCTTGTCGCGCAGCAGACCGTCAACACCCGCTTCGGCGAAGCGCTGTTGCCAGCGCCAGATCATCGGACGGCTGACGCCGAGCCGAGCCGCCACTCGCTGCAGCGGATCGCCTGCCAGCGACGCCAGCACCACCCGCGCGCGCTCGGCATGCTTCTGCGGCCGGTTGCGATCCGATGCGATCGCTTCCAGGCGGCCTCTATCCGATGCGCTAACGATCACACACACTGTCTGTGCCATGCGACAAGATTCGCACGTTACCCATCCCGTGTAAATCGGCTGAATGGCTCAGAGCACTAGCGCATGACCGAGATCTACATCGACGCCGACGCCTGCCCCGTGCGGGAGGAAGCCTACCGCGTGGCGACCCGCCTCAACCTGCCTGTATTCGTTGTCTCCAACGGCTCCCGGCCAATTCGCCCACCCGGCCTGGCCAACGTCCGCATGGTCGTGGTCGACGCCACCCCCGATGCAGCCGACGACTGGATCGCCGAACGCATTACCGCCGCCGATGTGTGCGTGACAGCCGACATTCCGCTCGCCGCGCGCTGCCTCGCCAGGGCCGCGCGTGCGGTCTCGCCCACCGGGAGGCAGTGGACGCCGGACAATATCGGCAACGCGATGGCAGGGCGCGAGGTCTCCCGCCATATGCGCGAAATCGGCCTGACCACTGGCGGCCCCGCCGCGCTCACCAAAGCCGACCGCTCGCGGTTCCTCAGCGCGCTGGACGCCGCCGTGCAGGCCGCGATGGCAGGCCGCCGATGATCCGCCGCGTCAGGCGTAGCGACCAACGCGGACCCGACATGGTGATCGAATGAAGCGCTTGAGGGACGGCGGATTGCATCCGCCCTACAGTTGCTGCGCCAGCTTCCGCGCCAGCAGCCAGCCCGGGATGGCGGAGGCCGGCGCGCCCGGCAACAGCAGGAGCCAGCCGAGCGGTTGGCCGTTGACGACAAGGTCCATGCCGATGCCCAGCATCATGCCGCCGATCAGGCAGCCGGAGACAGCGGAGGCGATGCCGAGCCAGATGATCTCGCTGCGATTGACCATCGCCGCCCTTACACAGGCGCACCGAGGTTTGACAAGCCGCGCCCGCCCGCCCTATAGGCCCCGGCTTACTGCCGGGAACGTGGACGGAACTTCGGGTTCCGCGCCCGCCACGCTGTGCGTGGCCTACCGGTGCAACAAGAGCCATGCGAAAGGGCAACGCGCACCATGACCAAGCGCGCCGAGAGCAAGTACAAGATCAACCGCCGCCTGGGCGTCAATCTCTGGGGGCGGCCGAAATCGCCGATCAACAAGCGCGAATACGGGCCGGGCCAGCACGGTCAGCGCCGCAAGAAGGCCACCGACTACGGCACGCAGTTGATGGCCAAGCAGAAGCTCAAGGGATACTACGGCAACATCAGCGAGAAGCAGTTCCGCCGCTACTACCAGGAGGCGGTGCGGCTGCATGGCGATTCGAGCCAGTATCTGATCGAGCTGCTGGAGCGCCGGCTCGACGCGGTGGTTTATCGCATGAAGTTCGCCATCACCCCGTTCGCGGCGCGCCAGTTCATCTCGCACGGCCATGTGCTGGTGAACGGACGACGGGTCAACATCGCATCGTACCGCGTGAAGGAAGGCGACACGATCGAGGTCAAGGAGAAGTCGAAGCAGCTCGCGATGGTGCTGGACGCGACCCAGAGCACCGAGCGCGACGTGCCCGAATATCTGGAAATCGACCATCGCGCGATGAAGGGCCGCTTCGCCCGTGCGCCGAAGCTGTCCGACGTGCCCTATCCGGTGCAGATGGAGCCTAACCTGGTGGTCGAGTTCTATTCGCGGTAGGCGTTGCTCTACTCGCGGTAGGCATTGTTCTACTCGCGGTAGGCCTGCTCAGTAGCCTTCCCGGATCACATCCCGGGCGAAGTAGGACAGGATCAGGTCCGCCCCTGCTCGCTTGAACGCGCCGAGTGTCTCGCGCACGACCAGCCGCTCGTTCAGCGCTCCGGCGGCTGCAGCGAACTTGATCATCGCATACTCGCCGCTCACCTGGTACACGGCGATCGGCAGAAGCGTCCGTTCGCGCAGCCGCGCCAGCACGTCCAGATACGCCAGCCCCGGCTTGACCATCAGCATATCCGCGCCCTCGGCCTCGTCCTGCAGCGACTCGCGCAGCGCCTCGCGACCGTTGAGCGGGTCCATCTGGTAGGACTTGCGGTCGCCCTTCAGTTCGCAGCCCGCCGCGACGCGGAACGGCCCGTAGAACGCCGATGCGAACTTCGAAGAATAGGCCATGATCGGCGTATCGGCGTGGCCCGCGCCATCCAGCGCGTGGCGGATCGCGGCGACCTGTCCGTCCATCATGGCGGACGGGGCGACCATGTCGGCGCCGGCCTCCACCGCCATTACCGCCTGGCGCGCCAAATTCTCGATGGTGATGTCGTTCGCCACGTGGCCATGCTCGATCACCCCGCAATGGCCGTGGTCGGTGTATTCGCAGAAGCAGATGTCGGGAATCACCACCAGTTCCGGCGCCGCCCGCTTCGCCTGCCGCACCATGCGCGCGACCAGTCCGTCGCGGTTCCAGGCGTCGCTGCCCGAGGCGTCCTTGTGGTGCGAGATGCCGAACAGCATCAACGCCTTCACCCCGTCGCGTGCCAGCCCCTCAACTTCGCGTTCGAGCTTGCATTCGGGGATGCGGGCGATGCCGGGCATCTCCGCGATCGGCAGGTGCTCGTCGATCCCTTCCTCGACGAAGATCGGCTGGATCAGATCGTTCGCGGTAACCGCGGTTTCGCGCACCAGGGCACGCAGGGTCTCGGTTTGCCGCAGCCGACGCAGGCGGGTGGTGGGGAATGCTGGGGACATGGTGCCTCGCAATGACCGGACGCGACCCTGGTTTAGGCCACACCGGGATTTCAGGCCAGAACGATCGATGCAAGCGTGACGGCGCGCGTGGTGTCCGATGGTCCGGAGCCTCGGGCGGCCGGATGGCACGTATGCGCGCAGCCACCTATGCTGCGGCGTCCAACGAAGCGAGGAGACAAACGCGATGGCCTTCTACGAACTCCGCCAGTACCACGTGCGGCCCGGCAGGATGGATGAATGGGTCAGGATCATGGAACAGGAGATCATCCCCTTCCAGGTGTCCAAGGGCATGGTGATCTGCGGCAGCTTCCGCGGCGAGACCGACAATTCCGCCTATGTCTGGATCCGCCGGTTCGATAGCGAAGCGCAGCGCGAGGCGCTCTACAAGGCGGTGTACGAGACCGACCACTGGAAGATCAAGATCGCCCCGCGCGTTCCGGAATGCCTGGACCGCGAGAAGATGGTCATCACCCGGATCGTCCCGACCCCAAAGTCCACGATGCAGTAGCGGCCTGCCGGACCGGGCGCCCACGCGCCCGGTTCAAATGCGAAAAATCCTCCCCCTCCCCTTGCGGGAGGGGGAGTATTCAAGGCGCATTTTGCGTGCCGCGCTGCAACGATAATGAGTAGTAAGTTGTTCGCATGAACCTGCCTCACCCCGTCGATGGCGTGATCCTGGACATGGACGGGACACTGCACGACACCGAATGGGTCTATCACCTTGCACTCAAGCGGGCGGTGACCGCGGTCGGCTTCTCGGTCAGCGACAGCTTCTGCCATTCGTTGATCGGCATACCCGGCAGGGAATGCGATCAAATGCTGCGGGAGCATCTCGGGCCCGACTTTCCTTTCAACGAGTGCGACCGGCTGTATGCCGAGCACCGCGAAGACCTGCTGGCCGAGGGGATAGCGCTGAAGTCTGGCGCCCTGGAGTTGCTGGATTTTCTGGCATTGCGCGGTTTGCCGGCCGCGGTGGCCACCTCGGCGACGCGCCACGCCGCTGAACTGCAACTGGGCCGATCGGGCTTGCGCGCCCGCCTGCCGGTCGTCGTCACGCGCGACGATGTAGCGCTTGGCAAGCCACATCCAGACCTGTTCCTCAAGGCTGCCGGGGCGATCGGGGTTGCACCCGAACGGTGCCTCGCGGTGGAGGATTCGTTCAATGGGGTGCGCGCCGCACATGCCGCCGGCATGATGGCGGTGATGGTGCCGGACCTGCTGACACCAATACCGGACATCCGGGCGCTCTGCGTCGAGATTGTCTCCGATCTTCACGCGGTTCAGCGGCTCATTGCGACCCGCTGAGCGGTGCGGGGGGCGGGCACCGCATCGCCTGCGCCGGATCAGCGTGTGCGAGAGACCATCTGGGCTGCCTGACCTGCGGCCTCACGTACGCCGCGTGCGAACCAAATCGGCACAGTGACGGATGGGGCTCGGCGACTGGTCCGCCAATCGTGCCGACTGCCACCCGAAATCCGCGGCTGGACCTGATCGGGTATTGCCCGGCCAACCCAACGTCTCGTGTCGGCCATCGCGCGCTTTTCGCAGAACGGCGACGGCAACCACTGGACCGCCCTGACAAAAATGCCTCGGATGGACCAGCGTGCCGGCTTCGGCCTTAACTTTGGCGCGCGCGAGACAAAGCTCGGAGAAACGGCGAGATGCATGAACTTATGGATACAACCGCGGCCGCCGTTCACGACCCGCTGGTGGCGGCGCTGGCTGTCTTTACCCTTGTCGGGTTGCTGACGCATCTGCTGTTTCGCATGCACCCGTTGGGTCGTGCCGCGACCCGCGTGATCCTCCTGGTAGCGCTCACGATCGTTCTTCTGAAGGCCGACGTCGTGCCCTATCGGCCGCTGGTGTGGACCAACACGCCGCTGCGCGACGGTGTTCACGGCGCCCTGGAAATCGCGTGGTGGCTGTGGGCGGCGTGGTTTCTGGTCAGTGTATTGCGCGCCTTCGTCGTCACCGAGCACCGGCCGCGCGAGGGCAAGCTGATCCAGGATCTGCTTGCCGCTTTGGTCTATCTCGCTGCCGTCTTTGCCATCATCGCCTATGTATTCGATCTGCCGATCCAGGGCCTTCTGGCCACGTCGGGGGCCATCGCAATCATCCTCGGCCTGGCACTGCAGAGCACGCTGAGCGACGTATTTTCCGGCGTCGTGCTCAATTTCAGCCGCCCTTATCGTCCGGGCGACTGGATCAGCATCGACAGCAGCACCGATGGCCGGGTCATCGAGATGAACTGGCGTGCAACGCACGTCCTGACCGCGAAGCGCGATCTGGCAATCGTACCGAACAGCGCAATCGCCAAGGCGAAGATTGTCAATGCAAGCTCGCCCTCCGGCATTCATGGAATGACGGTGACGATCCAGCTCGATCCCAGAACGTCGCCTGCGGCTGGCGTCAAGATCCTGAAATCCGCGATCCTGAACGCACGGATCGTCATTGCAACGCCCATTCCCTCAGTCACGGTAAAGTCCATTACCGCGAACGGCACCGAATTCGAGATAGCATTTTTTGTCCAAGACCTGTCCCAGGCCGCGCGAGCGCAAAATGAGCTCTTTGATTTGATATTTCGCCACCTGGCCGCCGCCAATATCGGTCTGGCGACAAGCTCAAACCCACCATATTCAGCGCCGGAAGCCGTCGAACCGCAAAAAGTGGCTAACGACGCCGAAAGGGCGTTGGGCCTCGTGGCGATCTTCGCGGCATTGACGGCGGACGAGCGGCGGTCGCTGGCGGCAAAGTTGCAGCAAACGACCTACGATCAAGGAGAGGTTCTGGTTTCACCTGGAAAGGTGTTGCAATCGCTCTTCGTGGTTGGCGCCGGTGTCCTGTCGCTCCGCCGAATCCAATCGGACGGCGAAATTGAACTCATGCGTCTCGGGCCTGGCGACCATTTCGGCGAGATCGGGCTGCTGACCGGTGCGGCCGCCACGGCGGCGATCTCGGCACTGGTGCCAACCACCGTGTACGAGCTGTCCAAGGACGACCTGGCGCCAATTCTGGAGGCACGTCCGTCAGTCGCCCATGAGTTGTGTCGGGCCCTCGCACAACGTCAAGCCGCGGGCGAATTGGTTGCCTCGGCCGATATCGATGGGGGTTTGTCACCCAACCGTGTCGCAACCTGGTTCTCTGATCGGTTGCACAGACTGTTCGATCTTGCGGGTGCTTCATGAGCGATCAGCATCCCCGTCGATGACGGCTCCTGGACGCTCGGATGCAAGCGAGCAGCTGAGCGCCACTGGCACGGATCGTGACCTGAGCCCCAAGTTCCCTCCACTCAGAAGTAGAGTCCTGGTTGCCGGCACGCTCACCGCTGTTGGTTCCGCGATTATGGTGATCGACGGCACACTCGCCTGACCCTACAGACACCTTATATTAGATCAGGCGACGCCCCGGTTTGCAGAGTGATACTATGAACGTCCAATTGTCCCCCCGGCACGAGTAGTGGCTATCCGGGCAGGTAGAGGCCGTCACGTTCGCCTCAACCGACGCTGCCCTCGCCTGGGCAATCGAGGGCATGATCCACCTCGCTGACGACGATGTCGAGTGGTCACGGCCCTATCTTTGAGAAGGGCGAGGCTTCGCTGGCCCGCGGCGAAGGCATCCCCTGGGGATAAGTTCCTCGCACGCTTGGGCCGCAGGCTTGAAGCGCTGCGCTGACCGTCTCCTCGCAAGACGCAAGCGGATTCTTGACGAAATCCTGAATTACCTCACCACCGTAGCGGGCAAGTCGGTTGCACTCCGCTATGGGGAAAGATTTCACGCTGCATTCCGGGCCTGATGGATTTTTCCGCGGCTGGAGCCATGCGACCTCGGTTTGATGCCGGCATGCGCATCTGGGTTGTTGCTCCGTATGTCGTATTTTGCCGGTTCGCCATTAATGTCCCGCCTCTCCCCATACGGGTTGGCTTCGATCCGATTCGGTGATTGGCTTGCGTAGAAATCAGCGGCTGGAGTGAAGTGGATTCGTCGCCAACTTCGTCTCGGTAGTCGTACGCATATCCAAACGAATTAGATGCCACGGCTCGGAGCCGAATGCCAATTTCCAAGGGGCACAAAGCCGCACAGGTCCATAATCTCTGTGCCAGTCCTGCTGCTTATCAAGCTTTGTCTTGTCGGAAGCGATATCGGCAGCAAAAGCCCGTGGATCTGCTCCGGTAATGTTCAACGTCTCTATGTCCGGGTGCTTGGTCTGCGTGTCGATGTCAAGACCGGTGGCAGCACACTTTTCGTCCGGACCACACGTCAATTCTTTGGGAAACTGCACTCTTCGGAGTAGCCGGTTGTACTGATCCACCAGACTGACAAACGAGTGTTCCTTAAATAGCGGATTACCATAGTAACCCTCGGCGCTGCTCTCGATGTGAACAAGCTCCGTGCGGAGGCGGTCGGTGGGCCCTTTCCCCAGTCAGGCACGCGATGCCGAGCTACAACAGGTACCGAATAGCTAAACTGTGACGCAGTTCACAGCGTTACGATTTGCCGGCCGTCATGCTGTATATTTATTATATGACAATCTCCTTCTATGTGACTTATCCTGTTGATATGACGCGCGTTAGCCCAATCGACGACGCAAATGCTAGACGCCTCCGACCCTGCCTCCAGCTTGCCCCGCTGTTATCCGTCCCCGCCTCCCTATATGAGACGCACGGCGCCGGGCGGTCCCTCCCCCCGGCGCCATTGCCATGAGGCCCCGATGACCGACCCCGCCGCCGAGATCGCCCGCCGCCGCACCTTCGCGATCATCTCCCACCCCGACGCCGGCAAGACCACACTTACGGAACACCTGTTGCGTGCCGGCGGCGCCATCCAGCTTGCCGGCAACGTCCGCGCCAAGGGCGAACGCCGCCGCACGCGCTCGGACTGGATGGGCATCGAGCGCGACCGCGGCATCTCGGTGGTGACCTCGGTGATGACGTTCGAACACGCCGGCTGCGTGTTCAATCTGCTCGATACGCCTGGCCACGAGGACTTCTCCGAGGACACCTACCGCACCCTCACCGCGGTGGATTCGGCGGTCATGGTGATCGACGCCGCCAAGGGGATCGAGGCCCGCACCCGCAAGCTGTTCGAGATCTGCCGCCTGCGCGACATTCCGATCTTGACATTCATCAACAAGATGGACCGCGAAAGCCGCGACCCGATCGAATTGTTGGACGAGATCGCCTCCACGCTCGCACTCGATACGGCGCCGGTGACATGGCCGGTGGGCCGCGCGGCCGAGTTCGCCGGCACCTACGACCTGCGCTCGCGCCAGATGCACCTGACCGCGGAACTGCCGCAGTCGGATGCCCGGATGCAGGCGCTGGCCGACGAGGTGGACCTGATCCGTGCGGCGCTGCCGGAGTTCGATCGCGACGCATTCAACGGCGGCCACCTCACGCCGGTCTATTTCGGCAGCGCCATCAAGGGCATCGGCGTCGGCGACCTGCTGGACGCAATGGCGGAATACGGCCCACCGCCGCGGGCGCAGAAGGCGGACACCCGCACGGTGGATGCCTCGGAGCCGGGCCTGACCGCGCTGGTGTTCAAGATCCAGGCGAACATGGATCCGAACCACCGCGACCGGATCGCCTTCGCCCGCGTCTGCTCGGGACGGCTGGCGCGCGGCATGCGGCTGAAGCAGGTGCGCACCGGCAAGTCGATCCCGCTGCATGCGCCGCAGTTCTTCTTCGCCCGCGAGCGCGAGTTGGCCGAGGAGGCGTTCGCCGGCGATGTGGTGGGCATCCCGAACCACGGTACGCTCCGCATCGGCGACACGCTGACCGACGGCGAGGACATCAACTTCCTCGGCGTGCCGTATTTCGCGCCGGAAATCCTCCGACGCGTTCGGCTGGACGATGCGATGAAGGCGAAGAAGCTGCGCCAGGCTCTGTCCGAACTCGCGGAGGAAGGCGTGGTGCAGCTGTTCCGGCCGCAGGACGGCGCAGCGCCCCTGGTCGGTGTGGTGGGCACTTTGCAGCTCGATGTTCTGGCCGCGCGGCTGTCCGCCGAGTACGGCATCGGCATCGGGTTCGAGGCGACGCCCTATGCGCTGGCGCGCTGGGTGTCGTCCGAGGACCGCGCTGGCACTGCAGAAATTCATCGCGGAGAACCGGTCGGCGATGGCCGACGATGGCGATGGCGATCCAGTGTTCCTTGCCACCTCGGTCTTCATGATGCGTCGCGCGGCCGAACTGGCCCCGGCGTTGACGTTCCGCGACATCAAGGATGTGCGGGCAGAAAAGGTGGCGGCCTAAGCCTTCAGGCCGCCACCAAACTCATATCCTGCCGACGAGCAGCAGTACAATCACGACCAACAGCACGAGGCCGAGACCGCCGCTGGGGTAGTATCCCCACCCGGAACTGTACGGCCACGTCGGCAACGCGCCGAGCAGCAGGATGATCAGGATGATCAGCAGCAGGGTGGACACCGCGGCTCACTCCTTGCCGGAGACCTTGTCCATCGCATCGCGCGCGGCATCCTTGGCGCCGCCAACGGCGTTCTGCACCTTGCCTTCCGCCTTGTCCGCCTTGCCTTCAGCTTCGGTCTTGGCATCGCCGGTAACCTTGCCCCAGGCTTCCTTAACGGAGCCCTTGGCTTCCTTGGCGACACCCTTCACGCGATCCTTGTCCATCTTCTGTCTCCTGTTTGTTGACTAATATCAGGGCCGATAAGTCGTGTTCTGGTCGGCCGACCGCTCGAGCCCGTGCCCTGCCGCCTGAAGATCCTGGCCCGCGCCGGCGGTCGTGTAACAGGCCGTCAACAGCGGCGCGGCGCCGACCAGCGCGAGCAATGCCAGGACGGTGGCAAGCTTCATCTGCATCGTATTTCCTTTCGTCGTGCATTCGTCGCGCTGGATGACGCGCCGTGAACGCCGTCTCCAATGCGTCGCTCAGGCCTTAACGTCCTGCGGCGGCGTTCGATCCACGCGCGATCGCCGAAACGGTTCATATAAGTTTGATTTCACCCGTTATTGACGCGCCCTGGCGGCACCGCGAGCGCGCCGTGTGGCATTGCCGGCCACACCGCCGTCAGACAACGACGGCGTTGACTTGCCTGGCCGCCGTCGATACCAAGGCCGTCGCGACCAAGAACAGAACAACATCAAACGCAGGTCACAGGGGCTGCGTCGGGGAGAGGTATTGGCACCACTCCTGGAAGTGAAGAACCTTCACGCCGAGTTCCGCACCGGTGCGGAAGTCGTGCGTGCCGTTGACGGCATCTCCTACACAGTCGATCCGGGCGAAACCGTCGCGATCGTTGGCGAAAGCGGCTCCGGCAAGTCGGTCAGCGCCCTGTCTGTGCTGCGCCTGATCCCGGATCCCCCCGGACGCATCACCCAGGGCCAAATACTGTTCGCCGGGCGCGATATCATGCAATTGCCGGATGCGGCGATGCGCGAAGTCCGCGGCGGCGAGATCGGCATGGTGTTCCAGGAACCCATGACCTCGCTCAATCCGGTACTCACCATCGGCCGGCAGATCACCGAGACCCTGGAGCAGCACCGCGGCGCGGACCGCGCGACGGCACAGAAGCGGGCGGCCGAACTGCTCGGCCTGGTCGGCATTGCCGATGCGGCCCGCCGGTTGAAGCAGTATCCGCATCAGCTTTCCGGCGGCATGCGTCAGCGCATCATGATCGCGATCGCGCTGGCGTGCGATCCCAAGCTGATCATCGCCGATGAGCCGACCACCGCGCTGGATGTGACGATCCAGGCGCAGATTCTCGAATTGATGAAGGATCTGACGCGCCGGCTGAATGTCGCGCTGATCATCATCACGCACAATCTTGGCGTGGTTGCGCGCTACGCCAACCGGGTGAACGTGATGTACGCGGGCCGTCTGGTGGAAAGCGGACCGGCGGCGGGCGTCTATCACAACCCGCGGCACCCCTACACGATGGCGCTGCTGCGCTCCGTGCCGCGACTCGATCGCCCGCGACAGGAGCGGCTTGATCCGGTCGAAGGACAGCCGCCCGATCTGACGCGGCTGGATGCCGGCTGCGCGTTTCGTCCGCGTTGCCGCTTCGCCGTGGACGCCTGCGCCGGCGCGCGGCCGCCGTTGCAACCGGCGGGTGGACCGGGGCACCTGGCCGCCTGCTTCCAGAGCCACGTTGTAGGGCGTTCGACCGGAGCGGCAGCATGAGCGCTGCGGTGAGCGAAGCCCGTCCGCTGCTGGAGGTGAAGGGGTTGCGCATGCATTTCCCCGTTACCGAGGGCTTGGTTTCGCGCCGGGTCGTTGGTGAAGTGAAGGCGGTCGATGGCATCGACTTCTTCGTGCGCCGCGGCGAGACCCTGGGCCTGGTGGGTGAGAGCGGCTGCGGCAAGACCACGACCGGGCGCTGCATCCTGCGGCTGGAACGGCCGACCGCCGGTGAAATTCTGTATGATGGCGTCAACGTCGCCAGGATGGAGCGCAAGGAACTGCTGGCGCTGCGGCGCCGCATTCAGGTGATCTTCCAGGACCCGTACAGCTCGCTGAACCCGAGGATGAAAGTCGGCGACATCATCGGCGAACCGATCAAGGTGCACGGCATCGAACGCAACGCCGGGCGCTGCGCGACGCGGGTGCGGGAACTGCTGTCGGTCTGCGGGCTCGATCCGCGATTTGCCGACCGTTACCCCCACGAGATGTCAGGCGGCCAGCGCCAGCGCGTCGGCATCGCGCGCGCGTTGGCCTTGAACCCGGAATTCATCGTCTGCGACGAGGCGGTTTCGGCGCTCGACGTGTCGATCCAGGCGCAGGTGGTGAACCTGCTCGAGGATCTGCGCGAGCGCTTCGGCCTGACCTATCTGTTCATCGCGCATGATCTGTCGGTGGTTCGGCATCTCTGCCAGCGCGTGGCGGTGATGTATCTGGGCCGCATCGTCGAGCTGGCGGACAGCGACGAGCTGTTCGGCCATCCGCTGCATCCGTACACCCAGGCGCTGCTCGCGGCGGTGCCGGTGCCTGATCCTTCGGTTGAGATGCACAGAACGTTCCGCCCGGTGCAGGGCGAGGTGCCCAGTCCGATCAATCCCCCGTCGGGATGCGTGTTCCATCCACGCTGCGCCATCGCGGTGGAAGGCTGCAAGCATGCGCGGCCGGAACTCCGCGAAGTGCGGCCCGGGCATTTCGTAGCGTGCAGTGAGGTCCGTTAGTGGTCATGCCCAACTCCGTCATGGCCGAGCTTGACGATTTGAGAACATGACCAAAGGAAGGAAACGCTGATGCGTTCCGCCATACTGGCAATGATCCTGGGGACCATACTGGCTATGCCGGCGATGGCCGACGACACGCCGAAGCGCGGCGGCACGCTCACCTACATGATTCCCGCCGACGCACCCCCGAGCCTCGACGGCCATCGCGAAACCACCTACGCCACGGTGCACGCGGCAGCACCATTCTACAGCGTGCTGATCCGCATCAATCCGATGAACCCGTCTTCCCCCGACGATTTTGTGTGCGATCTTTGCACCGAGATGCCGAAGCCGACCGATGACGGCAAAACCTGGACATTCAAGATCCGTGACGGCGTGAAGTGGCACGATGGCTCGCCGCTAACCGCCGATGACGTCGCAGCAAGTTGGCAGGAGATCGTCCATCCGCGCCCGGGTGTTTCCAGCGCGCGCGAGAGCTACTTCGTCATGGTGGACACAGTGGAGGCGCCCGATCCCTCGACCGTGGTGTTCCACCTGAAATTCGCCACCAGCGCATTTCTGCCGGCCCTCGCCGATCCGTTCGCCTGGATCTACAAGAAGGCAGTTCTCGATCGGGATCCGCACTGGTACGAAAAGAACGTCATGGGCAGCGGCCCTTTCAAGTTCGCGGAATACCAGATCGGCCAGTCGATCAAGGGCGTGCGCAATCCGGACTACTATCATAAAGGACTGCCCTATCTGGATGGCTTCGTCGGCATCTTCGCCGACAAGCAGTCGGTGCGGATCGACGCAATTCGCGCGGACCGCGCGGCGATCGAGTTCCGCGGCATGCCGCCTTCGGCGCGCGATCAGCTGGTGAAGGAACTGGGCGGGAAGATCGCCGTGCAGACCGGCGACTGGAACTGCGTGAACATGATAACGCCGAACCACCAGAAGAAGCCGTTCGACGACATTCGTGTCCGCCGCGCGCTGATCCTGGCGATCGACCAGTGGCACGGCGCGGACGCACTGTCGAAGATCGCCAATGTCCATACGGTCGGCGGCATCGTGTTCCCCGGCTCGCCACTGGCGGCAACCAAGGAGGAGTTGCAGAAACTGCCCGGCTACTGGCCCGATATCGAAAAGTCGCGCGCCGAGGCGAAGCGCCTGCTGAAGGAGGCCGGCGCCGAGGGACTGTCGTTCCAGCTACTGAACCGCAACGTCGATCAGCCATACAAGTACATCGCCACATGGGTGATCGACGAGTGGAGCAAAATCGGCGTTCACGCCACGCAGAAGGTGCTGCCGACCGGTCCGTTCTTCGACGCCCTTCGCAACAACGCGTTCGATGTGACGGTGGACTTCGACTGCCAGGGTCTGGTCAATCCGCTGATGGACGTGGGAAAGTTCCTGCCGCACTCTGTCTATACCGAGAACTACGGAAACTACGAGGACCAGAAGGACATCGATCTCTATCAGGCTCTGTTGCACGAAACCGAGCCGACGAAGCAACGCACGCTGATGCGCGACTACGAAACTTATGTGCTCGATACACAGGCGCACATGTACATGATGCCGTGGTGGAGCCGGATCGTGCCCTATCGGTCCTACGTCAAAGGCTGGAAGATCAGCCCCAGTCACTATGTCAATCAGGATCTCGCGACCATCTGGCTCGACGAGTAACGCGCTTCCGCTGGTGTCCGCGCGACCTTGCAGGCACGGCCAATAGTAATGGGCATCAGTTCAACTGAGGAACTCGTACCAAGGGAGGCAGCAACATGCGATCAGCCCTGTTCACTGCCTGGTTCGGCGCGCTGGTGGCGGCCGGACCTGCCATGGCAGCCAACACGGAGGAGGCGACGCCGAAGCGCGGCGGCACCCTGACCTACATGATCCCGGCGGATGCCCCGCCGAGCCTGGATGGTCATCGCGAGGGCACATTCGCCATGCTGCATGCGACGGCGCCGTTCTACAGCGTGCTGGTGCGTGTCAATCCGGAGAACCCGTCGGATACCACCCATCTGGTCTGCGATCTCTGCACCGCGATCCCCACGCCCACCGATGACGGCAAGACCTGGACGTTCAAGATCCGGGAGGGAGTGAAGTTCCACGACGGATCGCCGCTGACCGCCGCCGACGTGGCGGCAAGCTGGCACGAGATCATCTTCCCTCGGCCAGGGGTGCTGAGCGTGCGGCAGAACTGGTGGTCGGTGGTCGATGCGGTCGAATTGCCCGATTCGACCACAGTGGTATTCAGGCTGAAATTCGCCACCACATCCTTTTTGCCGTCACTTGCGGATCCGTTCGCATTCATCTATCCGAAGGCGATCCTCGACAAGGATCCGCGCTGGTTCGAGCAGCACGTGATGGGCTCGGGCCCGTTCAAATTCGTCAGCCTCGACATGGGCCAATCGATCAAGGGCGAACGCAACCCCGACTATTACCACAAGGGACTTCCCTATCTCGACGGCTTCGTCGGCATCTTCGCCGACAAGCAGGTGGTGCGGGTGGAGGCGATCCACTCCGGCCGCGCTGCGATGGAGTTCCGCGGCCTGCCGCCCGCCGCGATCAACGATCTTCAGCGGGAACTCGGCGACAAGATCAAGGTGCAGACGCACGACTGGAACTGCGGCAACCTGATTACGCCCAACGAGCGGCGCAAGCCGTTCGACGATGTGCGGGTGCGCCGGGCGCTCCTGCTGGCCGTGGACCAGTGGAACGGTGCGCCGGCGCTCTCGAAGATTGCCAACGTGCATACAGTGGGCGGCATCGTGTTCCCCGGCTCGCCGTTGGCGGCGACCAAGGAGGAACTGCAGAAGCTGGCCGGTTTCTGGCCCGATATCGAGAAGTCGCGGGCAGAGGCCCGGCGTCTTCTGAAGGAGGCCGGGCAGGAGGGGCTGCATCTCGACCTCCTCAACCGGAATGTCGATCAGCCATACAAATACGTCGGCACGTGGCTGGTCGATCAATGGAACAAGATCGGTGTGACCGCAACGCAACGCGTGCTGCCGACAGGCCCGTGGCTCCAGGCGATGCGCACCGGAGACTTCGATGTCGTGGTCGAGGCCAACTGCAACAGCGTCGTGAATCCCGTGCTGGACACGCAGAAGTATCTGCCGCGCGAACAGTTCAAAGGGAACTACGGCGGCTACAGCGATGCGGAGGAGGTCGACATCTACGAGAGGATGCTGCGTGAGACCGATTTCGACAAACAGCGGGCGCTGATGCGGCAGTACGAGACGCGCGTGATCGATACCGAGGCGCGTGAGTTTCCGATGCTGTGGTGGAATCGCATGATCCCCGAGCGTTCCTATGTGCACGGGTGGAAGATCGGCCCCAGTCACTTCATCAACCAGGATCTGTCCAATATCTGGCTGGACGAGGGGCCCAATGGATGATGCGACCACGGGGCGACCGGGCCGGAAGCAGGCGCCGCCGGTTCTGACCAAACGTCGTATTGGCTGAGGGAACGCAGCGATGTACCAATACATTGCAAAGCGCGTGCTACTGGTGATCCCCACGCTGCTCGGCGCCGCCGTGCTGGTGTTCGTGCTGATGCGCATGATCCCGGGCGACATCTGCGTCGTGCGCCTCGGCTCCGGCGGCGGCAGCTTCGATCCACGCGCTGTGACGCAGTGTCATACGGAGCTTGGGCTTGACCGGCCGCTGATCATCCAGTTCCTCAGCTTCGTCTGGGGGTTCTGCCACTTCGACTTCGGGATCTCGATGTGGTCGGGAAAGCCGGTCTCGCTTGAAATCCTCACACGGCTGCCGATCTCGCTCGAAATCGCGCTGCTTGCGACCGTCATCGCCATCCTAATCGCGATCCCGCTCGGCACCATTTCGGCATTGAAGCAGAATACCTGGACCGACGTTGTGGTCCGCACGCTCGCCATCGGCGGGATCGCCACGCCGTCGTTTTGGCTGGGCATCATCTCGATCCTATTTGTGCTCGACATAACAAACGCGCTGTTTGGCACGCCATGGATGCCGCCAATCGAATATGTACCGATCTGGCAGGATCCGATCCGCAATCTGTCGATGGCGTTCCTGCCGGCGGTCACCGTCGGCTACCGCTACGCCGCGGTCAGCATGCGCATGACGCGCTCTGCCATGCTGGAAGTGCTGCGCGAGGACTATATCCGCACCGCCCGTGCCAAGGGTCTGCTTGAAAAGATCATCATCAACCGGCACGCCCTGAAGAACGCACTGCTGCCCGTCGTCACCGTCATCGGCATCGAGTTCGCGTTCCTGATCGGCGGACTGGTGGTAACCGAGCAGGTGTTCAACCTGAACGGCATCGGACGGCTGTTCGTGCAGGCGGTGCAGAACCAGGACTACACGCTGACCCAGGCATTGGTGATGCTGACGGTCACTGTCTTCGTGCTGACCAACCTTGTCGTCGATCTGCTGTATGGTTGGCTCGATCCGCGTATTCGCTTCGCCTGAGGGGAGACCGCACCATGTCCACCACAGTGCACAGTCAAATCGCAATCCCCGCCGTCGCGGATGTTGAAATCGAACTCCGACGGTCGTTCTGGCATGCCACGCTGCACTTTTGCCGACGCGAGCCACTTGGCGCGTTTGGCATGCTGATCGTGCTGATCATGGCGGTGACCGGCTTCTCCGCCGAACTGATCGCGCCGTACAGCCCCACGGCGAACGATTTCGCGTCGATGACCGAGGCGCCGAGTTGGTCCCATTGGCTGGGAACCGACCAGTTTGGCCGCGACCTGCTGTCGCGCATCATCTATGGCGCACGCACGGCACTCATCGTCGGGCTGACCTCTGCGATCGTGGGCGGCTTCGCGGGTTTGGTGCTTGGCGTGGCGAGCGCGTATTTCGGCGGCATACTGGACCTGGTGTTCCAGCGCATCTTCGACGTGGTGATGGCGTTCCCGCTGATCATCATGGCGCTGGCCGTGGTGTCGATCTTCGGCACGGGCGTGCACAACGTGATCGTGGCAATCACCATTCCGCTGATTCCGCGCTGCGCACGCGTGGTGCGATCAAGTGCGCTGGCGATCCGAGAGATCCCCTACGTCGATGCGGCGCGCGCCTGCGGCTACAGCCATGCGCGCATCATTCTGCGCCATATGGTGCCGAATGTGATGGCGCCGTTCCTGATCATGCTGACCGCGTTCGTCGGCCAGGCGATCCTGGCCGAGGCATCGCTGTCCTACCTCGGCCTTGGCGTGCAGGAACCGACGCCGGCGTGGGGCTTGATGCTGCAAGGCGGCGCGGAGGAGTACGCATCCACCGCCCCATGGATCGCGATTTTCCCAGGCCTCGCGATCGCACTGACCGTGTTCGGCGTCAGCCTGTTCGGCGACGCGCTGCGCGACGTGCTGGATCCAAAAATGCGCGAACGATGAGCGATCAGCCGCGGCACTTGATCATGCGCAGCGGCGTATAGGTCAGCGCGACGGTGCCATCCTGTTTCACCACCTGATTGCGCGTGCGCACCAGGCCCCTGCCCGGCCGGTTGCGCGACAGCCGTGCCTCGATCACCTCGCATTCGACGTGGATCGTGTCGCCGGCAAATACCGGCCTTTCCACGTTGAAGTCCATGTGCAGGAACGCGAAGCCGGTGTGCTGCATGGTTGCCTGCACCAGCAGGCCCTCGGCGAAGCAGTAGCTCAGCGCGGCGGGCGCGAGGCGGTTCTTGATATCGGATTCCTCGCGCAGGAACTCGGTGTTGGTGAACAGCACCTCCACCATGCCGGTGCAATTGACGAAGTTGGTGATGTCCGCCTCGGTCACCGTTCGGCCGATGGTGCGGAAGCGCCGACCGAGCGGCAGGTCCTCGAAGTAGAAGCCCAGGCCTACGACTTCCATCGACGGTCCCCCTCAGTCGCCCTTGAACACCGGCCGCTCTTTGGCGACGAATGCGCGATAGGCGCGGGCGAAATCCTTGGTCTGCATGCAGATCGCCTGGGCCTGCGCCTCGGCCTCGATCGCTTGGTCGATCGACATGCTCCACTCCTGATGGATGCAGCGCTTGGTCATCGCATGAGCGAATGTCGGGCCGTTCGCCAGCGATGCGGCGAGCGCATGCGCCTCGGCCAGCAGCGTTTCCGGTTCGCACAGGCGGTTGAAGAAGCCCCAGCGCTCCGCTTCCGCGCCGCCCATCGATCGGCCACTGAACAACAATTCGGCTGCTCGGCCGGCGCCGATGATGCGCGGCAGGATGTTGCACGCGCCCATGTCGGCGCCGGCGAGACCGACGCGCACGAACAGGAATGCGACCCTGCTGGCCGCCGTACCCAGGCGCAGATCGGACGCCATTGCGATGATCGCGCCGGCGCCGGCACAGATGCCATCCACTGCGGCCACGATCACCTGCGGGCAGGCACGCATCGCCTTGACCAAGTCACCGGTCATGTGCGTGAAGTCGAGCAGACCCTGCATGTCGCCCGCCTCCTGCATGAAAACCAGAGGCCCGATGATCTCGTGCACGTCGCCGCCGGAGCAGAAATTGCCCGCGGCGCCGACGATCACCACGGCCTTAACCGCGTCGGCGTGCGCGAGATCGCGGAACGTCTCACGCAGCTCCGCATAGGATTCGAATGTCAGTGGATTCTTTCGCTCCGGCCGGTTGAGCGTGATGGTGGCCACTTTACCATCGAGCGACCAATCGAAATGCTTCGGCTGATAGCCGCCAAAATCCGTCCGAATTCGGTCCGCGCTCGACGCCATCACAGCACCTGAAACACATCCCAGGACTCGCGTGCGGCAGTCATCAATCGATCTGCGTCCTCCTGCAACAGCAGCCGATCGGCGACAAGCCGTGTCGCAGCCTCGCCGAGCCTATCCGCCCATGCCTCGCGCGAGGCATAGCGTGCCGCGATCGACGGTCGCGGATCGCCGGCGCGTTGCCGCTCCGCTTCCGTTACGGCAAACGGAATCATCGAGCCGTTGACAGTGAACAGATCGCCCTCGGCAAAGCCCGGAGCGCGCAATGCCCATCCGGTATGCGTCGCCAGCGGCGCGTCCAGCAGCGGATGGCGAACTCCACCCGCAGCGTTGCCGTCCGCATCGACGCTTGGAACGAAAACGGGATACGCCGTGCTTTCTATCGGCGGTTCGACGGAGTGGTCGCGCAGCCGCAGTTCGTTCAGCACGGTCGGAAAGTTTACACTTGGCAACGCGGGAAATCCGACGCGTGCCTCGACCAGCGATACCAGCGTGCCTGCTGTGCGCGACGGAAAGCGGCTATCGGGCGGGGGAACGTCATGTTCCACCCACTCGACCAGCGCAATCAGCAGCGACCGCATGAACGCGCCATAGCCAAGCGGGTTGCCCGGCAGCTGGGTGACCTGCTTCGCCATGGGCCGAGGCGCGGCATGCTGCACGCCGCTTGCCAGATAGACGCGCACGTCGTCCGGCATGGCGATATCGTCGCCACCGGCGTCGGTGACCACCAGCGAACTGCGTGCCTGCCAGGCATCGCTTTCCGTATCCAGATGCATCACCTTAGGGCATACGCCGGCGTCGCGTGCACGTTGCAGAATGCCGGCTGTGCGGCCGCTGATCGGATCGGTCAGCGTGGGATAGCTGAACGGGAACTGATCGTCGCCGTAGGAATGATCCTCGTGCTGCCTTGAATAGCGCCCGGGCTGGGCAAAGGCCGAATTCACACAGGTCCGCCGCGATCCCCCGACCACCGGCAGCATCGCATCGAACACCTTTCGCCCGGCAAGGTCCTGGTTGAAGCCATAGTGCAATAGATCGCGCAGCACGCGGCCACTTTGCGAAATTCCAAAACCCAGAGCATGGCGGATGCGTGGCTCCCCACCTGGCGCCAACGGATTGGCGTCGCCCGCCGCGTCATGCGTCGCATTGCGCAGGAATGCGACGATATCGCGGATCGCGGCAAAACCGATGCCCATGACCATCGGATCGCGCGCACGGTAGATGAATTCATAGATCCCTCCACGATCAAAGCCAGGAGCGGCCGGTCGCGTGATCTCGACATGGCAATCATCAAGGAGACGCCAGGCAAGTCCCTGCGGCTTTGCGCGCGGATCGGCCTCGCGCTGACGCACGGTAAGCGATGCCTCCGCGGCATTCCGATCTGCGACGGGATAGGTCAGGGTCCCGACGAAGCAGTTGTCGGACGTTTCCTGGATGTTGGCATCGCCGAGCAGGCCGGTTGCTTCGGCGATGAACTCCTCACGCACCATGCCGGTCAGTGGACCATCCGCACCGGTGGCGATCGGGAACCGTGCAACGAGACGATCGGCGCCCGGCGCGACATCGCCCTGCCATGCGCTCCAGACGATGGTGAAGCCGTGACGCATCAGGAACCCGTTGCCGGCCGTTTGCGGATGGCCCCCCTCGGGGGCACCATTAAGTCGCGCCAACACAGGCTGATTGCCCCGATTGGGCACATCGTACAACAGCCAGCCATTGCCGCGATCCAGATCAATCGGCTTCAGAATGCGGAATTCGACCTGATACTCCACGCGACCCCGCGCATTGCGTGGCGCCTTGTCGAGATTGACAATGTCGGCGCTCAAGTCGTGTGCGGGATCCAGTTCGCAAAATGCGGTGCCATGCAATCGCTCATAGGCTCCGACGCCGTCAAACTCCGCACCGCCGAATACCGGTGTTTCACGCTCGGTGATTTCGATCCGATATACGCCACCGCCATCGCCCATATCGTCCTCCGCACACGACGCGGCAATTCGACCAGCACGCTCTGGTGTTGCCACGGTTTATTTTGACGCAACCGGCTGGTCTTCTCCGACCCGGTCCTGGAGAGCCGCGTGAATTTCCCCTAGCAGACCGTCGAGATCATAGCGATAGGTCCAGTCCGGATAGTGGTTCTGGAACTTGCGAACATCCGATACCCACCAGATATGGTCGCCCGCGCGATTGTCCTCGCTGTAGCTCCAGTTCAGCGGTCGGCCCGTCAGCCGTTCGCAGATCTCGATGGCTTCCAGCATGGAGCAGTGGGAATGGCGGCCGCCGCCGATGTTGTAGACTTCGCCGACCCGCGGCTCCTGGAAGAAATGCCAAAGTGCAGCGACGAGATCATGGGCGTGGATATTGTCGCGCACCTGCTTGCCTTTGTAGCCAAACACCGTGTAATGCTGGCCGGTAACGGCGCACTTCACCAGCCAGCTCAGAAAGCCATGCAACGGCGCTCCGGAGTGCGCCGGACCGGTCAGACAACCCCCGCGAAAGCAGGCAGTCGGTATGCCGAAGTAACGACCGTATTCCTGCACCATCAAATCGGCGGACGCCTTGGACACGCCGAACAGGCTGTGCATGGTCGTGTCGATGCTCATGGTCTCGTCGATACCATGGATGCCGTAGCGGTGCGACGGATCACACTCCCACCGGGTCGCGTGCTCCACGAGGGGCAGGCGGTTTGGCGTGTCGCCATACACCTTGTTGGTGCTCATGAAAAGAAACGGCGCGGTGGGCGCGTAGCGGCGAACCATCTCCAGCAGCACCAGGGTGCCGTTCGCGTTCACCGTGAAGTCGGTGATCGGGTCCCTTGCCGCCCAGTCGTGCGACGGCTGCGCCGCCGCGTGAAGCACCGTCGCGATCGATCCGGCATATCTCCGGAATACTGTCTCCATCGCGTCGGCATCGCGAATGTCCGCATCCACATGTGTATAACCACGCACGTTGGCCTGCAGTTGGCAACGATTCCACGCCGTGGATGCGTCAGCGCCGAAGAAAACGCCGCGCATATCGTTGTCGATGCCGACGACGCGCAGCCCCTTGTCGGCGAAGAGGCGGACCGCTTCGGAGCCGATCAGTCCGGCTGATCCAGTGATGACCGCCACATCCATCCTGGTTTTCCTCGCATGATCAGGCCGGTCTGGTGGCCCTGACGAACATCAGGCCAATCGGCAGCTTGACGTTGACGTTCGCCAGGATCGGGGGAGCCAACGGCACCCATGCACCGTAGGTCTGGCGGGCCCGCAGCAAGACAGTGGCCAGATCGACCGGATAGCCGATCGCCTTGATCGTGTCGATAGCGAAGCCGCAACATTCGAGGAATCGCGTCAACGTCGTCGGATCGAAATACCACAGGTGCTCCAGCAGCAGCATGTTCCACTTCTCGCCTGACAGGCGGGCAACCCAACTGGCGCTGTTGGGGACCGTCAGATAGAGCCGTCCTTTTGGCTTCAGCAAACAGTGCAACCGCTCCATCTGTTTCCTGGCCGCGGCGAGGTGCTCCAGCACGTCCCAGGCGACGATGAAATCGAAGCTCCGAGGCGCGAGGCCGGCTTGCTCGATGGCATCGGCCAGAATGTCGCCGGTGACGAGCCGGCCATGCCGGGAAGCGCCGCCTGAAACATCGGCCTGCACTTCGAAACCGACACCGTCATAGCCCTCCATCGCATCGAGAAAGGCGCCGCTCCCGCAGCCGAAGTCCAGAAAGCGGCCGGCTGGCTCCACCTGCCGCACGCGTTGCGCCAGTGCGGCGAAGCGCGCGCGCGGCGGGCTTGCCAATTCGCCGCCCGCGTGGACGGCGGCGTATATGCGGGCGTACTCTTCCGACGTGAATTGCGGTGATGTGAAGATGAAGCCGCAATCGCCGCAGCGGACGACCCGGCCATGGACCGCCTTGGTACGCCCGGTGAGGAAAAAGGGTACCGCATCGCGCCAACCGCCCTCGAATGTCGCAGGATAGCGCTCGATAAACGACCGCCCGTCGCAGACGAGGCAAGCGGTTACGGGTTGCATAGGGCAGAAAAACGTCCGGCCTCGAAGCGGCGGCTGCCAAAACGTGTCGCCCGCGCGAACCGCCACAGAACGCGCGCATAGCCGACACCGGATTTCAGCACCTTGAACGAGCTTTGGCCCATGTCGAAGGTGCGATTGATCCACGAGATCGGCACCTCGCGGACCGTGCCTCCCAGCAACGCGAGCTGCAGGCCGATTTCCGCATTGGCCGCGAACCAGGGTTCACTGATGACAAGCTGCTTCGCCAGTTCTCCGCGCATCAGCTTCAGGTTGTTGGTCACATCACGCAGGCCGCCGAGCCTGATCACCAGATTGGCAAGCACATGGAAGGCGCGGTTGGCGACGATCTTGCCGAACGGGTAATTGATCAGCACGCTTCGTCGGGAGAATCGGCTGCCGAAGACAACGTCGGCGCCCTTCGCCGCGGCGTCGAACATGTCCTCCATTTCCGGGAGTAGATGCTGGAAGTCGCAATCCATCGACATCACCCAGCGGCCCGACGCAGCGGTATAGCCGTCGTGCAAGGCACGCCCAACGCCATTGGGCGGCGAACGATGGACCGCGACAATCCGAGGATCGTCCGTCATCAACCGATCGATCAGCGCCCCGGTTCCATCGCGGGAGTTGTCGTTGACCAGCACGATCTCGTGGACGTAATCGCCGTAATAACTGCGCAAACCCTCAACCAGCGCCAGTATGTTCATCTCCTCGTCATGGCACGGGATCACAAACGACACGGCGTGCCGCAGGATGTCGTGCCCGCACAGCGATATTGCCGGCCGGCCCACATTGCGCGGCGGTCTTTGGGCGTGCAGCACGATCCGCCCCGCGAGGCTCTGCACCAGCGGCATGTTCTCCAGCAGCACCGACGCATTGCGCATCAGTCGTGCCATGCCCGCAGTCGGGGCAAGCGGCGGATAGACGAAATCGGTGAACCGGGCGGACACTCGAATGAAGCCAATCTCGGACAGCAGTTCGTAGAGTTGTGTACGGCTCAGGAGTGCCTGGACGTAGGGGCGGCGCAGCAGACCGCTCACGGCGCGTCGCGCCGCCGACATCGGGTTCCACGGATTAGACTCTATGAAGACGGCACGGCCGCCATCCTCCAGCAGCGCGAACACATGCTCCAGCAGATAGCCGACGTTGTCACGGTCCAGCACATTCTGCGCCACCACATAGTGAAAGCGCCGACCGGCGAGCGGACCCGGTAGACTGTCGATGGCGACAGTCTCCACGTTCGGAACGCTGCCTGCCTGCTGTGTCGCTGTCGCGGCCACCAGCGGGTTCCGTCCGCGTGTCATGTCCACGAGAGCACCCGTGAAGCCGCCGTCGCCGCTGCCGATTTCCAGGATCGTCTCGCCCGGCAGGAGATGCACAAGGTGACGGAAGATGTGCGCCTGCCAGAGCAGACGTTCGGCGGCGATGGGATCACGCCGCGCCCGGTATTCGGCCGCGTGGCTTTCGCGTCGCGCCAATACATCGATGGCGGGATGACGCGCGCTCAACCAACGCTACCCGACAGCAATCCAACCGCGTCCTTTGCCGCCCGTGAGCCCCAGAGCAGGTGGAACAGCAACGCCGCCAGTACCACGATCACGAACCACCACATCACTTCGCGCACCAGCCATATATTGAAATGCGCGACGCCGTTCGGTCCGGCGAACACGCCGACCCACCGCAGTGCTCCGTTGAGCAGCGTTCGCACCGTGTCATTCCACATCAAGATGATGATCGACACGATCACGCCGACGTAGAGGCCATCGAGCTGCCGCGGCCTGTCCGCCCGAAGCAGCGCCGTCAGTCCTGGCAGGACGAACAGGAAGAAGATGCTGCGATACAGGATGTTCTGCGCAGCTAGGAAACAACCGATCAGAAGAACGCAGCCCACGAGCAGGTATGTCGCCTCTGCGTCGGTAAGCTGACGAAGCCGCGCCGCTGTATCGTTGCGCCCCGCCAGGCTCATGGCGACGGCGATCATGCCGACCAGCAGCACGACCAGCAGACCGGCTGCCGCGATACGCGTCATGCCGAACGTCTGCGCCAGTCCAAATGGCAGATCGCGCGCGCCGAAAACGAATTCGTCAAAATACTGGGTTGTCGGAATGTTTGCCATGCCGCGGAGGATCTCGCTCGCGTCGAGCATGAACCACAGCGCGATCGTGCCACACGATACGAGGCCGACGATCACGAACACTCTCAGTCGCTCACGGGCCGCAAGTATCAGCAGCGTGATCGGGTAGAATTTCAGCATTCCAGCGAACAACGCGACAGCATAGCCAAGGATCCGGAGCGGCACGCTTCGACGCGTCAGCGCCACGGCCAGCATTGCGAGCAGAAAGACAAGCACATCGACGTTGGCGCGCTCCAGCGCGAACATCACCACGCTGGAAACAGTGCCAAGTGTTATCACGGCGGTCTGCCACCATCCTCGGCCCGGCGGCAGGAACGGCAACGCCATCAAGAACAGCAGAACGGTGGCGAGGCCAAGAACGATGTCCCATGCAGTTGAAATGGGCAGGACCGAAAGCCACAGCCAGAGCGGCGAATAGCCGTGTACTCGGTTCAGTGCATCGCAGGGATTTTGCACATAGACGTTGAACCCGAGTCGATGGCACTCCACGGCCGATGTCACCGCGTTCATGTCGAGGAAGGGAAACGGAAAAGGCGCCGCGCCCCAGTAATCAAGCAATGCGTGGTACTGGTCGCGATATCCAAAAGCGTAAAGCGATCCGGCCAGCAACACAGCGGCCGTGGCAGCGGTGGCAGGCACGAAAGCAAGGCGGACGCGGATCATGCCGATGCCGAAAATCGGTCCTGCCAGGACCGCTGCGCGCCCGGCGCCGGCAGCGCGGCTGCCGCATGGACTCCGCGCGCGATCGCACGGGCCATCACCAGTGTCGCCGCATGACCGAGTTCCGTCAGTTCCTGCACCGCGTCGCTGATCGGGCGCAATCCTGTGGAGGCGGCGAAGATGGTGTCGCCGTCCAACGGCGCATGCACAGGCAGCACCGCACGCGCCAGACCGTCATGCGCCATGACCGCCAACCGGAACGCCTGCGGTTTGGTCAGCGACGCGTCGGTAGCGACCATGCCGATCGTTGTGCTGGTGCCGGGACCGCCTTTCCAGCGCGGTGCGACGTCGAACGTTGCAGGCCAGCCGCGGCCGCCGAACTCGTTGTTCTGCTCATAGGGGGAGGCCCAGAACCAAGGGCCATCGCCAATGGTCGCGGAGCCCACCGCGTTCACCACCACGACTGCCGCCACCGTATGACCGCTGCGCGTCACCGCGCTGGCCGAACCTAGTCCGCCCTTCACGGTCGCAGTCGTCGCGCCTGTGCCGGCGCCCACGCTGCCCAATGCAAAATTCCGCGCAACCGCACAGGCCGCCGCATAGCCCAGATCGCGATAGGGCGAAAATCGCCCCCAGTCCTTGTTGCCGCCATTGGCCAGGTCGAAGATGATCGCCTGCGACACGATCGGCACCCGTACGTCGCGAATGGCGATGCCGCGCCCCTGCTCGCGCAGCGCCGCCTGGACGCCGCCCGCGGCATCCAGGCCGAACGCCGAACCGCCGCCCAAAACGATGGCATCGACGGCCTCGATCGTGCTGTGGAGCGCCAGCATGTCGGTATCTCGGCCGCCCGGAGCGCCACCCAGCACGCTGACCGCGGCGACAGAGGGCCGGTCGAATATGATCGCAGTTACCCCAGAGCCCAGGTGCATGTCCTCGGCGTGTCCCACCGCGATGCCCGCGACATCAGTCAGAAGATTGCGCGGCATCCGCACCTATCGGAACAGCACATGCAGACCAAATGTGAGCAGCGCCACCACGATAATGGCAAGCACGACCGACGCGAGTCGCGGCATTGCGCCGCCTGAAACGGCGCGAGATTTCGAACCATTCCAGCGTCCTCGTGCGTCCGTTCGGCCAACGGCTTGGTTGCTGGCGTCCGCAGCGCCCGCACTCCGAAGTCCCTCCCTGTTCCGCTTACGTGAGTGGAAGCTCATGGCAGCACCTGGGATCACCGTCGCGGGTGATCCTCGCCAGAGCATGGCCCACCTTGCCGGGCGGGCGCAAATCCGAAACGTCACGCCGTACGGGCACCTTCACGACTGCGTGAGAAGAGGTCCTTTATGATCGCAGAATCCTGCGTGAAGGTTGGGGCTCGTCGCGGCACGGATCACCTTGTATGCTAGTGCCACAGCGAGAGACCGCGGCAGACATTCCGGCAGGCAGGTGCACCAATGGCAACGTTCGCCACTTCAGCGAAACTCTATCGGCCCGCGTGTCGCTGGCCGGTGGTGGCGCTCGGCCTAGTCTTTCCGGCAGGCAGCCATGCAGCGCCGTTCTGCATCGGAACGGAGACGGTGCCGCCGCAATGCATTTATTATGACGCCGATTCCTGCCGCAAGGAAGCCAACCGCCAAGGTGGCATATGCTCGGCGAACGGCCAGGAGCTTCATGTCAGCACCAATGTCGGCCAATATTGTCTGGTGACGTTGCAGCAGGTCTCGCTTTGCATCTATCTGGACCGTGGTACTTGCGATGCTGATGCCGCACGTCAGCACGGCGCCTGCGTGTCCTCACCGGGCGTGGCGCCATCGGGAGCACCCGACCCATTCTCGGCGACCGGCGGACGTTAAAGCCGTCGAACGCTAGTGGCTGTAGGGATCGGAGGCATCTCGCAGACCGTCGCCTACCAGGTTGAATGCCAGCACCGCGACGATGACGACTAGCCCCGGTATAAGCAGCCAGGGCGCCAGTGCCAGCGTCTGGATATTCTGTGCCTCCTGCAACAACACGCCCCAACTGATCGCCGGCGGGCGAATTCCAAGGCCGAGGAACGAGAGCGATGTTTCGTTGATGATCATCACCGGAATGGCCAGCGAACTGGTGGCGATGATGTGACTCAGGAACGTCGGCACCATGTGGCGCAGGATGATTCGAATCCGGCTGCATCCGGCGAGGTTCGCCGCCAGGACGAAGTCCTCCTCGCGCAATGCGAGAAACCGTCCGCGCACTTCGCGTCCCAGCGTGGTCCAGCCGATGAGCGACAGGATCACGGTGATGGCAAAGAATACCTGTATCGGCGTCCAGTCGCGCGGTAACGCCGCCGACAGCGCAAGCCAGATCGGGATCGTCGGAACCGACTGCAGCAGTTCGATCAGTCGCTGTATCACCTGATCTGCAATCCCGCCGAAATAGCCGGAGATGCCACCCAGCACGACGCCCAGTATCACGCTGAGCGTCACGGCGACCAGTCCGACGGTCATGGAGGTTTGCGTGCCGTGCATGATCCGGGACCATTGATCGCGCCCCAGGCGGTCCGACCCCAGCAGGAAAATCCGCTGGCCCGGATCGGCAGCACCCAGCAGATGAATGTTGGTCGGGAACAGGCCAAGCACCCGATAACTGCCGCCACGGGTGAAGAAGCTCACCCACACCTTGCGCTGTGGATCGGTCGTCCATTCCATTCGCAGAGTCGCCGGATTGCGCTTGCCGACGATCGCTGGCACCCACGGTCGCATCCCGCCCTCGTCGAAGAAATGCAAGGTCTGGACTGGAATGAAGGCTTGGCGCGCGTCGGTCAGCTCAGGGCTCTGGGTGCTGAAGAAGTCGGGGCACAGCACCACCACATAAAAACAGACAAGGAGCCCGGCGCTGAACAGCGCGAGGCGATGCTTGCGGAAACGCCACCACACCAATGTCCAGTTCGATGCAACGGCAACCCGGTCCTCGGCCCCCGACATGACCTGCGCGTCCGACATGGCGCTAGTTTTCCATCCGGATGCGCGGATCGATCAGGGCGAGCAGAACGTCGGACAGCAAAGTGCCGACGATGGTCAGGAACGAATAGATCAGCAGGATGCCGCCGGCGAGATACATGTCCTGATTGATCAGCGCGCGCAGTAGCAGCGGGCCGATGTTGGGCAGGTTCATGACCGTTGCCACGATCAGGCTACCGGAGAACAGTGCCGGCAGGTACCAGCCGATCGTGCTCACCAGCGGATTGAGCGCAAGCCGCACCGGGTAGCGCAGCACCAAGCGCCACTCGCGCAGCCCTTTGGCGCGCGCGGTCATCACATAGGGCTTGTTTAACTCATCGAGCAGATTCGCCCGCATGATGCGGGTGAGCCGCGCCGTCCCGGCAATGCCGAGGACCATCGCAGGCAGCCAGATGTGCTCCAGCAGATCGACAAAGCGCGCAACGCTCCAGGGCGCATCGGCAAATTCCGGGGAAAACAGACCCGTGACGCTGATGCCGAAATACGCGAAGGCAAGCCACATGAGGATGAGCGCCAGCATGAAGTTCGGCGTCGCGATGCCGACATAGTTTATCACGGTGAGCACATGATCGAGCACCGTATGCCGATGCGTCGCCGAATAGATGCCCGCGGGCACGGCAATCAGCCACGTAAGGACGAACGACATCAGGGCCAGCGCCACCGTCAGCCCAAGCTGCTCACGAATCAGATCCGCGTTCGGCCGCTGATATTCCAGTGACAGGCCAAAATTGCCATGCAGCAGCTCACGCAGCCAGTACCAGGTACTGCACGATGAACGGCTGATCCAGACCATACTCATGCCGCAGCGCCGCAATCTGGTCGGCACCGATCGAGGAGCCCGACGCAGCCAGCGTCGCCACGTACGTCGTCAGGAAGTCACCCGGGGGTGCCTGGATGATCACAAAAATGACGAACGAGTAAACCAGCAGCAGGAACGGCAGCAGCAGCAACCGCTGAGCGATGTAGCGAGTCACTTGGTGGCGAAAAAATACTGCTCGGTGCGCGTGTTCCCCGGCGTGCGCAGCGGCCAGTCATTACCGGTCGTCGGAGGGACGTTGTGCAGCTTTGTGTTGACCACGACAACACCCTGCACCATTGGCGTCAGCCCGACCGTGCCGATCTCGAACACGTTGTCCGCCCAGATGCGGAACAGTTCCTGCGCGGCCTGTATCTGTCCGTCGCGTCCCACGGTGCGCGCCGTATCGACGAGCTGCATGATCCGCTTGATCGGCTCGATCGGCTCCACGCCCTCTTTGCCACCTGACGTCAGCCAGCGCGTGTAAAGTGGTCCAAGCGTCAGGATCGGCGTATTGCGCGGATCGAACTTGGCATTGCCGGTGAACGGGAACGCCGTGGTGTCCTCGTTCCAGATCGAGGCCATCAGCTCGTTCGCGTCATTCATCTTGAAATGCAGCGCGCGCTCGCGGATCTGCACCACCGTCTTGATCCCGACCGCTTCCCAGTCCCTCGCGACAAGCTGCGCCACGTCCGGCCATGCGCCGAACGCCGGGACGACGCTGAGCTCGATCGTCGCCGGCTTGCCGTTGGCCATCAGCCGGATGCCCTGCGCATCGCGCTTGGTCAGCCCAAGCGCATCCAGCATCTTGTTGGCCTCGTCGCGATTGAATTCGGTATGCTTGGCGGCCCACTCCTTGCCGGGAAAATATGGATGCCACGGCGCCGGCACGCCCTGCCGAGCCTCGCCGAGGCCCAGGAACACCAACTCCTTGATCTCGTCGCGATTGATCGCGATCGACAAGGCGACGCGGAAGTCCTTGGTCCGGATCAGCTTGCCGATTTCCGGATCGGCGTTGTAGGTCATGTTGAAGTTGATCACCGCGTCCGCGCCGCCGAAGGTCGGCCACGTCAGCACGCGGTATTTGCCGTTCTTCTCCTGCTCCTTCAGCACCGGATAGTTGGTCATCTGGATGTGCCGCGCCTGCATGTCGAAGTTGCCGGCAATGGCAGCCAGGTTGAGCGCCTGCTGATCGGCAAAATAGGTGAAGCGGACCTCGTCGATATATGGAAGCTGATTCCCCGCCGTATCGACGCCGATATAGTAGGGGTTGCGCCGCAGCGTGAACACCGGGTCACTGACTCGGCTGATCGGCATCCAGGCCGCCATCGTCGGACGCTCCGGGTTTTGGTAGAGCGTGGCGCGTGACAGGAACAGCTCGGTCCAGGTCTTGAAGCTCACCGCCTGTGCCTGCCGTTCCAAATCCTCCTTCGCGGTGTAGGCGGGATGGAACTTCTTCAGGTAATGAGCGGGCAGGAACATCGCATAACTGCCATCGGCGCCGTCCTGGTTGGCAACCTCCGACAGGAACATCGTCGCCGGCCGGTCATAGGTGAACCGCACCGTGGTGTCGTCGATCTTCTCGACATTGGCAGCGGTACCGTCGGCATTTCGGATCCAACTTGGCAATGACGGCATCAGGTCCTTGTTCAGCAGGACATCCTTGTACCAGAACACGATGTCGTCCGCGGTGAACGGCGCGCCGTCGGACCAGCGCGCTCCCTTGCGCAGCAGGATCGTCCAGACCTTGTAGTCGGCCGATGACTTCGCACCGAAGGCGACCTTGGGTTCTATCTCCGCGCCATCAGGAGTGAAACGGAACAGGCTGTCATAGACGACGCGCACGTAATTGTTGGCATCGGCGGGACCCAGGAACGCTCGCCGCCAGACGCCGCCGTACTCGCCGACCTTCTCGACGATGGGCACCACAAGCGGCTGTTCGGGCAGACGCTGTTCCACCGGCGGCAGCTTGCCGGCCTTGACCTGCTCGGCCAGCGCGGGAGCTTCCTGGAACTTGCCGGATTGGGCGGCGGCGGGCGCGGGTCGCGCGACAATGGCGAGCAGACAGACAGCCAGCGTCGCCGCGGTTGCAGCAATGCGCCTCATGGCGAATTCTCCCGGTGTGCGGCGCGTTTGTTACCGATGCCCCGACAGAACGGATGTTCAACCAGCCGTTCGGCGGCGTCAATCAGCGCACTATCCCCGCCCGCCACCCGCCTGCACCTTTGCCCAGGTGTCGCGGAGACCGACCGTGCGATTGAACACCAGCCGACCCGGCGCCGTGTCGGGATCGGGGCAGAAATACCCCTGTCGCTCGAATTGCACCGGCTCGCCGACCGGTGCCGCAGCGAGTGCAGGTTCTACCAGACACCCGCGCAGAGCCTCCAGCGATTCGGGATTCAGGTCGGCCATTATGTCGCCGTCCGCACCGGGGTCGGGACGCGCGAACAGGTGGTTGTAAAGCCGCACCTCTGCCGGCATCGCGTCCGCCGCCGCGACCCAGTGCAATGTCGCCTGCACCTTGCGCCCGTCGGGCGGTGAATTGCCCCCGCGCGTCGCCGGATCATACGTGCAGCGCAGTTCCACCACGTCCCCGGCGGCATTTTTGACCACCTCGCGGCATGTCACGAAATAACCGTAGCGCAGACGCACCTCACGTCCGGGCGACAGTCGGAAAAACTTCTTCGGCGGGTTCTCGATGAAATCGTCGCGCTCGATGAACAGTTCGCGCCCGAAGGTGATGGGACGACTGCCGGCAGATGGATCCTCGGGATTGTTGATCGCGTCCAGGGTATCCGTCCGGCCCTCGGGCCAGTTCTCGATCACCACCTTCAACGGCCGCAGCACGGCCATCCGGCGCGGCGCCGTCCGGTTCAGCAGTTCGCGGATCGAGAAGTCGAACGACGCAACGTCGGAGATACTGTTCGCCTTGGTGATGCCGCCGCGACGCACGAAGTCGCGCAATGCCGCCGCCGGCACGCCGCGCCGGCGCAGTCCCGCCAGGGTCGGCATGCGCGGATCGTCCCATCCCGCAACGTGGCCCTCGCTGACAAGCTTCGTCAGCAGACGCTTGGAGAGCACGGTGTAGGTGATATTGAGCCGCGCGAATTGGTACTGGCGCGGCCGGGCTGGCACCGGCAGGTTGTCCAGCAACCAGTCGTACAGCGGCCGGTGATCCTCGAACTCCAGCGTGCACAGCGAGTGGGTGATGCCCTCGATCGCATCCGACTGGCCGTGCGCGAAGTCGTAGGTGGGATAGATACACCACGCGGTGCCGGTGCGCGGATGCTCGGCATGCAGGATGCGGTAGAGCACCGGATCGCGCAGGTTCATGTTCGGCGACGCCATGTCGATCTTCGCCCGCAGAACGCGCGCGCCGTTGGGGAATTCGCCGGCACGCATCCGGCGAAACAGATCGAGATTCTGCTTCGATGGACCGGTAGCGATCGGGGCTGTTCTGCCCGGGCTCGGTCAGCGTACCCCGCTTGGAGCGCATTTCGGCCGGCGGCGTATCGTCCACATACGCCTTGCCTTCGCGAACCAAATGCTCCGCCCACTCATAAAGCTGCTCGAAGTAATCCGATGCGTGGTAGAGATGTTTCCCCCAGTCGAATCCCAGCCAGTGGACGTCGCGCTGGATCGCGTCCAGGAACTCCTGCTCTTCCCGGGTCGGATTGGTGTCGTCGAAGCGCAGGTTGCAGCGGCCGCCGAATTCCTGTGCGACCCCAAAATTCAGACAGATCGCCTTGGCATGGCCGATATGCAGGTAGCCGTTCGGCTCCGGTGGGAATCGGGTGACCACTTCGGCCACGCGCCCGGCCTCAACGTCGCCATGGATCACCTCACGAATAAAGTCGCGGCCCGGTTCGATCGGGGTTGTCGTTTCGGTTGCCGCCATGATGCCCGCTCCTGACAGGACAATCGCCCCGTTGTTGGTCGGGGCAATCTACACGCCAGCGGGTGTATTACGAACCTCCGCGGCGGTCGGGGGGTACGATGGAGGTCATCCCGCAAGCACGCGGCGTATCTCCTGCGTCAGTTCCGCCAGATCGACCGGCTTGACGAAGGCCCTGCCCGGCAGTTCACCGGCTAATTCGAGCAGGTCCGGATGCCCGGTCATGAAGACGACCGCAACATCCTGGACATGGCGCCTAGCCATCAGGGCAAGAGAAACGCCGTGGGGCATTCCCTCCGGCATGGCGATATCGGTCAGCAACAGGTCGATCTTCCGGCCGGTTTCGAGCAGCCCCAGCGCGACCATCGAGTCATGGATGTGGATGACCTCGAATCCCTCTTCGCTCAGATGGTCCTTGATCGCACCACCGAGTGTCAGATCGTCGTCCACGAGGAGAATGGTGCGCTGTCTGCGTCGCCGCATGGCGGGATTCATCACAACCTGTCCTGGCGTCGTCCCCGCGGAAGGGCGCGCGATAATCTTCCTACGACGCAACACTCTAGACAAATTGGTGGCGGCGTCGAGCCCTCTTGCTATCGATCCTTTCGATCTACGGCTGAGAGGCGCCCCACGCTCTTTCGAGGGGCAACGGCCCGATGACGCCGGCGCTGGATCAGGCCACGCCGGATATCGCCGTATCGGGAAATTCCTCGCGCGCCCGCGGATAGACCTCGCGGGCAAAGGTGCGGATGCCTCGCACGGTCTCGTCGTGTTCGAGGAACCCGGCCTGGCCCATGATCAGCAGGTGGCCAAAGCCCCCGACATGGTCGTAGAGCCGCTTCATCTGCCGATGGACCTGATCGGGTGTGCCCGCGAACATGATCCCGGCTTCGATCGCGCCCTCCACTGTCGCGGCCCGTCGGAAGGCGCTGAGCGGGTGTTCGGCGCCCCGCAGCATCGCAACATTGGCCTGCACCGGAACATAGCCCGGCGGGTTGGCGAAGTGCGGCGGAACCTTGTTGGATGTGATGTACCAGAGCAGCTTCTCCGCCCCCGCGCGGGCGTCGGCTTCGTTCGGCGCGACATAGACCATCGCCGCATAGGCCAGCCGATCGACCGGAACATCGCTGCCACGACCCGCCTCGCGCCAGCCGCCGCGATACGCTTCGAACACCGCGCGCGTGCCGTCGAAGCCGGTGAGAAAGGTGGCCTGCACGAAACCATGTGCACCGACCCGTGCCGCGCCGCTCGGGCTGGTGGTACTGATCCAGATCGGCGGATGTGGCTGCTGGTATGGACGCGGCCAGATGTTCACCGCGCGGTAGTGGAAGAACCGCCCCTCGTGGCTGAACGGGCCGTCATGGTTGGTCCACGCCTTGACGATGAGGTCCAGCGCCTCCCACTGGCGTTCGTTCATGCGCACCGGGTTGCTGTTGGCCGGCAGCACTTCATACGGCACCCCGCGGACGAACCCCGCCTCCAGCCGCCCGCGCGACAATATGTCCACCATCGCCATTTCCTCGGCCACCCGCACCGGTTGGCGGCGATTGGAAATCGGATTGCCAAGGATCAGGAGGCGCGCCTTTTTGGTCAGACGCGCGAGGGCGGCGAGGACCAGCGGTGCGGCCGGATCGACGCACGTCGCGGTCTGGTGGTGCTCGTTGAGCATGATCTCCATGCCCTCGTCTTCCGCGATCAGCCACTCGTCTAGGAATTGGTCGTACAGCGCCGCGCCTTTCTCCGGGTCGTAGATGCGGTTCGGCAGGCTGACGCGGATCGATTCGTACTCGTCCGCCGGCGGCAGGTAGGGATAGGCGTTCTCGCTGAAGTGCCAGGCCTTCATGTCACCGCTCCCGCATCGAGGAATGCCAGCACCTGCGCGGCAAATGCCTCCGGCTGCTCCACATGCGGCGCATGGCCTGCCTTGGCGATCGTCTCGGCGCGCGCATTCGGCAGCAAGCGGGAATACGCGGCGAGGTACTCTGCCGACACCAGTCCATCACTTTCGCCGCGCAGAAACAGGGTTGGCGCGGCGACCCGATGCAGCCGGTGGCGCAGCTTCGGATTGTGCATGTAAGGCTCCCAGGCGAGCAGCGCGACGGTCTCGCGATTGCGCGCGGCAATCCCAAGCTGTTCGTCGGTGAGGCGGGACGGATCGGTTCGCATGCGCTCCGGATCGTGGAACAGCATGCGCTCCAGTTCGTTCTGCGGCAGCGCGAAGATGTCGGGAACGTCGAGCCGATCGACAGGACCGGTCTTCACGCCGACGGGACCGACCAGCACAAGCCTGCGCACCATCCGTGGTGCCTTCGTAGCAAGCTCCGCGGCGATCCAGCCGCCGATCGAACAGCCGAGCACGTCCACCTCGGTCAAGCCCAGTCGGTCGAGCATTTCGAGATGGATGTACGCGATGTCGTCCATTGCATCGATCCAGTCGGGTAGGCTGGACTTGCCGAAGCCCGGGTGCGACGGCGCGATCAGGCGATGCCCGGATGACAACAGACGCACATAGGGATGCTCGGGCACAAATCCCTGCGCGCCATGCAGAAACAGCAGGGGCGGCCCGTCGCCGTCCTGAAACAGCTCAAGCTCGACGCCGGCGATCGCGACCATTTCGCGTTGCAAGGGACGTCCTCCTGTCGTTCTTGTCGTAGTCTGGCTTGCCGATCGTTCGATGTCGTCATCGCCGGGCTTGACCGGGCCATCTGCCTCCCGCGAGATGGCCGGGTCAAGCCCGGCGGTGACGCCGTGCAGGGGACAGCCGTGACGACGCGTAGGGTCTGGCCGTGACGATGCGTGACGCTCGGCCATGACAATGGCCTGGCGTCAGCCGCGACAACGGCGAAGGGAGGAACCGTGATGCTCACAGCCGAAGAGAACGACCTCCTGTGTCGCGTGGAAGACGATGCCCCGATGGGGCAGATCATGCGCCGCCACTGGTTGCCCGCCTGCCTCTCCGAGGAAGTCGCCGAACGCGACGGCGCACCCGTCGTGGTGCGGTTGCTCGGTGAGGACCTGGTCGCATTTCGCGCCAGCGATGGGCGGTTGGGCGTGGTCGGCGCGCACTGCCCGCATCGCCGCGCCTCGCTCGCGCTGGGACGCAACGAAGAATGCGGACTGCGCTGCCTCTATCACGGTTGGAAGATCAACGTCGCGGGCAACATCCTGGAGATGCCGTCCGAACCAGCCGATTCCCGGTTCAGCGAGAAGGTGAAGCACTCGGCATATCCGACGCACGAAGCAGCCGGTCTGGTCTGGGTGTTCATGGGGCCGGCCGAGGAACTGCCCATGTTTGAGCCGCCGGCGTTCCAGCCAGTTTCGGACACCAGGATATCGATCGCCCGGATCATCGTTGACTGCAACTGGGCGCAGGTTCTGGAAGGCGCGATCAATTCCGCGCATTCGTCCACGCTGCACGCATCCGACATGGTGCCGGCCCGGGTGGAGGGATCGACGGCGAGCGGGGATGCGTGGCTACGGCCCTCCACCGACAAAGCGCCGAGCCTGCATGTGCAGCGCACCCCTTTCGGTTTCCGCTACGCAGCGATCCGCCGCCCTATCGTCAACGAAGCGACCCACATGTATGTGCGCACGACGCTGTTCATCGCGCCATTCACCGTGCAGATTCCGTCGAACAATCTCTACAACTTGGCGATACAGCAGGTGCCGATGGACGACACGCACACCGCATTCCATTTCATCGCCTGGGGCGGCGCGACGGTCCCCGACGTGGACGCATGGCGGAAGTTCCTCGGTGCCGAGGTGGGTGTCGATGTCGATCGGCGTTGGCGCAAGATCCGCACGCGGGATAACGATTTCCTGCAGGACCGCGCGGCCATGGCGGCGGGAGATTTCACCGGCATCCGCGGCATTCCAAATCAGGACATCGCGATGTGGGAGACCATGGGTCCGATCGCCGATCGATCGCAGGAACGGCTCGGCGTAAGCGATACCGCCGTCCTGCAGTTCCGTCGCATCATGGTCGAGGCAGCGCGCAGCTTCCAGGCCGGCGGTCCGGCGATCGGCCGCGGCGAGCCACGCATCCCGCATGGCAAGCTGCGCTCGTTCGAAGGCGTGGTGCGCAAGACCGAGGACTGGCGAACGCTCGGCGTGTCACCGGAGGAACTTGCCATGTCCCCAATCGGCCGCGCGGCGGAGTAGCCATGAGCAAGCTCGCGCTCTCCATTGCGGTCGGAGATTACGACCGGGTGCGTCCGCTAGTGGATGGCTCGGTTCAGATCGACGGGGTCGATCCGGTGTTCATGCTGCTGGAACCGGAGGAAATCTTCTTCCGCGCCTTCCGTCACGCCGACTTCGACATCTGCGAGCTGTCGATGAGCAGCTTCACGGTAAAAGCGGCGAACGGCGATTGTCCCTATGTCGGCGTGCCGGTGTTTCCGTCGCGCGCGTTCCGTCACAACTCGATCTACATTCGCACGGACCGTGGCATTGCGCGGCCCGAGGACCTGAAGGGCCGACGCATCGGCGTGCCGGAATATCAGGTCACCGCCAACGTCTGGACGCGCGCGGTGCTGGAGGACGAACACGGCGTGAAGCCATCGGACGTCACCTGGGTGCGCGGCGGCTACGAGCAGGCGGGGCGCATCGAGAAGATCGCGGTGAACCTGCCGCACGATGTGTACGTCGAGGACGCGCCAGCGGGGGCCACGATCTCCGGCATGTTGGCAAACGGCGAGATCGACGCGGTGATCGGCCCGCGCGCACCGTCCTGTTTCATCAACGGCCACGAACATGTCGGCTGGCTGTTTCCCGATCCGGCAGCGGCGGCCGCCGCGTGGTTCCGCAAGTCGAAGATATTCCCGATCATGCATATCCTCGGCATCCGCCGCACCCTGGCGGAGCAGCATCCATGGCTGCCAGTCGCGGCGATGAAGGCGTTCGAACAGTCGAAGGCGCGTGCGCTTGCGAAGCTGGGTGACGTCGCCGCTTCCAAGGTAACGCTGCCGTTCATCGACGAACAGTTGCACGCCGCGCGGGGTCTGATGGGCGAGGATTTCTGGTCCTATGGTCTGGAGGCGAACCGCCACGTGCTGGAAGTCTTCCTGCGGCGCCATCACGCCGAGGGGCTCTCGTCCCGGCTGCTGTCGCCGGAGGCGTTGTTTCACCCCTCCACACACGAGACGCATCGCGTCTGACACCGCGTGCGCGTCGCCACCCTCTCCGTGGAGCATGTCACCAAATGCTTCGGCGACGGTGAAGCAGCCGTCACGGCGGTCGAGGATTTTTCATTCGATGTGGCCGAGGGCGAATTCGTCACGCTGATCGGCCCTTCGGGCTGCGGCAAGACCACCTTGTTTCACATCATCGGCGGACTGACCGGCGGGTATCAAGGGCGCGTCAAAGTCGCGGGCGAGACGATCACCGGACCGCATCCCGCCATCGGCATGGTGTTTCAGGAGGAGAGCACATTCCCCTGGCGCAGCGTGATCGACAATGTCGCCTTCCCGCTTGAATTGCGCGGCATCCCGCGTGCGGAACAACTCGAGCGCGCGCGTCATTACGTGACGATGGTCGGGCTGCGCGGGTTCGAACGACGACATCCGGCGGAATTGTCGGGGGGCATGCGCCAGCGCGTGTCCATCGCGCGGACGCTGGCAGCGCAGCCGACGATCCTGTTGCTGGACGAACCATTCGCCTCGCTCGATGAACAGACGCGTCTTCTGCTTGGCGCCAAGGTGACCGAGATTCAGCAGGAGCTGCGCCAGACCACGCTGCTGATCACACACAGCCTGACCGAGGCGGTGCAGCTTTCCGATCGCATCGTCGTCATGACGTTTCGCCCCGGCCGCGTGCGGCGCGTTGTCGAAGTGCGGCTGCCGCGCCCGCGCACCGAAGCAGTGCTGACCAGCCCCGAATTCGGCCGCCATGTCGCCGAGCTCTGGGCCGACCTGCGTGACGAGGCCACGCGTGGTCTGGAATCCGCCCAGCATATGGCCGGCTGAAGTGAAGCTCGCGGCGCCTATGTTTGGGCTGGCCACGCTGATCGCTTTGGCACTGGCGCTGCAGGGATTGATCGCGGCCGATATCATCAGTCGCTATGTCGTGCCGCCGCCATCCGACGTGCTCGCCGCATTCGGTCGCGTCATTGTCGCGGAACATGTGCCGGCTCGATTTCTGCTCACCAGTGTCGAGACTTTCGCGGCAGGACTGCTGATCCTTCTTACCGGCCTTCCGCTCGCGTTCTGGCTCCATCAATCGCGACCGTTGCGACGCGCGTTCGAGCCGTGGGTCGCGGCGTGGGCGGCGGCGCCGCTGGTATTGGCCTATCCGCTGTTCCTGGTGCTGTTCGGGCGATCCTCCGTCACCATCGTGATCCTCGGATTCGCCGCCGGCTGCGCGCCGATGATCCTGAAGACGGTGGAAGGCCTGTCGGCCACGCGTTCCGTGCTGATCGATGTGGGACGCTCGCTGCGGCTGACGCAATGGCAGATGTTCCGAAAGATCCTGTTCCCGGCGGCAATGCCGACGATCTTCGCCGGGCTTCGTCTCGGGCTGACCTTTAGCCTGATCAACATCGTCGGCGCGGAATTTCTGATCAACCTGGGCGGATTGGGTCAGCTGATCAACGAGCTGGCGGAACGCTACGATCTGCCCGGCACGTATGCGGCAATCTGCTTTGTGGTGTTGGCCAGCGTGCTGTTCTTCGTCTGCTTGGAACACATCGAGCGATGGCTGCTGCGCGTGCACGGCTGATTGCCGGGCTCGCGATGCTGGCGGCCTGGCAGGCGCTGGCATCGTCAGGGCTGCTGTTCCGCGACGTTGTGCCGTCGCTGTGGCATATCGCCGCCGCGCTTGCGCTGACGCTGAGCAGTTCTGAGTTCTATGCCAATCTCGGGGTCACGGCGGTGGAATTCCTCGTCGCCGTGTCGCTGGGCGGCGTCGCGGGTGCATGCGTGGGCCTTCTATTGGGCGCCAATCGGTTCCTGGCTGGTGCATATGAACGCTGGGTACATTATCTCGCGCCGGTGCCGAAGATCATCTTGTTCCCGGCCCTGCTGCTGGCATTCGGCGCTGGCGCAGGCTCCAAGATCGCCATGGGCGCGATCTCCTGCTTCTTCCCGGTGGCGATCAGCGTCGCCAGCGGCGTCCGCGAAGTGCGCCAGGTTCTGTTGAACGTTGGCCGGAGCTTCCGTGCAACCACCTGGCAGATGGCGATGAAGATCTACCTGCCGGCGGTGCGCGAACCCCTGCTGAACGGACTTCGCCTCGGCTTCGGTGTCGCCGCGATCGGCGTGCTGCTGGCCGAGACCAAGCTGTCCAAGGCCGGCATCGGCTTCATGGTGATGGACGCCTATCGCCGGTTCGACATGCCGGGCATGTATGCGCTGCTGATACTGGTGGTATCGCTGGTGGCCGCAGTGAACGGAGCGGTCGCGGGCCTGAACAGACGCCCGAGGCAAGACGGGGCGTGACGTCAAAGGGAGGCATGAAATGCATCGACGCACCCTGCTCGCGGCAGCACTTCCCGCGGCGCTGATACCGGGCGGCCGCGCGCGGGCCGCCGACACCCTGAAGCTCGCGGTCGGACAGAAGGGCAACTGGGACACCTCGGTCGCCGAACTGGGGCAGCGTGCGGGCATTTTCCGCAAGCACGACATCGAGCTGGACATTCTCTACACGCAGGGCAGCGGCGAGACCTTGCAGGCGGTGCTGTCGCGCAGTGCCGAGATCGGCGTCGCCGGCGGCACGTTGGGTGCGATCGGCGCCTTTGCCAAGGGCGCGCCGATTCGCATCATCGCCTCCGAGGCAACCGGGGCGGGCGACCTGTTCTGGTATGTGCGTGCCGACTCGCCTCTCACATCGATCAAGCAGACCAGCGCCAAGACGGTTGCGTTTTCCACGCAGGGTTCCTCGACCAACAGCGTGGTGCTGGGCTTCGTCGATACGTTCGGCATCAAGCCGGAGCTGGTCTCGACCGGCGGCATTCCCGGCACCTACACGCAGGTCATGTCGGGACAGATCGATGTCGGCTGGTCGGCCGCGCCGTATCTGCTGGATGCTGCCGAACAGGACCGGATTCGCATCATCGCCAGCGGCAACGACGTGCCGTCCATGCGCGAGCAGACCGTGCGGGTGAATGTCGCCTATGCGACCGTGCTGGACAGCCGCATGCCCGTCGTTCAGCGGTTCACCGAGGCGTACCGCGAGACGGTGCAGTGGATGTATCAGAGCGCGGACGCCGCGAAAGCCTATGCCGAATTTGCCGGCGTCCCCGAGCGGTTCGTCAAGCGATTGCGCGAGGAGTACTTCCCGAACCGCGTGATCTGGTCGGACAGGATCACCGGCATCGAATCACTGATGTCGGATGCACTGCGCTTCAAGTTCATCCAGGCGCCACTGTCCAAGGAGCAGATTGCGCAGCTGATCCAGATTCCGTGATGCAAAGCGTTGGCCCAGGTCCCGGTCTGGCCTCTCGTGCACTTCGCGCGTAAGAACCTGCGCGGAGCCGGCGATCGGGCGCGGCCGGAACGAGGGCCAAGTTGATACGAATTCCTGCCGCCGCTGCCCTGCTGCTGCTTGCCGGCTGCACCGTAGGGCCAAATTTCGAGACACCCGAATGGCTATCGCCCGCATCCTGGTTCGCCAGGAAGGCGGAGCCGATCGAGCACTCGCCCAGCCTGCCGGTCGCGGAGGCGATCGATCCCGAGTGGTGGAACCTGTTCAAGGATCCCCAGCTCACCGCTCTCGAGCGCCGTGTCGCGGCCGAGAACCTGGACGTGCAGGTGGCCACGGTCAGGCTCGCGGAGTCCCGGGCACAGCTTGGTATCGTCGGTGCGGCGCAGTTTCCCAACCTCAATGCGAACGGCTCCTATACGCGGCAAAAAGCGAGCGACGTCGGCGTGTTTTCCAACGCACCGGGCGCGCTTGGCGCCAACGGCGCCACGGGCAGTACCGACCGGCGGTATCGCCAGCACGACGCTCGGTGCGTTCGACATATATCAGGTGGGTTTCGACGCCTCATGGGAGGTCGATCTGTGGGGCCGGGTGCGGCGTTCGGTCGAATCGGCGAGTGCATCGGTCGAAGGGTCGGCCGAATTCAGACGCGCCACTCTGATCTCCAACCTCGCCGAGCTAGCGCGTGACTACATCCAGCTGCGTGGAATTCAATTGCAGCTACAGATAGCGCGGGACAACGCCAAGACCGCCCAGCAGAGCCTTCAGCTAACCCAGCAGCGCGCAACCGGCGGGGTGACCACCGATCTCGACGTGGCGAACGCCGCCGCCCAGTTGCGCAGCACCGAGGCGGACATACCACGGCTCGAGCAGCAGGAATCCGAATTCATCAACGCCATCAGCCTGCTGCTCGGCCAGCCGCCGAACACGCTGCAGGCCGAGCTGATCAAGCCGAAACGGGTGCCCCCGATACCGCCGCGCATCCCGGTCGGCCTGCCCTCCGAACTGGCACGCCGGCGGCCCGACATCCGCCAGGCCGAGGCACAGCTGCACGCGGCGACGGCGGACATCGGCGTCGCGGTGGCAAACTTCTATCCGTCGGTGACGCTGAGCGGCAGTGTCGGTCTGCAGTCGCTCCAGCCCTGGCAGATGTTCAACCTGAATGCACGCAACTACGCCGCCGGGCCCGGCATCACCATCCCCATCTTCGAGGGCGGCCAGCTCAAGGCAACGCTCGTCCTGCGCAAGGCGCAGCAGCAGGAAGCCGCGATCGTCTACCAGAAGACCGTGCTCGGCGCCTGGCACGAGGTGGACAACGCCCTGACCGCCTATCGGACCGAGCAGGTGCGGCGGGAACGGCTCGCACAGGCAGTGGCGCAGAACCAGCGTGCCCTGGCACTGGCACAGAGCCGCTACCAGGAGGGCGTCGCGGACTTCCTTCAGGTCCTGACGGCACAGCAGAACCTGCTGTCCACCCAGCAGCAGTTTGCCCTGGCCACGACCAATGTCTCTGCCAATCTTGTCGCGGTGTACAAGGCGCTCGGCGGCGGGTGGGAAACGCAGATGCCGCGGACCAACGATAAGCTGACGCCGCTCGGCGCGCCTTCGCTGTAGTCCGCTGTTAACGCGATCGTAGGTCGCCTGCGTCATGGTCGTTCGCCATGGACGGATGGCCTGCTCGTTCGATGCCCCTGCGTCGCGTCGCAGCCGTCATTGCCGGTTGCGCAGTCGCATATGGCGGTGTGCACGCGGAGTTGTTGTCGTCGTATTTCCCGGCGGGCGTGCCTGGCTACGGCACCGCGCCCGGCGTCACTGTCGCATCGCGGGAACGGCCGGACTTCGATCCGCTCGGCACACGCATCGACGGCTTCATCGTCCGACCTCAAATCGAGGAGGGGTTGGGCTACGACGACAATGTGTTTGGCGGAGCGAGCCGGCTCGGCAGCTGGGTACTCGGCACGCATCCTTCGCTGTTGGTGAACTCCGACTGGTCGCGTGACAGCATCGGCGGCTACATGGGCGCCGACGATCTGCGCTACCTCGATCAGCCGCAACAGAGCCAGACCAACTGGACGGCGTCGTTGGGGGGGACGCTGGCGGTGGGGCGCGATGAGCTCACGTTGGCTGTCGCGCATCTCGGTCTGCATCAGGACCGCACCGAGCTGGACGCCCTGCCGACCGACGCACCCGTCGCCTATCAGGTGGACGATGTCCGCGCCGGCTACACCATCGCGCTGGATCGCATTTCGCTCACGCCCAGCATCGATCTTTCGACGTATCGCTACGACAGCACGACGATCCTGGGCGTGCCGACGCCGCAGGCTTATCGCAACCGCGACGTGCTGCAAGGCGCGGTCACCACGCGCTACGCGCTGACGCCGGAGCGCAATCTGCTGGTGGTGGTTCGCGCCCTGGGTTTGAATTATGTCGCCCCGCAACCGGGACAGCCGACGCGCAACTCCACCGGATATCAGGCGCTGGTTGGGTTGGCCGATGATTCGGATGCGGTATGGCGGTATCGCGTGCTGTTCGGCTGGGAGGTGCGCGAGTTTGCCGCCGCGCAATTCGGATCGCACCAGGCGCCGTTGGCCGAGGCGGAACTGAGCTGGAACCCGAGCGGGCTGACGACGGTCACCGGTTCGCTGACGCGCAGCATCGAGGACGCCGCGCAGGAGGGGATCGCCGGCTACACATACACGAGTGCCCGGCTGACGCTGGATCACGAATACCGACGCGATGTGCTGCTGCGGGTTTCGGCGGGCGTGCAGCGCGCCGACTACCTGCAGGGCGGCGGCCAGTCGAACGGGTTCTCGATCGGCGCGGGCGTAACCTGGCTGCTGAACCGCCACATGCGGCTGTCTGCCAATTACGACTTCACCGATCAGCGGAGTGACAGCAATCCGACGCTGCTGACCACGGGCAGCTACACGCGCAGCATCGGCCTGCTGACGCTGCGGTTCGCGCTGTGATCCCCACCATCAGGCTGCTGGGATTGGAGTTCGCCGACCTCGACGTCGCGGCTGCGGCGACATGGCTGGCGCGGCGGCCCGCCAAGGCGCCGTTCGGCTATGTGACGACACCGAACGCCGACCATTTGGTGCGGCTGAGCCGGCAGCCCTGGATGGCGCCGCTCTACCGCGACGCTCTCATGCGCCTGCTGGACTCGCGCGTGGTTGCGCGCGTGGCGCGGCTGGCCGGCCTTCCGGCGCCGCGCGTTACACCCGGCAGCGACCTGACCGAGGTGCTGCTGACCCGACACCTTGCCGTGGATGAGCACGTCACCATCGTCGGTCTCCAGCCGGAATGGCTGCCGGCTCTGGTTGCGCGCTGCGGGCTCGCGCCACCGGCGCACTACGATCCGCCAATGGGCTTCATCGGCGACGCCGGCGCGCTGCGTGCAACGGTCGAATTCGTGCTGATGCATCCCGCGCGCTTCGTTTTCCTGGCAGTGGGGTCGCCGCGACAGGAAGTGCTGGCTGCTGCAATCGCATCGACACGCGAAGCGACCGGCGTTGGCCTGTGCATCGGCGCCAGCCTTGAGTTCCTCGCAGGCGCCGCGCAGCGCGCCCCGCTGTGGGTTCAGCATGCGGGCCTCGAGTGGCTGTATCGGCTGGGCAAGGAGCCGCGGCGGCTGGCGCGACGCTATCTGCGCGACTGCCCCTCTGTGTTTCCGATGCTGCTGCGCGAGCGCCTGCAGCTTTCGCACCAGGGTGCCGTTTCCGGGCTGAAAGGTCTGGGTCGGACCACCGGCTGACGCTCATCGGCGACGCGGACGGGGGTGATGACTGCCGCGCTGAAACGGACGCTTGACGCGGGCCGGTGCGCGAACACAATGCCCGCGTCATTCGCGCATGGGAGGAAATAGCATGGCAGTCCGCCTCGTCGTCTCGATCACCGCTGCACCGGGCAAGGGCGCGGAGCTCGCACAGGTCTTCCGGGGGCGCTGCGCCGAGGTCATGCAGGAGCCCGGCTGCGAGCAGTTCGAGGTGTTCCAGAGCGTGCTGAATCCGGACAAGCTGACCTTGCTCGAGCTGTGGAAGGATCAGGCCGCACTCGACGTGCATGCGAAGGTGAATGCGACGCGCGCGCCGATGCCGCCGGGGTTGCGCGAAGGCGCGGGCCAGCGCGAGGACTACGAGTACAAGCTGACCCGCTAGGGGGACTGATCAGGCGCCGAACAGCGAGCGAGGGCATCCCATGAGCGAAACAGGTTCAGGTCGGGCGCATCTCATTGCCGGCGGGTTTCCGCCTGGTTCGAACAGCGGGCACGACCACGACTATGCCCGTCTGCGGCTGCTTCGGTTGCTGGCCGAGCAGGACATACCAGCCTCGGTCGCCAACGACTTTTCCGATGTCGAGAAATGGCTGCCGGTCAGCCGGTTGCTGATCACCTATGTGGCTGGCCCCTATCCCGACGCCGCGCAATGCCGCGCAATCCAGCATTGGCTGGAGGCAGGCGGCCATTGGCTGGGCCTGCATGGCACCAGCGGAGGCCGCGCCGAGCGGGTCGAAGGCATGCGTCAGCGCCGCACCGTCAAGACCGAGCACCACGCCCTGCTCGGGAGCTATTTCCTGACCCATCCGCCGATCCGCAGGTTCCGCGTCGACGTCAGTAACACCGATGCCGCGCTCACCCGAGGCCTCGGCGCGTCGTTCGACGTCGAGGACGAACCGTACTTCATCGAGCTGCAGGATCCCGGCTCGACGCGTATCTTGCTGACTGCGGACTACGGCCCGGACGCCGTGTCACCCAGCATCGGCACGATCTACGCCACGGACACTTCGCTGCAACCCGACGGCAGGACCCACGTGCTCGGCTATACGCGTGACGTCGGCCGCGGCGGGGTGACCTACTGCGCGCTGGGCCACTGCCACAACCCCGCCATCCGTGCTGCCCGGACCGTCGATGCGACGGACGCGACGCCGCCCACCTTTCGAGGAGCGTGGGAAACCGACGCTTTCATCACATTGCTGCGCAACGCCATCGCCCAGGGTGTGGCTGCCTGATCGGCACCGCCCTGCGCATTCTTCGCGTGACTTTCGCTTACGCCACGGTCGCCAGCATGGCCACTGTCAAGCCTTGCGCCCCATGTTGACGTCAGGCCGTCGCCCCGCCATCGACCGGCAATGCAACGCCGGTAATGTACGACGCCTCGTCCGAGATCAGGAACAGCGCGGCGTTGGCGATCTCCTCCGGTCGCGCAGGACGCCCCATCGGCACCTGTCCGCCGCGCTTCAACACCAGCGTCTCCGGCGTCTCCCCGGGAGGAAGTTGGCTGTCCGGACGCGCCACGAACACGCGCAGCATCGGCGTATCGGTGGGACCGGGGCACACCGCGTTCACCCTGATCTTCTCGCGCGCGTAGCGCTTCGCCAAGCCATGCACCAGCCCGACCACGCCGAACTTCGCGATGTTGTAGATCGGGCTGAATTGCGATCCGGTGAGGCCCGAGGTGGACGCGGTGTAGAGCAACGCCCCACCACCGCGGGCGCGCAATTCCGGCAGTGCGGCCTCCGTGGTGACCAGCACGGTGCGGACGTTCAAATCCATCGCAAGCTCGAAATCCTTCCAGTCGAGACCTTCGATCGCGGCGGGACCGGGATGACCGACATGGTTCCAGACGAAATCAAGGCCACCGAACGCATTGGCCGTGCGGCGGACGATCTCGCGCGCGAAGGAATCCTGCCGCAGATCGCCTGCCAGCGCGATCGCCTTGCCGCCGGCGTCCGCGATCTGCTTCGCCACCGCATTCGCGCCGGCCTCGTCCAGGTCCACCACGCCGACCGCCGCGCCCTCCTGTGCGAAGCGAAGCGCGCCGGCACGGCCCATGCCGGAAGCGGCCGCGGTCACGATGCCGATCTTGTTCGCAAGTCGCATGATCATCCCCTGTCAGCGCTGTGCGCTCAGCCAGCCCAGCATGATCCGGTTGAACGCATCCGGATGTTCGACGTTCGGAAAATGCAGCGCGTTGGCGATCTCTTCGTAACGTCCGCCAGGTACCAGCCCAGCCAGTTTGCGGTTGTCCGCAGCCGGCGTGCCGGCATCATCGGAGCCGCACACCACCAGCACCGGCAATTTCAGTGACGGCAGGCGCGCGACAAAATCGAAGTTGCGGATTGCCGCGACACAACCGAGATAGCCGGCCGGCGATGTGCCGATAATAGTGTCACGGATCTGCTTCCAGCGTCCGGCATTGCGCTGCCTGACCGCGCCGGTAAGCCATCGCTCGATCGTGGCATCCGCGAGCGGCGCCAACGAGTTCGCGCCCCGCACCGTATCGACGCGCTGCTGCCAGACCTCCGGCGCGCCCGCGGGCGTACTCGGCAGCGTGTCGCACCACATCGCGGACGCGAGCCTGCCGCCATGTTCCAGCGCGAATGCCTGGCCAAGCATGCCGCCGATCGACAGCCCGACGAAATGCACACGCGCGATGGCGAGCGCATCGAGCACCGCGGCGACATCCGCTGCCAGTGCACTCATGGTATAGTCGCCGGCAACCGGTCCGCTGCCGCCGTGGCCGCGCATGTCGATGCGCAGCACACGGAAGCCGGCTTGCAGCAGAGGTGGAACCTGCTCCGTCCACATGCCGCCGTCCGAGGCAAGCGAGTGGGTCATACAGACGACCTGGCCTGTCTCCGGGCCGACCAGATCGTAGGCGATGTTGCGTCCGTCCAGCGGCAAAAGCATTGCAGGATTCCTCTGTGTTTCAACCGGTTTCCATCGGCAATGTCGGATCGCTCGCCCATTCCGACAGCGACGCATCGTACAGTTTCACGTCCTTGTGGCCGAGCATCACCAGCGCCAGCGCATCGGCGCTCGCCGCGATGCCGCCGCCGCAATAGTTGATCACCTGCCTGTCCATTGCGCCGACCGCGTCGAAGCGCCTGCGCAGTTCATCGGGCGGCAGGAATTCGTTGGTCTCGGGATCGAGCAGATGCGCGGCCGGCAGATTGACGCTGCCCTTGATCCGCCCGGGTCGTCCGTAGCTGTTGCCGCCGCTTCCGGTGTGCTGCTGCGGCATCAGCGCGTTGATCGTGCAGATCGCGCCGTCACCGATGGCGCGTTGCACCTCGTCCTTGCCCACCATCAGGTTGCGAACCTCGCGCACTGTGTAGTCTCCTGGTGGACGTGGCCGCGCGGGACCGGTCTCGACCGCGCGGCCCTCCTTTCGCCATTTCTGCCAGCCGCCGTTCAGCACCGCGGCATTGTCGTGACCGAACTCGTGCAGCAGCCACCACAGCCGCGTCGCCCACCAGACATTCGCCGTGCTGTACGTAACAACGCGCGTCGCGCTGTTCATGCCGAACCGGCGCATCGCGGATGCGAAATCCTCGGGCGACTGACGCATGAAGCGAAGGCGCTGCGAGGGGTCGGACACGTCGCGCAGCATGTCGACGAACTGCGCCCCAGGGATATGTCCCTGCTCGAAGTCCTCCCGGGCCGGCTTCACCTGATAGGTGGTCTTCGGGTCGGGAATCAGATGCGTGGCGCAGTCCAGCACGATGACATTCGGGTCGGCGAGATGCCGGGCGAGCCAGTCGGTATCGACGAGATATTCGGGATGGGCAAATCCGCTCATGCGTCCGCTCCATGTCCGGCAGGGAGTTCGGCCAACTCGATCAGCACATTGCCGGTGGACGACGGATCGATGAATGCGATGCGCGCCCCGCCATGACCGATGCGCGGCGTTTCGTCACGCAGTTTGACTCCCTTCGCCTTCAACTCGGCCAGGGCGCCGTCGATGTCCTCGACCTCGAAGCAGATGTGGAACAGGCCTTCGCCCTTTTCGGCGATCCATCGGTTGACGCCCGAGTCCGGCGCCTTGCTCTCGAGCAACTCGATGTAGGTCTCGCCCACCGGCAGCATGGCCAGTCGCGTCGCGCCGATCTGTTCCTCGTATTCCAACGGAATGCCGAAGGTGTGCTGCAACAGGTCCATCGACCGCTTCAACGAATTCACTGCGATCGCGATATGCTCTACGCGCTTGATCTTCATTGTCGCCTCCTCAGGTGGCGTCGTCCACCGTCCAAGCCGCCGACAATCTCGGGAAACAGAGCCTCAACCCTGTCCGGGCGGATGGTTATGCGACACTATACATTCCTGAGAAGCCACGGCCAGTGAAGCGACCGATCGAATTGGCTGCGCTTCGGAGTGGCACCCGAAATGAAAAACCCAGGGCGACGGCCCTGGGTTTCTCGATGTCGATCTTCAGCAACGTCGTGTCGGCGGATTCGCGGCCTGTCATGGGGCGGGGCCGCCCAGGGGCACCGGTGATCTTATTACGGCACGGTTGCGACGACCTCAGACATGGACCGCCAGCAACGTCCCTCCGTCATGGTACGATGTTCCATCCGCGTGAACCACGACGCTGCCACCGACCTGTGAAACGCCAAAATCGACCGGCGATCCGGAACCCACGGCTTGGACAGCCAGCTTCAGCGTATCAATCACCGCCCTGCCCTTGAACAGGGTCAAGACGTCATTCTTGTAGGAATAGCTTGTGGCCTTCAGACCCTCCAGGATGATCTCGCCGAAACCCAGCACATTCGAGGCGTGGTAGAGGGACGGATTGTCCACCTGCACAACCCCGAACTGGCCGCCGTACAACTCATACCCGGAGTCCGTTACAGTCTGTCCGGCAGACACCGAGTGCATGAATTCCAGCTTGCCGATCGAGTGCGCCTCGTTCAAATTGAACGTTCCGGTCCCGATCACATTGACGTCGATGGTGGCGGTCCCGTTGACGTTGGACGACAGGTTGTCGAACTGGCCTGTTCCCTGAACCACCATGGTGCTTTCGGCCGGACCCAGGCCAAACCCTCCGATCCATTTACTATGGGCCGCCAGGTTCACCGTGATGTGATCGCCATATTGCGTGGTGGGATGCATTTCGGTCGTGCCGAATACATTGATCGTCTCGGCCGGCGCTCCATTGGTGTTGATATTGAGCGCGGAGTTGTTCAGCTGATTGCCGGTGACGTTGAATGTAGGCATTCGTTTACTCCCAAGCGAAGCCGCCTCGGTCCGTTAGCAGGAAATACGCTGACTTGAGAAATTATATTAAGGTGTGAGTCGATCCACACCCCTTGGGGGTAGGGCATCGAGCGAATACGGGAATTAAGGCTTGGCGAGCGCTGTCTCAAGAGATCGTTACACCGCTGTCCACCGGATAGACCTGCCCGGTCACCATGCGGGACTCGTCCGACGCAAGAAACAATGCCATGTTGGCAATGTCAGGCGGCTCGATCAGCCCGAGCAGATGCGCGTTCGCAAGCCGGTCGAGCGCCACGTTGCCCGCCATCAGCCCGCGCACGCGATCGGTCATCGTCGCCGACGGCGCGATCGCGTTCACCCGCACGCGCTGCGCAGCAAATTCCACCGCCATCGAACGGGTAAGCGCCGCGATGCCGCCTTTCGCCGCGGTGTAGCAGTCGCGTCCCGCGATGCCCATCAGCGCGAGGTTCGACGACATGTTGATCACCGCTCCGCCGCCCGACCTGATGATCTCCGGAATGGCAACGCGGCAGCCGAGAAAGGTGCCGAACAGATCCAACCGGATGACGCGCCAGAATTCCTCGATCGGCGCATCGACCACCGTGTTGTCCTGCGGCGTCGAGCCTCCGGCATTATTGTGCAGGATATGCAGCGCGCCGAATTGCTGCACTGCGGTACGGACCGCTTCGCGCACGCTGGTCTCGTCGGTTACGTCGGTTCGGATGGCGATCGCATCGTTGCCGGCCAGATGGGCGGTCTCATCTCCGGCTGCCGCATCGATTTCCGCGATCGCGACGCGCGCGCCCTCGCGCGCGAACAGGACGGCGGTGGCGCGGCCGATGCCTGTCCCGGCGCCGGTGATGAAGGCCACCTTGCCGACAAGTCTTGACATTACAATTCCTCCAGCCCCGTACAGCTTTGCCCACCAGGCACGATCGGGGCAATACCATGGTTGACGTGACGGTCGCCCTCGCGATCCACGTGGTGTCTGTCGTGCTTTGGATCGGCGGCGTTGCCATGGTCACGACCGTCTTGCTGCCCGCGGTCCGACGGTTCAAGGAGCCGCCGGAACGATTCGCGTTCTTCGCAACGATCGAACGCGGATTTGCCGTGCAGGCGCGCGCCACTACGCTGCTCGCCGGCGCCAGCGGCTTCTACATGGCGCATCGGCTGAGCCTCTGGCCGGATTTCATGACGCTTGAGGGCTGGTGGCTCGACGCGATGCTCGTGATCTGGCTGCTGTTCACATTCATGCTGTTCGTTGCCGAACCGCTGTTTCTCGACAGGTGGCTCCAGGCACGTGCCCGGCGTGCGCCGGACACCACGTTCGTATTGCTTCGGTGGTTGCACGGAGCGCTTCTGACATTGAGCCTGCTCACGATCCTGGGCGCTGTCGCCGGCAGTCACGGCCTGTCCATCTTCAGGTGACGCACCCGACAGGCTGCGGAGGTGCGCGCCCCTATCGGTAAGCGAACGCCAGCCGGGCGTTGTTGCGCTGCCGTGCGACCAGGAAGCCGATCACCAGAAGGTTCGCCAGGTTGAAGAACACGCCCACCGCGAACGCCGGCGCATAGAAGCCGAAATGGTCGTACAGCGCGCCGGCAAGCCAGCTTCCGAACGCCATGCCCGACATGCCGAGAAAAAAGAACGTCGGCACCCGCCACGCCGCCTCGGATGACGGGAACAGTTCGCGGATCGCCACGACGTAGGATGGAATGATGCCGGAGAAGCCGAGACCGAAGGCCGCCGATACGGCGAACAGCCCGACCTCATTCTGGGTCAGCAGGAAAGCGCCGATCGCGACCGCCTGACACGCCGACCCCGCCATCACCGCGCGCAGCCCGCCGATACGATCGGCCAACATTCCCCAGAACTGCCGGCTGATGAAGGCGCTGGCCAGCAGCACCGACAGCATCGCCGCGCCATGCGTCGGCACGATGCCGAGGTCGGTGCAGAAGGCCACAAGGTGCGAATTCGGCACCGCCATCGGAATGCAGCAGAAGAACGCGGCCATGCAGATCAACCCCAGGACCAGGTTCGCCGGCATGCCAAGGACCGACGCGCCCTTGCGCGGATCGCCGGACATCGCGTGTGGGGCGAGCGGCTCCGGCGACGGGCGCAGGCACAGCAGGGTCAGCGGCAGGATCACCACAACCACCACGGCGGAATACGCCAGCATCGTCATCTGCCAGCCATACACCGCGATGCCGCGCTCAAAGACTGAAGGCCAGACGATGCCGGCGATGTACTGTCCCGATGAGATCAAGGCCAGCGCCGAGCCGCGACGGCGATCGAACCAACGGGTGACATAGACCACCAGCGGCGCATAGATCGCGCCGTTGCCGAGCAGGCCGATCAGCAGTCCATGCCCCACATAAAGCGCCCAGACGGTGCCGGTCGAGGAAATCGCCAACCCCGCGCCCATCATCACAGCGCCGATGCTCGCCGTGAGGCGGATGCCGATGCGATCCGCGAGCCAGCCCATCATGATGCCGCCCACGCCGGTCCCCACCCAGACCAGGGCGCCGGCCAGCGCCACCACAGAGCGGTCGGTGCCAAGCGCCTCCTGGATCGGCTTCAGCCCGACCACGACCAGCAGTGGCGCGCCGTAGGAGATCGACAGAATGGCCAGCGTCAGGCACGCGGCGTTCCATGACGCGCGGCTCTCGATGCTGGCCGCGCGTCGCGGCATCATGCCTGAATCCGGCAATGCCGGCGTCTCCTCGTGGGTCGTGCATTCCGCCGTCGGGTTTTGCTCCCCCGGCCGACGGACCTATAAGCGGCCTGCCGATATGGACCCGGCAGCGTGGCCCGGCAAGCTGGCCGGCAAGCTGGAGAGACCGATGAGCGAACCCATTGGCGCGCAGAGCACTGGACCACTTTCCACGGGACCAATTCCCAAGGGACCATTGAAGGGTCTGCGCGTATTCGACCTGACCCGCGTCCTGGCCGGCCCGACATGCGCTCAGATGCTGGCCGATCTCGGCGCCGATGTGATCAAGATCGAGCGGCCCGGAGCCGGCGACGACACGCGCGGCTTCGCGCCGCCCTATATGCCGGGGACAAAGGAAAGCGCCTACTTCGTCGGTGTGAACCGCAACAAACGTTCGGTCACGCTGGATATCGCCAAGCCGGAGGGCCAGGCGATTGCGATGCGGCTGATCGCACAATGCGACATCCTGGTCGAGAACTTCAAGGTCGGAGCGCTGGCGAAATACGGCCTCGGCTACGACGACCTGCATGCGAAGTTCCAGCGGCTGATCTATTGCTCGATCACCGGCTTCGGCCAGACCGGGCCGTACGCGCCGCGGCCTGGCTATGACTCGCTGATCCAGGCGATGGGCGGCGTGATGAGCCTGACCGGCGAGCCGGACGGGCTGCCGCAGAAGGTGGGCGTGCCGGTCGCCGACCTGTTCGCCGGGCTGTACGGCTGCATTGGGATTCTGGCCGCACTGCGGCATCGCGATGCGACCGGTCAAGGGCAGCAAATCGACATCGGCATGCTGGACACGCATGTGGCATGGCTGGCGAACCAGGGCATGAACTATCTCGCCACCGGCGAGAACCCGGAACGGCTGGGCAACCAGCACCCGAACATCGTGCCATATCAGGTGTTCCCGACGGCCGATGGACACATCGTGCTGTCTATCGGCAACGATCCGACATTCAAGCGATTCTGCGAGGCGTTTGCGCTGACGCATCTGCTGGAGGATGCGCGCTTCGCCACCAACGCGGCGCGGGTCGAGAACCGGCAACTCGTCACCGACACGCTGACGCCGGTGATGCGGCAACATCCGACGGAATGGTGGGTGGATAGGCTTGAGGCGCTGAAGATCGGCTGCGGCCCGATCAACAAGCTGTCCGAGGTGTTCGCCGATCCGCATGTGGTGGCGCGCGGCGTGGTGCGCGAGATGGCGCACGGTTCCGGTGAGACCGTGAAGGTGATTGCGAATCCGGTGCGTCTGTCGGAGACACCGCCCGATTATCGTCTCGCCCCGCCGCTGCTCGGCGAGCACACCGACGCGGTGTTGTCGGAACGGCTCGGATTGGATGCGGCGGCGCTGGCGGAGCTGAGGGCGAACGGTGTGATCTGATGGTGCGTGACGGCCATGCACATGGGGATAGCCGCGACTCCCCCTCCCCTTGTGGGACAGGGTTGGTGGGCGGCGGAGTAAAAGGGGGCGAACTTCCTCCCCAGATTGTCCACCGGTCGTTTGAGACCGGGCCGTACCGCATGGCGATGGGCCTGATCACAGTGCCGCAGAGCAATTGGATCGAGCTCGATGCGCGCTACCCGGAGGAAATGGCTGAGCGTCGCCGTCTGCTCTCCGAACGGCATGACGACGTGTTCGGCGTGTTGCCGGAAGCCGAGGGCGCGTGCTGCGAGGTGCTGCAGCGTCTCGTCGCGCATTTGACCACGCAGTTTCCCGTCTGGTTCGGACTCGATGGCACAATGTTGGCCAACCGACTGACCGGTGAGACCTGGGATCTCGACGCGCTGCCGTGCCATCCGCTGGAACTCGCCGGACGGTTGGTGCAGGAGGACCTCTGCATCATCCAATCAGACGCGGATGAGCCGCACTTCACCGCCGCAATCCTGTGCTTCCCCAGCCGGTGGCGACTGCACGAAAAGCTGGGATGTCCACTGACGGCGGTGCATGGCCCGGTGCCGTTCTATGCCGACCGTCTCGCGACCCCCGTCAACCGCTTCATGGCAAAGGTCAGGCCGGGCCACATCGCGTCGCGCCTCAACTGGTCGGTGCTGGACGATCCGGCGATGTACCAGCCGACCGGCAAGTGGCGAGAGGCGGCGAACTCCGAGATCACGCCGGACAACGCGGGCGACACCTTGTATCTTCGGGTCGAGCGGCAGACCCTGACCCGCCTGCCACGAACCGACGCCGTGCTCTTTGGCATCCGCGTGCACAGCTACAAGCTGGCCATGGCCATCACGACGCCGGCGGTTGCCGCGCAGCTGGCCGAAGCGGTGCGGGCGCTGCCGGAGCAGACACGGCATTACAAGAGCCTCAAGGCCTTCGGTCCCGCGCTGCTTGCCTGGCTGGACGCTCGCGCAGCTTTGCCGCAGGCTTCCGACACCTTCGGAGGAGCCACGCCATGAGTCATCGTCCCACCGTCTATGGCACCCGCCACGCGGTCTCCGCCGGCCACTACCTGGCAGCCTCCGCTGCATTCTCGATCCTCGAAGCCGGTGGCAATGCGATCGATGCGGGTTGCGCCGCCGGCATCGCGTTGGGCGTGCTGCAGCCGGACCTGGTGAACGTTGCGGGCGTCGCACCCATCATGATCCGGCTCGCCGATGGCACCGTGGAGAGCATAGCGGGGCTCGGGTGGTGGCCGAAAGCGCTGCCGGCCGACATCTTCATGCGGGAGCACGGAGGAAAAATCCCCGACGGCGTGCTGCGCACCGTAATCCCCGCCGCGCCCGACGCCTGGATCACCGCGCTGGAACGCCACGGCACGATGCGCTTTGCTGACGTTGCCGCATCGGCGATCCGCTATGCGGGGGAAGGATTCGCCGTTTACCCACTGCTTGCCGTGTCGATTGCGGCGCACGAGCATGAATACCGGCGCTGGCAATCGAACACCGCGATCTTCCTGCCCAACGACCGCGTGCCGCGCGCCGGGGAAAAATTCGTGCAGTCCGACCTGGCGCGCACGCTGCAATTCATGGCCGATCAGGACCGCGCCGCGGGGTCCGACCGCAAGGCGGGGCTCCGGGCGGCGCACGATGCGTTCTACATCGGCGACATCGCCCGCGAGATCGCCGCGTTCCAGAAGCGCGAGGGCGGCTATCTGACCATGCAGGACCTTGCCGAATACCGCTCACCCATCGAGCCGGTGGTGCGGCGCGCCTGGCGGGGGCACGAGGTCATCACCTGCGGCCCATGGTGCCAGGGACCCGCGCTGCTGGAGGCGCTGGCGCTGCTCGAGCGGGTCGGCGTCGCCGGGCTGCCGCACAATTCGGCGAACTACCTACATCGGATAGCCGAGTGCGTGAACCTGGCGATGGCCGATCGGGAGTACTTCTTCGGCGATCCGGCCTTCATCGACGTGCCGATCGAATACCTGCTCGATCCGGCCACCGTCGCGCGCCGCGCATCGGCCGTGCGTGACGACCGTGCGTTCGGCGAGATGCCGGCGCCGCTGGATCGCACCAATCTGCCGCACATGGCAAGCACGGCCGAAATGCCGAAGGTGGAGGCCGACACCTCCTACTGCTGCGTCGTCGATCGCTGGGGCAACGCGTTCAGCGCCACTCCGTCCGACGGCTCGGGCAATCTGCCGGTCGTGCCGGGGCTGGGTATCACGCCATCGGGCCGCGGCTCGCAGAGCCGACCCGATCCGCGTCATCCGGCCGGAGTTGCGCCCGGCAAACGCCCTCGGCTGACGCCAAATCCGGCGATGGTGGTGACCGAGACGGGCGGTGTGATGCCGTTTGGCACGCCGGGCGGCGACGTGCAGACCCAGGCCATGTTGCAGGTGCTGCTGAATGTGTTCCAGCACGGCATGGAACTGCAGGACGCGATCGAGGCGCCACGCGTCGCCAGCTATTCTTTTCCGTCATCGTTCGCGCCGTTCGAGTATTTCCCGGGACGGCTTGCGGTCGAGGGCAGGATCGACGCGGCGACGCAGGCCGACCTCGCCTCGCGCGGGCACGAGGTGCGGAACTGGCCGGACTGGACCTGGCTCGCGGGCTCAGTCGAGGCGATCCTGACCGACCCAGCGACAGGCCTCATCGGCGCTGGGGCCGATCCGCGTCGGCCGGCCTATGCGATCGCAATTTGACCGGGCACCACCGTTGATGCGTCGCAGGGGGCGAACCGACTGTGATAGGATGCGGTCATCATGAACGAGTCTCACCCGTCGATGAACGCCATCCTGCGGCTGGTCGATGCCGATGGCGCCACGCAGCAACTGGCCATGGAGGTCATTGCACAGCCGCGCGACCAGCGCGACGGCATGATCCGTCGCCTGCGGGACCTGTATTGCGTCGGGCTCGCGAAGGCTGGCCAGTCGCGCCTGATGGCCCGACGGATGGGCGACGCGCTGGAGGCCAGACTGCGCGATCGGGTGGTGGAAATCGAGGTCCGCGGCGGCGGTACGGTCGGCACCGCCTAGCGGCCGAGGGCGCGCCGATCAGCCCCGGCCGCGAACCGAGTGGCTCGAGGGAATCAGCGATCCGAGTCGACCGAACAGATAGCCGAGCGCGAACACGATAAGAGCAGCAGTGATCGGCTGGGCCCGAATAACCTCCCGCACCTCGCCGACGCCGCCCTTGGCCTTGCATGCAGCATGCTGCACCTGCTCGGCCGCCCCCTGAACACCGCCTGCGACGATGTGCGCCGCGCCACCGATCGAGTCGTGGATGCCGCCTCCGATTGAGTCGCTCATGGGTACCCCCCTGTTGCCAGCGCGAGACCTTGGCGGCGGCTGGTCGTGTTCCAAGTCAACTGTCCGGCAGCGATCAGACGCGTGACTGCCAGTCGGCCCACGCTGGGGGATGGCACGGCCTTTCTGGGCGATGGGGATTGCTGGGTGATATGCCCCAGTCATTACTTGGCGGGTGGGGGAAATCACCCGCATACATCGTCATCTGCAATGAAAATCTCGGTCTTTTCAATAGGTTGTTGCCGTCTACTCGCTGGCACAACTCTTGCTTCAGGGGTGGAAACACCAGTCGCAGGCTACCGCGACGCAACGAAGGCCGGGGTTTCAGCCCATGTCACGCGAACTCTTCGTCGCTTATTTTCGGGCCGGCACGGGCCGACAGGGACGTTCCGTGCTCGGGCTGGAGGCGCAGCATATTGCCGTCGCCGAATATCTGGACAGCGGCAATCGGGAGCTGGTCGGGCAATATACCGAGGTTGAGAGCGGTCAGCGAAGCGATCGGCCAGCGCTGGCCCGTGCATTGGACGCATGCCGTCGGCAGCACGCCACGCTGATCATCGCCAGGCTCGACAGGCTGGCTCGCGATGCCAGCGTCCTGTTCACGCTCTTTGACGGTTCTGCGGATTGCGAGGTGGTCTTTTGCGATCCGCCCCAGGTCGCCCCCGCACGCGCCGGCAGGTTTCTCGTCGGGCAGACAGCCCACGCCGCCGAGTCTGATGCTGATCTTATGGGCCGGCAGTCACGCGCCGCATGGCCAACGTCACCCGTGTCCGAACAGAGCCCGGACTGGGCTGAAACGGCGACGCAGGAGCAGGAGCCAGCAACTCGGCGAACGGATGCGGTCGCCCGGAGACTTGCCGATCAACGTGCTGCCAACATGCTGCCGATCGTCCGCGCGCTTCAGGCATCGGGCATCGGCACCCTGCAGGGTATGGCGGATGCGCTGAACGCGCGCGGCATCCCCACCGCCCGCGGAGCACGATGGTATCCGACAACAGTCAAGAACCTGTTGGGGCGCGACCTGCAAGGCTCCCGGCAGGCTGCGGCGTAGCTTCGGCTCGTCTGTCGCCCGACGCTGGCCCGCGAGGCAGCTGCGCCTACCGCAAAAACACCTTTGGTTCGGCCTCGACGTTCAGGCAGGCGCACACCATGACGCCCGCCCAGCACAGCAATGAGAGCGCTCCGGCGCATCGTGCACTCGCCGGCGGCGTTCCTTCGGCGGCCAGAGCGCTCAGGTAGCCGGTGCGATGGAATATGGCCGCGTTGGCCAATCCGAGCCCGATCAGCGCGAGCTTGGCCGTGAAATACGCGTGCGCCCCGACATGCAGCGGGTCATAGAGGAACAGCGCCACCCCGCTCACGACACCGACGCCGAAGCTGAGCCATAGCCAAGGCAGAGTGTGTTCGGCAAATGGCCGCAACGGAACGGTCCCACGCACGCCGGTGAGGCGAAGATCCAGCAACGCTATGCCGCCGAAAAAAAGGCTCACCGACAGGATGTGCGTCATTCGCACCAGATGGTGATAGCGCTGCACGGCGAAGTGGAACGGCCGCCAGTCGAGCGCAATCAGCGTCTCGGTCGGGATGCGGAGAAAATCGAACGTGTTTGGATCGGCCATATCTCGTGTGGGTGCGCGCCCGATGGGGCGCCTGCGCTGGGTTGATATTGCGACTGATCCGCATTAACAAGTGGCCAAACGAGGTGTGGAGATGCTGATGCGCTGGGCGATCGGCTTGTCGATGGCCACGGTGGCGACGTGGGTGCCAGGCGCGCTTGCCGCGGAACCGGTGCAGTTGGTCCTCAGCCAGCACCGGTTCGTGCCGAGCGAGGTGACCGTCCCGGCGGGCGAACGCTTCCGGATCGAGGTGACCAATCAGGACCCGACACCGAGCGAGTTCGAGAGCAGCGACCTCCGCATCGAGAAGATCGTGCCACCTGCGAGCAAGGTCGCGGTCAGCGCAGGCCCTTTGAAGCCCGGCACCTATCGGTTCTTCGACGACTATCACCCGGACACCGCAACCGGTGCGATCAGCGCGGTCGAGAAATAGGACTGGCGATGCACGGTGGGCACCACGGCATCTTTATGACCCTCCGAGCGGAATACGCGGCAAATGATGGCTGAAGGAACGAAACGATGAAGCGGGTGGTTGGATTAGCCGGCGCGATGGCGCTCGTCTTGACCCATGGCGCGGCGGCGAAGGAGTACTTCGTCGGCGGACCGCTGCACGAGCACGATATGGAGATCGTCGCCAATTATCTGATCGGGGTGGAAATGGCGCCGATGGCACCAGGCATGCCGATGGGCGCCGATGTCATTCACCTCGAGGCGGACATCCACGCAACCGCCGACAACGTCTATGGCTATCCGGATGGCGGATGGATCCCCTATCTCTCGGTGCAGTACACGCTGGAAAAGACCGGCACGACCTGGAAGACCAGCGGCACGCTCAAGCCGATGGTCGCGAAGGATGGCCCGCACTATGCCGACAACGTCAAAATGAACGGGCCTGGACAGTACCACGTTGTCTATCAACTCAGCCCGCCCGTCGTGAACGGCTTCCTGCGTCATACCGACAAGGAGACCGGTGTACCCGACTGGTGGAAGCCATTCAGCGTCGACTTCACATTCAAATACCCGCAAGAATGATCTGCTTGCCACGAGCAGAAACCGGTCGACGCGGCGGCTCGACGATGTGCCGCCGTCTTGGGCGGCAACGGTCGAGACACCCGCGCGCTCCGACATGCATTGGCCGCCCGCGGTTCGTCGGACGGAAGACGATAGCGGCACTCCGTATCATTGCATCGATGCACTAATGTTCGACCGCTATCGGCCCCTTGCCATGCTCGCCGGGACGTCGTATTGCGAATGAGTTTGCGAATGATTCGCATATAGGTGGTGCATGGAACCTCGATCGCCCCGGTCGTCACGACCCAACTTGAAACGTGCCCTCATCAAGCGGCCACCGCGGACGTTCATACGTGCTGTTGGCTGTCTGCTCGCCGCGGTCGCACTTTGGTTCGCCCCGGCGCAGGCCCAGAATCCGACCTTCTCGATTGCTATTCACGACAATGCGTTCGATCCGCCCGAACTCACCGTGCCCGCCGGGCAGAAGATCGAACTGCATGTCACCAACGAACGTGCCGCTGCGTCGGAATTCGAAAGTGCGGAACTTCGGCGCGAAAAGGTCGTCACGCCCGGTCAGCAGATCACGGTCTATGTCGGCCCGCTCCGGCCCGGCACCTACGAATTCTTCGACGACTTCAATCCGCAGACCCGCGGTCACCTTATCGCACGCTGAGGCCCCATGCTCGCCGTCGCAATCATCGTCTTCCGCGAGGTGCTGGAAGCGGCACTGATCGTCAGCATCGTCATGGCAGCTTCGGTTGGAGTGGCCGGACGCACACGTTGGGTCGCCGCCGGCATCGGTGGCGGCGTGTGCGGCGCCGGTCTGGTCGCCATATTCGCCGCCAGCATTGCCGATGCATTCCAAGGTTCGGGCCAGGAGATCCTCAATGCTGGCATCCTCCTGCTCGCCGTCTGCATGCTCGGTTGGCACAACCTCTGGATGGCAACTCATGCGCGCCAAATGGCCGATGAGGCGAAGGACATCAGCCGTCAGGTTGCCGCCGGCAGCCGGCCGCTTGCAGCGCTCGCACTGATCGCGGGCGTCGCCGTACTACGCGAGGGCTCCGAGATTGTGCTGTTCGTCTACAGCGTCGCCGCGTCATCCCATGACGGTGCCCTCGCAATGCTTGTCGGCGGACTGGCTGGCCTGGCAGGCGGTATTGTCGTCGGGATCGTCCTGTACTACGGACTGCTGCGCATCCCCGTGCATCGGTTGTTCGTCGTCACCGGCTGGATGGTGTTGCTGCTCGCCGCCGGACTGGCGGCACAGGCGACTGGCTTTCTGGTGCAGGCCGACCTTTTGCCGGCGCTCGGCGACCAGATCTGGAACACTTCGTTCCTGTTGTCGGAAGAGAGCCTCCCGGGCAAGACACTCCATACGCTGGTCGGCTACGTCGCGCGACCGGCAGGCATACAGATCATCGCCTATGTCTTCGTCATAGCGGCGATCGGCTTGCCCATGCGGGCTCTGGCGCGACGATCCGGCCTGCGCACCAAACGTATGGTGGCTGCCTCTGCCGCGTTTGTTCTGTTTGCTCCGGCATATTCCGCCCATGCGGAACTCCAGGTGCAGATGCCGGAGGTCGAATACCGCGAGCTCGAATTCGAGCACAACGGCCTCTTCACCTTCGACAAGGACAAGACACTCGGCGGCCAGCAGAGCTACACAAATTCAATCGGCTACGGCGTGACGCCCTGGTGGGAGATCGAGCTTGAGCTTGAGACAAACTCGGTCCCGGACAGCAGCGTGCATTACACTGCGACGACCATTGAGAACACGTTCATGCTGACGCAACCCGGTCAGTACTTTTTCAATGTCGGAATCTTTGCCGAGTATTCTCAATCGGCACTGAACGGCGTCGCCAACAGCGTCTTGGCCGGACCTATTGTCCAAAAGGAGCTTTACAATGTCTTCGGGCTCGATAGCCTTCACACACTCAACGTGTTCTTTTCCCACAACGTCGGCCACAATGCGAGCCACGCCACAGGCCTCGAGATCGCCTGGCAGTCACGGCTGCTGTTGAACCCCTATATCGATCCGGCCTTTGAGTACTATGGGTTCATCGATGATCTGGGTGAGGCCGGCAAATTCTCGCAGCAACAGCATTTCATCGGTCCGGTCGCCGTTGGTGCATTCAACTTCTCGCCTTACGGCAAGTTGAAATACGAGGTCGGATATATGTTCGGCATGACGCAGGCTTCTCCCCGCGGAGCGGTCCGCTGGAAGGTCGAGTACCAGATAGCATTCTAATACTTCCGCCGAGCCACGTCGGATATCTCGACCGACGTGCAGGGCCGCCTCATCCATTTTGAACGAAAGCGCCAATCCAGTGCCGCGCCACCAAGCACCAACGCATCCCGAGATCCAAGAGCTCCAAATCATTATGCGAAGGATCGAAGATCGGCTCGACGACATCGTTGATCAGGTCCCTGCGCGTCAACGCTGTCTCGTGCCAAATGCACTCCTCAACGTCGCGATTGAACGCATCCTCGCAGCGGAGGGCGCCGCGATCAGCGCCGGCATACTGCTGCGTCTTGCCGACCTGATCCTCAGCGGTGCCCAGCCGAGCGGTCACGGCGCATATCGCCTCTCCGGCCATGACGCCTGATCCAGGTGCCAACCACGGCGGGAAACGTGGCCTGCCAGCTTGCGGCCGCTCATGTGCCCGCCGCCAGCCTGATCGCATCGCGACAAGAGGAGACAGCCGGCCGTGCGTTTGCGTCTGAGCCCAATCTGCCTCGCGTTCTGCCTGGCAGCGCATGGCGCGCTGGCGCAGGGAACGACATCCTTGCAACCTGAACCTGGACCCGGCTTCACCACCGGGCTGTTTACCCGCTCCAACCTGCTCGGCGACGCTGGCGGACTGCGTTCAGCACTTTGGAACTACGGCATCACCTTTGGCATCCAGGACACCAACGAGGTCTGGGGCAACGTCACCGGTGGGATCAAGCGCGGCGCCAGTTACGACGGGGTCACCCTGATGGGTGTCGGCCTGGATACGCAACGAGCCTTCGGCTGGGAAGGCGGCACCATCAACGTCAGCGCCTGGAACATCCGCGGTCGCAGCATAAGCACCGATAACCTGCTGAACCTGCAGACGGCGAGCGGGATTCTCGCTGCCCCCACCACACGCCTGTGGGAGGTCTGGTTCCAGCAATCGTTCCTCGACGGCAGGTTCGATGTGAAGATCGGTCAGCAGAGCCTCGACCAGGAGTTCATGACCAGTCAGTACTCGGGACTGTTTCTGAACACCATGATGGGTTGGCCGATGTTGCCTTCCGCCGATCTGTACGCAGGCGGCCCGGCCTATCCGCTATCCTCACTCGGTATCCGGCTGCGTACGCAACTCGGCAACGGCTTCACCGCATTGGGTGGCGTGTTTCAGGACAACCCGCCGGGCGGACCGTTCAATGCCGATTCCCAGTTGCTCGGCAGCACGCGCTGGGGCGGCAACTTCAACCTTCGGACCGGCGCGTTGTTCATTGCCGAGGTCCAGTACGCGCTCAACCAGCCCAGCAATGGCGACATGGACTACGGCAGTCGCGCGTCTGGCCTGCCGGGCGCCTACAAGCTCGGCATGTGGATCGACACCGCTCCGTTTCCCTCGCAGCGCTTCGACAATACCGGCCTGTCGCTTGCCGACCCCGCCAGCAACGGCGTCCCGCAGATGCTTCGCAACAACTTCAGCATCTATGGCGTGGTTGACCAGATGATCTGGCGGCCGTCCGAGGACAGTCCCCGCGCAATCGGCGTGTTCGCACGCATGATGGGCGCGCCGGGCGATCGCAATCTGATCAACTTCAGCGTCAACGCCGGCGTCACCCTCAAGGCGCCGCTGCCCGGGCGCGATGACGACACCGTCGGCATCGGCTTCGGGATTGCCAAGGTGAGCAATGGCGCCGCCGCGCTCGACCGCGATACCGCATTCTTCTCCGGAGGCCCGTTCCCGGTTCGCGGGAGCGAAACATTCATCGAGGTCACGTATCAGATCCAGGCCACCGGCTGGTGGCAGCTGCAACCGGACTTCCAGTACGTGTTCAATCCCGGCGCCGGCATCCAGGATCCCAACAATCCAGCACAACGCGTCGGCAACGAAGCAATCTTCGGAATGCGCAGCGTCGTGACCTTCTGACGCGCCCGTCTCACATAAATTCGCCAGGGAGCCAGTTCCATGCGATTGACCCGCACTGTCATGCAAACCGCCGGGCGCTCCGTGCGATGCAACGAGCGTTCAGCGCGTTCGCCATCGCCGTGGTGGATGTTGGGGCTCGTGATGGCGCCCATCCTTTCCGGTAGCGCGTGCGCCGCCGAACAGAAGGGCCTTCTCGAGACGATCAAGCGCCACAGCATCGTGACATCGACGGTGCCGGCCAACGGCGATCAAAACCCCTATGCCATCGTCATTGCGCCGGTCACTGCGGGGAAGATCCAAAAGGACGACATGCTGGTCGACAATTTCAACGACCGGAACAACCTGCAAGGCCTCGGCACCACCATCGTGAACTTCAATCCCACGACAAAGAAACTGAGCCTGTTCGCGGCGATCCCGCGCAACCTGGCGCAATGTCCGGGTGGCGTGGGCCTGACCACAGCAATGACCATGCTCAAATCCGGCTGGGTCATCGTCGGTAGCCTGCCGAGCCAGGACGGCACCACCAAGACCAAGGGCCAGGGCTGCCTGATCGTCCTCAACGCCCAAGGCAACGTCGCGGGCACCATCACCAGCCCGAACATCAACGGTCCATGGGGCAACATGGCGGTGATCGACAACGGCGCGACCGCGACACTGTTCTTCAGCAATACCGGCTTTGACGTCGGCCCTCCGGTTGACGAACCGCCCGTGGTGAACAAGGCGACTGTGCTGCGCATTGAGTTATCGATCCCCGACGGCAAGCCGCCGGCCGTCGTCAAGGAAACGGTGATCGCCAGCGGCCTCGGTGAGCAGGCGGACAAGGATGTGTTCATCATCGGTCCGACCGGCCTCGCGCTGGGCGCCGGCGGCGTGCTGTACGTCTCCGACGCGCTGGCCAACCGGATCGCCGCCATCCCCGACGCCGCCACGCGGACCGACAGCGCCGGACCCGGCCTGACCGTGACGAAGGAGGGGTTCCTGAAGCGCCCCCTGGCCATGACGACGGCGCCGAATGGTCACCTCATCGTCACGAACGGGCTGAACGGACAGGTGGTCGAGATCGATCCCGTGTCGGGCGCCCAGCTCTATGCGCGTTGGATCGATGCGAACAAAGCGCAGTCGCCGCCGGGCAGCGGTGATCTGTTCGGAATTGCCATGACACCGGCCGGCGACAGCTTCTGTTATGTTGAGGACGAGGTGAACATGCTCGTCCTGGCTCATTGATCTGTCCGTTCACCTCGCGCCGCGGCCTGCTTGCAGCTGCTGGAGGCCTGCTGGCGGCCGCAGGCGCGCCGCGCGCTGCGTCCGCCCGATCGAGTGCCGGCACCGAGCCCTTCTGGGGCGAGCATCAGGGCGGCATCACCACCCCAGCGCAAAGCCACAGCTACTTTGCCGCACTCGATCTGACGACGAGGAACCTCGGCGATGTGGTGACGCTTCTGCGCGCCTGGACCGAAGCCGCCGCCAGAATGGCTAAGGGTGAGACGGCGGTGCCCCTCGGCTCGGATCCTGCGGCCCCCGCCGGCGACAGCGGCGAGGCGCTCGACCTGCCACCGTCGCGGCTGACCGTCACCTTCGGCTTCGGTGCCGGCCTGTTCAGCAAGGATGGAACCGACCGCTACGGGTTGGCGTCGCGGCGACCGGAGGCGCTGGTCGATATGCCCTCGTTTAACGGCGATCAGCTTGTCGAGGCGCAAACCGGCGGAGACCTGTCGATCCAGGCCTGTGCCGACGACGCCCAGGTCGCATTCCACGCGGTGCGACAACTTGTCCGTCTGGCGTACGGGACCGCCCAATTGCGTTGGATCCAGGCGGGCTTCATCCCCGGCTATGCGCCTGGCGTCACGCCGCGCAACCTGATGGGCTTCAAGGACGGCACCATAAATCCCCAACCGCCCTTCGCTGCGGTCTGGGTCGGCGACGACGGCCCCGACTGGATGCAAAACGGCAGCTATCTCGTCACCCGTCGAATCCGCATCGCGCTGGAGCACTGGGACCGCAGTGAACTCGACTTCCAGGAGGAGGTGATCGGCCGTCGTAAGTATTCTGGCGCCCCGCTGGGCAAGCAGAATGAACTCGACCCGCTCGATCTCGCCGCGCTGGATCAGGACGGCAATCCGGTGATCGCCGAGAACGCCCATGTCCGCCTGGCCGCGTCCGAAGCCAACGGCGGCGCGGAGATTCTCCGCCGGGCCTATTCCTACAACGATGGTGTGAGCTTCATCGCCGAGCGGTGGCCGCCATGGCGGCAGGGCCTGATGTACGACGCCGGGCTCTTTTTCGTCGCCTATCAGCGCGACCCGCGTACCGGGTTCATCCGCATATACGAAAACATGGCCAAGCTGGATGCGCTGAACCAGTACACGACGCATGTGGGGGGCGGTCTGTTCGCATGCCCCGGCGGCGTGCGTGAGGGCGAATTTGTCGGCCGACGCCTGTTCGAACCCAGGTGAGCCGAGGCGAGGAGCTGCAGCCCGAGCCCAGAATGTCGACCGGAGCGTTGGCCGTTCGGCGACGGCCTTACTCCGGTGCGGAGGCCGCGTTCAGCAAAATGTACCGTTCCGTACCGATCTGCTTTATCAGGTCATGCTGACGCTCGATGAAATCAACATGCTCCTCTTCATTCTCCAGGATGTGCAGCAGCAGATCCCGCGATACGAAGTCGCGAACGCTCTCGCAGTAAGCGATGGCCTCACGCAGATCGTCGAGGGCTCGCTCCTCCAAACTCAGATCGGCACGCAGGATTTCTTCCACGGTCTCGCCAACGGCTATCTGGTTCAGCCGCTGAACATTGGGCAGCCCATCCAGGAACAGAATGCGCTGAATCAACATGTCAGCGTGCTTCATCTCCTCGATGGATTCGGCGTACTCATGCTTTCCCAGCTTTGCCACGCCCCAATGATCCAATGTGCGCGCATGCAGAAAATACTGATTGATGGCCGTCAGTTCATTGGTGAGCACGCCATTCAGGTACTCGATGACCTTTGGATCACGCAGCATCTGCATTGTCTCCCGGCTGACACCGGCCGATCCTGCGCGTCTGGCAAGGTTCGGTCGAGGATCGTCCGAATCAATCGGCTCCGTGAAGCTCGCCTTCCACCTGCGGAGCCTGGTCCCGCAGCAGTTGCAGCACCGCGCGGACACACTGGCCGCATTGGGCACGGCAGCCGCAGGCCGCGTACACTTCGTTCGGGCGCTGGCTGCCCATCGCGGCGGCCGCCTGTCTCAGTTTTCGATCGGTCAGCGCATTGCACAGGCAGACATACACGACTTGGCATCCATCAAGCGGCTGGAGAAGTTCCTACCTGGATTGCGAACGCCTCGCAATAGCAAACTTGCAGGGAACGTCGATCCCGCAACCATCCCGAATGCTCACAGCTTCGCCAGATAGTCTTCCAGGCGCATCAGGCTTTCAAGGTTGTGCGCCGGCGCAAACAGATCGATGTGTGGCAGCGCCTCGGCCATGCCGCGCGCGACCGGCTGGTAGCCGGTCCAGCCGAGCATCGGGTTCAGCCAGACGATCCGCCGGCAGCGCCGGCGCAGCGCCGACATCGCAGCCCCCAGTGCGCCCGGCTCGCCGGTGTCGTAGCCATCCGAGACGATCATCAGCACGGTGCGCGATGTCAGCACGCAGCCTGCGTGCCAGCGATTGAACTGCGCCAGACACGCCCCGATGCGGGTGCCGCCGCCGACGCCTTCGGCCAGCAGCGACAGGCGGTCAATGGCGCGCTGCGGATGCCGCTCCCGCATCGCATCCGAGATCTGCACCAGCCGCGTGTGGAACAGGAATGCCTCGGACTCGCGGAAACAATGGATCACGCCGTGGACGAAGCGGGTGAAGACCGCGGTGTAGAGGCTCATTGAGCCCGAAGCGTCCAGCAGTACAACCAGCTTCAGCGGCCGCGCGCGCCGCCGACGCCACACCAGATCGAGCGGAGTGCCACCGCGCGCGATGCTCGCGCGAATGGTGCGCCGCATGTCAAGGCGCAGGCCGGCCTTGGCAACGCGGACGCGCCGCGTCAGCCGCGTGCGCAGGACCTCGGCCAGTCGTGCCGCCGCCTTGTGCGCGGCTGCGAGCGCATCCGGGTCGGCGATGTGACGAAAATCGGTCCGGGTCAGCGCCTCGGCTCGGCTCGCCCCCTCGCGCCGGCCGCGGCGATCGGCGGGATTGTCGGTGTTGTCGTCGCCTCGATCGTGTGGCGCATCGACTGCCTGCGGCTCGCCACGCTGCGCACCCGCCTCCGCAAGCTGCCGCAGCGTGCGCGGTCCGTCCCGTGGCGCGGCACCTGACAGCTTCGTCACGCGTCGAACACCACGATCGAGCCAATACGCGGCAAAGACCTCGTCGAATTTGCGCCATTCGCCTGCATCCGAACAGAACACCGCGCGGAACGCCTGGCCGAGCCATATCGGCCGCGCGGCAAGCGGGGAGGCCATGATGCGCGCGGCGTCACCGGCTTCCGCCAACCCGATGGCAAACCCGTTGTCGCGTAATGTCGCGGTGAAGCCGGCGAGGCGCCCGAGTACACGCGCCCCGGGGTCCATCACGCCACCTGCGCGATCAGCCGTTCGGTGACCTCGCGGCTGATCCGCGCGCGGTCCTCGTGGGTCTTCAACACGCATGTCAGCGTCTCGAACACCGTCGCAGGATCATCGCCGAGGTCAGCCACGCCAAACCCGAGCAGCGCCCGCGCCCAATCCAGCGTCTCGGCCACGCCGGGCACTTTTGCCAGTTCCTCGCGCCGCAACGCCGCCACCATCCCGGCAACCTGCCGCGCCAGTGAAACAGCGATGCCGGGCACGCGGGTGAGGATGATGCGCACCTCGCGATCGGGCGACGGGTAATCCAGGTGGTGGTAAAGGCAACGCCGGCGCAGAGCGTCCGACAACTCGCGCGTGCCGTTGGATGTCAGCACGACGCGCGGGACGGCGCGCGCGACAATGGTGCCGAGTTCGGGAATCGAGACCTGAAAGTCCGAGAGAAGTTCCAGCAGGAATGCCTCGAACTCCTGGTCCGCGCGGTCGATCTCATCGATCAGCAGCACGGGTGCCGTGTCCTGCCGGATAGCCGCCAGCAGCGGGCGGGCCAGCAGGTAGCGCTCCGAGAAGATCGCCACCTCGATCTCGTCCGCGTCGCCGCCTTCGCGCGCCTTGATTGCGAGTAGCTGACGTTGGTAGTTCCATTCGTACAATGCGGCGGACTGATCCAGCCCTTCGTAGCATTGCAGCCGGATCAAGTTGGTGGCGTGCACATCGGCGAGCGCCTTCGCCACCTCGGTCTTGCCGACGCCGGCATTGCCTTCGATCAGCAGCGGCCGGCTCAGCATGTCCATCAGCAGCAGTGCGGTCGCCAGATCCGGGTCGGCGATGTAGCCAACCTGCGCCAATCGGTCGGCGATTTGGTCGCGGGTCAGGATTGGAGGCATGGACGGTTTTGGGGAGGGCCGGGCGCTGGCCCGACCCAACCGTCATGGTCGGCGAAGGCCGACCATCCACGGCTTTCGTTGTTGCACGAACGAATAACCGTGCGTGGCTGGGCCAAGCCCAGCCATGACGCTGGGGTGCAGCGCTGTGTCACGCCCCCAACTTTCGCGCCGCCTGCCAAACCCGCCACGCGTCATGGGGCATTTGAATATGCGTATTGCCAAGGAAGGCGAACGCATCGTTCACCGCGTTGCTGAATGCGGGAACGCCGCCGACGTTCGGACTTTCGCCGACGCCCTTCGCGCCGATCGGGTGGTGCGGCGACGGCGTGACGGTGAAGTCCGTCTCCCAGTGCGGTGTCTCGACGGCGGTCGGCAGGAAGTAGTCCATGAACGATGCGCCCTTCACGTTGCCGATCTCGTCGTAAGCGATCTCCTGCCCCATCGCGATCGCAAACGCCTCGGTCAGGCCGCCGTGAACTTGGCCCTCGATGATCAGCGGGTTGATGCGCGTGCCGCAGTCATCAAGCGCATAGAACCGGCGGGTCTTTGCAACCCCGGTATCCACGTCGATGTCCATGACGCAGATATAGGCCCCGAACGGATAGGTCATGTTGGGCGGATCGTAATAACTGACCGCCTCGAGCCCCGGCTCCAGCCCGGGCGGCACCGAATTGTAGGCAGCCCAGGCGATCTCCTTCATGGTCTTGAACTTCTCGGGCAGCCCTTTGACGCGGAAGCGGTCGATGTCGAACTCCACGTCGTCGTGGTGCACCTCCATCATGTAGGCCGCGATCATCTGCGCCTTCGCCTTGATCTTGCGCGCGGCAGTCGCGATCGCCGCGCCGGCCACGGGCGTCGAACGCGACCCGTAGGTGCCCAACCCGTACGGCGCCGTGTCGGTGTTGCCTTCCTCGACCATGATGTCATCGGCGGGAATGCCGATCTCGGTCGCGATGATCTGGGCGTAGGTGGTTTCGTGCCCCTGTCCCTGGCTTTTGGTCCCCATGCGCGTGATCGCGGCCCCGGTCGGATGGATGCGGATTTCGCAACTGTCGAACATCGCAATGCCGAGGATGTCGCAGTTCTTTGAAGGCCCCGCGCCGACGATCTCGGTGAAGAACGACACGCCGATGCCCATCAGCTCGCGCGTTTCGCCGCGTCTGAACGCCTCCTGCTGTGCCTTCTGCTCGGCGCGCAATGCGGCGTAGCCGGTCTTCTCCATCGCCTGCTGCATCGCCGTGTGATAGTCGCCCGAATCGTATTCCCACCCGAGCGCCGACTGGTACGGGAACTGCTCCCGACGGATGAAGTTCTTCAGCCGTAGTTCGGCGGGGTCCATGCCCAGCTTCGCCGCCAGGATATCCATGCCGCGCTCGATGCAGTACGCGGCCTCGGTGACGCGGAACGAGCAGCGATAGGCGACGCCACCCGGCGCCTTGTTGGTATAGACACCATCGACCACGCAGTGCGCCGTGGGGAAGTCATACGAGCCGGTGACGATGTTGAAGAACCCGGCCGGCCATTTGGACGGATCGGCGCAGGCATCGAACGCACCATGATCGGCCAGCGCATGCACGCGCAGCGCCGTCACCTTGCCCGCCTTGGTCGCCGCGATCTCGGTGGTCATGTGGTAGTCGCGGGCGAACGATGTGGCGGAGAGGTTCTCGATGCGGTCCTCCACCCACTTCACCGGTTTGCCGGTGACGATCGAGGCGACCACCGAACACACATACCCCGGATACACGCCGACCTTGTTGCCGAACCCGCCGCCGATGTCGGGCGAGATCACGTGGATCTTGTGCTCCGGAATTCCCGACAGGATCGCCGCCACGGTGCGCACCACATGGGGCGCCTGGAACGTGCCCCACAGCGTCAGCTCGCCCGTCACCTTGGCGAACGACGCGATGCACTGGCAGGTCTCCAGCGGCGACGGATGGACGCGCTGATAGGAAATCAGCTCCTTGATCGAAACCTCGGCGTCGCGGAACGCGAGATCGGTAGCCTCGCGGTCGCCGACCTCCCATTCGAAAATGTGATTGTGGTGTTTGCGCGCGCCGTGCGCGCCGGTGGTCTTGCCCGCCAGGTCCTCGCGCAGCACCGGCGCATCGGCGTCCATCGCCTTGAACGGATCGACCAGCGGCGTCAGTTCCTCGTATTCGACCTCGACAAGCTCCGCCGCATCGGCCGCGACAGAGCGGTCATTGGCGACGACGAAGGCGATCTCCTGGTTCTGGAACAGCACCTTGCCGTCCGCCAGCACCATCTGCACATCGCCCGCCAGCGTCGGCATCCAGTGCAGTTTCAGCGGCGCGAGATCGGCCGCGGTCAACACGGCGATCACGCCAGGCAGCGCCTTCGCCCGCGAGGCATCAATGCTCTTGATTCGCGCATGGGCATACGACGAGCGCACGAAGTCGCCGTACAGCATGTCCGGCAGCTTCAGGTCGTCCACGTAGTTGCCGCGGCCCTGGGTGAAACGCACGTCCTCCACGCGCTTGCGCCGGCAGCCCATGCCTTGCAGCCGTTCCGTTCGCTGTTCGGGTGTCGGGGTCATGTCGTTCATGCCGCCTGCTCCTGCTGTGCGGGGGCGTTCAGCCTGGCGGCCGCGAACTGGATGGCCGCGACGATATTCTGGTAGCCGGTGCAGCGGCACAAATTGCCGGAGATGCCCATGCGGATTTCGTCATCCGTAGGGTTGGGGTTCTCCTGCAGTAGCCGATACGCGCGGACGATCATGCCCGGCGTGCAGAAGCCGCACTGCAGGCCGTGCATCTCGCGAAAGCCCTCCTGCAGCGCATGCAGCGTGCCGTCAGGGTCGGCGATGCCCTCGATGGTGAGCACCTGCGCGCCCTCGGCCTGAACCGCGAACATGGTGCAGGATTTTACCGATTGACCGTTGAAATCAACGGTGCAGGCGCCGCAATGGCTGGTCTCGCAGCCGATGTGCGTGCCAGTGAGGGCCAGGGTCTCGCGCAGGAAATGCACCAGCAGGGTGCGCGGTTCGACGAGCCCCTCCGCCGGTTCGCCGTTGACCGTCATGGTCACATGGGTCTTGGCCATTTGTTCCTTCCCCTGTCATTGCGCGGCGGCGCGCGAGGCGGCACGGACGAGCGCCCGGCGCAGCATCACGCCGGCCATCTTGGTGCGGTATTCGGCCGACCCGCGACCATCCGAGGCGGGCGCCGTGATGGCCTCCGCCGCGGCGACCGCGCGGTCCACGGTCGCGGCGTCCAACGTCGATCCCGTCAGGATCGCCCCGGCGTCCTCGGCGAACAGCGGCGTGTCGCCGACATTGGTCAGCCCGATCGCCACCTTCGCGACGCGCCCGCCCTGCATCGCCAGCACCACACCGGCAGCGGCCGTGGCGTAGTCGCCCACCTTGCGCTTCAGCTTCTCGTAGGCCCAGCCGTGACCGGCGGGCGGCAACGGGATGCGGATGCCGGTGACGACCTCGCCGGGGCGCAGCGACGTGAGATAGGCGCCCTGATAAAACGCACGCGCAGCAATCTCGCGCGGGCCGGCGCTTCCGGCGAGAAGGTAGCTGGCGTCCATGCACTGCATCACCGCCGGCATATCGTTGCCCGGGTCGCCGTTGGCCACGTTGCCGCCGATCGTGCCGCGCGCCCGCACCTGCGGGTCGGCGATCGAAAGCGCGGCCTCGCGGATGATCGGAACGGCGGCGGCAAGGTCGACGGAGGCGATCAGATCGGCCATCGTCGTGGTCGCACCGATCACGACACTGCCGCCCTCGCGCCGGATGCCGCGCAATTCGGCGATGCCGGCGAGATCGATCAGCGCCTGCGGCACGGCGAGGCGCAGCTTCATCATCGGGATCAGGCTATGGCCCCCGGCAACCGGCCGTGATTCCAGCCCCAGACCTTCCAGCAGGGCTATGGCGTCACTGAGGGAAGTTGGCCGATGATAGGCGAACGAGGCCGGAATCACGGTCGGATCCTCCTGGTTTCTTGTTGGCCAGAGTGTGAAGTTCGCTGAGGTTAGTCGGCGCGATAGGCCGGGGCTAGGGAGCGTCGCATTTACCGCAATCAGCACCGCGGTGGAGCGGCATCAGTTACGGGTTTTCACGCGTAGCTTCCTGGCAGGATAGCGTCCGAGGCTGACCGAGACAGCCTGACGATGGCGACGACGGTGGAATGCTCAGGATCACGCGATGAGGCGGAGAGAAGAATGCGATGCGGCAGTCGACACCGCTGATTGCATCCTTGGCCTCAGTATGCGTTTCGGCTCGAAAAGCTGAACAAGGCTGTCATGACCAGAATCTTGAGGTCGAGCAGCAGCGACCAGTTCTCGATGTAGGCCAGATCATAGTCGATGCGGCGCTGCATTTTCTCCAGCGTGTCGGTTTCACCCCGATGACCGTTTACCTGCGCCCAACCCGTGATGCCCGGCTGAACTCGATGTCGACCGAGGTAGCCACCTATAACGGCTGCATACTGGTCATTGTGCGCCAGAGCATGAGGGCGCGGCCCGACGAGCGACATGTTTCCCTTCAGCACATTGAGCAATTGGGGCAGCTCATCGAGGCTGGTGCGCCGGAGGAACCGCCCGACCCGCGTCACGCGCGGGTCATTGCGCTGGGCCTGCGGTACTTGCAGTTCAGGACCGGGCATGTGGATCATTGTGCGGAACTTCAGGATCTCGAACGCGCTGTTGTTGAATCCCAGCCGCTTTTGCCGGAACAGGACCGGACCCGCGCTATCCAACTTGATAGCAGCCGCGACAGCCAGCATCAGCGGCAAGAACAGCAGCAGCAACATTGCCCCCAGGGCAAGATCCTCGGCACGCTTCACGACGACCCCCCATCCGGTCAGCGGCCGGCGATAGATTGTCAGGACGGGACTGCCGAACAGGAGCCTGGGCTCCTGTCGCGGGAAGGCAGCCTGCAGGAAGCTCGTGCACAGGTGAACGTTGGTCGGAATTGTGCCGAGTTTACGAACCACCGTGCCGATTTCGATTTCGTCGCCGCCCGTGGCGGCCACAATTATGTCATCGACCCGAAACAGTCGGGTGAGCCTGATCAGATCGTCGATCCCGCCGCTCCGCTCGCTTTGATTGGAGAACACGCCCAGGAGATGTGTATCCGCCCCACCGCTCTGGACAATGTGCCGGGCGAGCGCGTCGCCATTTCCGCCCATGTCGATAACGGCCACCATGCGGGCCAGCCGTCCGCATCGGCGCCATCTTTCGACCTGCAGGAGTGCAACCACCCGGACAAGCCCAAATCCTCCGAGTGCGCCCACATACCAGGCGAATGCCCACACGCGCGAGAAGCCTTCAGACGTCTTGGTTACATATCCAAGCGCCAGCAGCAGCGCGAAGACCACCGACCAGTTGCGCAGCACCCGGCCAAGCTGCACGGCCAGCCCGTCCATGATGCGGCCGGAATAGCCGCCCGACCCTCGCATGATTTCCAGCATCAGCGCAGCGGCAAGTAGGGTCGTCGAGGAGATCCCTATCGGAATGCTCCAGTCCCAGTACCCGCAGCATATGGGCCATGATAGAAGGCAGGATCACCGCCAGTGCGTCGCCAAAGACGATGCCTCCGGCGAGAAGCCGGAGAGGCTCGACGCTGGCCGAATACGCCTGGGCGCCGGTGCGCGCCTCGTCCCAGGCCATCGACGCAAACGTGCCACCCGGAAACGGATGAATATCCTCGACGGGCGCCTGGTCTCGCGATTCGGCCGCGATCATTCTACGCCCCTGCCCTGGTTGAAGTCGTCACTCCGCCACCGCGGTGATGTGTTACATGGCCCGACAATCCAGACGTCGGCACACACCTTTCCTCGGTCTGCCACGTCTTGCTGTCGATATTGCTGCGACAATGCCCGCTCTGGTTGTAACGACCCTCGCCGCGCCGTGCGGTCAACGTAGTCGTCGTGACCCCACGCACGCGACGCGCGAGCGACTTCCACGTTTCGCGGCCCTGACCTTGCCCGTCCATGCGTTCACAGTCCGCCATAGATCGCATGTCGCATTGAGCCTTCCCATTCCGGTCACCAAAAAAGCACGACAGGTCATGCGTCGGCGAGTGCGCCAAGCGCCCCGTGTAAGTACCATCCCATCGCCGCGCGAGCACCTAACCATTGGGAGAGTATTCCGATTGTGCCAGCGATTTCTGTCCAACCGATGGCAAGTCGATATCTCGGAGCGATCACGAGGTTGCTAGCCGCAAGCCGCGCTGTTGGCAACAAATCCCGATCCACGAAACCTCGATTTCTTCCCTTGGGATACCGGAATGGACCACGCGATCGGAATGACCCGCGGCGAAGGTCTGACGCGGCCGCACCGCATAGGCGTGCGGGGTTATTTTCGCGGCCTCGCGCGCAGATACGGCTTTGCAACTATACTTTAGGGGTAGAGCTACAGTTTCGACACCATATCCTTCTCATCTCTTGTATTCCGACCGCCTCGTCGTGATGCTGGTCGTGCCTACCGATCCTACCGTTCGGCGGCGGAATCTCGGGCTGGCTGACTGAGAAGGGAGTGCCTTGTGACACACGTTGCTGTGATTGGTGCAGGTCCATACGGACTTTCGATTGCTGCTCAACTCCGTGGCAGGCAGGTGCCGCACCGTGTCTTCGGCGTCCCCATGCTGATGTGGCGCCAGCACATGCCCGCGGGCATGGTACTGAAATCGGACGGCTTCGCCAGCAACCTGACTGCACCGGGGAATGAATTTCCTCTGGAGCGCTTCTATAGCGAGAACCGGGAGCCGTACGCCCCCGTCGGGATGCGGACACCGCTTGATACGCTGGTCGCATACGCACAGGAATTCCAACGTCGGTATGTCGGGAGCGTCGAAGAGTCACAGGTGGTCAGCGTCAGTCGCAGCGGGAGCAGCTTCCAGATCGACCTTGACACTGGCGAGCAATTCAAGGCCGACAAGGTGGTCGTTGCCTCCGGACTGATGGCATTTCGAAGGTGCCCGATCAGCCTGTCGAACCTCCCCGATAAATCCTGGTCGCATGTGTCGGCGCATCACGACCTGTCATCATTCGCGGGCAAGCGCGTGATCATGATCGGCGGCGGGCAATCCGCCCTGGAGACGTCCGCCTTGTTACGTGAGGCGGGCGCCGACGTGACGATCGTTACGCGCCGACCGATCTATTGGTACGATCCAGGCAAGGAAGTCGCAAAGACTGACGTCTGGAGCCGTTTGCGGCGGCCGAACTTCGGTCTGGGTCCGGGATGGCGCACCTGGTTCTGGTCCGAGGCACCGGCCGCATTCCGCTACCTTTCGCCAGGCATGCGGCTTGCGAAGGCTTACACCACATTCGGGCCGGCCGGATCGGGATGGCTCAAGCACCGTGTGGATGGCCTCATTCCGGCCCATACGGGGACAATCAGAGGCGTGCACGCCAGGGGCGATGAAGTCCATTTGTCCGTCCATCAGGACGAACGGACGGTGCAACTCACTGCCGATCATGTCATCGCGGCGACCGGTTACGCGCCGAACGTCCAACGCCTCTCGTTCCTGGAACCGATGCTGCCCGCGATAAAATGCTTCGACAACGGTCAGCAAGGCGGCGCGTTGCCAATCCTTGATCGTGCTTTCCAGTCATCGGTTCCGGGGCTGCACTTTGTCGGTGCCATCACTGCCCCGAATTTCGGGCCGTCCATGCGGTTCATCTACGGTACGCGATTCACAGCCGGTCGGATTGCCCCCTCACTGACACCTGGAGAGGCTGCGCATGCCACCAGCAAGTTGTCACGGCAACCAGCGTGACCCATAGCAACCTCCGGGTCGTACTGCTCTGCCATTATGGGAGAACCGGATACAACATTCTGCGCGCGCTCGGCAGCATCGGGGCCGAGGTGTTCGCGGTCATCGACAAGCGATCTGCCTCGCTGCGCTATTCGACCCGCTGCAAAGTGGTTCACTTCGCGGATCGCATCGATCTGGCTGATCCGGCAACCGTGGTGAACCGGATCAATGAGTTGCACAAGACCGAGTTCATCGACTGCGTCATGGCAAGCGATGTCGAGAGCCTGACGCTATTGGCAAACATCAAGGATGATCTGCTTCCGGCCACATTCCCGATGGCAGAGCTCTCGGTCATATTGCAGCTCAATGACAAATGGGAATTCTGCAAGCTGTCCCGCAAGACCGGGGTCGCGATCCCCAACACGATATACTTTCCAGACAAGGGCGCGATCGATTCTCACCAGATCGAAACTGAGCTTGGCTTCCCCGCGGTTCTGAAGCCGTCGCAGGGATACGGACAACGCGGCATCGTCCACTTCTTCAGCCACGAGGATGTGGAAACCTATCGGCGCGACGCTTCCTATAATGGTGGCGTCGTCGTGCAGGAGTTTGTCGAGGGCCCGGACTGGGCGATCAGCGTCTTCGCGATGAACGGCAGGATCGCACTCTGGACCGCTTGGGAATGTCCAGGGCAGATGGAGAAGTCGTATGGTGTCGGGCGGTTTTTGACCACCGAATTTCAGAGCCGCACGGATCTGCTGGATATGGCTGCCGCACTCGTTGCCGAGACCGATTTCTCCGGCGTTGCCAATTTCGATGCGCGGCTTGATGTCAAGACAAACACGATGAAGCTGTTCGAATGCAATCCTCGCTTCTTTGGCCGGCTGTCAGCGGCACGCCTGTGTGGCCTGGATTTCGTCAAGGTAGGACTACCGGTTGAATCTCCGCAGCGGTTAGCCATCCGCCACGGATTCTACTACCCCTGGCAGGAATTGTTTACGGCTCGTGGCTGGCGAAACCTCCGGTCAGGACGTTGGAACAAGGATCATCTCTTCCGCGACGTTTATGAAATGCTGATGGATCCGATGCCACCCGTGGTGCGCAAATTGATCAGCGAAGATAGTCTCGCCTGAACCCACCTAGCTGCTGCCGATCAGTATTCCCGTGGCAAACACGAGCGCGCCTCCGAACGCGACCTGCAGCGTCGCGTAAACTGGTGGTGTATCCATATACTTCCACCGGATCCAGCTGATCACCGCTAGCTCGACCACCACCACGGCGACCGCGACGGCCATCGCCGTCCAGAATGCGGGGATCAGGAACGGCAACGTGTGGCCGATGCCGCCTAGCGTGGTCATCGCACCGGTGATTGCTCCGCGGATGACCGGGGCACCCCGTCCGGTCAGGCTGCCATTATCCGACAGAGCCTCGGCGAAGCCCATGGAAATGCCGGCGCCGATCGAGGCGGCAAGCCCGACGACAAATGCCTGCCATGTGTTCTGCGTCGCCAGGGCCGCAGCGAACACCGGCGCAAGCGTTGACACCGAACCGTCCATCAGCCCGGCCAGCCCCGGCTGGATCACCCGGAGGACGAAGGACGCCCTGGCATGCGCGTCCTCGCGGCGGCGGACATTGTCGGGTAAGTTCTGGTCGCGCAACTGGTCGGCGCGATGTTCGTGCTCCACCTCGGCCTCGGCCAGGTCGCCAAGCAGCTTGCGCACCGAAACGTCCTCGCTGCGCGCCGCGGCCCGGCGGTAAAACTGCTGGGTCTCGGTTTCCATGCTCTCGGCGAGGTGGCGCACTTCGTCGAGGTTCAACGGTAAAATCTGCCAGACCGGCTTATGGTGGATGAAGCCGCGCACATCCTGGCGGCGGACCAACGGAATGTGCTCGCCGAATTTCGCGCGGTAGAGTTCGAGCAGGCGCTGGCGATGTCCGCTTTCCTCCTCGGCCATCTCGGTAAAGACATGTGCGCTGGCGGGGTATTCGGCTCGCAGGCCTTCGGCAATGTCGGTATAGATGCGGTTGTCCTCTTCCTCGTTGGCGATCGCCAATGCGAGGACCTCCCGCTCCGACAGGTCGGAAAAATTGCGCATGGCCGGCACATTGGCGGCTGGCGGCCCGGCGTCAAGTGGGTATCGAAACGATGCAAATGCTTCGCAACAGCAGTATCAATACCAGCGCCGCCAAGTCCGTCTCTGCTTTTCCCTCTCCACCCCCTGAGGGGCGGAGAGGGCGCTCCCGGCGTACGCTAAAATGGATGGTGCGCGGTCAGACCACGACCATGGCTGCGGATATCAGACGGCCGTCGCGGCATCCACGGCGGCACCCAAGCGCTCGACGATCGCGTCGATTTCAGCCGCGGAGACGATGTAGGGCGGCGCCACGATGACATGGTCGCCCAACGCACCGTCGATCGTGCCGCCCATGGGGTAGATCGCCAGGCCGCGCGCCAGAGCCTCTCGCTTGACACGCTCGTTGATTTTCAACGACGGGTCGAACACCTGTTTCGTCGCGCGATCCGCGACGAATTCCAGCGCCCAGAACAGGCCACGCCCGCGCACATCGCCGACGTGTCGGTGGTTTCCGAAGCGCTCGGTCAGCGAGCACTCCAGCCGCGCCCCCATCGCCCGGATGTTCTCCAGCAGATTCTCCTCGCTGATGATGCGCTGCACCTCCAGCGCGGCGGCACAGGCCACCGGATGCGCCTGATAGGTGTGGCCGTGCATGAACCCACCCGAGCCATTGTCGATCGCACGGACAATCCTGCCGCCGATCAATACGCCGCCGATCGGCTGGTAGCCACCGCCGAGGCCTTTCGCCACCACCTGCAGATCGGGCACGATGCCTTCCTGCTCCCATGCGTGCATCGTGCCGGTGCGGCCCATACCGCACATCACCTCGTCGAGGATCAGCAACGCGCCGTAGCGGTCGCAGATCTCGCGCACGCGTCTGAAGTAACCTGGCAGCGCCGCTACGCAGCCTGTGGTGGCGCCGACCACCGGTTCGGCGATGAAGCCAATGACGGTGTCGGGGCCAAGACGTTGGAACTCGGCCTCCAGTTCGTCGGCCAGGCGATCGACGTATTGCTGATCCAACTCGTCATCGCGTTTGAAACGATACGCGAAACATGGAGAGACAAGGCTGAACGCCGGCGCGAGGATCGGCTCGTACAGCGCGCGCCGCATCATGTTGCCGCCGGCGGCCAGTGCGCCGAGGGTGTTGCCGTGGTAGCCCTGGCGTCGCGCGATGAAGCGGGTGCGCCGTGGCTGGCCGATTTCGACAAAATATTGTCGTGCCAGCTTCAGCGCCGCCTCGGTGCCCTCGGAGCCCGAGGAGCAGAAATAGGCATGCGTAAGCCCGCCGGGTTCGCCGTCAAGCACGATATGCGCCAGGTCTTCGGCGGATTGGCTGCTGAACGTGCCGGTATGGGCGTAGGCCATTGTAGCGGCCTGACTGCCGATCGCGGTGGCGATGCGCTGGTTGCCGTGGCCGAGGCACGCGACTGCGGCGCCGCCCGATCCGTCGATGATCTTCGTGCCGTCGGCGAGATGAAGATAGATGCCTTCGCCCCCGACGGCGACCGGCGGGAGCGCACCGGAACGATGCAGTACACGGCTCATGGTGTGCATCAACGACCCCTGCCGATCATTCCGTCGCCGCCTTCCTGCCGGGTACCAGATGGGCCACTCGCGGCGCCACCTCCTGCATCAGGAGACGCAGCGAGTTATGCCAGGCCTCCGGCTGCTCCACGTAGTCGAAACCAAACACCAGCAATCCGCCGAAGCCGCCGGCATCGCGATAGATGCGCTCAAGCTTCTCGGCGACCGTCGCCGGCGAGCCAACCAGCCAGTTGTGCTTCGCGCAGTACTCCGGCGTCACATCGGAATCCGCGACGTTCGGATCATGTTTCAGGTACTCCAGGAATCCGAAATTGCCGAGCAACCGGAGAAAGTACTCGCGCATCATCCGCCCCATCATGCCGCCCGCCGATAGGCGCCACGCCTCCTCGTCCGTGTCGGCCACGAACACTTCCCGCACCAGCCGCCAGTCCGCACGGTTCGGCGTGCGGCCGGAACGGGCAGCACCGATCTCTACCGCCTCCCAGTGACTCGTCACGTAGGCCGGATTGAGATTGAGGCTGAGCGGCAGGAACCCGCGCTCGCCGGCGAGCTTCAGCGTGTCCGACTGCTTGGAGAAGCCCGCCACGCCGATCGGCGGATGTGGTTTCTGCAGCGGATAGATGTGCGGGTTCAGGAAACCGAACATCGGCTCCGGCTTCTCGACGGTCCAGAACTTGCCCTTGTGGACGAAGTGCGGCTCATCGCTCCACATCCGCAAGATGATGTCGAGCGCCTCGCGCGTCATCTCGCGGTTGACGCCGGCGGTGCCGTCCACCTGGAACATCGCCCAATCGGTCGGCAGCCCCGACGCCGCGACGCCGAAATTCAGCCGTCCTTCCGAGAGATGGTCGAGCATCGCTACGCGGGCGGCGAGTTCGGCGGGGTGGTGATAGGGCAGCAGGAAGCCGCCGGGGCCGATGCGGATGCGCTTGGTCTGCAACAGCGCCTGGGCGATCAGCAGATCGGGTGAGGGATGCGGTTCCCACGGCGCGGTGTAGTGTTCACCGATCCACGCCTCCGCGTAGCCCAATTCATCGAGCCAACGCAGCGTCTGCAGGTCCCAGTCATGGCCTTCCTTCAGGCCTCGCTCGGGCGGATGGGAGGGCATGGCGAAATAGCCGAATTCCATGGCGGGCCTCCTTGCTTGGTCGAGGCAGGCTACACCCGTCCCCACTGTGGTTGCCAGTTACGCCGTGGGCCAGGCTTCAGGTGTGTAAGGTGCCATGCGGCAAGTCCGCCCGAATCGTTCGTGATGACCCGCGTCGTTGACGCATTGGCATTTGTTTTTGGGTCATACCCGGGCTTGACCTTGGCTTGACCCGGGCATCCCTCGCGGCACACGTACTCCCGCAGATGGCCGGGTCAAGCCGGGCCGATACGAACTAAGTACGGATCAAATCCGGCCATGACGGAACTGTATACGTCTGTCGTTATACAACACCGCGCGCCCGAAACTGAGCGATCTCGCCGGCCGAGTATCCCAGTTCGCCCAGCACCTCTGCGGTGTGTTCGCCAAGTTCCGGCGCGGGCGCGCGCACCGGCAGTGGCTCGCCGTCGATATGCAGCGCCGACCCGAGCATCGACACAGGGCCGTGCGCGGGATGCTCGACCGTCACCACGGATCCTTGATCGATCACCTGCGGATCGGCAAACACCTGCTCCATGTTCATCACCTGTGAACACGGCACGCCGGCTTCGTTCAACACGTCGATCCAGTGCTCGCTCGTCTTGCGCATCGTGCGCGCCTCGATCTCGGCATTGATCGCCGCACGGTTCTGGGCTCGCAACGCGTTGGTGGCGAACTCCGGACGATCACGCAGCGCCTCGGCATCGAGCGCGCGCAGCAGCCGCCGATACATCGCCTCTCCGGCCGGCGCGATCGCAATCTCGCCATCGGCCGTGCGGAACAGCCCGTACGGCGAGCCGATCGGATGGTCATTGCCGGTGCGTTTCGGCAGGCGGCCGGTCGCCAGATAATCGGTGGCCAAGAACCCGAGGAAACTGACCAGCCCGCCAGTCAGGCTGACCGACGCGGACCCGCCGACACCTGTGCGCCCCTCGCGCAACAGTCCCGCGACGATGCCCAGCGAGGCATAAAGACCGGCGACCAGATCGCTCACCGGCGGCCCTGAGCGCATCGGTGGTTGATCAGCAGGGCCGTTGACGCTCATGAACCCGCTCATCGCCTGTGCGATGAAATCGAAGCTCGGACGATCACGATACGGGCCAGTGGTGCCGAACCCGGTAACGCTCCCGCGTACCAGACGCGGATTGAGCTCACGCAGACGTTCGTCCGTGAAACCCATCGCGGTCAGCACGCCGGGTCGGTAGTTATCGACCAGCACGTCGCTCTTGGCAATCAGACGCGCCAGGATGGCACGTCCGTCATCCGAACGCAGGTTCAGCGTGATAGAGCGCTTGTTACGATTATAATTGGCGAAATACCAGGAAAGCCCATCCTTGATCGCGCCCTGCTGGCGCACCGTATCGCCCTCGCCCGGTGTCTCGACCTTGATGACCTCAGCGCCAAGGTCGCCGAGCAGCATCGTGCAGAACGGACCGGATAGCACACGCGTGAGATCGAGCACGCGAACACCCGCAAGCGGCAGCGATGTCACGGTGGTCAATGCCGGAAGTGACGCATGCCGGTGAACACCATCGCGATGCCGGCCGCGTCCGCCGCGGCGATCACCTCCTTGTCGCGTATCGACCCGCCGGGCTGGATCACCGCCGTCGCTCCCGCTGCCACCGCCGCTTCCAGACCATCGGCGAACGGAAAGAATGCATCCGATGCGACGACGCTGCCACGCGCGAGCGGCGCATCCAGACCCGCCGCCTTCGCGGCAGCCTCGCTCTTCCAGTCGGCAATCCGCGCGCTGTCTACGCGGTTCGGCTGTCCTGCGCCGATGCCCACCGTCGCACCGTCCTTGGCATAGACGATCGCATTCGACTTCACGTGCTTGCAGACAGTGAAGGCGAACAAGAGGTCGGAAAATTCCGCGTCGGTCGGAGCGCGCTTCGTCACCACCTTCAGATCGTGCGACGCAAGCCGGCCATTGTCCCGCGTCTGCGCCAGAAAACCGCCGGAAACACTGCGCAATACCAACCCGCCAGCGGACGCATCGGGCAGACCGCCGGTCAGCAGCAGGCGCAGGTTCCGCTTGTGTGCGAGCAACGCTTTCGCCGCCGCGTCGGCGTCCGGCGCGATGATCACCTCGGTGAAGATTTTCCCGATCGCTTCGGCAGCCGCCACATCCAGCCTACGGTTCACTGCAACGATGCCGCCGAACGCCGAGACCGGATCGCAGCGCAGCGCCCGCTCCCACGCTTCGGCCAATGAACCGGCGCTCGCGACACCGCAGGGATTGGCGTGCTTGATGATCGCCACCGTCGGCGTGTCGAACTCCGCAACGCATTCGAATGCGGCGTCGGTATCGTTCAGGTTGTTGTAAGAGAGTTCCTTGCCCTGCACCTGCACCGCGGTCGCGACACCAGGGCGCGCGCCGTTCACGTAGAATGCCGCAGCCTGGTGCGGGTTCTCGCCATAGCGCAGCGTCTGACGCAGCGCGCCGGCGATCGCGAGACGCCGAGGAAATGCCTCGCCGCGTCGTTCGGCGAACCACGCGGCGATCGCGGCATCATACGCAGCCGTGCGCGCGTACGCCTCGCCGGCAAGCCACCGCCGCAACCCGAGCGTGGTGCCGCCGTGCTGCGCGATCTCGTCCAGCACCTGCTGATACTGATCGGGTTCGGTCAGCACGGTAACAAAGTCATGGTTCTTCGCCGCGCCCCGGATCAACGCGAGACCGCCAATGTCGATATTCTCGACGCACATTTCATCCGGGGCGCCCTTCGCCACCGTTTGCTCGAACGGATAGAGGTTCACCGCAACGAGATCGATCGGCGCGATGCCATGTTCCGCCATCTGAGCCACGTGCTCGGCCACATCCCGCCGGCCCAGAATGCCGCCATGGATCTGCGGCACCAGCGTCTTCACCCGCCCGTCGAGGATCTCCGGAAAACCGGAATGTTCCGAAACCTCCTTCACCGCCACGCCGGCCTCACGCAGCACGCTGGCTGAACCGCCGGTCGACAGGATCTCGATGCCGCTCGCCGCCAGCGCCCGCGCGAACAGCACCAGCCCGGTCTTGTCGGAGACGGAAATCAGGGCGCGGCGAACGGGGGCGATCTCGGTCATGGCTCCTGGATACAGGCTTGCACGCTACAACCCAAGCAGGTCCAGGGACCGTGCCACGACCAGGCCTTCGTCGTAGAGTTCCATCGCGCGTTCACGACCCGCCAGGCCCATCGCCGCCCGCAATCCGGCATCCGCAACCAGCCGTCCCAGCGCCTCGGCCAGCGGCGCGATTTGCCGCGGCGGCACCAGCAATCCGGTCACGCCCGGCATGACCTGTTCCCGCGGCCCTCGGATGTCGCTCGCGACAACCGGCAGGCCAACCAGCATCGCCTCGATAACCGACATCGGCATCGCTTCGAAATAGCTTGGCAGGACAAAGATATCGGCGGCAGCCAACACCGCGGCAACGTCATCGCGATAGCCCAGCAGACGCAGCCGATCGCCCAGACCAGATTCCGCCAGCAACATAGCCATGTCGTCGCCGCGATCCGAAGCGAGCCGCTCCCCCACCACCCAGAGCTCCGCCCCCGGCACGTCGCGCATCGCCGCAGCCAATTCCGGATAGCCCTTGTCGCGAACCAGGCGGGAGACCGCCACAATCACCACGCGATCCGCCGGCGCGCTCAGCGCGGCGCGGATGGCGGAACGCGCGTCAGGGTCGGGCCGGAATACCGCGGGGTCGCGGCCGTTGCCGACCGCAATGGGGTCTCGGGAGATGTGCAGCCGCCGCGCGTCCGCCGCCTCGCTGGTCGAGACGGTCATGTAGACGTCGGTGAACCGGCCGCCGATCCATTCCATGGCGACACTTCCGGCGCGGCGCTGCCACGATCCGTCCTGGTTGAACAGGAAGCCGTGGCACGTGTAGGCCACGCGAGGGACCCCGGCGATCCGCGCCGCTAACCGGGCCAGGAAGCCGCTGATCGGCATATGTGCATGCACGAGGTCGGGCCGCTCGGTCCGGAACAGCAGCACAAGGTCACGGAATGCCTTCACATGCGCCAGTGGCGACAGCCTGCGGGCGAACGGCACCGACACGATCCGGAAGCCCTCGGCCCGCACCCCGTCGAGCAACCGACCCTCCGCGCAGATGCCGACCACTTCATGCCCGCGTGCCCGAATGGCGCGCATCAGCGGCAGCACGAAATGCCGGAGCGAAAAATCGACGTTGGTAATCTCGATGATTTTCACGTCAGTGCGTTGGGCGGATGGACGGTGCGTCATCCCCTGCCACGGAGGTGACGAACACCGCCGTCATGCCGACGCAGGTCGGTATCCACGTCTTTCCTGTGCGCGCGGCAAAGACGTGGATACCGACCTTCGTCGCATGACGGAGATTCGCAGACCACGCCTACCCGACCTTGCTGATCGCCCATTTCACCTGCTGCGGGCCGTCCGTATAGCCGGTCAGCACAACCTGCTCGCTGCGGCGCGGCTCCGGGCCGCCAAGGTAGATGCTCTCCTCCAGGCTCATGCGAGCGCCGTCGGCGCGCAGCCGCCACCCGCCGCCGGTGCGAAGCCGCAGCAATACCGCCTCGCCGTCCTGTTGCAGGCTGGCGCTTACTTCCGGGTGCAGGTGAAAGCGAAGTGTGAACGGCTGCGGCGTGGGCGCTTCCACGGCATCCTCGCCACGCACATCCTCGCCGCTTTCCGCCAGATAGAGCCGCCGCCGGTGCACCGCACCAAACAGCTTCTTCCAACCGTCGTGGCTGGCCTCCAGCCAGTGCGCGCCATTCGCTTCCTGCCGCTGTGCCTCAACCACGGCCGGCCGCCGGCCCAGGCCGTCCGGGCGCAACTCGGACGAACTGACGTCGGCGATCACCAGTGTCGAATGGGCCGCGGTGGTGCGGCTGGCATCCCGCCACTCGGAGCTGCCCGCTGGGAACGCGCCGCAGTTCACGATCATCCGGTCGCGGCCAACCGAAAGTTCCATTGAGAGCGTCCCCGCATGAGCATACCGATCCAGGCCCGCCGGTGGCGGCACGCCGCAATCGACGATGAGCACGCTGCGTCCAGCCTGGAGGCGCTGAAACCCTCCGTCGGTCAATGCCAAGGGAGCCCGGCCGGCACGCCCGGCCTGGGTCAGCACGATATCCACCAGGGATCCGGTCTCCTCCTTGCTCCCGTTGAACAGCGACAACCCGCCGTCGCCGTGGCGCAGTAGTCGCAAGGCGGGCGCCATCCGCTCGATCGCGCCAGTCAGCGCCATCGGAGACTGCACCTGCGCGGCATGCAGCAATGCGCGGATCTCGGTCAGGTCCTGCAACGCGGCCAGTTGTGCGGCGGGACTGCGCTCGGCGTGGCAACCGTCGGGCAGCACCTGACGCATGATTTCCTGGGGCAGGAAGCGCAGCGCACGTGCCAGAAAGGCGGCATGCTCCGGCAACGCCACGGCAGCAGCAATAAGCCCCTTCAACGCGGTCAGCGCGCGCGCGTCGAGCTCTTCTGCCGGAAGCGCCGCCGACAGCCAGCGCGCATCGGCCACCAGCCTCGTCATCAGACGCTGGCGAAATGCATCGTCGGCAGTCGCGGCGAAGAAATCGTAATGGCCGAGCCAGGCGGTGATTCGCGCACCGGCGACGTCGGGACGGTAAGCCACTTCCTCGCCTTGCGAAGCCGAGATCCACTCTGCGACGAGAGCGCGGGCGCGCAGCCGTGCCGCGTCCGTCCCAAGGGCGCGCAGGTCCCTGAGCCAGCTAAAGCCGTGGGCCGCCGCGTCCAGGACGGATGAACCAGACGCGTTGCTCCAGCCAGCCGGATGCAACGAACGAACGCCGCCGCCGATCTCCAGTTCGCCACGCAGCAGCCTGGCGCCGCGGCCAGCGTCACCCGGCCAGGGATCGCGCACCGGCAACGCAGGCGCGTCCGGGACCCGTCCCATCCGCAGGCTCGGCAGGCGCGCGATCGCTCGGCGCGCATCGCGCAACCAGCGGCGCGGACTGCTCGCGTTCATCCGGTGCGTCCGCCGCCACGGAGAGCCGCGATGGCGGCGGCGTAGTCGGCAGTGGTGAACACCGACGTGCCAGCGACCAACGTGTCGGCTCCCGCGGCGATGGCGCGGGACGCGGTCTCCGGCGTAATGCCGCCATCCACCGACAATGCGATCGAATGGCCCGATGCATCGATCATCTGGCGCAACACGGTGATCTTCGGGAGAAGCGACGAAAGAAAGACCTGGCCGCCGAATCCGGGATTTACCGTCATCACCAGGATGATGTCGACGAGTTCGAGGACCCACGCAACGGTTTCCACCGAGGTGGCCGGACTCAATACGACACCGGCACGCTTGCCCAGCGAGCGTATGAGCTGCAGCGTGCGATGCAGATGCGGCCCGGCCTCGGGATGCACCAGGATATGATCTGCGCCGGCCTCGGCAAAGGCGGCGATGTATGGATCGACCGGCGCGATCATCATGTGCACGTCGAACGGCAGGCGGCTGTGCGACCGCAAGCCTTTCAGGATCGGCGGTCCGAAGCTGATATTGGGCACGAAGTGCCCATCCATCACATCGAGATGCAGCCAATCGGCCCCCGCCGTCTCGATTGCCCGCACTTCGTCGCCGAGACGGGCGAAATCGGCGGACAGAAGGCTTGGAGCGATCGTGACTCGGTTGGATTGCGATGACGACATATGGCCGATGTAGGCCGCGCGCCCGCCGAAAGACAAGCTCCGCAGCGTCGCAATTCAGGCCTTGATCAAACGTGCGGCAAAGAACCCATCCATACCGCCTCGCTCCGGCCACATGCCAGGATGTGTGCGCAGAAAACCGTCTCCTGTCAGTGCCTGCGGGAGAGCCGCAAGCTCTGCGTTGGTGAATGGCTGATGTCGCAGGCCGCCGCGTGTCAGCGCAGCATCGACACGCGGCACTCCCTCCTCCGGCTGCAACGAGCATACCGCGTAGATCAGGCGGCCACCCGGGCGAAGCATCGCGCCGGCAGCCGTGAGCTGTCGGTCCTGGATTTCCGCCAGCGCACGGATATCGCGCGGACGCTTCAGATGGGGCACATCGGGATGGCGGCGAATCGTGCCTGTGGCACTGCACGGCGCGTCGAGCAAAACGGCATCGAACAATTGCGGGGGCCTCCAGGCAGCGGCGTCGGCCTCGACGGTCTCGACCTCCATGTGCCAGCGCCGCAGGTTCTCCCTGAGCCGCGCCAGCCGGATGGGGTCACGCTCCACGGCGACGACCGACGCTCCGGTGGCGGCAAGCTGTGCCGTCTTGCCGCCAGGAGCCGCGCAGAGATCGGCCACCCTTTCGCCTGGCCGTGCAGCCAGGAGCGTGACCGGCAAGGCTGCGGCGGCGTCCTGCACCCAGAACTCCCCACGGTCGAAGCCTTGAAGCTCGGTCACCCGGGTTCCCGCCGGAAGCCGGACCGAACCGGTCGGCAGCATCTCGCCACCCGGCGGCGCGGAGGCTCCGGGCCGCAGCGTCAGGTCAAGCGGCGCCTCATGTTGGTGCGCCACCGCGATCGCCCGCGCGTCTTCGCCCCATGACGCCCACAGCCAGGCCGGCGTATCCAGGCGCGGCCCATCCAGATCGGCGAGCGTCGCGGGACCCGCATCGGCGACACGGCGCAGCACGGCGTTGACCAGTCCGGCGAATGGAGCCAGCCCCCGCGCCCGCGCCAGGGCAACCGCTGTGGCCACGGCCGCGTGGCTCGGCGTCCCGAGCAGCAGCAACCCGGCGGCGCCAAGACGCAGGACGTGACGCACCGGTTCCGGCGGTGCCTTGCGGAAGAACGGCTCCAGCACCGCATCCAACGTCCCCATCCGGCGCAGGACCGACGCGGCGAGCCGATGCGCCGCGGCGCGGTCTCGCGCCGCGCGCTCGGGAAGAGCATCCAATGCATCCTCGAGCGGCCGTCGGCGATCGAGCACGGAGGTCAACAGGTCGAACGCGGCCTCGCGTGTGGGATCAGCCATCAGCGCGCGGCTGGATGGCACGTGACCTCGCGCCCGTGCAGCCGGCAGCGTGCCAGAACCTGATCGCTCACCGAATAGACGGTACCGGTCCAGCCCTGGCTCACGCGATGCAGCACCACATAACCATAGTCGGGGATCGCAAAGCTGCGCCGAAGCTTCATCCCGTCGATCGCCATGCCAGGGGTGATCGGCTGCACGATGGCGGCGTGGGTATCGCCGCCCTCGCCCACCACGAGCTGCGCCGGACGTGCCGGGCCGAATTCGTAGCTGGTGAAGTCGTGGACATGGCCCGACAGCACCATATCGAGGCCCGCCGGGACCAGTTCGCGGATCGCCGCCTGCTCGGTGGCGTTCAGCGTCGCGCCCTGCGGCGTGCCCTCGCCTTCCGCCACTGCCCAGACCGGCCGATGCGTCGTCAGCCAGGCATGCGCCGGCGTGTCCGCCAACAACGCCTGCAGTTGGCCCCGGTACTGCGCAACCTTTGCCGGGTCGGCGGCGGCGTCGTCCGCGTCGGCGCCGTCGAACACCAGAAGGTTCAGCGGATCGAGATGCAGCGCGTAGGGCGACGTCGTCGCGGTGCATTCCACCGCGTCGGCGTGGGGATCGAGCAATCGAAACCAACCATGGCCGCCGCGGTTGCACAGCTCGTGGTTGCCACGGACGAGGACCCAAGGCGCTGCGGCCAGCAACGGTGCGGCGGGTGAGAAGAAGTCCTTCTGCCAGACCGCCCAGTTGTCGCCGTACGGGCTTCCCGCACAGCCGGGCCGATCCACCGGGCAGGGCGACTCGCGGTAGTGGTAGTCGCCGACGTGGATCACAAGGTCGGGGTGGCGCGCCGCGGCCAGGCGCGCGATCGTTGCGAACGGCCATTTGACCGGATCGTTGCAATCCTGGATGAGATTGCCTTTCAGCTGACAGCCGGTATCGCCGATCACCACGATGCGCCGGACTGCGTTCGGAAGGGTCGGGACGGGCAGGCCATCCACCGTCAGGCTGCGCGTCGACGTGGAGGCGTGGGCAACACAGACCTGCACGGGGTACGCGCCATCGGCCGGATCCGGCTGCCCGCGTGCCTTGGTGGGCAGCACCGCACCGTCGGCCGACATCTCCGGACACGACATGTTCGGTGCGGTGACGGCGCGAATGTCGAGCCCGCCGTCGCTGGTAAGCTCGACCCATGGACCCGGCAGATCGGCTGCGTGCGCCGGCGTGCCCGCAAGCAATGACAGGATCGCAAGCCTGCGGATCAGTCGCGGCATCCGGTCCCTCCTGGAAACGAATTCAAGCTGGCGGCAAAAGCGTACACTGCGCCAGACAAGCGGGCTACGGTCGTCGCATGGCCGCGGAAACACTAAAATCCGCTTTACTTGGCAACCAGGACTGTGTAACCGGAGACCATGTCCAGGCTTCTAACGCTCGCTTGTCGATCGCACGACCGCGCCGCCGGGCCTATTTTTGGCGGCGACAGGCGGAGTTTGCGCGGACACTGACCGGCAAACCGGTTCAGGACTGCACAGGCCCCACGACAAGTCGGACGGGGCCTTTTTGATACATCACCCCGTCCATGTCATCTCCGGCTCTTGAGAGATGTGTGATGCGTGTTACGGGGCAAGGCGCGCCTGCCGAGAATCTGGATGAGGCACCTCGGCGGGACAATGCAAAACCAGGACGGCATCAGCCGAGTTTGCGACTGATCCAGGCGGAGACAGCGAACCAGGACGTCGCCAGCGCCCGCCTGGCCGTCATCCTGATCGCTGATGCCGTTGCATACACTCGACACATGGCCGCGGACGAGGCGGGCACCTATGCTCGTTTGACGGCCATCCATCGGACGATCATAGCGCCCGGCATCGCCAGACATTCCGCCAGAATAATCAAAAATACCGGCGACGGATTTCTGGCCGAATTCGGCAGCGCCACGCGCGCGGTCTGGTTTGCCGTGGAATTCCAGGACGCGGTCCGGTTCCGCAATGCACGACGTTCGCGGGACAGACGCCTCGAGTTTCGCGTCGGCATAAACCTGGGCGACGTGATCGTGGCGCCGGACGATGTGTTCGGACACAGCGTGAATGTCGCCGCGCGTCTCGAAGCCAACGCCGAGCCTGGCGGCGTGCTGGTCTCCCACGCGGTATTCACCTCGGTGCGGGATCCGCGACTCTGCTTCGATGATGTTGGAGATCTGTCGCTCGGGGCCCTGAACGAAACCGTGCGCGGCTTTCGCGTCGGGGCAGGCGCTGCACGACGATCACGACGTTCACGGCATCACGAAGCACGCGGCGTCATGGATGGATGACGGTCTCGGTGCGGCTGATGACGAATGCCTCATGGCGCTCCAGGAAATCGGCCGTCACCTCGGTGAACGCCTCGGGGCGGTCGGTGCTGATCCCATGGCCGGCGTCATAGACGAAGACCAGGTGGCAGTTCGGCATCAGCTGCTTGTAGAAGCGGCCCATATCCGGCGGGATCACGCTGTCGAGCGTGCCGAACAGCACCAGCGTCGGCGTGGTGAGCCCGCGCATCCGTGCTTCCAGTTCCGCGTCGCGGTCGGGTCCGCGCAGACGCCCGACCAGTGCGCGGGTCTGCGCCTGGACCGCCGGATCCACGGCCGGCAAGGGGCCGAGGCGTTCGGGATGGGCGTAGAGCCGGCGCGCCATTTCCTCGGGCGTGCCGGACGGCGGTTGGGTGCCGGCCGGGCGGATCGCCGCCGGCGCTTCCAGGATCAGGGCCTGCACCCGCTGCGTCTGCTGCAACGCCAGCCATAACGCGACCTTGCCGCCGAACGACGTTCCCATCAGGTTGAATGTGTCGATGCCGAGTGCCGTGACCGCCGCTGCCATCGTGGCGGCCAGTTGGTCCATCGATTGCGTCCGGGTGTTTTTCGGCGATGTGCCGAACCCCGGCATTTCCAACGCGATCACCCGGTGGTGCCGGGCCAGCAGATCGTGCCCGCGCGTCAGGCGCAGCCCGCCGGCGCCGTGCAGGTGCACCAGCGGCATCCCCTGCCCGGCTTCCATGCAGCGGATGCGGAAACCGTCCGCCTCGACGGCGCCTTCGCGGAACCCCGCGCCGGGCGCATCTGGGTCCGCGGTCTCGGTTTGCGTCACGATCGAACCCCCCGCTGCTCAGATGTCGCGAATGCGCGGCAGGACCTTGGTCCCGAACAACTCGAGCGACCGCATCATCGCGTCCGTGTCGCCGGTGCCCGGATCCTGCAGCGACACATCGAGCACGCCGGCGCCGATTTCCGCGCGGCACTGGCGGATCTGCGCGACGACGCGGTCCGGGCCGCCGCAGAAGCTGATCGGCAGCACGCCGCCGACATTCGCGGGACGCCGCTCGCCGGCGATGTTGCGCGACGTGTCGGACCGCAGCAGCGCATCGCGCAGGCCGGCCCCGACCGGGAACGCCGCCTGCTTGTCGCGGCGGCGCAGCGCGTCCTCGGCCGCGTCGTCGGTTTCGCCGAGGATCATGTTGGCGCGGTAGATGATGTCGTCCGGTCCGGGCTCCCAGCCGTAACGGGCGCACTGGTCGCGATAATACCGCGTCGATTTGGCCATCAATTCGAACGTGCCGTAGGAGACGCCGAGGCCAATGCGGTGGCGGGCGGCGAACTCGCCGGCCTCGGCGCTGGTGCCGAGCGCGTAGGTCGTCGGATGCGGCTGGTGCTGCGGGCGCGGCCAGATCGACACCGTGCGGTACTGGAAATGCCGGCCCTGCCAGCCGAACGGCTGCGGCTCGGTCCACGCCTTGAGGATCAGGTCCATACCCTCGTCGGTGCGTTCGCGCGCTTCCCGCGGGTTCAGGTCGTAGCTGAGGTACTCGTTGGTCGTCCCGCGCAGCAGGCCGACCACGATGCGGCCCGGCGCCAGCGTGTCGAGCATCGCCAGTTCCTCGGCGACGCGGATCGGGTTGCTGGTGGGCACGATCGGGCCGAGCAGGGCGATCTTGATGGTATCGACGCGGGCGGCGAGCCAGGCGGCCGAGACCGCCGGCGCCGGCGTCAGGATGCGCGGCGAGTAGTGGTGTTCGGAGAGGCTGACCCAGTCGAAGCCGAGCGCCTCGACGAATTGGGCACGCTCGACCATGCCGCGGAAGGCTTCGGCGCCGGTGGCGGGGTCGTAGGCGGCGGGGGGCACCGGCCATTCGCGCGGCAGGTCCGGCGGCGGGACGTAGCGGCCGGTTTCGAAATACGACACTTTCATGGTCTGGTCCGCGATGGCGTGGGGGTGGATGACCGGCGTGTTGCGGGGTCATCATTGGCTGCGTTGAGGGTAGGGTGCAAGGAAGGGGTGGGGGGCGGCTGGCGGATGAGGGGGGTGACCCTGGTCATCATCAGGCTCATTGGTGGCAGATGCGCCAGCAGGCTTATCGGCAAGGTGATTGACCGAAGAGAAGCTGGTGGCCATCGGTGTTCGTCTTGCGTGACGGTGTAGCCCGTGGCAAATCATTACAGTAATGCATCGCCCCATTTCCGATGGAAGAGCGGCATAGCCCATACATCAACCAAGTAGTGCGCAGGCGGCTCCCGTATGATATGTGCGAAGGCCGTATCGCCGGGTCCATCCGAGAAAGTGCACACCGCTTGGCGGCTTACCTGTGGAAGGAGGGGTGGCTAGACGAAGAAATGCGAACTTCTAAGCCTGTAGGCACGCAATGGGCTCCAATACGCCAAACTTCGATATGAACCCTATCTCGCGACGATCATTATTGGCAGCTTCCGCAAGTGGCCTCGCTCGCACCGGCCTCCGATCCTCAGTGGCCGATACCGATGCCGGTCAGATACCTTGGCCCGAGATCGGTCGAATTGCGCGGGAATTTGTGTCCCAGGAATCCCCACCGACCGTATTTCCATTCGAGCGTCCGAGCTCAGCTGTGCTGGCTAACTCATCACGAAAGGTTTTTGCTCACTATTTCCCATTTTTTGTTTTGTCATATGAAAATCTGCCGTTGGATAGAGACCATTGGACTCAATTCCTCTCCAAAGGAGGCGAGAGCGGCAAATGGGCGTTTGCGGGCGGCTTCACACGGGAGAGACCTTTGACGCCCGTACCGTGGAAGAGCCCCTATTGGCGCGAGATCAACGCGGCAGTGGATATCATTCGCGCGCAATTAGTAGGGATTGATGGTTTTGGTGTAGATCTCACCCAAATTGAAATGCCTCGCGCGCCCGATCAAGTAAGGGTAATTTATGATTGTGCCGCTGCGCTAGCTCGGGATTTCCGTTTAGTTCTTGAGCCGGACGGTGATATATTGAAATTGGCATCGCCATCTCAGAGTCTACTTAGAATCACCATCGGAACACAAACTGACCGATATAGCTGACAAAAGCGGCCTTACATCCACCGGTAAGCGGGAGCCAGGCGGCGCGACATCAGCTTGACGCTGGCAATATAGAGCCAAGTCACCGCGCTTTCGATTGTTCTCTCGACATCCTTCGCCAGTCGGCGGTTGCGGTTCAGCCAGGCAAGGGTGCGCTCCACCACCCAGCGGCGGGGCAGCAAAACAAAGCCCTGGGCCGCGTCCGACCGCTTGACGATCTCGATCGTCCATTCGCCGTGGTCTTTGAGCGCGTCCCTCAGCTTATCGCCCGCGTAGCCGGCATCGGCGAACACGTGGCGCAGCCACGGCACCAGACCGCGTGCGCTTTCCAGCAGAGCGGGCGCGCCGTCACGGTCCTGCACGTTCGCCGGATGCACGATCATCGCGACGGGCAGGCCGATGGTGTCTGTCAGGATATGCCGCTTGCGGCCCTTGATCATCTTCTCGGCCGCATAGCCGCGCGGACCACCGGATTCGGTCGTCTTGACCGATTGGCTGTCGATCACGCCGGCGGTCGGACTTGCCTCGCGTCCGGCGGCTTCGCGGACGTCCATCAGCAGCACATGATTGATGGTCTGCCACACGCCGCTGTCGCGCCACGCATAGAAATACCGCTGCACCGTGGTGTAGGGCGGGAAGTCCTTGGGCAGTAGCCGCCATTGGCAGCCGGTCTGCGCGATGTAAAAGATCGAGTTGACGACCTCGCGCAGGTCGGTCTCGCGCGTGCGTCCGCAATCGGCCGGCGGCGGCAAATGCGGCGCAATCACCTTCCACTCTTCGTCGGTGGTGTCGCTTGCATAGCGCAGATGATCGCGCTGATACTGCCCTCGCGTGATTTCAGTCCAGGCCACGGCGTGCTCCTCGGTGTCTTCGCAAACACGAGAAAATCGCAGCCGCTGAAATCACGCAACCTCTCTGCGTACTGATGCTTTGGCAAAGCACCGTCGGAGCACGGCAGACCGCAACCGCTTGAAGCGACGGTGATATATTGAAATTGGCATCGCCATCTCAAATGGCCTCGATGCTCATGAAATTAGCGTCGTATCCAAATATATTCAGGCTTCCGGATGGCCGGGTATTATTGTTGCCATTTGGACCGAATGGTGAGTCCCCTGAATACTGGCACGACGTGGTCAGACGGCTCGAAGATGGGGGCGAAAAGATCGCCTTCATACCCGACCTGGTAGGACTGATTGGGAACGCAGATCGTTTTGCTCCAATTAGCACGGGTATCAGCTACTGGGGATCGCGCGATCCTATTACGGCTGATTCACCGCCAATTCGGAAGGCAATCGAAGCTGCGAAGGTCAACGGAAAAATTTGGATACAGCCCGTCGCCCCACAGGACGCCAGACCGAAGTCTATGATCTTGTGGGAGGCGGGGAATACCACGCTGTTTCGCGATTTGTGGGGACAGGCGGCCGATTTCAAGGCTCAGTATGTGCATATCATAACCTGGAACGCGTACGCCGAAGCAACCGAGATCGCACCTTCAAGCGGCACTCAGTTCCTATTTTATGACCTTACCGCTTATTACGTAGCGTGGTTTAAGACAGGGAGCCCGCCGGCTATAGTCACGGACGCAATATACTATTCACACCGAATAGAAATTTTTGATATAGACGACCCTCGCTCAACCGGCGGATTACTGTTCCGCAATCTTGGCAAAACACCTGTGCGGAACCGGATCGAGATGGTAGCGATGCTCACCGCACCAGCGACGTTGGAGATCCGCATCGCTGGCCACAGCGAGGTTCGGCCAGTTTCGGCCGGACTCAGGATACTGGAAACTGACGCAAAGCCTGGCCGCCCTGTGTTCCGCATTATACGGTCTGGAACAGTCGTCGTGGAAAAGGAGAGCGATTGGGAAATTGTTGAAAGATTGGAGATCGCCAATCCTGTTTATTTTGGCGGTTCCAGTACCCGCGCCTTTGTCCAAATGCCGAAGCCTACCGGGCAATGGCGTTGATCTGCAAGGATGCCGCGTTGTTACATGATTCGAAGTGCCGCCGGCCACATCAGAGCCCGCCATCCTGCTTCAATGCCTTGCGCGGCAACCCGCGGATGCCCGGCTACCGGACAGGGCTGTTCAACGCTCTCTTCTTTGGTGGCATGGGCCGGGTGAGTCTGAAATGCCACACACCGACGCAAACCGCCCTGTGATCGCAAATTGGTGGTTCCCACGACGCGGCGCCATCTGACTCTTTGGCGGGCAACTTTCACAGTTGCGGACCGGTTGCCATGGCGTCGTTCAGTCCATTTGTGGACTTGCTGGCCGAAATCGAAGATCCGAGGCGGGCAGAGGGAAAGCTGTATCGATTGCCGGAGGTCGTGCTGTTCGCGATCCTGGCGATCGTCGCTGGCGCCAACTCCTACCGGGCGATCCACAGCTTCATTGATGTTCATCTTGCTCAACTGCGCGACGCGTTCGGCATGAAGTGGCGGAAAGCACCAGCCTACACGACGATCCGCGGTATTCTGCGACAGCTTGACCCTGCCTCGGTCGAGGCTGTGTTCCGCCGCCATGCCGCCATCTTGAATGATGCTGCCGAAATCCAAGGTCGGCGTCATGTGGCGATCGATGGCAAAACCTTGCGGCGCAGCTTCGACAACTTTCTTGATCGCCGCGCAGCGCACATGCTCAGCGCCTTCGCTTCTGACACGGCTCTGGTGCTGGCGCATCTTGATTGTGATGAAAAGTCCAATGAGATCCCAGCCGTACAGACCCTGCTCGGCTCACTTCCGCTGAGTGACGCGGTGGTGACCGTCGACGCTATGCATTGTCAAAAAAAGCATTCGAGCATGCCGCTGCCGGTAGTGTCCATCTGATCGCTCAAGTCAAAGCCAACCAGCCCGCTCTGCATCACGCTATCGCCGAGCTGTGCAACAAAGTCGCACCGCTCGATATAAACCAAACCACCGACAAGAGGTGTCGATCCCGCGACGAAACCCGCATGGTCGAGGTATTCGCGCCGGGTAACAGCTTGGCCGGCACCGAGTGGGACGGCCATATTAGCGCAGTCATCCGCGTCAATCGCGACATTCTCACTCGCTTCGCCATCACTGGGTTGTGGCGCTCAACCAGCGAAACCGCATTGTTCGTCAGTGACGTCGTGCTGCCTGCCGCTCAATGCGCCAAGGCCATCCGCGACCACTGGAGCATCGAGAACCGCTCTCACTACATCCGCGACGGTAGCTTCGCAGAAGACACCAGCCGCATCCGATGCAATCCCGGCATCTTTGCACGCTTGCGCTCGTTCGCCGCCAACATCTTGCGCTTCAATGGCGTTCACAATGTCACAGACGGACGCCATCGCATCGCCTTTGGCGGCATCCGCGCCATCCTCGCTATGCGTGTCATATATTGAGCGTTGAACAGCCCTAGGCTACCGGACCGAGAATGTCACTCACTACAGTTGACAGTTTAGCTCGCATACAAAATAGTCATGAGTGTAAGCTGTGCTTCAAGGTCTAGAGAGCGGAAATGAACATTCCCGTCTACGTGGTGAACCTGCCTGAACACGAAGAGCAATGGTTGGCAATCGCGGAGCAGCTTGATCCGTATCACTTCCTTACGCCGACCAGGATTACAGCAGTCAACGGCGTTACCCTTCCAGATGCCGCTTGTCGCGCCCTCACCCGGAACAAATGGTCCGTGGATCACAAGGGTACGCTTGGTTGCTTTCTTTCACACGTGAAGATCTGGGAGATCATCGCCAGCGATAGCAGCCCGTATGCTCTCATAGTCGAAGATGACGTCATATTCAACGACATGCGATCATTGCTCGAGCTCGAATTTCCGGAGCAATCGGAGCTAATTTTCTGCAATGACCGATTGGCTTATCCGGGAGTTGATGGCCTCCGGCCGATCGCGCCGGCGATACCGTTCGCCATGGAACAGAGACGGGCTTTAGGATCCGATGGCTATTTTCTCAGCAAAGCCGGGGCAATCCATCTACTTGAACTGATCGAGCAGGATACGTTATTTGCGTATGTTGACATGAGGCTGATTGCCTACTCACTGACCCTCGAGGAAGCTGAGAAGTTCGCCAGCCTGGGACGATTGTCAGCAAATATTTCCGCGTTGCGGCACACCTACCCGATAGAGCACTTCGTGGTGGCGCACTCACTCCACCCGCCGGTCGTCTACCACCCCAACCAGCCCAGCAGACGACAGGCGATAGACGGAAAAAGCCATGTGTTGAAACAGGCGCCTGCGTCAAAAGACCATGAAGCTCTGCATCGACGTTGAACGACACCTGCTCACAAGGCTTCGACAAATTCCGAGACTGCATTCACAACCCGTAAGTATAGCGGCCTGACGCCGAGATGTGGTGATACGTCGCACCGACACCGATCGGTGGCGTTCAAACTGGGTATCCAAACTGTGCCATCTGCTCGCCACAGGTAGTGACAAACAGCTGCTTCTCGGTCTCGGGCCAGCCTGAGTCGGCAAGGGTCAATCTGGCATTCCAACTGTGACGTGAGCGTTGGTCGGTTCGCCGCTCCAAGAAGAATTTGGCCAAGTCCTGTACTTTCTTGGGTTGCTCTAAATACTGAGATCCTTGTTGCCACTTCGTGAGCCGAGTTTGTCATGTCAAATTGATCAATCTCCAGGAGATTCGGAACCGATGCACGGACGGTCGATGTTGCTTTCATGCACGCATTCCACAATTGGCATGCATCCTCAAATTTCGCGTCAAACTTTTTCTGGACGGATTGCACTACCTCAATACCCGTCCTACGCGTCAAGATGATTCTGGAACGCGGGAAGATTTCCCTAATCAAAATCGCCCCCAGAATGGCCTCGGCACCGGGGGTTTTGTCCACGAAGCTTCCGTCGGGATGAGCATTTTGATAGAAGGCCCGAGCATAATCGATAATAGCGGCCTTAAAGCTGGGAGTCCTTAGCTCGACTTTCCGCATTTTCGGTGCCGGGGCACCGCTATTGAATAGCCCAGAAGATGTCCTCTGAGGCGATGAACTTGAGGGCTTGGTTGAGGGGCAGTACGGTGCGCCCGAATGGGCCAGCGTTGGTCCAACGTTCCTTCCACAGCGACCAATAGAGCACCTCGACCCGATCGTCCTGGCCGGTCGGCCTGAGGCGCGCGACAAGCGCGCCGGAACTGGCACGATATAGCGTGTAGCCACGGTTGCGGCGTTCGGCGAACAGTTGCCCGCGACGACAGCGGAAACTCTCGATGCGCTGGATGATCGGATCTTCGGCCATGCGTTTACGATAGAGCGCCGCGCCGGCGGATGTCGCCGGCAAACTCTTGCGGCATCGGCACGACTCGATTCTACGACTGGGATGACACCGAATCGTCTGCGCGCCGCTACGGCGTTCGATCCGCATCTGACCCCACCGGCCCTGGCCGCTTGGCTGTCGGTGTTCCGCTCTTGCTTCACCGCGCCGGTGTGGAACCGTGTTCTGGTCCTGGTGGCCGGCGCAGTGCTGGCTCCCGGCAAGCGCACCGTCACCCAGGCGCTGCGTGTCATGGGGCTGGGCGAGGCGCCGCAGTTCCGTCGCTACCATGAGGTGCTGGGCCGAGCCCGCTGGGACGCACGCGCCGTGGCGCGACGGCTGCTGCTGCACCTGCTGGAGCGGCTGTTGCCCAACGGTCCGGTGGTGATCGGGATCGACGACACCATCGAGCGGCGTTGGGGCGCGCGCATCAAAGCGCGCGGCATCTACCGCGACCCGGTGCGGTCCTCGAAGGGGCACTTTGTGAAGACCAGTGGTCTGCGCTGGCTGTCGCTGATGGTGGTGGTGCCGATAAGCTGGTCCGGCCGACATTGGGCGCTGCCGTTCCTGACTGTTCTCGCCCCATCGGCGCGGTGGAGCGAAAAGCACCGCAAGCGGCACAAGACGCTGACTGACTGGGCGCGACAGGCGATCCTGCAAACCAAACGCTGGCTGCCCGACCGTTGGCTGATCTTTGTCGCCGACAGCGGCTTCGCGGCGCTCGAACTGCTGGCCTCGGTGCGCTGCCACGTCTGTGTGATCACACGGCTCCGGCTGGATGCCGCCTTGTTCAAGCCGGCGCCGCGGCGCCGCAAGGGTCAGCGCGGGCGCCCCCCGCTCAAGGGGCGTCGTCTGCCAACACTGCGTGCCGTGCTGGCCAGCAGGAAGACCGTTTGGACGGCCGTGGTCGTCTCGCAATGGTACAACGCCCAGCAACGCAAGCTGCTCACCGCTACCGGCACTGCGGTCTGGTACCATGCCGGCATACCACCGGTGCCGATCCGCTGGGTGCTGGTGCGCGATCCAACCGGCGAGCACGAGCCGGCGGCATTCCTCAGCACTGATCTGGATGCGACGCCCGCAATGATTCTCGGCTGGTTCGTCTCGCGCTGGCGGGTGGAAACCACCTTCCAGGAGGTGCGGACCCACCTTGGGGTTGAGACCCAACGTCAGTGGTCCGATCTCGCCATCCTCCGCACCACCCCGGCACTGCTGGGGCTGTTCTCACTGATCACCGTGTGGGCCGATGGCCTGGTACGCGACACGACGACGGCACTGCGTCCAAATGCCGCCGCCTGGTACCGCAAGCAGGAACCGACTTTCAGTGACGCCATCGCTGCGGTGCGCCGCGTGCTGTGGTGCCCACCGAATTTCTCTATGTCCCGGCAAATCGGAGACATCATCGAAATTCCCACCAGCTTGCTAAATCGAGTCTTCCAGAACTCTATGCCTCGCAGCCTGAATTGCGGAAAGTCGAGCTTAGAGGCTGTCTCGAAACCGCCATGGGGGGGTTAAATCCCGACAATTCCATGGAATCTGAGCGCTCCCCCATTCCTGGAGCCTTCGATGTGGACCCCCGAGACCCGGGCAGAGCATGACCGGGACGATTTGCGCTACCCAAGTGATCTGACCGATGCAGAATGGCAGCTCCTCGCGCCGCTGCTGCCGCCACCTGCCGAGACTGGCCGCCGTCGGTCGTGGCCAATGCGCGAACTGATGAACGCGCTGTTCTTTGTGCTGCGCGGCGGCTGCCCTTGGCGCATGCTGCCGGAGCATTTCCCGCCGCATCAGACGGCCTATCGCTGGTTCACCCGATTTCGCGATGACGGAACCTGGGAGAATCTGAACCACCACTTGGTGATGCTGGATCGCGAACGTGTCGGCCGCGAATCCAGCCCCAGTGCGGCGATTATCGACAGCCAGAGCGTCAAAACCACGGAAGCCGGTGGATCTCGGGGCTATGACGCCGGCAAGAAGATCAACGGGCGCAAACGTGAAGCCATGGTCGATACCGATGGCCGAGGGTTGATACTCCAGGTCCATGCGGCCTCGGTCCAGGATCGCGATGGCGCCATTCCCTTGTTGCAGGCTTCGCGCGCGCTGTACCCCTTCATCGAGCGGGTCTTCGCCGATAGCGCCTATGCCGCCGACCGAGTGGCGACCGCGACCAGAATCATCGTCGAGATCGTGCGCAAGCAGGCTGGCCAAATCGGCTTTGCCGTGCATCCCCGGCGCTGGGTGGTCGAACGCTTCCTGGCCTGGCTCGGGCGCAACCGCCGCCTCGCCAAGGACTTCGAAGGAACGCTCGAGTCGGCAACAGCCTTCCTCTATGCCGCTTCCGTCTTGCTGCTCACACGACGACTTGCTCGTTCGGTTTAAGATTCAAGTCGGACTCTAATACAAACGTACGTATCCTGGACGGCCCACCATAGGCCCTCCTGAAACCGCGCCAAGCGTAATTGGGGACATTCGTCCAGTGCTCGCAACACCCAACGGGGGTAGCTTATCGTGATCCCATACTGCTCGCCTTTGAGATCTCTTTGTTCCGACTCAGCCCGAAAGCCGAATCCGTCGTCCATAACCTCAACTCGGATATTGCCGAGCTTATCGGTCACATAACCGTTCGCAGTGAACACGAGTACGCCGCCAGGCGCTAAGGAGGACGCTAGTGCCTGAAGCCAGCGTACCCAAGTCGTCTTCGGCATATGTGAGAAAAAGGACAAGGCCAAAATCAGGTCCTGGGGTGGCAACGCTAACTCCTCTGGCGTCGATGACGACAGCACGCTGGCAAGGCCAAGAACGTTAGCTCGCTACAATGAAACTGGAACTCGGCCGCCCGTTGCGGATCGATAAAGCAATCAGAGTTGAACGCGACTGCTTCTGGGTGAATATCGCAGGTGCAGACCGTGCTCTGTGGTAACGCGAGGGCGAGATGCCGTGATACACATCCATATCCTGAGGCAAAATCGAGGACTTGCCCGGGCAACCAATCGTCTTTCAGCACCTTTCTGATCTTAATCACCTCATTCAAGATATCGCGTGACAGCTTGGCGCTGTAGTCGCCCAGCTGATAGTAATTGGTAACCGCGCGATCTTGGTCACCTGGCCACTTCCTCGCGACGAATCGGAATATGAAATCCTTACCGTGAATTTCAGACACAATGCCCATTTTGATAGCAAGTGCTCGTGATGCTTCTGATAGCTCCAAACATTCAGCAGCAATCGTCGGGGCTATGGCCTCTTGACCTAGTTCACTCACAACTTTTTCCTCATCAAATTGGGCGGCTTCCTGACTGCCAGGATGCGATGGTGGATCAGGTAAGTCCTTTGGGCTGCTACTCATATTAGAGGCTGACCCGGAACGACTTAAGAACGATAGTGTGAGTCGCTTCAAGCGGTTGCGGTCTGCCGTGCTCCGACGGTGCTTTGCCAAAGCATCAGTACGCAGAGAGGTTGCGTGATTTCAGCGGCTGCGATTCTCTCGTGTTTGCGAAGACACCGAGGAGCACGCCGTGGCCTGGACTGAAATCACGCGAGGGCAGTATCAGCGCGATCATCTGCGCTATGCAAGCGACACCACCGACGAAGAGTGGAAGGTGATTGCGCCGCATTTGCCGCCGCCGGCCGATTGCGGACGCACGCGCGAGACCGACCTGCGCGAGGTCGTCAACTCGATCTTTTACATCGCGCAGACCGGCTGCCAATGGCGGCTACTGCCCAAGGACTTCCCGCCCTACACCACGGTGCAGCGGTATTTCTATGCGTGGCGCGACAGCGGCGTGTGGCAGACCATCAATCATGTGCTGCTGATGGACGTCCGCGAAGCCGCCGGACGCGAGGCAAGTCCGACCGCCGGCGTGATCGACAGCCAATCGGTCAAGACGACCGAATCCGGTGGTCCGCGCGGCTATGCGGCCGAGAAGATGATCAAGGGCCGCAAGCGGCATATCCTGACAGACACCATCGGCCTGCCCGTCGCGATGATCGTGCATCCGGCGAACGTGCAGGACCGTGACGGCGCGCCCGCTCTGCTGGAAAGCGCACGCGGTCTGGTGCCGTGGCTGCGCCACGTGTTCGCCGATGCCGGCTACGCGGGCGATAAGCTGAGGGACGCGCTCAAAGACCACGGCGAATGGACGATCGAGATCGTCAAGCGGTCGGACGCGGCCCAGGGCTTTGTTTTGCTGCCCCGCCGCTGGGTGGTGGAGCGCACCCTTGCCTGGCTGAACCGCAACCGCCGACTGGCGAAGGATGTCGAGAGAACAATCGAAAGCGCGGTGACTTGGCTCTATATTGCCAGCGTCAAGCTGATGTCGCGCCGCCTGGCTCCCGCTTACCGGTGGATGTAAGGCCGCTTTTGTCAGCTATATCGGTCAGTTTGTGTTCCGATGGTGATTCAAGTCAAACTCTTAGTCATCAGTGAGGGATGCGAAGAGATCAATCGGGCGAAGGCGTGGTAGGAAGGGCGCGGAAAACTCAGGTACCTGCAGAGAAGGCTTCGGCAAACTCTTTGCTTGGCTCATAGTGCAACCCCTTCATGTGAGGATACATGAAGAAGGACGGACGCATCTCGTCAAGTTGGCAGGAAGCCAAATATCTCTCAACACTCTGAGAGTCGGTCCGGAAAGTTCATACCGGATTGCAGAGCTTTCGCAGCATCAGGCGGATTGATGCAAGCTGCAGAAATGCCCGCGCATTGCGGCTGAGGCTTTCGAAGTCCTTGGCGAGGCGACGGCAACGATTGAGCCACGCCAAGGTGCGCTCGACGACCCAGCGCATTGGTAGGACTACGAAGCCGCTCGCCTGGTCGGAACGTTTCACGATCTCGACCGAGAGGTGTGGCAGAACCTCGGCTACTGCCGTGGCGAACTGCGGTCCCTGATAGCCGGCATCGGCAAACAGCTTTGCCAGGAAGGGATACATCCCGAACAAGGTCGAGAGCAGCAGAACCCCGCCATCACGATCCTGGATATCCGCTGGATGCACCACCGCGTGCAGCAACAGCCCTACCGTGTCGACCAGGATATGCCGCTTCTTGCCTCTGATCTTCTTACCCGCGTCATACCCGGGCGGATCGATACAGGCCCCCCCTTTTCCACGCTTTTCACGCTCTGGCTGTCGATCACGCAGGCGGTCGGACTGGCTTCCCGCCCCATCGCCTCGCGGCATTGCACATAGAGAGCGTGGTGGATCATCTCGATCGTGCCGTCGTAGTTCCAGCGGGTGAGGTAGTCGTGCACCGTACTCCTTGGCGGCAGGTCCTTGGGGATATATCGCCACTGGCAGCCGGTGCTCAGCACATACATCACGCCGTTCACCACCTGTCGCATCACCACCTCTCGCCTGCGGCCGCCGCGTTTGGCCGGCGGTATCAGTGGCTCGATAAGTGACCATTCTTCATCGGTCAGATCACTTGGATAGCGCAACTTGTCTCGGTCGTAACGGGGGCGGTTCTTGGTCGTCCACATCTGGCACCTCGCGAAGCGGCGCCGCACAGAGAATCACAGATAGTTCGAGCCGCTCAACCCCCGCCCCTTAACCGATTCAAATGACTCGCAAAGCTTCCGGACGGACACTGAGTGATCAGGATATCCGGGCTGATCTGATCGCATATCTCTGGATGGAAGAACGGTGTCCGTAGAAAAACCACTTCGTGGAAGTAGAAGGAAAGCAGTCTTGCCGCCTCACGTCCGAAAGAATCACCGAACCAAAGCAGGCGACGCGGATAAATTGCTGTTGGCGAAAAATAGATGTCGACAATTCCGTTGTTGCCACCGCGAATACCATTTTCAAACCACCGAAACTTCCAGTCTACGGCAAGAAATCGCTCCATATGGCTAGGTGGCGATTTTAGCATAAGTCCAAGATCGCCGGTGTGCGAGCGTTCGATCGTCGTCCGGCGCAAGAGAGCGTTCCTTCGCTCGGTCTGGACCTCGCCGCTGAGCCTCTCGACCAATGCCGTCACCACGAGAATCGTCCCTCAATTCGTCATATGGGTGTCGGTCTTCATAAATATTGGGCCATCGTCATTACGTAAAAGATCCACAGGGTAAAATACGTGCGCCGCAATACCCGGGGAGGCCTCCAAGTGTCGTTCACCCAGGTAAATCGGGTTCTGCACGGTGAATTTCTCGCGTAGTATTACCTGCTTGTCAGGAAAAATTGCGTGCACGTACTGCACGCCTAATCGATCCGCGTATCGAGCGCGTGCCTCAATGTTGGAGCGGAAAGCTGCGAAGATCTCGGGCGGAACTTCTCGCTTCCCTGACGCGAAGTCTAGGACGTGATGTCCGCCATGCGCAAGAAATAGCTCATCATCATGTCCGAATAGCACCCCGTTCTCGATCGTTCCCGGGACTCGCGTCGGCGGAGGTAGGGTTGAGCTATCTGCTGGAAGTATTTGGCGCGATATGTGTTCTTCCATCATGCGACCACCCCCGTGGGTCACTTCGGCCACAGCATTTGGATTGGATCGTACATAACACTTTGGGAAAGCATGCCAAGCGGAAGTGCCCTTTTCATATTCATGCCGGCCGTCTTATCCGCCCATATGCGCATCGCGGAACCGATCTACCATGATATGATGCTCAACCAACGCCGCGATCATGGTTCGTTTGGAGATGGATCATGCTCTGGCTCTGTTGGCAAAGAGCATTCCTGTCGCTGCCATGAACTGCGCGCCGTCTCGTATCGCCAAGTCTCTGACGCGACGCGTGTCCTCCTCTAGATAGCCGCAACTTCGTTGCTGTAGATGATCTATCCAATACGCTGAGGGCTGCAAGTTGACATGGTGATGCCCGCCTTGGCCCGGAACTGCATGGGTGATCAGTATAATCTTTCCCGTCAACAGTGTGTCGAGAAGATTGTCCAGAAAGCGTTCCTCAATGTGCTCCACGACCTCTTGGCAATGGACCATGTCCACCTTCGTATGGACAGGACCATTGGTCAGGTCGTGCCTGATTGCAGGATAGATGGAGCGGTCAACACTAGGAGCAAATCCTTCGACAGCAACGACCTTCAGTCCTTTTCTGTAAAAGTAATGACTGGCGTTTCCATAGCCACTACCGAAATCCAGTACTGACTCAATGCCAAACCGGGCAATTACGTAATCCCAAACAGTTGGGCAGTAGGTAAACGGATCACCGAGCTTTATGCTCCCGCCCAAATGCGGCACATCAGTGCTGTATGCTTTCTCCAGGCCGCCGTATTTCATTTCTCAGTGACTCCGTGTGTTCAAAACGCTTGAGGATACCATTCGATGTGCCGCCTGCTGTTACGTTCTGGCGGCCAATGGCGAATCTCGTGGACAACGGTGTTTTATACCGACACCATTGTCTGACGTTTGGCTCCAACCAGCTCCTTCGCCCGATACGCCGCCTTCGACCCCATGCAGCGAGAATAAGCGCCTCGCCAGGCTCATGCGCTGTAATTGTGGGTTGTCCAACAGGCCCCGCTTTCTCATTTCGCGACTACACTCCGCGATTGAAGCATCTCTGCTTGCGCGTTGTTGGGCAGTGTGCCAGAAGCACGGCGAGATTGTCTTGCCGCCATAGATGCTCGTAGGCCTTCCAGTTTGCTCACCAGGCTATCAGGGCTGTTCAACGCTCTCTTCTTTGGTGGCATGGGCCGGGTGAGTCTGAAATGCCACACACCGACGCAAACCGCCCTGTGATCGCAAATTGGTGGTTCCCACGACGCGGCGCCATCTGACTCTTTGGCGGGCAACTTTCACAGTTGCGGACCGGTTGCCATGGCGTCGTTCAGTCCATTTGTGGACTTGCTGGCCGAAATCGAAGATCCGAGGCGGGCAGAGGGAAAGCTGTATCGATTGCCGGAGGTCGTGCTGTTCGCGATCCTGGCGATCGTCGCTGGCGCCAACTCCTACCGGGCGATCCACAGCTTCATTGATGTTCATCTTGCTCAACTGCGCGACGCGTTCGGCATGAAGTGGCGGAAAGCACCAGCCTACACGACGATCCGCGGTATTCTGCGACAGCTTGACCCTGCCTCGGTCGAGGCTGTGTTCCGCCGCCATGCCGCCATCTTGAATGATGCTGCCGAAATCCAAGGTCGGCGTCATGTGGCGATCGATGGCAAAACCTTGCGGCGCAGCTTCGACAACTTTCTTGATCGCCGCGCAGCGCACATGCTCAGCGCCTTCGCTTCTGACACGGCTCTGGTGCTGGCGCATCTTGATTGTGATGAAAAGTCCAATGAGATCCCAGCCGTACAGACCCTGCTCGGCTCACTTCCGCTGAGTGACGCGGTGGTGACCGTCGACGCTATGCATTGTCAAAAAAAGCATTCGAGCATGCCGCTGCCGGTAGTGTCCATCTGATCGCTCAAGTCAAAGCCAACCAGCCCGCTCTGCATCACGCTATCGCCGAGCTGTGCAACAAAGTCGCGCCGCTCGATATAAACCAAACCACCGACAAGAGGTGTCGATCCCGCGACGAAACCCGCATGGTCGAGGTATTCGCGCCGGGTAACAGCTTGGCCGGCACCGAGTGGGACGGCCATATTAGCGCAGTCATCCGCGTCAATCGCGACATTCTCACTCGCTTCGCCATCACTGGGTTGTGGCGCTCAACCAGCGAAACCGCATTGTTCGTCAGTGACGTCGTGCTGCCTGCCGCTCAATGCGCCAAGGCCATCCGCGACCACTGGAGCATCGAGAACCGCTCTCACTACATCCGCGACGGTAGCTTCGCAGAAGACGCCAGCCGCATCCGATGCAATCCCGGCATCTTTGCACGCTTGCGCTCGTTCGCCGCCAACATCTTGCGCTTCAATGGCGTTCACAATGTCACAGACGGACGCCATCGCATCGCCTTTGGCGGCATCCGCGCCATCCTCGCTATGCGTGTCATATATTGAGCGTTGAACAGCCCTGACCAGGCTATCGACCTCTGTATAGTGCAGAAGGAGGACGCCGAACCCAGCCGCGTTCGAACATTGTTCCTGGGTTGGCGAACTGTGGGTGATTGCAACGACACACTCATGGTTGGATTGGACTTTCCAGGAGTGAATAAGCCGCAGGAACGCGTCGTCTACCTCGAACCCACCGGCCCGACAGGCGATGTGGGCCGTCAGTCCCTGGCGTTCGGCAAGCAGGTGAAAGTAGGACCAAAGCCTATTGTCGACATTCCAGCCATGTCGTTGGAAATTCTTTGTGCACAATCTGATGAAGCGATACGGTGATGCGGCGACCCCAATCGTTGAGGGTGTTCCCGATCGGCTACGTCGCCAAACCAGCAGGCTAACAACCAATATAGCGATGAGCGTTGCTAGCATAGCGATGCTGGCGAGGGTATATTGCAGGCTGCTGGTCCCGCTTACGAGCATGGTTCGCTCGACTGCATTGCTCGATTGGATTGACGCAGGGCCCATTGAAAGTTGCTAAATCGAACCGACTGCCACTTTACAAGACACGACTTGCTGGACGACCCAGCGGAAACGGCAATTGAACCCGCGCCGCATAGCGCCGCAAACATCGAGGCCTTACTGCCCATCACCCAACCCCCACCAACTCCCTCTCCCGATACACCCCACAGAACCGCTCCACCATCACATCCCGCCCGGCCGGCGGCTCGATCCCCGACACCAGCCGCTCCCACAGCCCCTCCTCGGTGCACGCCCGCCGTATGGTCCGCGCCAGCGACCGCGGATCGGCGACCTGGAACAGCAGCCCATCCACGTCGTGCGTGATCCGCTCCGCCATGCCGCCCACGTTCGAGGCGATGATCGGCCGATGGAACATCCAGGCCTCGGAAATCACGAGACCGAAACTCTCCCACCACACCGACGGCACGATGCACCAGTCCACCCGCGACATCCGCGCCGCCAGCTGCTCGGTGTGATACGACCCGTTGAACACCACATTCTGCTCGGCGACCGGGCGTTCGCCCTCCCGCTCCATGAAGGCCTCGAACTCGCGCCGGCGCTTCTCCGACGCGTAGCGCAGATTGTCGCCGTTGATCTCCACCACGAAGTCGGTGAACCCCTCGGCCCGCAGATGCTCGACCGCCTGCAGGACGACCCACACGCCCTTGTTGTCCACCACCTGGCCGAAAAAGCCCAGGCGGTTGCGCGGCCCGGCTTCGTTCTCCTGCGCCGCGTCGGGATTGTAGTTCTGCTGGCCGTTCGTCACCTGCACGATCCGCGACGCATCGATGCCCCAGTCCGTGAAGTGCCGGATCATGAAGCGGCTGGGCGTGGTGAACACGTCCACATGCTCCAGATGCCTCTTCATCCACATCTCGCGCAGAAAGAACTGCTCGGGCGCGGTGTCGGGAAAGCACTGGTTGCAGCGCACGGCCGATGCGCGCGAGCACAGCGATCCGTCGGTCTTGCGCAGCATCTGGCCATCGGCTGCGCAAATGACCATGAACTCATGCAGCGTCAGCACGATCCGCGCATCGGGCAGCACGCGGCGGGTCAGGGTGATCACGTCGATCCCCAGCAGCAGAAAGTGATGAAAATGCACCACGTCCGGCGCAAGCATCCGCAGGAAGTCCGCATAGGCTTCCAGCAGCAGGCTGTTGGAGGTCTTGTGCCACCGGTAGTCGTACTCCCGGCTCAGGAACAGGAACTCGTCCGGACGTCCGTCGAACCCCGTGATCCGCGCACCACTTTTGTAAAGCGCCGGCTGCGACTCGTCCACGACGGCGAGCAGGGTCACATCGATGTCGTCCCGCTCCTTCAGGCCCTGGAACAACTCGTAGCAGATCTGTTGCGCGCCGCCGCGGACAATTTCGGGGTGGAAGATGCTGACCAGCAGGACCTTCATGCCGCGCCCTTCTTCGCAGCGAACGCGCGCCCGGGCAGCGATCGCCGAGGCATGCCCTTCCGCACCGACGACGCCGGCGTCGAACCGGCGGCTGCGGCCGCGGCGCGGGTTACGGCCTGTGCGGGAACGCCGCTGCGTGGCACGGCCTGCGGGTCCCGCATGATCGGATTTGTCGGATTGGGTCCGTGCAGACCGTCGGAGACGAGATCGCTCCAGGTCTTGGTGAACAGCCAGCGGTTCACCAGCGCTCCGCCTGCATGCACCGGCAGGTGGACCGATCCCTGGCCCTCGAGATGCCACAGACGGATATCATGGATCCACGGCACGACGCCCGCCTGGATGCTTTTCAGGCACAGGTCGGCATCCTCGTAGTGTCCGAACACGTAATCTTCGGTGAATCCGCCCAGCGTCTCGAACCAGGCGCGATCCACCGACATGAATGCGCCGGTCACGGCCGGAACCGGCCGGGGGTCGGTGAACTGAGCAGCCCAGACCGGCGCGCCCTTGCCGTAGTGCTCCACCCGAAGGATCTGGCGCTGCGATATCTGGCCGGCTTCCAGCGATACGCCGCTGTCGAATTCGAAATGCATGCCGCCATGCATCAAGGAGCCGTCGTCGTAATACAGCGGCACCCCGAACAGCCGTGTCTGGTAGGCCGGCAGGTTCGCCACCGCCTGGCTGTGCTTGCGCGCCCAATCGGCGTCGCGCGGGAACACGTCGGGATTGACGATCAGAATGCGATCGCTCTGCGCATGCTCCACCGCCACGTTGTTCGCGGCGCCGAATCCGGCATTGCCCGGCAGCAGAACGATGGTCTGCGGCAGGCCATAGATCTGCTGCGCCGCGTTGGCCTCCTTCAGCAGGCGCTCGGCCATTTCGGGACTGTTCGAGACGTAGACCAGTTCGTAATCCTCAAACCCCGGACACCCGGCGAACATGGCATTCTGCAGGAAAAGATATTCCGGCCTGCCATACAGGCAGACGACGATCGAGCCCCGCAGCCGACCGGGCGGCGAACCGAAGCGTTCCACGAAGGCGCCGGCGACCACGTTCTGGGTTATATGCAGATTGTGGGCGATGATCTGGCGGCCAACGGACCCATCGAGGAAGCGCATGGCCTCGATCTGGCGGTTGCCGAAAAACTCCAGTTCCGCGACATAGGACAGGATGACGTTGCGCAATTCGGTATCGGCGACCCGCCGCGGCGTCGATTGCACCGACGAATGTCCGACGCCCTGCAACCCCACCACAAGGTCGCAGCCACCCGACACATCCAGGCCGTCCGTCAAAAAGGCAAAGGCAAGAAAGCCGAAGCCATGCGCGCGCGACGACCCGATGGCTGTCTCGACATCGGGCCGTCGGAACCGAACGATGGATGACAGATCGAAGGTGTAGTACCACCCGGCCGCGGCCACCCGTAGGTATTCCAACGGCACATCCGAATCGTCCAGCCATCCCACTGCCAGAAGACCGCCCGCGTCCGAGACCAGCACCGCCTCCACCGTGAGGCGCACGTGGATGGAACTCGCCAGCGGCATCGCCAGCTTGGGAAGTGTCCGCACCAGACGACCGCGCGGTTCGCTGCCGGTCTCGAACAGCGGTCGCTTCTCCCGCCATCCGATCGTCAGGTAATGATAATACCCTGATCGATATTCACCGTTTGTCACGGCAGCCGTGACGTCAGGGTTCGCTGCCAGATACGCAGCTTCATCGAAGCCATCGGGAAATGGGATCGCTGGCTGCGAATCAAACAGGTCCGACACGCGCTCGTCGGAGATCATTTCTTCCGGTATGGGCAGGTTCGCTTTCGCGGCGTCTTTCGGCTTCACGCGCGTCATGGTCCTTCATTTCGCTTGACGGCCACAGGCGAACCGTGTCGCTGGGCCTTGATCCAGTCCGTCGCGTCGGCCATCAGCACAGCACCATTGCTCATTGCAATGTCTGTCCGATTCTATGCGTCCGCCAAAAAAGATGATGAGTGAGACTATCGCCCTGCGGCGGAACGCACTTGCCTGTATAGGCCATTTCCCTCCACCGACTCCAACCGAAAGTTCGGATAGGGAATGCGTCCCTCGCGGAATCCATCCAAATCGAAGTGGGCCTGACCGGAGCCAAACTGCCGACTCGCGATCGCCGCCCGAACATCTGGATATTCGGCAATATACCACTGTTCGTCGACAACGATGCGGTACGGCATACGGTGCTCATAAAAGCCAAAGCGACAATAGTGAGACTTGGGGTCCGGCACTATGCCCATCTTTATGGCTCTTTGCACGTCAGGATACGTCTGGAGATACCATGGTTCATCAACCTTGATGTCCCGCAGCGATGCGAACATGCAATCTATGAAGAAATGCTTTTCGACGCGGACATAATCCGTGTCCGGCGCTGGAACCACGATCTGTTGGTTCAACAGTCCTGCATACGTGCCCACCTCCATCTTTCGCTCCTTCCTGGGATCACTGCATGTGTACCACTATGACCAGGCCCCAAGTGCCTGAATCGTCAGGGCGGCCCGAAAAGTTTCAAAGCCCGTACCCGGCACACTTGACCGAAGCGCCGGTTCAAGGCTCGCACGCGGCGATGGAGCTATCGCCGCGTGCGGAGTTCTCCCTGTTTTGCGCCCGTCGCTGATCGGCAATCGCCTTTGGTCAGGCGGCAGCAAGCCAGCGTGACGGCAGATTTTCGACGACCGGCGACGATCCCTCCGGCGCTATCGCGGCGGCAAGTGTCACCCGGACATGCGCCTCGCTGAAGTGGCGGCACACCATCGACATGCCAGCCTGACCGAGACGCGCATTGTAGTCCGCGTCTTCGTGCAGCCGACAGATCAACGCGGCCAGACCCGCTGCATCACCGGCGGTGAGGGCCGTCAGCGCATCCGGCAGCGGCAACCCTTCCGCGGCAACCGGCGTCATCACGCACGGCAGTCCTGCCGCGAATGCCTCCAGCACCTTGCCCTTGATGCCGGCCCCTGACCGCAATGGCGCGATTGCCAGCCGCACCCGACCATAGACCTGCGACAGATCATCCACGTGCCCGAGCAATTGCACGCGCGGATCGCTCATGGTTTCAGCAAGCCTCGGCGGCATGTTCGCGCCAATGATCAGACAGGCGGCATCGGCGATGCGTTCCCACACCAGCGGCATCACGCTGTGCACCAGCCAATGTGCCGCGTCCAAATTCGGCGTGTGCCGGAAATTGGCAACGAATGCCATGCCGGATCGCTCCGCCCAGGCCGGGGCGCAGGGACGCGGCTTTACCGCCCACGGCACGACATGGACGGCGACCGCCGGGGCGATGCGACCCAGCAGGGCCGCCTCGTGCGCGGAATGCGTGATCACGGAATCAACCAGCTGCATCGCGAACACCTCGCGTCTGCAAAGCGCCTGGGCGTCGCGGGCAAGTTCCGGGCGTCCTTCCGCCTCCGCCTGCCGACCAACACGGAGGAAATGCAGATCCGCCACGCTATAGACCAGCCGCGCCCGAGGTTGGTATTGGCGCGCCAGCCCGGCATAGGCCAACGCATTCTGGGCACGATGAAGATAGACAAGGTCGAACTTGCCTGCGTGCCGGCGAAGCACTTCCTCGACGGACGATACCGCGGGCGGCATATGGCAGACGACGCCTTCGCCCACCAGGCGCGACGCGGCATCTCCGGGCTTCATATCGGTGGCGACGAACTCCACGTGCCAACCGAGCTGTTGCAGGCAGGTGATGTGGCTGAGCATCGCCTGGGAGCCTGCATCGCGCTCCAGTTGTGGCCACTCGGTATCGATCACCAACGCACACCGCGCCTGGCTCCGTGTCGCCGCCACGCCGGGACGGTCCGACCGGTCGCTGTCGGCCAATCGTCCTGCCATGCGTCTTGCGCATCTGTTCCGTCGCATCGAGCAACAGGTGTAGCAAAGCGTCCGCGTCTGAGGGCGTTTCGATACGCGCCGCCAGTTTTCCCAGCATGACAGACAGGTCCGCGCATACCGTATCGTCAAGGGATGACGCAGGCGCGATCGTGATCGGGCATCGCTCCAGCTCTCTTCCGTCCGACGCGCGCCGCACGATGATCTCGTGGCCAATACACGGATCTAGCGGCTGCGCAAGCTGCAGGCGGAACGCATGGCGTCCATCTCCGATGCCCGCGGCTTCCAGGTCGCCGCGGTACTGCTTTGCCAACACCTCCGCGATCACCACGCCGTTGTCCACGACCTCCAGGAGCACGGGAACGCCGGGGTGCGCCCCCAGCAAAGCCCAGCCAGCGACGAACTGGCGATCGGCGATCTCCAGGTTGCCGCGCAGCGGCCCATCCTGCGGGATGCTCTGACCGATCTGCTCGGCGCGGGCCCAAAGCCGGCTCTGGATCGCCGCAAGTGCTTGGCCGGCCTCGATAACCGGGGCGCAAAATTCCCACTTCTGCGGTGCGGCGTCCGGATAAAGTTCCAGGACCTCGGACGCGTTGTGGAACATCCCGCGGTTGTCGCAATCAATATAGGTCTCGGCCGCGGCGCCCTCGGCGTAGATCACGTCGTGCGTCGCCAACTCGATGTGGAAATAGCAGATCGGATCGATATTGCCTGCCATCACGATGGTTACGCCGTTCACCAGCTCACGGGCCGGCACCAGAACGCCATCGAGGTAAAGCGCGTGCTCGGGCGAGACATGAAGATCGCGCTTCGGCACACCGTCGGCCAGCGCGCCGGCGCGGATCAGCACTGGCGTGAGGTTCAGGTTGGCGGTGGCGAAGGCGCCCGTATAGCTGCGCCGTCCGATCCACTTGATCGGCCTTGGCTGGCCGTGGCGCGCAATCACCAGATCGCCGATTGCCAGCGACTCGATGGGCTTTTCACCGGAATCAGTAAGGATGCGGGTACCCTCGAGATAGCAGGCGACAACCGTGCCACCGCTGCCGTCATCGGCTAGCGTGAACGCGCCGAGCTTGTCGATGTCGGTGAATGTGAATACCGGGGTCGTTCCATCGTCGATGGTGAGCGTCGTGCCTTGGTAGCTGGTGGTGAAATTGCTGGAAAAGCTGAGCGAGGAAATGTCGATCGTATTGCTTCCGGTCAGGCCCGTGATGTGCGCCGCCAGGCTGCTGTCTTCATTGTCGAGTAACAGAGTATCCGCCTGGCCGTCCGCGAAGTTGATGGTGCTGGTCGGGGGAGCGTTGCTGCCGAGCTCCAGCAGGCCACCGGACGAAATCGAGTATAGATTGCTGCCGGCAATTGTGTTCGCGAACAGGCTGCCTCCAGCTATGTCTACGGTTCCGCCTGTTCCTGTAAGCGCGCCGAAGACGTTCACCAGGCCGTCGTCGATGATCGTCCCAGGTACCTGTTCAGCCTGACGTCAGCAAGATTTACGGTCCCAGTAGCCCCGACATCCAGCGTGTTGCCCAGGATCACCGTACTCGACGTGGTACCCGCATCGACCGAGAGTATGCCATCGACCAGCAGCATGTGGTTGCCGGTGCCTTTCAGCGTCAAACTTCCGATGGTGAAAGGCCTGTCCGCTGCGCTGATGACGACGGTATAGCTGCCCGCGCTGCCGATCGTCACCTGGTTGGTCGAGTTCGGGATGACGCCCAGTGACCAATTGCCAGCCACGTCCCACGGATGGCTCCCGGTAACAGCGCCTTTCCAATTGTTCGCCGCCATCTAACTCGTCCTTTTCAGATATTCGCTGTTGATCGACATTGTGGAGTTCGAATTCGCGGCGCTCAGCCTGGCGAATTGCAAGGTGGATCGGTCACAGAAATCAGCGGCAGTCGCAGAGGATACGATAGTCGGAATGCGTAGGATGGCGCCAATGTCGGCGACCGGCCGCCAACGAAAACCAGTCACGAAATCAGGCGGTGACAAGAGTCAGGACGCTTGTGTGATGGCCGGTCCATGTGCTCGCGCATCCCTCGAGTACCATGGCAAAGCTTAACAACATACTACCGGTCACGGGAAGAGTTTTCCCTTGAAAATCGATAAATATTAATATTCGCAAAGACTTCGTCTTTGGTACGTTATTCCGACGTTAAGTCCCAGTACGGTTTCACAGTCATCCCCTTTTTCCAGCAGTCTCTGGAGAAAACAGGAGGTCGATGTCGGAGCGAACGCAGCAGTGCAGTTCCAGATCGTTCCGGTTCCGATCCGTTGGACCATAGCCATGGTGGTGCGCCATATGTCCGGCCGCATCGCCAAGCAATGCCGCCAGATCCTGCCTCGGGGCGGCCATCCACCACTGCTGTGCACGGCCGGGGGCTGCTGGCGATGAGTTCGACTGCCACAGAACCGGCGCGCCATCCGCGGTCACACGGGCCGCGGCTCCTTCACAGGGACCCGAGATCCAGCGGCTCGGTCTTCCCGAGCCCATCGATCAGGCAGGGTTAATGTTGCGTCAGCTGATATGGATGCGCCACCGGCGACAGTTGATAGTACTGGCGTGTCGGTAGCACCTTTCCGCTGGTATCCAGCCGGTCAGCCACCGTTCTGTGGAACTTGCCATCGCATTGCGGCACGCGCAGGTACGGTGCTGGATCGACGGGCGTTCCGGCCAGGACCATCTCGAAATACAGATGCGCACCGAATGTGATGCCGGTCTTTCCCACCACCCCAAGCTTTTCGCCCGCCGCAACCGTGAACTTTCCTTCGGTGAACGCCGGCATTACCATACCGAAATGGCTGTAGATGCCGACGAAGCCGTCGTGTTGCACAAGCATTTCGAGCCCGCCCGGCCCCTTGTTCTGCACTCGGATCACCGTGCCTGGGGCGGCCGCCAAGACCGGGGCGCCCTCAGGCGCCGGCAGATCAACTCCATAGTGATAGGAGCCCGCCAGCGGTTGGTTTGCCAGCACGCGCGGGCCGAATGGCGACGAGATGCAAGCCGGACTCACTGGCGGAACCAGGACCGCCGCGTGTCGCGTTTCCGCGGTGGCGCCCGGCGACCAGGCCAGTGCGACCAGGGAAGCCGAAGCAATCATGGAGGACTTGAGTGCCATCATGCCAACTGACATATCGCAAAAGGGATCGAGCGATGAGTTGGCCTTTGGGATATTGCTCGCATGGGATCGGAAGCCAGGTGTTCACATCTTCGCCAGCACCTGCGCGGTGAAATCTTCTTCAGACCCGTATCCACAATTCGCAGAATGCCAGGAGCGCCGTGCTGATGCTGTGACCCGCGACCTCGCGCGGCATCGGCTGGCCAGGCAGTACGCGCCCGTTTACCGTGATGCTCGCACTTTGACATCCCACGAAAACGCTCGGCATGTAATGGCTTCCGGTGGACAATTCCTCCGGGCGCAACGCGAAGCAGAACGGTTTGCCGAGCCCGTTCCAGCTTAGCTGCACATTGAGATCGCCCGCCTTCAGCGTCTCGGTGTAGGTGTTCACGGCATCGCCGCCTACCGCAATGCTGTCGAGCCTGCGATATCTGAGGCCCTGCATCCCGGGCAAACCCTTGAACGCACGGAAATTCGTAACAAAGCGGTCGACCAGATAGTGCGCGAGCGCATCGTTGTCGGTCAGGCACAGATTGGCACGTTCTGCCGGAGGATTTGCCTCCTGCGGTGATTGCATCAGCATCAGCATGTGGCCGCGCCCGTGTGGCGACAGCACCACGCGGAACAGGCTTGCCAGTGTGGTGAATGATCCGTCAGGCGATTCCTTCAGTGAAATGCCTGGATTTTCACCCGACCACTCCACCGTGCCAGGAAAGACGATCGGATCCGCCATGCGTTCCTCCCCTTCACGTCGCCGGTATTGCTCCGATTTTCGGTCCCACAGATTGCCCGGCCGGACGATCGGGTCAAGATCGGATGTTCCCGACGCCAATGAACGCCTCGTCTCCGTTGCCTTGCGCCGGCGATTGCACGCCTGATCGTTGCAGGGGTAAGCTGCCCTCGCTGCAAAGGGGGGTGGACCATGCCATACGACGTGGCTCAGTTGCTGCGAATGTCGCAGGCGGACCTCGATGCGCTGTTTACCGCAAGCGAGGCCGGCCCGATCCCGGACGGACAGGCGGACGGCACCGCGATCGTTGCACCCGGAACCACATTCAGCCCGGAGATCGCCAAGTTCGTCAGCGTGTTCGCCTGGCAGGGCAAGGTGTTCGACGCCAAGGCGGGCTTGCTTCGCAACCGCATCGGACCGTTCGGCCTCAATGCCATCATCGCGAAGGTCTACAAGGCGCCTAGCTGGCTGGACGGCAAGGAATGCATCGTCCTCGACTACTCGGATACGTCGCTGGTTGCCCATTGGGTTCGCGACGAGATCCGACTGATCCAGCCGCCCGGGCTCTATCTCGGCAAGGTCTATTGGGACAAGGCCCGGCTGATCGACTTCGCGCTTCAGTTCTGATTCCGCATCCGGCGGGATGACGCCGCAGTCCAACTTCATGGTCGCCGCGCCGATCGCAGCCGATCGGGAAGACGCGCTGCGAGCGATGCTGGCGACCATGAGCAGCCGACCCGGAGTGGTCGATCCGAACAACTCGCTGCTCCCGTTCGCGCAATTCGAGCGACTGCACGTCGCGCGATTCGTCATCCTGCACGACGAGACGCTTGGCGACCTCGCGCAGTATGGCGAATCATTTCCGGATGCGCCGGTCTGGCTGGTCTTCCTCGGCGACTGCGATGGTCCAGCCGATACGATGCTGCGGGAGTTCGCGACCCATGCGGGTGCCGGGCTCGCGCAAATCTTCTCCCATTGCCAGGACTTCGATCGAGGCGGCGATCTGGTGACCTGGATGCGTCGCCACACGGCAACGCCGGCGGCACAATACATCAACTGGGTTGGCCGCACAGTGCGCCAGATTCGCGAGGAAGCGACGTTGCATGCGGCGCTGCGCGAGCGCCTGGTGCGGGATGGCGCAACATTCATGGAGCAGACTCCCGTGGCCGTCCATCGGCTGCTGGGCGCCGCGGTGCGGCAGGATGGGCCTTCGCTTACCCCGCCCGCCGCCACACCGATACTCTGGCGAGCAAGCAAGAGCGGTAACCTGATCGGCGTTCCGCTCGCGCTTCTGGCCTTGTTTCCGTTCCTACTGCTCTATTTGCCCTTCTTCCTCTATCAATTGCGCCAACGTGAAAAGACCGATGCAGTCATTGCGCCGCGCCCCACGCCGGAGCATGTGGACGCCCTCAGCGTGCTGGAGGATCACGACGTCAGCAACCAATTCAGTGCGTTCGGTTGCGTCAAGCCGGGCCGCTTTCGGCTTTGGACGTTGGTCTTTATTTTCTGGGTGCTGAACTTCAGTACACGACAAATCTACACGCGCGGGCGCCTGGCGCGCGTCGGCACCATCCATTTCGCCCGCTGGGTCTTCCTGGATAACAGGCGTCGGCTGCTGTTTGCCAGCAACTACGACGGCAGTCTGGACAGCTACATGGACGATTTCATCAACAAGGTTGCGTATGGCCTGAACCTGGTATTCAGCAATGGCGTCGGCTATCCGAGGACCAACTTCCTGCTGGGCGGCGGTGCACAGTATGAGCAGACGTTCAAGTACTTTCTTCGCCGCCATGAAGTGCCGACGCAGGTTTGGTACAAGGCCTATCCCGGTCTCACCGCCGCGGACCTTGCCCGCAATACTCTGATCCGCGAAGGGCTGGAGCGCCGCGAGATGACGGACGAAGCAGCCAGACGCTGGCTGGAACTGATCTGAATCGAACCATGACCGCACCGATTACCGAAACCGCCGACATACAGGGGCTATTGCGAGCGGGATACGACAGCATGAAGGAAGCATGCTTTCTGCTGCTGTCCGTTACGGATGCAACGACCGCCCGTGCCTGGCTTGCCGCCGCGCCGGTCACGACGGTGCGGCATCTGGAACGCCGCATCACCACCGCACTGCACGTCGCTCTGACGGCCGCCGGGATGCGTGCCCTGGGCGTGGCGGAGGGCGTGATATCGGGCTTCTCCGCCGAATTCATCACCGGTATGGCTGGCGACGACGGCCGCTCGCGCCGCCTCGGCGACGTGGCTGCCAACGCGCCGTCGGGGTGGCATTGGGGCGGCGCACGGGAGCCCCATGTGCTCCTGATGCTGTACGCCGAGACCGGCCTCGACACGTGGCGCCAGCAGATAGAAACCGCTGGATTCCGTCAGGGTTTTGCAGTGCTCGAGACACTCGAGACCAGCGACATGAACGGCAGGGAGCCGTTTGGATTCACCGACGGTGTCAGCCAGCCACGGTTGGATTGGTCCGCTGAACGCCAGCCAGGCACCAGCGCCGACCTGGAGTACGGTAACCTGCTGAGTGCCGGCGAATTCCTGCTGGGCTATCGCAACGAATATGGACTCTACACCGATCGTCCATTGCTCGAACCGAACCAGCCCGGCGCGCAAGGGCTGCCCTCAGCCGAGGATAATCCTGCGCGACACGATCTCGGCCGCAACGGAAGCTATCTGGTGTTTCGTGAGCTTGCCCAGGACGTTCGGGGCTTCTGGCGATTCATCGCCGCACAGACCGCTGATGAGGCTGCACGCGTTACGTTCGCGCAAGCCATGGTCGGTCGGCGGATCTCCGGCGAGGGATTGATCCCGACAGGCACGCGGCGAATCCGCGGCGTCGGGCCTGACGCGACTGATATCGCGCGCAACCAGTTCACCTATGATCAGGACAGGGAAGGATTGCTGTGTCCGTTCGGTGCGCATGTTCGCAGGGCGAATCCCCGCACGGGTGATATGCCAGGCGGACGCCAGGGACTGATCGCGCAATTGATCCGCATGCTCGGCTTCGGTCATCAGGACCTGAGCCAGGATGTGATCGCGGCCAGCCGGTTCCATCGCATCATCCGCCGCGGACGCGAATACGGCGAGAAACTGATGCCCGAAATCGCTGCGCAGCCCGACGCGCCCGATCCGCACAGCGGGCTGCACTTCATCTGTCTGGCCGCCAATATCGCGCGCCAGTTCGAATTCATCCAGAATGCATGGTTGATGAGCGCCAAGTTCGACAGCATGAGCGGCGAGGCCGACCCCTTGATCGGCAATCGCGCTGAACTGCCGCCGGGCCAACCGACCGACGGCTTCACGGTCCAGCAACCGAACGGTCTCAACCATCGCATCGGCGGAATACCGGCCTTCGTCACGGTACGTGGCGGCGCCTATTTCTTCCTGCCGGGATTGCGTGCGCTTCGGTACATGGCTGCCGGCCCCGGCGCATAAAGCCGCGCGAAGGCGGCGCTACGCATCCGACAGGATCATGTCCGCCGCCTTCTCGGCGACCATGTAGGTCGCGCTGGCGATGAAGAACCCCGGAATGCGCGGAAACACCGACGCATCGACCACGCGTAGTCGCTCGGTGCCGTGCACGCGAAGACGGCTGTCGAGCACACCGTTCAATTCGCGCGCGCCGATCGCGCAGGAGCACGAGGCATGATGGCCCCAGGCGTTGTTGCGCACATGGTCGGCGAGTTGCTCGTTTGATTGCACACCCTCGCCCGGCAACTCTTCCTCCGCGATCAGGCCGCGTTGCTTCAGTTCGGTGGTCATCGTGCGAACCAAGCGGAGCCCGGTCACGACTGCGTCGAGATCCTCACCGCTCGTATCGCTGCCCTCCTCGAAGTAGCGGAAATTCACCAGTGGCGGGTCGCGTGCATCGGCAGACCGAAGCGTGACCTCACCGGCGCGATTGTTGGTGTGCGCCTTGAGAACCACCCACGTGAGATAGTCGTGATGCGCCGGGATATCCCGCGAATATCCTGGGAAATATCCCTTGAATCGGACCAGCAGCGCCATGCAGAAAAGGTCCGGCACCGGCCGATGCGGCTGTGACCGCAACGACACCGCGAGCGCCGCGCCGTTCGATACGTACATCCCCGTCCGATCCCGTGACCATTCGCTGAACAGCGGATCGTCCTTGTCGAAACGCGCCCCGCGCAGCACGCGCCACGGCCGCGACATGCGGTTGACGACGCCAATTTCGTAGCGGTCCTGCAGATTGCGACCGACGCCGGCCAGCTCAACGCGCGTCGCGATGCCATGCTGTTCCAACACGGTCCGTGGTCCGATGCCCGACAGCATCAGCAATTGCGGCGTGTTGAATGCGCCACCGGCCAGGATGACCTCGCGTTCCGCATAAATCGTTCGTGGTTCGCCCGGGCCATCGGACGGCCGCGGATCGGCGCGGTACAGGTGTTCGCCTTTCAGGTACTCTACGCCGACGGCCCGGTTGTCCGCATCGAACAGCACACGGGTCGCCAGCGCGTGCAATTCGATCCGCAGCCGATCGGGATGACGCTGCGCAACATCCAGCAGTCGCTCGCGGGCGCCCGCGCGCCGGTGACGATCGGTCGTCAGCGGGGTGAAGCAAAGTCCATCCGCGTTCCTGCGCAGCAGGCGTCGATCGTTCGGGTCAGCCAGACTTTTCACCAGACGCCTGATTGCCCGCAGCAGGCGCGACGAACCCAGCAGCACATCGTGCACGGTATCCTTGATGGTATCGAGCAGGCGTTTGTCCTCGAACACCTGCCATGGCATGGCGCACTCGGTGGGCAGCCAGCCTTGCCAGCCATGTCCCGTCCGATCGAGGCCAAGCCATGACAGCGCGCGCCAGACCGGCCGGTAGCGGCAGTTCTCCAGTCGCTGGAAATAGCGCTGCATCCGCTTCGCCTGCCAGGACGCATCGCCGGTCAACGCCGCGATCCCGTCCCAGTCCGAATCGTAAGGCGCCACCAGGATCATCGCGTTATGCGCGGTGCAGCCACCCAGCGTGCCGGCGCGCGGATAGAAGATGCCTTCAGGTTGGAGTTTGGGGTCGCGGCGCTGCCTGCCGTCATCCGCATAGTGACGCACGAAGAAATCCCAGCTCATGGCAGGGTTCTCCGATGCAAGCGGGTGGAACGCGGGCACGTCGTAATCCTCGGGCAATTCCGGGCCTTCACGCGGATCACCGCCCGCCTCCAGAACCACGACGCGCATGCCTGCTTCCGCAAGGCGCGCCGCAAGCGTGCCGCCACCCGCGCCGGAGCCGACGATGACGTAGTCGCACGCCTGCGCCGTTTGCTGCATGCACGGGGCCGTTGGTCAGAACGTCTTGAGGAACTCGATCAGCGCTCGCTTGTCGTCATCGCTCAGGGCCGGCTCCCCGGCGATCAGCCCGGTGCCGAAATAGTGGCCACGGTTCACCTCGAAGTCCGGGCACTTGTTCAGTGCCAACAGTGCTGCACCCATCTTGCTTCCGATCCCTGCGACCATCTGTTCGTCTGTCGCGTTGGGCGGAAGAGTCGCAAGGTACACCTTGAGATCGAACAGCAGCTGCATCAATTGCTCGACGTGCCGCACATGTTCGATCGGGGCGCTGCTCTCCGGCAACGGCTGCAGGTTCGACAGAAGGTTCACCGGAAGGCCTTTGGGGAACGGACCGATCGTAATGCCGCCATCGGCGTCGAACAATTTCGGCAGCAACCGGTTCAGACTGGACGATGCGGGACGCAGCGCCGCCGGAATATAGGCCGCAGGTATGCTGATGTTGCTTGGCGCGGTGGTGCGATCGATGACATAGATCGGGTCGCCGGGCGTCCTGTCGCCGAACAGCGTGTCATGCTTGCGCTTCTCCGGCCACAGCATCTGTTCGATCGACGCCTGAAAGACGCGCATTCGCGCATCGACCGACGGGTCCTGCTCGAACGCATCCGCGCCTACGGTGTTGTTGAGTAGGAATGGCGCGGTGGACCACAGGCTGATCAGCGAAGGCGGCCGCGTATAGCCACGGCCCCCGGCCGGCATCTTGTACTGCCAAGGTCTGCCGGTGAACGGATCATGCACCGTGACCGTGCCCACCGAGGGCAACGTCTTGTACGACTGCGACGAGAAATTGTCCCAGATGTTCCCGGCGAGCGCATTGGTCGCGAGCGGACTGCAGGCGTTTGTCTGCAACAGCGTCACCGGTACACGCGCCTCCGTCGACAGATAATTGTTGTCGAGGAAATCCGGCGCGCTCACGATCGCGCGCATCTGCCGCTTGTAGTCCTCCGTCTGCGTCCATGCCCAATATTTGTTCCAGCACTGCATGTAGCCGGGTCCGGCGCAGCCCGATGGATCCAGGCCGACCGCCGGCTTCGGCACCTTGCTCGAATGGCAGCGCGCGCAAGTCTCCGCGAACACCGTCTTGCCGCGATCCAGCACGGCGGCGTCCGCTGTCAGATATTTCCCGCCGCCGGGCGCATCCTTCAACCGGTCCGGTTTCGCGGCCTGAAGGAAGAACCACGCCGTATCGGGTGTCCAGGCCTCGGTCGCCTGCCAGTAGCTGGAATTCTTCTCGGCGGTCGCGATCGGGATCGGGCTGATCGGCTTGCCGCCCACCACTGGATTGAAATGCAGCAGCCACTCCTCGCTGAACAGGCCGATGTTCAGATAGACCCGGTTCAGCGCACCCAGCGCGCCGACCGAGTCCGATCCATCCTTCAGCACGCGTGGCGCCCAGGCGATGTTCGGCTTCTGGAAGTACCGTGTCAGCGGGCCGCTGCTCAGATAACTATTGAACTGCTTGTTGTTGAGTTGCCCATCGGCCAACGACTCGCGGCCCCAACGCAGCGCCTGCTCAAGCCTCGGCCCCAGGCTGTAAACCGCATTCATCGTCCGTGGATTATTGATGTTGTCGGTGGACACCAGCGATGTATCCATCGCACCCGGCCGGTAGGTGTGCACAAGCTGGAAAAAGTAGTTATCGGGATTGGCGCGATAGACGAACAGGCGATCCACCCACATGTACTGCGCGCCGACAGTGGAACTGAGATCGGACCATTGCGGATTGGCCGGGTCAGCCGGCGGATGCACCGGGCTCGGGCCGACATGGCAGAAGCCGCAGGACATTCCGATGCGGTACGGTCGGACCAGACTCAGATCGCCTTTGAAGTACGCACCCGCATCCCACTTCGCCTTTGCCGCTTCGTCGAAGTCGGGATTAGGGAACAGCCGCAGCCCGACGATGCCGCTGGCATAGCCGTACAGTGAACCGACCGGCACGGTCTTGCCGCGCGCACCGACGCGGACGCCTGGATACTTCGTCTCATCCTCGAACGGATCGGCGGGGCAGCCCGGGCGACGCACATCGAACATCAAGCCGAAGCGCTGCGGATCAGGCGCCGTCGGCGCGTCCAGACAGGGCTCATTGATCAGACCAAGCTCCTTCCAGCGCGCTGCGCGGTCGATCGGCTTGTTCGGATCGTACGCGACGATCTTCAGTAGATCGAACGCGCCGAACGTATAGCGCGTCATCTTGTCCCAGAACCGATCGTCGCCGCCGCTCCACACCAGCCACGTGTTGCGGCCAAGCACCGGATCGAGCCCCGTGGCGCTGTCCTTCGTCAGCGCGATGCCGCCATCCATGTCGTGGAAGTAATCACCCGTGGCAGCCGGTAGCGAGGCGGCGCTGCGTCCGGCCTGGCGCGCTTCATCCAGAACGGCACCCGGCCGAGCAGGTGGATCGTTGGCGCCGGTCAGCATCAGCAGACAGCAAAGCAACAACGCGTTTCCGACAGTCAGCCTACCCACCCGCGCCATCATGGTTCCCCTCGACTGTCGCACGTGACGAAGGGAACTATAGCGTCAGAGCACCGTGGCGCCGCAAGGTTGACCGAGTGTGGCGCGCACGTGGTCCTAAGTCACGACTGTTCCGGACTAGGATCGTTTACCTATCCCGGTTCGTGGGTCCGCCCGCTGATCTCCTGTGCCAGGTCGTCAAGGGCCTCGTCCGGGGTCTCGGCTACAATCGCGTAGCCAATCCCCTGCTTGATCCAGGCACAGAGGTTGACCGCGCCCCGACTCATGTCGGAGCGTTCGGCACTTATTTCCTGCGCCATCGGTCGCATCAACAGACTAAGCCGATTGCCCTGCGCGTCGTCGTACATGAAGAGCGCGGCAGCCGCGCCGCGTTCGGTGGCCAACAGGCGTCCGCCAAGCAGCCGGTAGCCGGAGCGGCTGAGATCGGGCGGCTCCACGGTGCGGTTCAGCCGGTTGGACAGCCATTGGCTGAGGTGATCCTGTTCGGCAGCGCTCACCTCGATCGGATGGCGACGGTCGGAGGCATAGACCGTATGGCTGTTGATCGCCTCCTGCTGCAGCAGGGATACCGCGAGCTGCGTTCGGTTCGGCGTCGTCGGCAGATGCAGATACCACCCGGCTGCGACACCGACGCAAAGCGTCACGACCGCCACTCCCACGGTTCGCCGCCAGCCGTAGCGTCGCCGCAGGCGGCTCTCGATCAGCCCCGTGAGGTCCAGCTTCGAAGGGAGCGGTTCCTCGGATTGGACGGCAAATGCGGAGCGCAGGGCCGCCCGCTGCGCACGATACGCCGTCACGCGCCGCGCAAGCTCCGGCTGCGTGTGGAGGTAGTTCTCGACCTCGAGCTGACGCGCAGGCCACAGGCGCTCATCGATATAGGCGTGCAACTCGTGTTCCGTGATCGGTCGCTCCGGTGCCGTCATTCCATCCTCCGCCCGGCAATCGCCTCATCGACCGTGTCCTGCGGCAGGCGCTCCTCGCCGTCCTATGTCAATGACTATACTAGGCCTTGCGGTATTCCCGGAATCGGTGTCACGCACGCATAAAATCGATTTTCGATTCTAACGAGCAACCACGCCATCACAGCGCGACGCGGCGTGGGGGCGTCGGCCTCCAGATCCCGGAGCGCGCCGCCGCTTCTTGCGACCTCTCGGAGCAGACGCCTCGCCGCGACTTATATTCCCACTCTCTATCGTTTTGTCATCGTGACCTGTCGCCGGACGCGACGCCGCGTCCACATGGCCGCACGAAAACGGGTCAGGCGTTTCCCGGATACTCTGGGTCGTTGAAGAACGGGTATGGTCCGGGGCAATCGTCGACGTAAGCCGTGTGCGAGACAATGCCATCGGTCGGAGTCCAGCGATGGAGCTGGAACGCTGGCGGCTCGAAGATGAATGCTCCCGGATCGTTGGGATCTAGCGCAAGTTCGACCTGATGCGCGACCGAGGGCGAGATCGACGCAATCGCATGTGCCACGCGGGTCACGATCGGCCGGTGGTGGTGACCGCAGATGATCCGTTCAACCTGCCTGTGCCTGGCAATTATGGCGGTGAAGTCCGCCGTGGTGCGCAGATTTATGCGGTCCATGTGCGCGATGCCGCAGACAAATGGCGGATGGTGCATCGCCACAATGGTGGGCTTATCCGGCGCGGCAGCCAGCGTGCGGTCGAGGAATTCCAGCTGCTCGGCGCGAAGCTCGCCGTGCCCGGCGCCCGGTACCAGCGTGTCAAGCATGACAAGTCGGACCGCGTAATCCTCAACGGCATACTGGACGTAAAGCGGGTCCGTGGTCACACCCGGCAGATGTCCCAGGCCGTCACGGAACGACGCACGCTGGTCATGGTTGCCGGGGATGACGAAGACCGGCATTGGCAGCCACTTGCGCAGCAGCCGCGCCACGTTGGCGTACTCGGCGTCCAGGCCGCATTCGGTCAGGTCGCCGGTGATGACCACAACGTCCGGTCGCGGGCTGAACCGCGACACTGCCCGAAAAGCCCGCTCGGTGAACAGGTTGGTCTCGACCAATCGGTTTGCGGGTTTCCCCACCGGCCGGACGTGCAGGTCGGTGAGTTGGCAGATCAACATCGAACGCTCCTTCCCGTTTGGGGCGCCAGCCTAGCACGTTTTGGGCAGTTTGTTCCACGAACGATTTCATCGACGCGGCGCCCGATTCCACCAACATGGACGCACTTTGATATATCGCAAGTGTCCCTGACAGTGCGGCTATTACATGACGGATTGATCTGCATCAATGCCGGAGCCAAGCCCGCCTATATTCTGCCGTCGGCTGATTCGGGCGGCCGTTGGCCCGTCGTCGCGCACAGCCACGCACGGATGGGATGGATGGAATGAACAGCGTATCCATGGACCGCAAATTCCTGCTCGCGTTCAGACTGCTGATCGGGTGGACTTTTCTCTATGCCGGGGTGTGGCAGGTGCTTTCACCCACATTCTCCGCAGCAGAGTTCCTGGAACACACCAAGACCTTCCACGATATCTACGCCCCGCTCACGTCACCGGAGATCGCTCCAGTGCTGACCTTCTTCGTCAAGTGGGGCCACCTGCTGATCGGTCTATCGCTCGTGTCGGGCTTGCTGGTGCGCGTGAGCGGCATATTCGGCGTGGCGCTGCTGTTGACCTATTGGACTGCGCACATGGACTTTCCCTACATCGAAAGCCACGTGAATCTGATCATCGATTTCCACATCGTTTACGCCACGCTGACGGTATGGCTGGTGGCGGCCAATGCCGGTCGCGTATGGGGCCTCGACGGCTGGCTGGCCGAACGCCGGGCAATTGGCGGTAGCGCCGCCGCCATGGGCTTACGCTGACGCCGGCAGGTCAGGGCAGACACCGTCCGCTTCGGCGGTCGCGAACCACTCATTGGTTGCCCCCTCGATAGGCGATGCGCCAGATTGTGCCGTTGCCGTCCTCGCTGACCAGGAGCGACCCGTCTCGCGCCACCGCGATGCCGACGGGCCGCGCCCACACTGCCTGATCCGAGGCGACAAAACCGATGAGGAAATCCTCGTATTCGCCGGTCGGCCTGCCGTTAGCGAAGTGCATCCTGACCACCTTGTAGCCGGTGCGGCGGGCGCGGTTCCATGAGCCTCGCAGCGTCACGAACGCGTCGCCGCGATATTCCTTCGGAAACTGGTCGGCCTGATAGAAGACGATCCCGAGCGGCGCGGAATGCGGCTGGATCAACACGTCGGGCACCGTGACGTGCCCCGCGAGGTCGGGCCGCAAACCTTTGAGCCGCGGGTCCTCATGATCGCCGATATAGTACCAGGGCCACCCATAGAATGCACCCTGCTGCACCGACGTGGCATAGTCCGGCGGCAGATCGTCGCCAAGCCCGTCGCGTTCGTTCACGACGCACCATAGGGCTCCGCCGGCCGGTTGGATCGCCTCAGCGGTGCAGTTGCGCAGGCCGGCGGCGACGATGCGCCGATTGCCACCGTCGGGATCGAAGGCCAGCACGGCAGCGCGGTCCTGCTCGCTACCCCAGGCCGCGCCCAGCCCGTGGGCCGCGTCCCACGCGCGCGCAGAGGCGGGGTCATGGGGCGGGAGATCGGTCGCGATGTTGTCTGCGGACCCGACCGAGACGAACATCGTGCGTCCATCCGGCGAGAACACCAGATCGCGCGTCGCGTGGCCGCCGACCGGCAGATGCGGGACAACGACCTCGGGTCTGCCGCGAGCCTGCGTATCGCCAGCCCGATAGGGGAACCGCACGACCCGATCCGTCCCCGCGACATAGACAAATCGCGGATCCGGTCCCGGCGGCCAGAAGGCGATGCCGAACGGATAGGACAGGCCCTCGGCAAACACATAGGACTGTGGCCTCGGTGACGCCTCCGACGGGGTACGCAGAATGCGCAGGCGGCCGGCATCGCTCTCGGCGACGAACACATCGCCGTTCGGGGCGACACGCAGCAGGCGCGGGCGCTCCAGACCCGAGGCGAACGGTTCGACCTCGAAGCCCGGCGGCACATGCAGCATCGCGCCGGCCGGACGCGTCACCACGGAGGGGAAGCGGTGCGCAGACAGCGTGGCGTTGGGAGGTGGCATGGCATCGGGGGTAATATGCCGCACCACACCGGGCGCGTCGGCATGCCAGTCGCCGTAAGCGGCAGCGCCGGTGAGCGGCGCATCGGCAAGCGCGGGCGGGGCGAACAGCAGCGCCAGCAGGAGCATACGCCGTGTCATGCGCGCAGTTTGCATGGTCCGGCGGCGGGCGCCACTCATCAGCGTGTGACACCCTCCATCGCCAGGCGGTGCGCGGCCAGCAACGCCGGAACGCGCGCGGGGTCGGAGCGCCCCCAGCCGCATTCGGTCGCAACGCCGAAGCGCGGCGTCACCCTGCCCGCGGCAGCGATGCGGGCGCGGTCGCCGCGAGGATCGGCGTGATGGAGCAGGCCGAGATACAGCGTCGTTTCCGCGGGCAGCGACAGACTGGCCAGCGGCGCGAAATAGTCATCATCAGTGCGGTCCCTCGGCACCGGAATGTGCAGAAAATCCATGCACCGCCGCAGCCGCCCAAGCACGCCGCGCGTCATCTCGACCAGGATCGCGGTGTCCTTCGGCATCACCAGATGCTCGTCGCGGGGCGAGCCGTAACACAGGTGATAGCCGAACTCGACCTCGCGCGGCACCGCGTCGCCCAGCCGCGCCAGTTCGTTGAACACGTCGTCTTTGTAACTGGGCGGGCGGTGCGGGAAATAGTGCTCGAATGCCAGCACTTCCTGGCAGACATCCCATTGGATCGACAGGTCGCGATGCGGAATTGTGTCGACGATTTCGCGCAGTGCCGCGAGCAGGGCGCGTTCATAGGCCGGCAGATACGCAGCGAGCGACGTGGGGCTGACATACATGTAGCCTGATGCCATGGGCGTCGGCAGGCAGACCTGGAACCGGAGACCGGCCGGGAGTTCTCCTGCATCGCGCAGGCGGCGAAAGACGGTGTATGAGTTGCGCGCGACCGCGGCATAGCCGGTATCGAATGCGACCGTGTCAGGGCTTGCGCCAGCCTTGAACCGCAGCCAGTCCGTCGCGCGGATCAGGACGCCGTCCCACTGGCGCAATTCGAAGGCCGGCGTATCGGGATCGAGTTCCATCGAGGGATGGTTCAACAGCATTTCCCGCTGCCACCAGATCCAACGATGGCGATTGCCGGTTTCACCATCCGGGATCCGGGCGAGGAACGGCCCGAGTTCCTTCGCCACCGTACGGAACACGGATTCCGCGTCGGCGAGCGGCACGCTACCGACCAGGTGCGCACCTGTCAGTTCGGTCATGGTCGATCCTCCTCCGTGCCTGCCGCCGCGCCTGGCGCTGCCCTCCTGGGCACGTCACACAATCCGTGGCGGCGGCGGATCAGCCAGGCGAGAGCGACACCGTTCCGACCCCCTGACGTACCATGCCGAGCAACCGCGCTGCCGCCATCGACAGGTCGATCACCCGACGCGCGGAGTAAAGCCGATCGGTAATGGTGACGACGACCGAGCGGCCGGTAGCCTGCAGGGTGACCGACACCTTTGTGCCGAATGGAAGCCAGGGGTGCGCAGCCGTCAGTTCGTTCATATCGAAGCGGCTGCCGGCCGCCGTACGTTTGCCCTGGTGCGCAACCCCGTAATACGACGCGGTCCCCGTCTCGCTGGCCCAGCCCTCGGAACCGGTGGTTTCCGACCGCTGCGCATGGGCGCCGCTGTGCACCAGGGCGAATAGGGCGGCAGCAACCAGACCCGGCAGTGCCCGTTGCAGCAAACTTCGCCAGACACCTATCGCCCAGTATTGCAGGGTCCATCGCTGGGACAGTTCGGCACCGTAATCAGACATACCCGGGTCCGTGGACGGACTCCGGCCACTTGCCCAATATTGCTCGGACATTGCCATCGAAACGATCGGCCTGATCCGATGGACATTCACCCGTTTGGTGAAATGGCGGCATTTGTTCTGGCCGCTGGCTCGGTTTTCCTGGTCCATGCCAGCATGATGCTGGCCGAGGCAAGCCTTGGCAACCCCTGGTGTGTCGACTGCGCCTTCCTGGACACGTGGACGGATCGCGCACAAGGCTGTGCCGACGATGACCGAAACCCTCTTCATTGCCGTGTTCGGAGTGTTTGCCGCTTCGCTGTTGCGCGGCTTCACCGGCTTCGGCTTCGGCATCGCGGCCGTGCCTCTGCTCAGTCTGGCGCTCCCGCCCGCCAAGGTTGTGCCCTTCGTCGTCGTACTACAGGTCATCGTCGGTGTGGCAGGGCTGCGGCAGTCCTGGTCGCTCTGCGACTGGTGGGCGATTGCAGGCCTGAGCCCGGGCCTCGTGCTGGGTATTCCCCTCGGCCTTGCGGTGCTGACCGCGTTCGGAGCCGATCCGGTCCGACTGGCCATCGGCTGTGTGATCCTCGGATCCGTCCTACTGCTTTGGCGCGGCATTCGTCTGCCGCCCAGGCCATCGCGCGCGATACCGTTGGCAGTCGGTCTCGTCGCGGGTGTGATGAGCGGTCTTGCGTCGATGGGCGGCCCGCCGATCGTGGTCTATCTGCTGGCGCTGGCGCACGAGGCGGCTGTCGTGCGCGCATCGTCCATTGTCTATTTCATGCTGTCCGCGGTGGTGTCGCTGTTGCTGATGTCGTGGCGCGGTCTGATCGACCGCGAAATCCTGTCGTGGTCGGTTGCTTCGGTGCCGTTGCTGATGGTGGGAACCTCCGTGGGAAACTGGGGCTTCCGCCGTTCGCGTCCGCATCATCACAGGCTCACCGCAATGGTCCTGCTGTCGGTGCTGGCAATTCTGCTGATCGCCCGTGGCGTCGGTGGGTGGTGGGTCGAACCATCCTGATCCCCTGCGACGGTCCGCTGATCTTTCAGAGCCCGTCAGAGGCGGCAAATTGCGCGATCAAGCCCCTGCCAGCATGGCATCCGCGCACTTCTCGGCTGTCATAAGCACCGGGAAATTCGTATTGGCGCACGGCACCACCGGGAAGATCGACGCATCCACCACGCGAAGCCCGTCCACCGCCCGCACCCGCCCGGCCGGATCGGTCACCGCCATCGGATCATCCTCGCTGCCCATCCGGCACGTACAGGAGGCATGCCACACGCCCACCGCCGCCTTGCGGACAAACGCCTCGAGTTGCTCGTCATCGCGCAGCAGGTCCTCCAGTGTGACCCCCTCCATGATCAGGTTCCTGATCAGATAGCTGCGCAGCGCCGCAGGCCCATCGAGCGCCTTCGCCAGTGCGTTGGTCAGCCATTTGTTCTTCTTGCTCACCAGCCCGACCTGGCGGACCTTGTCGCTGTAGCTGGCGGGGAACGGATCGGTGGTCACCGCCTGCATCGCCGGCGTCATGTGCATGGCGCCGAAGCGACGCACGCCATCCATCATCCGCTCGAGATCGCGCTGATCCGACAACAGGTTGAAATCGACCATCGGTTCGTCGCGCCAGTCGGCCGAGGCCAGCTTCACCTCGCCGGTTTCCGAGTAGGTCTTGTAAACGGCGATGATGAACGAGCCGATCTGCTCACCGACCGCGTGCCACGAGGTCTTGTTTGTCACCACCGTGAACATATCACCGGGCGGAATGCCGTCCAGCTTCGAGGAGTAGCGCAGCGCGGTGTAGATGTGCCGCCGCGTGTAGTCGTTGACGATGCGCGCGTGCGGCTTGATGAAGGCCGCGACCGCGACCGCCGGATGATCCTGGAGCCGCTGGCCCACGCCGGGCGCATTGGCGCGCACGTCGATGCCAAGCTCGCGCAGATGCCCGGCCGGGCCGATGCCGGCGCGCAGAAGATGCGCCGGCGAATGGATCGCACCCGAACACAGGATGATCTCCTTGCCGCGGAACTCGGTCTCGCGGCCGCCCACGCGCGCCTTCACGCCGACGCAGCGCAGCCCGTCAAACAGCAGCGTGATGACCTGCGTGTCGGTGGAGATGGTCAGGTTCGCGCGCAAGCGCGTGCCAGGATCGAGATAGCCGATCGCCGCCGATACCCGCCGCTCGTAGGCGTTGGAGATGGTGATCGGGAAGTACCCGTCGCGGAATTCGGCGTTCTGGTCGATCAGAAAATCGTAACCGGCGGCCTTGAATGTTTCGCCGGCCGCCTTGGCGTGTTCAGGCCAAAGATCGGGAAAGATCCGGCGCACCGGGATGCGGCCCTCGTTGCCGTGCCACGGCCCGTCGAAATCCATGTCGCGCTCGACCTTCTTGAAGAAAGGGAGCACGCTCTCCCAGTTCCAGCCCGTCGCGCCGCGCGCGTGCCACTCGTCGTAGTCGGTGGGCGCGCCGCGATTGGCAAGCTGGCCGTTGATTGACGAACCGCCACCCAGCACGCGCGCCTGCTCGTACGTGCGCAGCTTCGGTCGTGGCTCGTTGGGGCGGTTGTGCGGGATGACCTCGGTGGTGACCTTCAGCGCCGACCACGTGTAGGCCGGGTTCAGATACGCGGTGCCGGGATAGGAATCGAGGATCGCCGCGGGGACCTTGCCGTGCGGCGTGTCCTGCCCCGCCTCCAGCAGCAGCACCTTGTTGGCGCTGCGGGCGGACAGCCGGTGCGCCAGGACAGAGCCGGCGGAGCCGCCGCCGACGATGATGTAGTCATGCTCCATGGACTGCGCTCAACGCGTTTCGGTGTGGAACGTTTTCGACACGATCCGCCAGCCCTCGGCGAGCTTCACGAAGGTCAGGTAGTCGGTGAAGTAGCGTGGCGGGATCTGGCATTGCACCTTGGCGAAGGCCGTGGTCGGGCTGGAACGGTCGATCTGCACGATCCAGTCGTTCCGCGGCAGGTCGCGGCTTTGTGCCGATGGACGATTGCGCACCATCTCGAACCACTGCTCGCGCGACATGTCGGCGAGTTGTCCGTCGGTCACGCTGAACAGGTGGGCCACGTCGTGGAACACGCTGCCGAGCTTGGCGGTGTCGCCCTCGTACAGTCCGGCGAAATAGCTCTGCAGCGCCTGCTCAAGATCATGCAAATCGGATCGCATTGTTTTCCCCTGTTCACGCCGTCATTGTCGGGCCATCCGTGGCATACCTGTGCCGCGATGGATGGCCGGATCAAGCCCGGCCATGGCGGCGCGATAACGGGACGACCTGCACCGCGGGCTCAGACGCCCAGCTTCGTCGCCAGATCCTCGATATCCTTCGCCACCACGTCCCAGTCCTGCTCGGCGGCGTAGTCGCGCTTCTGGTGCGGGCCGTATTCGGTGGGACGCGCGAAGAACGCCGTCATCAGCCCCTGTTTCCGCGCATTGCCCAGATCGCCGTTGTGCGCCGCCGCCATCATCACCTGCCCGGGCTCGATGTTCAGCAGCTTCGCGACGCCCAGATACGTCTCCGGATCCGGCTTGAAGTGCCCGAACAGGTCGGAGCCGAACACCACGTCCCACGGCAGCCCGGCATGCTTCGCCATCTTGGTCAGCAGCCCGACATTGCCGTTGGACAGCGGCCCGATTATGAAGCGGCGCTTCAGTCGCGTCAGTCCCGGCACGGAATCGGGCCAGCCGTTCAGCCGATGCCAACCGAGGTTGATGTGCGTCAGGTCCGCCTCGGTGAGGCCCGTGATGCCGAAGTCCTTCACCAGCTTGTCGAGCGACGCGCGATGCAGGTTGTCGAGTGTGGTCCACGGCTGCTGGCCCTTGCGCACGCGGTCCATCGAGGGATGGTAGGCCGCGCGCCAGGCATCTACCAGCGCCGTCCAGTCCGCGGTGATGCCGCGCTCCTTGCCGAACCCGGTCAGATCGGCGATCAGGCTGCCGCGCCAGTCCACCACGGTGCCGAACGTGTCGAACACGATCGCGACCGGTTGCCTGCTTGCCATGGCGTCCTCCCGATGATTGCCGTCGCCAGCCAAGCGTTGCGCGCGCCCGCGGTCAAGCTTGGATGAACTGGCTTGATAGCCTGAGGCGGCGATAGGCTCGCACGAGTTGGAATTTGCGTTGGTGATTGTCCTGCGATGGGCATCGGGTTGTTCGCGCCGCCGTCCGACGTGGGGTTGTGCGGCGCAAGCACGATCGCGCAGGAGTCGCCAAACGCTTTGCTGTGGAGGACGTGGCTCTATCTGCCTAGTCTAATCGCACGCCCAGGTCGTTGGTCGGGCTGTCCGTGCAAAGGATATAATCCGCCGGGACCCGAGACCATGCATCATGGCTTGTCCCGCCTCGTCAAATCCTGAAGGGCTGACGATTGGCAATTCGTTCCGCACTGCGCAACTCCCATAGCCCTTTGCGGAAGGGGAAGGACCTTACTCCTGCCGGCACCTGTCCTGATGCGTTTGGCGACGAGCCTGGCGATGACTGCATGCGCACAAGTCTGTCTCGGTGGGATCGTCTGACTACGGCACCATCGCCCCACGCCCGTTCACATACAGCGCATAGACGGACGTGCTGGCACACATGAACAGCCGATCCTTCTTCTTCCCGCCAAAGCAGAGATTGGCGCAACCCTCCGGCAAATGAATCTTCCCGATCAGGTCGCCGTTGGGGGCATAGCAGCGCACACCGTCTTCCGACGGAGCTGCCCAACCCATAGAGCACCAGACGTTGCCGTCGACGTCGGTTCGGATACCGTCGGTCATGCCCGGCGCGAAGTCGGCGGCGAATACGCGTCCATTGCGCAGCCGCGCGCCGTCCACATCGAAAGCGCGGATGTGCGCCGGCCCGCCATGCGAGATTCCGGAATCGACCACGTAAAGCGTGCGTTCGTCGGGTGAGAAGCAAATGCCGTTCGGCCGGAAGAAGTCGTCGGCCACCACGCTTGCCTCACCCCCCGAAGGGTCCAGCCGGTACACTTGTCGGGGCAGCTCCGACTGCGCCGTGTGGCCCTGGTACGGGCCGTCGATCCCATAGCCCGGATCGGTGAACCAGACCGCCCCATCCGACGCGACCACAACATCGTTCGGAGCGTTCAGTGGCTTGCCCTCGAAGCGATCGATCAGCACCGTGATGCGTCCATCCAGTTCGGTGCGAGTAACGCGGCGCGCGTCGTGTTCGCAGGTTATCAGCCGCCCCTCGCGATCGCGGGTATTGCCGTTCGCATAGTTGGACGGCGCACGGAACACGGACAGATGTCCATCGTCTTCCAGCCAGCGCATCATGCGGTTGTTGGGGATGTCACTGAACACCAGGAATCCGCCGTCGCGGAAATACACTGGCCCCTCGGCCCAACGAAACCCGGTGGCGATGCGTTCGATGGCCGCGTTGCCCTGCCGGTGGATGAAACGCGGATCGAGCCGCTCGACGCGCGGATCGGGATAACGGGTGTCAGGCAGATTGCCGAGTGGCAGGGACATTCGTTCCTCCTGGTTTCGCAAGAAACCTGTTGCCCGGCCCACCGATTGCATGTCACGCTGCACCGCAGCATCCACCGCAGCAAGCCAGGATGCGGGGGGAGGAAGCAGCCGGAAGCAGCTCTCGAACGCAGTATGGGAGTGTGCCCGATGCTCGATCAACCCGTTGCCAACAAGTTCGCCCACGTCAAGCCCGGCGACACGCCATGGGTGGGCGAGGGTCTTCGCGACTTTTTCCAGTACCGCGATCTCGGCGTCGCCGATGCCACCGGTGGGCGCGTGCTGGCGCAACTGGTCAAGGCCAACAGTCCGCCCGAGGAAGGCACCGGCTGGCACCAACACGTCGCCGACTTCCACATCGTCATCATGCTGAAGGGCTGGGCACGATTCATGTACGAGGGCGAGGAGCATCTTGTCGCCGCCGGCGACTGCGTGCATCAGCGCCCTGGGATCACTCATTACCTGTTCGACTACTCGCCGGACATGGAATACCTGGAGGTCGTCGGACCGGCCGACTTCAAGACCCTGGACGTGGCAGGCCCCGTCCCTGTGCCGGCCCCCACACCATGGAGCGAAATCGCCTGAACAGGCGCCGCGGCCGCCGATCAGAACTCGACTTCAAGTTCCTCGATCTGCTCCGGCTCAAGCTGCGCTGCCGTGACCCATTCCGCCAGGTCCTTCCAGGCCCAGATGTGTTCGCAATACGCCGCGGACACCGGATCGACCTCCACGGCGTAGCTGCGGAAGCGCGTGACGACCGGCGCATACATGGCGTCGCCGACCGTTGGCCGGCGGCCGAACAGCCACGGGCCCTTCCATGTCTCCAGGCATTCTCGCCAAATCTCGGTGATACGGTCGATATCGGATTGCGCGGCCGACCATATGGCAATGCGGCGGCCCTCGGTCCGCAGATTCATCGGCAACGAGGAGCGCAGTGCGGAAAAGCCGGAATGCATCTCTCCCGCGATCGAGCGGCAGCGCGCGCGCGCCATGCGGTCGCCAGGATACAGGCCGGCGTCAGGGCATACCTCGTTCAGGTACTCGGCGATCGCCAGGGTGTCCCACACCGTCACCCCGTGGTGCACCAGGCAGGGCACGCGGATCGATGAAGCCCGCAGCAGCAGTTCAGCCCGGGTGCTGGGGTGTTCGGGATCGACCACCTGCTCCTCGAAGTCGAGGCGCGCCAGGCGGGCGAGCAGGAAACCGCGCAATGACCACGAAGAGTAGTTCTTGCTACTGATCAGAAGGTTCGCGTCAGACATGTTGCTTCTCCTTACCGATCGGTCCATGTTGCATTGCAATATAGCACCCGAACACACCCCCCCGACAACCAAATGGATGCGGCCGTTCGCTCGCCGATGATGTATCAGCTCTATCAGGCACAGGCGGACCTGTTGCAACCGATGCGTCAGTTTGCGCGCCTCGGCGCCGGGCTGACGGAATTGTTCGGTTGCGGGGCCTGCACGCCGTCCGTGATTCGCCATATCGCCGCCGGATTGACGTTGTTCGCCGAGGCGGGCCTTACCCATCAGCGGCCGCCGTTCGGCTTTGCTTCCGTGACGCTGGGCGATCAGACTTTTGCCGTGACCGAGGAGGCGACGGACGACACGCCATTCGGCACGCTGCTGCATTTCCGCAAGGACGGCGTAGCCACCCAGCCGCGCGTGTTGGTGGTGGCGCCGATGTCAGGACACTTCGCCACGCTGCTGCGCGGCACGATCGAGGTGATGTTGCCGGAGCATGACGTCTACATCACGGACTGGAAGAACGCCCGCGATGTGCCGCTGTCCGACGGGCGCTTCGGGCTGGATGAGTTCATCGACCATATCGTCCGCTGGCTCGGCGTGATGGGTCCGGGCAGCCATATTGTCGCGGTGTGCCAACCGGCGGTCGCAGCCCTTGCCGCGACTGCCGTCATGGCGGAGGCCGGGGATCCGGCGCAACCGCGCAGCATCACGCTGATGGCCGGCCCGATCGATACGCGCGTCAATCCGACCAAGGTCAACGTGCTTGCCGAATCGCGGCCGATCGAGTGGTTTGAGCAGAACCTGATCAGCGCGGTGCCGTGGCGCCATCAGGGCGCATGCCGACGGGTCTATCCGGGCTTCGTGCAACTATCGGCCTTCATGAGCATGAACCTGGATCGGCACATCAGTGCCCATTTCAACCAGTTGCGCAGCCTGGTGGGCGGCGACTCTGCCAGTGCGGACGCACATCGCCAATTCTATGACGAGTATGGCGCGGTGATGGACCTGCCGGCGGAATTCTATCTCGAGACGGTGCAGCGCGTGTTTCAGGAGCATGCCCTGCCGCGCGGCGAGCTGACCTGGCACGGCCGGGCGGTGCGGCCTGCCGCGATCCGCCGCACGGGTCTGCTGACGGTGGAAGGCGAGCGCGACGACATCTGCGCAATCGGCCAGACGATGGCGGCGCTCGATCTGTGCAGCCGCATTCCGGTCAACCTCAAGCTGAACCACGTGCAGACCGGCGTTGGCCATTACGGCGTATTCAGTGGCCGGCGCTGGACGCGCGAGGTCTATCCGCGCGTGCGCGAGATGATCCAGGTGATGAACTAGGCGGCGGTTTCGACGCTCCTACATCCCAGCGTGGTGCCGCGATATCGAGTAGCGTTACTGGACCACCGGATTGGGAGATCCAGCCGGCATCGCCCAGGGCCGCGAGCGTCTTGTTGGCGCCTGCCATCTCGCCAGGCTCGACCTGGGACTTCGGCAATTTGTTGCGGGCTGCGATCACGATAACTCGCAGCGTTCACTGCGAGCCCTTCAGCAGTCGTCTGAAGTACTCTTGGCAGCATTGGCATCACGCCGTTCTTGAGCAAAATGCAGAGCACAACCCGTCCTGATCCTCGGCGCGCGCAAAACTGCTGCTCACCTTGCATCCTGGAGTAGTCCTCCTCCAGGTACCGCCTGTCTCCAGGCGTGCCCTGCGCCGGAGTAGACCGCCGGAAAAGCCCTGAACGAATTTTCATGCGCCAGGGCTAACCCATTTGATCGGCAGAGCGTCTCGACGTGGCCGGGTTACCAAATGCAGCAAAAAGCGCAGCACAGCGGTGATTGCCAAAAGTGGATTTTTATAGAGGGTCCGTGCATCATTGTTCCAAGCCATTGACGTACCGCTGCCTGCAGGAGGGATACTTTTGCTAACCTGCTCGCTTTGGTCTCCATTAGAATTATCATTACATTGCTAAATAGGAACGATAATTCACCGCAAACCACCGCCCGAAGAGAGCCCAGTAACCCTCGGGTGGCGGGCGCGTACTGCGATTCACGATCTGGCGCAATATCTCGGATCATCAAGTTACTGCGATAACATCCTTTTTAGGGCCTTTATAAAAACTGGGAGGTCAAAATGTCGACAGCAGCCGCGACGGTCCCGTGGTGGAAGGAGCCCACTAGGGAGCAATGGCATGCATGGGTCGCAGCGTGGCTAGGGTGGACGCTGGATGCGTTCGATTTCACCGTCTTTCTGCTGATCATGCTGCCGATCTCACAGGAGTTCCATGTGCCGCTGACAGCGGTGACGGCTGTGTTCACGCTGACACTATGGATGCGCCTGGTCGGTGCGACCGCCTCCGGCTGGTTGGCCGATAGGATCGGTCGCAAGAAGCCGCTCATGATATCGATTGCTTGGTACTCGGTGTGTAATCTGATCGCTGGTGTATCGCCGTCATTCTGGTTCCTGTTCTTGTTTCGCACATTGCTCGGCATCGGCATGGGTGCCGAATGGCCGGTGGGTGCGGCCCTGGCGATGGAAACTTGGCCGGTCAGCTCGCGTGGCTTCATGGCAGGCGTGCTGCAAGCGTCGTGGGGGCTCGGTGCTCTGCTGTCGAGCCTCGCCTATGGACTGCTCTATGATTCAATTGGTTGGCGTGGCCTGTTGATCATGGGTGTCCTGCCGGCGTTGCTGGTCATCTACATCCGGCGCTACGTCAAGGAACCAGAAATCTGGGCAAAGAACCGGGCCATCCAGCGTGACCAGCATCGCGAAATTCGCGCACCACTGTTCAGTATCTTCAAGCGAGGTCTGCTTGGCAACACGTTGAATGCGTGTTGGTGGATGGCGAGCGGATTTGTCATCGGCTACTCGATCGGCGGCATGTTCCCGACCTATCTCCAGAAAGACCTCGGCCTAAGCCCTGGTCTCGTCGCCCTGCCGATCATGTTGCAAAGCCTGCTGTTCTTCATCTCCGGTTTTTTCTGGGGATGGGTGTCCGATCGCATTGGTCGGCGCTGGTCGATGATCCTGCCGGCGTTGATCGGCCTGCCTTTGACGCCGCTTTATTTGTTCACGCAGGACTACACCTGGATCGTGGTATTCTTCGCGCTTCAAGGACTGTTCGCGGCTGGTGGCATCTATGGTCAGAACCCGAGTTACCTGGCCGAACGGTTCCCGACCGAGGCACGAGCGACGGCGAGCGGCTTCTGCTATCACCAGGGGGCTATTTTCGGCGGGCTCACGGCGCCGATCATCGCTTATCTTGCCGTCAACATGCAGCTTGGTTTCGCGATCCCCATGGCGATCGGCACGATGGTCGGCTTGGTGAGCTTCATCGTGGCCTTGGCGTTTGGTCCCGAGACGCGCGGCAAGGAACTGTCGGCTGATCTGGTCGTGGCCGGTTGATCCCGACGGGATACAGAGCAGCCTTTCTCTGTATCCCGTCGCACGCAACAGCGTTTGGAAACCTGGAGGCAGCCCGAACGAAAGGACCGCTAACCCCGGTGCCGATGCCCGGGCACGAAAGCTGACAGAACCTACTGGGCCAGCATCCGTCCCAGCGGGCGGCCGGCGAACAGATGGACGTGGAAGTGCGGAACTTCCTGGCCGCTGTGCTCGCCCATGTTGGCGAGCAGCCGATAACCGTGGGCCTCCAGCCCGAGATCCTTCGCAAGTTTGCCCACCGCGCGCATGAAGCCCGCGATCTCGTCCGAATTCGCATTCGCGGTGAAATCGGCGAACGAGACGTACTTGCCCTTCGGAATGACCAGCACGTGCGTCGGCGCCTGAGGGTTGATGTCGTGGAACGCCAGCGCCCACTGATCCTCGTAAGCCCGCCGGCACGGGATCTCGCCACGAAGGATGCGGGCGAAGATGTTGGTGTCGTCGTATGGCGGCAATCCACTGACAGCCATTGCTGGTCTCCCGTCTTGCCCCCGGACTTGATCCGGGGGTCAGGGGATCTTCGTCGTCTCCAGCCCGAACGCAATCGGGAGGTTGCGTGCCCGCGCGGCCTTCTCCGCGATGCCGCTGATGCCTTCGCGGCGCTTCAGCTCCTCCCAGACCTCCTCGGGGCGGATGCCGCAGGCGACCCACAGCACGATCAGGTGGTAGAGCACGTCCGCGCTCTCGGCCACCACGGCGTCGCGATTCCCGGCGACTGCCTCGATCAGGCACTCGACGGATTCCTCGCCGAACTTCTGCGCGACCTTAGCCGTCCCGCGCGACAGCAGCCTGGCCGAGTGGCTTACGGCGGGGTTCGCCGTTCGCCGGCTTGTCACCACCGACCACAGCCGGTCCAGCACCGCGGCAGCGGGACCGATCGCCAGCGGCGGCAGGGGGCGGGGCACCTCGGCCACCTCCGCCCGGGCAGCGGCCGGCTTTGCCGCGTTGCGCAGCTTGGCGGGTTTGCGCAGCTTCTTCGGCTTGATCTGCTTCTTCCGCTTCGACTTGGCGGCACCCGAGGCGGCAGGGTCCTTGATCTTGGCTGACTTGGCCATGACGGCGTTCCCCTCAGGTGCCACAGCGTGGCAGGCGAACCGGCAGGCCGGCCGCATGCAAGGCAGCCTTCACGTCCGCAACCGTGAAGGTCCCGAAATGGAACACGCTGGCTGCCAGAAGGCCTGTCGCCCCCGACCGCGCCCCTTCGACGAAATGCTGCAGCGTGCCGACACCACCGGACGCGATCACCGGCAACCGCACCGCCGCGCATACGGCCTGTAGCAACGGAAGATCAAAGCCCGCGCCGGTACCGTCTCGGTCCATGCTGGTCAGCAGGATTTCGCCGGCACCGAGTTCCGCCACCTGGCGACACCACGCCACCGTATCGATACCGGTTCCGTTGCGGCCGCCATGGGTGAACACCTCCCACCGGCCGGACGCGGACTGCCCGGGGGATGACCGCTTGGCGTCCACCGCCACGACCACGCACTGGCTGCCGAATTTCTGTGCGGCCTCGCGCACCAGTTCCGGCCGCGCGACCGCCGCCGAGTTGATGCTGCACTTGTCGGTTCCGGCCAAAAGCAGACGCCGCATGTCCTCGGTGGAGCGGATGCCGCCACCCACGGTCAGCGGAAGGAACACCCGCGAAGCCGTCCGGGAAACCACGTCCAGGATGGTGTCGCGGTTCTCGTGGCTGGCGGTGATGTCGAGGAAGCACAGTTCGTCGGCGCCCGCCGTATCGTACAGCGCAGCCTGCTCGACCGGATCGCCGGCGTCACGCAGCGAAACGAAGTTCACGCCCTTGACGACACGGCCGTCCTTTACGTCCAGACACGGAACGACGCGCAATTTCAACATTATGGCACTCATAGACTAGGCATGCGTGGCCATGGCAAGCGACTATGAACCTGATCAGCCCTGCACGACGCAACGCCACCGCATTGGTGGGCGGATTTGTCCGGATATGTGGCGCAATCAGCCTGACAGCAATGCCAGGGCCGACGCGGGATCGATCCGGCCATCGTAGAGCGCCCGACCGACGATGACACCTTCGATCCGTGTGCCGGCCGCGGCCAGTCGCAGATCGGCCAGATCCTGCGGACCGCCGACGCCGCCGGAGGCGATCACCGGTGTTGCAACCGACGAACCGAGCGCCACGGTCTGCTCCAGATTGAGCCCGCTGAGCATGCCGTCGCGACCGATGTCGGTATAGACGATCGCCGCCACGCCGGCATCCTCGAATGACAGCGCAAGGTCGAGCGCGCGCACGGACGAAGTCTCGGCCCAGCCCTCGGTCGCGACGTTGCCGTCCCGCGCGTCGATACCCACGACGATGTGACCCGGAAAGGCGCGGCAGGCCTGCCGTACAAGTTCCGGATTCTTCACCGCGGCGCTGCCCAGGATCACCCGCCGCACGCCGGCAGCGAGCCAGCCTTCGATGCCGGCCATGTCACGGATGCCGCCACCAAGCTGCACCGGGACCGTCGTGGCAGAGAGAATGGCGGCGACCGCCGCGGCATTCACCGGCCGACCCGCAAACGCGCCGTTCAGATCCACCACGTGCAGCCAGACGAAGCCGGCATCCTGCCAGGCACGCGCCTGTCCCGCCGGATCGGACGAATACACCGTGGCCTGATCCATCGCGCCGCGCCGCAGACGAACGCACTGCCCGTCCTTGAGATCGATCGCCGGATACAGCGTCAGCGCCGTCATCCGGTCTTCTGCCCCGCCTTTCGTGCATTCGGCCTGCGCAATCGCTTGTAGTAAAAGAACCCGCGCACGACCTTGCCGCGTACCAACGCGTAATCCGGATGGACGCCCCAGCGCACGAAGCCGAGCGTTTCGTAAAGGCGGATCGCCGCTTCCTGGGTCTCGCGCACGTCCAGATTGAGCACGTGATATCCCAGTTCGCGCGCTCGCTCCTCGACCTCGATGGTCAGCATGCGCGCCAGGCCGTGGCCGCGCGCATATGGCGCGATGTAGGAATGCATCAAACTCGCCGCGTGCGCCTGCGCCTCATTGTTGCGCGGCGGGCGCACCAGATGCGCGGAGCCGACGGCCGAACCGTTCAGGCGCGCGACGAACAACTCGCGCTCCGGCACCAGCAGCACGCCGCGGAAATAGGTCTCCAGCGCCAACCTTCCGGGCGCGTTCACCCAGCCGAAGCCGCCGCCGTCGATGATCGCGGCCAACGTCGCCTCGCACAGCGCGTGCAGGTCCTCGTCCGAGAATTCCTTCACCCGCTCCACCAGAAGCTGCGCCGGTAACGGCGGTGCCTCATCCGGGCGGGGTTTGTTGGGGGTATCGTCCATGGCGTCAGGGTATCCAGCGAAGGAAGTTGCTGAGGATACGGATGCCGACCTCCTGGCTTTTCTCGACATGGAACTGCGTGCCGGCGAGGTTTCCGGCCGCCACCATCGCCACGACCGGACCGCCGTAGTCGGTCATCGCGATCGCCTCCCTCGGATCGCCGCCGACCAGGGCGTAACTGTGCACGAAATAGACGTGGTCGCCCGGCCGCAGGCCCTCGAGCAGCCGATGGCTTCCCGGCGAAAAATCGATCGCGTTCCAGCCCATCTGCGGCAACCGCAGGCCGGGCGCCCGCATTTCAGCGATCTCGCCGTCGATCCAGCCGAAGCCGGGCGTGATCTCATGCTCCAACCCGCGCTCGGCCATCAACTGCATGCCGACGCAGATGCCGAGGAATGGCGTGCCGGCGCTGGTTGCCCGTTCGATCGCCTGGCGCATGCCTGAAACGGCCGCCAGTCCACGCGCGCAGTCGGCGAACGCCCCCTGACCGGGCAGCACGATCCTGTCGGCGCCGGCAACATGGTCCGGGTCCGCGGTGACCCTGACATCAGCGTCCACTCCCGCCCGTTCGGCGGCCAGCGCGAGCGCGCGTGACGCCGAGGTCAGGTTGCCGCTGCCATAGTCCACCACCGCGACCTTCATCGCGCCGTCTCCGGCGGCAGGAAGCTTCCCGTCAGGTCCGGCCGGCGGGTCAGCAGTCGTTCCAATGCCCCGAGCTCGTCAGGTGCCGCAACGACCTGGGCGAGCAGATAGCCGCGATGGTCCAGCGACCAGCGGCGCAGATCCTGCCCCGAAAGGCCCAGCAACAGAACGAGTTCCGTCATCAGGACTATGGACATTCGGTCCGTGGCGAGGAACAGGATCAGTACGCTGGCGACCACCGTCAGCACGGCGGGAATCCATGCCCGGTGCGCGGCAAGCCACAACGGGCCGAAGAACAACGCGCCCCAGCTGAAGCCCTCGCGGACCAGCACGGGAGGCGCGCCTTGCCGCAGATGAGCGGTCCAGAACTTCAAAGCGTCCCCTTGGTCGAGGGGATTGCATCGCCGGCGCGCGGGTCGAGCTCCGCCGCCACGCGCAACGCGCGCGCGGCGGACTTGAAACATGCCTCCGCGACATGGTGCGCATTCCGTCCGGCGCGGCGGGTAATATGCAGCGTCACCAGAGAATTCATCGCGAAGGCGCGGAAGAACTCCTCGAACAGCTCGGTGTCCATCTCGCCGATCTTGGGGCGTTCGAACGTCACATCCCAGGCCAGGAACGGCCGCCCGGAGATATCCACCGCCGCCTCCGCCAGAGTCTCGTCCATCGGTACCAGGGCGTGACCGAAGCGGCGAATGCCGCGCTTGTCGCCCAGCGCCTTGGCGAACGCCTGACCGAGCACGATGCCAACGTCCTCGGTGGTGTGGTGGAAATCGATATGCAGGTCGCCCTTCGCCTTGACCTTCAGGTCGAATAGCGCATGGCGTGCGAGGGCGGTCAGCATGTGGTCGAGGAAGCCGATGCCGGTGGCAATGTCGGCCCGTCCCGACCCGTCGAGCGACAGGGTCAGGCTGATGTCGGTTTCGGAAGTTGTCCGCGTCAGGCTCGCCGTGCGGCTCATGCGCGCAGCACTTAGCCCGGCAATGCCTTGCGGTCCAGTGCGGGCACACAGCGCCGGCGGGGAATCGAGAGCAGCATCGCAGCGAACAGCACGCTGGTGGTCGCCACCTGGGCGAGGCCGAATGCGTGGGCATAGGCATCGCGCCCGGTCCCCTCGCCCAATACCGCAAAGAACAGGCTGCCGATCGCTGCCACACTGATCGCCGCACCGATCTGCAACGCCGAATTCAACACGCCCGCGGCGACCCCGGCCTGATTTGGCGATACGTCGCCGAGCGCCGTGTTGTAGAGCCGCGGGAACGCGATGCCCTGGCCGAAACCCGCCAGCAACACCGTCAGCGGGATTGGCCACCCATCGATCCCGAGTGCGATCACCGCGGCGACGGCGGCATAGCCGGATACCTGGATGGCCATGCCGATCGTCAACAGCCAGGGACGCAGCCGGGCCGGCAGCGGCGCGGTGACCAGCGGGCCCACGAACAGACCGATGCCATAGGGCAGGATGGCCAGACCGGTGTGCAGCGGATCGGTGCCGTAGCCCTCCTGCTGGTAGATACTGAACAGCACGTAGAAGGACGTCGTGAAGAAGAACAGCGTGCCCACCAACACGCCACGCCGAAAACTTGGTATCGCCAGCAGCCGAAGGTCAAGCAGCGGGCTGCCGCCACCCGCGGTCAGCCGGTCCTCGAACCACAGGAACGCCGCGGCCAGAAACGGCACGGCGGCCAGCATGGCGAAGGTCCACACGGGCCAGCCCTGGTCGCGGCCCTCGGACAGCGGCAGCACGAGGCAGGCCAGCGTCAGCGAAACCAGCACCGCACCGCCGATGTCGAGCCGTCGGCGCTGGCTCGTGCTGGTCTCCGGGACAAGCCACCAGCCGGCGAGCATCACCGGGATGCCGATCGGCAGCTTAACCAGGAATACCGTCCGCCAGCCGAGCCCGAACGGGCTCCACTCCACCAGAGCGCCGCCGGAGAACTGCCCGATCGATGCGGCCAGGCCCATCATCACGCCATAGAAGCTGAGCGCCCGGGCGAGTTCGGCCTCGCCTGGAAACAGCGCGCGGACCGAGCCCAGGACCTGTGGCGCGAGCATGGCAGCCGCGAGCCCCTGCAGGATGCGGCCGACCACAAGCTCCAGCGGCGACGCGGCGAGGCCGCACAGCGTGTTGGTTGCAATGAAGCCGGCCATGCCGATCAGGAATAGCCGGCGTCGGCCATACAGGTCGCCGAGCCGGCCGCCGGTGATCAGGAACACGGCATAACCCGCGGCATACCCCGAGACGACCAGTTGCACCTCGGCGGGGCTTGCCCCAAGCGATGTGTGAATCGAAGGCAGACTGACATTGACGATGAAAAAATCGACCGACGGCAACAGCCCACCGGCGAGCAGGACGATGAACGCGAGCCACCGGCCTGCGTGGGTCCGGGTGGCCGTCGAAATGGTGGGCACAGCGCTTCCTGTCCGGCGGCAACCGAATAGTGAGTAGCCGCGGCGCCGATATGCCACAAGACGCCTTCGTTTCGGCGTAAGTGGCGCAAGCGTTCGTACTCCGGAATAAACACTCGCGCGAGTTTGGATTCTCCAACAAATTGACCTGCCGTCCTTTCAGGCGAATGGCTGGCTCAAGGTGTCCCAGCCGATGTGCCATAAGGCAGCGAACGGGTTCGGACCTATGATGCGCCCGATGAACGACGATCCGGCAGGCTTCTACGCGCGACTGGGGGTGGAGCCCACGGCAACGTCCGAGGCGATCACGGCGGCGTTCCGCCGCAAGGCGCGCGTGTTTCATCCGGATGTCGCGGCGACCGGCAATGCCGAGGCCTTCATGCGGGTGAAGGAGGCCTACGACGTGCTGGACGATGCGGAGCGCCGGGCCGCCTATGACCGATCTGCCCGAGCCGCGCCGATGCCTGAGCCGATTGCGGCATCGACCGTGCCCCCGGCGACCCGCCCCCCGCGCCTTTACAACCTGCCAGTTGCACTGTGGGCGGGGGTTGGCGGACTGTTCTGCCTGGCGTCGATCATGACGGTCGTCACGCTGACCCGCGCGCCGCCGCCGCAGCGTCCTGCCGTGGCGCGCGCATTCGCCCCATCGATGGCTCCGGCCGAGCCAGATCCGACAGCGCCGATGCAGGCGGCGACATCCTCCACCGGCACGGCGACGCACTACGTTCTCCCCGCGGGCGACGCCACGGTATTGTGGCGGCGCGATGCGGAGCACGATGGCTATGTGCCGGCCGGCCATTTGGCCGACTTCACCGCGGTGCAGGCGCTGCGCCTGGTACCACGCCACGGGCTGGTCGAGATCGTCACGGCCGACGGCGCCAGCGGCTTCGTCGATGCTGCTCGGCTGACATCGGGCGATGAGTTCGAGGCACACAGATCCTACTGCACTTACAACGCCGGCCCTCCGCCGGAGAATGGCGCGGTTATCGAGCGTCACGGGTCGGGCGAGTCGCAGCTACGGATCGACAATCGCGGCAGCCAACCCACGGTGGTCAAGTTGCGCGACGCCACGGGCCTGGTCGCGGTCAGCGTATTTCTGGCGCCAGGCGGAACAGCCATGGTGAGCGACCTGCCGGACGCAAGCTACCGCCCGGAATTTGCCGTCGGTGAATTGTGGAGCCGGGCGTGTCATGGCTTCGCGGCCGGCATGCGCGCCGAGCGCTTCGCCGATTTTGTCCCGCTCTCGACCCTGTCGCCGCTGGCGGTCCCGCCGGCATTTACCGCCGTCGCGCCGCCGCAGGATATTCCCGATGCGGCGTTCGAACGCGAGCAGGAGTGACGATGGCCACTATCGGCCCGGTGTGCCCGTTACGGCGGCGGCGCCGTTAGGGGTTGCTCCTGCACCGGCGTCTGGGTGGCGCCTTCGGGGATCAGCCAGGCGCGCAGCGAGCGACGGACCTGGAACTCGAATTCGACGTTCATCGTGTCCATCATGTCCTTCGTCATGTCATACAACGTCGAAGGCAGATCATCGAGGTCGCCGGTATAGCTGCGGGTGACCCGTGCCTGGGCGAAGCCGGCGCGCACATTGGCTGACGTATAAACGTCCAGCTCGACCGCGAGGGTGCCGAGAATGGTGTCATGCTGGCGCGACAGCGACGCCTCCTGAATGACAAAGACTGCCTGCCCGGCGCTGCCGAATGCCTGTAGCCGGTCCTCGGCCATGTTGCGCAGCGCCTGAAGCGGAGGCATCGGATCGAGCTGGCTGACATCAGGCGAGACGTTCGACGGGACATAGCGCTGCTCGATCTGGATCGTTGCGACGTTCAGCCGAAGCGGCGTCAGATGGCCGTAGTGGAGCGGCGGATACGACCGCTCCCGCCGGCCGCCGCAGGCAGCGAGCAGAAACGGCAGTAGCAGTGACGAGCGGCGGGACAGCGTGCGGCCTGGCATGCACAACTCCGGGACGGTGAACGGGTGATCGATCAGGATGCGGCGCTGCGGCCACGCACGTCCTGGCGGGAAAACCGAAAATCGTAATTGCAGAACTCGCAGGTCATGACGATGTCGCCGTGCACCGCCATGTGATCGAGATCATCGGCCGGGAACCCTTCCAGTATGCCGAGCAGCCGCGCCCGCGAGCAGCGGCAGCCGAAGGACAGCGCGCGGGCACGATCGGTGGCGACGCCTTCACTGTGGAACAGCCGATAGACCAGACGTTCCGGTGGCAATGCATCGTCCAACAGCTCGGCATCGGTCAAGGTGCCGGCAAGCGCGACTGCGGTGCGCCAGCTCTCCTCCTGGGCGTCCTCGTCAAGCTCCGGATCAATACCACCCGCCCCGGCGATCTTCTCCAGGATCAGTGCGCCGGCACGCCAGCCCTCCCGGGTTTCCTCGCACGCGAGGTGCACGAAACAGCGAAGCTGCTCGCTGGTGCGAAAGTAGTGCAACGCCATCTCGGCCAGATTGCCGCCCTCGATCGTGACGATGCCCTGGTGGCGGTTCTGGTCCGGCCCCTGATCGACGGTGAACGCCAAATACCCGTTGCCGAGAAGCTGGGCGGCCCCAGGCGATGGATCATCCCGCAGCAACGCCTCGAGCCTGCTCGCATCGGCGCGTGCATAGCCGCGCAAACCACCAGTGTCGGTGCAGTCGGCAAGCAGCATCGTCACCGGCCCGTCCCCCTTGGCCTGCACACTGAACGAGCCGTTGAATTTCAGCGCAGTGGAAAGTGCCGCCGCGAGCCCCAGCGCCTGGCCCGACAGCCGGGTGACGGCCGCATGGTTCGGATGACGGGTGAGCAAGGCGTGCGCAAGCGGCCCCAGCCGCACCAGACGCCCGCGCACCGGACGACGCGGAAGAAAGAACGGCGTGACCCCGCGTGGCACAACGAGGTCGGGCACCGGCGGTCGGCCGCTGTCGAGGAAGGCAGGTGTATCGGACATCGCCCAAACATAGGCATCGTCCGCCGTCCGGGCTACCGTCCCCCGAATGGCACTTCGACAGGCGACCTTTTCGTTGCGTGCCATGGAAAAACCGGACGCCCCCGCGGTTGCCGCGCTGATCCGTACCGCTTTCGCCGCCCAGTTCGTTGTCACCGATCCTCCACCCTCCGCCCTGGGGGTGACGGAGAATGATGTCGCCGCGCACCTGGACGCGGGTGGCGGCGCGGTGGCCGAGGCCGGCGGCGGGATGATGGGCTCGACCCTATGGACTGAGCAGGATGATGGGCTCTATCTGGCAAGGCTGGCGGTGGCGCCATCCTGGCGCGGCCGCGGCGTTGCCAAGGCACTGATGGCCACGGCCGAGGCTACGGCCAGGCGGATGGCGTTGTCGCGCATCCATCTGAGCACACGCCTCGTGCTGCTCGACAACCGCCGGCTGTTCGGCGTCTGTGGCTTCGTCGAGACGACCTGCCATGCGCATCCCGGCTACCGCGAACCGACTTTCGTGACTATGGAGAAGCGGCTGGCGCCCGCGGCGCCCCGCGGCCTGCTCCCGCCAGGGGGGACTATTTGAGGGCAATATCTGGCTGGAACCCGCCATTTCTGCCGGTCTGAGCGACGAAATCGGGGCAATTAGCGGGGCAATAGCGGCGATCTCCGTGGCCAGTTCCAACGCAATTATAACCGTCGGGATTACCTGCTGGTAGCGGTCCGCTGCACCTCTCGGCATCGCCGTCAATTCGCGCTATGCCGAGCGAATGGCACATACCCCCCCGGTCACGGTCGGACCGATCAGTTCAATCTGTCCATTCTCGTCGAGGGGATGAAGGACCCCGAAGCGGAAGTTGCGCGGATTTTGCGCGCGGCGGCGGACCGGATTGAGCGTCGCGAGGTGACCGCCGAGTCGGTTACGGATTCCCGAGGTCGGACAGTCGGCGGTTACACTTTCGCGTGGGATTTTCAGCCGTTTGTCAATCCGGCACCGACGCCAGTTCCAACCCCGCCTGCATCCACTGAATAGACCCCACATGACTACCCAGCCGCCTGCCAAGCCTTAGGGCATCGTCTTCGTCCGGCCGCCGGGCAAGCGTCCAGCCAGGGCAGTGGCAGCCTCCGTCTTGGTGACGCAGATCATCTATTCGCCGCGCCAGAAGCAGAAGGCCGTTTATGGCCGAAATTCATGGCGTTGACGGGACGGGACGAGGACGACCCGCCGCAGCCTATCTTGGTTTTTTGATATAAGCGGCCAAGGCAGGGTCGGCCTCGGCGAAGCAGATACTTCTGGCCGGCTGGTGGCACGACAGTAGGCTGTCTGGGGGTAAGTCTGGGGATAAGCCTGGGGAAATCAGAGATTTACACAGCGGCCCTTGTACCCTGTGCCAGAACAGGCATATGATCTCATGCAAATCGGCCTCAACAACCTGCCGAGGAAGTGGGAATGCTACTTGACATGGCGAGAACCAGAGGCAATCGGCCTTCTCAAGAGGCTCCGCAGACCAAGTGGATGGTCGGACGACAGATGGTAATTAATGCCGATTGCCTGACGGAGTTACGGACAATGCCTAGCGACTCCGTGGATGTGGTGGTCACATCACCGCCATACAACATAGGGGTGGCCTATCGGAGCTATGAGGATAGGCGTCCCAGACAGAGTTATTTGGATTGGATTGAGGAAATCGGCCACCAAATTGGCCGTGTACTGAAGTGGGATGGGTCGTTCTTCCTGAATGTGGGCAGCACCAGCACTGACCCATGGGTAGCTTTCGATGTTGCTCTTGCTTTCAAGGGCATATTTACACTGCAAAACACTATTTTATGGGCAAAGTCTGTTAGCATTGGTGCCGACACCGTGGGACATTTTAAGCCCATTACAAGCAAGAGATTTCTGAATAATAATCATGAGTCAATCTTCCATTTCACCAAGACTGGTGATGTTGAGATTGATCGTCTATCGGTTGGAGTTCCCTTCAAGGACAAGTCGAACATAGCGCGATGGGGCCACAAGAAAGATCGCCGCTGTGGTGGCAACGTGTGGTTTATCCCCTACAAGACGGTTCGTTCGAAGGCTCAGAAATTTGACCATCCAGCCGGGTTCCCCGTCGAACTCCCCGCCCGTTGCATCAAACTGCATGGCGTCAAGGAGGCAACGGTGCTAGACCCCTTCGCGGGGACTGGCACAACTCTCGTTGCTGCGGAAAGTCTCGGATGTAACGGAATCGGGATCGAGATAGATCGTCAGTATGCTGAAAAAGCCGTTGAAAGGGTCCGTCGCTTCCAAGCGTCTCCTCACCTGTTGGAAAGCGGTTCTATCTGTTGACGACCTTAGCAACGCGTTAAAGATCACGCCCGAAGAGGTGGTCGCGAAGTTTAGGGACGGCCGAATTACCTCGTGGTTTGCGGAGATATGGGGAGCTAAGCTTTTTGGATATCAGAAGCATCTAAGTAGCAATCATCCTGGCTCAGATGCCAGCATTGATATAGGGCTTATCGGACCTTATGAGATTAGCGTTAGAACTGTGACAAACTCTGGGATCAAATTTCAGAAGTCCAAAGATATTGGCTCTAGTCGGAGCGCGACACAAACTGATGTCTACAACGCGATTTCTGACGTAGAACGGGTCGTTGTAGTGGATATTAGGAAGTTTCCGGAAGTCACATTCATACCGTTGGATTCGAAATGGCTACTGCGTCACGCGCACAATGGCACGCTGACCGCCAACGGGCTGTCAGCGGCTAGGCTCTATGGGCTACTCGAATTGGAGTTCGACCTGAAAGAAAAATCGTTCGATTTGACTTTGGCTTTGACGGAGACATCACCAGCCCTAGCCACCTGAATGTGCTCCTAGTCTTGCATTCCAACAGATTATGTCCGTCCGGCCGTCGCCCGAGATTGTCTTCCGCCCCGAGCGAATGCGCCGGTTTGACCCTCAGTTGGCGCGCGAGGGACGACGGCACCGCAACTCATGCGCTCACAGTCGCCGGCCACATCTCCCGTCATCGTGGTCGGTCGCTGTACCGTTCCGGGTCGATATAGCGAAACTGCCAGTCGGTGCCGCCATAGCTATTCAAGGCTTCGGCGAATCGGATGCGGTTGGTGATCTGCCCTTCCAGACCGCTGGCCATGACGTGTTCGATTGCTGACCCCAGCACGATCCCCATGGCTTCGTCCCAATCGTCGGGGAACTCGTCATGGACAACGGCGCTAATGCTCAACACCCACTTCCCAAGGTTCTGCATCAGGCGATCCCGTGCCGCGTCGTCCATGGTCGGCTCCCTACACTTTGGCGGGCGCGTCTTGTATACTGGCCCATCATGACCGCACAGCCGCCCGATCAGCGAAGCCGCACGCAGACTGCGGCCGGTGCTTTTCTAGCCCAGCGGCTCGATCGCGAAACAATGCGCCCAATGCGAGAGGGGCTGCGATTCAAGCGTTTCCTTTCGATGCTTCCGCCCTCATCACGTCACTTTGCCGAGGACATGGATGCTGTGTGGCTCCCTGTCAGCCCGCCCGGCTAAAGTCGCTTGCCGGAATAAAGGCGTTGTCCCGCCGAGACGCCATCGCTGGGTTGTCGCGCGCCGCAAGACGACGGTTGGTCTCCAAGCGCCACATAAATACCGCATAATCTGATCGAGCCCGCTCGTTCACCTCACGTCCCTCGCGATACGCCCAGGTTGCGATCTCGCCAGGATGTATGACCACCTTCACAACTCGTTCTCGCTTTTCATCGATCTCTTGTTGGAGGCGATCGATGGTTGCCAACCATTTTGTGTAAGTCAGGGGAAGCGCAGGGTCCAAGGCCCGGTGCTGCCGGTATTCCCGTTCCAGTAGCCACGCAACCACCACCATCGCTCTCATCCCCCAATTCGACGTGCGTAGCAGGCGGACATCGCGCTGAGGGCGCATTGATCTAGATCAATGACCGCTGAGGCGTTTTCATCGTGCGGTCAGCGGAATGATCACTCGACAGGGCTAATTTTCCCTAAGGAGAATTCTGTGTGGACGTTCTTCGTGGCAGCCGTCCGGTGCATGTCTGGCACAGCAATCGGCTGAAGCGTTCTCCTACCGCCTAGAATCCCCCGGTTTTGCTGGCCAAGTCGATGGTCATCGCCATGCCGTCCCGATGCCACTCGCTCTGACATGACCACAATACGCTGGGTACTTGCCATCTGGGGTCGATCATTCACTGTGCCGGAAACTGAGGGGCATCGGCATGAGCGACACTGAATCCCTGGCGATGGCACAGCGGACATTCTGGAACAGCGAGGCGACCCGGCGCTGGGTTACAGAACAATCGCGCATCGACCAGCTTATGTCTGAAGTGACAGAGGCTGCACTTTCAGCCGCAGCACCGGTGCGCGGCGAGCGCGTCTTGGACATCGGCTGCGGGACGGGTACGACCGTCCTCAGATTAGCCGAAGCGGTCGGGCCGAGCGGCCGAGGTACTCGGCGTTGATATTTCGGATCAGCAGTTGGGCTTGGCCCGTCAGCGTGTTGCCACTGCCGGCGCTCCCCAGGTGCAACTTGTCCTGGACGACGCGGCTACCCATCGCTTCCAGCCCGAGACCATCGACCTAGGGTTCAGCCGATTTGGCGTGATGTTTTTTGCCGATCCCGTGGCTGCCTTCAGCAACATTAGGCACGGCATGAAGCGGAGCGGGCGGCTATTGCTGACTGTTTTCCGGTCAGGAATAGAAAACCCGTGGGCGACCGCTGCCGTAGCGGCGATTCAACATCTCGTGCCGCCTCCCGCACCATTGGGGCCGGAAGAACCGGGCCAGTTCAGTTGGGGTGATGCGGCGCGGGTCAGGCGGATTCTCGAAGGCGGCGGTTTCCGGGAGGTGGTCCTGACGCCTCTGGACGTGTCTTTCTCCCTGGGACGCAATGCCGCTGAGGCTGCTGAGTTTGCCACCTTCATTGGCCAGGGCGCTCGGATGCTGCACGGGCAACCAGATGAAATCCGGCAGGCGGCCCGTCTGGCGTTCGAGGACTTCTTCAAGCAGCATGAAGGCCCGAACGGAGTTAGTCTGCCAGGGGCATTGTGGCTGGTGTCGGCGCGGGCTTGAGCCAGCGTTTCGGATGGATCATTTGGCCGGCAGGTCTTCGCGATCTCCATTTTCAGCCCCCGGATGACCGCCGCTGGCTGTCGCTGGATCGGCCTCGGCCTCGTAGGTGATGTGCCCACAATGACACCCGCCGGTCACTTTCATCACTATCTCCTCGGGGAAGGCAGCCCTGTTGGCTTTCGTGCTCCGAACATTATTGCGGGTGGTGTCGGCGACGATCCGCATGTGTACGAAAGCGGGCCACCGCACATCCGATCGCGGCGGCTGTTACGCCGCCGCCGACCCAGCGGTGGTCAGGGTCAACGTGTCGCCATCAATGACCAGCCAACCTTGTGAGGCTGCGTAACTACAGGCCATCTTGAAGTCAGGCATCATCCAATCGCCGACCTCGGATGTCTCGGCAAGGTCGTCCAAGATAACCTTATCGCCGGCCCGGCAACCCTTTGCATATACGACGATATTCAGCAGATTCCTGCCGATTGCTTCGGCTGTCGGCCTTCCAGGGCGTTTCCGTCTGCTCGGACTGCGCCAGATATTCTGCTGTGCAATATTTTCTCCCATGCCCAACATGGTAGTGATTGCAATTGCTACCAACCAGTCGCCCAGAACCCCCAAATGCGGTGCCTCGCAGACGTGTGAACTGGTCAAACAGCCGGCAAGGAGCCAGCAGCAGGCCATTTGTAGTAGCCCCGTGTAGACCTTGGCTCCGTCGTTAAAAGACCGTTAAATATGCATTAACTGGTGAATATATCGCCGTTACTGGTTGAGTAGGGTTTATGGCAAGCTTACGCTGATCTATTGCTGGCAAGGGGCTTCCCGAGGCGCGCCAGTTGCAGAGAGATACGTGTGCTCCCGCCCGAAAGCGCAGAGGAGCGCGCGATGCCCAGTTTTCGTTGTCACATGCTGGATGAACACGGCAACATTCTGTTTCCGGAAGATATCTTCGCCGAGACTGTGAACGCTGCGATACGGCGCGCGTTCGAAATTCTCGAATTAAATAATCTAAGCCCCCTTTCGTTTCGACAAGTATACGCGTTCGAAGTCTGGAAGGGGGATGGACGGGTATTTCCCGAGCCGCCGCCGAAGCCCACGAAATTCGAGGAGCTTGACCGCAAGTCCGTCTCCCTTTCCGCAAACGCCAAGGCGCTGCGGCAAGCGGCAGATGGGGCCCGTGATCGAAGCGCTATTCTGAGGGAGATGGCGCGGACCACAAGGTACGCGGCTGACGAACTCCGCAAGCAAGCCGACGCTGCCAGGAAACGCCAAGCGGCGCGCTGATGGTCTGGTGCGTGTTTTGGTTTGCTCCGGCCATCTTTTCGTTGACCGGCCTCGTGATCCTCGTGAGGCATGGCCTATGCGCCACCCGGCTGCTCGCCAAACCGCCGCTTACCGCTCGGTGGATCGTCCCAGAGCGGGTTCGCGCTACACGGCGCTTTCCAATTGCTTGGACCACCGTTTCGCGCTTCTGCTTGACGCGCCACTCTTTCTCACCTTGCGCTAACCTGAAAGCGTGCGCAGGCTTTCGGTTGATCAATTACCAAAGCCACTCGGGTGAGTGGTCGAGAGACGTGGGGGACACTCAGATCGGCACGAGCGCGGGCGTTTACGTCTCGCTCACTTGCCGGCGGTTGCGCCTACACCTGAAGCGCCTCCGTCGCCGCAAGGCTTGCTGGTCGTGGACGCCCCTCGCGGGCTGCGGCTGGGATTGGACCGGAGACGCCCGCGCCCGCTGCTGGTCGGCAGCGGGCGTCCTTACCCCTCATCGGCGCTGCCAGATGATGCACATCGGCGGCTAGCACTTCCATCGTTCCTCAATCGACCGCAAATGGTGTTTCATCAGATTGAGCGATGAGTTCAGGGTTACCAGTATCTCCCTCGCCAAGGCCGCCTGCGATCGGTAGTTGATATTCCTGTGGAGCGCGGCAACGATTTCTTCCTGGCGCGCTACGCGCATCACGCCTTCGCAGACGTGCCGCCGAGCCATCTCCAACAATGTCTCTGGATGGCCGCTCACACAATGGCTTCCCAGCTTCGCGCGTACGAAGGGCTAGGCGGGTACCCACCCACCGGTGCCTGTCAGCATTAGCAAATGACAAGAATGTGAGTGCTCGAATTCAGGCCGAAAAGAGAGCGAATGTTGCCGGGAGAAAACGCGAGATCAGTGCGGGAATGTCTTGAGGCGTTCAACGTAGGAGTGCGCAGCTTGGTGCGAAGCCTGCAAAGCGCGCAGCAGGGACCGCCCGATATTGGCAATCACGACCTCACCGTTCCGCTCCATCTGTCGAACCAAAACCATCTGACGCTCAACGCGCCTCTCCGCTTCCAGCACACGCCGTCGCGCCACTTCCAAGGGTTCGTCAGCCGCAACCTGCCGCCAACTATAGCCGCGTGGTATCGCTGGCAGCCGCTCACCTTCATTGGCAGCCACCGCTTCACCGGTTGCCGTACCGAAGATGTTCAACAATTCGTATCGGCCAGACGCTGGCGCGACGCCCCTCGGATCATGTTCGGATCGTCTCAGCACGACAGTTCTCCATAGCAGTGGTGCAAGACTGCCGCACCATCGCCGCCGAAGCTCCATCACCGGCGCGTAGCGAGGATGTAATGTGTGCCGTAAAGCGTAGCGTAACCTCGGCTGTCTCGATGACCGCCGCTGGCTCGCGATCCGCTAACCACACAACCATCCGTTTGCCGACGTGGGTTGAGGCGCCATCGCTGACCGCCCAGCATGTTGCCGTTTTAATGCCGAAAATCACGAGCACCGCAAGTTCGTCAGCGGGTTCCGGGCTATCGCCGAACGCTGCTTTCCAGTCTGCGCCAATCGTCACGGCATCGTCCAGATGTGACGACGCGCAGTTTCTATCGCTCGGGCTCTTCGCCAACGACACGCGCTACGGTCATTAGCGGTCCGACTTTTCGACCATTCTTCGAAACTGATCGAGCAAATGGAGAGCCCGTTGGAGACGATAGAATTCGACTGTCTGGAAGGCATGCGGGATGATGCTAAACGGCATCTGGCGCGGATTGCGCGGGGCTTGCGATATGCTCCGGAGACAAGTGAGCGGCGGCTCGACGCTCTCTGAGCTTCACGCCGCTGCCGACCCTGCTGTGGTCAGTCGGAGGCTGTTGCCTTCGATAACTAACCAACCCTGGGCCACTGCGTAAGTACGGGCTGCCTCGAAAGCAGACATTTTCCAGTCGCCGATGTCAGTTGTCTCGATAAGGTGGTCCAATGTCAGCTTGTCGCCGATACGGCTATTTCTGTCGTACACGATTACGTTAAGCAGCTTTCTAGCTTTTGGCTCTGCCGTGCAAATTTCCGGTGGTATCTTGGCGAACGTCTGTCGAATATTTTTCCCAATGTTGCCCATGTCTTTACCTCACGGTGCCTCGTCGTTAGCGGCTAATTCAGTCGGCCTAGAGCAGCGGCACCATCATCATAAGCCTCTGCCATTGATTTGAACGTCGTTGACGACCGTTCGATCGATCGCTGGCCGCGAGCCACGGGGAATATCTCCCACACGAACCCTTTGCGCCTGGGGTCGTCCACCGCCCGCACGAGTAATCGGTAAGGGCTAAGTCTTCCGGGGATGGGCACCACGACGCCAGGGGTATTTTCTGGCATCAACGATCACCGTGCCTGCGGGGCACAACCCTATTTACGGGATCAAGGCCGTGTAGCATGCGCTCGGTCTGCACGATCCATGCATCTGCATCCGCCTTGTCCCGAAAGTCCGGGATTTGACGAAACCTACCGTTCGGGGGCGTCATTTCTACGGCGAATAGACTATTTTTCTGCGGGACCACGTGATAAATGGTTTCTGTCATAATTTATGCCAATCAGAGCTAAGCGCAAATCCACTGCGCACATCGGAATATATCCAATCTGCCGCAATAACTGAGCGACCAAAGCCGGTTTGTGAGGTTGGCGGCCCCACTGGCCATGTACGCGGCATCGGCGGGCAAACCAGCCTTTACACCGGCCTCCACCGCCAACCTATGATCGGAAAAGCTGGATCGTCCCTTGCCAGATTTCGATTGATGTCAACTTAGTAGAGCATCTTTCCGGCTGTTCCCGCACGATACCGAACGCGTGCCGTTTTGCTGCCTCCAGGTCTTCGGCACTGATCTCAGCAGGAAATAGGATGTGATCGGCATCGTCGAGAAAATAGCAGCGGTAGTCCTGCAAGATGCGCCCTCCCCTTGGCTTCAGGCGGGAGCACGCACCTCTCTCTGCCACTGGTGCCTAAATGGTCCCGATGTCAGTGGTTCAATGAACCTGCGCTTGCTAGTGGTCCGACACAAGGGCTACGAGAAAATATAGTCATTCCTCTGTGATCTGTCGGAAGGGGGTCGCCGATACCCCGTCTGCGAAGCCAGCCATAACCGCTACCAGGACGATACCGCGCACGTGGGCGCTCAGTCAGTTCGTGTCGGCAGATCGACTTAGAACCTACAGTAAGATGCGCCACCCGCATTCGATTCCCCTCGATCCATTCCCAGACCGTCCGGGCGCCCATTCTTGGCGACCCTGGATTGAACAATGGACGGACGACGTGGGTAGGGCTGTGATGATCACCTTTGGAATGACCGCCGCGCACTATCGGCGATCCTTATCCCCTCGCACTGAGGCGACCAACCGGTAATTCGTCCCGGCAGACGCGATCCAGCCACGAATTCCCTCACTGGCATTTAGACCGATCGGGCGCAGAAATCCCGATGAACCAGTGCTGGAGACCATTTGCCGACGGTGCTGTTAAGCATTGACGATCAAGGTGGATCGAGTGCCGACCCCGGCCCAGCGGTGCGACCGCAGTAATCTGAACGCCGCCGCCGGCAGCGTGCGGCAGACCGTGAACCCGCGACGGGCGAGGAGGCCCTCCAGCTAGGCGACGCCAAAAATCGCAGCGCGAAGCTTGCGCAGCGTCGCAGCCTCTCTGTCCAGACGATCAATTTCCACCCCGATCGCTGTCGCTAGCGTCGAGTTGGACGCTTCCCAGCCGAGTTTGCGGAACTCGTGCTTCAGGTGCTGCTCAGTCTCGGAAGAGACCGTGCCATGCCGGCGTTCACGTTGGAGTTCTGCGATAAATTTCCCGGACGTTGTCATTCGTTGACCTCAGGGGGAAACGTGGCTCGTCGGAAACCAGTGTGCCGACGCAGGTACGAGCAGCAGCTACCCTCCTGGCACACCCGTCTCTTCGACCATCGCAGAGACCGACCTGACATTGCACCATCCGCCGAACCCTGTGCGGCCTCGTGCTAGTTCCGAATCCGTGAGCGCGGCTCTGGTCAACATCCCCGCGAAATCGTAAGCAACGTCCGACTAGATAGCCTGGGGGATAACGATGAACAGACGCCATGAACTACTCGCTCTTGCAGGGCAGATTGCGTCCGCGCACATGCAGGGCAATCCAATATCACGAGATCAGCTTCCAATGCTCATTCATGATGTGTACGACGCGCTATCCACTGCGGCTCGCGTAGCAGCCGAACCCATGAGACCAGTGCCGGCAGTTTCTGTGAGGAGTTCGATCAGGTCAAATCACATCGCCTGTCTCGACTGCGGAAAACAATTCTCCATGCTCCGGCGTCACCTGATGACCCACCACAATCTGACGCCGGAGCAGTATCGAGAGAGATGGAACTTGTTATCTTCATACCCACTCGTCGCTCCGGACTATGCCAAGGTCCGATCAGCCCAGGCCAAAAAGATTGGTTTGGGTCGAAAAGATGCGGCGAAAGCGGAAAAGACCGGCCGAGCAGCGGTAAGAAAGTAACGGCTTCAAGCAGCGGTAGCTCGTCGTCACTTATGGTCTACCAAACCCGGACAGATGATTGAAGGAAGCACCGGAGTCGTTAAACTGACAGATCGTCTTGTCAGGATCAACAGATTTGGATTCGAGCGCCAATAAGGCCACTCTCCGCAGCCTTGCGTGGAATCTCCCAGCCAAAATAAACGTAGACATCGATGATCTCCCCATCGCGAACCGTCGTGCTGTTCGGCCAGCAACGTGCGAAGTGGATCGCTCGGTCGATCCGGCTGTCGAGCGGGCTGGTGAAATGGGAGTTTTCCGCAGTCAGCCCCTCGATCGCCTTGTGCACGTAGGCTTGGTCGCTCGCGTGTGCGACTGTAATAGGATCATGTTTCATTACTGGACCTTTCCTCCGCCTTTCGCAATAAAATTATCCCCGGCGTCAACGTTGCTGTTTGAGCTTTTTGATCCGATGGCGCTGATAGGCATTGATCTCGCGCGATAGAGGAACGCGGCGGTCGAATGCCAGATGAGTTATGGAAACCACATGCGCATAGTCGGTCTCCGTGCCACCCATGTCCAAACCGCAAAGAATACCGCCCATGTCTCCTGTATAAAAGACGCTAGTGACATTGCACTTTTTGGGAATGGTCATATCCGGTGACTTCTCCAACAGCGCGCCGGCCAGATATTGTGTAATGCGAGCCTCAAGGGGCAACAATTCTTTCAGCAACGCTATAAGCAAGTCCGTCTCCCAGGGATCATCAATCATGATAGATCGTCCTTGGTCCGCAGGTCCAAAATCCGTGGCATCAAGGGTTCCAAAAGGCGATGCCGACGGTCAGGCTCTACACGGCCTCCTTCAGTTCTTTGGCTGGCCGGAATGCAACCTTCTTGCTGGCCTTGATCTTGATGGCCTCACCGGTCGCGGGGTTCCGTCCCATCCGAGCCGCCCGCTTCCGCACCCGAAGGATGCCGAGGCCGGTCAGGCGGATTTTGTCACCCTTTTTGAGATGGCGTGTGGTCAGCGTCACCAAATCGCCCAGCACCGCCTCAGCCTGTTTCTTCGCAACGTCATGGCTGTCCGCCAGTGCGGCGGCGAGATGCTTGAGCGTGACTGTGGCCTGGGCCGCAGCCTTTGCGGGCGCTGCCTTCGCCGAAGCGCCGGCCTTCTTGGCTGCGGGGGCAGCCTTCTTTGCTGGGGGCACGACGATCTCCCTGGGTTACCGATCTGAGGCAACCTGCTCGCACTGCTCGGATTCGAGCAACGCCGGCATCCTCGCCATACCCCCCAACCTTTCCTCGACGCCCGTCATTCTGATCTCGGTCCGACGGCGAGGTGTGAAGACGGCTTGATCCAGATCGACGACCCGTTTCCGGGCCGCCCGCATACCGGGCCAACCATCCGTGGGAGGTGAGGCGTGCGACAGAACCCAGACGCACCAGAACACGTACCGAAACCCATCATTAGGCTTCGGCAGCCAATGGTCTCCCGTGACACGATCAAAGAAAAGACACGGCACCATTGAGGGACGAACCTCCAAATCGTTTCCTGCGTCGTCTTGCATTGCACCGGTCATATCACCATGTTAACGAAATGATAGGGGCGCGTAGGTCATTCGATGGACGTGCGTGCCGTTGCCAGAGAACTCAGCAGCGGCTCCAGCATATTCAGTGGACGCGTGATCGGCGCAGCGCTCTCATTACACTCAACGTGCGCAGAAATATAGGCAGACACATCATGCGATACCCGACGTTTACAGCGGCTCAAAACCGCCTGATCCCTCTCGCACTGGTGGTGGCAACCGCCTTGGGCGGGTGCGTTGCCTATCCCGGTTACCCATCTAGCGGTTACGCCAACGGCTATCCCAGTGGCTACAACGCCGGTTATGCGCGCCCCTACAGCACCTCGTACACCTATCGCCCGTACTATTCCCCTGGTTACAACAGGTACAACAACAACTATTAGACAAGGGGCTGTGGCGGCAACTCACCTGCGCCACGGTTGGTCCATTATTCCGCCGCCACATATTTGGTAGGAGAATGTGACGACTACTTTTCATGCCTTCGGAGGCGGCGGTTACAACGAGCATCGGCGGCAGTGATGAGGGTCGGCGCTGGCCGTGACGATGACCGAACTGGCATTCGGGGGTAATCATCAGCGAGGCGATCTCGTGAGCGTTCTGTGACCGTCAGCCTGACCGCCCGTCATCATCCCTGCAACATCGCTAGAACTCTCCGGCGCACGCCCTCGCCCATCCGTGGATCGATCATTGGCGCGACGGGGGCAGCGAGCGTCAGGTGCGGTAGCGACTTTGATCGGGTGCCGCCTGAGCATCCATCCCGGTTTGGTAATCGGTCGGCGGGGCGCCACGATGGACGACTAGGAAGGCGAATGCTCTCACCTTCATGCCGACCGTCGTCACGGAAGCGATCAGTTTCGAACGACCATGTGAGGGTGACGGCGAGCCTCAGAAACATAAATACTCTACGCAATGAAAGTCCGGAAAAATTACGCGGCGACCTGATTGTTAAAACTGACCAAGCTCGGTGACGAACGCCCCTCGGCGATGCTGCGTACACCCACCACCTTAGCTAAATTGCCGGCGATCAGATGCACCACGTCGCATGGCATTGCCGCCATGGCGATCTCGATATGCAGCGTCGCACCCGCACGGTGCGACCACATGCGGTCGGGGATCAGATCACGCTTGGCAAACGGTTGCAGCAGGCGGGATAGCAGTCCCGGTGCGGCATCTGCATCGAGCAGGAAACGGATCGCAACTGTTGGCCGATCAGCGGTTGGTGCATCGGTCATGATCGGCGAAGTTCCTCTCCCTGGCCGAACATACTACCACAAAATGACCGTTCGTCTATCGGAACCATACGATCAAACGAGGGAGCGGCATTAGGGGAGGCGTGACCCGCTCGGCTGCGTCACGCCTCTTCATCCAGCTTGCGCATCTCACCGTAAATCGCGGCGGCTCGCTCTGACGGGCTTAGTATGGTGTGCCATACCATTGGAGTATAGGGCGAAGCGGCCCGCTCGGCTGCGATCTGGAATTTATAGGCGGGACCAGGACTGGCAATCTAGGGCCTGTCGTCAATTGAGCCAAATGACGCTGGCGACGAGGTGGACTGCGGCCAGGAAGTTGCGCGCGGTCTTTTCGTAGCGTGTGGCGATTGCACGGAACTGCTTGATCTTGGCGAAGAAGTTCTCGATCAGATGGCGCTCGCCATAAAGCTGTCGGTCATAGTCGCGCAACGAGGATCGGTTGGCCCGGGGCGGGATCACGGCGTTCTTGCCAGCTGCAGCCAGCGGCTCGAGGACGCGTGCGTCGGCATCGAACGCTTTGTCGGCGATCAGCATATCGGCCTCCATCGTAGGCAGCAGTTGGTCTGCCCCCACTAGGTCGTGTGCTTCGCCGCCGGTCAGGAAAAAGCCGAGCGGATTGCCGAGCGCATCGACCAGTGTATGGATCTTGGTGCTCAGTCCGCCGCGCGAGCGCCCGATCGCCTGGTCTGCGCCGGCTTTTTTTGGGCGCCGGCGCTATGCTGATGGGCGCGGACAATAGTGCTGTCGAGCATCGCATATTCGTTGTCGGCGTCTGCTGCGAGGTGCTGAAAGACCCCCTCCCACACACCAGCCTCAGCCCAGCGGCTGAAGCGTCGGTGCACGTTCTTCCAGTCACCGAGCCGCTCCGGCAGATCGCGCCACGGCATCCCGGTCCGATAACGATAGAGCACGGCCTCGACAAACAACCGATTGTCTGCCGCGGTCACCCCGACCGAGCCTTCGCGCCCGGGCAACAGGTCTTTGATCCGTTCCCACTGGTCGTCGCGCAGTCCGAACCGCCGCATCATCGGTCAGCCTCCTACAAGCTGACCGCCTATAAATCGAAGAAACCGCCGCGCCGGAATCGGCTCCGCGCCATCCGGTGTCGATTGACCAATAACTGTGGCAATCGAAACTCACCAACCCAACCATACCGCGCGCGGGCAGCGCCCAAAGGTCGAAACGGCTAATTGACGACAGGCCCTAATAACTCCGGTCCAAAGCGGGGCGCAACCGATGTTACAGTGCAGACGCCCCCCGCCTTCTGTGATGCTAGCACGCCTGGGGCCGTACCCCGGAGCTTGCAAAGACGACAACCTGCCGTCACATGCCGGAAAGTCTATGGGTTGAGCGTCTCGGCGGCTATTCGGACGCTTGTAGGCTGATTGTGCCGATCGATCCGGCCATCGTCCGTCCGCGCGCCCCATACTTTCGCTCGAACTTTTCACCTGACCACCCAGGCACAAAACGGTCCGTGCCGTCGTGCCAGCATGGTGATGACGATGTGGGATGGTCATCTGATAATCGCTATGGCGGACCATCCGACCATCGTCGCCAGGACTATCCGGACGTTTGCCCCTGAGCGTCACACTATCGTCCCCGCCCTCCTCCTGCCGCCGTCTGTCGGGCCGTGGCGGCCGCCACGGAAGCCGCATTGACGCGATGTCGTGAGCGTCCAGGGAGAGTCGGGGTGACGATCCGCACTACCCGCCCTCCAACACGCTCCAGACCGTCCGCGCTCATCGGATGACCATTGGCGAGGTTATCCCATGAGCCTCTTGGGTGGTCGGTTTTCGGCACTCCCACCCTCTCAAGTTGGCTCAGCGCCTGCGCTTTGGCAAAATAATTGGCGCCAGACGCGATATGGGCCGCGTCGGATCACAGGTCGATCACACAGGGAACGATCAGTCGGAATCATGGCACTTGCATGTGGAACCTGATCAGTATTTCGTTCGTCTGGGGGTGCGAGGCTATCTAATGCTCTGGTCAGGCAGATTAAATCCGGCCTTGGCCAGAAGCCGTCTTCTGGCCTGTGTGGTGCTGACGGTCACCTATGTGGCAGTCGGCCGGTTGGGACTCTTTCTCGCCTTGCCACCGGGCTACGCCACCGCGATCTTTCCACCAGCCGGTATTGCAATGGCAGGGATGTTCATCGGCGGAGCCATAACCTTGCCCTGGACATTCCTCGGTTCATTTCTGCTCAACATGTGGATCGGCAACATCATACAAAGTAGGATTGATGCGCTCGCTTTTGCCGTAGCACTCATCATTGCCAGCGCATCCATGTTACAAGCCGCCATTGGAGGTTGGGTTCTTCGTCGCCTTGTCGGCAATCCCACAACGCTGGATACCGGCCGCGATCTGGCAAAATTCTTCCTGGGATCGCCAATTTTGTGTCTGACGAGTGCCACTCTTTCGTTGGGTGGATTAGCAGCACTTGGCGTGGTCAAAGCACCTGAGGTCGTGTTGGGCTGGCTCACTTGGTGGATGGGGGACACTCTAGGAGTACTGCTGTTCCTGCCGCTCGTTATGGTCGTGGCCGGCAAACCACGCGCGTTCTGGCGAAGCCGCATACTCCCTGTTGCTCTACCCATGCTGCTGTTCTTTGCGCTTTTTGTTGCCATCTTCATTCAGGTCAGCGCATGGGAAACCGGTCAGTCGCTGGTCGAATTCCGACTGCTATCGCAGCAGATCATAGGTCGGATTGGATCACGCATCGGCATCCAAGAGGTTTTTCTGGAACAGGTCAACGCGTCGTTCAGCGGGCCGGCCGAGCTATCGCGGGACGATTTCCATACCCTGGCGCAGAACCTACTGCGGCGCTATCCGTTCATACAGGCCATTGAATGGGCGCCGCACATAGAAGCAACACACCGCGACGCATTTGAGGCCGAGCAGAAGCGCCAGCAATCCGGTCTCGAAATCCGGGAGCGTGACGAGGCGGGACGACTGCATCGTGCCGTTGACCGAGCCGAATTCTATCCAGTGACCTATCTGGAACCGCTCCAGGGGAATGAGGCGGCGCTCAACTTCGATCTAGCGTCGGACCCCGTCCGAAGTGCCACCATTCTCCGCGCGATTAGCACGGGTACGGTGACTGCCACGATGCCCATCAAACTCGTGCAGGAACCAAGTGACGAGACCGGCATCCTCCTAATGTCAGCGGTTCATCAGGGAGGCAATGGACCCGGCATCGTACTGATTGCGCTACGTATGGGTGAATTTCTGGATGCGTTGCTTGGTCCGGCAAGTGAGGAAATCGGGGTTAAACTCGTCGATCATGAGACGAACCAGACCCTTTTCGATAGTTTGCCGAGCCGGCCGCTTCACGAGCGGACGATTACATTCGGCGGACGTACATATTTGGCGCAGACCGCACCGACCGCGTTCTACCTTAACGAGCACCGGCATTGGCAGAGCGCGGCAGTGCTCATGGTTGGCGTATTGGGCACGAGCCTGCTCGGAGCGCTGTTGATGCTGAGCACAGGTGAGCGTCAGCGATTCGCCCGCTTACTGAAAGAACGCACGCGTGAGCGTGACCGTATTTGGCAAGTATCCGAAGACCTGCTCGGCGTCGGGAGTTTCGACGGCTACTTTATAAGCGTAAATCCTGCCTGGACGAGAACGCTCGGCTGGAGCGAGGACGAGATCAAAACACTGCACGTGAATGAGCTTCGCCATCCCGACGACATGCCAGTCGCGATCGAAGGTCGCAGGCGCCTCGCCGAGGGCACCAGAACCGTGCGCATGGAGAACCGGTTTCGCCATAAGGACGGCACCTACCGCTGGCTGTATTGGACTTTGACGGCCGAACAGAGGCTTATCTATGTGGTCGGTCGCAACGTTACAGCCGACAAGGCGGCAGCCCAAGCCCATCGCCAGACCGAGGAGCAATTGCGCCAGTTGCAGAAACTGGACTCCGTTGGCCAGCTTACGGGTGGCATTGCGCACGACTTCAACAACCTGCTGACCGTGATAATCGGCAATCTCGAAATCCTGGGACGATTGCTCGGTAGCACGTCTGCCAGGGCAAGTGCAGCGGTTAAGGCTGCGATGAATGGCGCGACGCGGGCGGCGACATTGACACAGCGGTTACTGGCCTATGCCCAGAAGCAACCGCTGAGACCACAGGCAATTTCCCTCAATGACTTGGTAACCGGCATGGCCGATCTCATCCGCCGTACTCAGGGAGAGACGTTCACTTATGAGTTTGCGTTGAGCGAGAATTTGCCGCTCTGCTTCTGTGACGCCAATCAGGTCGAAACATCCTTACTCAATCTGGTTATCAATGCACACGATGCGATGCCACGTGGAGGCCGGCTAAAGATCGAGACCGGCCTTATCGTTTTCGATGGGAACGGTGCCGATTCCCGAGGCATTGCCGCCGGAGGCTACCTGATGCTCGCGGTCAGCGATACGGGGATCGGCATGTCTCGCGAGACCGCCGACCGCGCATTCGAACCATTCTTCACGACCAAAGAAACGGGCAAAGGCACCGGACTTGGGCTGAGCGTGGTTTATGGCTTCGTCAAGCAATCAAGGGGTCATGTCGAGATCGATAGTGCCGATGGTGGCGGAACGACGGTGCGGATATTTCTGCCCAGGCTTGGGGCTGGCGAAGCGCCACCGCCGTCCAGTCCGGAAATAGACACCCCGATGTCCGTCGGCGCGCGTGCAAGCGGAGAAACGATCCTCGTTGCGGAGGACGATGCGAGCGTACGCAGCTACGTAGTCGAGACGCTCCGGGCGTTGGACTACCGGGTGGTCGAAGCGGATGATGGGCCAGCAGCATTGACAAAGCTGTCGGAACCTAATTTGCAGTTCGACCTCCTGCTCACCGATGTGGTGATGCCGGGTCTCAACGGACGGGAACTCGCCGACCGGGCGAAGGCGATCCGGCCGCACATCAAGGTTCTGTTCATGACCGGCTACTCGCAGGATGCAATTTTTCACCAAGGCCGGCTGGACCCGAATATCGAGTTGATCGAGAAACCGTTCGGCTCCGTGGCCTTGGCGACCCGAGTTCGCGCCGTGCTCGATGCCGACCTCAATTGATCTTTTGGCATTCCACGTGGATGAGCACTGTCGAAGATTGCTGTGTGTTTTATGATGGTGCGGTCCGTGCAATCTCCCGAAAAATGGCTATTTCTGATTGTCGGTGCCGGGTCGGCTGGAGCGATGTTGGCGGCACGACTCTCCTAGACGCAGCCCAAACCGTGCTTCTGTTGGAAGCAGGACCGGATCAGAACGACTGGGGATGGGCAGACGAGAACCCCGGTTTCGTCGCGTGGAAACGGATCATGACGCGGCCGGCGCTCACCATGAAGGCCATGGCCCCATTCCAGTCACACGCTACCGACCGGCCCAACCCGCCTTCAGAAGCCCATCCACCATGTCAGCATGGTCTTCTTCGCGCATCCAGGCAGGGCGTTGATCAGTATGAAGACGGAAGGACGTTGGTGAAATCTGTATTGCCTCGCGGACCGCAACTGTAGCCTCGTCTCGTCGGCCAAGTTTTCCAAGCGCGGCAGCTAACCAGCGGTAGGCCAATGGATGGCTAGAATGGGCAGCAATAGTCCGCTTCGCTGCATCGATGGCGTCAGTGTAGTTTCCCTCGAAGTAGTAGCTCATTGCGATTTGTGACAGATTACGCGCCGCGTCCTGGGTCAGCGAATCGAAACGCAATACTTCGTAGAACAATTCGCGCGCTTCAGCAGGATGCCCGTCAAAAACGAAACTCACCGCTTGAGCCCGACGTGCCCGGACACTGTTCGGATCGAGCGCCAGTGCACGTTCAGCGTGGATCACGGCGCCAGCGCGGTCTCCGCACAAGTGCCGGGCTCCACTCATCGCGGTATGAGCCTCGGCATCGAGTGGATCGATCGCTAGTGGATAGAATTTAACACTTGGTGCCCTCTTTTGACGGCAGCGATGATTTTGTCGGGGCGCTTGGTCCAACGGAAGGGACGTGGGTCGGCATTTGTTTCGGCGAGGAACCGCTTGATAGCGGCTTGAAGTTCGACGGTGGATCGAAACACGCCGCGTTTGAGTTGTCGCTTGGTCAGTGTGGCGAAGAACCCTTCGACGGCATTGAGCCACGAGGCTGACGTTGGGGTAAAATGGAACGTCCAGCGCGGATGACGCACCAGCCACTCACGGACCTTGGGATGCTTGTGGGTGGCGTAATTGTCCGCGATGGCATGGATGAGCTTACCGGCCGGCACCGCCGCCTCGACTGTGTTGAGGAAGCGGATGAACTCCTGATGCCGATGTTGCTGCATACATCGACCGATGACCGTGCCATCCAGCACGTTGAGGGCTGCGAACAGCGTGGTGGTGCCGTTTCTGATGTAGTCGTGCGTCATAGTGCCACAGCGGCCCTTCTTCATTGGCAGGCCTGGCTGGGTGCGATCGAGCGCCTGTATCTGGCTTTTCTCGTCGATCGAGAGAACGACAGCATGCGCTGGAGGATCCATGTAGAGCCCGACGATGTCTCTGAGCTTGGCAGCGAACTGTGGATCGTTGGACAGCTTGAACAGACGCGTCCGGTGCGGCTGTAAACCATGCTTGCGCCAGATGCGTTGCACCGAACTGACACTGATGCCCTGGATCGTGGCCATAGCTGTGGCCGTCCAGTGCGTCGTCTCACCAGGCGGATCGGCCTGGGTCGCGGCGACGACGCGCGCCGCAACCTCTGGTTCCAGCGGTGGAATGCGCGATGGCCGTGTCTTGTCACGCAGCATGCCCGCGACCCGATCGGTCATGAAGCGCTCCTGCCAGCGCCAGACAGCCGTCTTGCTGACGCCGGTGTGGCGCATGATCTCGGCTGTGCCGCAGCCGTCCGCCGTCAGCAACACGATCTGGGCTCGCCAGACATGCTTCTGCGGGCTGTTCCGGTCCGCCACGATCGCGTCCAGTTGTCTACGATCCTTGGCACTCACTGCAACTTTGATCCCGGTGCGCATCCCGCAGACTCGCATGCCAGCGAGATCGCGGGAATCCTGAATTCGGACTCAAATGTCAGATTTTATCCACTAGTGCCGCCTCGGCCTTCTCCGTGGCAATTTTCGCAGCCTCCTGGGGTGACAGAACTCCAGATGCACCACCGTCGCGGAGATAGGTATTGGCTAGTTCCGTGTTAGGCAGGCGTAAACCCCGGATCGAGGCGAATTGCATGTTCGAAGAAGGCGCGGGCACGTGCATTATCGGCTACACTTTGTTTGTGCCATATACCACGTTGATATGCTTCCCAAGCATCGAGGCTATCTGGGGCTTTGCGGGAAATTCGCCGCTGCTCGGCATGTGAGATCGCTGGTACGATTGCCAGTGCGACCGATTCGGCGATCTGATCCTGTACTGCAAATACATCGGCTACGGTGCGATCATAACGTTCGGCCCAAATCTGGTTCGCAGTTTGGGCGTCAACAAGCTGAGCAGTCACACGCAGCCGCTTCGCATTGCGCCGCACCCCACCTTCCAGAACGTAGCGCACGCCAAGCTCTCTGGCGACTTGTCTGATATCAACGGGCCGGCCCTTGTATGTGAAGCTTGAATTGCGGGCAATAACGAAAAATGACCGAACGCGAGACAGCCCAGTGATAATGTCGTCTGCAATACCGTCTGAAAAGTACTCCTGCTCCAGGTCGCCGCTCATATTGGTAAATGCGAGCACGGCGATTGAGGGCTTGCTGGAGTACGACACAGGTTTTCGCTTGCTGCGAGGCGGAGGTTCTGACGGAGTTCGGCAAGTGGCGCAGCGTCGAGCTATCACAAACGCCTCGACCGGTCGGTTGATGTTCTTCAGCGTGAGCGCCCCAAGTTCCTCGAAAACAAGACCAAGCCGGTCTTGCACATGATCGCGCACCGCCCGCGCAACGCAGATGCCGCCCGGAGGACACTCGGCCTGGAGTCTGGCCGCCACATTCACTACGTCGCCGTGGACATCGAGCCCATCTGGAATGACATCGCCGATGTTGATGTTGACGCGGAAGCAGATCGCCTGATCGGGCGTGAGGTCGCCATTATGGGCGGCCACTTGCTGCTGCACCTTCACCGCGCAACGCACTGCTCCGTCAACGCTCTCGAAAACGATAAGCAGGGAGTCACCTGCGGTATTGACGAGCCTTCCGCCATGCTCGGCGATCGCTGGGTCAATCAGAGTGCGCCGGAGAGTGCCGAGCCGTTCCAGTGTTCCGACATCATCCAATCCAATCAGGCGGCTGTAGCCAACCACGTCGGCATGGAGGACGGCGATCAGCTTCCGCCCTCCTGACGGCCTTCCGGTAGAACCCGGTGTCTTGGTCCCAGACATAATGGGCAGCCCCCGTCTCCCATCGCGTCACTCACCGACGTGCGGCATATCAGCGAAGCCCGCAGTCGGAATGAAACTCTACCACCGAGGGTTGCTCCAGGCGAGAGGTGGTGGGGGCGAATCTCTTGCCGGCACGATCAGTTAGCGGAACGGTCGAGGGCCTCCTTGATTTTAGCGTAGAGCGAAGCCCTCAATTGAATTCCGTCCTCCCACCGCTGGCCACCAAGAATAGCGCCGCCGTCAACCACGAGGTCATGCCCGTGGATAAACGACGCGCGATCGCTCGCAAGAAAGACAGCAGCGTTGGCTATGTCGTCCGTCACCCCGGAACGTGGGATAGGCTGCAAGGTCGCGAACTTCTCCTTCACTACATCGAGCACCGTGTCAGCCTTCGATCCTTCGACGCCGGCATTCTTCCCGAAAATTCCAGTCGCGACACCGCCCGGCGAGATGCTGTTCACGCGGATTCCGTTTGCGCCAACTTCTGCGGCGACAGAGCGCGTGAGATGGGTCACTGCCGCCTTCGATGCGACATAGGTATGCGCGGAATAGGACACTCTTAACGCTGAACCACTGGAAATGTTGATGATGCTGCCAGACCCTTGTCGGAGCATGTGCGGTACCACCATCTTCATCCCGAGCATGACCCCACGCACGTTGATGGCCATGACCTGTTCATAATTCTCCATGTCTACATCGACGATACTGACCATCGGTGACGGGGAACCAGCGTTGTTCACAAGACAGTCAACCCGTCCGAAGGAGTTGATTGCGCAGTCTACCATTGCCTTGACTTGCTTGGCATTAGAAACGTCTGTAGAAATGAAGCGCGCGCTTTTCCCAAACTCGCGCTCCAATTGTTCCCCTTCATCCTCTCGCCGCGCACCTACGACAATCTGGGCACCTTCTGCTACAAACACCTCGGCGATACGCCGACCGATGCCGCTAGTTGCGCCAGTGATAATTGCGACTTTGTCATCGAGCATCCCCATTGATCTGTCTCCCCTAAATTGGTCGGTTTACTGCCCGACCGGCGAATCAAGCTATCGTCAATCCGCCGGAGCGGCCAAATTGGGAGCGGCACCCAACCCATCGCTGCACCGGCCTTGGCGCGGACTGGGCGCTATCGAGGGCGTACCGAACAGCCGTTCGCGATCGTAGAATTTCGACCGGTTCGGCAGAAGCGTCCTGCACGTCTCCAGCGCTATGGGGGAACTCGATGCTGCCGTTGCGGCGTTCCATTCCGACCAGTAGGCCATCGATAGCACCAGCCAACCCGAGGCTGCATTAAACGCGAACGAATTCAAGATGGCCGGGATCGTCTGCCGGTCACAAAGCACGGCGCACGCGATGCGCCACATACGCTACGCGCTGCTTGGTAACTTCCGGCCCTGCAAATGTGCGTCGATCTCCTCGATCGAACGGCCCTTGGTTTCGATCCCCAGCAGCCAGAAGGCACACGCTCCGAACGCGTACCAGAACGCCAGATAGAGTAGTGCCGGGAAGATCGCATCGAGCGTCGCCTTCGGACTGACGTAATTGGAGGAGCCGATGATCAGCGCCAATCCCAGTGGACCCAGAATTTTGCCGAGATTGCCAACGCCATAGCCGAGCCCCATGCCGCTCGCGCGGAGCCGCAGCGGCCAGACTTCGGCCATGTAAGGGCCGATGATCGCGTAACTCCCGTCGCCGAAGAACCGCTGTGTCATGACCAGCAGGAAGAACAGCGACACCGTGCCGACGTATACGTCGTAAAAATATCCGGCCAGCGCCATGGTGACCGCCCCACTGAAGCCAATGAGCATCCCAGAAGCGCGACGCCCAATCGCATCCGATAGATACGAACACATGAGGCGACCCGCAATTCCCAGCAGGCTCACATAGATCATCAGGTAGGACGCCTCTGCCGGAGTGATCTTCAGCACCAGCACGAATAGGGTCGTGATCCATAGCAGGAGTCCGACCCCGCCCGTCTGGCTCAATCCGGTGCAGCAGGCTGCCGCGATGCTGCGCGGATACCTGAACAGTTCACGCCACCGTGTTTTCTCGGCCTCTTGGATCGCCGTCGGCAGTTCGATCTGGCTGGGATCGACCTTTAGCGCCCACGCAAGCGAACGTCTCGCCTCTTCGTGCCGTCCCATCCGGATCAACCAGCGCGGAGATTCCGGGACCCAGTAACGGATCATCAGAACCAGGGCTGCTGGCAGAAGACCGACGAGAAAGAGTCCCCGCCAGCCGATGAGTGGCGCCAAATATGCGCCGGAGAGCGCGCCCATCAAGTTGCCAGCCGGCAGTAGCACAGTGGTCATTCCGCTGACCCAGCCACGCTTGTAGGACGGGACAAATTCCTGCACCAACGGAATGTCCACGGCAATCAAGCCGGCGTTGCCGAAGCCGACGAAGAATCGGAAGAAGGAAAGAAAAATCCAGCCGCCCTGGTCGGGTGTGAATGCCATAATGCCGGTGGCAAGCGAGACATTCAGCAACGTCGCGATAAAGACTTTGCGCCGGCCAATGCGATCGGCCATCCAACCCCAGAAGAATGCGCCCGGAACTGCACCGAGTCCCGACGAAAGCAGGATGATCGCCGACTGGCCGAAGGTCAGGTGCCATCCGCCGACAATGAACGCCAGCACGTAGCCAATCAGAAAGAAGTCAAAGAAGTCGAGCATGTCCCCAAGATTTCGCAGTGGCGATGATCTTCCACTGGTTGCTTGTTAACGTCTTCTGCCGCTCCAGAAGCTCTAACATGACTTACACTCCCTGTGCGGCCGTGACATGAATCACGACCGTGCTCTTTTCTTGGGCCTTGCGGGCAACGCCCGCTCGAAAGCCACCCGTGGCGGCTCGTCCCGACGGCTGACCAGGGAGGACCGCCACAAGAGTGCAGTTGCAGTATCTACGGAAACCGACGCGCAAGCGAGAAAAAAAGCCAAGCTATAATAACGAACCTCCGCCCACCCATAGCCTGTCCGACTATGCCGGCGGGTGTTACCGCGCTACGCCATCGGCCGGGTGATAAGGCAATGACGTTGCCGGTCAGTTGGACGGAACCGAACGAAGGGGCGGCACGGTGGCGCTCTCGTTCCGTGAGCGCACATGCCCGCCCTACGCGGCCGAAAATGTGTTCAGCGAATAGGCGGAGTTCAAACCCACTCTTTGCCTCGGCGTCTAGGAATTCGCGCTGCCGGTCGATCGCGTTATTCTGTCAACACTATAAACGAGTTAGCAGCAGCGCACCCAGAACCCGTGCGAAGCGTCACGCGTCCAGCCATGGCGTCAACACCTTGCCCAACCGAAGGATGGTCCGCGACGTAATCGTGCGTGTACCGGGCGCCGGCGAGATGACAGGATGGTCAAGAATATTCCGACTTGCTGTCGTCCAGCATCGCCTTCATCAACACGCCCTTGTCGATCTTCACTTCGACGGCAATCACTTGGGGAGCGTCCGCTCGTTGCGGTAAGACAAGGCTGGCAGATGTCGGAGTGGACAGCAACTGAAATCCCCAAAATCTTCAATTTCGCTTTCCAATTGCGATACGTCAAAATACACACCTTGATTACAGAGAAAAAGTAAGATGCCGTTCTGCTAAGCTGGCGTGCTACGCAGGATTTACCACGTCGGACCCCTGGTGTTCCGCGCAACGCCAGGATTGGCACGCCGTCTGGTAGGTCGCGCCCACATACCGGCCGCGTCCAATACGAGTTGGGGTTCCCGCCTGTCCAATAACCGCTGCTCCAAAGGTATCGCGGCGATAGTTCTGACTCATGGCTCCTGGTGTCGATGGCGGCGTGAATCCGCGTAAATCCGGCGATGACAGAAAAGCTGGCACGAGATTTGCCGCATGTGACCAGCCACTCCTGGCCATTTATCGATCAGATGCAAACGGCTGTCCGGTGGCCCTCTGTCAACGCCGACAGCCGCCGAAGGCGGGGGCCGTAGGCCAGTGTTTACAGAGGGTTGCCGGACAGTCATCCTGGACCATCAAGAACGACGGCTGGTTTCGCATCACCCAGGTCCGACTGACCCGAGAGCGGCCCTATGCAAAGACTGTCCGGCTTTTCAAAACGGCCTCATCGCCGTTTACGCGCGGATTCTCGCCGCCGCCAACACCTGGTCCAAAGCCAACCGCAAATCTGTCAAATAAACTCTCGATATTCGGGAATGCGATATGGTAGCGTGGTTGGTACGATCACCGGTGTCAGCGTTCGCCTACCGCCATGCTCCGAGATCGCTGGGTCAATCAGAGTGCGCCGGAGAATGCCGAGCCGTTCTAGCGTTCCGACATCATCCAATCCAATTACGTGGCTGTAACCAACCACGTCGGCATGGAGGACGGCGATCAGTTTCCGCCGATCTTGCGGTTTCCCTGTGGGTTCCGGTGCTTCAGTTTCCGACATGGTGAGCGAGCCAGGGGATCAAATTGACGCTGTGAGCCGTGGGAGGAGGATGCCTCGCGCGAGACGTAATGGTCTGTGATGGCCAAAAGCCCGAATTCCTACCTCGGGTGGTCCGATTGATGGATGCCAGTCGCGGCTTGGCCGGCCGATCGCAACCTTCCCATCTCCCATCGGGTGCAATACCGTTGTGCCAACAGAGGGAAGGAAGGGAGAGCATGCATATACTCTGGGTTATCATCATTGGTGCGCTAGCTGGCTTCGCCGCCAAGCTGATCTCACCATCGCCCAACAACCCACAAGGCTTCATCCTCACCACGGTCCTGGGGATTGTTGGCAGCATCGTCGCCAGCTTTCTTGGCCAAGCCGTGGGTCTGTATGGTCCTGATCAACGCGCCGGCTTCATTGGTGCGATTGTCGGTGCCGTGATCGTCCTAGCGATCTGGAACTGGTTCGATCGTCGTCGCCAAATCGGACCGTAGGAGAATCCCGGCGTCACAAAGGACGCTGGCTACTCTACTTCGCTCTCGCACTTCTTCAGAAAGCTCGCCTTGGCTGCGCTAGCAAGCGGCTTACCGTTCTAGTCGATCGCTTTAGGGCCGCACGCCCCGAGGTGCCTGAATCGACCCTATGCAGAAAACCTACCTGCATGTCGCCCTCCCAGACCCAAGGGTTTCCGCCACCTCCAGCACCCTGCCCGGCCTATACGGAAATCACTTGACTCCTGTATGGCTGGATTAACTTTCGCAGCGATCACTGAGACATTTCATCTGCTGCCGCTCTACGGCAATGGCCGTTGGTATCCGTCGTGGCCGAACTGCGGTGGCCAGCATGTTCCGTTCCTGCTGGCCTATTGGCCGATCACGACCTTGACCAGCGTCGTCGAGAACGGAGCGACGTTGACCGTAGGCACCGACTTCGACGTCAACTCACAGGCCGCCCGCTGTATCGGCTTGGCAGCACGGGCAGTCGGCGACAGTGGACGCCACCGCTCATCGTAGTGACCTACTTGATGCAAACCCTGGCATGACCCTAAAGCCGGAACAGCGGCACGGGGATCGAGCATCACCACGAACACCTACAACTTTCTAGGCGTTCAGATGGCCTATTCCCCCGCTCCGCAGAACGCTGACATCAAGCAAGGCGACTCTCGGTCCAACACCACGAACGATGAGTTTTCCGCCGCTGGGGTCACGCCACGCGCCCGCGATCAGATCACCGTTGATGGCCGCACCTTGGCCGTTCAAGGCGTCAGGGCTGTATTCGACTGGCCGTCGTGCATAGGCTTCGACTGTTGGTACCGAGGCTGATAAGCGCTTCGTTTGTAAAGACCGGTGATTAGTGATTTCGCTAATGGCGTTACGCGGGCCGTCCGCACCGCTGCGACCCTAGGTCTTGATGAGCGACCTCGCGATCACATTACGGGGCTGACCACCGGGTGGGCGGTGCTGCCATGATGATGGGTCGGGATGACGGACCTCAAAAACTGACGGCGCCGCCCTACCAGCTAAAAGGCTTGACAAACCCGGAACGGTGCCGACCAGATGCACTACCAAACCCTCGACGCATTGCGCCAGCACAAGCGCGCGACCATCGTCGCGCTATAATTAGAGACATTTGGAGGACAGCCACATGCGATCGATCCTCGCGCTCCGCGATTTTGCCCTGGTCGTCGTGGCGTCGTGCGTGACATTCCTCGCCCCAGCGGCGTTCGCGCGGGACACGCCGCGATTCGACCCAATACCCTGCCCAGACCTGCCGCCGCAGTTGGCCAACGCTCGTTGCGGCTATCTCGTCGTGCCAGAAGATCGCAGCCAGCCATCGGACCGCACTATCCAGAACTTCGTCGCCATCATCCCGGCTCAATCGAGCAAGCCGGCGCCCGATCCGGTGGTTTACATGGGGACAGGCCCTGGCGGGATCGCGACCTTGGAGGTTGCCGGTTTGATCGATGGCGGCATCAATCGCAATCATGACCTCGTGGTGATGAACCAGCGCGGCCAATTCCTCTCAATCCCCACCCTGACATGCTTGGCCATCGACGATTTCGCCCGGCATCTTCTCAGTCTTCGCTTCTATTCCGAATCGACCAAGCGTATCCATCTCCGCGCCACGGCAGACTGCCACCGGGAGCTTATTGCGACTGGCGCGGATTTACCCTCGTACAACTCCACCGAGAGCGCTGCCGATTTCGCCGACCTTCGCACCGTACTCGGCTTTTCCGAATGGAACGTCTTGGGCGTGTCCTATGGCACCGATCTGGCACAGATGTTCGTGCGTGATCACCCCGAGGGCGTCCGCAGCGTTGTATTCGACTCGGTCGTACCGGTAACCATCACGATTGCCAAATACTGGCCGAGCACGCGTGCCGGGTTCGATGGTCTTTTCCAAGCATGCGCAGCAGAAGCCGCCTGCAACGCGGCCCATCCGAATCTCGAAACCACCGTCACTGACCTCGTGAATACGTTGGAGGCCGAGCCGCTGACGATAACCATGCGCGACCCGGCGAACGGCGAAGACCTAAAAATCGTTGTCGATGGCGGCGCGCTCATCGATTGGCTGCGCGACCAGAGCCGGACCAACACATCGCTCACGCGCATCCCCGACCTGCTTGACCAACTGGCTCGGGGTCGCGCCGAGGCGCTGGCGGCCATCGCCATGTACCGGATACAGTTGGCGCCGCCGTCAAAGCCGGGCGCTCCCTCCACGAGTTACGGACTGGCGTACGGCGTTGGTTGTCGTGAGCAATTCTCCACCCATGAAGAGGTCGCCGAAGCCGGTCGGCAGGCGTTTCCGCTCTACCCGGCCTCGATACAGGATCAGGCAGTCGCCACCTGGGCATACACCTCTGATGACTGCCGCAGGGTCTGGAAAGTCCCTGCCGCCCCGGCGGAGGTGCGCCAGCCCCTCGGGAGCAGCCTCCCAACCCTGCTCATCTCGGGCAGCTTTGATGCTGTGACATCGCTTGATTTTGCCAAATCCGTTGCGGCAAGCCTGTCAACATCGACGGTCATCAGCATCCCCGGCATCGGCCATTTCGTGTTGCCGCATTCGCCGTGCGCCCAAAGGGTCACCGCATCATTCCTCACCGATCCGAGCAACCCGGACACATCCTGTGTCGGCGCTCTGAAGCCACCTGCCTTCACGCCTTTTCAACCTGAAGGCGTTGCGCCGACCGTGCCCGCCATCCAATAGACGTAGCCACTCGACGTTATCGGCGGCGCGTGGCGTAAATCCTACGAGGTCTTCTTCAGCACCAGATGAAAGCTGTCCGAGAGGTCTGATCGGCATTCGGTACTTGTCGCTAATCCGGCGGGTCACGTGGTAAGTCAGGAGGTAAAACAAGCCCTGGCCGGATTGATGCACAGTACCACTGCCAGCGAAGCTCCTATCGTATGCGATAGTGGTCTCGATCACCGTCGAAACACTGCCTTTCATGTCGATATGCCGACAGACGAGATGGCCGTCCCTGATACTGATCATCGCTGGCAAACGTGTAGCAGTAGATGCTGGGGTTCAACGCTTCGCGCGTGCTCGATACGTCCCATACAAGCTGCCGGCATCGCCGTCGCGGCGGTCAGGACGGATGCCAAAGCCACAAATATTTCGACGTATGTCATGCCGCCACCGATTGAGACCGAGGACGGGACGACCGGCTACCGGAACGATCACTGGTCAAGCCCAAACTAAGCGGAAATCACTTGACTCCTGTATGGCTGGGTTATAATGGAAACGTAACAGCCCTCAGCGACGGACATCATGCGGGCGGCACTCTACCTCCGGGTCAGTACCACGGATGGCCAGACCACGGAGAACCAGCGAATGGCGCTTGCCAAGGTCGCCGGGCATCGGGGTTGGGAGATCGTCCAAACCTACGAAGACGCAGGCATCTCGGGCGCAAAGGGTCGAGACCAACGCCCAGCGTTCAACCAGATGCTCAAGGACGCCGTGCGAGGTCGCTTCCAGGTTCTCATGGTCTGGTCCATCGACAGATTAGGCAGGAGCGTCCTGCACGTCACCAGCGCGATGGCGGAAATGGATGTCGCCGGGGTGGCGCTCTATTCCGACCAACAGGCGATCGACAGCACCAGCCCATTCGGGAAGGCCATGATGCAGATGGCTTGCGTATTCGGGGAACTGGAACGGGAGATGATCCGCGCTCGTGTCGTGGCTGGCCTGAACCGTGTTCGTGAACAGGGGCTCAAGAGGCTGGGACGGCCCCAGGTAGGTCGGAAGATCGAGGAGGCCATCCGCAAGCAGCTTGGTGCCGGTCACGGTATCCTCAAGGTGGCGATGATGGTGGGTTGCGGTAGTGGCACCGTCCAGCGGGTCAAGAGGGAGATGGCGGCGGAAATTGCAGTGGCTGCGTGATTGCCACCGGGTCGCCATGGACGGCCCTGCAAACCGTGCTGCCATCCTCATTCAGGCGGCCAGACCATCCGGGCAACTGCTCTCCGTGACGTTTGGTCACCATTGGGACCGATATAGGGCGTCTGGGACTTGACGATTGGCCCAGACTGGCCGGTTGCGCCGCGCGATCCAAAGGGTCTGGACGCGGAGGAACAATCGGGCTCCCGTAGGCGTCGCGCAATGGAGGAGAAGTCCTATGCAACGTCGCGACATCAACGCTGCGGATGCGCCGGCTCCCGCAGGCCAATATAACCAAGCTGTGGAAGTGACCGGGGCTGGTCGCACACTCTACCTCAGTGGGCAGGTCGGCATTGCTGCTGATGGCAGTGTCCCAGAAGACGCCGAGGCGCAGTCAGCATTGGCTTGGCGGAATTTGCAGGCACAACTGCGTGCTGCCGGTATGGAGATTGGGAATTTGGTAAAGATCACCACAATCGTGCGCAACCCGGCCGATATCGCGTCGGTGCGCGCCGGCCGCGCAGCAGTGCTGGGCACACATCGGCCAGCGAGCACGCTCATTATCGGAGGCCTCGCCGACCCGACCTGGAAGGTCGAGGTCGAAGGCATTGCAGTCGCCTGATCGCGCGGCGCAATGCGTCTACGCGACGATAGGGGAGTCAGCCGACGATGACGGATGAAATGCCGGGCAACCGGCGCATCAACAATGATCCGGTCACTCTTCCGCCTGCCCTGGTTCCTGCGCGCTCGGTGCTGACTGGCAGTACTGTGCAGCTTGAGCCGATTGACCCAGATCGCCACACGTCCGCGCTCTTTCGTGCCGCCAACGGCACGGAAGCCGCACGTGATAGTTGGGCATTCCTGCCCTGGGGTCCATTTCAGAGTGAGGTCGCCATGCACACGCAATTGCGCGATTTCTCCGCCGCCCTGGATCGCGTGTTCTATGCAATCTGCGATCGGGCGACGGGCACGGCGGTCGGTATTGCCACGTATTTGGACATCCAGCCGGCGAGCGGAGTGATCGAGATCGGCGGCATCTGGTTCGCGCCAGGGTTCGCACGCAGTCGGGGCGCAACCGAAGCACTGTTCCTCATGCTTGCGTACGCGATGGGCGACCTTAGATACCGGAGAATGCAATGGCGTTGCAATGCGCTCAACGAGAAAAGCCGCGCAGCCGCCCGGCGCCTGGGCTTCCGGTTCGAGGGCATTTGGTTCAGCCACATGATCGTCAAAGGTCGGAACCGCGACACGGCGTGGTACTCGATCCTTGACACCGAGTGGCCCGATATTCGCTCTGCAATCGAGACATGGCTGGCCGCAGAGAACTTCGATGCGGCTGGTCAGCAACGTCGCTCACTCTCCGCAATGACCGCCGCCGCAACGGCTCCTAACAGTGGTCAGAAATCGGGTCCCACATGAGCATCGAACGCACATCGCTTGCGCGCTGATTCTGGAGATACAGCGAGTCCGCATTACGGACTTCTTGCTGGTTCGGCTCAATCCGTCCTGTTGACCGGATCAGGGAGGAACTCTTGACCGGCCACCCTGTCCAGGCTGACCACCTGATCGGGTGCGTAGCTGCAATGGCATCCCGGTTGACGGAAAGAGTACGACGATGTGGCCGCATCGTCGGTGTGCCGACCAGGGCATCACCAGGAACCTGGGGGTGGTGAAACCGCGATCACTCGGCGCCGGTAATGGCACTCTCAAGGTGACGAAGATGGTGGGATGCGGGAGCGGCTCGGTGCAATGCGTAAAGCGGGAGATGGCGGCGATAGTGGCGGAGGCAGCGTGATGTAATTCATCCTTCGGATCGAATTCTCGCCGCAGGGCGCGGAGCCTCGCAGGGGTGCCAGCATCGTTCGACCCATCATTCGGCTTTATCCGACGCCATTTGCGGCCATTATCGCCGCCAGCCCCTGTTCGTCGCCTACCCTTCCCCCATGGCTTCAGTCGCTCAACTCGTCAGCCGTGAGTCTGCGCCTGCCATGGTAGCCGATCAACGCCGACGGTTGGCTCTGCCAGTGGAACTGTAAAGCCGTGGCAGGAGTGATGGTCGGGCCACTTCGGCCAGGGCTGTTCAACGCTCTCTTCTTTGGTGGCATGGGCCGGGTGAGTCTGAAATGCCACACACCGACGCAAACCGCCCTGTGATCGCGAATTGGTGGTTCCCACGACGCGGCGCCATCTGACTCTTTGGCTGGCAACCTTCACAGTTGCGGACCGGTTGCCATGGCGTCGTTCAGTCCATTTGTGGACTTGCTGGCCGAAATCAAAGATCCGAGGCGGGCAGAGGGAAAGCTGTATCGATTGCCGGAGGTCGTGCTGTTCGCGATCCTGGCGATCGTCGCTGGCGCCAACTCCTACCGGGCGATCCACAGCTTCATTGATGTTCATCTTGCTCAACTGCGCGATGCGTTCGGCGTGAAGTGGCGGAAAGCACCAGCCTACACGACGATCCGCGGTATTCTGCGACAGCTTGACCCTGCCTCGGTCGAGGCTGTGTTCCGACGCCATGCCGCCATCTTGAATGATGCTGCCGAAATCCAAGGTCGGCGTCATGTGGCGATCGATGGCAAAACCTTGCGGCGCAGCTTCGACAACTTCCTTGATCGGCGCGCAGCGCACATGCTCAGCGCCTTCGCTTCTGACACGGCTCTGGTGCTGGCGCATCTTGATTGTGATGAGAAATCCAATGAGATCCCAGCCGTGCAGACCCTGCTCGGCTCACTTCCGCTGAGTGACGCGGTGGTGACCGTCGACGCTATGCACTGTCAAAAAAAGCATTCGAGCATGCCGCTGCCGGTAGTGTCCATCTGATCGCTCAAGTCAAAGCCAACCAGCCCGCCCTGCATCACGCTGTCGCCGAGCTGTGCAACACAGTCGCGCCGCTCGATATAAACCAAACCACCGACAAGAGGTGTCGATCCCGCGACGAAACCCGCATGGTCGAGGTATTCGCGCCGGGTAACAGCTTGGCCGGCACCGAGTGGGACGGCCATATTAGCGCAGTCATCCGCGTCAATCGCGACATTCTCACTCGCTTCGCAATCACTGGGTTGTGGCGCTCAACCAGCGAAACTGCGTTGTTCGTCAGCGACGCCGTGCTGCCAGCCGCTCAATGCGCCAAGGCCATCCGCGACCACTGGAGCATCGAGAGTGTGCCGCAGGGGCACACGGAAAGGAGTTCGCTATGAACTGACACCGTGTGAGCAAGCTGCGTGAAAGATGAGGGTTGGCCCCTCGGGATCGGCCTTCAGGGGCGGGTCCCAAACCACTCCAGGCGGCTGCGGTCAAGAGCCGTGGTCGTGAGCGCTGGAGCAAAAGTCCGAGGACAACCTCGGGCAGGTGCGTGTTGGTGAGACGAACGAGAGTGAACCCTTCGAAGACGCGTCGTTATCCAGAGAACCGTCGTCAAAACCAGGAGCGTTTCGATCTCCTGGGACGAGCCCGCCGGAAGCCTGATGACTGGGCGGGCGGCGACCGGCGTATAGGGGGCGTGACACCAACGCAGGCTTTTGCGCGGAACTGCGGGAACCAGTCGCTTCGATGGCAAGGGAGAAGCTCAAGCGGGAACAACCGTGAGGCGAGAGTACCGAGGCGGAGCACTGGGGCGGACCGATCCGTATGAGCGATGAGGGCACTGTAATGGGGCCGGAGCAAAGGGATCGGGTCAGGTGGGCTGCATCACTGGGCAACTGGTGACAGGAGGACGCGGTGAGAGCAGCAGACAAGCCATTCAGTATCGACAAGAAGCTGGTTTACGAAGCCTACAAGGCGGTCAAGGCCAATGCTGGCGCCGCCGGGGTGGATGGGCAGACGATCGCGCAGTTCGACGCCGATTTGAGAGGCAATCTCTACAAAATCTGGAACAGGATGAGCTCGGGAAGCTACTTTCCGCCACCGGTTCGCGCCGTCTCCATTCCGAAGAAGAGTGGCGGGCAGCGGCTTCTGGGCGTACCAACTGTGGCCGATCGTGTGGCGCAGATGGTGGTCAAGCAGATGATTGAGCCGGATCTGGACGCAGTGTTCCTGGCAAACTCCTACGGCTATCGGCCCGGGAAATCGGCGCTTGATGCCGTCGGCGTGACGCGAAAGCGCTGCTGGAAATATGACTGGGTGCTGGAATTTGACATCAAGGGTCTGTTTGACAACATCGACCATACGCTTTTGCTACGGGCGGTTCGGAAACATGTGACGTGCCCATGGGCGGTCCTGTACATCGAGAGATGGCTGACCGCGCCGATGCGCATGGAGGACGGCACGCAGGTCGAACGAACCTGCGGCACGCCTCAGGGCGGCGTGATTACTCCCTGAACGCAAAAGGTAACTTTCGATTTGAGCGCGAGATTGGAGGCTGGCGTGGTGGATCGGTGGTTGACTTGAGACGCAAACGGTAATATGCATATGGCACATGGCACGGTCGACCGATGCTCAGAAGGCCGAGCGACTGAATGCTGCACACAGCCTGCTGGCGCGTGGGACCGGCATGGCGGAAGCGGTGGCGTTGCTGTCTCGCCAGTTTGGCATTTCGCGACGCCAGGCGTACCGATATGTGCAGGAAGCGCAGGCGATTGGCCATGCGGTGGCTATCGTCGCGCCGTCAGTGCCGATCACGCTGAAGATGCCAGCGAACGTGGTGCGCGATGTGCGGGCGTACTCTGCAATCAGTGGTTTGACGATCAGCGAGATCGTGACGCGAGCGATCGCGACCTTTCTCTTAGCTGTACGCGGGCATGGCTGAGCGAGGACGAAATCGGGATCGCTACCAAGTCCGACTCTATTATTCGTTTGACCGTCTGTTTGGCAGCAAACTTCAGCAAGTCTACGAACTCTTGGTTCCTGACCAGGTTCGAATTATCGGCGAGCGTTCCGGGGTGATGGAGGGGAGCAATGCCGATCGCGGCGATCTATGCACGGGTGTCGTCGGACAAGCAACGGGAGGAGGGCACGATCGCCAGTCAGACGGCAGCATTGATCGGGTTTGCACGGAGCCACGGATATCAAGTCCCGACGGAATGGGTCTTCGAAGACGAAGGCTATAGTGGTGCCTCACTGGTCCGTCCTGGGCTCGAGCGGGTACGCGACCTTGCGGCAGAAGGTCAGATCGAGGCGGTGTTGGTTTATGCACCTGACCGGTTGAGCCGAAAATATGCCTATCAGATCCTGCTGATTGAAGAACTCGCGCGCCATGGCGTTGACACTGTCTTCGTGAAGGCCCCACAGACAGCGACAGCGGAGGATCAGCTGTTGGTACAATTCCAGGGCATGATCGCGGAATACGAACGGGCGCAAATCCTCGAGCGATCCCGCCGCGGCAAGCGGCATCGCGCACGCCAAGGACAGGTCAATGTGCTCAGTGGCGCCCCGTACGGCTATCGTTATGTTCGCAAAAGTGATGACGCAGCCGCCCGGTATGAGATTATCCACGCTGAGGCCGATATCGTCCGTGTCGTCTATAACCAATACGTTCGTACAGGCATGAGTATCGGCGCTATCACGCGCCTGCTGAACGAACGAGGTGTTCCGACCCGCAAGCAGATCTCACGTTGGGAGCGCACCACGGTGTGGGCGATACTACGCAACCCGGCCTATAAGGGGACTGCTTGCTTTGGTAAGACTGAGACTGCGCCGCGTCAGCGCATCACACGTTCGCTTCGCCTGCGCGGCGGGGTCGGCGCGCGCGACAGTGCTCACCGAGAGCGGCCTCGGTCGGAATGGATCGAGATTGCAGTCCCTGTCCTCATTGACGAGGATACCTTCGCGCGGGCCCAGGAGCTGCTGACGCAGAACAAGCAGCTTGCACCGCGTCGGACAATCGCGCCCAGTATCGTGCAAGGGTTGGTATCGTGCAGCAAATGCGGCTATGCGCTGGCGCGCACATCGACGCGTTCGAGCGCACGCAACATACACTACTACCGGTGTCTTGGTTCAGACGCTTGGCGTCACCTCGGCGGCCCAGTGTGCGATAGCCGTCCAGTCCGCCAGGACCTCCTCGACCATGTCGTCTGGAACGAGATTGTCCGTTTGCTGGAAGATCCCAGCCTGATCCAATGCGAACTCGATCGCCGGCTGTCGGCCGCGCGGACGTCCGATCCGACAAAACAGCGGGAGAAGGCGCTGGAGCGTGAAGTGACGCGAACCCGTAAGGCCATAGATCGCCTGTTGACTGCCTATCAGGAAGAGCTTCTGTCGCTCGACGAGTTGCGGCGGCGAATGCCCGAGCTACGACAGCGCGAACATGCTTTGCAAACGGAGCTGAACTCGATCCTCGATCAGATCAGCGATCGCGCCGTATTTCTACGACTCGCGGAGACCTTGTCGGGCTTTTTGACCCGGCTCCGTTCCTCGGCTGATACCCTCGACATCCAGGAACGGCAACGGATCGTTCGCCTCGTCGTCCGAGACATCCTGGTCGGCGACGAGACGATCGTCATCCGACACTCTATTCCCCTATCCTCCATGACGCCGAGCGGTGATGGTGGCGTCCAGTCCAAGTCCGCGGCGCCGCCAGCCCCTGGTGGTCGAAATTACCTTTTGCGTTCAGGGAGTAGTCAGCCCCGTGCTGGCCAATCTGTTCCTGCACTATGCGTTCGATCTGTGGATAACACGGACACACCCGGAACTTCCGTGGTGTCGGTATGCGGACGATGGGCTGGTACATTGCCGGAGCGAGCAGGAGGCACAGGCCATCATGGCCGGGCTTCAGGCCCGTTTGGCGGAATGCCACCTGGAGATGCATTCGACGAAGACCAAGATCGTCTACTGCAAGGATGGCAGCCGCAAGGGAAGCCATGTCAACCAGGGCTTCGACTTCCTGGGATATGGCTTTCGGCCACGGTTGGTGAAGAATTCCAGGCGGGGCAGCCTGTTCTGGAGCTTCACGCCCGCGGTCAGCCAGGCGGCCCTCACCGCCATGCGGAAGACGATCCGGAAGACCAACTTGCGCAACAGGACCCAGATCACGCTGGAAGACATAGCCAATGAGATCAATCCGGTCTTACGAGGCTGGATTGAGTATTATGGGCGATACTGTCCCTCAGCGCTGTATCCGATGTTCCGCCATGTCAACAGGTCGCTGGTGGCATGGGCCATGCGGAAGTACAAACGCCTTGCTGGTCACAGGACACGGGCAAGCATCTTCCTCGAGACCATCTCAAAGAAGACCCCGTATCTCTTCGCGCACTGGCGGAAAGAAACTGTCGGCGCGTTCGCCTGATGGGAGCCGTGTGAGGCGAGAGTTCACGCACGGTTCTGCGAGAGGCCGGAGGTGCAATTCCTCCGGCCTACTCACCACCGCTATCACTACATCCGCGACGGTAGCTTCGCAGAAGACGCCAGCCGCATCCGATGCAATCCCGGCATCTTTGCACGCTTGCGCTCGTTCGCCGCCAACATCTTGCGCTTCAATGGCGTTCACAATGTCACAGACGGACGCCATCGCATCGCCTTTGGCGGCATCCGTGCCATCCTCGCTATGCGTGTCATATATTGAGCGTTGAACAGCCCTGCCACTTCGGCAGAAGCAGCGCAGCCTAAAGGGACCGTATCCGAGCAGTCTATCGTGTGGGACAAAAATACCTATAAAGCAGTCAATCTGTCCCAATGGTTGCCGCGTGCCGTCGCGAGGCCAACAGCAGGTGCAACTATTGTCTGTTGTACTCAGCTTGGGCATTATGTGGCATTGCACCCAAGTGCCAACAGATCGATAGGCATGGCCTAAGACCCGATCGGAAAGAGACGTGGTCGGCGGTGCTCCCGTGACTGCCAACTGACGCTCGCGGCTGTCTGTTAACTGGATAAGACCTGCGATATTGCGGTACCACAAAAACTGCGGCAGCACCTACATTTGAACTTGACAGCGCGCGAATAAGCTGTCCTCCCTTAAAAGGCCAAAAATATACTGCCACCAAAATGGCAGTAATCAGCGTGGTCTAAGACCCTCTGCGGAGCGGAGTTAGACTTTGCTCTCGCAGCACGAACAGTAGCCCAAACATTTGGGCGAGGGAGGCTCTACACATCGGTGGCGGTGACGCTCCGACTGCGCGACGTTACTCACGAACTGATTTCACTGTGAAGGTCCCGGTCACCGCAGCACGGAGACCATCGGTGTTCATCCGTCCGTGGGGCAATTAGCTGGGATGAGGGACTAACGCTCATGGCATTCACTCGGAATTTCCTTGTGCCTGCACTAATGCTGGCTGCACCGGCGGGTGCGTATGCGAACGTCATCACCGATTGGGACGAAAAAGCCGTCAGCATCGTCCAAGGCAACGCCCCTGCGCCACCGCCGCTTCTCGGCGGCCCAGCAGGCGGTGTGCGCATCATGACGGCCGTGCATATCGCCATGTTCGACACTGTCAATGCCATTGAAAAACGCTACGAATCATACAAGCTGGGCCTCAAACCGGATCACCCTGCGAGTTCGCAACAAGCCGCCGCCGCCGCCGCCGCTGCGACCGTTTTAACGAAGATGGTGCCCGACAGCGCTGCCAAGGTGAAGCAAGCGCTGGATTCGTATTTGGCTGGCATCGAAAATGGCGAGGCCAAAGATAGCGGCGTGAATCTGGGCGAGGACGTAGCCCTCAAGGTCGTGGCACTCCGTGCTGAGGATGGGACCGACAAAGTGAACATCTATCGTCCCGTCACTCAGCCCGGCGTCTATGTGCCGACCATGCCGACGGTGAGTTGGGAATATGCCGATATGCCGCCATGGGTGATGACCAGTCCTTCGCAGTTTCGGCCTCCGCCACCGGTCGCCCTAACCAGTGAGCAATGGGCCAAGGACTACAACGAGATCAAGGATTTGGGTGAAAAGAACAGCACCAAACGCACGCCACGACAGACTGAGGATGCGCGATTCTGGATAACTGGCGGCCCGACGATGTATCAACCTATTCCCCGTCAGATCGTGATCAGCAAGAACATGTCGGTGGTGGACAGTGCGCGCTTCATGGCGGTTGTCGCGGCGGCTCAGTCGGACGCCATCATCGCGGTGTTCGATGCCAAGTACAAGTATGAGTTCTGGCGTCCTGTTACGGCAATTCGCAATGGTGACATCGACAATAATCCGGCGACAGAGCGGGTTCCCTCGTGGCAGCCACTTGACAGCACACCCATGCACCCGGAATACCCGTGCGCACACTGTATACTGAGCGGCGCGATGGCAGGCGCAATCACAGCGTTGCTGGGAACCGAGGATATCCCTGAGGTCACACTGACTTCGCCTACGGCACCGGGTGTGACTCACAAGTTCACTAACCTGCGTACCATTAACGATGAGGTTTCTGGCGCTCGCATCTACGCTGGTTTCCACTATCGGACCTCGACGCTGGTCGGCAGCGACATGGGTTGGAAAATCGGCGCCTATACGGTGCAAACCTGCATGCAGCCATTGAAGGACGCGAGTAAACAATAAGTTCGCTAAGTGGCTCTTCCTGCAAGGAAGCCCCTCATGATCCGCAACGATCCGAAGCCCGTACTCCGGTCGTACATCAGCTTCTGTTGGATACCACTTCCGCAAAGCCACCTAAGAAGGTGCCGTGTACTGTAGAAAGACGACGCCTGTGAGATTATCCTACACATAGCCGACCAGGACCGTGTGCGAGCGCTGATCTTCACCAAGGGACGCGGTAGTAGGCGTCTACAACCTCACCGAGCCTGCCACACGGGATTTTGTGTTGGCCTGGAAGCGCGTCGTGACGTGATCCGGCCCGTAGAAACTTTGCCGCGCAGGAGGTTCGCGAGAAAGCGAGACCGGGCGTGGAGGTCAGTGTTTACGTCGTTGGCGACGGGTCCGTGGCTCAGATGGCCATGCGAGACGGACCAAGACGCCAGAGGGTCCGGTCCGTCCGCCACGCTTGCGAGTTTTAGGCGATACGTCTGTGCCGCGAAAGCGAAGGGCCGAACGCTCCGCACCCCGGTCTGGTGAAAGCCAATGCAGAGCTTATTTCACAAGCCGGTCGCGGACGATGCCACCCCAACCGCGCCGTATAGCGACGCCGACCAGCTTGCGCTGGCACGTCTGGCGGAAGCTATAAGCAAGTCCTGTCATCCGGTTCCGTCGTCGCTCATGGACGATGGACAGAGTCCACCATCCTTTGACGGAACTGGATGCCTCTGCTGAACTAAACTACCTTTTTTCTCTACTTCCCAGCAACTGGTAGCATAAGATGTTCATACGGCGTGCCGGGAAACATGACGTAGGGCTGGGTCGCATCAACCACATCGACTGTCCTTGAATAACCGGACATGCCCTTCACCATTGGCCCGACAATCATCACGTGCGGGCCGGTCTGTACCCAATGTTGGTGCGACGCGTTCTGCCCCAATGCTTCATTATTTGCTCCAGTATCGCCGGCCAGCATATACATGAACCCGACCTTGTTGGGTGGGTCAGTCTTTGCGGTAGCGGCCTTCCTCCATTCCATCGCATTTTCGTCAGCGCAAACCGGCGTTCCGTCGCCTAGGATGAGACAGGTGAAGCCATTTGTGCCCGATTGCAGTGTCTTGGTCGTACCATCCTTCATTTGCATGGTGATAGTAGATTTAGACACAATCTGCTCAGGCGCCGCAGTTTTGACCTTTGCTAAGTACTCAGGTTCGGCGGTGGGAATGTCCGCAGTCGGCAGAGCATACGCACTCGTCGTTACCAACAACACAAAAATGGTTAGAGCGGCAGGATTAGTGACCTGTCCCATGACGTTTTCCCTTCTTTTAACCTATTGGTTGTATCCGACAGCGTATAACTAATCAACCATGGAGGAAATCTAAATTACGCGCTAGTCAGTTTGAGGGGTCGCACCTCGACTTCTGCATAGGTGAGACTGGCAATCCAGCCACACCAGAAGGGCGCTTTCCGCGAAAAGCCGGGCAATCTCCTGTCCAAAGCTTGCACCAGTTGTGGTCGCTTGATGGCCCTTCCGTCCGCCAGCGGGGCGCGGACACCGCGTGAGGTTCCCCGTGCCGTCTCCAGTATAATTTGCTTGCAATATTTGTATATCGTCGCTTACCGTCTTGCCCCATAAGAGCAAAGGGAGGCAATTCATGCGCCGTCGTGACCTGCTGCTGGCCGGTGTGGCAACCGGGTTCGCCCTTTTTTCTGAACAAGCATTCGCGCAGTCAACATCAGGCAAGGTTGTCCCTTGGGCAGATCAACCGCCGCCGATCCCGCCACCGGCACAAAATGCTGTCCACAATCTGACGGCGTGGGAATCGCTCGACTCCTGGCTCACGCCGAACGACAAGTTCTTCAGCATCGCCCACTATAACCGACCGACCATCGACGCCGCCGCATGGCGCTTGAACCTCTCGGGGCTGGTCAAACCCACAGTACTCACGCTGGATCAATTGAAGGCCGCGCCGCGCCAAGAAGTCACCTTCACCTTGGAATGCTCGGGGAATAATGGCCTCCCGTTCGCCCAGAGTACCGTCGGCAACGCCCAATGGGCGGGGACGAGGCTGGCTGATGTATTGCGATCGGCGGGTATCCAGGACAAGGCGGTGGAGGTTGTGTTCTACGGGGCGGACCAGGGCGAGGATGTCGCAAATAGCGGCGCACCGTATGAGGTCAAGTACACCGACACGTTCGCCCGTAGCATGCCAGTGGCGGATGCGATGAACCCGGTGAACATCCTCTGCTACGAGATGAACGGTGCACCGTTGCCAGCCGCCAACGGGTATCCGCTCCGGCTGATTGCCCCAGGCTGGTTTGGCATCGCCAATGTCAAATGGCTCACGCACGTCGAGGTGATCGATCGTCGTTACCCCGGCAGGTTTATGAGTCGGGAATACGTTACCATGCGCGAGGTGCAACGCGACGGTCACACGGTCATGGAAGAGACACCCGTGGGGCGCATGTTGATCAAGTCCGCTCCTGGTCGGGTGGTCCAGAACGGCAATCGCTATCAGATAGAAGGGATGGCCTGGGGACCAAATCCGATCTCGACGGTTGAGGTGAAGATCGACAACGGTCTGTGGCAAAAGGCGAAGCTGGACGGCAGCAAGGCGCCGTTTACGTGGCAAGCATGGACGTTGGACTGGAAGCCGACATCGGGTGAGCACACAATCACCACGCGAGCGACCGATGCAGCCGGCGTCGTGCAGCCAGCGCCAGATGATCCGTTCATCGCCAACAAGAAGACCTACTGGGAGAGCAACGGTCAGATCACGCGCCACGTGCAGATCGGGTGAGAAGAGTTCCGGCTCGAGGGTCTATACGATGGGCGGGCTACCGAGCCTAAGGGCGTCGGGTGGGGCGTAGCGTCAAGCAACGTCATCGATTTCGGCTCTGTTACAAGGCAGGGATCAGCGTCCCTCATTCGACACGATGCTGAAGGACGCCGTGCGGCGTCGCTATGACATTTTGCTGGTCTGGTCCATCGATCGACGTGGCCGGAGTGTGTTGCACGTGGGAACGCCCTTGCCGGACTCGATGCTGCCGGTATCCGCCTGCACTGAGGCCGAGAGGGGATCGACAGCAGCACACCCATGGGCAGAGCCATGATCCAGATGGCGTCTTTTTTTGGCAGAGTGCTCGCCGGCCTGGAGCGGGTCAGCGCACAGGGCGGGAAACTTGGCAGCCCCAGGTCTCACCGAAGATCGAGAACGCCATCAAGACGCATCTGAGCGCCGGGAAAGACATACTGAAGGTGGCGACGCTGGTCGGCGTCGGGAGCGGCACGGTGCAGCGGGTGAAAAGGGAGATGGTGAAGACCCTGGCAAGGGCGGCGTGACCGTCGTGGAGACCGTTGGGGGAGGACCCATGGGGCAGTCCAGCGCCGCATGGCCGTCTGACCCATGGACCCGCCGCCAACAGTCCGAACCGTATCTGTCACGCCCGACTTACACTGTTCGTGAACATCTGGCGCGGCAGGGTGACAACGAATTCGGTGAATGCACCCAACTCGCTCTCGACCGTAATGGTCCCGCCATGTTGCTTCGTGACGATGTCGTAGGTGATCGACAGGCCAAGCCCGGTGCCCTCGCCGGTCGGTTTCGTGGTGAAGAACGGTTGGAATAGCCTGTCTCTGATCTCGTCCGGAATGCCGGTGCCGTTGTCCCGCACGCGGATTTCCACCATCTCGCCGGTATCGCGGGTGGTGACCTTCAGCGTCGGCGCGCACACGGCATCTTCCCCATCACGCGCCCGCCTCGTGGCCGCGTAAAACCCGTTGCTGAAGATGTTCAGAAACACCCGCGTCAAGTCCTGCGGATTGACCTCGATCGACGCGATGCCCTCGCCAAATTCCCGCTCCAGCGTGATATTGAAGCCCTGATCCTGTGCGCGGGCGCCGTGGTATGCGAGGTTCAGCGCCTCATCGATAACCGCGTTCAGATCGACCATGCGCCGCTCGGCCGAGGACCCGCGTGAATGCTCAAGCATCGCCTTCACGATGCCGTCGGCACGTTTGCCGTGCTCAGTGATCTTTTCCAGGTTGCTGGTCAGCATGGCCGAAACATCATCGATATCTGCGCGCTGATGGTCGGTCAGCGCGGCAAAACCCGGCGCGGCGGCTTCCTTCAATTCACTCAGCAAATCCACCGAAAGAGCGGCGAAGTTGTTGACGAAGTTCAGCGGATTCTTGATCTCATGCGCGATGCCGGCGGTGAGTTGGCCAAGTGACGCCATCTTCTCGGCCTGGATCAGGTTGGCCTGGGCGGCTTTCAATTCGCGAAGCGCAGCCGTCGGCGGGCTTCGCGATCACGAGCGGCCCGAATTTCCGCCTCGCTGCGCTTGCGCTCGGTGACATCAGCGTAGATCAGCACGAAGCCGCCGCCGGCGACCGGGTTGTGCCGGACTTCAATCACCCGTCCATCTGGCCGGGTGCGTTCATAGCTTCGGGACTGCCCAGCTTGCTCGACGAAATGGCGAACCTGCTCCTCCACGCCCGGACCGGCACCATACTCGCCACGATCGGCCAAATAGCGAACATATTCAGTGAACGTCTGCCGTCGCGCGATGATGTCGTCGGGTACATCCAGAATATCCTGGAACTTGCGGTTCCATGCGACTAAATGCTGCGCTTCGTTGAACATCGCCACGCCGTCGCCCATGTTTTCGAATGTGATGCGGAGTTCTTCCTGGCGCTGGCGTATTTCATCGAGCAGGCGCGCGTTCTCCATTGCGATCACAGCCTGCGCTGCGAAATTTTCGAGCAGAGCGATCTCCTTCTCGGAGAATGGTCGCGCCTCGCGGCGACCAGAGGCTATCATTCCGAGAAGTGTATCGTCGCGGCGCAGCGGAACACACAGCAGAGTGCGCGCACCTGTAAGTTCCACGGAGCTTTGCGTGATCGAGTAGTCAGTCTGTGCCAGATCATGGATGTGACTGAAACGACTACCCTCAATCAGTGGTCGTGTTGCTGGGTTATCAGAAGCCGGGTATCCCAGCCGTAGCATATCGGCAAAGGCGTCAGACAGTCCACGAACGGCAACTGCGCGGAAGCGCTCGCCGTCGTACAGTTCCAGGCTACCGAGCGCGATATCGCAGAGGCTGTGCGCCTTTTCCAATATCGCCTCGAACACCGGCTGGAGATTGCCCGGTGAGGCGTTGATAACCTGCAATACTTCAGCCGTCGCGGTCTGCTGTTCCAGCGCCTCCCGCTGTCCGGTCAGCAACCACGCATTTTCCATCGCGATCACTGCCTGGGCGGCGAAGCCTTCGAGCAGGGCAATCTGCTTGTCGGGGAACACGCCCGGTTCCCGGCGCCCGACCCCGATGAAGCCAACCACTCCTCCGTCCTTCAGCATCGGTACCTGAAGAAGCGCGCGGACACCGCCCAGTTTGACGAGAGCATCGCGCACACTGGGAGAACTCGCCAAGCATGCATCGGTCATGATATCCGTGGCCTGGACAGGCTTTCCGGTCGCAATGCCCTGCGCGATCAGGCCGGCGTTTTTGGTGAGAGGATTTCGCTGATTGTATTGGATGAAGGCGGGAGGGACGCCCAAAAACGCCACTCTTTCGACACGCTCACCATCATACGTCGCGAGCGTACCGAACGACGCCCCACACAACCGCAACGCCTTTTTCAGTAACGCGTCGAACACCGGAAGGAGGTTGCCGGGCGAGGTGTTGATCACCTGCAACACTTCCGCCGTTGCTGTCTGCTGCTCCAGCGCCTCTTGCTGCTCGGTCAGAAGCCGTGCGTTTTCCATCGCGATCACGGCTTGGGCCGCAAAGTTTTGCAACAAGACGATTTGCCTGTCGGAGAAGGCACCAACCTCCTGGCGATATATCGCAACCATTCCAACTGCAACGCCGCCCTTGAGAAGAGGTACGGCGAGGACAGCGCGAATGCCGCCGAGTTCCACAAGGGCTCGGGCGTAGGGGTGCCCCGCGCGATATAGTTCACCAGCCGTCACATCCGCGTTCTGCACCGAGCTTCTGGTTTCGATAATGCGCGCCGGCAGAGTTCCGGGCTGAATCTTGTCCATCGGGTATTTGTCATTGTATTGCTCGAACGCTGCGGTGACGCCGCGCACGGCGGAGGTCACCGAATGGTCTCCGTCAAACGTAAAGATGCCGCCGATCGTTCCTCCGCATAGGCGCATCGCCTTTTCCAATACCGCATCGAACACCGGCCCCAGATTGCCCGGATTGGTATTGATGACCTGCAACACCTCGGCAGTTGCGGTCTGCTGCTCCAACGCCTCCCGCTGTTCGGTGATCAGCCGCGTGTTCTCAATCGCAATCACCGCCTGATCGGCGAAGGTGCTCACAAGTTCAATCTGGCGATCGCTAAAAGGCTCGACTCGCTGGCGCGCGAGTACGATGTGTCCGATCACTTCGCCTTCGCGCAATAGCGGCACGCCAAGCGATGTTCGCTGCTTGCCTAGCCTGATCGACGCGTCAGGATATCCTGCAACGGCGGCCACGTCGTGAATGTGCACATTACGCCGCTCACGCACAGACCTCGCTGCGACAGTCGGAGATGATGAATCAAGTCGAAAGGCTCCCCGCGCTCTTTGGTATGCCTCGAATTCCGGTGGGAACCCAGAATTCGTCGCCAATCGCCACAAATCGCCCTCGCGGCGTCCGATCGCTGCCATTTCTGCATCGCATAGACGGGCAACGATTTCGACCACCTTATCCAGCACCGGCTGCAAATCGAAGGTAGAGCGGCTGATGACCTTCAACACGTCGCTGGTTGCCGTCTGGAATTCGAGCAAACTCTTGCAGATCGCTTGTGCGGATTTGCAGCGCGCGATACGTCTCGGCGCTGGTGATGGCGATCACCGCCTGCTCGGAGAAGGTTTTCAACAACTCCAGTTGCGCGGTCGGAAATTCCCCCACCGACAACCAAGCGATCCCGATCGCGCCAATCGGCACGCCACCCCGCAGGATTGGGTACTGCCGCGTTCGACCGCACCGAGTTGACCGTGGTAATCGCCTTCATCCGGTATCTGGGATCGGCGAGAAGGTCCGGATTGTGCACGGGCGCACGCGTGAGAACGGCCCGGCCCAACGTTGTCGTGTCGTCTACGGGGCAAGGAAAGTAAGCCTCATACGCCGCCGAGGCGGCCTGGGTCGCACCGATATGGGTGCGTAGGTGCAACATGCCGTCTTCCAGCAGCGCCACCATGGCCCCATCCGCCTCGCAAAATGCGCGTGCCCGATTGACGATCAGATCGAATACCGGCAGTGGATCGCTGGGCGATGCCGACATCACCTTCAGCACGTCGATGGTGGCGGACTGCTGCTCGATCCGCTCGCCGAATTCGCTGTTGCGCGTGGTCAATGCCTCGGCCAGCGCGGCCTCACGTGCCAGTGCCGAGTCGCGCTCCGCCCGCAGCGCCGCGATAACGGCGTGAAGGTCAGTTGTGGTATCGACCGGTGAGCCGGTCATCAGCTTCCCCCCGTTGCACCCGCCATTACAGTTATGATGTCGCGCTTCAATCGAGGAAAATCCACCGGCTTGGTCAGAAACCTGTTGGCGCCGCGTTCTACGGCGGTGGCGATGGTGTCCTGGTCGCCATAGGCTGAAATCATAAACACCGGCAGGCCGGGCCGCCGCTGCTTGACCACAGGCAAAAGTTCGAGCCCGGTCATGCCGGGCATATTGATGTCGGAGATCAGCAAAATGATCTCCGCTCCAATATGACCGTCAAGGATGTCCAGAGCGGCCTTGCCGGACAATGCAAAGTTAAGAATGTAAAGCTCCTGACGCACTTCGCGGCGGAATTGCTGGCGGAACAGCGTCTCGACATCAGGCTCATCATCTACTATCAGGACACGAACGATCATGACCGGCCTCCTTCGGTCGCGAACATCCTGCGCGGAAGGGTAACAACGAATTCAGTAAACGCATCGACCTCGCTATCGACTGTGATTGAGCCGCCATGCTGCTTCGTGACGATGTCGTAGGTGATCGACAGGCCGAGGCCCGTGCCCTCGCCGGTTGGCTTGGTGGTGAAGAACGGCTGGAACAGTTTATCCCTGATCTCGGCCGGTATGCCGGTGCCGTTGTCCGTACGCGGATCTCCACCGCGTCACCGAGATCGCGGGTGGTGACCCTCAGCGTGGGATCGAACCCAGGTTCCGCGCCACTGCGTGCACGCCTATTGGCCGCGTAAAATCCGTTGCTGAAGATGTTCAGGAATACCCGCGTGATGTCCTGCGGGTTCACCTCGATCGGCGCAATGCCTTCGCCAAAGTCCCGCTCCAACGTAATACTGAAACTCTGATCCTGCGCGCGGGCTCCGTGATAGGCGAGGTTCAACGCTTCATCCGCCAGCGCGTTCAGATCAACCATGCGCTGCTCACCCGAGGACCCGCGCGAATGTTCCAGCATGGCCTTCACGATGCCGTCGGCGCGCTTGCCGTGCTCAGTGATCTTCTCCAGGTTGCTGGTCAGAGTGCTCGACGACTTCGTTCACTTCGTCACGCTGGTCCAGGTCCAACGCGGCCTCAGCCGGAGCGATCGTCGTCTTTCAGTTCCCCCAGCAAATCGACTGATAGTTCCGCGAAGTTGTTGACGAAGTTAAGCGGGTTCTTGATCTCGTGCGCGATGCCAGCGGTGAGTTGGCCCAGGGAGGCCATCTTCTCGGCCTGTATCAGATTAGCCTGGGCGGCTTTCAGGTCACTATATGCGGCTTCGATAGTGAGGCTGGCTTTCTCCGCCGCGTCGCGGGCGGCGCGAATTTCCCCCTCGCTGCGTTTGCGCTCGGTGATGTCCGCGTAGATCAGCACGAAACCGCCGCCCGCGACAGGATTGTGACGGATTTCGATCACCCGTCCATCTGGCCGGGTGCGCTCATAAGTTCGGGCTTGGCCTGCTTGCTCCATGAGTTGGCGAACCTGCTCCTGCGGGTCGGCTCCGGCGCCATACTCACCACGTTCGGCGAGGTAGTGGATGTACTCAAAGAATGTCTGGCGACGGGCGATGATATCGTCGGGCACGTCCAGAATATCCTGGAACTTGCGGTTCCATGCAACCAAATGCTGCGTTTCATCAAACATGGCTACGCCGTCACCCATGTTCTCGAACGTGACACGCAATTCGGCCTGACGTTGTGCAAGTTCATCGGTGCGGGCGCGCAATTCGTGCAACAGCCGCGCACTTTCCATCGCGATCACCACCTGGGTGGCGAAGTTCTCCAATAATGCGATCTGCTTGTCGGAGAGTTTGCCCACAACGCGGCGATAAATCGTAAAAAAGCCGAGAACCTTGCCATCCTTCACAAGGGGTATGTTTATAAAAGCACGAAAATCCCCGACCTCGACCATCCCGAGGGCGGCGGGGACGCCGCTGCGGTAGTTCTCCTCATCCATCACATTCGGGACATCCACCGGACGTTGTGTTTCGAGGACCCGTGCGGCGGGACTACCGGGCCGGTCCGTCGGTGGATGTTTGGTCATAAGTTCGGCAAATCCGGGGGCTACGCCTCTAAAAGCAACGGGCTGAAAATGCCTGCCATCATAAGTGTAGAGCGTGCCGAACGCGGCTCCGCACAGTCGCAACGCGTTTTCCAGCATCGTATCGAACACCGGAGCCAGATTGCCGGGCGAGGCGTTAATAACCTGCAATACCTCGGCAGTCGCGGTCTGCTGGTCCAGCGCCTCGCGCTGCTCAGTGATCAGCCGCGTATTCTCAATCGCGATCACCGCTTGATCGGCGAAGGTGCTAACAAGGTCGATCTGGCGGTCGGTGAACGGCTCGACCCGTTGCTGTGCCAGTATAATGGTCCCGATCGCTTCACCTGAGCGGAGGAGTGGCACCCCAAGCGTTGTACGCTGCTTGCCCAGCGTGATCGCCGGGCTAGGATAGCCTGGGACGGCGGTTATGTCGTGAACATGCACGATGCGACCCTCGACCATTGATTGCCACCTGACACCCGGCGAGTCCCGGTCAACTGGTACTGGTCCCAGCGCTTTGTGGTAAGCCTCAAATTCCGATGGAAAGCCAAAATTCGCCACAAACCGCACCAACTCGCCTTCGCGTCGGTAGATCACGGCCTGTTGGGCATCGCAAAGCCGTGCCGCGATTTGGACCACCGTGTCAAGCACGGGTTTCAAATCAAATGTCGATCGGCTGATGACCTTCAACACGTCGCTTGTAGCGGTCTGGTATTCGAGCAACTCCGCAAGGTCGGCCGTGCGCCCCTGCAACGCACGATACGTCTCGGCGTTGCCGATCGCGATCATTGCCTGCTCGGCGAAGGTTTGTAGTAAAGCGATCTGGCTCTCGGAGTAGCCGCCAGAATGCCTGCCGTTCAGCGCGACGGCGCCGATCGGTTCACCGTCGCGCAACAGGGGGATGACAGCGATGGCGGTGCCCCCGAGATCGCGGGCTGCCTGCGATAGCGTGGAATCGGCCGAGACATCCCGGATGTGGATGATCCGCCGCTCCAGGATCGCGCGGCCGACGGCGAGTGAGCGGTCAGGCGGTCGCGGAAAGTTCCGGCGAAATGCAGCAATGGTTTCCAAGTCCATGCCATGGTTCGCCACCACGTCCAACTGTCCCTCTCTTAGTTCATATAGAGCAGCGCGCGACTCGCACAGTTCGGTGGCGCGACGCGTGATCAGATCAAACACCGGCTGAGGATCGCCGGGCGAGGCCGACATTGCCTTCAGCACATCTATCGTGGCGGCCTGCTGTTGGATGCGCTCGCCACATTCGCTGCTGCGCGTGGCCAGTTCGGCAGTCCGCGTGGCCAGCGCCGCAGCCAGCGTGGCCTCACGTGCCAGTGCCGCGTCACGCTCAGTCCGCAACGCGGCGATGATGGCGTGCGTGTCGGTTGTGGTCTCGTCCGGTGGCGCCGTCATCCGTCCCCCATCGCGTCAGTCATCTCCGCTGTGAGGTCCTGTTCGAGCTTCGGGAAATCCACCTGTTTGGTGAGGAATTTCATCAGCCCCGCGCAGGAGCGACGTCGCTACCGTATCCGCGCCGCCACAGGCCGAGATCATGACCACTGGCAGGTCTGGACGCCGTGCATTCAGAATTGGCAGGAGATCGAAAACGCTCGTGGAAACAGTCCTGGTCCTCAGCCAAAGGCGCCGATGCCGTTGAGATGAGGACGCTCGTCGCTGGCGCCCTAAACTACCCATTCGGACGCGCCTAAATCCGTGGTGGCCTGATCAGGCATCGGCCAATCGGCACGTCATGAACACCAGTCGTCCAATGATCGCGCTAAATGCGGGTGACGTAATCGCATGTGGGGTCCCGCTCACATTTGCGGGTGCGGGGCAGCCGCAGGCTGAACCACGGCGCCAGCAAGCGGTCAACATTTGGCGGGACGACGATCACAAGCCCGATCGTGATCGCGCTCTGGAGTGAGATCATTGTCGCTTTCTCCCGGTCATGGGTTTCTTTTTGCGATCCCGATCTTCGAGGATCGTTTCGGGTCTGGTGGCCTGATGAGAAAGCAGCTTCCATCCACTGCCTATCTGTTGCAAGGGAAATGCCGCCGTTGTGGTAATATTGATGGTTGTAAAAAAAAGTGAACCGGGCGCAGCCGTTCCTGCGTTGATACGGGAGTGGCTGCGTCAGAGCGTAGCGGGCCAACGGGGAGATGGCGACAACAACGGTGGAGGCAGCGTGACCGTCGTGCAGAACGTTGCGACTACGGGGGCTGCCGAGCTAAGGACCTGTCGCCAACGACCTGAGCCGTGACTCTCACGTCCGGTCTCCCTCAGTCGCGAACATCCGGCGCGGCAGCGTGACCACGAATTCGGTGAATTCATTCTCCTCGCTACCGACAGTGATCGTCCCGCCATGCTGCTTCGTGACAATGTCATAGGTGATCGACAGGCCCAGGCCGGTGCCCTCGCCGGTTGGCTTGGTGGTGAAGAACGGCTGGAACAGTTTGTCCCTGATCGCGGACGGAATGCCAGTGCCGTTGTCCCGGACGCGGATTTCCACCGCCTCGCCGGTATCGCGGGTGGAGACCTTCAGCATCGGCATGAACCCGGCGTTCCCGCCGTTACGCGCCCGCCTCGTGGCCGCATAGAAGCCATTGCTGAAGATGTTCAGGAACACCCGCGTCAGGTCCTGCGGGTTGACCTCGATCGGCGCAATGCTCTCGCCAAAATCCCGTTCAAGTTTAATGTTGAAGGTCTGATCCTGGGCGCGCGCTCCGTGATAGGCGAGGTTCAGTGCCTCATCGATTACCGCATTCAGATGGACGGTGCGCCGTTCGGCCGAGGACCCACGCGAATGATCTAGCATCGCCTTCACGATGCCGTCGGCACGTTGCCCGTGTTGTACGACCTTTTCCAGATTGCCCTTGAGAAGCGCCGTGATGTCATCGACCTCCCTACGAACAGTGTCTCCGAGCGGTTGCGGGATAAGCACCTCCCGCAACTCGTCAATCAGTTCGGTGGAGAGCGCGGAGAAATTGTTGACGAAGTTCAGCGGATTCTTGATCTCATGCGCTATGCCGGCCGTAAGTTGACCGAGAGATGCCATTTTCTCCGCCTGGATCAGATTGGCCTGCGCCGCTTTCAGGTCGCGGAAGGCGGCCTCGATCGTGCGGCTGGCTTCTTCCGCCCCATCACGGGCGGCGCGGATTTCGGCCTCATTGCGTTTGCGCTCAGTGATGTCGGCGTAGATCAGCACGAAACCGCCGCCCTCCACCGGGTTGTGACGGATTTCGATGACCCGCCCGTCCGGCCGCGTGCGCTCATAGGCGCGATATTGAGCGATGTTCTCCGTGAGTCGGCGTATTTGGTCCTCCGTGTCGGCGTTTACACCAAACTCGCCGCGCTCGGTGAGGTAACGATTGAATTCGGCGAAGGTCAGCCGCTCGGCCAGTACTCCGTCGGGTAGATCGAGAATGTCCTGGAATTTGTGGTTCCAAGCGACCAAGCGAGATGTTTCGTCAAACATAGCGACGCCGTCACCCATATTCTCGAATGTAACGCGGAGTTCCTGCTGGCGCTGGCGGATTTCATTCAGCAGCCGCGCGCTCTCTATCGCAATCACCGCCTGGGCTGCAAAGTTCTCCACGAGAGCGATCTGCTTGTTTGAGAACGCGCGCACCTCCTGGCGATAAATCGCGATAATGCCCAGCGTTGCCTCGTCCTTGCGAAGCGGCACATAGAGAACAGTGCGGGCATCCCCAAGATCGGCGATTGAGCGATCATCGACGCCGCCAATCCGGTAATAGTCATCGACGGTGACGTCCAGAACATGATGAGGACCCGTTATCGTGAGAAGCATTGCGCTCCTGCTGCCCGGCAGCCCCGTCGGGGGGGTTCTTGCCCTGAATTCGGCCAGGGAGACAGGCACGCCGCGCTGAGCGGCGGTTTGGTAACGTGCACCATCATACGTAAATAGTAATCCGAACGCGGCGTCGCACAGCCGCATCGCCTTTTCCAGCATCGCGTCAAACACCGGTGCCAGATCGCCGGGCGAGGCGTTGATCACCTGCAATACTTCGGAGGTCGCGGTCTGCTGATCCAGCGCCTCCTTTTGCTCGTTGATCAGCCGCGCGTTCTCCATCGCGATCACAGCCTGCGAGGCAAAATTCTGCAACACCGCAAGCTGCTTATCGGTGAACGGCCTCACCTCCTGACGGTAGAACCAGAGAACGCCGACCAGCGCGCCTTCCCTTCGAAGTGCCATGTACAGACCTGTTCGCGCATTGCCGAATTCTAGCAAGGCACGCCCACGGCCAACGCCTGGACGGGTTAGCGGGACCGCGCCAAGCAAGCTCCCGTCAGCTAGGTCTCTGACGTGGAGTACTGTTGCACCACTAACTATCTGTCCGAAATAGCTTTCTGGACTGGCAGAATACGGGTTACGGAAGAAATCTACCAACGCGGGCGGAAGCCCGCGCGTTGCGATGACAGAAAACTTGTCGCCATCATATGTGCTCAAGCCGCCGAACGAGGCACCGCAAATCTCCATCGCCTTTTCCAGTATCGAATCGAACACGGGCGACAGATTGCCCGGTGACGCGTTGATTACTTGCAATACCTCGGCGGTCGCGGTCTGCTGCTCCAGTGCTTCGCGCTGCTCGGTGATCAGCCGCGCGTTTTCCATCGCGATCACCGCCTGATCGGCAAAGGCGCGCACGAGTTGGACTTGGCGATCCGTAAACGGTACAGGATCAGTCCGGGCCAACGCGAAGGCACCGATCAACTCCCCATCGCGCAGCAGTGGCACGCCAAGCATCGAGCGCGACCGACCGAGATACACCGCCTCCTTCTGCTCGTATTCGGGGTCGTTCCATGCGTCTGTGATCAGAACCGGCGCCCGCTCCAGCGCGACGCGTCCGACCAGCGTGCCGCGTCCCGCCCCGATCTCCGTTCGCTCTTCGATTTCCCGATAAGTGGGAAGATTACCCTGGCTGGCTGCATGACGGAAGACCTCACCGTCCTTGCGCCACATCTCGCATTGGCTGGCGTTGCACAGACTCAGGGCGGTCATGATAAGCGTGTCGAGGACGGGCTGCAGATCGAAGGTTGAGCGGCTGATGACCTTGAGCACGTCGCTGGTCGCGGTCTGGTATTCGAACGATTCCTGAAGGTCGCTTGACAGCGCGGCCTCCCGCACCAGCGCCGCGTCGCGTTCCTGGCGCAGTTCCGCAATGGTGCGCTGAAGCCCGGCGATCGTCTCGTCTTGCGTCGTGGCCATGCGTCCCCCCCGGCTGGCCAGGGCCATCGCGTATCGGAGCCCGTCATTTCGCAGGGTAGCCGTCGTCCGCCGCTTTTCCAACTTGTCCCGGACGGCTGACGCAACGGTGTCAATCGCGTCCTGCTCGTTCGGTCACATCGGCGGCCTTAGCATCGCGGGCGTCTGCATCGAAGGGCATGCCTGCCAGACCAATCGGTCCTCGCCCGAGAATTGAAACCAATCTCGTATTGGTCACCGGCCATCACGCTGACCGTCCCCAATCACCTGTCCCATTAGACCATGCCCCAGTGAGTCACGGTCCACCTGTCTCACACAAATAGTTCGACAATTCTGGGATGCGTGGTATCGTTGCGTCTAAGTTCCGAGTGAGACAGACGCACCATGCTGGTGGGCTACGGAAGAACATCGACGATCGATCAAGAGGCCGGCATACAGGCGCAGGAGCGCGACCTGTCGGCGGCCGGATGCGACAAGCTGTTCATTGAGCAGGTCTCATCCGTAGGCAAGCGGCAGCAACTTGATGCCGCACTCGACTACGTGCGTGACGGTGACACCCTCGTCGTCACCAAGCTGGATCGGCTGGCTCGGTCGGTCCCTGACCTGTTGGCCATGGTGGTCCGACTGGAAGGCAAGAATGTCGCCCTGCGGGTGCTTGCGATGTCGGGGTCGCAACCGCTCGATACCGGCACCGCGATCGGCAAGCTGATGCTGGCCGTCATCGGCGCTGTAGGCCAGTTCGAGCGTGAGATGATGCCGGAGCGCCAACGGGAGGGCATCGCCAAGGCGAAACGTGACGGACGCTACAAGGGCCGTGCGCCGACCGTTCGACGGAAGGCCGCTGAGATCACTCGGCTCAAGGATGCCGGCGTCACGCCCGCAGAAATCGCCGCGAGACTGGGTATCGGCCGCGCCAGTGTCTATCGGATGCTGGCCGAACAGACCGATTGTGATCACTAGGCTGCGTGACGCGACGTAAGTCGCGCGATCCCAGCATCACCTACGAAAATCAAGGAGATTTCTACGATGAACGGCAACGAGATTCTACGCGACAGACACGGCAATAAGCTCGGTGAGGTTGTGATACGGGGTTCCGTGAGCACCCTGCACGACAAACACGGCGACAGGCTCGGCCAGTATGACACCCACGACGGATTCACGCGGGACAAGTACGGCAACGTCATCGGCAGAGGTGACCTGTTGGCCACGCTGCTCAGATGAGCGATAATGAGCATACATGGAGTTTCGCGCTGATGTCGGGATTGGCAGCCGACCTGTCCCGCGAAAACGTCGAGGATCGCCACGCTGGGTGATTGCCCGCTACAATTCCGACATGATCGATAAGGCAGCCATTTTCACCGAATTGACCAGACGCAATGCGGTGCGACGACAGGCGCAGTTGCCGTTGCTGGATATGCGCGATGAGTTCGATCGAGCGGTGTCGATGGCGGCGTAAATCCCGTAAATCCGGCGATGACAGAAAATCTGGCACAAAATTGCCCCCCCTCCACCCCTCCTGGCCTTTTTTCCATCAGATGCCGACGGCTTTTCCGTTCCCCTCTTCCCCCCCCCCCCCAGCGGGGGCCAGCCCGCTTAAGCCCCCCCAACCCCTTCTTCCCCCCCCCCCCCCCCCCGCCCCCCTCCCTTTCCGCGCCCCCCCAGCGGTCGAGTTCACCCATTGGAAGGCTGTGTGCGATGAGCATGCCGACCAGGTACGGAGCGAGGTCATCGCTGAATTGAGCGAGACATTCGGACGCGAACCGCACTCCGCTGGTGGTCGCTGGGCGGTCGGCATCCTAACGCTCAAACGACTTCGCGCCCTGCATCAATTGTCCACCTGATCAGACACCATCAGGTCAGCGCGAATTTCCCGTGGGACGAAAACACCTATAGTACGGTGAATTCGTCCCACGCGACCAATCCATCTGATGGTGGTCCCGCAACTGGGGTTGCGCCTGATCTCACTGACCGTGGGGTGCTGAGACCTTCAGCAGCCGTGCTGGCCGCAGCGGATGCCACCATGACCTGATCCGACATCGCACATCTTGTCGGCGAGATGGTCAGTCGTGTGGGACGAATTCACCGCACTATAGGTGTTTTCGTCCTGCGAGAGATTGCGGCACGCCGACCATGATGTAGACCGACATTGAGCCGCCATCATGCGGGCTCGGCGACTGCTGAGCGACCACCCGGCAGATGCCGGTACAGAGTGCTGGGGGCGCATCCAAGCTGCTGCGCCACTTCGATTGCCGACATGTTGCCAGACCCCAGCATCGCCTTTGCAGCCCTGATCTTGGATTCATCGAGTGCCGCAGGCCGACCGCCACGACGACCACGGGCAGCAGCAGCAATCAGCCCCGCACGGGTGCGCTCGACGATGATCTCGCGTTCCATGGAACTCAGTGCACCGAGGATGTTGAACATGAACCGCCCGCTCGGCGTCGTCGTGTCGATGCTCTCGGTGATCGACTTGAGCGCGACGCCACGCCGGTTCAGATCATCGGCGATGTCGATGAGATGCCGCAGCGACCTTGCCAGCCGGTCAAGACGCCAAACCACCAGCACGTCACCCTGGCGGGCTTGTTCGAGTGCCTTGGCAAGCTCAGGTCGATCCGTCCGTGTGCCTGATGCGGTCTCGACGAACAGCTTGTCACATCCCGCAGCACGGAGGGCATCGAGTTGCAGGGCATGATCCTGTTGGTCAGTACTGACCCGCGCATACCCGAGCAACATGAAGCCCTCCCAAAACTCAACGAGACCCTCTGAATTCGGAGGCCGGTATCAAGATAGGGTTTCGAGAGACCGAACTCCACTCTTCTTCGGTGGTTTTACGAGATGATCTAGGAATCCCGTAAACGACCGTTTATCGGAAGCCGCGCTCTGCTCTGCTGTCCCCGTCCATCAGACGACGACCACGGGCAGCGGCTCTATAATTGGATCGGTTCAACTGCAAGGAACTGGGACTGGGTCTCAGTGGTCGCGGTCATCGACGACGGCAACGCCGGTCTCCACGAATAGTTCGACAATCTGCGGATCAGTGGTATCATTCCGATTCGGTTCTGAGTGGGCACGATAGTCCCAAACTCCCAGGACGGCAGAATCACGAACCGGTAAGGAGACCTGCTATGGCCATTGGAAGCGCGATTGAACGCGGATCGATGATCGTTGTGTTCGATGAACGCGGAATGAGTTTGTTCTCGAAGGCCAGGGGGTCAGGACCCAAGGACGGCTTGCTGGGATTCTCTAGTTCCACCGTCACCGCGCGATATGGTTCGATCATCTACACGTACGACGAGAAGGGCATGACGCTGTACGCCAAAGCGGCGTGACGGGTCGTGTAATTCGGCACAGAATCGGCTGGACGGCATGGGCCGCGCCCATCACAATGGTCACTCCTCGTGGGGATGTGGTCATGGATGAACAGACCAAAGATGAGGTGCTTGCTGCTTACGAAGCCTACGTCGCAGCCTTCCGTGCAAACGACGTTCAGGCGATTGACAAGCTGATGCAGTATCCGCTCGCGCATATAGGCAATGATCACACCACGCTCCTTGATGCCTATCCTATCAAACCGGCGGAGATGAGGGCCGCTAAGCAGTGGCATGATACCAAGGACATTGCCCACGAGGTGGTGTTCGCCTCCGCCGATAAAGCCCATATCATCTTGCGCCAAGCCACGCGCGTTCGAGCAGACGGATCGCCAATCGAGACCATCTCTGTCTTCTACGCCCTGACCCGCACGGCATCAGGATGGAAGTTCTTCGCCGTATCAGACATCATCATCCCTGCATGAGCGATAGGGGATGCTCAGCCTGGACAGGGCGGATAGGGTCTGCCCTTGTTCTCCACCTCGATAGGAGATCGCCACTCAATGGCCCACAAGGCTGGAGAAACACATGACACGTCTGGCCGGCAAACTGTTGCTAATAGCAGTCCTACTGCTTCCTGCGAAGTCAGGCCAATGCAGAGTCCTTGGAATACATCGGAAAGCCAGTTCGCGGCGTTCCCGTTTCACAGGCCGTGAAGGTCGCAAAGTCTGTGTTTATATCTGGTACACCGGCTTTCGACGGAAACGGTAAGCTGGCAGTGGGCGACTTCCCAGCGCAGATGAAACAAGTCATGGACAATATGACTGCCACCCTCAAGGCTTCTGGCGCCGGTTGGGATCGTGTGGTGAAAACGAACATTCTCCTAATACGAGCCGGTGACTTCGTAGAGATGAACCGTATCTATGCCACCTACTTTCCAGATGGAAAATATCCCGCACGAACCACGGTCGTCGTCGCCGGGCTACCGCATCCCGACTTCCTCCTGGAAATCGAATGCGAGGCCATCCTCGAATAGCGCGTGTCCGCTGGCACACCGCGACCACCCTGGCCGGGTGCCGACCTTGTTCATCTGGGGCGACCAGGACGACACGGTTGGACGCGCAGCAGCCTCCGTTCCGGGTGCCGTGATTGTTATGGTCAACGCCAAGGGGGTGGTATTTCTCAAAGGATATGGTGTGCGCCGTACCGGTTCGGCCGATCCGGTTGATGCGAACACCCGGTTCCAGATCGCTTCGATGAGCAAGTTCGTTACTGCCACCGCAATTGCGATCCTGGTCGATCGCGGCGTCGTTGACTGGGACAGACCGGTCAGCAACTTCTCGCCGGAGACGGCGCTTATCGCTCCGTATGCAACTGATAATGCGACCTTGCGTGACTACCTCGCACATCGGACTGGTTTGTCCGCCTATGGTGGCGATCTCCTCACGCAACTTGGCTACAGCCCAAATGAGCTAGTACGCCGCGCTCGGTTCCTTGCGTTTGATCACAGCTTTCGGGAGGAATGGGCCTATTCGAACTATGGCATCTTTCTTGGACAATACAGTGCCGCCCATGCTGCCGGAATCAGTGCGCCGGAGTTGCTGTCGAATGCAATTTTCAGACCCCTGGGCATGGCACGATCCGCCCCAGCACTCGCCGCGCTATTCGAGGATGTCAACCGCGCGACGACCCACGATGTCGATGGTTCGGTGATGGAGTACGAGAACGTTGATGCGGTTAGCGGTGCGCGGGCCGTGGTTTCAACCGGCGCAGACATTGCACGGTGGATGCAGATGCTGCTGGCGGATGGGGCATTCGAGGGGCAACAGATATTGAACCAGGATACGATCACCCATGTTTTTGCCGCCAGCATGGTTCAGGGTGTCGGTGGGCCACTTCGTGATCCCAATGACTGCGCCGGACTCGGCTGCGAAAGCTACAATTTCCTCGGCTGCCGGGTGATCGAGAAGAACGGTGCACTGAATGGCATACGAACCATTGTAACGCTTGTTCCTGAACGGGAAATCGGCATCGCCGTGTTCGCCAACAAGCAGCTTACTGTATTCCCTGAGGCGGTGCGGGCTGAGTTCCTGGACCGCACGATCGGCCCCTCCGGTCGAGACCTACAAGCGCAAATACGGAACGAGCAGTCAGCATGGCAGTCACTGGTTGCAACGCCGACACCACCGATGGACGCAAAACCGATCGGACATGACCTCGATGCTTTCACCGGCCGCTTCGCAAGCACCTTGTACGGATCGCTAGAGGTGGTTCGAGAGGCGGCCGCTCTCGCGGTCAGAATTGGCCCGCGAAACTATCCAGGAAGGCTAACCCATTGGTCTGGGGACGTGTTCCTTCTGTCCTTTGATAACCCAGATGTCTCGCCGGGACTGTTGACGTTTAATTTCGTGAACGCAGCCGAAGTGACCCGGCTCGTCGGCAGCAAGATTCCCAACGTGTTTTCCGCCGATTATGGTCGCTTCGAACGCATCAGGTGAGGCTGTGACCGTCATAAACTGAGTATGGCAGCCGACCCGTCGCTCGGAGCCAACGCTCGTGCGCTTCACCGCATTGTCTCTCCACCCGACTGATCCCAGCCTGTCCAACCGGCCGTAGCGGCCGAGGGATTTCCTTGCGCGGCCAAGGACAAGGGCGCAGCGTCAGATGTCGGCCGCCGCGAGCCTGCCTGTTTTGGGTATGCCAGCCGCACCGACATGGGGAACGTCACATGAGGAACATACTTGGAAACGTCTTGACGGCAGGAGCATTCGCTCTCTGCACCGTTGCCGGTCTGACGCCGGTGAAGGCCGAAGTCCTCCGTATCGTCCTGGTGGTGGCGGACAACGCGACTAACTATGCCACCAATGTGGCGCTGCTCCCGACCCTCACGGCCCTTCTGAAGAAGGGGACGGGCGTCAAGGACGTTCATGTCGGCACGGACGCGGCGAAAATGTCCATCGCTACCTCCTCGGTGTGGGCCAACGAGACCGACATCAGTTCGGTCACCGGGAGTGCCGATTGGAAGGCTGCGGCGGACAAGTTGTCCAAACCCATTGCTCCTTATCGCGTTTTTACCGAGGTCTTCCAGATCACCCCCTGACTGCTCCTGAGTTGCGGCGGATCGGCGGCTGGACTGGCTGCACTGCCGGGCGAGCCGATGCCCGAGGTCGTCGGATGGACGTGGACGGCGAAGTACGACGCGCTGCTGCTGATCGGTGCCGACGTTGGTGCATCTGCCTGCGTCCCGGAAGGCAGGCAGATGCTTTGTCTCTGTACGAGCCAACTCCGGCTAGACCTGATCGGACTGCTGGGTTAACTACGATCCCGCGACATCGAACTCTACCTGCACCAGCAGGCGCTCGACACCTCGACGCCATCGGGTCGGACGCTGTTCGGGATGCTGCCGGTGTTCAGTGAACTGGGACCGCCCAGAACGACGCCGTTCACGGTGCAGCGTATCCGCGCTGCCCTAAGTAAAGGTCGTGGTGTACGCGAGACGGCGCGGCTGCTATAAGTGAGCGCCGCCAAGGTTACCCAGGTGCGGCGCTTGGTGGCGACCACGGCTGATCCACGTCCCTGATCCGGTCGATCAGAGCCGGGGTCTCGAGGTCAGTTCTTTGGAGGGGTGACGTTGTACGTCTCCTGGCGAATCTTCCATGTATTGCCGTCACGAACGTCCGTGTCTGACCAGTATCCCTTCACATGCACAGGCCCATTTGGACCGTTGTAAGTACCGCTCCAGGTTCCAGCCCTCAACATGACCCCATTCCCGACCATCTTTACCTGCTCAAGGGTGCTGGGATCGGAGGTATAGACCTTGAATCCCTCCGCTGCGTCACTTTCGATTGATGCCCGGCCGGAAATCAGCCCGTGCGGAGTCACGCGGATAGCATCTTCAGTGAATAGGGCGGCATGTCCGGCTGCGTCCTTTTGTTGTTTGTTCCAGGCATCAAGGACGCTCTGACCGGCTTGCTGCGCGTCCCGTTCGGAAACCTGCTGTGCCGCAACTGAAACTGCTAAGCCCATCGCCAACACCGGCACGATCGCGAGGAAGCGTGTCATTATTACACTCCGCTACATCAGGGAACGAGCGGGAGCACCAGTGGCCTTTTCCAGGGAACAGCAATCTCCCGACAGCCGGCATTTTCGGTGAGAAATGCCGACTGCACATTCAAGAGTATATCTAGTTCGCGCTCGAGCTTCATCCGGATGACTCTCGTCTGACACAATCGACTTGGTTGACGCCCTTCGCCCACATCCGGCTCGGACTCACCGAGTAGAGGTAGCGAAGGGCCGGTCAGCGGTCGCGCGGTCGGTGGACGACGCCTCCGCGCGCGGAGGGGACGGCGCCACCGCCGTCTGAGTCCGTAATACGGATTCACTGCGACTGCGGAGCAGTTTGGGCGTGCTGCCAAGGTGGCGAAAGCATATGCGGGCTCAGTAAGCCGGGCGGATCAGGAACTCGGAGCGTGTTGCCACTCCGTTGTCTCGCGCCGTACGCATGACCACCCCTAGTTTTCAGCCTCCGTGGGCTTGCGATCGTTACCGAAGTCCGAACCGACTTGGACGATCACCCTCACCTGCTTTACGTACGCTCACCTCAACAAGACCGCCTCAAGTTGCCGACGTTCGGGCAGCGAGGTAGCAGCATCGGATCGGTGCCGACGGGACACGCTGACGTGAGGTGCAGGTGATCGCCTACGAGAAGGGCATGATCCCCTACATCCCGGCAGACCAGGGATAGCTCCGGTCCCTGCCGCCCACCTCATTCATCCGGGGATCGGTGGGCCACTCGCAGGCTCCCCTCCTGGTCAGAGGTGTGTCTGAAAACGGATGATCCCAGGTACGGCCAGCGCGACGGTGGAAACCACGGTTGAAAGCCAGCGTTCAGCGATGGTCAGCGAGGGGGGTTTGTGAACGGGGGGATGGGCCTACCCAAGATCACAGAAAAAACTTGCAGTCGCCCAGGAACGGGTACATGGAACGCAAAGCCTGCTACACCTCAGATTATCTGCAATGCCAAAAAAAAATCCAGGCGATCAAGCTACATCACTTCAAGCGGTTCTCCGATCTTACCATTCAGTACATCCCGGAGTTGGTCCGGATGGTTGTGCTCGCTGGTCCCAACGGAAACGGCAAATCGTCACTGTTCGAAGCGTTCCGCCTCTGGTCAGGCCGCATCGCGACGGGCTGGCTGCAGGACGATGATTACTATATCTGGGCGCCAAGCCGGGGGACGTCGATAACACCGGCCGAGGATATCAAACTGACCTTCCACGGAGTAACTCCAGAACCTACAACGGATGCTGCCCGCAAGGCATTCCATTTCCGATCTGCTTATCGGAACGATCCCGACATGACACGTCCCGGTGGATTTGGCCAACCCCTGCCTCAGCAGATGGGACCGCGCTTCCAAAAGATGATGGAGAACGATGCGGCTGTTGCTCAGAACTATCAAACGCTAGTATCCGATGCATTCGACAGTGCATTTGTTCGAGAACCAAGTGACACCCCAATCGGGGTCTGGCGAGATAAAGTGATCCGCGATCTGCGTGACCCGATGGGTCGGCTATTTCCCGGACTGACATTGAACGGTTTGGGAAGCCCTCTTCGTGATCCCACTTTTCGCTTTGACAAGGGCGCTTCGCGTGGCTTCGTCTATAAGAATCTCTCCGGGGGCGAGAAGGCTGCGTTTGACCTACTGCTAGATTTCGTGGTTGTGCGCGACTTTTACGGTGATACCACATACTGCGTGGACGAACCAGAAGCACACCTCAATCCACGGGTTCATGGTTCGCTTCTGCGGGAAATCTTCGCTTTAGTCCCCGAGCCTTGCCAACTTTGGATCGCGACACATGCGCTGGGAATGCTACGTGCAGCCCGCGATATTCAAAACCAAGACCCAGGTTCGGTCGCGTTCCTTGATTTCGGTGGTGATTATGACTTCGACCAACCTACCCTGATGTCTCCTGTCCGGCCGACGCGTGTGTTCTGGGAGCGAGCCTTGGAGGTGGCGTTGGACGATATGGCGAGCCTCGTCGCTCCGGGCACCGTCGTCATCTGCGAAGGCAATCCACGCGGAGACGTACCGGGGAGAAATGCCGACCATGACGCGCGATGCTATAATATAATCTTCGGCGATGGTTATCCCGACCTAAAGTTCATATCCGGTGGTAACTCGCATGATGTCGCAAATGACCGCCTCAAGTTTATCGCAGCGCTCCCGTCAATAGCGCAAGGAATACGGGCGATCAGACTGATAGACCGTGATGATCATTCCGACCAGGATGTGGCCGAGTTCAACCGAGCCGGCGTGCGTGTTTTGTCACGCCGTCACTTGGAGTCCTTCCTTTACGACGATGAGGTGATCAGGGCGCTTTGCCTTGAATTTGGCCAGCCGGAAAAGTCACCTCAGGCGGCAGAACAAGTGAGAGAAGCGCTCGCTGCCAGCGTGGCCTCGGGGCGGCCATCAGACGACGTTAAGGCCGTTGCTGGTGACATATTCAACCGACTTAGGCGCTTGCTCCAGCTTCGCAGAGTTGGTGACAATGCCCCAGCATTCGCGCGAAATACACTCGCGCCGCTCGTGAAGCCAGGGATGCATGTCTATGATGAACTGCGGCAAGCGATATTCTCGGAGTAAGCCGCCAGGAATGCCTGCACTGCCCCATTATAGCAATCCGGTCCACCTCACATGTCCTGTCACAGTGCCGGAAGGACAGGATTTCAAGACCAGCGAGATCGGCCCCTCCCGCCAAACAGAACTTCTAGTTGTCTATGGCCGATCGACCTACAAAGAAACTGAACGGCAGGATGCACAAGACGGGGTTCGCTGTTTGCCCGCGAGGGTGATCTGCTGGTCGTCGCCCGGCTCGACCGTCTGGCGCGATCCCTACGCCAGCGTCTGTCCACCGTGGACACCTTGACGGCACGTGGCATCGGTCTGCGGTCGCTGCACGAGAACATCGACACCACCAGCGCGACCGGGCGGCTGATCCTCCATATCTTTGCCGCACTTGGGCAATTCGCGGTGGAGACTTCCGCGCGAGCGCACTCGAACTGCACTGGCGGCAAGCCGCGCCGGTGTCCGTGTCTGTGGTCATCCGCCTGCGTTGAACGCCACCAAGGTCAGGGCGGTAAAGGCAATGCTGGCATCCGGCACCACGACCGCCGCCGAGGTCGCCCGGCAGGTCGGATGCAGTACCTCTACGATGCAGTTCGTCTACGTTGTACCGCCATGTGCCGGGTGGGCGCACCGCCGTGGCCGCGAGGTAGCAGCATCGGATCGCCGGCGACGGGACACGCCAATCCTACTTCGTTCACCTCAACAAAGTGACGAGCAGATTGCCTCTTCCGATAGGGTTGCCGTACAGGTCCCGCGTGAACTCGTCGCGCAAGTCGTACGACCCAAGCGGATTGCCGTACTTGTCGCGCAATGTGCATTTGGAGCCGTTCATCTGAACCTCACCGATTTTCTCGCCGTGTCGGTCCCGCAGAATCTCATTGCCAATCATACCATTAGTCTCCTTGCTCTAGGTGGTTGCATGGCCACCTTCGATTCACACAGTCGCGTGTTCTCCATCGCGCTGTCCGGCCAAGACGCGATAGACGCTGGCGCGACCGATACCCAGCTTCATGGCGATTTCCGTGGGCGTGACGCCGCTATCCTTCAGCCGTATGATCTCAACAGCCCGTCGCAGTACGGTCGGTGCACGCCCCTTGTAGCGCCCGTCACGCTTTGCCTGGGCGATTCCCTCGCGTTGACGCTCCGGCATCATCTACTCGAACTGGCCTACAGCGCCGATGACGGCCAGCATCAGCTTGCCGATCGCGGTCCCGGTATCAAGCGGCTGCGAGCCGGACATTGCCAATACTCGGAGGGCCACACTTCTGGCTTCCAGACGCGCCACCATGGCCAACAGATCAGGGACTGACCTTGCCAGCCGATCCAGCTTGGTGACGATTAGGGTGTCACCGTCGCGCACGTAGTCGAGCGCGGCGTCAAGCTGCTGCCGCTTGCCTACGGATGAGACCTGCTCGATGAACAGCTTGTCGCATCCGGCCGCCGACAGATCACGCTCCTGTGCCTGCATGCTGGCTTGCTGGTCGATCGTTGAGGTCCGTCCGTAGCCCACAAGCATGGTGCGTTTGTCTCACTCGGGACTTATACGCAACGATACCACGCATCCCAGAAATGTCGAACTATCTGTGTGAGACACACAGGAGGTGACTCGTTAGGGCATGGTCTATTGAGATCAACACTCATCGGAGCATTTTTTGGCTGTGGGCTCGAATGGCGCCTCCTGGTGGGTCGTCGCCAAGATTGTGCAGCATCCCTGATCGCCTCACTGCGCATCCGCGCGGAGCAACGGACCTGTCCGGTTGGCAATGCGCCAGTATCGAGCCTTGAGGAGCCTGCGTGATCAGCGTTTTTGCGAAATTGCAGGAAGCCACCCTTAGTTTCTCATCTCTATACTGCTCGATACCATCTTCTCAACTAGGTGGCCGGTGACCAGACAAGAGACGTTTTGCCTGTTCACGATTGTTGCAGCATATGATTTTGTAGCGATCTACTCCCTCGGCAGTGAAGACCTGCAACGCAGCATCATAAGCGTTAACGGCCTCTTCCAGTCGCGACGTGCCCGTTTCTCGCTCACCAAGTCGTGCAAGCACGGTGCCTAGTGGATAAAATCTGACATTTGAGTCCGAATTCAGGATTCCCGCGATCTCGCTGGCATGCGAGTCTGCGGGATGCGCACCGGGATCAAAGTTGCAGTGAGTGCCAAGGATCGTAGACAACTGGACGCGATCGTGGCGGACCGGAACAGCCCGCAGAAGCATGTCTGGCGAGCCCAGATCGTGTTGCTGACGGCGGACGGCTGCGGCACAGCCGAGATCATGCGCCACACCGGCGTCAGCAAGACGGCTGTCTGGCGCTGGCAGGAGCGCTTCATGACCGATCGGGTCGCGGGCATGCTGCGTGACAAGACACGGCCATCGCGCATTCCACCGCTGGAACCAGAGGTTGCGGCGCGCGTCGTCGCCGCGACCCAGGCCGATCCGCCTGGTGAGACGACGCACTGGACGGCCACAGCTATGGCCACGATCCAGGGCATCAGTGTCAGTTCGGTGCAACGCATCTGGCGCAAGCATGGTTTACAGCCGCACCGGACGCGTCTGTTCAAGCTGTCCAACGATCCACAGTTCGCTGCCAAGCTCAGAGACATCGTCGGGCTCTACATGGATCCTCCAGCGCATGCTGTCGTTCTCTCGATCGACGAGAAAAGCCAGATACAGGCGCTCGATCGCACCCAGCCAGGCCTGCCAATGAAGAAGGGCCGCTGTGGCACTATGACGCACGACTACATCAGAAACGGCACCACCACGCTGTTCGCAGCCCTCAACGTGCTGGATGGCACGGTCATCGGTCGATGTATGCAGCAACATCGGCATCAGGAGTTCATCCGCTTCCTCAACACAGTCGAGGCGGCGGTGCCGGCCGGTAAGCTCATCCATGCCATCGCGGACAATTACGCCACCCACAAGCATCCCAAGGTCCGTGAGTGGCTGGTGCGTCATCCGCGCTGGACGTTCCATTTTACCCCAACGTCAGCCTCGTGGCTCAATGCCGTCGAAGGGTTCTTCGCCACACTGACCAAGCGACGACTCAAACGCGGCGTGTTTCGATCCACCGTCGAACTTCAAGCCGCTATCAAGCGGTTCCTCGCCGAAACAAATGCCGACCCACGTCCCTTCCGCTGGACCAAGCGCCCCGACAAAATCATCGCTGCCGTCAAAAGAGGGCACCAAGTGTTAGATTCTATCCACTAGGTTCATCTGTGTCACTGCCCACAGAAGCGGCGCTCGCGTAAGTCCTAACCCCTCTAGTGCCGTCCGGAAGACTTCAATTGCCTCCTCCAGCCGTCCTGTCCCCGCTTCCCTCTCACCGAGACGCAAGAACGTATTGCCGAGATTGTTCTGCGTCATCGCCCAGTCGAATGGCACGCGCTCGCGGGTCCTCTCTTCCAGCGCCGCGCGGAAAGCCAACGCCGCCGCCTCCAGATGCGCCACTCCGTTCTCCCGTTCCCCCAGAACTTTGAGTGCCACGCCCAGATTGTTCTGTGTGCTCGCCCAATAAATTGGAACGCGCTCGCGAGTTCGTTCCTCCAATGCCGCGCCGAAGGCCGCGACTGATTCCTCTAGTCGCCTCGTCCCTATTTCTTGTTCGGCGAGCATCCTGAGTGCGGTGCCAAGGTTGTCTTGCGCCGTCGCCCAATCGAGCGGCACACGCGCGCGAGTGTATTCTTCGAGTGCGTTACCATGGGCGATCACAGCCTCCTCCAACCGCGCCGTTCCCGCTTCCCGTTCGCCAACGCTTACTAATGCATTCCCTAGGTTGGTCTGCGCTGCGGCCCACTGAAGCGGTCCTCGCTCGCGCGGCGTATATATGTCAATAGCTTGTCGGCAGGCGCTTAACGCGTCTTTAAGCCGCTCCATACTGTCCTCACGCTCACCCAGCATCCTCAGCGCGTTGCCGAGGTTGACCTGTGTCATCGCCCAATCGAACGGCAGCGTCTCGCGCGTGAATACCTCAAGCGCATCCTGATAGACGGTCACCGCCTCTTCGAGCCGCGCTGTTCCGCTCTCGCGCTCGGCAAGCTTTAGGAGCGCATTACCGAGGCTCACTAGTGTTGCCGCCCAATGGAGCGGCACCCGCTCGCGCGTATATTCCTTTAGTACATCCCGGAAGGCGGTCACTGCCTCCTCGAAACGCACCGTTGCGCTCTCCCGCTCAGCAAGCTTGTGAAGCGCATTACCGAGGTTCATCAGTGTCATCGCCCAGTCGAGCGGAAACCGCTCTCGCGTGAATACCTCAAGTGCATCCCGATAGGCGGTCACCCCCTCTTTAAGCAACTCCGTGTCACCTTCTCGACCACCGCACATAGAAAGCGCATTGCCGAGGTTGTTCTGCGTGTTTGCCCAATCGCGGGGTATACGTTCACGCGTCGGTTCGCCAAGTGCGGCGCGGAACGCGCAGACTGCTTCCTTCAGCCGCGTTGTCGTCCCCTCCCGGCTACCAAGCACCCCAAGTGTAGTGCCGAGATTGGTTTGCGTCGCCGCCCAGTAGAGCGGTTCCTGTTTGCTCTGTAGCGCATCCAACGCCGCACGAAAGGTTCCTACGCCTCTTCTAGCCATGTCATCCCGCTATCGCGCTCACCGGCTATCCTGAGCGCGTTGCCGAGGTTCATCTGTGCCACCGCCCACTGAAGCGGTGTCCGGTCGCGCGTAAACTCCTGCAACGCCAAGTGAAAGGCACACACCGCCTCGTCCAGCCGTACCGTTCCGCTCTCCCGCTCGCCAAGACTACGGAGCGCGTTGCCCAGGTCCATTTGTGTCAAAGCCCAGTCTAGCGGCGCGTTTTCGCGCAACGCACGTGGTAAAGCCTCATTACGATAGAGCGCAATTGCATCGACCAGTGCAGCGTTGTCGCCAAACTCGCTTCCAAGATCGAAAAGGGCATTGGCAGCGGCCAGTGCATGGCGCCACGCGTCCATCGTGTCGAGTGCGACCGCCTGACCCGCACGCATGTGGAATGCCGCCGCCTCACGGTAATGCAATTGCAGCCGCGCAATGCGCCCACGTTCCGATAGCAATGCGGCCCGGCCGCGAGCACGATCCCTGTCCTCGGCGTCGCTTTGTGCGAGCGCGGCGTCCAGCACTTCGGCCGCATCAGCAAAAGCGAGTTCATTCGCGCGACCCTGCGCTTCAGTGATCGCCTGCCTGATAGCGCCGAAAAAGTCTCCAGCCTTGACAGCGGGCTTCTGCAAACCTTCAATGACGCCATTCACAACATGTGGTAACTGCTCGGCCGGGATTTTGTCTATCTCAGGGATGCCAGGGCGAAGCAGATTGCGTATTTCGGCCATTGCTTGTACCGAAGCGGCACCGCTCCCCGCAGCATCTATCACAAGTCGCTCCAGCCTCGTCTGTCCCTCCATCGCCTCCGTGTGGCGAGAACCGGAAAGCACTGCTTCGCGCTCCTGACGCTCCAGCACAGCCTCGTGCGCCATCAGTAATTGGCCAAAGCGTGCATCTAGCCGAACGAGCGCCTCGCCGACTTCAAAGCCTTGCAGCTTTAGGTCGGCGAGCCAGTTGACTGCAAGGATGTTGCGAAAGCCGGGGTGTTCCTTGTCCATCAGCCGGGCCGTGATGCCCGCACCAAATAGATCGAGGAAGCAGGGAAAAGCGCCGCCGGCACCATCACGCAGATAAGTGATGAAGTCCTCAGGGATGTCAGCCGGGTGTAAGGTTTTTGCCAACTCAACAAGCACAGCCTGTGTCGCGAAAGTTGCGAATGCCTCAGCGCGTTTACCCGCTGGTGTAGCGGCTGGTTGCTCCGACAACAGTGTCTCGATGCTAACCGTCAGCACGGAACCCGTAGCGAACTCTGGCACGACTTCGCGGCGTTCAAGTCGCCCGCGTTCCCGCAGGGCGTAATCTCGGGTGGCGATCTGAAAGGCAAGTGGTCTCGTTACAGGATCAAGCTCCCAGCACGACTTATTCAATTCTCCGTAACCGGAAAGCAGTCTCTCAAGCGCGTCCAGTTCCGCGCCGCGTACTGCCCGCGCAATGTCATAGTTGACCGGCTGCTCCGGATGATCCGAAACCTCACGCCAGAACCGGACGGCGACCTCATGGCAGGCCGACTTGCCAAGGTCGCCAACTATGTGCTCCAGCGCCTTGTCGAAGGCCCACGACACTCCGGCCACCAGCAGTGCAGTTTCGACGACCATACTTTGCGCCCTGTTGATTCCCAGTCGTCATTACAGGCTATTTTGGAATGCGAAAGCCCGTTGCCCCGTAGCGATGTGCTGAGGGTCATTATAAAGACACGCCCTGACGGATGATACGATCACGGATGTCACATGCCAATGCCTCGGCGTGCCGACAGTGGTAATGCCGGTGCTCGGCTTATGGCGCAGACCACGGCCGGGCGATTGCGATGTCGGCGCGCGCCCCGCCGCAGGCGCGCGCGGGCGACAACAAGGGGTCTCAGATGGCCTTTCTGACGGGTGGGGGCCGGTGTGGGAGGGCAGGCGCCCGCACGGTCTGGAGACGGTTCGGTGGGCTGTGCTGGATCGGTCCGGCGATCGGCCGCTGTAGGGTGTTGTGAGGCCTCTTCTGACCGCCCGATGTTCTCCGGCGCCCGCCCATGTCGTCTCCCCACCGGTTGCCCGATGGTCCGTTAGGGGCTGGCGTCTGCGGGCATGAGTGACAGTGCAGAAGGACGGTAGGATCGTCTGTTTATGATGATCCGCGACCGACTGGGCTACCAGGGATGGCCTGACGGCGCTCGCTCTCGACGCTGCATAGCTGACCATGCCGACCGTTGCCCGAGGTTCCTGCGCCCGACGTTCTCGCTGAGGGGTGCGGACTTTGGCTGTGTGGCGCATCACTGCAATCCGCTGAACGGTCGCTGGACCAGCCAGCAAGATGACGGTGATCGCCAATGTAGCTATTGGACGGCTACCGGCAGCCAATCCGTGTTATTTTGGAACGGGAAGCTTTACAGGTCGCCGATTGGGTTTTGCAGCTACTTGGCAAGTGCAGTTGCGTCGTCGTCGCCACTGGCATCCGGCGGGGCGGTCGGCGCCGTCGATTGCGCGATGGCGCCGAACGAGATGACCGACAGCGCGAGCAGCCCAACAGTCAGCGTCTTAGAATGTGTCATCCCACTATCCCCGCAACGATGGCGCTTACTCGTATGGTCTGGCAGGTCCGATCTGCGGGGCGCGGACCGGCTTGGCCATGCCGTAGAAAATGACGACGCCCTGTCGGCCGCAGCGGGTCGAAAGTGCCTCTTGGGGCGTACCGATGCAGCTACCGATGTCCTGCCAGTTGTTCATCGCCCAAACGTTGCCTGCCGGATCAACGGCGATATCAGTCTGCATCTGTAGGCCACCACCCACATAGCCGCCGGGGCTGGTCGCCGGTTTTAATGCCGAGGGGACAGGTCTCAGTGCGCGCGCCGCACAACTGCACGATGGGACTGTTCGGAGCGGCGAAGTTGGATATCCAGACGTTGTCGTTGCCATCCACGACGACAGCCCACGGGCCGGGCATGCCGCCGCCGGTGAATGGCGAGCGGGATACGGGGTGCCGTCAGGCCGCAACAGTGTGACGCTGCCGCTGTGGTCGGTTCCTCCTTGTTGCGTGGACATAGTTGTCGTCATGTAGTCCCAACGCCTTTGCGGGGCACGTGACGCGGTTTCCAGCCGCCGATCCGAGCAAGGCCGAGAACTTCTATGTAGGTGCGAGTCCGAGTGGACTTAACATCGACAGCCAGGGCAACGTCTGGGTCACAACCCGGTTCGGTCCGGCAATGGGATGTTGGGCAAGCTCCATCTGGGGGACATGGACCTACACGGGAAGTCCGAGGGTCTTGTGCCTGCCATGGACTTCGCGCTGATCCAAGGGGGCAGGACCCAACGACGGATTGCTGGGATTTCGCTGACGGCTGGCTGGGATAGCGGGAGCGGGAGTGCGCCCTGGTGACTGGGCCTGAACTGGCGATGAGAGAAATGGTAGGCAGTGCTGCCCTGAGACGCCATTCAACATGGTTCTGAAGGCACGGGCCTGAGCTAGGAGAGACAGCTACTCCATCGGCTTTGGTCGATGGAGTGGTTTGGGCTACCATGGCCATGCGGTAGGGGGCCGCCATGGTGACAGAACGTGTTGACCGTCGGCTTGCAGCGATCTTGGTCGCCGATGTGGTGGGCTACAGCCGGCTCATGGGGGCAGACGAAGAAGGCACTCTGTTGCGCCTGAAGGCCATTCGGCGCGAATTGGCCGACCCCAAAATCAAAGAATACCATGGCCGCATCGTGAAGACGACCGGCGATGGATTGCTCCTCACGTTCAACAGCGTCGTAGATGCCGTACGATGCGCTGTCAACGTCCAGCATCAGATGGCGCAACGGAATGCTGAAGTGTCCCCGGATCAGCGGATCGAATTCCGCATGGGGATCAATCTCGGTGACATCATCCGGGATCGCGGCGACATTTTTGGCGATGGCGTCAATGTCGCCGCGCGGTTGGAGACCCTCGCCAATCCTGGCGGCGTCTGCATCAGTTCTGTGGTGCGCGAACAGATACGCGACAAGCTTCCACTGACCCTCGGCGATATGGGCGAACGGCAGGTGAAGAACATCGCCCGGCCGGTGCACGTGTATCGGATCGAGATAGGTGACTCGAACTCACCGTCGCGGGAGGAGTTGATAGACGACCCGCCGCCATTACCGAACAAGCCATCGATCGCTGTATTGCCGTTCCAGAACATGAGCGGCGATCCGGAGCAGGAATATTTTTCCGATGGTATGGTGGAAGAAATCATCACCGCGCTCGCACGGATTCGCTGGCTGTTCGTCATCGCCCGCAATTCCAGCTTCACCTACAAGGGGCAGGCGGTTGACATCAAGCAAGTCGGTAAGGAACTCGGCGTGCGCTACGTGCTGGAAGGCAGTGTGCGCAAGGGCGGGAAACAAGTGCGCATCACCGGTCAGTTGATCGATGCGGCGACCGGTGCGCATATCTGGGCCGATCGCTTCGACGGCACTCTCGACAACATCTTCGAACTGCAAGATGAAGTAGCGAGCAGTGTGGCCGGGATCATTGAGCCAACGTTGTTGAACGCGGAGATGCACCGTTCGGCACGAATCCCCACCCACGACCTGACGGCTTATGACTTGGTCTTGCGGGCCAGAGCGTTGTTCACGACGTGGAGCAAGGATGCCATCTTTCAAGCCATGGACTTGCTGGAGCAGGCGATTGAACGCGATCCGGATTACGGCACCGCGCTGGTGGAACTCGCCGCACGCCATCAAGAAATCCATGTCAACGGTTGGGTGACTGATCCCGAGGCCATTCGTCAACGCGGCATCGATCTTGCGCGACGCGCTCTCCAGGTGGCGAGTAACGATCCGAATGTGTTGAGCCGGGCTGGCTTCGCGCTCGGCTATTTCACCGAAGATATCGAGGCGGCCATTAGCTTGCTCGACCGGAGCCTGACACTCAATCCTAATGCGGCGTCTGGCTGGCAGTGGAATGCATGGCTGCAATCCTGGGCGGGCTATCCGGACAAGGCGATCCACTCTTTTGAGACCTCGATGCGATTAACCCCCCGCGAACGCCGCGCCGGTCAGTTCATGGGCATCGGCGTGGCACATTTCTTCGCGCGGCGATTTGAGGAGGCGCGGAAGGTGTTACTTCAGTCGCTCGACGAAAAACCCGGTTGGGTGCCCACGTATCGGTTTCTCGCCGCCTGTCTTGCCCAAATGGGACGGCTGGATGAGGCCCGCGAGATCGTCGCAAAGCTACGGCCGATGACCAGTGACCTGATTCCGAGCGCCACGCACTGGCGCAATGTGCAGCATCGGGAGTTGTATTTGTCCGGCCTCCGGATGGCAGCACAATCTAATTCGGCACCCGACGGAGGTTAAAGCCGATCTCTACTGGTCTTGGCCAGGGTGGACATAGGGTAAAATCGGCAAAAGCGCTCATCGGATGATCAGCTATGTATGCTATGAACCGCCCACGCCAAGCAGTCGCGTGTTCTCCATCGCGCTGTTCAGTCAGCACCCGATAAAACGCCGCCGCGATTGGCGGCACGTCCCCCTCGGTGGCGCTGGCCGCATTGCTCAGTCCTGGGCGGTTCATGTTCAACATCCTCGGCGCACTGGGTTCCATGGAACGCGAGATCGTTGTCGAGCGCACCCGTGCCGGTCTGATTGCCGCTGCTGCTCGTGGTCGCCGTGATGGTCGGCCTGCGGCACTCGACGAATCCAAGATCAGGGCAGCGAAGGCGATGCTGGCGTCTGGCAACATGTCGGCAATCGAAGTAGCGCAGCAGTTTGGATGCGCACCCAGCACATTATACCGCCATGTGCCGGGTGGACGCACCGCAAGCACGGAGATCGCATGATGCCAAGAGATGTAGGTCTGCATCCCTGATCCAGTCGGCGTGCCGCCATCTCGTGGGACGAAAACACCTATAGTACGGTGAATTCGTCACACACGACTAATCCATCTCGGTGCTGATCCCGCAACTGGGGTTGCGCTTGACTCGAACGCAGATCGGAGCCTTCAGCGGTAGCGCGGGTCCTTGCAGTTGTTCGCCTCGGAAAATTCGGACGACTCCCGTTCCTTCCCCCAAATCTTTTTCCCGGCCCTCCTGGGATGGAGCATGAAGTGCGCGTTCCGTTCCACGAAGTACCGGTCGATCGCTGCCTTCGCATCGTCCAGGGTCTCGTAATCGCTGTTGTGGATGATCGACCGGGCCATACCGCTGAACACCAACTCAATCACGTTGAGGAACTGGGCACCGGCTGGCAGTGGTGCGGTTTCAACCGTCGGTCCGTCACCACCGCCGAGGATCACAGCGTTATGCTTCTCGACGCGCTGATGCAGGCTCTTCGAGATGTGCCAGGAGGCCGCATCCCAAGAAAGGTACAGCTTGCGGCGATCATGGTATTCCCGCACCAGAAGCTCCATCATTCGGATCATCTCGGCGGTGTTTTTCTTCTGGCTGTAGAAGTGGGCGACTTGGTTGCCAGACAACTCAAGGGCCGCCGTCATGATCATGCAACCGCGCGATTTCTGCCACTGCGGAACTACGCGCTGCTCTCCCGGTGCGCTCAGCGCGCGACCGGGCTTCATTTTCACGGCGAATGGGCCGAACTCGTCTATCGAGAAGAAAGCTTCGTCCGAGCGGAGCCCGGACAGAATGGAGCGAATGTGATCGAGCTTCTCGGTGTAGTTCGGGTCGGATGACGTGAGTACGATGCGCGCCCTGCGCCAGCGATAGCCAGCCGCCTTCGTGATCTTGCGGATTACTTCGGGACAGGCGGGCCGTCCAGTCTCGCGGAGGACCCGCGTCAGGTCAGACATGATCCACGTCGTGCGATTGATGCCGTAGTTTGAGGGTGGCTCGTGCAGGAGACCGAAGACCGCCTGCTTGATCGCCTCATCGTCAAACTTCCGTGTGGCCCTGATCTGGCGTGCGAACAGCGCAGCGCAACCGCCACCTTCGAACGCCCGCAGGTACTGGCGGTGCGTCGTCCTGTTGATCCCGAGGAAGTTGCAAACTAAGCGGCTCTTTAATCCCCGGTGGTTAGCGAGGACGACCATGGACCGGTTCCGGTCGGAGAGCCGTCCATCATAAAGGCGCTGAAGCAAGGTCTCTATATCGGGAATATCACCAACTTCGCGGCGTAGCTTATCGAGGTTGATGTCTTTCTGGAGGACGGCGCGCATCCATTCGAAGGCGGCCTGCCGCGCACGCACCGCCAGAAAAAACTCCCGCCAAAGCGGCGCTACCGCACGTTCGACCGTGCGCTGACTTACGATGATTTTCTTCTCTCGTGCTAGCTCCTGGCGTATTCCATCCGTGTTGCCATTGCGGAGCCGAAAACGCTCGCGCAGCCAGTCCGACAACCCATCAAGCTTACTCGACCGCGACGGCGAAGTATAAGGACGCCATTTACCCCGCGCAGACCAGTGACGCACCGTCCCCGGCGAGCAGCGAAGCTCGACGGCAATGCGCTTTGACCCCCATCCTAACGCCTTTAGCCGGAGCATGGCGGACACGTCGTCCCGCGTCTTCATTGGGTCCCTCCGCTGTTGAGACCGGTCTGAAGCCAACTAAGCCAAGGACACAATCGGCGCAGAATCCCCCGCAACAGATTTGATGGCGGGGGGCCCAGACCCAATCTGCTGCTGCCATCTTCCGTGGGACGAAAACACCTATAAAGGAGGTGATTCCGTCCCACACGACTGATCATCTCCGGCGACGTGCCCGATGGCGAGAGCCAGATCAGACTACGATCTCCGTGGGACGAAAACACCTATAGTACAGTGAATTCGTCCCACACGGCTGCTCCATCTCGTCGCTGATCCCGCAACTGGGGTTGCGCTTGATCCGAGGCCGTCAACTTCATTGTGGCATTCGCCACGGCATCGGCTGCGGCCAGCAACACGGCGTCGGCGGAATGGACGTACCGGCTGGTGATGCTGTGCGCCTTGTGGCCGAGCAAGGTGGCGATGGTCGGCTCGTTGTAGCCGAGGTCAGCAGCAAGACTGGCAAAGCTGTGGCGCAGCACATGGGGCGTGATGTCGGCCGGCAGACCGCCCAGCTTGGCGATCCTCAACCACATTTTCCGGTAGCCGACGATCGGCATGCCGCCCGATGAACTGGCGAACACCACGTCGCGGTTCCTCGGCTGGGCGCTGATCACCGCACCGGCAGCTTGTGACAAGGCGCGGTGCGATGCTCCAGTCTTGGTGTCGGCCAGTCGTACAGTTCGTCGCGGCAGATCAATCTCCGACCATCGCAGGCCCAGCACTTCGCCGCGCCGCCAACCGGTCAGCACCATCAACCATGTGGCGGCGATCGCTGGCTTCCAGACATTCCCTTGACCCGCCTTCGACAGTGCCATGCCGAGCATCCGGTACTCGTCATCGGTCAGCCGTCGTTCCCGTCGGCCAGTGGCGAACTTGACGACACCATGCGCCGAATTGTCGATCCGATGGCCCAGGCGGACCGCATGGAGAAGATCGCGCCGAGCCGGTGTTGTCGGTTGCGGAGCGTCAGCACCTTGAGGCGGCGCTCGATTACGTCCGGGAAGGGGACCAGTTCGCGGTAACCAAGCTCGATCGGCTGGCACGGTCGGTTGGCGACCTGTTGGCCATCGTCGCCCGGCTCTTGATTGCAAAGGCCCGAGGGTCAGGACCCACGGAAGGACTGCTGGGGTTCGCCGGACAGCAGTTAAGCGCCGACAGAAGGTCCGACCGGTGCAACAGGATCATTGACTCTCGTCCACGGCGTGGATTTGATTAGCGTAAGCGGTTAGTACGGGCGAGGGAGGATCGCATGCACCGTCGCGCATTTATTGCCGCCGCCGTAACGGCTCCGATCGTCGATCCACTCGGTTCGAGACCAATTCTGCCAAAGCTGCGGAGCTTAATCCAGTCTTGGGGTGGCGGCATTTCGAAATCACGACGAAGATTACGTAGAGAGTTCGTCGGGCAAAGCACAACTTTGGTTCCTCTGGCGCAGACGGCTGCTGGCTACCAGACTGCCATGGGCGTGGATTGGAGCGGGAACGGCCGGACCGAACTGGTCCGCGATTCAACCTATGGCGCGCAGGTACTGCGTACCACCTGGGCCGAAAGTGCAATCTCGCAACACATCGAGGTCAGGCAAACTGTCGCAACGTGCCACCGAGCCGCGCTTCCGACGGTGCCACTCAGCCAAGTTGAGCGATAGTTTTGGGTGGCCTCGACCGAGAGCACCCCCACGGATGGAATCGTGCGCACTACGGTCGAACATATCGTGGCCGGTCGCACCGATCCGCGTGAGCGGTTGCGCGCCATCTATGATTGGGTGGTGGACACGACTTGGCGCAACCCTGACACTCCAGGCTGCGGTCTCGGTGATATCAAGGCGATGCTTGAGTCGGGCAATTTTGGCGGGAAATGTGTCGATATCAATGGTTTAATGGTCGGTTTGGCACGGGCAGCAGGCATTCCGGCCCGCGACGTGTATGGGGTTCGCGTAGCCGACTCCCGTCTGTATCCTTCGCTCGGAAAGAGCGGTGACATTAGCAAGGCACAGCACTGTCGTGCTGAGGCTTATTTGGAAGATGCCGGCTGGTTTCCCATTGATCCTGCCGACGTGCGCAAGGTTGTCTTGGAGCAGAAACTGGCGGTGGATAGCGCGGAGGTTCATGAATTGCGCGAGCGCTTATTTGGTAACTGGGAGATGAACTGGGTCGGGTACAACAGTGCCACCGACATTGAGTTACCGGGCGCTGCTTCGCAGCGTCCAAACTTTCCTTTCCTGATGTATCCTTGTGCTTTCACCACAGCGGGCCAACCAAATGTCCTGGACCCAGAAAGATTTCGTTACGAAATTACGTCTCGGGAGACGTAAAGTCCGCAAGCCACTTGCCGCCCTGGCGCTCACGTTCTCTTGAAGTGGGAGCCATCGATTGGTGACGCATTACCCGTTGAAATGTAGGTAAGTTTATCTAGTGGGAGGCGTCATCGGCTGGAATGCCAGTCGTTCCCAGACGTGCCTAGTTGCGACAACCTAGAATGGAGGCAACATGCGCACGATTGTGTCACGACGAAGACTTGGGTTTGGCGCACTGGGAGCAACCTTAGTCGGCTCCGGGAGCGCCGTCGCTGACGACAGACCAAACAGGCGGCAGCTACCGTGGACGTTCGCGCCTGTTCCGATCCAGGGCGGCACGTCTGGATTCGGGGGCGACTATCACGTGTTCGGCGGTCCTGGCCAAGAGAACTCCACAATTAGCAACTTCAAGGGTTCCATCGGCAGTGCGCTGATCAATGGCAATGTGACACGGACCAACGTCAAGACCGGCGAACAAGAGTATTTTCCGTTCAACAGTGCCAACATGCGGTTCATGACGGGGACGTTCAAGGGGACGGACGGGCAAGAGCATCACGGCACGTTTGCGTTTGCTTGAGTGGATGTGTACCTGCCCGGTTCGGGCGGCGCACAAATCCACGATCTGAATCCAAGCCAGTTCCCGCCGGTCGGGTTGTTCTGGACAGCCCCCATTCCGGTCGCTGGCGTCCGAGGTCGATCTCGATAATGGTACTGCGTCGATGCAGGCAAAGAAACTGCCGATCTTTGACTGGACTACGATCCAGAACGCGCTGTTTATGGGCAACAACCCGCCACCGGTTCCTGGCTGGGTGTCTTTCAAAGTTGTCTGGACGGACGGAGTGGCAAGCATGCCCGTAAATAGCACTGATCCAACGAAGGGCATCTTCTCCGGCACGTTCGCCCAAGCCTCGGCGCAGATGGAGTGGGAGGCTGCGGCAGGTGACTTCACCTTCCAGTCGGACCCGCTGGAAAACTCGCAAAGTACGTTTGCCGAAATCGGTCAGGAGACCAACGGCTCTTACCTGACCGCTTAAGGGTTTGTTGTCGAGTGATTGCTGGCCGGCTCGCCGGCCAGCAATCGCCCTATCCGTTGCCCTCCGCTGGGCGGATCGCCCGTACGTGGTTGACGACTTAGATAGGTGAATGATCGGTAACGTCGCCGGTTCACCGTCACGCTGCTCGCAATTGGAATCACTGCTACCTTTGCAACCCGACAACAGACCCCTTTGTAACCCTCGTGCGGGGGCCGACATTCCTGACAGCCCGACCCCCTCCATCGAAGCGTTCCATCAAACCGTGTACGACTTTTCGTTGCCGCGACCCAACGTCGATTTCAATACCCAGTTTCTGCAACAGTGCATTTGGCATGCACGATACGGTTGAGGTGCTGCCAGAGCCTTGTTCCTGCTATCACCGGATAAGACCGGAGCCTTCTCAAGGAACAACGATAACAACATGACGGTGACACCGAACGAACGCATTATCCCGACCGGCACCATGGCACCCGGTTCCTGATCAACCATCTCTACTGGGGCTAAATGCCCGTAATAGGCTGGACCATCCCACTTGCCGATTCATTACCAGGGAGGTCCGACAGCAAGTGGGCTTGCTTTCGATTCTAAGGCGGATTGGAGCCGTTTACATCGGTCAGCTTCATTCTGGCAGTTCTCCAACCCGACACGCTGAGGCATGCAGAAGAGCGGCGCGGCAGCTACAATTTGCCGTCGCTACACGACTAACCGAATCTTCTTGCCAGTACCCGGCTCGCGCGGCAATCCCACCGTCTCGGTGAACGACCCCCACATGTCGCCATTGTAGCCTTCCACTGAGAACTGGCGTGGGCGGTAAGTGGCCTCCTGCTCGGGCAGGATGTGCTTCACCCCGACGGAATACTCATACACCATGCCATCTGGCCCCTCGAAATACACCATGATCGCAGTGGATATTGGATGCCGCCCAGGACCATAGACGATCTTCACACCCTGCTGCTTCAGCCAGTAGTAGGACCGCATCACGTCATCGATGTCCTCGACTTGGTGATTGATGTGCTGAATTCCTGGCCGCGACGACGGCATCAGCACGACCGTGTGATGCACCGTGCCGATGCGAAGAAACGTCGCGTCCCCAAGCCAATCGGATACGCGGGCGTTGATCAGGCGCGTCCAGAACTCGGTATCCCGCTTGGTGTCAGTGCTGAACAGGGCGACGTGGCTGAAATTGGTGATCCCCACGTCGCGTGCTGGAAGGAATCGCACGCCACTGTTATATGGCCGCGCTAGTATCTCCAGCTTATTTCCGCTCGGATCGGATGAAGCGATGAACGCCCGCGTGCGTCGGCTGTCGCACTCTTCCCGCGTGCCGAAGTGAACCGGTCGCCCTGCTTTTTCCAATATCGCCCCCACTGCGTCCAGGTCGCCCGGATCGATAAGTTCCAATCCGATGGTCTGATCTGACGGGTCTCCTTCAAAATACACGAGGGTATGATCGCGCGTATCGCCTCGCACCTCAACCTTATCGCTTCTGAAATAGGCCGCAGTGCCTTCCCGCGCGACCAGTTGCAGTCCCACCATGTTGGTTGCGAACTTTACCGAGGAGTCCAGGTCCTGCGTTCCAAGCCTCACATAGCGAATGTCGTGCAGATTGATCATCTCGATCTCCTTCGGGCGCGCTCACACCGATCTCGGTCTATGTTGCGTCGAACCGCAACGGCGATGCTATCCTAGGCGGGGATCGGGCACAAAGATCGGGATCGGTCCGAGCGTGGCGGGACTTGACGTGACATCGCTCCGGTAGATTACGACTCGTCAATCGACCACATTCGAGGAGCGCCAGTGCATGGCCCAGACGCTGGATGACCGTATTCGTGAGCGCGCCTATCACCTCTGGGAAGCCAGCGGCCGACCGGCCGGCCACGATGAGGAATTCTGGCATAAGGCGCGGGAGATGGTCGCCACTGATGACGACCAGCCGACTTCCACGATGCAACGGCGACAGCCCAAACAAACTGAACCGGCCCGGCCGCCACGTAAACGTAGCCGTCGGACAACACCACAAGCCTCGTCATTGGAATCGGCTCCGGTGCGCTGATCACGGTAAGTATGACGCAGGAAAGGCCGTCACCGGCGGCTGCCCCAGGCATTCAGCCACCGCTGCACAGGGTTTGCACCGGGACGATTCACGCAAACAGGTAGAGAGACCAGATTTCGTTATCGTAGATCACGCCGCCGCGTCCGGAGCGTTCGGGTTAGTCAATGCTGCTGCTCGTTAAGTCTCAATGCACCGAGGACCATTCGAACTGCGTCGGCCCACCCCTGATGATAGCCCGAACTCGTAACGATCAGCGATAGTTCTGGACTCCAGCGCCTCGCTGTCTGCGACCTCTAACTCTGCTGTCACGGCCGTTATCATCGCGAACCTCGAATTGGCCGCCGTTTCCGCGCTTTTCGCGCGGGCGTGTAAGTTCTGGCTCATGGTCATCAAGTCATCCAGCGTCACTTGTTCCATATTCCGATCTCGTTTTATAATCGTCGATCCGTCAAGGCTCTATTCGGGGCGTCGTATTGCTTTCTCCTATCCCACTCAGCTTAGTGGCTGCTTACCCGCTGGGAACGGCCGTTACGGATGTTACTCACCAGTCGGTAATATAGGAGACACTCGGCGCCTTGAAGAATGACCGTATCAATCGTGGCATGCGCTTGATAGCGCCAAGTTGTGCTTCGATCTTTTCCTGCAGCTTCTCGCCGCAGCGGTGCCCTCGCCACACCGGTGCGTTTCATGTGGCTCCAGACCAGTTCATCGGGGTTCAGTTCAGGCGCATAGCCGGGGAGGAAATGCAGTGTCAGCATGCCCTTCGTGGATGCGACATAGGCCTTCACCAGCGCGGTCTTGTGCGCGGGAAGTCCGTCGACCACCAAATGTACCGGCTTCGAACGACGCCGCATCATCCGCCGCAGCAGGGTGACAAACAACTCGGCCGTCAGTCCACCATGGTAGGTGCAATACCAAAATGCGCCACGGGCGTTCACCGCCGAGGCGGCACTGATCGATTGCCGCTGACCAGGCCGTTCGACCACAGGTGTCTCACCCTTCTTGCCCCAGGTCTTGCCGTGCACGGTATCGGCACGAAACCCAAACTCATCCCAGAAATAGACTTCGCCACCTGAGGTTTTTGCCTGTCTGGCAATGGCAGGAAACCGCTCGAGCCGCCATGCCTCGATCGCGTCCGGATCGCGTTGGTAAGCCCGTTGCAGTGGCTTTTGCGGCGTCAGTCCCAGCTTGGCGAGCAACGCCCCCACCGCCGTCACGCCAAGCCGAATGTTGAATTTCCGCTCGATCAGGTCCGCCACTACAGACCGCGTCCACAAGCCGAAATCCAGCCCATACTGACGCGGATCGCGGCCGTTTATCCAGCGAAACACCTGTTGCTCCTGCCCCGACGTCAAGCTGCGTGGTCGCCCCGTTGCCGGCCTGGCGTGCAGTGCTTTCAGTCCCACTCCAGGACGTGACGCCGCCTTGAGCCATTTGTAGATCGTCGTGCGATGAAAGCCGAACGAAGTCACCACCGAGGATGGCCGCTCTCCGCCCCGCACCCGCTCGACCGCCATCAATCGAATGGCTTCCAGCGTCTGATGATCAAAACCGCGTCCATCTCGTTTCATGCCCCAAGCGTAGCACCGGCTTTGGGAAAGTACAATAGGAATGTCGTCTTACTTATCGACTGGTGAGTAAGCTCAGGTGCGCTCCGTCCCGCAGGGGCCATTTAGCAGCGACGCGGTCTATTTCATCGACATTGCCCTTACCACCACCAGCGCCTGCTGAAGCTGGAAGTCTGTATCGTCTGGCTTGGATGGATCGAACTCCGGGAAACCCTTCGGAGGTTTACTCGGTATCTCTGTGGCGATCGGCGGAAGGTCGGTTCGCGGCTCCTCTCCGGTGTCGGGGGTGCCGCCCTCGTTCACCAGCACATGGTTCAGATCGGCCTCTCTCTCCGGCCCGAACTGCGGTTCCTCTTCACTGGTCTCCGCCACAGGCACGTCGGGTTTAATGCCGAGCCCCTGGATTGAACGGCCAGACGGTGTGTAGTAGCGCGCCGTAGTGAGCCGAACGGCACCTTCATTGGATAGCGGGATCACGGTCTGCACAGAGCCTTTGCCAAAGCTCCGCGCGCCGACGAGCACAGCGCGACGGTGATCCTGCAATGCGGCAGCGACAATCTCACTTGAGGAGGCAGAGCCACCATTGATCAGCACAACCAGCGGTATGCCTCCGATAATGTCTTTGCCTTTGGAGCCCCACCGCTGACTGTCCTCTGGTTGCCGTGCGCGTACAGACACGATCTCGCCCTGGTCCACGAAATCGCTGGAAATGGCCACAGCCTGATCGAGCAAACCGCCAGGATTGTTGCGTAGGTCCAAGACAAGTGCCTTCAGCCTGCCACCGGCCCGCTGTCTGAGCGACTTGACTGCCTGTTTCAGCGCCCCGTCCGCCTTCTCGGTGAACTCCGTGAGCCGAACATAGCCGACCTTGTCCGGCTCCAACCGCTGCCTCACCACCTCTACATGGATGATTGCGCGCCTCATCGGAATTTGGAATGGCTGATCGACGCCTTTCCGCTTGACTGTCAGTGTGATCTTCGAGTTGGGCGGCCCGCGCAGGTGCTCGAAAAGATCGTCGAGCGAGAGACCCTGCACCGTCTTGCCGTCCAGTTCCGTGATGAGATCGCCGGCCTTGATGCCGGCCTTTGCTGCGGGCGATCCGTCGATCGGGCTGATCACCTTTAGCAGGCTGCGGAAAAACCCCTTGCCCGAACCGGTGTCGATTTGATTCTCTGCCGCCGTCTCGAGGCAGAGGTGGCTGCGATGCGCGGAACGGATCGTGAGACCGGCAAATTGTTCAGCTACGCAAGCCCGGAGAGCCTGGTGCCGCACGATCACCCGTTGCGGGCGATTCGACCATTGGTGAATGCGGCGCTGGAGCATTTGTCGCCGGCGTTTCAAACGATCTATGCGCAGGACGGACGGCCGTCGATCGCACCGGAGAGGCTGTTGCGTGCACTGCTGTTGCAGGCGCTGTTCACGGTCCGCTCGGAACGGCAGCTGATGCAGCAGATCACCTACAACATGCTGTTCCGCTGGTTCGTCGGGCTGGCGATGGACGTGCCAATATGGGACGTAACGGTGTTCACCAAGAATTGGGATCGCCTGCTGGAAGGCGACGTCGCCTGCGGCTTCCTGACTGCAATCCTTGCCGATCCGGCGGTCAAGCCACTGCTATCGACCGAGCATTTCTCGGTGGACGGCACGTTGATCGAAGCCTGGGCGTCGATGAAGAGCTTTCGTCCGAAGGACGGCGGCGGTGAGCCACCGGTGCCGGGTCGCAATGGCGAGCGCCAGTTCCATGGTGAGAAGCGCACTAACGAGACGCATGCCTCGACGACCGATCCGGATGCCAGGCTCTACAAGAAGTCGTCTGGGGCATCAGCCACGCTCTGCTACATGGGACACGTTGTCATGGAGAACCGCAACGGTCTGGTGGTGGCAACCGAGTTGACACAGGCGACCGGCACCGGCGAGCGCGAGGCAGCCATCGCGATGGTCGAGGATCTGCCTGGCAGTCAGCGCATCACGCTGGCCGCCGACAAGGCCTACGACACGGCGGACTTTGTCACCGAGATGCGCCGGCTGGGCGTGACGCCGCATGTCACGCAGAACACCAAAGGCCGACGGTCGGCGATCGATGGCCGCACCACGCGCCATCTCGGCTACGCGGTCAGCCTGCGAGGGCGCAAGCGCATCGAGGAAGTGTTCGGCTGGATCAAGACGGCAGGTGGTTTGCGTAAGACGCGCCATCGCGGAACCGCGCTGGTCGGCTGGATGTTCACCTTGACTGCGGCAGCGTACAACTTGGTGCGGATCCCCAAGCTGCTGACTGCCGCGGGGTAGTCATGCCAGGAGTTTGTCCCGCGGCATGATTCTCGCCCGGCAGCACAGCAAAAATCCATAAATCCGCACGCCAAACGTCCGCCAAACGCCAGCAGACCACGGAAATACGCGAATTTCCCGTGTATTTCCGCAGCCTGTTAAGCTCCGGCACGCGTCGAACAGGGCCTTAATCCGGGTTTTCTGATCCGGCAACTTCTGGGTCAGAATAGTCTGAGTGGCAGTGCACAGCATCGCGAAGTCGTAGGATGTTGCCACAGCAGCGCTTTGCTCATCCGAGAGTTTCAAGACGCGTGCCTCCATCACCAGCCGCGGCGCAGGAATAGGTCGTGGGCTGCCGTCGCTGCTCGAACCATTGCGTCGAGAGCCTCATTTATAGCCGCGTCAATTAGGATCAGCAGTCGCCCAGCGGCCGCATCGAGAAGGCGACGCCGGTCACCAGTCCGTGTCCGACTCTTTGACGGGCTATGGGTGGACGCCACTGGCAAGAATATTCGTAGCCGGCCACGCTAAAAGCGTGGCCGGCTACGTGCTGTTTTGTTAAAATCCCGCCGGTTAGCTCAGGGAGCGCTGTAGCAGAACTTTTTGAGGGTTGTCGTCATAGGTGAATCCGGCGTTGGCGGCGACGTAAAGTCCGTCAGGAACTCGACAAAGGACTTCAGTTCGGCTTTTGGGGCGGTTCCCAGCCTGAAGGCTCGTGCCGCGCTGACCACGGCCTATGCCGCCGGATTACGCGCTTCCGAAGCAGCGAGCCTCAAGGTCGGCAACATCGACAGCAGCCGTGGTCATCGTATCGATCAGGGCAACGGAAGCCGCGACCGTACGTCATCTGTCGCCGCAGCTGCTCGCCATACTGCGTTCTCTTGGCGAAAAGCGCGGCCCAGGTACTGACTGTTTCCCGGGCGTGATCGGCATTCGATCAACGCAACCGTGCTGCATGCCGCCTGCCGCTCGGCATGCGCCGCGTCGGGTCTCGGCAAGCGCGTCACCGTGCATACACTGCCAAAAAGCTTCGCCACCCATCAGCTGGAGAGCGGCACTGACATCCGCATCATTCAGGCGCTGCTCGGCCACAGCAGCCTCAATAGGACATCGCCTACACGCAGGCGGCGACCAGCACCAGCCGCGGAACGCTGAACCCGCTCACGGCTGCGCCTTGAGGTCAGGAGCCGTTTCTCCGTCCCGGCCTGACAACCACAAGGCGCCGCGCACAGTCGCGGTCAAGAGCCTGCACTCGGGCTTGAGCCGTGGGATGTTCGCAGGGCACCGCTCGCTTGCGCGGCGCGCGGCGTCCTTGACGGCGGCGAGCACGGCGCCAAGCTCGAACAGGATGGGGCCGAATGCGAAGGACCAACCATGCGTGTCACAGCCTTGCTGCAACTGGCGTTGGGCCTGACCCCGCCTTGGACTGTCAGTCGAAGCGTATTCGATGCCGACGCACGCGTCCTCGAGCCGCTGGCTGCAGCTGGCAAGAACGCCGTGATCCCGCCCCGGGCCAACCGATCCTCGTTGCGCGACTATGACCGACAGCTTTATGGCGAGCGCCATCTGATCGAGAACTTCTTCGCCAAGATCAAGCAGTTCCGTGCAATCGCCACACGCTACGAAAAGACCGCGCGCAACTTTCTGGCCGCAGTCCACCTCGTCGCCAGCGTCATTTGGCTCAATTGACGACAGGCCCTAGTATCATCCTTAGCATAGCGACCCTTCTCGCGTGACCGTGAAATACCTGAGACTCACACGGCTGTGTGGCAAACCCCTCGAACTCGGCGTTGGGCCGGCGGGAATCGCTCCCAGCACGCCGCATGCTGAATTCTGGTTGGGACATTGGTTGGATACCGGCAGGGCGCAGCCGTCCGAGCCGCCGAGACGCCACACCAAGCACGAAGCCGTCTTACCCGCTTCGTCGGTCAACCGGTGTCGGAGATGGGGCATCAGGGCGGCCTGTGGACCGCGCAGTGGGGGGCGGCATCGCCTGCGCCTCTGCGATCGCCGGCGCCGGCGATAGAACAACTCGCACTCCCAGCGGTCCGGATGCCGGCCGCCCGGCTTGATGCCAGTGTGGAATTAAAGACGCCCGCACTCGATCAACCGATGTGGGAGGCAAGGTAGGCCATCCCAAGCACGGCCGCATAGCAGCCGGCGACACTGCGTAGGATTAATCCTTTTGAGCCACCACACCACATTCCTACCAGGAAGCGTCATGTTCGGCTTTTTGGCTAAGGCACGATGGAGGCGAGTATGTTCGTTGCGGTGTGGTTCATTGTCTTGGCGATCGGACTGCTAATCGCGGTCAGCTTGCATAGCTGTGACGAAGACCGCGCGACGACGTGCCGATAAGCCTGTCGCCGTGACCATGCGGCATCGACCGATATCGGGATCGTGAGGGTAAGGAAAGGAAATCTTGCCGAAGGCCTTTCCGGCGGATCGTTGCACCCGAGGCCGGCCTGAGCCGCTTTCCCAGTCACTCAGCGGAGTGCCGACGAACAAGGCGGCTGAGTCAGAGGCACGCAGCCATCCGCACTCGAACTGCTTACTCTCACCGACCTCGCTTTGTCGTGCGGCGGTGGTGCCAGCGCGTCGGAGATGGGCACGAATGGCGCCAACATCGTCGCATGGACCAACCCGACGAAGCCGCGTGTCGTCAGATAACCAAGGCCAACTATAGCGGTGGCCAGCGACGCAACGCGTGCCTGCGCAATCGATCAGCGGTATGACCAGCTACAGGACCGGCCGTGAGGCGACGCATCCCGCTCAGGCTACGACAACAACTCACGAGCCTCGACCCAGGATGGCCGTCACCGAACGTCAGGGCCATCACCATTGTGATCGCCGCTCAGTCGAAGTCGGTTGGCAAGTCCGGTTGGCGCATGTGTTCGAACATGCGCTTCAGTTGTGGAGGAAGCACGCGGCTAGTTGACAGGTCGGCCGGCAAGTCTTGCTCCGCGAAGAAGGCCACTTCGCTGGTCTCCGGTCCATTTTGAGGCTCTCCGCCAGTGATTTCGCACAGAAAGAACAGCTTCCAGATGTGGAACGGATAAATCGGTTTATGCGCGTGCCGAGAGCGATCCAGGACGGCGCCGAGCTTGAAAGCTCGCACCTCCAGACCCGCCTCCTCACGCACCTCCTTCACAACTGCCTCGGCGGGACTCTCGTTCACGTCGGCCCAGCCGCCCGGTAACGTCCAGCGGTCCCCGTCAGCCGTCTCACGGACGAGAAGTATCCGGCCGTCGCGGAACACTGCACCACGCACGTCCACCTTCGGCGTGGCATAGCCGGTTTGCTGGGTGAACATCGCCTGAATGTCCCCTACTTCCAGACCGGTATGCTGAGCCATGATCTGCGCCGCCAGAGTACGGAACCGCTCGTAACGCCCGCGATCGTACTCGTCTCGCGTAAAAGCGAGGCCAGTTTGGGCCAATGCTTGTATTTCGCGCGCCCAGATGAGCCAGTTTGGCTCGGTCGGTCCTGGTGTTCCGTCAGTCACATTCAGCCTCCAGCCATATGTGGGGCTCCTGGAGTTGAGCGCGTGGAGGATGCCTGGGCAAGGTCATCATGTCCGGTTTTGACGGGCCATCCGCCACAGCCATAATGTTGCGCTGACCTCGCGGGATCGAGACTGGAAATGGCGCTTTCACCACACGAAAGGAATTAGGCGATATGTAACCTTGGCTCGGTAGTCTGAATAGCCCATCAAGTAGTTTTCGAGAAACCTCTCCTCATCGAGTAGTCTCCAAATGATTGCAGGCATCATGAGTGCGAAGACGAGAAAACCCCACCATGAGCCGAGTGCGAGTGGAATTCCCACGAACATGACGAGCCCACCGAAATACATTGGATGGCGCACCAGCGCGTATGGTCCAGTCGATATAACCTTCTGATCGGGTGCGAGCTTGATAGTCGCCGACGCAAAGCTGTTTTCTCTATACACGAAAAATACGATGAGAAATCCCACCACGACTAGAAGGTCTCCTGCCACCACCACAGACAGAGGCACCCTCGACCAATGCATCCGGCAATCCAACGAGGGAACAATGAGCCCCGCGCCAAACCCTATTGACGTGATGGATTGTATGATCTGTTGGCCCCTCTCCTTCTCGGCGCTCGGACCAGCATAAACGCGCCGCTCCAACAGCTTTTGGTCCTTTTTCATGAGATAGAGGGTGATCACCAACGCCGCACCACCGAACACGGCCAGAAATGCCCATGCGCGTCCATTGCTGAGTGTCCAAGCAGGAACAAATAGCAGCATCGCCATTACGAGGAGCAAGAGCAGGAGGCCACCAAATGCCTTTACGCTCAGATTCGTCATGCCAGATATTCCTCCCCCATGCTCCGGATCGTAGAACGGCGGAGCAGTTTCTGAACTGGTGGAGAGCATCCCACTGTCTGTCGAGGATATCTGTTTGATGCACGCTGCCGATGCGACTGAAGGTCGCTTCCCCGAGCCAGTTGGATACAAGGGCGCTTTCAGTGTTCCGGAGCGCCAACCGCTCGGCCATCAGTTCTGCCTCGATCGATTGTAGCCGTCTGTCGAATAGATTGGTCGCCGGTCACTGCCAGTTGGGCTGCCTCTAGCGCTTCATTCTTGGCCAGACGTTCATGGGCGAGCTTGGTCTGGAGATGACGGATGGTGACCTGTGCCTCCTCCACCGCCCGCTCAGCGCGTTCTCTTGCCATTGCCTCGGATCGGATAGCCTGCCGGGCGGTGTCCAGTCGGTTGATGCCGGGATCGCCGTCCTGTTGATGACGATCGCGGCGGATGACAGTGACAGGCACTTCGCCGTCACGGACGAATCGACGCCATCGACAGATGGTCAGGCGGCCAGTCGGCGCGACGGTCCGTCAAGCGTCCGTATGACGCTCTTGATCTGATCGCGTCGCTGAGACGGATGGTGAGCATACCCAGCTTCCTGTCGGAGGATCGAATCGATCTCGGCGGCCGACATGCCGGCATCGCGCAGATCGCGCCCAAGCTGGAAGAACCCGCGATTTCCTGCACCAGACGCCGTACTGCGCCACCTTTCGATAGCTTCCGTCCGACGCTGTGCCCGATCGTCTCGATACCGTGCAGCATCTTCTTCTGCCAGCAGTTCGCGCATCCGTCGAAGTCTGGGGCAATCAGTCGCCGGCATCGGTCTCTGCTCCAGTGGCACGACCGTCGGGCTGACCGTCGCTACGGGTTCCGGCGCCGGTCGGCGATGGTTGGCAGCATAGCCAGCCCAGATGTAAGGATCGATCGGAGTCCGGTCGGGCGAGTTGTGGTCAATGAAGAAGCTGTGGGCCGGATTCTCGGCCTGACATGGCAGATAGAACAGGCTCGATGGCGTCAGCTTACCCATGTCGAATCCATGGCACAGACGCGACTTGATCCGATCATTGGCCTCAAGCTGCTTCTTCGACCAATAGCCAGCACGGTTCACCGACCGCATGATCTGCTCGCCGATGGCGCGGTGTGCGGCGATCGGCATAGCAACTGTCGTGGGGATGAACACCCGCCACCGTGGCGCCGTCGGGGTGCTGCTGTAGCTGTTGATGATGACCATCCGCAGCCGAGGGAACAGCCGAGCGAACTCTTCACGCGTCAGATCGCCGCCGTCGTTGTCGAGCCAGATGCCCCAGATCGCCCGGATGTTCGCGAGGCCACGGGAGGTTTCGTCGGACAGCGAGGGATCAAATATCGCAGGACTGATCAGCCCGTTCGCCTCCTTGCTCTCATTCGAGAACTGATGCCACCAGCGCAGGCCGTCGATGAACGCTTCGATGTCATCGCGCGGGTAGAGGTCCAATGGCCTCGCACGCCCGACCGAGGCGAAGATCGTCCCTCCCATTTTGTCTAGGTCGGCGCGGCCCATCGTGCTCAGTGCGGCATCCCTCCCATATCCGAACTCGCTCATCTGCTGCCGCAATTCCGCAATCGCTGGGGAGGAGTGCCGCGTTGCCCGATCTCCACCGACGACCAGATCGAGCGCCATGCGTAGCTCCGACTTGAACTGGTCGCGGTGCACACGCTTGCGATCGGCGTCGCACACATGCTCACGAATGCGGCCCGGCTTTCCCTTGCTGGGCACATCGCCCATTCCACCGAGCGGCGCGACGGTGGAGCCAGGAAACATGCTCGCCATCCATTCCGCCGTGGCGCGATCCATCACAATGACCTTCTTGGGGTTCATGTCCTCGGGATTGCGGGGAGAGATACGCATGACTGCTTGGTACACTGCCTGCCAGTATCCGGCTCGCTTCACCTCCCGCGAATCGAAGCCCAGCGCGCCGAGAAAGGCGTAGTGCGCCGGGGGTGGGTTCAGCGCGGATAGCACCACGGCATGATGTAGATGTTGGTAAAGGTTCAGGCCGAACGGTGAGTTCGGCAGCCGCTGGCCGCACCCCTTGAAGATGTCGTCCGGCACGTCCTTGTTGCCCATCCATGCGAACTCGACATTGGAGAAGGTCTCGGAGACGCGCTGGACCACACGATCATGCACAGTGAGTGCACCATCTATCGTCTTGTCGCGAAAGTTCTTCGACCAATCTTCCTCGGTGGCATACAGAATGGTGAGCAGTTCGCCGTTACCGTGCTTCGTGTAGCGCAGCCCCTTCGTGATAGGCTTGTGCGGTTGGAACTGCACGCCTGCTGCCGACCATAGCTGGTAGAGCACCGACTGCTTGAAGCATGCACCCATGATCGTCGCTGACGCGAACCCGTCCAGCAGTGACGGCCTCAGATGTGCGAAGGCCAGCAGTTTGCGCTTCTCGCCGACGCCGTTGATCAGATTGGTGTACTGGTCATCGAGCACATATGCAGCCCAATGGTGCGAGAGCAACACATTGGAGAACTGTTGGAAGATGTCCGACACCTGATCGCCATGCCTGTTCCGCGCCATCTTCTCAAGACGAACATGGTCCTTTGGAACCGCGCGGACGTAACGGTTATCGGCAAGGCTCGGAGCCTCGGGATCAACCGCGAAGCAGTCGGTGATGAGCCGATGGTGGTCGCGTATGCTGAACTCACTGGACCAATCGGCCTGCGGTATCTCGTCCATGATCACGTGCCAATCCTGTCGCCGATGAAGGTATGGCAGCAGCATCAGAGCACTGTGGGTGATGAACAGGATTTCTCCGCCCGAGGACGTGTGCTTGCTGTGATCGATGATGTCGGCAATCACCCGGTCACTGGTCTCGCCGTGTATCGCACGGAAACGTACCTCCGGCGTCAGGCTGGCGAGGTCGGTCAACGTTTGGTTGATCAGGAAAATGCTCGGCTGAACGAAGAGAACCTTCTTGCCCAGTCGCGCCAAACGGTGGGCATATCGCACAGCAGCGTAGGTCTTCGCGCTGCCACATGGCCCATCCACATAATGAGAAATCAAATGTCTACACTCCAGTTCGAAAGAAAAACCCGCGAGGGCTGGCGGACACCTCGCGGGCTTTTCCACTAGAGTGATGCTCGGTCGGGCTTTGGCGTAATTGCCGATCCCATGATGACTTCGCGACACTAAACAATAATGGCCTCCGCCAGGAGCCAGATGCCTAATGGCATCTATCTCTATTTATACCAGATTGCACAGGTAGAAGTCGAATTGATTCCGTTTGGGTCGAGAGAGATCATGTGGGACGGAATCACCTCTCTATAGGTGTTTTCGTCCCACATGCCTTTGACGTATTGACGTGGGAGCGCAACTGGGGTTGCGGAGGCAGTTCGCCTGGGGTGGGCGGTACGGATGCGGCGCTATGCGGCCTTCGACTACAGCGTCATACCCTTCTCGTTGTATGTGTAAATAACCGAGCCGTACCGTGCGGTGACGGTGGAACCCTCAATGTAAAACCTCAATCTGGCGTTGGGTCCTGAGCCCCTGCCATCTGGTCGTGCCTTGTTCGGCATGTTGTCGCAGTGAATTGAGCGGGCGATGACTCCGCGACCGGGTGATGGCTGGGCTTGACCGAGCGCGGTCATCTGGCAAGCACCTGGGTCGGCCCAGGACGACACCGATCACAGTGCAGCGCATCCGATTGGCCTTGGGTGAAGGCCGTGGTGTGCACGAGACAGCCCGGCTATTGACGATTCTATACATACTCCAAGCGAAAGCGTATACTATCATTTTGGTCGCATTACACATCCGAGATAGGCATTGAAAACACTGATGTTGGAACTGAGTGACAGCAAACACGAAGCGTCGGGATCGACAGCAACGAAGGCCATCCGTCTCAAGCGGCTTGAAGCTCGGGACCGGCGCTTGGCAGCAATCCATGAGGCGGCACATCACGTCATCGCGGTCCACCGTGGAATGAAGAAGGTGGAAAGTTGGATCGAACGTGTGGGTGATCCCACTCTGTCTGACAAGGCATGGGTTGGGCATTGCAGTTGGAGAATTCCATCACGTGCGTCAAGCAAAAGCGATGTAATGATGGGGGTAGCCGGCGTGGTCGCGGAGGAACTGTGGAAGGCCGGTAATGATCCAGATCGCATGGACTACATCTACGATTTGCTCGATGATCCAAACTGTATGAGCCAGTCGGACTGGCGCAATGCCGGTCTCGACCGCAACGCGGTGTTCACCAAAAAACAAAGGCGCGAGATTGAAGCCGTGATCGACCTGTTATCTGGGCCGTTGCGTTCGGGACTTCTTGTGCAGGCCCGCCGGGTCATCATCGAGTCGCGTGACATCTATACCTGCAACTGCTGTTAATCGAACCGGTTGGGGCGCGACGAAACATCATAGCAGCCGGTTAATCAGTGTGATTGCTCCGTTGGAGGCAGAGCAGCGTTATGCTTCTTCTGCGTTAGATTGTCCGAACCGCGCTGGCGGCTGCCACCGTCGTTGAACGCCATCAAAGTCAGAGCGGCTAGGGCAATGCTGGCGTCAGGCACTATGACCGCCGTCGAGGGTCGCCGGCAGGCGGGTGCGGTTCCTCGACGTATCACCATGTGCCGGATAAACACCGCCGTTGCCGAAAGCGCGATGTCAGCCGCCTCCTGATCCGATGGCCCAGGCGGACCGCATAGGTGAAGATCGCGCCGAGGAGTGCCACAGTGCGTCCGGCAACGCCTCGACCACCACGCACGATCGAGAGGGGCCATCCTCGCGCCTCACGGCTTCGCCAGGGCGCCGATCGCCATCGAGTTGTTATGGCGTTCAGCTTGAATGCCTATCTGTTTGGCCACAAAACGACAACTACGCGCCGCTTTGCTGCCCTCGCTTGGGCCAATATTCCCCATGTTCAGTGGGCGCAACATTCCGCTGGAAATCGAGGAGCAAAGACATGCGTTCGTTTATCCTGGGGACGATGACAGCAGCGGTGGTCGCCCTTGGCGCCTCAACGGCCGTATTCGCCGCTCCCGCTGTTGGCCCGCACGGGTACAGCGGTCCCGACTCCAACCTCGTCAACGTTCAGCGAACAGACTACTACTGGAACCATCATCACTACCAACACCGCGATTGGGATCACCATCACTGGCATTACTACGACTGAAGATCGCGATACGGTACAGGAACACAAACAGCCCGGTAATGGACCGTGCCGGGCAGCGCTCGTAGGGGACGTGCCCATCGTAACGGCAGTTGCCACCGCCGCCATTACGATTGATCAGGCGGTCCGCAGCCTCTGGCGCGCCTCTACCAAACTAGCATCGCGATCGATGGGCCACGATCGGGCCGATTTAATCCAGGCGACTTGTCGTCGCCCCCCTGGTGCCAGTCATCCCCTCGTCGCAACAACCCCACCCACGATGCCAACCCGAGCCGTCCCACGGTTCTCCTGCAATGCCGCAGGCCGGCTCGATCATGGACACCGGGCTGACTGACCACACATCTTGGCTCACGGGATACCCTTGCCCCCATCCGATATTCGCCCTGACCTGTGGTATGGGTTTCACTATTTGACGTCGGCGATCAGGGCGTTGCCGATCATGACCTCCGGCATCCCCTTGGTAAATTCGAGGACATTGTTCCTCACCCATTCCGCCGCCCTGTCATTGGAGGCAAATGCCTCGTCCGCGCTGTCAAACATGCTGATGGTAATCAACACGTCCGGGCCGCCATCAAGCAGATAATAACCCCTAAACCCTTGCATTTGTCGTATCATGGGCACGAAGCCCTCGCGCACTGTTCTAGCAAGTCCCTCCACTGAACCGCGTCTCACGTTGTACTTTCTAATGCTGGCGAACATGGGTCCTGCCTCGCGGTCAGCCGCACAGGCACTGCTTCGCCACTGCCTGAGAGACCTCTCTGATTGGGATGGCCGGGGTCAAGCTACTTTTTCTCTCATCGGCCCGGTCGGTCGATTGTGGGTTTAATCACGCCCGTAACCACGCGGCGGCTCAACGTCACCAAGTGGCGCCAGGTCGAGATCGACGATGGCTTCGAGCGCGTCGGCTGTCGCGTTGCCATGGAGGCTCTCGGGGATTGCTGTGAGCCACTCGGCGTACTCAGCCTGCAACGTGAGCAATGTGCCGACGGCGTCACGCCAACGCTGCGGGCGGCTGCGTCGATCGGTGGGGTGGCGCGGTCGGGTGACCGCCGTGTCTGGTGCCACTTGTTGGCGCGCTCGATAGCGGGCTTGGCGTTCGGCGTTGCTCAGCGCGTGATCACCTGTCGGTTTACAGCCCCTCGGCATAGCTTTGTTCTCCGTTACTGTAACGCATTGCAGTTGATTGGCATCCACCAGGCCTTACCCTTCCGGACGCCCTTTCTGATGGAGGTTGCCGGCGGCAAGCTGTTCCTCGTTCCTCATGTCGCGCCCGTGGGTCACTCGCTTCTCTTCGCGGTCGGCGCGTGGCCGCCGCAGGATGGGGTCAGGAGGACGAGGTGTCTCAATCTGTCCCGCGACCTGGAGGCATTGCTGCCAGCCGGTTCCGGACTCTCAACGAGATCACCTCGCCCATCGTCCCCACAGGAACGACGCGGCTCCGCCCTCGTCAGGCGGAAACTGGAATGTCTGCTACGCAGCGCCCGCTAGCTGGGGCCTGCTTGCTCCAGAGGAACTCGCTGCCATCGACCCACATGCGGTGCAGGATCACCGCCAGCTTGCGGGCGACCGCGACACGGGCACGTGCCATGCCCCGGCGTTTGGCGATGTTCATGCCCCAGGCGCGCAACGCCGACCATTTGGTGCTGCGGATCAGCAGCGAGTGGGCTGCTTCGTAGAGTGCGGTGCGGGCCAACTCGTCGCCGCATCGGCTGATCCGGCCCTGTACGTCGGTTTCGCCAGATTGATAGCGCCGCGGCGTCAGGCCGAAATGGGCGCCGACATCGCGCGACTTTCGGAAGCGGCCCGGCTGGTCGATGGTGGCACGGAACGCCAACGCGGTGAGTGGGCCGACACCGGGCACAGTCATCAGCCGCCGGCACGTCGGCTCAATGCGCACCTCGTCGAACGCGCGTTTGGTCAACCGCTCGACTTCCCGGGTCATGACCTCGATGACAGATAGCAACGACCCGGCCAGGCTCATCAGCACCGGGTCGTCGGCTGCCAGTTCGCGCACGCGGGCCGGGAAGTCTTTGCGGCTTGGCGTGCCGACCTTCAGTCCCACCTCGCGCAACAACGCCCGTATACCGTTCTCGACATCGCGCCGCTTGTTGAGCACCATCCGCCTCGCGGTCAGCAGCGCACGCCAGGAGCGGCAAGGCGGGCTCTTCACGTGCACCGCACGATACCAGCCGGTGCGCATGATCTGTGCGATCCCGCGCGCGTCGTTGCGGTCCGTCTTGTTCGGCATTGCGCCCATCGCCGCCTTGGCCTGGCGCGCCTCGATGCAGATCGCCGGAATGCCGGCCTCCGTCAGTCCCCCATGCAGCCAAGCCGTCAGCGAGCAAGCCTCAAGACCGACCCGCTCCATCTTCATTCCGCACGCCTCGAAGAACGCAACCAGTAATTCCGGTTCACTGGCGGCACGCGCTTCGCGCACGATCATTCCCGCATCATCGACAATGCAGATGGCCGTCTCTTCCAACGACACGTCCAAACCGGCAAAGTAACCCACGGCTGCTCCTCCTCGATGCTTGTGGCCGATGCAAACCGGACCACGTTCTATCATCCCGAGAGGAGCAGCCACCGGATCACCGGGGAGAGACCCCAATCACCCCATCTGTCCAATGCAGCATAGCACGGCCAATGCCGGCTCGCTCACGAATAATAGTGGCACACTCGCTCGGTCGGGTCGTGGCCGTCTTGACTGGCACCGCCGGCCGGATGCTGCTACCTCTCGGCCATGGTGGTGCGTCCAGATGGCTTGGTAGTTGCACATAAGAAGCGAGTGCGCATCGATTGCAAAGTCCTTGCGGATTCACAGTGAGTCCGGAAATGCGAACTCCTTGCGAGACCGTATTGGGGGTCAAGCCGCGCTCAATCCTTTACTGCCAGCTTGACAGGCTTGAAGGTCAGCCGTGGCCGCCGGTATCGGCCCGATCGCGCTGATCCAGCCCTGGCCGCTTGTCCCTGCCCCCCGGTGACACAGGTCCCCTCGTCGTGCCACGGGGGTCACCCGCTGGCCAAGCGCCTTAGCACAGGTGCTGTAGCTCGGAAGTCCCCGCAGCAGGATGCCAAACTAGTGCGGCACCACCATCGTTAACTCGACCGCCAGCCTGATCGCCACAAGGTGAGATCGCGCCCGGCCGTCACCGACACCAGATGCACGGTCCAGCCTACAGCCGCGCAAGGAGGCGACGCGCGGCTTGGCTGATGGTGGGTGACATCTATCGCGACGATGTGTATCGGGCTCCAGGGCCACGCCAAGCGGCCGGGAATCGCATGATCCGTCATGCCGCCGTTGCGCATAGCGTCATACCCCTCTCGTCATACGTGTAGATGATCGCACCGAACCGTGCGATGACGTGGAACCAGAGAATCCCAGCAAACCGTCGTTGGGTCCTCGAAGAAACGTCGACATCGTGGCCGCGTGGTCGGTATGCAGATTGGGTCGGTCCTTGCCGGCCCTGAACGGCCTACTGGGTGGCAAGCGCCGGGACGGCTGAGGACGACGCCATTCAGGAATCAAGAACGAGGTGTCAACAATGCGGCACGGGTGCTGAACGTTTCACCGACCAAAATGAGCCGAAGTCCGGCGCTTGCCGGCGACAACCTGATCGACATGCCGGTGCGTGCTTGACTGATCAATCTGGACGCTGATCCCGCAACTGGGGTTGCGCCTGATCCACTCCCGTCAAGTTCATGGTGGCGCTCGCCACTGCATAGGCTCCCACCAGCAATACGGCATCGGCGGAATGGACGCACCGGCTTCACAGCACATGGGCGCAATATCGGCTGGCAGATCACCCAGCTTGGCGATGCTCGACCACATCTTCCGATACCCGACGATCGGTTTCTCGCCGGACCGACTGGGAAACACCGGATCACTGATCGGGGGCTGCGAACCGATCACAGCACGCGCGGCCCGCGACAAGGCGCGGAGCGATGCACCAGTCTTGGTGTCGGCCTGTCGTGCAGTTCGTCGCGGCAGATCGATCCTGGGCCACACGTGGACCAACTTTGCCTGCCACGTGGATCATCCCGGACCTTTCCTGCCCCTCGCGACCTACCTAGTAGGAATGCATTCCGCACCACATAAAGGCTGCTGCGATCCGGATAGAATTTGGCATCCATCGCCGGAAAAAACCTTGGCTCGCCTAATGACTGCCCCGCTGACGGGCTGCCGCTGGGAGTTTGAGCGTCGTCACATGACGCCACCGACGAACTTTGCCCTGCGGGTCATCGTCGAAGGAGTACCGTAAGCTGGTTCGGAGCCTGAGAGCCCGTCTCCGAACGCTTACGGAATGGGATACATCGTAACCGCTTAGGTTGGAAAGCGGACCAAGACAGCACCCGCAACTAGGGTCTGTCGTCAATTGAGCCAAACGACACTGGCGACTAGCTGGACGGCAGCCAGGAAATTGCGCGCAGTCTTCTCGTACCGGGTGGCGATCGCGCGAAACTGCTTGATCCTGGCGAAGAAGTTCTCGATCAGATGGCGCTCGCCATAGAGCTGTCGGTCAAAGTCGCGCGGGGAGGACCGGTGGGCCCGCGGTGGGATCACTGCCGTCTTGCCAGCCGCGGCCAGCGGCTCGAGGACACGGCTGTCGGCGTCGAACGCCTTGTCGGCGATCAGCGTATCGGCCTCCATCGTGGGTAGCAGGTGGTCTGCGCCCACAAGGTCGTGCGCTTCACCGCCGGTCAGGAAGAAGCCGAGCGGATTGCCCAGCGCGTCGACCAATGTATGGATCTTGGTGCTCAGTCCGCCACGCGATCGCCCGATCGCCTGGTCCTCGCCGGCTTTTTTTGGGCGCCGGCGCTATGCTGATGGGCGCGCACAATTGTGCTGTCGATCATCGCATATTCGTTGTCGGCGTCTGTTGCGAGATTTTGGAACACTCGCTCCCAGACACCGCTATCGGCCCAGCGGCTGAACCGACGGTGCACCTGAACTCCGTCACCGAAGCGCTCCGGCAGATCGCGCCATGGCATCCCGGTACGATAACGGTAGAGCACAGCCTCGACGAACAACCGATTGTCCCCTGCGGTCACCCCGACCGAGCCTTCGCGCCCCGGCAACAGGTCCTTGATCCGTTCCCACTGATCGTCGCGCAGTCCGAACCGCCGCATCATCGGTCAGCCTCCAACAAGCTGACCGCCTATGAATCGAAGAAACCGCCGCGCCGGAATCGGCTGCGCCGCACACGCCGCCGATTTACCGCCGACTGTGGCAATCGGGACTCACCAGTCCCACCATCCAACGTGCGGCTCGCGCCCGCCGGCCAAAATCAGCCAATTGACGACAGGCCCTAGCAATCGGGATGGCGAATTTTGCCACACGCCCTGCCCGGCCCAGCGTGAATAGACGGATTCTCAATTGACACCGTTCGCCGCGAAAGTGTCCTTTGCCTTGGATGAGACCAGGAACTTGATGAAGCTTTCGGCTGTTTCGGGCTGTGATGCGTTCGTCGTGAGCACAGCCGTGAACGTAAGGTAGCTCTGCAAATCACCTGGGAATGGGCCAAGCAACTTGATACCGGGTGTCGTTGCGATGAGCGGTATCGTACCAGCCATGATGTCATCGCCGTTACCCTTCAACACAGGTTCAAAAATCCCGTCTGGCGTTGTGCGTACAACTTGGGCTTGAGAACTTCAGCAATGCCCAGCTTCTCAAGCACCTTCGCGAAGGAATTTCCCGAGCCGACATTATTGAAGACAATGGTGTCTGCGCCAAGCAAAGTCTGCTTAAGCTCCTCCGGCGACGAAATGTCATGTGCGGGACTATCGCGGCGGTTCCCAAGGCCGAAACCGACGTGACCAATAATTGGTCGGTTTCCTGCATTCACCTTGCCCGCACGCACAAGCTCCTCGACAAAGTCCGGCTCAACGATAACAACGTCGGCAGCTTCGCCGCCTTCAATTCTCTTTTGGACCCACGGATCGAACTCCATGTGGACCTGGGTATGTGTCTGCTGGCGAAACAGGTCAGCGACCTTCATCAACGCTGGTTTGATTGGGCCGTCACTCAGGACCTTGATGTCAGCGGCCTGAGCACTTACAGCAAATGCTGAGAATATGGCTGCAAGCGCAGTGGTCAGGGTGATGCGCCTAGACTGCACGTCCATGGCATTTGGTCTCCCCTTTTCGACTTATTTTGCCCGGAGGACTTTACCAGGCATTTCCCAGTTCAACGGTGAGTTGTCCTATTTGTTGAGCAGTTTACCGCCGACGATTAGCTTTGGCCAGAGCCAGCCGCCCTCTTTGGGCTTTCTGCTCAGGTCCGGGTCATCTCGGCAGCCTTGGATGGCGGCCTTACCGGCCCTGGATCAACCACCGACCCGATGCAGCGGGCGATGCGACAAGTCTGGCAGGCGGCCGTTCCGCTATCATTCAGAGACAGGCTCTGAGTGCCAACTATGCTAATGCTCCCCCGGATGGCGGCCTGGACACGTCCGAGCGCGACGCGTTGTTCGATGTCCTGGGATTGCACTTTACAGGATGCCCTTGGCCCCGCTCCGGCGGCACGGAAGCCACCCGGCGGGTCGTGGCTAAACTTCATCACGCAACGGTCTTGGCCGGCTGGAAAGTCGATATTTTCGCCGTGGCCGCATAGCACTGGTTTGCTGGCCGCCATGCCAGAGCCTCCTGGTCTCAGCGATGTGGCGAGTACTCATCCATTCGTTCTGTTTCTCGTCGCGGGAAGGGGAGGAACACACTGTTGGGCAGCGGGTGTGCTGGACCGTGCGGAGTATGTTCTTTGTCTGGGGCAGTGCAACACCATCTTGTACATGCCATATTAGGCCCATGGCAATCTACAGGATTTCCCCCAAACCGGATAAAATCCACTTTAATGTTGTGATCGAAGACAGCGACGGCCGCTACCAGACGACGCTAAGTTTTTCCAGCGAGGCTGCTGCTAAGGCTTGGGTTGCTCACGCCGATCGGCTGACTAGACCTCGGCGACTGCCGAAGAACGATCGTAAAAGGTGGTAAAATCTGATGCCAGGAGGCCCCAAACGCTCTTGAAACACAGCGCAATCAACCAGCGTACTGGCGTAGAAGCCGATCGCATTCACGCAGGAGGCCTCCTGATGGCCAATCCCCCAGAAGAGTATGTTACCGCTCCAACGCCGCAAGAGAATTTTCTCGGCCTTCTGGCGGAGCTTGAACAGGCAATCGAGCGAAATACGATCGAGTGGGATGCCACATCAGCAATATCGACACAGCAGCGCTTAGACAGGCTTGCTGCTATAATGCGCCGGATCGCCGCTGGGGTTAGAGACCACTGATGGGCAAAGTAACAGCGTTTGTTGCTCTGTATCGAGCGGGATCGGGTCACGGAGGAGTCGCTTGGTTGCCATCAGACCGGACGCGGGCCTTCGCCGCCGTTATGACGACCTGCGGGCTCAGTTGTCCTGTCCAGGCTGGGCCACCCCATCTGTTTCCCACGTTTCCAAGGAAGACGACGGTAGGGTCATTGCCCAAATCGCACCCAGTTTCACGCGCCGTACTCGTCGCAGATCAACGATCTGCTTGGTCGCGGTGGCTGAGGAGACGGTCGATTGCCATTACTGTGCGCGGTCCTCTGTCGAAATATTGGCTGCGCCCTCGTCAATCACCCGCTGTCTTTCTGCAAACTTGTCGGCAGCCAGCTTATTTGAAAATGTGGCGACCACCCGCCCATTCGCGTCGTCCACTCTTACCTCAAATCGGGACCCGTCCTGGGCAACAATGTATGTGCTCATGATAGGCGCTTTTTTGTAGAATCACCCGATATGCCATACTGATCATGTAAGCCTCGAGTACCATCGGCACGAGAGCCTTTCAGGACTGCTCTCCCGATGGAAACTCTTGGTTCATCTGGTTGGTAGTGCCGAGGAACGTTGGTGACCGGAACCTCTTTTTCGTCGCGAGCGAATCGCGCCCAATGGAATTTTAGCGAGCGATATTCCAATAGCTACTCCAGAAACCCTCAGAGAAATACTAGCACCGATACGCTGATAAGCGCCGAACCAATCAACAGAACCAGCCAGTCTCCAGGCCGCATCCTTCCATCGCCTTGTGAGTCACGCCACATCGCGAAGATAGAGACTGCGGCCGTGAACGGCCGCTCCCATGAGAGGCGAAGTGACCTGAGGTGTATAGGGTAAATTGGCCCCTGCCGAATCCTCGCTTAGAACTGCCCTGGCTCTTTCCGTTCGGTTGGTAAGTGATCTGCGCCTCATACAGCTAACCGCTTAGAATGTTCTCCAGCCACAGCGGGGAACCGCACAGCTTGCCTAGCGGCGTCCAGTTGATTGGTACCGGGTTCGCTAACGGGATAGCGACTGCGACGAATGAAGGTTACCGGAACCTCGCCGTCGCGAATGAACCGATGCCTTTGCCGATGCGATCCATAGGTCACATCGGTCGAATGAGTGGGTGTGGATCGCACTTGTGTATCAGCAGCCAATCCAAGTGCGCGGCGCATCTGCGTCTCTGTTGCGCGCAGGCGCGCATCGTCATGTAGGGATTCGGACATATCTATTCCCGGTCAACCGGAATGTGATGCTTCAGATGCTCAAGACCGTGGCATCGCATAATGCTCATATGCAGCGGTCAGGACAATTCGGCTAATAACTCTGCTGTAATGCGCCTCTCACGGATAAAGTCAAGCGTGGCCGGTACAAGCTATCGAGAGCGCACAAAGCGCGCGATAACCCAATACTTCCTGCCTGTTGTGCAGAAGGCGGCCAATGTTGACGGTCTCGGAATGCGCCAAGAGTCTTTCGATCACGTCCAACGTCTCCAGCTTGGGTGGTCGGCACCCAAACCCTGAAACGTCTCAAAAAGTATTTCCAAATGTGGCTAATGCAATGGCTCGTCACCGTGCCATATTTGAGGGTATGGCAAATTACCGCGTTACCGCTGACATCTTTTTTGTGCGGCAGAAGTCACTTTTCGGAGCGGTTATGTGGAGACACAGCACGGCTTTCTGACGCAGGCCGGCGCTCTGGACTGGGTAGGCGAACGGTTGGTGGAGGACCACGACCCAGCGAACGAAGCTTGATGGCAACCGAGCGTCTCTTCGTTCCCGCGACCCAATTCAATTCGGTATCCTCAGAGGGCAGGCACTGGACGCTTTGGAAGATGGGGAGTGTGCCACAGCGATCACCGTTGGCCGAAATAGGGTGGGATCGCGCCATCGGTTCTCGTGGACGCCGTGGCGGATTTCCATGATCCGTGGGATGTCGATGGTGAGTGGCTATCCGGGTGCTCAGGGCCAAGTTCCGGGGTGATCGCGAGCCTGAGTGTCCCTAGGCCAAGTCGCGACGCATGAGTGTGACCGGGCGTCTGCCATGACGCTCTATAGTTTCCACGATATGCCACCCAGCACGCGCGTACACGCGCTCGGCACCGGCCGTGTAGAGCCACACCACAGGGATAGCGGCAGACCGGCAGGCCGCTTCGACCGCCTGGATTAGGTGGACGACATGCCCTCGGCCACGGGCCTCGGGGATAACGAACACACCTGCGAGCCAAGGGGTCAGATCGGGCCGCTCGTCCAAGTCGTGATTCACGAGACTGGCGGCTCCGACTGGTTTGCCGTCAACCAGCAGGACAAAACTCTGCGGCGGCCCAGATGGAGATACCGATCCAGCGACCGCATCATGTGTCTGTTCGAGAGTGTAGCCATCCTGATGCCACCACTCGTGCCAGAGCCAACCGGCAACAATCGGCACAAGATCAGGCCGATCCGCTATCCTAACAATCATTTTCTCTTGCACTGTTCAATCCTGTTCGGCTCTGCTCGCGCCCTCCTGCTCTATCCTTTCTGCCACTACCGTCGTCCGACCTCCAGTAACCCGCCGGCAGCGATTAGAAGCGTTGCAGCGACTGCCGTATGGTCAAAGGTCGTCCGGGCTCAGCGTGGTGATAATCTCGGCAGACCTCTGATGGACTTCGGCTTCCCGCTCGAAGTTCTTTGGGAACCTGTTGCGCCTCGCCTGTATTAGCGCCTTTTTCGCCTCGGACTCATGCCAAGAGCGCACGGCCATGAGGCGGCATCCCATCATCGCTGGAACTCTGGTGTGATCTCGGTGACGGGATCGGTCATAAGATGCTCCTGTGGCGATTTGCTTCGCTCACCGACAGGCTCGCCTGGGGTCGCTTGAAGTCGTGTTAGCGTATCACCAAGCGAACAGGATGGAGCAGCAAATGCAGTCGATGACACTTGACCTAGCCCGGCGCGGTTTTATGGCCGGGGTTTGTGCGGTGGCAGCCAAATAGGCGTTGAGCCCAACCGGTGCAAGTGCGGGCGAAGATGCGGCAACTACCTACCCGCAGTGCAAGCGATTTGATCCAGGCTCTCGCGGCGCGGCGAATTCGGTGGCAAGCACCTGTTTGTTCCCGCCGGCTGCGAGCCAGCGAGGGTCACCCACGCGCCATCAAACAGCACAGGGCGACTACCGGATTGCTAGTTCCGGGCAATTACGTTTCAAGAACTTCTAGCTATCCTTGCCCTTCTTTGCCTCTTCCTTGTTGATAACGCGGGCTTGCTCGCCTTCTCTGCCCTCGCGTTCCGCAATTTCCGTATGGGCCTGCTTGTCAGCCTGTGGGACTGCATCATCGGTCTTCATCTTATCGTCTGGCATCATTTGCCTCCTGTTTCAGGTGTGCCGTGGACTCAGCCATCGCCGTCCAGTTGCGCCGCGAACTAGCGTCTTCCAAGTTGAGGCGCAAACTAGCAAAGCCGCGCGGTCTCTGGCCGATGGTGGCGATCGCATGCTCGAAATTTCGGTATTAGGGGTCTAACTTTTCAGTCTCTGCTTCTTTGGCGACCTCTGCTTTGGAGTCGGGCGGCGGGTTCCTTGCAGCGTCGGTTGGGGTTCCGAGTGCTTTCTTCGCGCTGAGAACTTCGGGGAGTTTGCTTCGTTCACCGCCAGCCATTCCCTCTTCCGTGGCCTTCGCCAGGAGCCGGGCATCCTGTTCGAGCGTCTCAAGCACTTCCGCCTTGTCCTGATCTGACAACGCAGGGTCTGTGACCACTTGCTGTGGTTCATCGAAATGCTGATGTGGTTTATCAGTCTTGGCTTGGCGAGCTTCTTCCGAGTCCATCACATATCGTTCCTTCATACGTTGACCAAGAGACCAAGCGGGGATTCCTGCGCCAACAATGTCCCTAAATGGTTATTCGGCGCGGCTAAGCAACTGATGCTCCCATATCAACAGGCCGGACACGGACAATTGAGGCATCATGACCGAGCCCGCGAAATCGCTCTGATACAGGGCGCCAGTCTTGGGCAGTGGTATCTATCGCGACCCGGCTCGCGAATGGCAGGCGAGCGTCATCGGGCCCCCAAGCCGCCGAAGAAGAATTGGCTGACAAATTCCGGAAGCGAGCGACACTTCCGACATGATTGCCAAGGCAGCCCTCTTCACCGAGTTGACCAGACGCAATGCGGTCCGACGACAGACGCCAGTTGCTGTTGCTGGCTATGCGCGATGAGTTCGATAGAGCGATCGAGTTCACATATTGGAAGGCTGTGTGCGAAGAGCATGCCCACGGGTGCGGAGCGAGGTCATCGCTGAACTGAGCGAGACATTCGGACGCGAACCGCAACCCGCCAACCAAGGCATAAATTCTCTCGATCCCGGTGATCTCCTGCGCGCGCCTGAGCGTATTGATAATCCCTGCATGGCCACATGAACTGAGCACCACAAGTCCGCGATCACCCAGCCTGAAGCAAGTAGCGTGCTCGTGCCAGTGCTGATCGGGCACTGGCTTTCCGGCAAGCTCATCGGATGTAAAATGTTGGTAATCCCTTCCGCATGAGCGGGCGGTGCGCCCCCAGAAATCCCATAAGCCCGCCGATGTGATCATAATGACCGTGGCTGATGATGAGGGCGTCCACCTCGCCAAGATTGATTTTCATAATTTCCAGATTGTTCGCGTAAACATTTGGCGTGAAGCCGAAGTCAAGCAGGTAGCGACGAGCTTCTACACCCTTGCGGGAACTCGATGTGCAACGCCAACCCCCATTCACTGGCAAGGGTGTTGCCCTGTGCGGCTTCAGGAAATCCGATACGACTAACCGCTAGACCTGGAACCTTCACGCCTGACAAAACGATGTTGTGAAAGTTGTCGATGATTTCCCGTACTGTAAGTTGGTCGATGGCCGGCGCATCGATCCCTAAGGGAGCGGCATTAACCGAACGATCGAGCGGAACGCTGCAAGCCAGGAACGAGCCACCAAGCATGGCTGAGCGCCAGAGACGGCGAGCATAGTGTGTGTCAAGGACGCCGTTTTGTACCCTCGCCAGCGACTTTGTGAAAGCAATGCACCCCACGAGCCTTTCGCAGCAGGGTACTGCTTCACGGACGACCATACACAAGCACTGCTTCAGCCCTGAATAACTCCGAGCCTAGACTATCCGCCCAGCCATCAATGTCGCGAGCCGCAACCGCGCCACGTGGACGTGATCGACACATGTTGCTGGTCACGATCGCCATCTGACAAGTGAATGACTCGCGTAGCCAGAAACTTCGTGGGCCATTCATCCGGGCCGCCTTGGACACCATCGACCGAGACTTACCGGTCACCGGAGATAGCGTAACAGAGACTTCCACGCCGCCCTTCCTTTCGCGTGGCTGGTATTCTATCCTCATAAAGTTGCGACGTTTGACAAAAGACAAGAATTCAGGGAGGGACCACAATGCGGCGGCGCAAATTCCTTGTCACTTCAGCCGCCTCTCTCGCGTTGCCGTCCATTGCGCGCGCGCAGGGCAAGCGGGTGTTGAGATTCATCCCGCAGTCCGACCTTGCAATCCTGGACCCAATGTGGACCACCGCCTACACGACCCGCAACCACGGCTACATGGTATTCGACACGCTGTTTGGGCAGTGCGGGGAGCAGAACGGTTTCAAGACCACGCCGCAGATGGTCGCCGGCCACGTCATCGAGGATGACGGAAAGACGTGGAAGCTTATACTGCGCGAGAGTTTACTGTTCCATGATGGGCAGAAGGTCCTGGCTAGCGACTGCGTCGCCTCTATCCGGCGCTGGGGTGTGCGCGACTCCTTCGGGCAAGCACTGATGCAGCGCACTCATGAAATTGCCGCGCGCGACGACAAGACAGTCGTGTTCCGTCTGAAGCAGCCATTCGCGCTGTTGCCGGACGCGCTCGGCCACAGCGCTCCCACCATGTGTGCCATCATGCCGGAACGAATCGCCGCCACTGATCCGTTCAAGCAGGTCACAGAAATGGTCGGCAGCGGCCCGTTCCGATTCAAGGCAGATGAGCGAATGCCGGGCTCGCGGTTTGTATATGAGCGCTTTGATGGCTACAGAGCGCGCGAGAGCGGCGCGTCGGACTTTACCGCCGGCCCGAAGATAGTGCATTTCGACCGTGTCGAGTGGCACGTCATACCCGATCCGGCCACGGCCGCCGCAGCGTTGCGGACCGGCGAGATGGATTGGTGGGAGTTTCCCACAGCCGACCTGCTGCCAATGCTGCGGCAGAATCGGATCGCCACGCTGACCATCAATCCCGCTGGTCAGATGATGGTGCTGCGTCCGAACCATCTGCATCCACCATTCAACAGTCCTGCGGTGCGTCGCGCCCTGCTCGGGGCGATTGATCAGGGGCAATACATGACGGCGATGATGGGCACTGACACTTCACTGTGGGAGGTGCCGGTGGGATTTTTTCCGCCGATCCCGCCGTTGGCCAGCGATGCCGGGATGTCCGCGCTGACCAGTCCGCGCGACGACGCGGCGGTGAAACAGGCCCTCGCAGCCGCCGGCTATAAGGGCGAGCCAGTCGTGCTGATGGTTGCCACCGATTTCCCGATTTTGAAGGCCCTGGGAGACGTTGCTGCCGACATGCTGATACGCGTCGGCATGAACGTGACTTATCAGGCCACCGACTGGGGCACGGTCGTACAGCGTCGCACCAGCACCAAACCGCCTTCTGAAGGCGGGTGGAATAGGTCCTGTACCGGGGCAGCCAGTCTCGACTACTTCTCCCCGGCGGCCCACCCGCAACTACGGGGCAACGGCAAGGATGCCACATTCGGCTGGCTGACGAACCCGAAGATCGAAGCGCTGCGCGACGACTGGTTCGACGCCCCTGACCTGACGGCACAGCACAAGATCGGCGTGGCGATTTAGACCGAGGCATCCGACAGTGTGCCATACTATCCACTCGGGCTATCGCGTCTCCCAACGGCGATCGCCCCGATATTACAGGCGTGCTGGAGGGTTTTTCGCTATTTTGGAGCGTCCGCCGAGCCTGAGCCTTGCCCACCTGTTCATCTCGGCCACTGACCCGATCAGACCA